>NZ_JAMDGZ010000049.1 GCF_028656935.1 Pseudomonas rubra
TGTCACGGTTATGATACCGGTCACCCGTGTCGGCGCCCAGCAACCGAATCCGGTGGATGTGCGCCTGGTCGCCGCATCGAGCATTGATCTTGGCGAAGCGGTCAGTGCCGGCAAGTTCCACGACCGCTTGTACCACTACCTGCGTGAAGGCCAGCTGGAGCTGCCAGCGTTGCGCGAGCGGGTCGGCGATATCCTGCCGCTGGCCGAGTATTTCGTCGGTATCTACAGCCCGCGCCTGAACCTGCCGGTGCCGTTGATCAGCGAAACGGCGCAGCGGGTGCTCGAACTGCACAGTTGGCCGGGCAACACGCGCGAGCTTGAGAACGTCATCCACTTCGCCCTGCTGGTCAGCAGTGGTGACGAAATTCTCCCTCAGCACCTGAACCTGGCAACTCCGTTGAAGGCTCTGGCTGGCCAGCTGGAGCAGTTGTTGAGCCTTGGCGAACCGGGTGAGCGCAGGGCGTTGCAACAACTGCTGGAAAAGACCCTGTTGCGCCTGACGCAGCCGCCCGCCTGAGTCAATGCGCTGGGCGCATGGATTCGTCCGTTAAAAATGGCATAAGCAGCAAAATAAAAGATATTGTTCTGGTATAAAAAATCTAGGTATTGTCCGCTTCAAGCCAGCTAGCAACGTGCTGGCAACCCCCACCTTCGCCGTCGCCCGATGGCCGTGTATTCGAATAAGGACTGCGCATGAAAAAGGCTCTGTTGTTGACTGCTCTGGCGGCCGCTCTGTCGGTTGCAGGTTTGGCCCAGGCGGGCGAGAAGCTGGTCGTTGCCGCTACCCCGGTACCGCACGCGGAAATCCTCGAGCTGATCAAGCCAACCCTGGCCAAGCAAGGTGTGGACCTGGAGATCAAGGTATTCACCGACTACGTGCAGCCTAACGTGCAAGTCGACCAGAAGCGCCTGGACGCCAACTACTTCCAGACCCTGCCGTACCTGAAGAACTTCAACGAAGGCAAAGGCACTCACCTGGAAACCGTGATCGGCGTGCACGTTGAACCGTTTGGCGGCTATTCGAAGAAGGTCAAGAGCCTGAGCGAACTGAAGGAAGGCGCGACCGTTGCCATTCCTAACGAAGGCAGCAACAGCGGCCGTGCCCTGCTGCTGTTGCAGAAGGCTGGGCTGATCACCCTGAAGGACCCGAAGAACGCCCTGGCGACTCCGAAAGACATCGCCGAGAACCCGAAGAAGCTGAAATTCCGCGAGCTTGAATCGGCCATGCTGCCGCGTGTGCTGGATCAGGTCGACCTGGACATGATCAACACCAACTATGCCCTGGAAGCCGGCCTGAACCCGGCCAAGGACGCCCTGGTAATCGAAGGTGCCGACTCGCCGTACGTGAACTTCCTGGTGGCCCGTCCGGACAACAAGGACAGCGACGCCATCCAGAAGCTGGCCAAAGCCCTGACCAGCCCTGAGGTGAAGACCTTCATCGAGAAGAAGTACAGCGGCGCGGTACTGCCGGCGTTCTGATTCACCCAGCCTGTGTAGCACCCTGATAACGCCGACGCCGGCTATGCCGCGTCGGCGTTTTTGTGTGCCTCAGTTGCGGGTTTGCACCGCGCGCAACAGAGCACTGAGCAGTTTCAACAGGTCTTGGGGATCATGGTTTGCTTGGCTGTTCATTGTTGTTGTCTTCCTTGAAAGGGAGGGAAGTGACAGCGCTTGGATAGCATTTGCAGCGAAAAGGTCCCGCCACCGCCAAGGATTTCGCAGGTTAGCTGTTTGGGTGATATCAATATGCAATAAAGGTATTTAAATAAATATTTTTATACCTTTAGAGTCTACTCATTGTGCTCACCCGCACTGACAACCCCTGTGTAGAGCCGCCCGTTACCCTCGGGCCGGTCCGAGATCCTGTCCATGCCCCATCGTCATTGTCTAGCGAGGCTCACTCCATGAGCTTCGACTTCGCCTTTATCCTTAGCACATTGCCGGCCTTTCTCAAGGCGGTGGGCGTCACCTTGCAAGTGGGCCTGATCGCCATCGCTACTTCGTTGCTGGTGGCGCTGGTCAATGCCGCGATCCTGGTTTACCGCACGCCATACCTGCAGCGCCTGGTAAAGCTCTACGTGGAGCTGGCGCGCAATACACCGTTGCTGATCCAGCTGTTCTTCGTCTACTTCGCCTTGCCGGAGCTGGGCCTGAAGATTTCCGGCTTTGCTGCGGCGATCATCACCATGACTTTTCTGGGCGGTGCCTACCTGACCGAGGTGCTGCGCGCCGGTGTCGAGGCGGTGCCGGTGGCGCAACTGGAATCGGGGCGCTCGATCGGCCTGTCCGAAGGCCAGTTGCTGCGCCACGTGATCCTGCCCCAGGCCGGGATTCTCAGCCTGCCGGCGCTGTTCGCCAACTTTATCTTTCTGCTCAAGGAAACCACCGTGGTGTCGGCGGTAGCGGTGCCGGAGATCCTCTACACCACCAAGAGTTACATTGCCCTGTACTACAAGACCTATGAAATGCTGGCGGTGCTGACGCTGATCTGCGTGCTGCTGTTCCTGCCCTTGTCGCTGCTGCTCAGCCGCCTGGAACGGAGGCTGCAACATGGCCAGTTCGGGTCTTGAGTTGTTGTTGGTGTCCTTGCCGCAACTGAGCAAGGGCGCAGCGCAGACACTGGCGATTTCGGCGCTGAGTATCCTCTTCGCCACTCTGGGCGGCGTGCTCTATGGCGTGCTGGCGACCCTGCGTAAACGCAGTGTGAATGTGCTGTTGCGCATTTACCTGGAGTTGTTCCGGGCGATCCCGGTGCTGGTGTGGCTATACCTGCTGTTCTTCGGCCTGCCGATTTTCTTTGCCCTGAGTATTCCAAGCTTCTGGTGCGCGGTGCTGGTGCTGTCGTTGTGGGGCGCCAGCGAAGTGGGCGAGGTGGTGCGTGGCGCACTGCAGTCGTTGCCACGCGGGCAACGCGAAGCCGGGCTGTCGATCGGCCTGTCGAGTGCGCAGTTGTACGGCTACGTCCTGCTGCCCCAGGCGCTCAAGCGCATGACCCCGCCGACCATCAACATCTACACGCGCATCATCAAGACCAGCTCCCTGGCGGTACTGATCGGCGTGGTCGATGTGATCAAGGTCGGCCAGCAGATCATCGAGCGCACCTACGAATCGGTGCTGATCTACGGCGCACTGTTCCTGTTTTTCTTCTTCATCTGCTACCCGCTGTCAGCCGCCTCGCGCGCGCTGGAGCGCCGCTGGACACACGCATGAGCGCACTGATCGAGTTCAAGGGCTTCAACAAATTCTTCGGCGAGCAGCAGGTGCTCGACCACGTCGACCTGCAGGTAAGCAGCGGTGAAGTGGTGGTGATCCTCGGCCCCAGCGGCTGCGGCAAAAGCACCTTGCTGCGCTGCCTCAACGGCCTGGAAACCGCCCACAGCGGCAGCCTGCGCCTGGCCGGGCAGGAGCTGCTGGCCCCCGGCACCGACTGGCGCCAGGTGCGCCAGCAGGTCGGCATGGTGTTTCAGAGTTATCACCTGTTCGGCCACATGAGCGTGCTCGACAACCTGCTGCTCGGCCCGCTCAAGGTGCAAAAACGCGAGCGCCGCGAAGCCCAGGCCCAGGCCGAAGCCTTGCTGGCCCGGGTTGGCTTGCTGGACAAGCGCGACGTATTCCCGCGCCAGCTTTCCGGTGGCCAGCAGCAACGCATCGCCATCGTCCGTTCACTGTGCATGAACCCGCAAGTGATGCTGTTCGATGAAGTCACCGCAGCGCTCGACCCGGAAATGGTCAAGGAAGTGCTGCAAGTGATCCAGGGCCTGGCCGAAGGCGGCATGACCCTGCTCATCGTTACCCATGAAATGGCCTTCGCCCGCGCGGTGGCCGACCGCATCGTGTTCATGGAGGCCGGCAGGATCCTTGAACAGCGCGACCCCGAGAGCTTCTTTACGAACCCGCAGAGCGCACGCGCGCAGCAGTTTCTGGAGAAATTCAGCTTTGTCGAAAGCCTGCCTAAAACCCCCGCAAAGGAACTGTCATGAAAACTGCCAAGACTTCGAAACTGCTGTTGTCCTTCCTCGGCCTGGCCTTGCTGGCCGGCTGCAACAAGGCTGAAGAGCCGGGTAAGCCAGCTGCCGGTGGCTCTGCGCCGGCCACCAGTTACCTGGAAACCATCAAGGCTCGCGACAAGCTGATTGTCGGCGTGTTCACCGACAAGCCGCCGTTCGGCTTTGTCGACGAGGCCGGGCGCTATGTTGGTTTTGATACCGACATCGGCCGCCAGCTTGCCAAGGACCTGCTGGGTGATGAAAACAAGGTGGAGTTCGTCGCCGTGGAACCGGCCAGCCGTATCCCGTTCCTGCAGAGCGACAAGGTCGACCTGATCCTGGCCAACATGACCGTGACCCCGGAGCGCCAGGAAGCGGTGGAGTTCACCAACCCCAACCTGCGGGTTGCCGTGCAGGCCCTGGTGCCCGAAGGCAGCAGCGTGAAAAAGCTCGATGACCTGGCCGACAAGACCACCATCGTCACCACAGGTACCACCGCCGATATCTGGCTGACCAAGAACCACCCGGACTGGAAGCTGCTCAAGTTCGAGAAGAACACCGAGTCGCTGCAGGCCCTGGCCAGTGGTCGTGGTGATGCCTATGCCCAGGACAACCTGATCCTGTTCAGCTGGTCGAAGCAGAACCCGGGCTACCGCGTGCTGGAAGAAAAACTCGGCGAGGAAGCACCGATTGCACCGGCGGTGAAGAAGGGCAACATCGAGCTGCGCGATTGGGTTAACGCCGAGCTTGCGCGCCTGGGCGAGCAGAAGTACCTGCTCAAACTGTATGACCAGTATGTGCGCAAGGAACTGAGCGATGACACCAAGCCTGAGAGCGTGATTGTCGAAGGCGGTAAGTGGCAGGGTTGATAATCCGGGGCTGCTCGCGCAGCCCATCGCCGGCAAGGCCGGCTCCCACAATGGATCTGCATGCACCGTCCCCGTGGGAGCTGGCCTTGCCAGCGATGCAAGGCAAAGCCTTGCTAATCCCGAGGCACCAACTTCAAGGTGCTTTGCGCCGGAATCACCCCCATCTGCGCCTTGTGATAGCGGCCTTCGATATAGTCCTTGGCCTGATCAGCATAATGCTTGTCGAACAGCACCCCGCTTTGCCCGACCGGGTTGATGGTCAGCGCAAGGCCTGCATCGGCAAAGTCGATCAGGCGCCGGGTCGAAGGGCCGTAGGTCACCGGCCACGGCGCCGGGCCGATCTTCGCCGAGAGGTTGTTCGGCACTTCATGGGTGCCCGGTGCGGCAAAGGGGCCAACATTGAACAGCAGGTTCAGCGGCTTTTGCAGCCCCAGCGGATGGTTGTGGGTCAGGGTATGCGCCTTGCCCCATTGCCAGCCCGCCGGGTCGTTGCCGAAGGTCTCGCGCAGGTGGGCCAGGGTTTTACCCCAGGCCTGCTTCACTGCCGCCGTGCGGTCGCCTTGCTCGCTGCTGCCCTGCTTGCCCCACCAGGGAGAGTTGGCGTCGGCGGCCAGGCGTGGCAAGGCGGCGTCGATGGCGCGGGTGCTGATCAGGGTCTTGAACCAGGTATCGCCCAGCTCATCGTGCAGCGCCGCGTAGGCCAGCTCGTAGAGGAACTGGTTGAACAGCGTGGCACTGACCGAATCCACCGGATAGTCACCGTTCCACGCCGCCAGTTGCTCGACCAGTTCCTTCTGCTGATCGCCCTCGGCCACTTCGCGCAGTACCGACAGCAGTGGCGCCAGGGTGCGTGGGCCGTAGTCAGTGGTGGTGTCCAGTTGCAGGGCCTGGCTGTTCTGCTGGTCCCATTTGGTTTGCGGGTCGGCCAGGTGCTGGTTCAGGCGCTGGCCACGGTCGGCCAGGTTGTAGTAGCCCGGGATCGGCATGCTGGCTGGCGGCTGGAAGTTGGCTGAGACGATGTAGCCGCTGGCCGGGTTCTCTGCCTGCGGGTTGGCGCTGAAGGGGTAGAAACCCAGTTTGTCGGCCTGGGGCGTGCTGCCATCCAGAATGAACCCCGGGTTGACCCCTTCAGGGCGAATGGGCAACTGCGCCGCTGCCCACCAGCCGATATCGCCGCGGGCGTTGGCCCAGATCAGATTGAGCCCGGGCGCCTGAATCTTTGCCGCTGCGGCGCGCATCTTGTCCAGGGTATCGGCGCGGTTGACCTGGTAGAAGCCATCGAGCAGTGGGTTCTCGGTTTCCAGGAATGCCCACCACAGGGCAATGGGCGCAGCGCCTGCAGTTTCGCCCAGCGCTGTGTTGACGATCGGCCCGTGAGGTGAGCGGCGCAGGGTGATGGTCACCGGCGCTTCGTTCTTCACCGCAATCTGTTCCCGGGTCTGGGTCAGGGGCTGCCACTGGCCGTTGATCTTCACTTGTTCGGGGTTGTCCGGATTGAGCTGTTCGGCGATCAGGTCGACGTCGTCGTTCTGGAACATGGTCAGGCTCCAGCCGAAGTCACGGTTGTGCCCAAGGGATGCGAAGGGGTTCAGCGCCTGGTGATAGCCATAGAGGTTGAAGCCGGGCGCAGTCAGCTCGGCCTCGTACCATACCGAGGGCACGGCGAAACTGATGTGCGGATCGCCGGCCAGCAGCGGCTTGCCGCTACGGGTGCGGCTGCCGGAAATGGCCCAGGCGTTGCTGCCTTCGTACTGGGGAATGCCGGCATCGCTCAGGGCCTGCTGGCTGAGCTGCGCCAGTTGCTGCAGGCTTTGCCAGTCGCTGGCGGCCAGGGCTGGCTTGCTGGCCAGGGCGCCTTGGGGGTTCCAGTCGAGGTCGAAGATCGTCAGGTAATCGGCGCCCAACTGGTCGCGGATGTAGGTCAGCGCAGGCTCCGTGCGAAATGCAGCGGCAAAGCTGTAGGCCATGTAGCCGGCGATACTGATGGTGTCCTGCGCGGTGAAGGGCCTAGGCGTTATACCCAGCGCGTCGAATTCCATCGGCTTGGGATGGCTGTCCTGCCAGGCGTTCACGCCTTCGAGGTAAGCCTGCAGGGCAAGCCAGGCCGGCGAGGTTTTGTCCTGGCGTTCGACGTAAAGCTCGGCCTGCTCGCGAATACGCAGGCTGCGGAACAAGGTGTCGGTGGCCACCAGCTTGCTGCCGAGGATCTCGGCCAGCTCGCCGCGGGCCAGGCGGCGGATGATCTCCATCTGGAACAGGCGGTCCTGGGCATGTACATAGCCCAGGGCGCGGTACAGGTCGGCCTCGTTCTGCGCTTGGATATGCGGCACGCCGCGGGCATCGTAGCGCACGCTGACCGGCGCCTGCAGGCTGCTCAAGGTGACCTCGCCTTCGCGTTGCGGCAGCTTGCCGTGCACGTACCAGTAACCGCCGCCAGCGGCCGCGGCAATGACCACGGCGAGGAAGGTCAGGCTGCGCTTCATCGTGACTCCTTGTGCTTTTTTGCGGATCTTGTGGTCCGATCATCGAGGTAAAGTCGGACAGAGGATAGTCCCAAAGGAGGGAAGATGAATCTCAGTGAAAAGCAGAAGATGCTCGGCGGCCAGCTCTATCACGCCAGTTGCCCGCAGCTACAGGCCGAACAGATCGCCAACAAACACTGGATGGCGCGCTACAACAACAGTGCAGAGCTGCTTAACGAGCAACGCCATGGTTTGCTGGGCGAGCACTTTGGCAAGGTTGGTGACGGTGTGGTGATTCGCCCGCCGTTCTACTGCGACTACGGCTACAACATCAGTGTCGGCGCCAACGTGTTCATGAATTTCAACTGCGTGATCCTCGACGTCACCCTGGTGAGCATCGGCGCTGACTGCCAGATCGGCCCGGCGGTGCAGATCTACACCGCCGACCATCCGCTGGACCCGGAGCTACGCCGCAGCGGCCTGGAAAGCGGGCGGCCGGTGACGATCGGCAACAATGTCTGGATCGGCGGCGGGGCGATCATCTTGCCGGGGGTGACGGTGGGTGATAACGCAGTGATCGGCGCCGGCAGCGTGGTGACCCGCGATGTGCCGGCGGGGGCCACCGTGGTTGGCAACCCTGCGCAGGTGCGGTGAAAGCTGCCTGTGGGTACATGTCGGTCGTACCCACAGGCATACGGTTCAGGCAGGTTTGAAGCCAGGCTTGCCGTTGGCGGCGCGCCATTCCTTGACGCGTTTCAGGACGCCTTCGGGGCTGTCTTCTTCGCCTTCGGTGGGGTAGCAAATGACGTCGGATTTGCCGGGGTGTTCGGTGATGGTTACGAAATGGATCATTAACCTGTCAATGTACTGGCCATATTCCTTTCCGGTAAGCCCAGATCGATTCTCGAAGAACTCACGAACAAGCTCCAGGAATTCGGCGTCGGTGTAATCCTCAATGCGCTGCTTCAGTTCCATGATTATGGTCTCCTGTTATGAAGATCGATGTGCTGCCTTGGGGTCAATATGGTCAGATTGTCCAAATCGTACACCGCACCTCCATTGGCGATGTGGTGGATATGGTGCAATTGAAGCTTCATGCTGCCACCTACCTGCTCAGTTGAGGTGGCATAAGGAGCGTTACCCTCTTTCATGAATTCCAGGTTCGTGAGCGTAAAGTACTTGTTCAGTACGGGATCCGCTGCAACCGCCATCCAGAACGCCTCGCGCAGTTTACGGAAGGTTGCAAAAGTCCGCCCGCGCAGCTTTTCGGCAATTTGTGACGGAATGGGTGCACCGTCAGGTGTACTCACCGCATGGGCCCAACCCTCCCCGGGAACTTGCCCATACCCTGTCGCAACCCCTGCATACTCGCGCGCATCCTTGAGCATGATGTAGACCGGGGCGAGGCCCGAGTCGGCGGGGAAGACGATGATGTAGTCGTCGAAATGCGCATCGGCCAGCCCCGGCAGCGGCGACACGGTCGGGACAGTGGGGACATGGATCGTGCCCGGATAGTGCTTTTGCAAGTCCTCTTCTATGGGTTTTGGCGGAATGGCATTGCCGGTTTCCGGGTCGAAGGTCGGCAGGCTGCTGGGAGGTGTGATGGGGTGCCAGAGGATGGTGGTGGCGCCCACACCGTCAGACGTGAAGCTGTAGGCACCCTTGGCCGCATCCCAATGTGCGCGCCTGACCCTGACATCGCCTGGAATATCGTTGCCGTCGGTGGTGGCCATGTAGATCTGGGTGAATTCACCGACGGTATTCACCCCCAGGCGCAAGGGTAAGGCAGTGGTCTGGCCGATACGGTTGCCAGCCTCCTGCTCAAGGTCTGCACCGGGTGACAGGTGTGCTAACGGCACACTGATGCCCATGCGTTCGCCATTGCCCAGGCGTGTGGAGTAAGTCATCAGGGTGACAAATAGTCCTCGCCTGCCCAGGGCTGCTTCGAACCTGGCCTTGGCAGCGTTTTTCAAACCTGTTTCGAATGCTGACAGAACCGCTTCGAAGGTCGTCATAGCCCCCTGTGAGGCGGCGAGTACGAGTGGATGGCTGGTGCTGGCAGTCCAGGCGTTGAATACCGTTGGGGTTTGCGTCGCAGGTTGCCCGGCCAGTGCAGCCAGGCGTGTCTGCTCTTCGAATGCTGCATTGATGTTCTGGTGTGCGCTTGCCATGAGTTCGGCAACTGTGGCGGATTCGGCTGCCCAGCTTTGCTGGTGCTCATTGAGGTATTGGCCAATCTGGCTATGCAGTTGTTGAACTTGCTGGTGGAGGGGGCGGGGAGCCCTGCGCTGATCGAAATTGAGGTCGAAGGCCAGCGAGCTATGCCGTGAGGTCAAGTAGTGAAAGCGCAGGTTGGTGTTGAGTTGGCTCTTGTTCAGCGCGTTCCTTGCCTTGATTAGGTCGGAAGTCTCACGCTCCAGCTCAATGGCGTGCAGCGCAGCGGCCGCTGGATCAATATCTTCGAGATGGTGACGCTGGAAATTCTCCACGAGGGTTTGCAGAGCAGATTTTGCCTGGTCGTACTGGTGCCTGTCGGTGAGCATCCAGTTCAACCCCCGCTCGGCCGAGTGCAGGCTTCGGCTCAGGCTGTCATGCCTGCGCTGTTGCCAGAATGCTTCGTTGTGAGCGGACTTCAGGCTGTACATTCGCCTGGAGAGATGGGCAATGGCAGCATCCAGCACTTTCGCTTCAAATGCTGCCTTATAGGAAGCAAGCCACGCTTGTTTAGGATTCGGGTGGCCTGATGGGCGAGTGGCGACCGTCAAGAACTGCTGGAAGCTTTTGTGCTCAGGGTCCGATCCGAAAAAACTGTCAGCCTGTTGGCGCGCCGTGGCCAGTTCGGCCTGGCGCTGTTGAATCAACCGTTGGCTGGCATCAAGCTGGCGGCTGAGTGCTTCAACTGTGCTGAGCCCGTCCAGCGGGCCTGCTTGAGCCAGGATCTCCTGATCCAGCCGGTCAGCCAGTGTGGCTTGTTGCTGGGCGTGGTCCTGTTTGATGTTCTGCTTGTCGGCTTCGATCTCGAAGACGACATCGATGATCAGCCGCCCGGGGCGAACGGACGACACGTAGTGATAGCGCGGGATCGAGTTGTGACCCCATAACAGGGTGTTGGGGATGCGGTAGGGCGGCCGTTTGCCGGTGATGGTCGATGAGGGTAGGTGCACAGTTCCATTGCTAGACATACAGGTTCTCCTGTTCTGTATGTCGTCAGCCTAAAAAGCTCGGCCTCATTGCGTGCCATAACTAATTAGTGCGTGCAGCCTGTCTACCAGGGGCAATAGCACCCCACCGCCATGGTGTGGGTGGCGTTGACTGCCCGGCCTTGGCTCAAGGCAAGCAGGATCGGCTCGATGAAGCTGTTGCTCGAGTTGCAGGTAGCGCCTTCGCTGTAGGGGCCGAAGTAGGCCAGTTGGCCGTTGCGGTCCCAGATCGCCACGCCGGGGGTGGCCGGCAAGTGTTCGGCGCCAGGCAGCTCGCTCAGCGGTTTGAGTGCGCCCAAGGTGGCGGGCAACTGGCCGCGGGTTCCGGGCTTTTGCACCACATAGAACTCCACGCCCTGGGGGCCGAAGTGCTCGATCAGCTCGCCCAGGTGCTGCTGGTTGCCGACATTGCACGGGCAGGCCGGGTCCCAGAAGTGCACCAGGCGGATCGGGCCGGGGCCGGCAATGCTTGCCGGCAGTTGCAGGCGGTCGCCGGAGAACAGCGCGGTCTGGTTGTCGAAGGTGCGCAGGTAGCGGCTCTGGAAGCTATCGTAGGCCCACCACAGGCCGGCGCCGCAGAGGGCGGCGAGCAACAGGCCAAGCAGGGTGCGGATGGGCGAGCGGGGCATGTCGGCAATGTCCGAAAAAAGTCGCCTAGCTTGCCATGCTGGCGGCGACAGATGAATATCACAGGTCAATAACCCGCTTTTGCGTCTGGAAATCTTTTATGTCCGCGTCATTTCAGCCCGACTCCCTACGTGCCAGCCTGACTTCCCTGGCGGCGCGGCAGCCGCTGTCGACGCAGGCCCAGGCCTACCAACGCTTTTACGGGTTGGACCTGCCAGCCCGTGACCAGCCTGCCGAACGCTGGCTGGGACGTTTCGATGTCGCGGGGTTCGAGGTGGTCGGCCAGGTGTGGCTGCCACCTGCACCGGTGGCGACGCTGGTTCTGCTGCATGGCTTCTACGATCACATGGGCCTGTACCGGCATGTCATCGATTGGGCGCTGGACCAGCAGTATGCGGTGATCTCCTGCGACCTTCCCGGGCATGGGCTTTCCAGTGGCGAGCGGGCCAGCATCGATGACTTCAGTGTTTATCAACACGTGATGCAAGCGCTGTTCGAGCAGGCGCGCAGTGTGAACCTGCCGCAGCCCTGGCATCTGTTCGGGCAGAGTACCGGCGGGGCGATTATCGTCGATCATCTGTTACATGGCGGCGCCCAGAGCCCGGCCCAGGGTGAGGTGATCCTGCTTGCGCCGCTGGTGCGGCCCCGTGCGTGGCGTTGGTCGAAGTTCAGCTATTGGATGCTCCGGCCCTTCGTCAATGGCATCGAACGGCGTTTCAGCGAGAACAGCAACGACCCGACCTTCCTGCCGTTCCTGCTGGCCGACCCGTTACAGCCAAGGCGTTTGCCTACGGCCTGGGTCGGGGCGTTGCTCGATTGGGTCAAACGCATCGAGGCGGCGCCGCTCAGCCCGCGCCAGCCGCTGATCATCCAGGGCGAATGCGATATGACCGTCGACTGGCCGTACAACCTCAAGGTGCTTGGGGAGAAGTTCGCTGCGCCGCGGACCCTGATGATCCCCGAGGCGCGGCATCACCTGGCCAATGAACTGCCGGCGATTCGCGCCCGCTACTTCGACTTCATCGACCAGCGCCTGGGCTGATCACTTCAGTTGCGAGGCGTCCTGGCCAACCGCGAGGCCGGCACGAATCGCTGCCAGAGCTGCCTTGTAGTAGGTCTTGCCTTCGGCGGACTCGGCAAAGGTGGCGAACTCTTCAAGCTCGGCATCGGACAGGTCGCGATAGACGTACAACAGGGTGTTGTTCAGCTCGCTGCCGATCTGATCCATCAGGCGCTGGCGCTGGCCGTCGAGCAGGCCCTGGGCCTGGCCGCCGCCGAGCAGGCCGGGGATCATCTGGCTGAGGCTGTCGGCGGCGACCCCGGCAATCGCCAGGCTCACTTCGGCACCGGCTTCACGAGCCGGCAGCGCCTGGGCCAGGTGGCCGACGATCAGCAGGCGGTTGTCGCTGGCCTGGACCTTGGGCAGGCCTTTGGCATTCTTGGCCAACTGGTCGCGACGGGTGGCGAGCAATTCGGCGGCAACGATCTTGCGCCCCAACGGCGACTGGAAAAACGCCAAGGCCGGGGCCGGGTCGCTGAGGTTGGCGCGTAACTGGGTTTGGGCGCGTTTGTCCACGGCCTGCGCCTGGAAGCGCTGGTTGCTGTTGTTGACCAGCGCCTGGTAAACCGCAGGCGGCAAGCTGTTGCGATAGCGCTGCTGGGCGGCATCGAGGGCATCGGTAAAGTGGGCGCGCTGCTCAGGCCAGCCCGCCACCTTGTACAGTTGGTCGAGGCTGTCTGCCCAGACAGGCGTGGTGCAGATCATCATCAGCAGTAAAAACAAGCGGTGCATTCAGGGCTCCTGTCGGCAGGGCGCTATTGTCCTTGCCATGGCGGGGCTTTGTCGAGAAGCCATTGCATACTCTCGGCCAAGTGGCGCTGTCGGATTTCGCAGCAGATCGATACTATGCGCGACATGCACATATCCCCTGATGACCCCCTGCTGTCGCGCATCGTCGATGACCTGGCCACCCGTGGCTGGTCGCAGCAAGATACCTTTGTTCCAGAGTCTCTGACCCTGGCGCTGGCGGCCGAGTGCCGCAAACGCGCCGCCGAAGGCGAGCTGGAACCGGCAGCGGTAGGCCGGGGCGTCTCCCAGGAGGTCCGCGAGGGCATCCGCGGTGACCGTATCCAGTGGCTGGAGCCCGGCCAGGCCGAGCCTTGCGACCATTACCTGGCGCTCATGAACAGCCTGCGTGAAGCACTCAATCGCGGGCTGTTCCTTGGTCTTGAAGACTTCGAGTGCCACTTCGCCCTGTACCCGCCGGGTGCCTTCTACCGCAAACATGTCGACCGCTTTCGCGATGACGACCGGCGCACGGTGTCGGCGGTGATTTACCTCAACCAGGATTGGCAGCCCGCGCACGGCGGCCAGTTACGCATGACCCTCAGGGGGGATGTCGAGCACGACGTGCAACCGATCGGCGGTTGCCTGGTGGTGTTCCTTTCCGGCGAGTTCCCCCACGAGGTGCTGCCTGCTTATCGCGATCGACTGTCGCTGACCGGCTGGTTCCGCCGCCGTGGCAACGAGCCGTTCTGAAATGGACAAGGTTCTGGTCAGTGCCTGCCTGCTCGGTCAGCCGGTACGCTATGACGGACGCGCCAGTGGCCATCCGGACTTGCTCCAGCAGTGGCAGGCCGAGGGGCGGGTCGTGCCATTGTGCCCCGAAGTGGCGGGCGGCTTGCCAACGCCACGGCCGCCAGCGGAGATCCCGGGCGGGCAGGGTGCTGCGGTGCTTGAGGGGGATACCCAGGTGCTGACCGTCACGGGCGAGGATGTCAGTGCGCAATTCCTGGCCGGGGCGCAGTTGGCATTGGCGCTGGTGCGCCGCCACGGCATCCGAATTGCGGTGCTCAAGTCCGGCAGCCCGTCGTGCGGCAATGCGCTGACCTATGACGGCACCTTCAGTGGCACCAAGGTTGCCGGCGAGGGCGTGACCACCGCGTTGCTGCGCCGCGAAGGGGTAAAGGTGTTCAGTGAGCTGGAGCTTGAGGCGGCGCAGCGGGCTTTAAAGCAACTCTGAAGTTGCCAATCTGTGGGAGCTGGCCTTGCCGGCGATGGGCTGCAAAGCAGCCCCAAAAGCCCCAATTACTGCTTCGGCGGCTTGCTCGCATCCATCCCGAACCACTTCTGCGACAGCTCGCTCAGCCGGCCATCGGCCTTGATCCGCTGCAGGGCGTTGTCCACAGTATTTTTGAACGCCGGGTTGCCCTTCTGAAACGGAATGGCCAGGCTCAGGATCGGGCCCACTGTTGCACCTTTGCTGACCGGCTGCTGGCTGTCGCGAATGGCGTAGGGCACCAGCAGGCGATCGCTGATGGCGGCATCGATCTGGTCGCTGGCGACATCCTTGATTGGCTGGGTGGCATCCGGGTAGCTGCGCAGGTCCACACCCTCCACCGCTCGCGCTTGCTCGGCGAACTGGCTGCCCTGGACGACGCCCAGGCTATGGCCTTTGAGTGCTTCTAGCGTGCTTGGCGGGCGCTTTTCTTCCTTGCGCACAATCAGTTGGGCGCTGGAGTAGGCGTAGGGGTCGCTGAAGTCAAAACGCTCCTTGAGCTCCGGGGTCGTGGCGATGTGGTTGATGGCCACGTCGTACCGACCGCTTTCCACGCCTGGCAGCAAGTCTTTGGCTTCGACCACGACAAACTCGGCGCGTACATCCATTTCGCTGGCCAGCAAGCGCCCGAGCTCAACTTCGAAACCGTTCGGCTTGTCGTTTTCGTCCTTGAAATTGAACGACGGCATGTTGGCTTCGATGGCAATACGCAGTTCACCGCGTTCGTTGACGTCGTCGATCAGTTCGGCCTGTGCCCAAGGGCTGAGCAGCATGGCGAGGAGTACCCCGATGGCAAAACGCATTTAAGCCCCTTCAATGCTTGGCAGTAAAATCGTGGTCGCCGTGACTTTCTGTTGTTGTCAGGGTCGAACGCAACTTGAGACCGCGTCGGGTGGAGGATGTTTAACTGCCAGCGAAATATTTTCTCGCAGCGTGGTTAAACATGTTCTGTCGCATTTGGACTATGGTAATCCACCGTTGCCGTTCGTTCAGTGGCAAAGGGTTATTTGAAGTAAATCACAGGAGAAGTGAATGAAAAGCCTATTTTCGCGTGCAGCCGTCGCCGGCTTGCTGATGGGGGTCTCGGCGTTCGCCGCCGCTGAAGGCCTGAAAAGCCAGGAGCCGCCAAAAGACGCCAAGGTCTTCATCGTTTCCCCGGCCGATGGCGCCACGGTCGACAAGACCTTTACCGTCAAGTTCGGCATCGAGGGCATGGAGCTAAAACCTGCGGGTGATCAGACCCCGCACAGTGGTCACCACCACTTGCTGGTGGATGTCGATAAAGAGCCTGCGGCCGACCAGGTGCTGCCGACCAGCCTGCTGCCGGAAAACAAGGCGCCGCTGCCTGCCGGCCCGCAAGTGCTGCATTTTGGCAAGGCACAGACTGAAGTCGAGCTGACCCTGACCCCGGGCAAGCACACCCTGCAACTGGTGCTGGGTGACAAGTTCCACGTGCCGTTCAAGCCGAGCGTCGAGTCGAAGAAGATCACCGTTACTGTTAAGTAAGCGCTGAAAGCATCGCGGGGCAAGCCCGCTCCCACAGAGACTCTGTGGGAGCGGGCTTGCCCCGCGATGTGCCGCTAGAACTAACTTAGAACAGAACGCGGGAACGGATAGTGCCCTTGATGTGTTGCAGTTTTTCTTGGGCCAGGTCCGAGTACTCGGCATCAACGTCGATCACCACATAACCGACTTTCTCGTTGGTCTGCAGGAACTGACCGGAGATGTTGATTGCGTTTTCGGCGAACACTTTGTTGATTTCGCTGAGTACACCCGGAATGTTTTCGTGGATGTGCAGCAGGCGGTGCTTGCCCGGGTGCGCCGGCAGGGCCACTTCAGGGAAGTTGACCGACGACACGGAGGTACCGTTGTCGCTGTACTTGACCAGCTTCTCGGCCACTTCCAGACCGATGTTGGCCTGGGCTTCAGCGGTGGAACCGCCGATGTGCGGGGTCAGGATCACGTTGTCCAGGCCACGCAGCGGGCTTTCGAACTGCTCGTCGTTGGAGCGCGGCTCGACCGGGAACACGTCGATGGCGGCGCCGATCAGGTGCTTGTCCTTGATTGCCGCAGCCAGGTGATCCAGCTCGACCACGGTGCCGCGGGCGGCATTGATCAGGATCGAGCCCTTCTTCATCGCACGGATTTCTTTCTCACCGATCATCCACTGGGTGGATGGCAGCTCAGGCACGTGCAGCGAGACGATATCGGCCAGGCCCAGCAGCTCGTGCAGGCTGGTGACCTGGGTGGCGTTGCCCAATGGCAGCTTGGTCAGCGGGTCGTAGAAGAACACCTGCATGCCCAGGCCTTCGGCCAGGACCGACAGTTGGGTGCCGATCGAGCCGTAGCCGACGATACCCAGCTTCTTGCCGCGGATCTCGAAAGAGTTGGCCGCGCTCTTGATCCAGCCACCACGGTGGCAGGAAGCATTTTTCTCGGGGATGCCGCGCAGCAGCAGGATCGCTTCGGCCAGCACCAGCTCGGCCACCGAACGGGTGTTGGAGTAGGGCGCGTTGAACACGGCGATACCGCGCTCGCGAGCGGCGTTCAGGTCAACCTGGTTGGTACCGATGCAGAAACAGCCGACAGCGACCAGTTTCTTGGCGCAGTCGAAAACCTCTTCGGTCAGTTGGGTGCGCGAGCGGATGCCGATGAAGTGGGCGTCGGCGATCTTTTCTTTCAACTCAGCGTCGGGCAGAGAACCGGTGAGGTACTCGATGCTGGTATACCCGGCGGCCTTGAGGACGTCCACGGCGGATTGGTGGACGCCTTCGAGAAGAAGGAACTTGATCTTGCTCTTATCGAGAGAAGTCTTGCTCATCTGCGTAAACCTGTGTCCCGGAGAAAAATGGCAGGGAAGTGAAGCTCTCGCAGCATCGGCCTGAAGCACGATCAGCGGGGGGCGTATGCTAGCATGAGTACCCCCCGATACGCCCATCCCTGGGACGTGAAGAGTGCTCAGGGTGACTATGAATAGTTCGAGAGTTCTATCGATGACCAATCTTGCGCTGATTGATGAGCTGATGACCCTGGTAGAGCCCGGCAAGGTGCTGACCGACGCGGCTTCCCTTGACGCCTACGGCAAGGATTGGACCAAGCACTTCGCTCCCGCGCCCTCGGCCATCGTCTTCCCCAAGAGCATCGAACAGGTGCAGGCCATCGTCCGCTGGGCCAACCAGCACAAGGTCGCGCTGGTGCCGTCAGGCGGTCGCACCGGCTTGTCGGCAGCGGCGGTTGCGGCCAATGGCGAAGTGGTCGTGGCCTTCGACTACATGAACCAGATTCTCGACTTCAACGAGTTCGACCGCTCGGTGGTCTGTCAGCCGGGGGTGGTTACCCAGCAACTGCAGGATTTTGCCGAAGACAAGGGCCTGTATTATCCGGTGGACTTCGCTTCGGCAGGTTCCAGTCAGATTGGTGGCAATATCGCCACCAATGCCGGCGGGATCAAGGTGATTCGCTACGGCATGACCCGCAACTGGGTGGCCGGCCTCAAGGTTGTCACCGGCAAGGGCGACCTGCTCGAGCTGAACAAGGACCTGATCAAGAACGCCACAGGCTACGACCTGCGCCAGTTGTTCATCGGCGCCGAGGGCACCCTCGGTTTCGTGGTCGAGGCGACCATGCGCCTGGACCGGGCGCCGAACAACCTCACGGCCATGGTCCTCGGCACGCCGGACTTCGATTCGATCATGCCGGTGCTGCACGCCTTTCGCGCCAAGCTCGACCTGACAGCCTTCGAGTTCTTTTCCGACAAGGCGTTGGCTAAGATCATGGGCCGCGGCGACGTGCCTGCGCCATTCGAGACCGATTGCCCGTTCTATGTCTTGCTGGAGTTCGAAGCCAGCAACGAGGAGGTGGCCAACGATGCCCTGGCGACGTTCGAGCACTGTGTCGAGCAGGGCTGGGTGCTCGATGGCGTCATGAGCCAGAGCGAACAGCAACTGCAGAACCTGTGGAAGCTGCGTGAATACATCTCCGAAACCATCTCGCACTGGACCCCGTACAAGAACGATATTTCGGTCACCGTGTCGAAAGTACCGGCGTTTCTCAAGGACATTGACGCGATCGTCGCAGATAACTATCCAGACTTCGAAGTGGTCTGGTACGGCCATATCGGCGACGGCAACCTGCACCTGAACATCCTCAAGCCGGATAATCTGAGCAAGGACGAGTTCTTTGCCAAGTGCGCAACGGTGAACAAGTGGGTGTTCGAGACGGTCCAGAAGTACAACGGCTCGATTTCCGCCGAGCACGGTGTCGGCATGACCAAGCGCGATTACTTGACCTACAGCCGCTCGCCGGTCGAAATCCAGTACATGAAAGCAGTGAAGGCGGCGTTCGATCCCAACGGGATCATGAACCCGGGCAAGATTTTCGCTGTCGAATAAGCCACAGGCACAAGAGCATCCAATAGCGCCAGGAGTCGGTAATGAGCTATCAGCACCAGTATGTAGACGGCACGCGTATTCACTTTGCGTTGGGCAAGGTGGTGTGCATCGGGCGCAACTATGCAGAGCACGCAGCAGAGCTGGATAACCCGATCCCGACTGAACCCCTGTTGTTCATCAAGCCAGGCAGTTGCGTAGTGCCGCTCGACGGCGGCTTCAAGATCCCGACTGAACGCGGTTCGGTGCACTACGAAACGGAAATTGCCGTGTTGCTCGGCAAGTCGCTGTCCACCCGTCCGACCGAAGAAGAAGTGCTCGACGCCATCTCCGGCTTCGCTCCGGCCCTGGACCTGACCCTGCGCGACCTGCAGGCGCAATTGAAGGAAAAAGGTCTGCCGTGGGAGCGTTCCAAGTGCTTCGATGGTGCCTGCGTGTTGCCGCCGTTCGTGCCGGTCAGCGCTTTTGAAGACCTGAAAGACATCGGTATCCGCCTGACCCTCAATGGTGAAGTGCGCCAGGACGGCAACAGCGCGCTGATGCTCAACCCGATCGTGCCAATGATCCAGCACATGGCCACGCAGTTTTCGCTGCTGGCCGGTGATGTGATCCTCACCGGCACCCCGGTTGGCGTCGGCCCGCTCAATCCTGGCGATACGCTGGTGATAGAGCTGCCAGGTGCCAGCCGTTTCGAAGGCCAAGTGCTCTAACCCGGCGGCCTGGCAGCCAGGAACACTGGCTGCTAGGCTGTCCGTCGGCTTTTGCCATTTTTTTCACAATCTATCCGGATAATACTTGCGGACCTGGCTCAGCGAACGTGCCGGTAATGTGTTATCAACTGGCAAAAAGAGCACAAACCCATGGCCACTCCGCTTCCATCGAGCAACTCCCTGCCGCCTGCGCGCAAGCGTGGCCTGGCCTTGCGCTGGTCCACCTGGTTGGTCGCGGCGGCGATTATCGGCTACGGCGTGGCGATTGCCATGCATTGGGATGACCGTGGCCTGCTCTGGTTGCAGGAGCGTTTCGAAAGCAAGGTCGAGCAACAGGCCAGCATCTGGCTGCCGGACTACCAGGTCGATATCGATGCCAAGGTGCTGCCGGGCATGGAGGAGGATGAAGCTTCCGACCTGTCCTACAACCCGGTGAGCAAAACCCTGTTCGCGGTCATGGGCAAGAACCCGTTCCTGGTCGAATTGACCCTGGAAGGCGACGTGTTGCGCAAGATTCCCCTGGTAGGGTGGAGCAACCCTGAAGGCGTCGCGGTACTTGAGGGCGGGCGCCTGGCAATCGTCGATGAACGCGCGCACAAAATGACCATCGTCACTCTGGCTGCTGATACCCGTTCGCTGAACATCACCGACTTCCCGCAGTACGACCTCGGCCCTTCGCAGAACCAGAACAAGGCCTTCGAGGCGGTTGCCTGGGACCCTATGCAGCAACGCATCATCCTCGGCGAAGAGCGGCCACCGGCGTTGTTTACCTGGCGCAGCGACGGTCATAGTCCGCTGACCGGTGACAAGCAGGCACTGCCTAGCGAAGAACTGGACCTGCGCAACCTTTCCGCCCTTGGCGTTGACCCGCGCACCGGTCATCTGCTGGTGCTTTCGGCAGATTCCAACATGCTGCTGGAGCTGGACGAGAAGGGTGAGCAGGTCAGCTTCATGACCCTGCTCGGTGGTTTCAACGGGTTGCAAAAGCGTATCCCGCGGGCTGAAGGTGTGGCGATGGACGAGAAGGGCACGCTGTACATCGTCAGTGAGCCGAACCTGTTCTATCGTTTTAACAAGCCCTGATTTCAGGCTTTTCCTACGCCGTGATTAAGTTTCGCTTCAGTTGAGTGTGGGAAGATTCAGGCTGTCACTTAATGAGTCCACCTGAATGCGCCGTTACATACGTCTGCCGCTGATTTTCCTGGCGTTGAGCCTGCTTGCCTTGCTCCTGGTTGCCGTAGCAGGGCAGCAGTATCGCTTGTTCGAACGCGGCTGGTTCAATCTCAAGACCTGGTGGCAGCCTTTTGAGCAGAGCATCGGCCTGGACCAGTACCAGGTGGTGCTTGAGGCCAAGCCCATCGAGGGGCTGGATGAAGACATCTCGGCGCTGACCTTCGATCCTGATCGCAACAGCCTGTTCACCGTCACCAACAAAAGCCCCGAACTGATCGAGCTGTCGCTGGACGGGCGCATCCTGCGCCGCGTGCCGTTGACCGGTTTTGGTGATCCGGAGGCGGTGGAGTATGTCGGCGCCAATAGCTATGTCATCACCGATGAGCGCGAGCAGCGTTTGATTCGCGTGCGCCTCGACGACGATACTCCGTTTCTCGATGCCAAGGACGCCGAACAGCTGACCCTGGGCATCGGCCTCAATGGCAATAAAGGCTTTGAAGGCCTGGCCTATGACTCGGCGGGCAAGCGCCTGTTCGTGGCCAAGGAGCGTGACCCGATGCTGATCTACGAGGTCCACGGCTTCCCCCATGACAACCCCGAACAGCCGTACGCGGTGCATGTGGTGCAGGACCGCAAGCGCGATTCGCGGCTGTTCGTGCGTGACCTGTCGAGTTTGCAGTTCGATGAACGCAGCGGCCACTTGCTGGCGCTGTCGGATGAGTCGCAGCTGGTGCTGGAGCTGGATGTGCAGGGTAAACCGCTGAGTACCTTGTCGCTGCGCAAGGGCTTTCAGGGCTTGAGCAAGAGTGTGCCGCAGGCCGAAGGCATCGCCATGGATGATGCCGGGACCATCTACCTGGTCAGCGAACCGAACCTGTTTTACGTGTTCAAGAAACCGCTGTAGGAGCGGGCTTGCCCCGCGATTGCGGTTAGCCTGGCACACCGCTATCGCGGGGCAAGCCCGCTCCTACAAGTTAGGCATCAAGCCTTGAGGGTTTTCACGCCTTCTGCGGTGCCCAACAACAGCAAATCAGCCGGCCGCGCCGCGAACAGGCCATTGGTGACCACGCCAACGATGGCGTTGATCTGGCTTTCCAGTTCGACCGGGTTGGTGATCTGCAGGTTGTGCACATCCAGAATGATGTTGCCGTTGTCGGTCAGCACGCCTTCGCGGTACACCGGGTCACCACCGAGCTTGACCAGCTGGCGTGCCACATGGCTGCGGGCCATGGGGATCACTTCGACCGGCAACGGGAAGGCGCCTAGCACCGGGACCAGCTTGCTGGCATCGGCGATGCAGATGAAGGTCTTGGCCACCGCGGCAACGATTTTCTCGCGGGTCAGGGCCGCGCCACCGCCTTTGATCAGGTTCAGGTGCTCGTCGCTTTCGTCGGCGCCGTCGACGTAGAACTCCAGGTCGCTGACCGTGTTCAGCTCATACACAGGAATACCGTGACCCTTCAGGCGTGCGGCGGTCGCTTCGGAGCTGGCCACGGCGCCGTCGAAGGCGGTCTTGTGCTTGGCCAGGGCGTCGATGAAGCAGTTGGCAGTCGAGCCGGTGCCGACGCCGACGATGCTCTTGTCGTCGAGCTTGGGCAGAATGAAATCGACAGCGGCCTGGGCGACAGCCTGTTTGAGTTGGTCCTGGGTCATGCGGGCTCCGAAACGGGGAGGAGTATCTTAAAGGCGCCTAGTATAGCGGCTAATACCCCGGCCTTGCTGTGGTCGCCCGACAGGGCGCTGGGGTAGACTCGCAAACCTCGCCCAACCGCTCAGTGATGCTTTCGATGCTCGAACAGTACGTCAAGAAGATCCTCACCTCGCGCGTTTACGACGTCGCCGTCGAAACACCATTGCAGACCGCCGGCCAGCTGAGCAAGCGTCTGGGCAACAACATCCTGCTCAAGCGTGAAGACTTGCAGCCGGTGTTTTCTTTCAAGATCCGCGGTGCCTACAACAAGCTGGCCCAGCTCAGTGCCCAAGAGCTGGCCTGTGGCGTGGTCACCGCCTCGGCCGGCAACCATGCCCAGGGTGTGGCCCTGGCGGCCCGTGAGCTGGGGATCAAGGCCACCATCGTGATGCCCAAGACCACCCCCGAGATCAAGGTCGAAGGCGTGCGCTCGCGCGGTGGCAAGGTGGTGCTGCACGGTGATTCGTTCCCGGAGGCGCTGGCCTATTCGCTGAAGCTGGTGGACGAGAAGGGCTTTGTCTACATCCACCCCTATGACGATCCGCACACCATTGCCGGGCAGGGCACCGTGGCCATGGAAATCCTCCGTCAGCACCCTGGCGAGCTGGACGCGATCTTCGTGCCGGTCGGTGGCGGTGGCCTGATCGCCGGTATCGCGGCCTACGTGAAGTACCTGCGCCCGCAGATCAAGGTGATCGGCGTCGAGCCGGACGATTCCAACTGCCTGCAAGCCGCCATGGCTGCGGGTGAGCGTGTGGTGCTGCCCCAGGTCGGGCTGTTTGCTGATGGTGTGGCGGTGGCGCAGATCGGCCAGCATACCTTCGATATCTGCAAGGACCATGTCGACGAGGTGATCACCGTCAGTACTGACGAAATCTGCGCGGCCATCAAGGATATCTACGACGATACCCGCTCGATCACCGAACCTGCCGGCGCCCTGGGCGTCGCCGGGATCAAGAAGTACGTCGAACTCAATGGCGTGACCGGGCAGACCCTGGTAGCCATCGATTCCGGCGCCAATGTCAACTTCGATCGCCTGCGCCATGTGGCCGAGCGCGCCGAACTGGGCGAGGGCCGCGAAGCCATCATCGCCGTGACCATTCCCGAGCAGCCGGGCAGCTTCAAGGCCTTCTGCGAGGCGGTCGGCAAGCGCCAGATTACCGAATTCAACTACCGTTACCATGCCGACGGCGAAGCGCACATTTTCGTCGGCGTGCAGACCCACCCGGACACCGACCCGCGCAGTGCGTTGATCCAGAGCCTGACCGAGCAAGGCTTTCCGGTACTCGACCTGACCGACAACGAACTGGCCAAGCTGCACATCCGCCACATGGTCGGCGGCCACGCGGCGCGGGTCAGCGATGAGCTGGTGCTGCGCTTCGAATTCCCCGAGCGCCCGGGCGCGCTGTTCAACTTCCTCAACAAGCTGGGCGGGCGCTGGAATATCTCGATGTTCCACTACCGCAACCACGGCGCGGCCGATGGTCGCGTGGTCGCCGGCCTGCAGGTACCGGATGATGAGCGCCACTTGGTGCCGGCGGCACTGGCCAAGATTGGCTATCCGTACTGGGACGAAACCGATAATCCAGCGTACCGGCTGTTCCTGGGCTGAGCGTCTAGGCTTTTGGGTAACGCCTGAGGAAGATAAAAGAAATGGAACTGCTGACGACCCTGAAAACCGTCCATATCCTGGCCACCGTGTTGCTGCTGGGCAGCGCACTGGGGCTGGCGATCTGGACTTTTATGGCGCGCCGCAAAGGTGACGCCGGTGCCCCCGCACGGCTGATGGCCAGGCCGTTGGTGTTTGTCTGGTTGTTGATGGGCATTTGCCTTGTGAGCATGCCGTTCACCGGCTGGTGGCTGGTGCACCTGATCGGCTGGCCGCTGGGCCAGACCTGGGTGCTGGGTTCCAGCGTGATCTACACCTTCGGCGCCTTCAGCTGGTTCTGGCTGCTGGCGCGGGTCAACCGCCTGCGCACGGCGCCGACCGTGGGTAACCCGACCTTCACCCTGGCGCTGGCGGTGTTCAGTGGGGTCTGTTTCATTGCCATCGCCGGGCTGATGGGTGCCAAGCCGGTTTAAACGATAAGGATCGTCATGAAAGTTTTACTGGTGGGGGCCACAGGGTTTGTGGGTCGCCATCTTTTGCATGCGTTGCAGGCGGGCGGCCATCAGGTGGTTGCGACCAGCCGCCATCCGCAACCGGCGTTGTTGCCCGGAGTTACCTGGCAAACCCTCGACCTCGACCGGCTGGCGCTAGATCCCAAGGCTTATGCGTTGCCCGATGGTATCAACCTGCTGATCAATGCCGCTGGCGTGCTCAGCACTCGGGAGGGCGAACTGTCGCTGACCCAGGACATGGGTACCCGTGCACTGTTCGACCTGGCGGCGCAGCGCGGCGTTCGGGTTTTGCAGATTTCCGCACTAGGGGCCGGTGAACAGGCCGATGTACCGTTCCTGGCCAGCAAGGCGCGTGCAGACGACTACCTGCTGGGCTTGGGTGTTCCGGCAGTCGTCCTGCGCCCGTCACTGGTGCTCGGTGCAGGCGGGACCAGCAGCCAGTGGCTGGCACGCTTGTCGCCTTGGCCATTGATCCCGCTGTTGAGCGTCAAGGCGCAGTTGCAACCCCTGCATATCGACGACTTGAGTGCTGCAGTACTGGCGTTGTTGCGCCAGTGGCCAGCGCTCCCCTGTGTCGTGCCGTTGGTCGGCCCGCAGCAAATGACTTTGGCGCAGGTTCTGGATAACCTGCGCGCCGCACAGGGCTGGGCACCGGCCCGCTACGTGGCAGTGCCGTCACTGTTCGCCCGACCTGCGGCATGGCTTGGCGATCGCCTGGGCTGGCGGGCACTGAACAGTCAGAGCCTGAACATGGCCCAGTGCGATAACTGCGCCGACCCCGGCATCCTTGCCGAGCACAGCGGTTATCGCTGCGCACCGCTGGCCTCGCGGCTGGCAACCTGGCCGATCGCCGCCCAGAGCAGCCAATTGGCGTTGCGCCCGCTGATGCTGGCGGTGCTGGTATTGATCTGGTTGGGTACTGCCGTGGTCAGCCTTGGCCCTGGCCACGACTGGGGCCTGCGCATTCTTGCCGAAGCAGGCTTGCAGGGCTTGCCCGCCACCCTGGCAGTGATTGCCGGCTCGCTGTGTGATTTCGCCCTGGGCATCGGCCTGTTGCTGCGCCGCTGGCGGCGCCGGGCGCTGCAGGCGCAACTGCTGTTGATGCTCGGCTACACGCTGATCATCAGCCTGATCCTGCCGCACTACTGGTTCGACCCTTACGCTGCCGTCGCCAAGAACCTGGTGATGATGGTGGCAACCCTTTGGCTTCTATGGACTGAACCGCGTCGATGAGTGCTTACCTGCTGCTCAAAACCCTGCATATCCTGTCTTCCACCGTGCTGTTCGGCCTGGGTGCCGGTTCGGCCTACTACGCATTGCGTGCCTGGCGCACCGGCAAGGTCGAAGTGATCGCGGCCACCTTCAAACACCTGGTGTTCGCCGACTGGGCATTTACCGCGACCACCGCGGTGTTCCAGCCGTTGAGCGGCATCGGCCTGGTGCTGCTGGCCGGATGGCCACCGCACCAGAGCTGGTTGATGTGGAGTTTTGGCCTGTATGTGTTTGCCGGGATTTGCTGGTTGCCGGTGGTCTGGCTGCAAATCCGCGTGCACAAGATGGCCGAGCAGGCGCAACGGGATGAAACGCCAATGCCGATGAAGGCAGCCAGCTACATGCGCTGGTGGTTTGGCCTGGGCTGGCCGGCATTCCTGGCGTTCATGGTGATTTTCTACCTGATGGTCGCCAAGCCAAGCTGAAGCCGCTGCCGGGGAGACAGCGGCCGCTCAGGCATCAGTCGCGCAGGCTGAGCACCTGCCAGCCGCGCTTCTGGGCTTCAGCGCGCAGGTTCGGGTCGGGGTCGACCGCCACCGGGTGGGTGACCTGCTCCAGCAGCGGCAGGTCGTTCATCGAGTCGCTGTAAAAGTAGCTGTCGTCCAGGCTGTAGCCGTTTTCCAACAACCAGCGGTTCAGGCGCGTCACCTTGCCTTCACGAAAGCAGGGTATATCGGTACTGCGGCCGCTGAAACGGCCGTCGACCATTTCGCATTCGGTAGCCAGCAGGGTCTGCACGCCCAGGCGTTTGGCAATCGGGCCGGTAATGAACCGGTTGGTAGCGGTGATGATCACCAGTTTGTCGCCAGCGGCGCGGTGCTTTTCCAGCAGGGCCAGGGCCTTGGGCAGGATGATCGGCTCGACGCAATCGCGCATGAAGTCGCGATGCCATTCGTCGAGTTGGGCCATCTCTGTGCTCGCGAGGATTTCCAGGCTGAAGTTCAGGTAGGCATTGAGGTCGAGCTTGCCGGCCAGGTAATCCTGATAGAAGGCGTCGTTGCGGTTCTGGTACTCGACCGGGTCGAGAATGCCGCGTTCGCACAGGTAATCGCCCCAAGCGTGGTCGCTGTCGCCGCCAAGGAGAGTATTGTCCAGATCGAATAAAGCCAGGCGCATTGAAGTCACTCGCATAACATCTGAAAAGTCCCACAGAATACGGACTTTTCACATCGGTGCACATAAGGTAAACAGGCGCGTTGCTGGCTTCGTGACCTTTGTGGAACAATGCCGTGACATGCGTTTGCGAGGTTGCTGCCGTGATCGACCCCGATGGTTTTCGCCCCAATGTCGGGATCATTCTGACGAATGATCTTGGGCAGGTGCTATGGGCTCGACGGATCAACCAGGATGCCTGGCAGTTTCCCCAGGGAGGTATCAACCCCGAGGAAACGCCGGAAGATGCCCTGTACCGCGAGCTGAACGAAGAAGTGGGGCTGGAGCGAGACGATGTTGAAATTCTTGCCTGCACCCGCGGCTGGTTGCGTTATCGTTTACCCCAACGCCTGGTCCGTACCCACAGCCAACCGCTGTGCATCGGCCAGAAACAGAAATGGTTCCTGCTGCGCCTGGTCTCCAATGAGCAGCGGGTGCGGATGGATCTGACCGGTAAACCGGAGTTCGACGGCTGGCGCTGGGTCAGCTATTGGTATCCGCTGGGCCAGGTGGTGACATTCAAGCGCGAGGTTTACCGCCGCGCTCTCAAAGAGCTTGCCCCGCGCCTGCTGGCGCGCGACTGACGACGGAGTTCGACCCCGAGCCATGCTCAATACGCTGCGCAAGATCGTCCAGGAAGTTAACTCCGCCAAGGATCTCAAGACGGCGTTGGGGATCATTGTGTTGCGTGTCAAAGAGGCCATGGGCAGTCAGGTCTGCTCGGTGTACCTGCTCGACCCCGAGACCAACCGCTTCGTGCTGATGGCCACCGAAGGCCTGAACAAGCGCTCGATCGGCAAGGTCAGCATGGCGCCCAACGAGGGCCTGGTCGGCCTGGTGGGTACTCGCGAAGAGCCGCTGAACCTGGAAAACGCCGCCGACCACCCGCGCTATCGCTACTTTGCCGAAACCGGCGAAGAACGTTTTGCCTCCTTCCTCGGTGCGCCGATCATCCACCACCGCCGCGTGGTCGGGGTGCTGGTCATCCAGCAAAAGGAGCGGCGCCAGTTCGACGAGGGCGAAGAAGCCTTCCTGGTGACCATGAGCGCGCAGTTGGCTGGGGTTATCGCCCATGCCGAGGCCACCGGTTCGATCCGCGGCCTGGGCCGCCAGGGCAAGGGTATCCAGGAGGCCAAGTTCGTCGGCGTGCCCGGTTCACCCGGCGCTGCGGTGGGCAAGGCGGTGGTCATGCTGCCACCGGCCGACCTCGACGTGGTGCCGGACAAGAGCGTTGATGACATCGACGCCGAGCTGAAACTGTTCAACAACGCCCTGGAGGGGGTGCGCGAAGACATGCGCAACCTCTCCGCCAAGCTTGCCACCCAGTTGCGCCCGGAAGAGCGCGCGCTGTTCGACGTCTACCTGATGATGCTCGAAGACGCGGCCCTGGGCGGTGAAGTGGTGCAGGTGATCAAGACCGGCCAGTGGGCCCAGGGCGCGTTGCGCCAGGTGGTGGGCGAGCACGTCAATCGCTTCGAACTGATGGACGACGCCTACCTGCGCGAGAGGGCTTCGGACGTGAAGGATTTGGGCCGGCGACTGCTGGCCTACCTGCAGGAGGCCCGTCAGCTGTCGTTGGTCTATCCGGACAACACCATTCTCATCAGCGAAGAACTGACCCCAGCGATGCTCGGCGAAGTACCGGAAGGCAAGCTGGTCGGCCTGCTCTCGGTACTGGGCTCGGGCAACTCCCACGTCGCCATCCTGGCCCGGGCCATGGGCATCCCGACGGTCATGGGCCTGGTCGACCTGCCGTATTCCAAGGTCGACGGCATCGACATGATCGTCGATGGCTACAAGGGCGAGGTCTATACCAACCCCAGTGACGTACTGCGCAAGCAGTACGCCGAAGTGGTCGAAGAAGAGCGTCAGCTGGCCCAGGGCCTGGATGCTCTGCGTGAACTGCCGTGTATCACCCTCGATGGCCACCGAATGCCGCTGTGGGTCAACACCGGCCTGCTCGCCGATGTTGCTCGCGCCCAGCAACGTGGCGCCGAAGGCGTCGGCCTGTACCGCACCGAAGTGCCGTTCATGATCAACCAGCGCTTCCCCAGCGAAAAGGAGCAGCTGGCGATCTACCGCGAGCAACTGGCGGCCTTCCACCCGCTGCCGGTGACCATGCGCAGCCTGGATATCGGCGGCGACAAGGCGCTGTCGTACTTCCCGATCAAGGAAGACAACCCGTTCCTTGGCTGGCGCGGCATTCGCGTCACCCTCGACCACCCGGAAATCTTCCTGGTGCAGACCCGCGCCATGCTCAAGGCCAGTGAAGGCCTGAACAACCTGCGCATCCTGCTGCCGATGATTTCCGGCATCCACGAACTCGAAGAAGCCCTGCACCTGATTCACCGGGCCTGGGGCGAAGTGCGCGACGAAGGCACCGACGTACCGATGCCGCCGGTGGGGGTGATGATCGAAATCCCCGCTGCGGTGTACCAGACCCGCGAGCTGGCGCGCCAGGTGGACTTCCTCTCGGTCGGTTCCAACGACCTGACCCAGTACCTGCTGGCAGTTGACCGCAACAACCCGCGGGTCGCCGACCTCTATGACTACCTGCACCCGGCGGTACTCCAGGCCCTGCAGAACGTGGTGCGCGATGCCCACGCCGAAGGCAAGCCGGTGAGTATCTGCGGCGAGATGGCCGGTGATCCGGCGGCGGCGGTGCTGTTGATGGCCATGGGTTTCGACAGCCTGTCGATGAACGCCACCAACCTGCCCAAGGTGAAGTGGATGTTGCGCCAGGTCAGCCTGAGCAAGTCCAAGGAATTGCTGGCCCAGGCCATGGGTATCGACAACCCGCAAGTTATCCACAGCTCGCTGCAACTGGCCCTGAAGAACCTGGGTCTGGCGCGGATGATCGGGCCTGGAGTTGGCAAGGCCCTGTGACTTTTGGGCGGCTTTGCAGCCCATCGCTGGCAAGCCAGCTCCCACAATGGACCTGCATGCACCACCCTGTGGGAGCTGGCTTGCCAGCGATAGCGTCAAACCTGCAAGCACACCTCCCCCAGGTGCCCACCAAACGGCCCAAAACTGCGCTCCACCAGCTTGCGCCGCCCATCCGCCTCGACGATCAGCACAGTACTGGCCCGCGTCCCGTAGTTCTGGCTGGCAATAAACACGCTCGACAGCAAGCGCTCGGTCCCAAGCCCCACGCCGGTCTCCGGCAGCTCAGTGTCCGCCGCTTGCAGGTTATCCCCAAGCAGCTCCAGCAAGCGCTGCGGCTGTGGGTCGGCCAAATGCTGCTGTAGCCCCGCCCGCGCCTTGAGCAGTTTTGGCCAGGGTGTATCCAGGCCCGCATTGGATAAACCGTACACGCCCTCAGTCAGCAAGCGCGGAGTGGCTTGCCGGGCATTCAGATAGCCCAGTTGCCGGCTGTCACCCACCAGCAGATTGAACCCTGAATACTGCTGGCTGCGGCTGGCCACCTGATCCAGGTACGCCTCGACACTCAGCTCGCCGTGCAGGAATGCCGCCACCAGATCGCCCCTTGAGCGTGCGCCCAGGGCCTGCTGCGGGTCGCGAATGTTGGTCAGCGCGGCGAAACGGCCAGCCGGGCCTACGCCCAGCCAGGTGCCGCCAGCTTCAAGGTCACGTCCGGCATAGACGCCCGGCGCATCTTCCCATGGCGCCAGGGCCTGGGTTGGGCGTGCATAGAACTCGTCGCGGTTGGCCGCAACGATCAGGGGCCGGGCATGTCCGGGCCGCCAGGCGAAGACGATCAGGCACATAGGGGGTCCTTTGTGTTTCCCTCACTTTATCTTCACTAGAGCCACAGGCCTACCTTCCGTTACCATGCCGGACTGAATTTACGGGGGCGACAATGGAATTCGTGCTCTATCTGGCGCTAGGCGCCTGTGCAGGCGTACTGGCCGGGCTGTTCGGCGTCGGTGGCGGCATCATCATCGTGCCGGTGCTGGTGTTCAGTTTCACCCTGCAAGGCTTCGACGCCTCGGTGCTGACCCACCTGGCGGTGGGGACTTCGCTGGCGACCATTGTCTTCACCTCGGTCAATGCCATTCGCGAGCACCAGCGCAAAGGCGCGGTGCAGTGGCCGATTTTCGTCTGGATGACCTTGGGCATCCTGATCGGTGCCGGTATCGGTGCCAAGACCGCCTCGGCGATCCAGGGCCCGATGCTGCAAAAGATCATTGGTGTGTTTGCCCTGGTGATCGCTGCGCAGATGGCCCTGGACCTCAAGCCCAAGGCCAGCCGCGGTGTTCCCGGCAAGCCCGCGTTGACCGTCGCCGGTAGCGTGATCGGCTGGGCCTCGGCGATCTTCGGCATTGGTGGCGGCTCGCTGACCGTACCGTTCCTGACCTGGCGCAGCCTGCCCATGCAGCAGGCGGTGGCGACGTCGTCGGCCTGTGGTTTCCCGATTGCCGTGGCCAGCGCCCTGAGTTTCATCTGGCTGGGCTGGCACGACCCGCACCTGCCAGCGCATAGTCTGGGTTTTGTGTACCTGCCAGCGCTGCTGGGGATTGCCCTGACCAGCATGTTTTTCGCCCGCTTCGGCGCGCGCCTGGCGCATAAACTGTCGCCACGCTTGCTCAAACGGCTATTTGCCGCGCTGCTGTTCTGCGTCGGCCTGAGCTTTTTGCTTTAACGAGAGGAGTCACCATGCTGCCTTACCCGCAGATCGATCCAGTGGCCGTGGCCCTGGGTCCGCTGAAAATCCATTGGTACGGCCTGATGTATCTGGTCGGCATCGGCGGCGCCTGGCTGCTGGCCTCGCGTCGCCTCAATCGCTTCGATCCGAGCTGGAGCCGCGAGAAACTCTCCGACCTGGTGTTCTGGCTGTCGATGGGGGTAATTGTCGGTGGCCGCCTGGGCTACGTGCTGTTCTACGACCTGCACGCCTACCTGGCCAACCCCGCGCTGATCTTCGAAGTGTGGAAGGGCGGCATGTCGTTCCACGGCGGTTTCATCGGTGTGATGCTGGCGGCCTTGTGGTTCGGCAAGCGCAACAACAAGTCGTTCTTCGAGCTGATGGACTTCGTCGCACCGCTGGTGCCGATCGGCCTGGGCGCCGGGCGTATCGGCAACTTCATCAACGCCGAGCTGTGGGGCAAGGCCACCGACGTGCCGTGGGCCATGGTCTTTCCGCCGTTCAGCGATCCGGCGCAGTTGCCGCGTCACCCGTCGCAGCTGTACCAGTTCGCCCTGGAAGGTGTGGCATTATTCCTGATTCTCTGGCTGTACTCGCGCAAACCGCGCCCGACCATGGCGGTTTCCGGCATGTTCGCGCTGTTCTACGGGATCTTCCGCTTCATTGTGGAGTTCGTGCGGGTGCCCGACGCCCAGCTTGGCTACATCGCCTTTGGCTGGTTGACCATGGGTCAGTTGCTTTGCGTGCCGATGATCCTCGGTGGCATCGGCCTGATCTGGTGGGCCTACAACCGCAAACCTACGGCCAAGGCCGCCGTTTGAATTTCCACGGCAGGGTGATCCCCTGCCGTCCTAGCTACAGGTAAGCCATGAAACAGTATCTAGATCTGGTCCGCGACGTGATCGAAAACGGCACCCTGCAGGGTAACCGTACCGGCATCCGCACCATCAGCCTGCCAGGCGCCATGCTGCGCTTCGACCTGCAGAAGGGCTTCCCGGCCATCACCACCCGCAAGCTGGCGTTCAAGTCGGCGGTCGGCGAGATGGTCGGCTTCCTGCGCGGGGTGAGGAACGCGGGCGAGTTCCGCGAGCTGGGCTGCAAGGTCTGGGACCAGAACGCCAACGAAAACGCCCAGTGGCTGGCCAACCCGTTCCGCCAGGGCCATGACGACCTCGGCGAGATCTACGGCGTGCAATGGCGCCAGTGGCCGGCCTACAAGCGCATCCCACTGAGCAACCCGGCCGCCATCGAACTGGCCAAGAGCCAGGGCTTCCAGCAGATCGCCCAGGCCGAAGAAGATGGCGAAGCCTTCGTCGTGCTGTACAAGGCCATCGACCAGATCCGCCAGTGCATCGACACCATCCACAACGACCCGGGCAGCCGGCGCATCCTGTTCCACGGCTGGAACTGCGCCCAGCTCGACGAAATGGCCCTGCCGCCGTGCCACTTGCTGTACCAGTTCCACCCCAATGTCGAGACCAGGGAAATCTCCCTGACCCTCTACATCCGTTCCAATGACCTGGGCCTGGGCACACCGTTCAACCTCACCGAAGGCGCTGCCCTGCTGTCGCTGATGGGTCGCTTGACCGGATACACGCCGCGCTGGTTCACCTATTTCATCGGTGATGCGCACGTCTACGAGAACCACCTGGATATGCTCAATGAGCAGCTCAAGCGCGAGCCGCTGGCGGCGCCGAAGCTGGTGATCAATGAGCGTGTGCCGGAATTCGCCAAGACTGGCGTGTACGAGCCAGAGTGGCTGGAGAAGATCGAGCCGAGCGACTTCAGCCTCGAAGGCTACGAGCACCACGCGCCGATGACGGCGCCGATGGCGGTCTGACCCACTGTCAGGCTATGTGTCTGTAGGAGCGGGCTTGCCCCGCGATAGCGATCTGTCAGTCGTATCGCATCGCGGGGCAAGCCCGCTCCTACAGGTCCCTCAATCAGTGCCCGTGGCTTCTGCCCACATGTGAAGGCTCCGCCTCTGGCGCCGTCACCGCACCATTGACCTCAAGATGCTGCAGGATCGAGCACTGAACCTCCTGGGGATGGCAGTGCTGGCGCAGTTCCAGCAGTTGTGCCTGCAACGCCTGCAGCCCATCGATCCGCGCCTTGACGTGCTGGATGTGCTCGTCGATCAACGCATTGACGCTTTCGCACTGGTCTTCCGGGCTGTCGCGCAGGCGCAGCAGGCTGCGGATTTCTTCCAGGGTCATGTCCAGGGTGCGGCAGTTGCGGATGAAGGTCAGGCGCTCGACGTGAGCCTGGGTGTACATCCGGTAGTTGCCCTCGCTGCGCGCCGGCTCCGGCAGCAGGTTTTCCCGTTCGTAGTAACGGATGGTTTCCACTGCACAGTCGGTGGCTTTGGCCAGTTCTCCGATCTTCATCTGCAAATACCTCGACAAGTGGCTTGACCCTATAGTGGCTACAGGGTGTTCACTTGGCAACAGGACATTTAAGGATGAACCCATGAATCAGCCTGTCAGCCACACCCCCGGTAAAGACCCCCACGATCATGCCAAGCATGACCACGCCCACAGCTGCTGCTCCCACGACGCCGCGCCGGCCCTGGTGCAGCTAAGTGAAGCCAGCAGTGCCGGCGCGCGCTTGAGCCGTTTTCGCATCGAGGCCATGGATTGCCCGACCGAACAGACCCTGATCCAGAACAAGCTGGGCAAGCTGGCGGGAGTCGAGCAGCTGGAATTCAACCTGATCAACCGTGTTCTGGGCGTGCGTCATACCCATGCCGACACCGTCGCCATCGAGCAGGCGGTTGCCTCGCTGGGCATGCAGGCTGAGCCCCTGAGCGATTCTGCCGAAGAGCCTGCCGCTACCCCGGCACCCGCAAAAAAACACTGGTGGCCGCTGGCATTGGCCGGTGTGGCAGCGTTGGGCGCCGAAGCCATTCACTTCGCTGAGCTTGCGCCTTCGTGGGTGGTGGCGCTGGTCGCTTTGGTGTCGATCCTCAGTTGTGGCTTGGGCACCTACAAGAAGGGCTGGATTGCCCTGAAAAACGGCAACCTCAATATCAATGCGCTGATGAGTATCGCCGTGACCGGTGCGGTGCTGATCGGCCAATGGCCGGAAGCGGCCATGGTGATGTTCCTGTTTACCGTCGCCGAGCTGATCGAGGCGCGCTCGCTGGACCGCGCACGCAATGCCATCGGCGGGCTGATGCAGTTGAGCCCGGACCTTGCCACGGTGCAGCAGGTCGATGGCCAATGGCGCGAGCTGGACGTCAAGCAGGTCGCCCTGGGTGCCTTGGTGCGCGTGCGCCCCGGCGAGCGCATCGGCCTGGACGGCGAGGTGGTCAGCGGCCAGTCGAGCATCGACCAGGCGCCGATCACCGGCGAGAGCCTGCCGGTGGAGAAGGGGCCGGGCGACAAGGTGTTCGCCGGGACCATCAACCAGGCCGGTGCGCTGGAGTACCGGGTGAGCGCTGCGGCCGGGCAATCGACCCTGGCGCGGATCATCAAGGCAGTGGAAGAAGCCCAGGGCGCGCGGGCGCCGACCCAGCGCTTCGTCGACCAGTTCTCGCGCATCTACACCCCGGCCGTGTTCGCTTTCGCTCTGGCGGTAGCGGTGATTCCGCCGCTGTTCATGGCTGGCGCCTGGTTCGACTGGATCTACCGCGCCCTGGTGTTGCTGGTGGTGGCCTGCCCTTGTGCGCTGGTGATTTCTACACCGGTGACCATCGTCAGTGGCCTGGCTGCAGCAGCGCGCAAAGGCATCCTGGTCAAGGGCGGGGTGTACCTGGAAGGCGGGCGCAAGCTCGACTTCCTGGCCCTGGACAAGACCGGCACCATTACCCATGGCAAGCCGGTGCAAACCGACCATGAAGTGCTCGAACCGCTGTTCCAGGACCGTGCCCAGGCGTTGGCGGCTAGCCTCGCCGACCGTTCCGACCACCCGGTATCACGCGCCATTGCCGTGTTTGCCAATGAACAACAGCTGCCCCTGAGCGAGGTTGCAGCCTTCGAAGCACTGGCTGGCCGTGGCGTGCGCGGCGAGATTGACGGTGAGTTGTATCACCTGGGCAACCATCGCCTGGTCGAAGAACTGGGCCTGTGCTCGTCGCAGCTTGAAGCCCGGCTCGATGCACTGGAGCGCCAGGGCAAGACCGTCGTGCTGCTGCTCGACAAGTCCGGCCCGCTGGCGCTGTTCGCTGTCGCCGACACGGTCAAGGACAGCAGCCGCGAGGCGATTGCCGAACTGCATGAGCTGGGTATCAAGACTGTCATGCTGACCGGCGACAATCCGCACACGGCTCAGGCCATTGCCGCCCAGGTCGGCATCGATCAGGCCTATGGCAACCTGCTGCCGGCTGACAAGCTCAAGACCATCGAAGACCTGTACGCCCAGGGCCATCGGGTCGGCATGGTCGGTGACGGTATCAACGATGCGCCGGCGCTGGCCCGCGCCGAGATCGGCTTTGCCATGGCGGCGGCCGGTACCGACACCGCCATCGAGACTGCCGACGTGGCGCTGATGGATGATGACTTGCGCAAAATCCCGGCCTTCGTCAGGCTCTCGCGTCAGAGTGCGGCGATCCTGACCCAGAACATCGTCCTGGCCCTGGGGATCAAGGCAATCTTCCTGGCGGTTACCTTCGCCGGCATGGCAACCATGTGGATGGCGGTGTTCGCTGACATGGGCGTGAGTTTGCTGGTGGTCTTCAACGGCCTGCGATTGCTGCGTAAATAGAGGATGTATGCTGAGTTCCGAGTTGAAAGCCTTCTACATGGTTGCCCGCCTGGGCAGCATTACCCTGGCGGCGAAGAAACTCGGGCTCAGCCAACCGACGGTGACCACGCAGATCCGCAACCTGGAAAGCCAGTACGCGGTCGAGCTGTTCTACCGTGGCGGGCGCCGGCTGACCCTCAGTGATGACGGAACGCGGCTGCTGCCGATGGTCAAGGCCCTGCTGCAGCAGGAAGCCGATATCGAGTTCTTCCTGCGTAACAGCGGCCAGGGCCAGGGCAGCCTGCGTATCGCCGCCACTGCGCCTTACTACATTCTTGACCTGGTAAAGATCTTCCGCGAGCGCCTGCCGCAGGTGGAGGTGTCGGTGGAGATCGGCAACTCCCAGCAGGTGCTGGAACTGCTTGAAGACTATCGGGTGGACCTGGCAGCCTCGTCGCAACTGGTCGAGGACACGCGCCTGGTGCGACGGGTACTGGGTACTGATCCACTGGTGGTGGCGGTGCACCGCAACCATGTGCTGGCCAGTCGCGAGTCGCTGCCGCTGTCGGCCCTGGCCGGGCATTGCTTGCTGGTGCGTGAGCAGGGCTCGACCACGCGCAAGTTGACCGAGCAGATGCTGGAAGCGGCGGGGGTGAAGGTCGGCTCGGTGCTGGAGATCGGCAGCCGCGAGTCGATTCGCGAGGCGGTGTTGCGCAACATCGGCATCAGCATCATTGCCCGCCATGAAGTGCCGCATAACCCGGAGTTGCGGGTGCTGAGCCTTGAGGGGGCGCCACTGATGCATGAGTACCTGTATTGCCTCAAGGAGCGGCGCCAGGCGCGGTTGCCGGCGGCTTTTCTGGGCCTGGCCCAGGAAGTGGCGGCATTGTAGGAGCGGGCTTGCCCCGCGATAGCGATGTCACTGATAAATCGCTATCGCGGGGCAAGCCCGCTCCCACAGACACCCAAATCTGCCTATACCACTATCGGCAACTTTTGCTCCCCCGCCACACAACCTTCGCATTGCCTCCCTAGCATGGCCTGCATTCGTTCGATGAGGTCCTGCCATGAACACTCCGGTCGCAAACCCAGGCGCACACATGAAAGTGCGCGGCATTCACAAGCGCTTCGGCGCCTTTACCGCCCTGCAGGATGTCTCTCTGGACATCGCCGCCGGCGAACTGGTGTGCCTGCTGGGCCCGTCCGGCTGCGGCAAGACCACACTGCTGCGCTGTATCGCCGGCCTCGAGCGCCAGGACCGTGGCACCTTGTACATCGGCGAGCGCGACATCTCCGAGCTGCCGCCCCAAGCCCGGGACTACGGCATCCTGTTCCAGTCCTATGCACTGTTCCCCAACCTCACCGTTGAAGCCAACATCGCCTACGGCCTGGCCGGCAGCGGTCGTGACGAAGTGCGTCAGCGGGTTGCGCAGATGCTTGAACTGGTGGGCCTTCGCGGCAGCGAGAAGAAGTACCCCGGCCAACTGTCCGGCGGCCAGCAGCAACGTGTGGCCCTGGCTCGCGCCCTGGCACCGGCACCGTCACTACTACTGCTCGACGAGCCAATGTCGGCCCTCGACGCCCGGGTTCGCGAGCACCTGTGCAGCGAGCTGCGCCAGCTGCAACGCCAGCTCGGCATCACCACCCTGATGGTCACCCACAACCAGGACGAAGCCATGCTGATGGCCGACCGCATTGCGGTGATGAACAACGGCCAGGTCGAGCAATACGCCACCCCGCAGGACATCTACGACAAGCCGGCCATGCCATTCGTTGCCGAGTTCGTCGGCCAGGGAAACTGGCTGCCGTTCCAGCGCCACAGCGACAGCCACGCCCAGGTCGGTGCGCTGAATATGCGCCTGGCCGACGGTGCTGGCCAGGCCCGTAGCGGCCGGCTGTTCTGCCGCCCGGAAGCGATCAGCGTCAACCCGCCGGTGCACGAAGAGAACCTGTTCCCGGCGCGGGTGCGCGAGATCACCTTTCTCGGCAATCGCTGCCGCATGAGTTTCGAGTTCAACGAACTGCCCGGCCACGCCCTGCTGGCCGAAGTCGCCCCCGAGTCGATGCCGCGCCTGGGTTCCCAGGACATCTGGGTGGCCTTGCCACCGCGTAGCCTGCAGGTGTTTGCCTGAGATGGCCGCGCCACTCGCCATGCCGATCGCCCACGCGAAGGCGGCCCAGCGCTCTGGTGTTTCACTGGGTGATCGACTGTTCGTGGTCGGCGGCAAAGGGTTGCTGCTGCTTTTCCTCACCGTGGCGGTGTTGATACCGCTGCTGGCGATTTTCTGGCGCGGTTTCAGCAGTGATGCCGGCCAGGGTGGCGGCCTGGCGGCCGCCCGCGAACTGTTTGCCAGCGCCAACTTCCACTGGCTGCTGGGCAACAGCCTCAAGGTCTCGCTCAGCGTTGCAGCCATCGTCGTGCCGCTGGCCTACCTGTTCGCCTATGCCCTGCAGCGCACGCTGATCCCCGGCAAGCGAATCTGGCGTGGTGTTTCACTGCTGCCGCTGCTGGCGCCGTCGATGCTGCCAGCCATCGCCCTGGTCTATCTGTTCGGCAACCAGGGCCTGCTGCGCGGGCTGCTCAGCGACAACATCTATGGCTTCTGGGGCATTGTCCTTGGCGAAGCCATCTACACCTTCCCCCATGCGCTGATGATCCTGCTTTCGGCCCTGTCGCTGGCCGATGCGCGTCTGTTCGACGCCGCCTCGAGCATGGGCGCCGGGCCTTGGCGGGCGTTTCACAGCATCACCTGGCCTGCGACCCGGCAGGCGGTGTTCGCCGCCTTCTGCCTGGTGTTCACCCTGACCATCACCGACTTCGGCGTGCCGGTGGTCGTCGGTGGCGACTATCAGGTGCTGGCGCTGGAGGCCTACAAGGCCGTGGTCGGCCAGCAGCAGTTTGGCCGCGGTGCCTTGATCGGCATGGTCTTGCTGGTGCCGGCGTTGCTCAGCTTTGCCGTCGATGCCTGGCTGCGCCGGCGTCAGGGCGACTCGATGAGCGGCCGTGCCCAGGTGTTCCAGCCACAGCCGTCGCGCACTCGTGATGCCTGCTTCATGGCCGTGGTGATACTGATTTGCGCGGCATTGTTGCTGGTGGTGGGCATGGCGGTGTACTCATCGCTGGTCAAGTTTTGGCCCTACAACCTGTCGTTGTCGCTCAAGCACTACCAGTTCGAGGAAACTGCCGGTGGCGGCTGGCTGGCCTATCGCAACAGCCTGACCATGGCCCTGGGCACGGCGCTGATCGGCAGTGCGGTGATCTTCACCGGCGCCTACCTGATGGAAAAAACCAAGGGCCAACGCAGCCTGAACCTGCTGCTGCGCCTGCTCAGCTTCGTACCGATGGCGGTGCCGGGCTTGGTACTGGGGCTTGGCTACGTGTTCTTCTTCAACCTCGCCAGCAACCCGCTGCATGTGTTCTACGGCAGCATGGCGTTGCTGGTGGTGTGCACCATCGCCCACTACCTGACCACCGCGCAGATGACCGCGACCACCGCCCTGCGCCAGCTCGATGGCGAGTTCGAAGCCGCCGCGCTGTCGCTCAAGGCGCCGCTGTACCGGCACTTTCTGCGGGTCACCGTGCCGATCTGCCTGCCGGCGCTGCTCGACATCATCCGCTACCTGTTCGTCTCGGCCATGACCACGGTGTCGGCGGCGATCTTCCTCTACAGCCCAGACACCATCCTCGCCGCCGTCGCCGTGCTGAACATGGACGATGCCGGCAACGTCGGCGGCGCTGCGGCGATGTCGACCCTGATCCTGCTCACCAGCGCCACCGTTTCGCTGCTCCTGGCCTGGGCCTCGCGCGGCCTGTTGCAACGCTCCCAAGCCTGGCGCCAGCGTGCGCCGGGTCACTGATTGTCTCTACCAACCTGCACCGTTCAAAGGAGTCGCATCATGTTCAAGCCACTTGCTCTTGCCGCTGCCGTCCTCACTGCATTCAGCGTGCAGGCCACTGCCGCCAACACCCAACTGACGGTCTATACCGCGCTCGAAGCCGAACAGCTCAAGAGCTACAAGCAGGCTTTCGAGAAGGCCAACCCGGACATTGAAATCAAGTGGGTGCGTGATTCCACCGGCATCATCACCGCCAAGCTGCTGGCCGAAAAAGATCGCCCGCAAGCCGATGCGGTCTGGGGCCTGGCCGCGTCGAGCCTGGCGATCCTCGACCAGCAGGGCATGCTGCAGAGCTATGCCCCGAAAGACCTTGGCAAGATCGGCGGCAACTACCGCGATGCCGCCAACCCGCCTGCATGGGTGGGCATGGACGTCTGGGCGGCGACCATTTGTTTCAACACCATCGAAGCCGAGAAGCAGGGCCTGAGCAAGCCGGTGAGCTGGCAGGATCTGACCAAGCCTGAGTACAAGGGCAAGATCGTCATGCCTAACCCGGCGTCTTCGGGCACCGGCTTCCTGGACGTCAGCGCCTGGCTGCAGACCTTTGGTGAGAAGCAGGGCTGGGCGTACATGGACGGCCTGCACCAGAACATCGGCCAGTACGTTCACTCCGGCTCCAAGCCGTGCAAGCTGGCGGCGGCCGGTGAATTCCCGATTGGTATCTCCTTCGAATACCCGGCCGTGCAGCTCAAGCGCCAGGGCGCGCCGCTGGACATTGTCTTGCCGAAGGAAGGCCTGGGCTGGGAGATTGAAGCCACAGCGGTGATCAAGGGCACCCAGCATGAAGCGGCGGCCAAGCGCCTGGCCGACTTCTCGGCAAGCCCGGCGGCCATGGAACTGTACAAGGAAAATTTCGCCGTGCTGGCCCAGCCGGGCATCGCCAAACCGCAGACCGAACTGCCGGCCGACTACGAGCAGCGCCTGATCAAGAACGACTTTACCTGGGCCTCGAAAAACCGCGACAGCATCCTGGCCGAGTGGCGCAAGCGCTATGACGGCAAGTCGGAGAAGGTGGCGCAGCAGTAACACTGCGTTGACTTCATCGCTGGCAAGCCAGCTCCCACAGGGTCAGTGTGTGCAGTACCTGTGGGAGCTGGCTTGCCAGCGATGGGGGCGATGAAATTTTCAAGGAACCTCAGATGACCGATCTACTCATCGTCGGCGCCGGCATCCTCGGCCTGTCCCATGCCTACGCCGCCGCCCGGCGCGGGCTCAAGGTGCGGGTCTTCGAGCGCAGCGCGACACCCTTGGGCGCTTCGGTGCGCAACTTCGGCCAGGCGCTGGTTACGGGTCAACCGCCCGGTCAGATGCTTGAACTGGCCAAGGCCAGCAGTGGCATCTGGAAGCACTGGGCGCATCAGGCCGGCTTCGAGCTCAAGGCCAACGGCTCGCTGCTGTTTGCTCGCAGCGCGCTGGAGCTGGAACTGCTCGAAGCCTTCTGCGCCGAGCGTGCGCAAGCACATGACTACAAGGTCGAGCTGCTCAGCGGCGCCGCCCTGAACGACCTCTACGGCGGCCAGTTCCGTCACCATCGCGCCGCCTTGCGCGGGCTGCAAGATCAGCAGTTGTATTCGCGCGAGGCGTTGCCGAGCCTGATCCGCTTCCTGCAGCAGGCGCTGGGTGTACAGTTTCATTTCTCCACCCTGGTGCGTGGTATCGAACCCGGTCGTGTCTCGACCACGGCAGGGGAGTTCAGCGCCAAGCAGGTCGTGGTCTGCTCCGGTCACGACTATCAGACCCTGCTTGCTGAACCTATCGGCGCCTTGCAACCCCAGGTCTGTCGCTTGCAGATGCTGCGCGCCCGGCCACGGTTCAAGCTCGACCTGCAACACGCACTGCTCACCGGCTTGAGCTGCGTGCACTACGGCGCCTTCGCCGATTTGCCCCAGGCCCAGGCACTCAAAGCGCAACTGCAGGCCAACAGCCCGCACCTGCTGGAGCACGGCATTCATCTGCTGATCAGCCCTACACCTCACGGCGAGCTGATCATCGGCGACTCCCATGCCTATGGCAGTGATGCATCACCCTTCAACGCCGAGCAGGTCGACAACTGGTTGATCGAACTGGCCGAGCAGACCTTGGGCGGGCGCATCGAAGTGCTCGAGCGCTGGCAGGGCGTCTATGGTTCTGGCGGGCCGGGGCCGTTTTCCCTACTGCAGGTTGCGCCGGGAATCAGCGCCGCACTGATGCACAGCGGCGTCGGCATGAGCGTCGGCCCGGCCCTGGCCGAGCACCATATCGCCCGTTTGCTGGAGGAGATCGACTAACCATGGCTACAGCCGAACAGATTGTCAGCGAAGTCTTCGCCTTGTATCAGCAGCATGGTGATGAAGACTACATCGGCGAACCGGTTTCGCAGCTCGAGCATATGTCCCAGGCGGCGCAGCTGGCATTGGCTGAGGGCTATGACGATGAAGTGGTGCTGGCGGCGTTCTTCCATGACATCGGCCATCTCTGTGGCGGCGCCGAAGGCAACATGGGCGGTTATGGTGCGGTCAGCCACGAACGGGTCGGCGCCAACTACTTGCGTCGCTGTGGCTTTAGCGAGCGCTTGGCCAAGCTTGTGGAATACCACGTCGAGGCCAAGCGTTACCTGACCTTACGCCAGCCGGGCTACTACCAGCACTTGAGCGAGGCCAGCCGGCGCACCCTGGCGTACCAGGGCGGGGTGATGAGCGAGGCCGAGGCCGATGCCTTCGAGCAGGACCCGCTGTGTGGAGTGAGCCTGCGCATGCGCCAGTGGGATGAGCTGGCCAAGCAGAGGGAGGTGCCGGTGATCGATCTGCAGGTGCTCAAGGGCAAGGCCCTAAAGCTCTTGCACTAGCGCATCAATCTGTTCCTGGCGCTCCGCCTGATTCACCCTCGCCCCCGGATTGAGCGATGACCACTGCGGATGTGCTCGGGCCTTGCTCAGCGCCTCCGGCAGCTTGCCTTCACGCCAGGTCTGCTCCTGTGGCGTCGCCAGTTTGATCCGTTCCATGGCCGCATGCCCGCGGGCATCCAGCGCGTGAATCAGCTGATGCTGACGCAACGCCAACAGGCGCAACACGCTGTCATCCACCGTCAACTCGCGCTGGCCCTTGAGCTTGCCGAGCAGGCGCGCGCCATAGCTGCGGGCGGTCTGCAGAGCGCCACCGGCAATGGCCCCGGCCAGCGCCGCAGCACCGAGGGTCAGGCCGCCAACCAGCAGGTCGACGCCCGCCCCGGCCGCTGCTCCCGCCGCCACGCCACTGCCCAGGCGCACGCCGAGCAACTTGAGGGTTTCCGGGTTGAACAGGTCATCGCCCCAGCGTCCATCGAGCAAGGGCAGGTCGCTGCTGGCGGCGTCTTCCTTGCGAAAGGCATAGAGCTTAAGCAGCGCTTCGACACAGCGTTGTTCGCGCTGGCGCACCTCGCGACGCAAAGTTTCTATGGCTACGGCTTCAGCGCCAGGTTCGGCGACCACGCTGCGCCGGCAGGCGGCGCAGTCGAGCAGCAAGTCGGCGACCAGGCGCTTGGCGCTTTCACGCCGGGCCTGGCGCTGAGCCTGTTGATCGTCGATCAGGCGTTGCAGTGCGCTACGGGAGTTTTCCAGCATCAAGGCCAGGCTTTCGTACAGGCGGCGTTCGCCGTCTTGCGGCGGCGCGACGCTGTCGAAACGCACCAGTGCGTGCAATCCCAGGCGCGCCAGCGCTTCACGCCAATCGGCTTCGCGATGGTCGCTGCTGGCGACGAAGTTGAGCACCGGCAACAGCGGCTTGCCACAGCCGGCCAGCACTTCCAGCTCGTCGCGGTACTTGGCCAATACCGGCTCGCGGGCATCGATCACATATAGGCCGGCATCACTGGCGAGCAACTGGCGCAGTACCTTGGCCTCTTGCTCGAAACGCTGGCGTGCCTCGCTACCTTGCAGAAAACGTTCAAGCCGCGCCGGGCCATCGAGGCGCTCGCCCGGACGCTCCAGACGCTCAAGGTAGTCGAGCAGGGCGATTGCATCTTCCAGCCCTGGCGTGTCGTAGAGTTCCAGCAGTGGCTCACCGTCCACCGACAGGCGTGCGCCCTCGACATGACGGGTGGTGCTCGGCCGGTGGGACACTTCACCGAAACCGACATCACGGGTCAGGGTGCGCAGTAGCGAGGTCTTGCCGACATTGGTGTGGCCGACCACGGCCAGTTTCAACGGCTTAGTCATGGCCATGCTCCAACCAGTTCAGCGGGGCGCTGTCGGCATAGTTCAAGCCGAGCTGCTCCAGGGCCTGATGCCAGTCATTGAGACGGTCTGCGTCCAGCACCTGGCCGGGCATCGCCTGCAACAGCCAGATACGCGTGGCGCCGGCATTGCGCGCAAGCTCGGCGAGCAGCGCCAGGCTACCGCGATCGGGCGAGCGGCGCGGGTCGCAGGCAATCGCCAGGCGCGCCGGGGGAAAGCGGCCGAGCTGTTCGAGCAGTTTGTTACGCGACTCGCGGCTGTCGAGGATGCCGGCGTTGCTCACCGTTGCCGGCAAGGCGGGTGGCCATGGGCGCTTGTCGTCCAGTTCAAGGCCTACCAACAGGGCGCCATCGCTGTGGGCTTCGCCGACCCCGCGGATAATCTGCGGCAGCGCATCAGGCGCGGCGTCGTTGATGCCCAGGCGTTCGCTGCTGGGCATCAGCGCATCGCGCAGCGGGCTGTAGCCGGGCAGGTTGAGGTCCAGTTGCAAGCGCGCCTGGCCACTGCGCCAGCGCCACAAACACATGGCGCCAAGCAGCAGGCGCGGGAGGATGCCATACACCAGCAGCACCCCCAGCAACCACCCCGCCCAGGCTTGGCGGGCCAGTTCCAGCGCCGGCTGGCTGTCGCCGCTGGCGCGGATCATGGCGACATCCGGCACGCTGAAACCGAGCAGCGCCGGCAGGGCACCGAGGGCCTGGGTCAGGGCCACGAAGGTATCGGCGCCAAGAATGGTGGTTTCCCAGACAAAGCCGTAGCGGCGGGTGGCGAGCAGGATCAGCAGCATCACCAGTGCCGAGCCCAGGGCCACCAGCCACAGGCTGTGCACCAATAGGCCGAGCAGCCAGCGGTTGAGCTTTTGCCGTTGCAGCATCACCAGCAGGGCGGGAGCCAGGTGCGCGGCCTGGGCATCGCGGGCGAACTTTTCGCTGAGCCACAACCACAGGCGGCCAAGGGTTGCGCCCTGTTCAGCGGCGAAGAAAAAGCCCAGTAGCCAACCCAGCAATAGCAGCAGGTTGAGTCCTAGCAGGCTGCCCAAGGCCCAGAACACGTTCACTGGCCGTTGACTGTCGCCCAGGGCGGCCAGTGCCAGGCCGGCGCCGCTGAGCACGGCGAGTACCACGAGGGCCGCCAGCGCCAGTCGTGCGCCTTGTTTCCAGTGTTGCAGGGCGCTGCGCATGCCGTCGCGTTCGGCCAGCCACAGGGCGCGGTTTTCGATGCGCGCTTGCAGGTCGCCACCCGTTTGGCGGGCGCGGCGGTTGGCTTCCTGGTCTTCCAAGGGGCCTGCGTGTTCTTCGCGCAGGCGCACGGCTTCGGTGAGCCAGCGTTTGTCCAGGTCAGTCAGTGCAGTCACACGCGCTTCCATTGATCAAGTCAGCCCAAAGCATAACCCAGGCATCGAAGATCGGGCTTTGCTATCCTCGCCGGCATGAAAACATCACTTCCCCTCAGCCTGATCGCGGCCCTCGCCGAGAACCGTGTGATCGGCATCGATAACAGCATGCCCTGGCACCTGCCGGGGGATTTCAAGTACTTCAAGGCCACCACCCTGGGCAAGCCGATCATCATGGGCCGCAAGACCTGGGATTCACTGGGCCGGCCGCTGCCGGGGCGCTTGAACCTGGTGGTCAGCCGCCAGCCGGGCCTGCAGCTTGAAGGCGCCGAGGTATTCGCCTCGCTTGATGAAGCGATGCTACGTGCCGAGCAATGGGCGCTTGAGCAGGGCGTCGATGAGCTGATGCTGATTGGCGGTGCGCAGCTGTACACCCAGGCAATCGAGCGTGGCCTGGCGGATCGGCTGTACCTGACGCGGGTGGAGCTGAGCCCGGAAGGGGATGCGTGGTTTCCGCAGTTTGATCAGGCGCAGTGGCAGCGGGTGTCGAGCCAGGCCAATGCAGCTGAAGGCGACAAGCCGGCTTATCACTTCGAGGTTTGGCAGAAGGCCTGAAAAGCGTCGCGGGGCAAGCCCGCT
>NZ_JAMDGZ010000050.1 GCF_028656935.1 Pseudomonas rubra
TGAGGGCGGCGTTGTCAGCCTTATTCGACTGTAGCTTTTTTCACCTTGCTCGACGCCGACCACACCCGGTAGCGCACTTCAACGCCGTCCGGCACGTACACCACCACCGGCAGCTTGCTGTTGTAACGCAGCAGGAAGCCTTCACCCACCACCGGCACGAACGCTTGTTTTTTCTTGCCATCGGGGCAGGCCATCAGGGTCGAGGCCGGGCCCGAAACTGTTTCCAGTCGGTAGTAGCTGTAGCCCCAGCCTTGCAGGGTCTTTTCTTCAAGGGTACCGCCCAGGTGCTGGCGGTTGCAGTCGACTTCCAGTTGCTTGCCGGCCAGCACTTCGAGTTTGTAGGCCGACTCATCAGCCTGCTTGGGCAGGTGGATCACCTGGCGGGTAAAGCCTTGTTCGGCCTCGGGGTAGGGCGCCACATCCTTGAGGCTGGCGGCCTGTACCGAAGTACCGACTGCCAGGGTCAGGGTGAACAACGCGGTGAGGGAAAGTGGGCGCATAAGGCCTCCTTGCAGGTCAAAAAAACACGATGCCGCAATCAGGCCCCGGGCTGCCCGTCACTGGGCCAGCCAGCCACCATCGATGTTCCAGGCGGCGCCACGAACCTGACTGCCAGCCTCGCTACAGAGGAACAATACCAGCTCGCCCAGGTGTTCGGGAGTGACGAAAGCCAGCGACGGTTGTTTCTCGGCCAGCAAGTCGTGCTGAGCCTGCTGCGGATCGACGCCGTTGGCGGCGCGGTCATCGATCTGTTTCTGCACCAGCGGGGTCAACACCCAGCCCGGGCAAATCGCGTTGCAAGTGACGTTGCTGGTGGCGGTTTCCAGGCCCACCACCTTGGTCAGGCCGATCACGCCATGCTTGGCGGCCACATAGGCGGCCTTGCCGGTGGAACCGACCTGGCCGTGTACCGAGGCGATGTTGATGATCCGCCCCCAGTTGCGCTGGCGCATGCCCGGCAGCACCAGGCGCGTGCCATGGAACACGGCCGAGAGGTTGACGGCGATGATCGAGTCCCAGCGTTCCACCGGGAAGTCTTCGACCGTCGCCACATGCTGGATGCCGGCATTGTTGACGAGGATGTCGACGCTACCGAACTCGCGCTCGGCATAGGCGAACAGGTCTTTAATCTGTGCCACATCGCTCAGGTCCGCAGGGTGATGACCCACACGTGTACCGTGCTGCGCCACTTCGCTGATGGCCGCGCCGGCATCGCCGAAGCCATTGAGGATCAGGTTGGCGCCGGCCTTGGCCAACACCTGGGCAATGCCCAGGCCGATGCCGCTGGTGGATCCGGTGACGACTGCTGTCTTGCCCTTGAGAATCATGCTGTGCTCCTTAGACGATACCGGTGGCATAGAACGTAGCAATCACCACGAACACCGCCAGGGTCTTGATCAGGGTAATGCCGAAAATATCCTTGTAGGCCTCGCGGTGGGTCAGGCCGGTGACGGCCAGCAGGGTGATCACCGCGCCGTTGTGCGGCAGGGTGTCCATGCCGCCACTGGCCATGGCGGCAACCCGGTGCAGCACTTCAAGGGGAATGTTGGCGGCGTTGGCCGCCGCGATAAAACTGTCGGACATCGCAGCCAGGGCGATGCTCATGCCACCGGAGGCAGAGCCGGTGATGCCGGCCAGCAAGGTCACGGTAATCGCTTCGTTGACCAGCGGGTTGGGGATCGCCCGCAATGCGTCGGCCAGTACCAGGAAGCCGGGCAGCGAGGCGATCACCGCGCCAAAGCCGTATTCCGAGGCGGTGTTCATGGCCGCCAGCAGCGCGCCGCTTACTGCGCTTTTGCTGCCTTCGGCCAGGCGGCTCTTGATCGCGCCGAAGCCTGCGACCAGCACCAGCAGGATTCCCAGCAGCAAGGCTGCCTCCACCGCCCAGATCGCCGTGAGCTTGGCGATGTCGGTCTGCACCGGCGTGCTCATGCCCGGCAGGCTCAAGGTGTGGCTTTTGCCGTACCAGGCCGGTATCCAGTGGGTGAACAGCAGGTTCATCACCCCCACCAGCAACAATGGCGACAAGGCCAGCAGCGGATTGGGCAGTTTCAGGTCGGCGGCGGTTTCTGGTTCGTTGCGCAGTTCGGTACCGTAGCCTTCACCGGCGCGCTGGGCCTTGTTGCGCTGGCGCTGCAGGTAGAGCATGCCGGTGCAGAACACGAACAGGGTGCCGATCAGGCCCAGCCAGGGCGCGGCCCAGGCGGTGGTGTTGAAGAAGGTGCTGGGGATGATGTTCTGGATCTGCGGGGTGCCGGGCAGGGCATCCATGGTGAAGGAGAACGCGCCCAGGGCGATGGTCGCCGGGATCAGCCGTTTGGGGATGTTGCTCTGGCGGAACATCTCGGCGGCAAACGGGTACACCGCAAACACCACCACGAACAGTGACACGCCGCCGTAGGTGAGCAGGGCGCAGACCAGCACGATCACCAGCATCGCCTGGCGGGTGCCGAGCAGGCGGATGGCGGCGGCGACGATCGAGCGGGAAAAGCCCGACAGCTCGATCAACTTGCCGAACACGGCGCCGAGTAAAAACACCGGAAAATACAGTTTGATGAAGCCAACCATCTTTTCCATGAACACCCCGGTAAAGGCCGGGGCCACTGCCGAAGGGTCGGTCAGCAGCACCGCGCCAAGGGCGGCGATGGGGGCGAAGAGGATAACGCTATAACCACGGTAAGCAGCCAGCATCAGCAGCGCCAGGGCTGCCAGGGCGATGATCACACTCATCGAGTGTCTCCTTGGGTGCATCTTGTTTTTGTTGGTGAGCAGGAGATAGCGGGAATCGTGCCAATTGGTTAAGTATTTGATTTTTATATATTTAATTTAATTCATTGAGGATTTCGTCTCTAAATTGAGACTAGTTTTCGCGGGGCAAGCCCGCTCCTACAGGGAGGGTGATGGCCCTGTGGGGGCGGGCTTGCCCCGCGATAGCAATCTCAAATCAGAAACAACTATCTCTTTATGGAGACTTGATCCCCAAAGCCACCAACTTCTTGTACAAGGTAGACCGCCCCAACCCCAGCTGCCGCGCTGCTTCCGGCACGTTCCCGGCGCAGCGGGCCAGGGTGTTTTCCAGCAGTTGCCGCTCAAAATCGGCACACGCCTGCTTGTAGCTCAGTGGCGCCGCCGCAGCCTGCAACGGCGCCAGGTCGCCCAGGGCTGCCTGCACATCGCGCAAGCCCAGGCGCGTTTGATCGGCCAGCAAGGTCGCTCGTTCCAGCACATTGCGCAGCTCACGGATATTGCCCGGCCAGGCATGCCGGGCCAGCAGCGCCTGGGCCTCATCCTCCAACTCGTGCTGGCTGCCCAGCTCTTCAAGAATCGCTTCGCTCAGTGCCGGCAAATCCTCCAGACGTTCACGCAACGGCGGCACCTGGATCGGCAGTACATTCAAGCGGTAGTACAGGTCGGCGCGAAACTCGCCACGGGCCATGGCCATCTGCAGGTCGGTGGAAGTCGCGGCGATGATCCGCACATCGCTCTGGATCATCTGGTTGGAGCCCACCGGCTCGTATTCCTTCTCCTGCAGCACGCGTAGCAGTTTGCTCTGCAGCGGCAACGGCATGTCACCGATCTCATCGAGAAACAGCGTGCCGCCCTCGGCAAGCTGCAATTTGCCCGGGCGACCTTTGCGCTCGGCGCCGGTGAAGGCGCCGGGGGCGGTACCGAAGAACTCGGCTTCAAGCAGGGTCTCCGGAATGGCCGCGCTGTTGATGCTGACAAAGGCCTTGTGGGCCCGTGGCGAGGCGGCATGAATGGCGTGGGCCAGCAGTTCTTTGCCCGTGCCGGTTTCACCCAGCAGCAACACCGGTGAATCGCTGCTGGCCCCGCGGCGGGCACGGCGCTTGACCTCAAGGCTGGCGGCGCTGGTGCCAATGAACTGGGCAAAGCTGTACTTGGCCTGGCGAGCGCGCAACAACGAACGGGTCGAGGCCAGCTCCTGCTGCATGCTGGCGTAGCGCTTGAGCAGTGGCGACAGGCTGCGCAACTCGTCGAACAGGGCAAAACCGATGGCGCCGATCAGCGTGCCGGCAGCGTCGTGCACCGGCAGGCGCATGACCACCAGGGGCTCCTTGGGGGTGTCGAGCATGTCCAGCAGGATCGGCCGGCCATTGCTCAGCACCTCGCGCATCAGGCTGCCGGGGATCACGCTCTCGCACGGCTGGCCGATGGCGCTGCTGGCGTTCTCAAGGCCAAAACGCCGGGCATAGCGTTGGTTCATCCAGACGATGCGCGCGTCGCGATCGACGATGATCGTGCCTTCGCTGGACTGCTCGATGATTTCGAACAGCGAACGAATCGCCAGCAGGCGCACCTGCTGATAGTCCTTGAGGCTGTCACTGTCCTGCATGGGCCGCTCCGCCGGGTCAAAGGCTGCGATTATGCCCGTGGATCGAAGGCTTCGCGCAATGCATCGCCAATGAACACCAGCAACGACAGGATCAGGGCCAGGGCAAAGAACGCTGTGAAGCCCAACCAGGGCGCCTGCAAATGCTGCTTGCCCTGGGTCACCAGTTCACCCAGCGAGGCACTGCCGGCCGGCATACCGAAGCCAAGAAAGTCCAGGGCGGTGAGGGTGGTGATGGCGCCGGTGAGAATGAACGGCAGGTAGGTCAGGGTTGCGTTCATCGCGTTGGGCAGAATGTGCCGCAGGATCACCCAGCGGTCCGGCAAGCCCAGGGCGCGGGCGGCCAGCACGTATTCGAGGTTGCGTCCGCGCAGGAACTCGGCGCGCACCACGTCCACCAGGGCCAGCCAGGAGAACAGCGCCATGATCCCCAGTAGCCACCAGAAGTTCGGCTCGACAAAGCCACTGAGGATGATCAGCAGGTACAGCACCGGCAAGCCCGACCAGACTTCCAGCAGGCGCTGGCCGATCAGGTCGACCCAGCCGCCGTGGTAACCCTGAAGGGCGCCAGCGGTGATACCGATCAGCGTGCTGATCAGTGTCAGCGCCAGAGCAAACAGGATCGACACCCGGGTGCCATAGAGCACCCGCGCCAGCACATCCCGGGCCTGATCGTCAGTGCCCAGCCAATTGACCGCTGACGGTGGGCTGGGCGCGGGCACCAGTAAGTCGTAGTTGGGGGTGTCGGCGCTGAATGGCACCGGGGCGAACAGCATCCAGCCGCCCTGACCTTCGATCAGCTGGCGTACGTACTGGCTGCGGTAGTCGGGTTGAAACGGCAACTGGCCGCCGAACTGCTGTTCGCTGTAGCGCTTGAGGGCCGGGAAATACAGCTGCCCCTGATAACCGAGCAACAATGGCTTGTCGTTGGCCACCAGCTCCGCGCCCAGGCTCACCAGCAACAACAGGCCGAACAGCCACAACGAAATCCAGCCGCGGCGATTGCGCCGAAAGCGTTGCAGGCGCCTGCGCGAGACCGGCGACAGGCTGAACATCAGTGCGCCCTCGTGGCAAAGTCGATGCGCGGGTCGACCAGGGTGTAGCACAGGTCACCGATCAACCTCACTAGCAGGCCGAACAAGGTGAAGATGAACAGCGAGCCAAACACCACCGGGTAATCGCGCGAGACTGCCGCTTCGTAACTCATGCGCCCAAGGCCATCGAGGGAGAAGATCACCTCGATCAACAGCGAGCCGGCAAAGAACACACTGATCAGCGCCTGGGGGATGCCCGCCACCACCAGCAGGATGGCATTTCGAAACACATGGCCGTACAGCACGCGCTGCTCGCTCAGGCCTTTGGCCCGGGCGGTGATCACGTACTGGCGGGTAATCTCGTTGAGAAAGGCGTTCTTGGTCAGCAGGGTCAAGGTGGCGAAGCCGCCGATCACCAGGGCGCCCACCGGCAGCACCAGGTGCCAGAAGTAGTCGGCGACCTTGCCCAGCAGGCTTAGTTGGTCGAAATTTTCCGACACCAGCCCGCGCACCGGAAACCAGTTGAGCGAGGTGCCACCGGCAAACAGCACGATCAACAACAGGGCAAACAGGAAGGAGGGCAGGGCATAGCCGATGACGATCAGGCTGCTGCTCCAGGCATCGAAGGCCGTGCCGTGGCGCACCGCCTTGCGTATGCCCAGGGGGATCGACACCAGGTAAGTGATCAGGGTGGCCCAGAAGCCCAGCGACAGGGTCACCGGCATTTTTTCCAGGATCAGCTCGGTGACCTTGGCGCCACGAAAAAAGCTCGAGCCAAAATCCAGTCGCGCGTATTGGCTGAGCATCAGCCACAGGCGTTCGGGCGCCGACTTGTCGAAACCGTACTGGCGCTTGATGTCTTCCAGCAGCTTGGGGTCCAGGCCGCGGCTGGCGCGGGAGCTGGCGTGCAAAGTTTCGACGCTGGCCCCGGGGGCGCCGCCACCGATGCCCTGCAGGCGCGCCACTGCCTGCTCCACCGGGCCGCCGGGGGCGGCCTGGATGATGACGAAATTGACCAGCAGGATGATCAGCAAGGTCGGGATGATCAACAACAGGCGGCGCAGGATATAGCCGATCATGGTGGGTTCCCCAGGCGCTCGGCCATCTGCGCGTTGGTCAGTGGCGTCGGGCTGACTTGCCACCAGCTGTCCAGGCCCTCATCGTTGCTTGCTTGCACCTTGGGCAGGCCGAAGCGGTTCCACCACAGTGTTGAACTGCCCGGCGGGTAGTAGTTGGGGATCCAGTAGTAATTCCAGCTCAGCACCCGGTCCAGGGCATGGGCATAGCGGAGCATGTCGGCCTTGGTCTCGGCCTTGACCAGGCCGTCGAGCAGGCGATCCACCGCAGGGTCCTGCAAGACCATGTAATTGTTCGAACCCGGGTCGCTGGCCGCTGCCGAACCAAAATAGTTGTACAGCTCAAGCCCCGGCGACGGCGACACCGGGTAGCCGCTGACGATCAGGTCATAGTCGCGGGCCATCAGCCGGTTGACGTATTGCGAGGCGTCGATGCGGCGGATCTCCAGGGTAATGCCAATCTGCGCCAGGTTGCGCTTCCACGGCAGCAGCAGGCGTTCAAACCCGGCTTGGCCATTGAGGAAGGTGAAACTCAGCGGCTCACCCTGGGCGTTGACCAGTTGATCACCCTGCGGCTTCCAGCCTGCCGCCTCGAGCAGGGCGAGGGCTTGCAACTGCTTGTCACGGATCAGCCCCGAGCCGTCGGTGCGCGGTGCCTCGAACACCTGGCTGAACACCTCGTCAGGGACCTGCCCGCGCAGCGGTTCGAGCAGCTTGAGCTCCTGGGCATCGGGCAAGGCGCGGGCGGCCAGGGCACTGTTGGCGAAAAAGCTCTGCTGGCGGATGTACAGGGAACGCATCATCTGCCGGTTGCTCCATTCGAAATCCCACAGCAGCGCCAGCGCCTGACGTACCCTGCGGTCCTTGAACACCGGGCGCTGCAAATTGAAGATAAAGCCCTGGGCCGTTTGCGGCGCGTCCTTGGCCAGGTGCGCCCGTTGCAGCCGGCCATCGTCCAGGGCGGGGCTGGCGTAGCCGAGGGTGTAGGCGGTGGCGGAGAACTCGCGGTTGTAATCGAAACCGCCACCGCGCAGGACCTGGCGGGCGACTTCGGTGTCGCCGAAGTACTCGATGCGGATCTGGTCGAAGTTGTAACGGCCGCGATTGACCGGCAGGTCCCGGCCCCACCAGTTCGGCTCGCGCTCGAAGGTGATGCTGCGGCCATTGTCGACCCGCCCGACCCGGTACGGCCCGCTGCCCAGCGGCGCCTCGAAGCCTGCGCCATTGGCAAAGTCGCGGTCCTTCCACCAGTGCTCGGGCAGTACTGGCAAGGTCGCAAGGTCCAGGGGCAGGGTGCGGTTCTGGTTGCTTTTGAAGTGGAAGACTATTTGCTGCGGGGTCTCGACCTTGACCTCATCCACATCGGCAAACTGGGTGCGGTACTTGAGGTTACCTGCGCGCATGAACAGATCGAAGGTGTAACGCACGTCTTCGGCCCGGATCGGCTGGCCATCGGCAAAACGCGCACGCGGGTCCAGGTAGAAACGCAGCCAGCGACCGTCAGGGTCGCGCTCCAGTTGCCGGGCCACCAGCCCGTACACCGTATAGGGCTCATCCTGCGAACGCACTGCCAGCGGCGCATACAACCAGCCGTCGACCTCGGCGACGCCGATGCCTTTGTCGATGTAGGGAATCAGGTGGTCGAACTGGCCGATCTCGATGGCCGAGCGGCGCAATGTGCCGCCTTTGGGGGCGTTGGGGTTGGCGTAGTTGAAATGCGTAAAGCCTGCGGGGTAGTGCGGTGCTTCGCCATAAACGGTCAACGCGTGGCCGGTGGCGGACACCGCCAGTTGCGGCCAACCGCTGCTCAGCAAAAACGCCAGTACGATGCAGTGATCGATACGCAAACGCCGGCCTGCCTGTTGAGGTCTGGAGGGTGTCTTGAGCTTAGCAGCTCGGCGCTACCTGGTAGTTTTGTCAGTACCGCTCCTGCCGCATCTGCTATTGAATAGGTGTCCCTCTCCCTGTTAGACGGACACCCATCATGGCCCTCGCAGAATCCTTTGACCTCATCCTCGACGACCCACTCAAGCCACGGATGCTCAGCCGCCCGCGTTTTCCCCTGGGCGAACGTATCCCGGTAGTGGTGCTTGACGAAACAGGGCACGAAATACCGGGTGATGCCGGGATCAATCTGGCGCAGAGCGAATCTTCGACAGGGGTGATGGTGGGGGTAGAACCTTGGCTGGGCCAGCAGCTTGGGCAGCGGGTCGAGCTGTACTGGGGGGGGCAGCAGGTGGCTGGCGATCCGGTAACCATTGTCGGGCAAACCCTGTATCTGCGGGTGCCCGCCGATCAATTGTCAACCCAGGACGCGCACAGCATCAGCGTCTTCTACCGGGTGTACTTCAGCGCAAATGACGCAGAGGACTCCGCCAGCGCCCGGATACTGCTCAAACTCAATCGCCCCGGCGGCAAGGACCGCGACGCCAGTGCGCCGGGGCATCAGGGGTTGCCGGTCGCGCATGTGCCGCAAACGATCATTGACCATGGGGTCGATGGCGAGGCCGCCGCTGCCGGGGTGCCGGTGACCATCGAGCGCTACGAGCACATGCGCGTGCGTGACCTGATCGAGCTGCGCTGGGGTGGCGTGTTGATCAAGCATGCGGTCAGCGCCGAAGAAGCTGCGCTCGGACGCGTCGTCGTCCCGGTGGGCGAGCGCGACATACTCGATGCTGGAGACTTTGCCCGCCTACAATTGACTTACCGCGTCAGTGATGAGGTGCGCAACGAGTCCCAGGACGCCGATCTGCTGCCATGGTCCGCGCCCAGTGCAGGTTTTGAAGTGTTCGCCGCAAAGTCCTCACTTCCCGCTCCCAGCGTCACCGTCAATGGCCAGCCAGTGCAGCAAATCGATCTGCAGGCCTTGGGCGACAGCGACGCCAGCGTAGAGGTTTACACCTACCGCCCAGATTTTGCGCCTGGCCAATGGTTGCACATTCATTGGCGCGGGCTAACTCATGACGACCGCGAAATCACCCTGTCCGACGAGCAACAACTGGAGCGGGTGCCGGGTGCGCAGCGTTGGCTGATCGCCAACGCCCACCTGCATGCACTGGCCGGTGGCTCGGCGCGGGTCAGTTATGAGCTGGGTGCCAGTGTCGGAGATCCACAGGCCCGTGGTTCACGGCGCCTTAGCCTGCCCGTTGTGCCAGCGCCTTCCTGGGCCTGGCCGGTACCCACAGTCGCGGCGCTCACCGATGGCGTGCTGGAGCAGATTCCCGAGCAGTTGGCGGTAGAAGTGGGGCTGGCGGCGGGTGCCATCCTCGGTCAGCGTGTGGTGCTGGTGGGCAGCAGTGCCTCAGGTCGGGTGCTGTTCTGCCAGTCGCATGACCTGAGCGCGCGCGACCTTCGCCGGGGTGCAGTTGATTACTTTGTTTGCGGTTCGATCGTGCGATTGCAGGCCGAGGGCCAACTGGCATTGGCGGTGTGGGTCGATGGCAAGCACATGCGCCAGGTCCTGATCGACTGCCCGCAAGCGCAGGACGCCTATAGCGCACCAGAAGTCCTGCAGTTGGAGGAAGGACTGCTTGATCCGGACAAACTGACCAGCCAGGGCGCGACAGTCCTCATCCCCCTGGACACACGGCTCAAGCGTGGCGACAGGATCATGTACTACTGGCAGAGCAGCCAACCGGGTGGCAGTGCGGCCGATACCACTGAGGTCAGTAGCACCACGCGGCCGGTGCTGTTCGATGTGCGCAAGTCGATAGTCCAGGCTGGGAGCGCAGGCACGGTGCGGCTGGTTTACCAGGTGGTTCCCCTCAAGGGGGATGCCATGGTTTCCGAACCGCTTGAGTTCGCAATCCGGCCTCAGGATGGGAGCGTCGACGCTGAACAGGAGCTCAACTCATGACCCGTCACGAAGCCCCTTTCCCGTTGATCGAGCGTAGCAAACAACTATTACCGCGCACGTTGCAGCGTCCGCGGATTCCCATTGGCAACCTGATCGATGTGCTGGTCGAGGATGACGACGGCGAACTGATTGCTGGCGATGCCGGGGTCAACCTGGCGCTGACCGACGATCCGCGCGGCCTGGTGGTGGCTATCCCACTGTGGGCCGGTGCCCAGGCTTTCGAGGAAATCGATGTGCACTGGGGCGGGAGTCTTGCGCTCAGCCACTTTATTTCGCCAGGTGAGCTGGATGCACCGGAAGGCGTTCTGTACCTGCGGGTGCCGCTGCGGCGCCTGCTGGACGGCCAGGCCCAGGTGTCGTATACGGTGTGGCATCTGGACGGTAACGCCTCCGAGTCTGATCCCATTCGGGTGTTGGTCAAGCGCACCCGCCCGGGCGGCCGCGATGATGACGCCGAAGCGCCCGGGCATCAGGGCCTGGTGCCAGCTGGGCTGGCGGATGAGCTGATCGAAAACGGCATTGGGCCGATCGAGGCCGCCGCCGGGGTCGAGGTAACACTTGCCGCCTACGAGCACATGCGCGTGCGCGACCAGGTTGAGCTGGACTGGGGCGGCGAGCGTCTGGTGCATGTGGTCGATGCGGATGAAGTCGGCCAAGCCCTGACCCTGGTCGTTGAAGAGGCGCTGATCCTTGCCGCCGGCGATGGCGAGATCAAGCTTGCCTGGAAAGTCACCGACGAGGTGCTCAATAGCTCGCGGGACGCCGACGAGCGGCCGTGGTCGGCTTCGACCATGGTCGAAGTGCATGCCGGTGGTGCGCAACTGTACCCACCTTACGTGAAGATCCGCGACGAGTACGTGGACGAGGTTATCGACCTCAACGCGCTTGAGCTGGACGACGTCACCGTCGAGGTGTTTACCGATCCCCATTACTTTGAACCAGGCCACTGGGTCGAGCTGTTCTGGAATGGCCTCACTGCCGAAGGTGAGCCTGTACGCCACCGCCAGCAGGCTCAGGTCGAGCGAGTACCGGGTGCAGTCACCTTCTTTGTGCCCAATGCCCAGGCACAACAGCTCGGTGGTGGCCGGGTGGTACTCTATTACCAGCTCAAGGCGGGCGAAACCACACCGCCGCTGCACAGCTCGCAACGTACCACCCGACGCATCGAAGGTGAAGGTGCCGGCATCGGCTTGCGCGCACCGAGCGTGCTGGAGGCGGTCGGTGGGCACCTTGACCCGAGCCTGGCCGAAGCGACGATCCAGGTCGTTGCCTATCCGGGCATCAAGCTGGGCGATGAACTGACCGTGGTTTTCAGCGGCACCCGTGCCGATGGCAGCGAGGTGAATTTTTACCACACCCGCAATGTCACCAGCGGCCAGATCGAAGACGGCAAGATCGAGCGCATCGTGCCAGGCGAGTACATTGCCGCGCTCGATGGCCGGCGTGCCGAGGTCTATTACCTGGTCAACGGCCGGCGCTCGGAAACCCTCGGGCTGATTGTGGGCGAGCTGCAGGCTACTTTGCCGGCGCCGCGTGTGCTCGAAGTAGAAGAAGGGGTGCTGGACCCGGCGAACGTCGGTGCCCAGGGCGCGACCCTGGAGATACCGCTGTACCCCCGTATTGCCTTGGGCGACCTGGTGACCTACCTGTGGCAAGGCAGCGAGGCGAATGGCAGCACCAGTGATCAGAGCCAGATCAGCAGCTTGACGGAGGTGTTGCTGTTCGATGTACCAAAAGTTTTTGTCGAGGCCAACCTCAATGGCAGTGTCGAGGTGAGTTACAGCGTTGAGCGCGACGGGCATCCGGGGCAGATGTCGCAGGTTTATTCGTTCCGGGTCGGGGTGCTGGCGCCGGAGCTCGATGCACCGACGGTAGTCCAAGCTCCGGGCGGCACCCTGGATCCGCTTGATGCCACAAGCGGTGCGACGGTGGACGTCAGCTATGCCGGCATGGCGGCCAGTGACCAGATCACCTTGCGCTGGCGGGGTACGTCGAGTGCTGGTTCTGCGGAGCTCGGGCCGTTTACGGGTGATGCCAGCGGTACATTGCTGATCAATATTCAGGCAGCGCTGGTGGGGGCGAACATCGGGCCTGGCGATAAGATCGTGCAGGTCAGTTATAGCGTACTACGCAATGGCGAAGAACCATTGGACTCGCCGGCGTTGGCACTGATCGTGCGGACATTGGGCGACCTGCCAGCACCGTTCATGCCCGATGCCGTTGATGATGTCCTGGACCTGGCGATGTTCAGTGGCAACCCGTTGGTCAAGATAACGCCGTGGACGTTCATGGCGGTGGGGCAGCGCGTCTGGTTACGCATTCGGGGGGTGAAAGATGATGGCTCTGCACACGAAATAGTTTTGTGGACAAACGCTCCGGTTGTTCAGGCGGAGCTCACAAATGGTCTAGCCAAGGCGGTGCCCCGTAGTCAGTTACTAAATTTTAAAAGTGGTAGTGCGTTCACAATTGAACTAAAAGTCACATTTGATCGCTCGGGCGATGAGAATGTATCGGTAATTTTTTCGGTACCGTCATTTACGATCAAACATGCGCTGCTGAGCCAGGTGCGGAGCTACCTGATTGACTCGGATGTATATGATATGGTTCTCAGTCCAGACAATCGTACGGTATACATTATGGTCGGCGCAGGCTTACGTGTATTGGACGTCCAAACTGGAGGTGTGCGCCAGTGCAATGTAACAGATTCTTCGTATCGGTTGGCTGTTGATTTTAATGGCTCTCGTTGCTATGTAGGCTGCAGTGATGGTATTCGAGTGATCAACCTTCAGTCGCTGAGTGTGACTGCATTTATTCCCGTTCAGTATGGTGGCAAACCTAATACATTGAATTCGGCCGGGACTCGATTGTATATCGATACCACCTATCATGTTGGGGGTGTCAATGTCCAGAAAGTGTCAATTATCGACACGCAGAGCAACAGGGTTATTCAAACAGCCAATGTACCTATCGTTGGGGGAGGGGCGCTGAGTCATGACGAGAGGCACCTTTATGTCACTGCGGATGGCCTGACGGTGTTGGATGCAGGTACCTTGAGCAAACAGTTCAGTATCCCACTGGACAATTACTGCAGTTCGATCCTGGTGAGTCGTGACGGTAGAACGCTGTATGCGGCGGTGCCAAACTCACGGGCGGTTGCCGTTATTGATTTGAATAGTCGTACGGCGTCTTATTTTCCTGTAGGAAACATCATATCAATCGCATTAAATGCTGAAGGAAATAGAATATTTACAGCATCCAACTGGACAGAGCTTTTGGGGGTTTATGAGCTTCCCTCTGGTCGTCGACTGCAAACGTTCGATGGCGGGAGTAACCCATGGCATGTCGTGAGTGGTTCGGACGGGAGTGTCTATGTGAGTAACCGCAGAGCGCGAACCATCGTCAAGTTTCAGTGATGCTCAGGCGATTGTTGTGTCTGAAACTATACCGGCCCGATGGGGCCGGTACTTTTTGCTGAGTCAATCCTGACGGCTGGTCACTTCCAACAGGTGATAGCCAAACTGGGTCTTCACCGGGCCTTGCACGGTGTTGACCGGTGCGCTGAACACCACCGCATCGAACTCCTTGACCATCTGGCCTGGGCCGAAGGAGCCCAAGTCGCCACCCTGACGGCTCGACGGGCAGGTGGAGTTGGCCTTGGCGATGTCGGCGAAATCGGCGCCAGCTTCGATCTGGGCCTTGAGTTCGTTGCACTTGTCTTCAGTGGCAACCAGGATGTGACGGGCAGTGGCTCTGGCCATGGGAGTGGCTCCTTGAGGTAAAACGCCAAGCCTAACGCTGATAGCAATCGCGGGGCAAGCCCGCTCCCACAGGCCTCATTCTGTGGGAGCGGGCTTGCCCCGCGAAAAGGCTCACAAGCGCTCAGCCGCCTCACGCAGCAAGCGCTCGGTCGAATCCCAACCCAGGCAGCCGTCGGTAATCGACACACCGTACTTGAGCGGTTGCGCACCCAATGCCTGACAGCCGTCGAACAGGTGGCTCTCGAGCATCATGCCAACCAGCGAGGTGTCGCCCTGCAGGCGCTGCTCCAGCACCTCGTTGAACACTGCCGGTTGGCGCAGCGGGTCCTTGCCGCTGTTGGCGTGGCTGCAATCGACCATGATCCGCGCGGCCACACCAGCCTTGGCCAGGCCCTGGCGGGCCATGGCGATGCTTTGCGCGTCGTAGTTGGGGCCCTTGCTGCCACCGCGCAGCACCAGGTGGGTATCGCAGTTGCCCAGGGTTTCGACAATCGCCGGGTAGCCTTGCACGTCCATACCGAAATGCCGATGGCTGTGGGCGGCGCTGCGAATAGCGTCGCAGGCGATGCCGACGCCGCCGTCGGTGCCGTTCTTGAAGCCCACCGGCAGGCCCAGGCCGCTGACCATCTCGCGGTGAATCTGCGACTCGGTGGTGCGCGCGCCAATCGCCGCCCAGCTGAGCACGTCGTCGAAGTAACCGGCGGCCATCGGTTGCAGCAGCTCGGTGGCCACCGGCAAGCCGCATTCGAGCATGCTCAGCATCAACCCGCGCGACAGCGCAATGCCGCCGTGCATGTCGTCGCTGCCATCCAGGTGCGGATCATAGGTCAGACCTTTCCAGCCAACAGTGGTGCGCGGCTTTTCAACGTAGGCACGCATTACCAGGAACATCTTGTCGCTGACCTCCTGGGCCAGGCGCGCCAGGCGTTGGGCGTACTCGCGGGCCGAACGGGGGTCGTGCAGTGAGCAAGGGCCGACGATCAGCAGTAGGCGCTGGTCTTGGCCATCAAGGATGGCGCGTACGGCCTGGCGATGAGCTTCAACCTGGGCGGCGAGGGCGGGCGACAACGGCATCTGCTGCTTGAGCAGCAGCGGGCTCGGTAGGCGTTGGCTGACGGCGCTGTTGGCAGCGGTAGGTTCGGACAGTGGCAGAGCGAGATTGGATGATTGCATGTTCTGGGTTCCCTGGGCGGATGGCGGGGTCTGGCCCGCGCTGTCGGCCCTATCGAGGTGTTCGACAGTTGGCCTGATTGGCGTCATGTGTGAGCGTGCCACCAACATGTGACCGATCGGAGGCGGCAGGCTGGCCCGAACGGGATTGGCTAAATCGCCAGGTGCCAAAGCTTGGGTAACGGTGGTAAGTGGTGTTCATGTGCTGTTCCTCAATTTGATTTCTGTTGGGCCTTGAAACGCAAAACCCCCGGTCGGGGAGCCGGCCGGGGGTTGAGTAGTCTCGTGTTCGGCGGCCCCTTGAAAGTGGGCGCCGGGGTGGGTATCAGCGGCGCCTGTGGCTAAACCAATACCCAAAATAAAACGTTGCCGGGGAGGCCGTCGCGCACCCGCCAGCTGCCACAGGGCGCGAAAGGCGACCGGTGCTGCAAGCATGAGTGAGGGTGGTGTGCGACATGTGACTCTCCAGTTGATGCCCCGAGCTTACTTCAGGCCTTGGCAATGTTTCAATGACTAATTTGCATGAACATCGTCGCTGCCGTTTACCTAGCATTTTTGCCAGTTTCGTCACTGGGCATTCAAGCGTTGAATAGGCCTTCCGCCCAGGAGGAATACCTATGATTTCGCTGCTCGATTTACCTGTGCCACGCTTGCCTGTAGGTGAGCATCTCACGGTCGTGGTGCAAGATGAGGACGGCAACGAGGTGGCTGGCGACGCTGGAGTCAACCTGGCGATGCTGGACGCCGGCGGCTCACTGGCGATTGCCATCAGCCCCTGGCAAGGGCAGCAGGCGGGCGATCTGTTGTGGCTCTATTGGGGTGAACAACCAGCGATAGCACAGGTGCTGAACGACGTCGACGTTGGTAATGCCGTGCATGTTTCGCTCCCGGCGCACTACCTGAGCGATGGTCAGGTCAGCGCGTACTACGCGCTTTGGCAGCCCACCCGAGGCTGGCAGTTCAGCGCGTCGATACGGGTGTTGGTCAAGCTGAGTCGGCCGGGCCAGTCAGTGCCCGGCGAGCTTTCGCAACTTGCCTCCCCCACGGTAAATGTCGAGCAGGTCACGCCCTCCAACATCAATGGGGTGCAACTGGGTATCGAAGCCTACCCAGGCATGCGCGTGCGTGATCGGGTCGAGGTGGACTGGGGCGGCCAGCGTTTCAGCCAGGTGCTTGATCCTGGGCAAGTGGGGGCCGACTTGTCCTTGAGGGTGCCTGCTGCGGTGATTCGTGCGGCCGGTGATGGCGATCGCGTCGACCCCGCCCCGACCAGCCACGTTCTGGTGCAGTACCGGGTCATTGATGAATTGCTCAACAGCAGTGAAGGTGAGCAAAAAAGCCCGTGGTCAGCCCGGCTGAACATTGCGGTCAGGCTCAATGGCGACCCCTTGCCTGCTGTGTGTGTCACGATCAGGGGGGAAGGGGGCGGCGGCAGCGGGTGTCGCGCGCAGGTCGGCGGGTTCAATGAGCGCGACCTGCTGGTCGAAGTCTATACCTACGACTATCACTTTCGCGTCGGTGACTCGCTGGCACTGCACTTTGACGGTTTTGCCTTCAATGGCGAGCCAGTGCCGTTCCATGCTGAGCTGCCGGTAACACTGGTGCCGGGACCGGTGACCTTCACGGTGGCCAACGCTTTGGCCCGTACCCTGGGCCGTGGTACTGCGGCGATCTCCTATCAACGTCTGCGCCAGGGTCAGCCGGACCTGCCGTCACCCCAGGTCCCGGTCATTTTCACCGACCCCAGAACGCCGTTATCGTTGCCCAAGGTGACGCAAGCCAGCGAGGACAACTATCTGCCGCCAGACTCACCCGCCACGGTGCAGATACCCTTTTTCCCCTGGATACGGGCGGGGCAAACGCTTCGCATCATCTGGACAGGCAAGCGTTTTGACAGCGGGCGGGTGTTTTATGAGCAATTGCTGAGCATTGATGAGGAAGACCTTGAGGAGGGCTCGGATTTCATTGAGCGTACCGTTCCCGAACACTATGTGACGCAACTCTGGGGCCAGCGCGCTGAAGTCTACTACCTGGTCAACGCCGAGCGCTCGCCTTCGTTGTTTCTACAGATCGGTGATGCACTCGCGCTGCTCGAGGCACCAGAGGTGCAAGAGGCACAGGGCGGCATGCTGGCACCCGGTGACATCGGTGAAGACGGTGCCACGCTGCTCATTCCGGCTGGCGAGGATGTAGTGCCGGGCAGTTGGGTGACCTATTTCTGGCATGGTTTTGACGAGCAAGGTTTTGCCAGTGAGCGAAAGCAGGTCGAAACCACAGAGCAACCGCCGGTGTTCAAGGTCGCCCGTGAAATCGTCCTGGCCAGCCAGGGCCAGCACATTCATGTCAGCTACACCGTCAGCAATACCGCAAGGCCCGGGCGCGTCTCGCACGCGCTGAACCTGACAGTGGGCGAACTGGATCTCGACCTGCCGCCTCCCGTGGTGCCTGCGGCCCCGGAAGCGGTACTCGACCCCATTGATGCGATCAATGGACTGCTGGTGTGGGTCGCTTACGAGGGCATGAACGACGAACAGCAAATAACAGTTGAGTGGCAGGACGAGCTGAGCGGTGAAAGCTGGCTTTCGCTGCCCAAGCAGGGTAGCGCTACGGGCGAAGTTGACTTTGATGTACCCGCAGCGGTGATTGGCAGCAGTATTCGGCCGCAGCCAAGCCCGGTGGTGATTCGCTACACCGTCAGTGTCGGCGCTGAAGCGCCTCGTTTCTCCCTCCCGCTTGAGCTGTCTGTCGAGTCCCTTGCTCAATTGTCGCCAACCCAGGTGCTAGAAGCGAACGAGGGTGGCCTTGACCTGTCCGACTTTGATGAAGACGCGCATTTTCTTGTCACACCCTGGTCATTTATCGCCTTGGGTCAATGGGCCTGGCTGCGCTTGCAGGGCAGCAGCGAAGAGGGGCCGATCAATCAGACGTTATTCGAGGGTGCGCTAGACGACCCCGAGCAACTCACTGACGGCGTGAACCTGGCAATCGCGCGCGCACTGCTGCTGCAACTGACCTCCGGCAGCGAACTCACGTTGCAGTTCAAAGTCTGCTTCGACGGCTCGGCACTGGAGGTTAACGCGCTGACCTTCGCGCCTCTGAGGCTGATCATCAACCCCCTGGGCTGGCAGCCGTTTGAGGTCAATGGCTGGGTCACCGGGCGCTTTGCACCGGTCAGCGGATTTGTAGGTGCGCGCTTCAAGCGCAAACCGATTGGCCTGCTGCCACCGATACGTTTCAGCGTCAGTCACCCCGACCTAGCGTCAGTGGACGAAAGCGGTGAGGTGACCTTGCTTGGGCCTTTGCAGCAATCCTTGTTCATCTCTGCCGATGGTGATGATGGCCGCCACGCCAGTTATCGCCTGGACGCACCGCTGAAGTGGTACGAGAAGCCGTCCAGGCTGCTGTACACCTTTACTTCGGCACAAGGCTACTGCCTGCGTGAAGGCTTGCAGATGCCGACCATTGGCGAGGTGATACATCGTGAAGGGCAGCGAGGCCTTGGGCAGCTGTGGAGTGAATGGGGAGACTTGCGCGAGCTCGGTTGGCTGCAAGATGATGAAGGCAACTGGCCTGGCAGCACCATCGTGTTTCTCGGCTCCCCACCCCAACCAGACTATGCATACAGCCTGTCCATAGGTGTTGGCCGAATCTTTGCCATAGCTCACGGCAACATGGTTTATGCAACGGGCTACCGGCTGACTACGCTAGCTTGCCGGGCCTGCAACCCTTCGCACGCGTCTCGTGAGTACGAAGGGGGACGCCCGCCAGGGGCCTCATAGCGGGTAGTGCTTGAGCTCCCGGGCAATCAACATGCGCTGGATCTCGCTCGAACCTTCGTAGATCTGGGTAATACGGGCATCACGGTAGTAGCGCTCTACCGGGTAGTCCTCCAGATACCCATAGCCACCATGGACCTGGATCGCCTTGGAACACACCCGCTCAGCCATTTCCGAGGCGAACAGCTTGGCCTGCGAGGCCTCGCTCAGGCAGGGCTTGCCGGCGCTGCGCAGGCGTGCGGCGTGGAGAATCAACAGCCGTGCGGCGTTGATCTGCACCTGCATGTCGGCCAGCAGGTTGGCAATGCTCTGGTGTTCGTTGATCGGCTTGCCAAACTGGATACGCTCGCGCGAATACAGCAGCGCCGCCTCGAACGCCGCGCGGGCGATGCCCAGGGCTTGGGCGGCGATGCCGATGCGGCCGCCTTCGAGGTTGGACAACGCAATTGCCAGGCCCTTGCCGCGTTCACCCAGCAGGTTGGCCGCCGGGATACGGCAGTTACTCAGGGTGACCGCGCAGGTGTCGGAGGCGCGGATGCCCATCTTGTGCTCGCTGCGATCGACCACAAAGCCTTCATTGTCGGTGGGCACCAAAAAGGCTGAGATGCCTTTTTTGCCCAGATCCGGGTCAGTGACTGCAAAGACAATGGCTAATCCTGCGCGACGGGCATTGCTGACGAACTGCTTGGCGCCATTGATCACCCAGTGATCGCCCTGCAGTTCGGCGCGAGTGCGCAGGTTGTGGGCTTCGGAGCCGGCTTGCGGCTCGGTCAGGCAGAAGCAGCCGATCACCTGCCCGCTGGCCAGGCGTTCGAGCCAGGTCTGTTGCTGCTCGGCGCTGCCGTAGGCGAGCAGGGGGCCGCAGCCTACCGAGTTGTGGATGCTCATCAGGGCGCCGGTGGCGCCATCGCCGGCGGCGATTTCCTCAACCGCCAGGGCGTAGGCGACGTAGTCGGTGTAGCTGCCGCCCCATTGTTCAGGCACGACCATACCGAGCAGGCCCAGTTCGCCCATCTTGGCGACCACGCCATCGTCGATCCAGCCAGCCTTTTCCCAAGCCTGGGCATGGGGGGCGATCTCGCCGCGGGCAAAATCCCGGGCCATGTCGCGGATCATGATCTGTTCTTCAGTCAGTTCCAGGTCTTGCATCTGCGTACTCCAGGCCTCAGAGGCCTTCGAAGAATTGATCCACGCGTGGGCGGCTGAGGCCGGCGAGGGTGGCGGGGTTCCAGCGCGGCTGCTTGTCCTTGTCGATAATCAGCGCACGCACGCCTTCGATCAGGTCGCCATGGTCGAACCACTGCCGGTCCAGGTGTAGCTCCATGGCGAAGCAGTCTTCCAGGCTCAGGTGACGGCCGCGGCGCAGCATCTCCAGGGTGACCGCCATGGCCAGCGGTGAACGGGCTTCGAGCAGGTCGGCGGTTTTCAGTGCCCAGTCGTGGCTGTCGGCCACGGTCACGGCCCGCAGTTGCTCCACGATACTGCCAACCTCGGGCAGGGCGAAGAAGTGATCGATGGCCGGGCGCAGCTTGGCCAGGGGCGCGTCGTCGAGCACCTGGATGCCAAGCTTGGCCAGTAAGCCTTGCAGGTCCTTGAGCGGGTGTTCGCCAAAGCGCAGGCTGTCCAGGCGTTCATCGAGGCTGGCGAGTTTGCTGCTGTCCAGGTACCAGTCGGCCAGGCCGCAATACAATGCATCGGCCGCCTGCACCTGCACGCCGCTGACCCCCAGGTAAATGCCCAGCTCGCCGGGAAGGCGCGAGAGAAAGTAGCTACCGCCGACATCCGGGAAGTAACCGATGGCGGTTTCCGGCATGGCCAGGCGGCTACGCTCGGTGACCACCCGCAGGTCGGCGCCCTGGGCCAGGCCCATGCCGCCGCCCAGGGTGAAGCCGTCCATCAGCGCCAGGACCGGCTTGGGGTAATGATGGATGCACAGGTCGAGGGCGTATTCCTCGACGAAAAAGTCCAGGTGCAGGCTGTCACCGGCCTTGTAGCTGTCGTACAGCGAACGGATGTCGCCACCGGCGCAGAAACCCTTCGGGCCTTCGCCGCGCAACACCACTGCCCGCACGTGCGGATCATTGGCCCAAGCGGTCAGGTGTTGCTGCAGGCTGCGCACCATGTCCAGGGTCAGGGCATTGAGGCCGGAGGGGCGGTTGAGGGTCAAGTGACCGATATGGTTGCGAACCTCGGCCAGTACCTGGGCGTCGGTTGCCGCTTGAGCGTGCGCGGTCATCGCTGTCTCCCTGCTTTATTATTGATTTTCCACGTGTTTTAACACGGTCTGGATAGACGCTGGAGGATGCCCGGATCGTATCAGTGCAATTTTGCTCAGTTCAATGGGTAAAACTGCAGGCTTAATCTGCATTTTTGCATGGGTACGGGGCCAGTCATGGCGACCAGCCCGCTACGCTCGGGGGCCCTGGAGTCAGCGCGGCAGGCGCCCGCTGACAAAATGCGCCGTGTCGTTGTAACCATGGGTCGAGGCATGGCCGGGAGTAACCAGCGAATCGATGAAGGCTTCGTCTTCAGCGCTGATCTTCACCGCCAGGGCGCCGCTGTAGGTGTCCCACTGGGCTTCGGTGCGCGGGCCGACGATCGCCGAGCTGATCAGGCGGTTGTTGAGGACCCAGGCAATGGCGAACTCGACCATGCCCACGCCCTTGTCCTGGGTATAGGCGTGGATCTTCTGGGCGATTTCCAGGGATTCGGGGCGCCATTCAGTTTCCAGGATGCGTTTGTCCTGGCGCCCGGCGCGGCTGTTGGCGTCGGGGTTGGCATTGGGCGCGTACTTGCCGCTGAGTACGCCACGGGCCAGCGGGCTGAAGGGGACGATGCCCAGGCCGTGGTAAGCGGCAGCGGTGAACTGTTCGGGTTCGGCCTGGCGGTTGACGATGTTGTACAGCGGCTGGCTGACCACAGGCTTGGCCACGCCCAGGCGCTCGGCCAGGTTGCAGATCTCGGCGATGCGCCAGCCACGAAAGTTCGACACGCCCCAGTGGCGGATCTTGCCCTGGCGCAGCAGCTCGCCAATGGCGCTGACGCTCACCTCCAACGGGGTGTTGTGGTCTTCGCGGTGCAGGTAATAGATGTCCAGGTAGTCGGTATCCAGGCGGGTCAGGCTGGCGTCGATGGCATTGAAGATGTGCTTGCGGCTCAGGCCGCTGCGGTTGGGCAGGCCATCGGCGGGGCCGAAGCCGACCTTGGAGGCGAGGATCCAGTCCTGGCGGTTGCGGGCGATGGCTTCACCGACGATTTCTTCACTGCGTCCGGTGTTGTACACGTCGGCGGTGTCGATGAAGTTGATGCCCTGGTCCCAGGCCTTGTCGATGATGCGCAGCGAGTCTTCGGTGCTGGTCGGCGAGCCGAACATCATACTGCCCAGGGTCAGCGCAGACACCTGCAGGCCGCTTTGGCCTAGAGGACGGTAGATCATGATCGAAAGTCCCTTCGCGGTTGGAATTCGATCTGTTTTACACAGTTCGCCAAGGGATTAAAAGCATCGCGGGGCAAGCCCGCTCCCACGCATCTGTAGGAGCGGGCTTGCCCCGCGATGACTCGCCTCAGTTCACCTGCTCAGCCACCGCCCCGGCAACCCGCACCCGCGAAACCCGCAAGGCCACCAGGCTGCCAAACACAATCAACCCCGCCAGCGAATACAGCGCCGCATCGGTGGAGCCTGTCTGGTCCTTGATAAAGCCGACCAGGTACGGGCTGAGAAAGCCGGCCATCTGCCCGACCGAGTTGATGATCGCCAGGCCCGCTACTGCAGTACCGGCACTGAGCAGCGCGGTGGGCATCGGCCAGAACATCGGCAGGCCGGTGAGGGCGCCCATGGTGGCGATGCTCAGGCCAATGATGGCGATTACCGGGTTGTGGCCGAAGTTCACCGCAATCAGCAGGCCCAGAGCGCCCATCAGCATCGGCACCACCAAATGCCAGCGGCGCTCGTTGCGCAGGTCCGCCGAGCGCCCGACCAATAGCATGAACACCCCCGCCAGCAGGTAGGGGATCGCGCTCAGCCAGCCGATCAGCAGGGCATCGTTGAAGCCCAGGCTCTTGATGATCGAGGGCAGCCAGAAGTTGATCGCATAAACCCCGCTCTGGATGCAGAAATAGACAAAACCGAAGGTCCAGATCAGCGGGTTGGCAAACACCGACAGCAGGCTGTCGCCGCTGGTGATCGGTTTGCTCGCGGCATCGGCCTTGAGGTCGGCTTCGATGACTTGCCGCTCGGCCGGGCTCAGCCACTTGGCCTTGGCGTAGCCGTCGCTGAGCAGGAAGATCGCCAGAAAGCCCAGCAGCACGGTCGGCAACCCCTGGATCAGGAACATCCACTGCCAGCCGGCCAGGCCGTGTTGGCCGGCGGCGAAATGATTAAGAATCCAGCCGGAGAACGGCCCGCCCAGCAAGCCTGAAACCGGGATCGCCGACATGAACAGGGCCATGATCCGCCCACGGCGGGTGGCCGGGAACCAGCGCGAGAGGTACAAGACGATGCCGGGGAAGAAGCCCGCTTCGGCAGCACCCGTGAACAGGCGCAGCACGTAGAACTCCATGGGCGTTGTGACGAACAGCAGGCAGGTCGACAGCGTGCCCCAGGTGATCATCATCAGGGCGATCCAGCGTCGTGGGCCGAAGCGGTTCAGCGCCAGGTTGCTGGGCAGCCCGCACAACACGTAGCCGATGAAGAAGATCCCGGCACCCAGGCCGTAGATAGTTTCGCTGAACGTGAGCGCATCGAGCATCTGCAACTTGGCGAAGCCGACGTTGACCCGGTCCAGGTAATTGAACAGGTAGCAGATGAAAATGAACGGAATCAGCCGCAGGGTAACGCGCCGGTACAGCGCATTGCGGGTGAGGTCGTGGCCTTGGTCAGGGGCAGGGCTGTGTGCCATGATTCTCTCTCTTTTGTTATGTTTATCGCCGCAGCCTGCATCAAGGCGGCTGCTGCAATGAGTCTCGGTGAGCGGGCCGTGGCTGTCTTTGTGCTTTTGCACAGCATTTTTCCTGGGCTGCTGTGCCCCGGACCAATCATTGCGACAACAAGGATCCTCCCATGTTCGAACTGGACCATGACCTGGCGCAAGACATCGTCGACCGGGCAATGGCGATCCTGCCGTGCAATGTCAACGTCATGGACAGCCAGGGCCTGATCCTGGGCAGTGGCGAGCCTGAGCGGATCAACACCCGTCACGAAGGTGCGCAACTGGTGCTGGCCAACGGTCGCAACGTCGAGCTCGATGCCGAGGCGGCCAAATGCCTCAAGGGCGTGCAGCCCGGGGTCAATTTGCCGCTCATGCTCGATACGCGGCTGATCGGCGTGCTGGGCCTGACCGGTGACCCGCAACAGGTGCGGACCTACGCGGAGCTGGTGCGCATGACCGCCGAAATGCTCCTGGCCCAGCGTCACCTGCAGGTCGAGCAGCAATGGCGGCGCCAGCGCTGCGATGACCTGCTGGCCTTGCTGCTGGGCGGCGCGGGCGACTCGCCAAGGCTGGTCGATGAAGCCCGGCAACTGGGGCTCAAACCGCAATTGCCGCGCATTCCCTGCCTGTTCGAACTGGATGCCGGGCTTGAGGCGCAAAGCCTGGCCGGCTGGTTGATGAGCCGTTATCCGGACAGCTGGTGCGTCAGCCTGGCGCGGCAATCGTTGCTGTGGTGCCGACCGGCAACGGTGGCGCTGGATGAAGCGAAACTGCTGGAACGCTTGCAACGTCATGGCTGGCAGGTGCAGCGTCTGGCCGCAGGTTCGGCGGCGCAAAGCCTTGAGCAACTGCGCCGTGGCTATCGCCGGGTGCGCGACTTGCTGGCCTACGGGCGCGAAGTAGTACCTGACCAGCAAGTGCTGACCTTGAGCCGCTACCGGCTGCCGGCGCTGCTGTGGCGTCACCGCAACGACGACGCCCTGGATGAACTGCTCGAGCCGCTGCAGCGCATTCGCGCCAAGGACAGCAGCGGCCAGTTGCTGGCCACCTTGCGCGCCTGGTGCGTCCACGATGGCCAGAGCCAGGCCTGCGCCGACGCCCTGGGCATTCATCGCAACAGCCTGCGTTATCGGCTGGAGCGCATCGCCGAATTGAGCGAGGTTGACCCGCTGCGCCTCGAAGGCATGCTGAGCCTCTACCTGGGTTTGCAACTGTTGCCCGCCAACGTCTGACCTGCGCACGGTTGGCCGAGTGCCCAAACCAGGTTGCTGCAGTTTGTGCATCTGACTAAGGCTTGCGCAGGGTCCAGCTGTCAGCATGCAGTCATCTGGATCAGGAGAATCCCCATGAAAATCGTCATCGCCCCCGACTCGTTCAAGGACAGCCTCAGCGCCGAAGGTGTCGCCGATGCCATTGCAAGCGGTCTTGCCCAGGTGCTGCCGCAGGCACAGCTGGTCAAATGCCCGATGGCTGACGGTGGCGAAGGCACCATGGACGCCATCGTCGCCGCCTGTGCCGGCGAGTTGCGCCACTTGCAGGTGCGCGGGCCACTTGACGAACCGGTGCAGGCAGCTTGGGGCTGGCTGGGCGAGAGCCGCACGGCGATTATCGAGATGGCCCAGGCCAGCGGTTTGCAGTTGCTCAGCCTGGAGCAGCGCGACGCCTGTGGCAGCAGCACCTTCGGCACCGGCCAGCTGATCGGCGCGGCGCTGGACGCCGGGGCGCAGCGGATCATCCTGGCCATCGGCGGCAGTGCCACCAATGATGGCGGCAGCGGCATGCTCCGCGCCTTGGGCCTGCAGCTGTTCGATGCACAGGAGCAACCCCTGGCCGAAGGCGGCCTGGCCTTGGCCGGGCTTGCCCGTATTGACGCCAGCGCGCTGGACCCCCGGTTACTTGAAGTGCAGTTGGAAGTGGCTGCCGATGTCGACAACCCACTGTGCGGCGGCAATGGCGCTTCGGCGATCTTCGGCCCGCAGAAAGGTGCAAGCCCTGCGCAGGTGCAGGCGCTGGATAAGGCCCTGGGGCATTTTGCCGACCACTGCGCGCAACTGCTGGGCCAGGATGTCCGTGACTTCCCCGGTTGCGGTGCGGCCGGCGGCATGGGCTTCGCCGCCAAGGCCTTCATGCAGGCGGCGTTTCGCCCAGGTATCGAGGTGGTGGCGCAACTGGCCGGGCTTGAGGCGGCGGTGCTGGGTGCTGACCTGGTCATTACCGGCGAAGGTCGCTTCGACGCCCAAACCTTGCGCGGCAAAACGCCATTTGGTGTCGCCCGCATTGCCCAGCGTCACGGCGTACCTGTGGTGGTCATTGCCGGTACCCTGGGCCAAGGCTATGAGGAACTGTACGGCCATGGCATTGATGCCGCGTTCGCCCTGACCAGTGGGCCAATGAGCCTTGAGCAGGCCTGTAGTCAGGCCGCTGCATTGCTGGAGGCTCGAGCGAGAGATATTGCAAGGTTGTGGCGCTTGGGAAGGTGAGAGATTCCTTACTCACATAATGGCCCCTGGATGACGGAGGCTAGGGATTCTCCGATCAA
>NZ_JAMDGZ010000051.1 GCF_028656935.1 Pseudomonas rubra
AAAACAATCTCATTCGACAAAACCATGGTTATACTGGCCAGAAAACTCGCCCGCGTGGCATTCGCCATGATAAAATCAGGACGAATACGTCACCAAGGGCGGAAATTGGCTTGCCCCAAAACCCTAGATCTCCCCCACAGGAGCGGGCCCTTCAACCAAGCCCCGAACACATCAGTAACGGCCCCACCTGATCCTCATCGGTCAGCGCCCCATGGTGCCCCCGCCACTGGCTGGCATGCTTCTCCACCTCGCTGCGAATGATCCCCCCGGCCCCCGTCGGGATCACGATCAAGTCGCCGATCCGCGCTTCGGCCTGACTCAACAGCACATCGCCAAACAGCCCCTTGGCTATCGCCTGCCCCTTGCTCAATACCTGGTAATTATCCCCTAGACGATTCTGCCAACGCTGGTGCACGCGGTCTTGCTGAGACTCGTGGGTATACAGGTAGCGTGCACGGATATCCCCGGCGATCGCGCGAACCCCCTCTTGCAGCGCCAGGTCCTGATCAAAGTCGTGTACCTGCTCGTGGTCCAGCGCCAGCATGCCGTGGTCGGCAATCACCATCAGCCGGGCCTGCCCGGGCAGGTGATGGGCGATGGCCTGGGCCAGTTGGTCGGCAACCTGCAGTTGCTTGATCCAGCCCTCGGAGCCTGGGCCGAACAGGTGCCCGGCAAAGTCCAGGTCGCCAAAATAGGCGAAACAGAACGCCGAGCCAGGCTGCGAAAGTGCCTCATTGACCAGCTGTGGATAAGCGTCATAGGCCGGAGCCGGGAGGATCTTGCCGGCCCTGTAGATCGCCCGGGTGAAATCGGAGCTGGCATAGCGCCCGAGCATCACCGTGCTGACCGCGATGCCCTGCTTAACGGCAAGGCTCCAGGCATCAGCAGGCACGATAAAAGTGTCCGGCAGTGGTGCCACGTTGGGCTGCGCCTCGACCTGCAAAGGCGAAGTGGTCCAGGACAACGGTGACAGCTCAGTCTGCTCATCCAGGGCAAAACCGCAGCCAACGATACCGTGGGCGCCGCAGCCCAGCCCGGAAGCCACCGACGCCAGGCTGGTGGCGGTGGTGGCCGGGAAACCCACCTTGAAGTGGCTGTCCGGCTGCATCAATGAGGCTAGAAACGGTGCATGCCGGGCATGGGCCTGCAGCAGGTTCCAACCCAGGCCATCGATCAGCAACAGGCAGGTACTGCGCGAGTGGTCGAGACGAAAAGCATTGCGAAAGCCATGGCCACCCAGGGCGGCGAAGATCGACTGGGTCAGGTTGGCCAGGCCGGGCCAGGTCTCCCCCAGCGACTGCAGGTCGTTGATCGGCGTTGCCATGTCGCCCTCCATGGGCAGGTGCAAAGCAACAGGTGTAGCACAGGCTGTGCGATCAGCGCACAGAAAACACGCCTGCATCCTCGGCGGTCTTATCGGCGCGGATGTTCGAACACTTCAACGGTTTGGGAGACTGAAAAAAATTCAGCAGGGCAAGCCTGCTCTTACGGACGCCTGCGCTTGCCCCGCGAAAATACTCAGGCCTGCAAGAACCTCAACACCGACTCGCAAATCATCTCCCGATGCCGGTCCTTGACCGCCGTCTCTTCGAAATCCACCTGGAAGATCTCGCCAAAGGTATGCCGGTTCGACACCCGGTAGAAGCAGAAGGAGCTGATCAGCAGGTGCACATCCAGCGCATCCAGCCCCTGGCGGAACACCCCTTCGGCAGCCCCGCGCCTGAGCACTTCATCCAGTGCCGTCAGTACACTCTTGTTCATTGAGCGAATGGCCGACGAGCGTTTCACGTACTCGCCGTGGTGCATGTTCTCGTTGCAGACGATACGCACGAAATCGACGTTGCGATCATGGTGATCGAAGGTGAACTCCACCAGCCGGCGGATCCCCAGGCGCGGCTCGAGCTCGGCAAGATGCAGGTTGCTTTCGGTACTGCGAATATCGCCGTAGAGCTTCTCCAGCACCTCAACGTACAACTGCTCCTTGCTGTTGAAGTAGTAGTAGATCATGCGCTTGGAGGTTTGCGTACGCTCGGCGATCGCATCGACCCGGGCGCCGGCCAGCCCCTGCTGGACGAACTCGCTGATCGCCGCCTGGAGAATGTTCTCGCGGGTCTTTTCCGGGTTGTTTTTGCGGCCCTTTCGCGGCGCCGGTTCAGGGGCTGCGCAAAGTGCTGGGGTAGTCGTCATACGGGACTCATGGCCATCGGTTAACCCGGCAATTATGAGCCCCGGGGGCTGAGTAAGGAAGCTTCGCAGCCTGCCCCCTGCAACATGGTCTGTCCCGGTCCGCCTGCGCGAGCCTTGGCCATGGCCGACATCATCGGCGGGCTTTGCTCATGGCACCATCTCACGGTTCAAAAATCGAAAAACACCGTCTCGCCTTCGCCCTGAATGCGGATATCAAAGCGATACGCCAGCTTGCCATCCACTTCACAGCGGGTCGCCACCAGTGTCTCGCGTCGCTGCGGTTGCTCGATCAGGTTGAGCACCGGGCACCGGGAATTGGCCTGGGCTTCGTCATCGAAGTACAAACGGGTCTGCAGGTGGATGTTGATGCCACGGGCAAACAGGCTGACATTTATATGCGGCGCCATCGGCACGCCGGCGGCGTTAAGCGCCACGCCCGGCTTGATGGTGTGCAGGGTCCACTCACCGGCATCGAAGGTGGTGGCGGTGCGGCCAAAGCTGTTGAACGGCTTTTCCAGATTGAAATCGCTCTGGTATTCACCCTTGTGGTCAGCCTGCCAGAACTCCAGGAACGAATCGCGCACCAGGTGGCCATTGCCGTCATAGACATTGCCAAACACCAGGATGTGTTCACCCGGCGCCTGAGCCTGGGCCATGTGGCTCCAGATCTCCTGGTTACGGGTCGGGTTACCGGCGGCCTCCAGGGCCAGACCGATGTGTACGTAGGGGCCGGCGGTCTGCGAAGGGGTTTCCGGCAGCAGTTCGATAGGCATGGGGCGCCTCCTCAGCAGTTTTCGAAATGGGTTTTGCGCTGCCCGCGCAACACGATGTCAAAGCGATAAGCCAGACAGTCCATGGGATTGGCATTGCTCATGTCCAGGCGGGCGATCAGGCTCTGCACCGCGTCAGGGTTGGCAATCGACTTGACGATCGGGCACATCGGGATCAACGGATCGCCTTCGAAATACAACTGGGTAATCAAGCGCGTGGCAATCGACGGGCCGCTGATCGACACATGGATATGCGCGGGGCGCCAGTCGTTGGGGCCGTTGCGCCAAGGGTATGGGCCCGGCTTGATGGTGCGAAAGCTGTAGCAGCCCTGGCTGTCGGTCAGGGCGCGGCCAACGCCAGCGAAGTTGGGGTCCAGCGGCGCCAGGTAGCGGTCGTTCTTGTGCCGGTAGCGGCCACCGGCGTTGGCTTGCCAGATCTCTACCAGGGTGTGCGGGATCGGCTGGCCGTGCTGGTCGCAGACGCGGCCGGCCAGGACAATTCGCTCACCGATCGGCAGCCCGCCGTTGTTGAAATTGAGCAGCAGGTCATGGTCGTGAGGGCCGAAATTGAGGTGCGAAAAATCCGGTCCGGTGCTTTCGCTGACCGACTGCGCAATGCTCACCAGGGCCTGGCGCGGCGAACGGGCTACAGAGGTCTTGTAGTCGGGGGTGAAGGCTTTCGGATGCCAGTTGCGATCACGGATAGCGAAGCGACTGTTGTCTTGCGCAGACATGCCGTTCTCCTGTCTTGGAATTATTGGAGGGCCTGGGCGTGGCAGGCGAGCAGGCAGTTTCCGGCATGCGAGGCCCGGCGAACACTGAAAAAAACAGCACCACACATAACCAATTGGTTATGGATAGATCAGGAACCTGACAGGCTCCCACGCGGTGAACTAATCTTTGACTTCATGTTTCCAAGCTCCGGAGAGCACTCATGCAATGGCGAAAAGGCAGGCGTAGCGACAATGTGGTCGATGCCCGTGGCGAGGGCGGTGGCGGCATGCGCTTCGGCGGTGGCAAAGGCCTGAGCCTGGGGGCGATCCTGCTGATTGTCGGGATTGGCTGGATCACCGGCCAGGACCCGCTGCAGATCCTCGGCCAACTGACCGGGCAGATGGGCCAGGAACAGTCCGCGCCGGTCAGCCCCGGCAGCACTAAAGCGCCGCCGGCCAATGACGAGCAGGCCGAGTTCGTCCGCTCGATTCTGGGCGACACCGAAGACACCTGGAAAGCCATCTTTGCCCAGGCCGGCCGCCAGTACAAAGACCCCAACCTGATTCTGTTCAGCGGCCAGATCAACTCGGCCTGCGGGTTTGCCTCTTCGGCGGTCGGGCCGTTCTATTGCCCGGCCGACCAGAAGGTCTACCTAGACATGAGCTTCTTCCGCGAAATGGAACAGCGCTTCTCGGCCGCCGGCGATTTTGCCCAGGCTTATGTGATCGCCCACGAAATCGGCCACCATGTGCAAACCCTGCTCGGCGTCTCGGCCAAGGTCCAGGCCGCCCGCCAACGTGGCGAGCGCATGGAGGGCGACAATGGCTTGCTGGTACGCCAGGAGCTGCAGGCCGACTGCCTGGCCGGGGTCTGGGCCTACCAGGCGCAAAAACGCCTGAACTGGCTGGAGCCGGGCGATATCGAAGAAGCCCTGAATGCCGCCAACGCCATCGGTGACGACCGCTTGCAGCAGCAGGGCCAGGGCCGCGTGGTGCCGGATTCGTTTACCCACGGCACCTCGCAACAGCGCCAGCGCTGGTTCAAGACCGGCTTCGCCAAGGGCGATATCAACCAGTGCGACACCTTCAGCGCACGGGCACTCTGACCCGCCTTTCCCGCCGTTTCGCGGCCACCTGAACGCTCAGGATGGCCGCAGAAACGTGCTGTTACTTACCGTTGGTCATTTTTGCTGAAAAAGCGTTTCAGCTCCGGCACAAGCCGCCGATAAACCCTGCTCAGAACATCGGCTGGCCATGAATAACAACAACCTTCCACCGATTCGGATCAAGAAACACAACGTTCCTGGAGGGATTGCATGAATAGCTGGTTTGCCAACATCAGCGTCAACCTGAAACTCGGCCTGGGCTTTGGCCTGGTGCTGTTGCTTACCGGCCTGCTGGCCCTGACCGGCTGGAACAGCATGGGCAGCCTGATCAACCGCAGCAACTGGATGAGCGACATCACCCAGTTGAACGGCGACCTGACCGACCTGCGCATCTCTCGCCTGCAGTACATGTTGACCAATGGCGATGACGCAGCGGCCGGCAATGTCCAGGTCAAGCTCAATGCCTTCAGTGAACAACAGAAAAAGCTGTTGAAGAGTTTCAAGAGCCCCGAGAACATCAAGCTGCTCCAGGACCTGGGGCAGACCATTGGCGAGTACCAGGTGTCGATCAACAAGATGCGCGCCGGTTACAAGACCAGCCTGGCCGCGCGCGACTCGATGAACCAGGCCGCGAGCCGCGCCATCGAGCTGATCGAAGCGATCAACCGCGACGTGCTGGCCCTGCCCGAGGGTGACGCCAGCCGCCTCGCGCAGTTCCGCACCATCACCCAGGCCAAGGAGCAACTGCTGCTGGTCCGCCTGGCCGTGCGCAGCTACATCGCCGACATCAGCAGCGAGACCGAGCAACTGGCCCTGCGCCAGCTCGATACCGCCCTGGCCGAAATCGCCGGCCTGAACAGCCAGCTGCCAGGCGAAGCGACGCGCATCAAACAGTTCGAAAGCGCCGTCATGGCCTACCGTGACGCTGTACGCCAGTTCCGCGACGCCACTGCCGATGTTGCCGTGGCACGTCAGGAAATGACGGTCCAAGGGGCTGACATCGTCAAGACCAGCGATGCCCTGTACCAGATCCAGCTCGAACGTCGTGACGCCGAAAGCGTGCAGGCCCGTAGCCTGCAACTGACCGCCACCCTGCTGGCACTGCTGGTCGGCGTACTGGCAGCGTGGATCATCACCCGGCAGATCACCCGTCCGTTGCGTGAAACCCTGGCGGTGGTCGAGAAGATCGCCGCCGGTGACCTGACTCACAGCCTGCGCGTCACCCGCCGCGACGAACTGGGTGTGCTGCAGCAAGGCATCCAGCGCATGGGCTCGACCCTGCGCGACCTGATCACCGGCATTCGCGACGGCGTCACCCAGATCGCCAGCGCAGCCGAAGAACTGTCGGCCGTCACCGAGCAAACCAGCGCCGGGGTCAACAGCCAGAAAGTTGAAACCGACCAGGTCGCCACCGCCATGCACGAAATGGCCGCGACCGTACAGGAAGTGGCGCGCAACGCTGAGCACGCCTCGCAAGCGGCCACCGACGCCGATAGCCAGGCCCGTGCCGGTGACCAGGTGGTTGCCGAAGCCATCAGCCAGATCGAACGCCTGGCCGAAGAAGTGCATCGTTCCACCGAAGCCATGGGCCAACTGCAGCAGGAAAGCCAGAAAATCGGCAGCGTCATGGACGTGATCAAATCGGTGGCCGAGCAAACCAACCTGCTGGCCCTCAACGCCGCCATTGAAGCAGCCCGTGCCGGTGAAGCCGGGCGTGGTTTTGCCGTGGTCGCCGACGAAGTTCGCGGCCTGGCCCAGCGCACGCAAAAATCCACCGAAGAGATCGAAGTGCTGGTGGCTGGCCTGCAGAGCGGTACCCAGCAGGTCGCCAACGTGATGCTCGGCAGCCGCAACCTGACTGCCAGCAGCGTCGAGCTAACCCGCAAGGCCGGTTCCTCGCTGGAAAACATCACTCGCACGGTGTCGAGCATTCAGTCGATGAACCAGCAGATTGCTGCGGCGGCGGAACAGCAGAGCGCGGTGGCCGAAGAGATCAGCCGCAGCATCATCAATGTGCGCGATGTGTCCGAGCAGACGGCTGCGGCCAGTGACGAGACCGCGGCCTCAAGTGTTGAACTGGCGCGCCTGGGCAACCAGTTGCAGACCATGGTCAGCCACTTCCGCGTCTAAAAGCATCGCGGGGCAAGCCCGCTCCCACACACTTTGTGGGAGCGGGCTTGCCCCGCGATCAATCCAACACCTATTTAACGATCTGCCCCACTCCCCGCCCACGCGGATCGGAAGCGGTTTCCAGCGCCGTGCCATTGACCCGGATGGCCTGGATATCGCCCATCTCCCAACCCTGATCTTCCAGGGTGTAGCCCATCTTCTTCAGTTCTTCAGCAACCTTGCCGTTAAGCGGTGCAAAGGCATCGAAGTAGATCGTGTCCTTGGGCAGCAACTGGTGATGCACGCGCTGCGCAGCCACGGCTTTTTCCAGCGGCAGGTTGTAGTCATACAGGTTGTTCAGCACCTGGAAGATCGAGGTGAAGATCCGCGAACCACCCGGGGTGCCCAGCACCAGGGTGACATTGCCATCGCGGGTCACCAGGCTCGGGCTCATCGACGAGAGCATGCGTTTGCCCGGCTCGATCGCGTTGGCATCGCCACCGACCACACCGAAAGCGTTGGCCACACCTGGCTTGGAACTGAAGTCGTCCATCTCGTCATTGAGCAAGAAGCCTGCGCCCTTGACCACTACGCCACTGCCGTAATCCCAGTTCAGGGTGTAGGTGTTGCTGACCGCGTTACCGTCCTTGTCGACGATGGAGAAGTGCGTGGTCTGGTGCGGCTCAAGGCCCGGGCGGACTTTTTCTGTTTCCGAGATGGCGTTCGGATTGACCTCCTTGGCACGCTTAACGATGTAGTCGGTGGCGGTCAGCTCTTTCACCGGCACCTTGGAGAACGCCGGGTCGCCCAGGTAGTCGGCACGGTCGGCGAACACGCGTTTTTCGATTTCGGCCAGCAGGTGAATGTAGCGCGCCGAGTTCAGCTCGACGCCCTTGAAGTCAGCGGCGCGCGCTTCCTTGATGCCCAGCAGTTGCGCCAGCGCGATGCCGCCCGAGCTCGGCAGCGGCGCGGTATAAACGACGTTGCCGCGCCAGTCGATCTTCATCGGCTCACGCCATACGGCTTTGTAATCCTTGAGGTCGTCCTTGCTGATCAGGCCCTTGTCGGCCTGCATCTGCGCCACCAGAAGGTCGGCGGTCTTGCCCTGGTAGAACTCGCTGACGCCCTTGTCGGCAATGCGCTCCAGGGTCTGCGCCAGCTCTGGCTGCTTGAAGGTCTCGCCGACTTTCATGCTGCCGAAATAGTCGTTGAAGTTGGTGCTGTCCTTGAACAGGCCCAGGGCATCTTCGCGATACTGGTACTGCTTGGAGGCGACCTTGAAGCCATTTTTGGCATAGCCGACCGCCGGGGTCAGCAGTTCGGCCCAGGGCAGCTTGCCAAACTTCTGATGCGCCTCCCACAGCCCCATCACCGTCCCCGGCACGCCGGCGGCGCGAGAGCCGACCAGGCTGAGGTTCTCGATGATCTCGCCCTTGTCGTCCAGGTACATGTTGCGGCTGGCGGCCTTCGGTGCGGTTTCACGGTAGTCGAGGAAGTAAGCCTTGCCGTCGACATAGAGGGTCATGAAACCGCCGCCGCCGATGTTGCCCGCCTCGGGGTAGGTGACCGCCAGGGTGAAGGCGGTGGCCACCGCCGCGTCCACCGCGTTGCCACCCTTTTTGAGGATTTCGGCGGCAACCTGTGCACCATATTGATCAGGGGCGGCGACCGCACCGCCGTCCAGCGTCACCGCGTAAGCCGCGTTACTGGCGAGGATTGCGGCGCCCAGGGCCAGGGATCGGAACATCACAACGCGCATGAGAGCTTCCTTAGTGTTGTTTTCGTTGAACAGCCATTAAGGCTGAAGTCAGACGAGTTATCAAACACCACAGGAAAATTCGCCGCGCATGGACAGAAGTTGTCGCGAATGAAGACCTCAGCAGGCGTAGATCGCCAGCTTCTTCTGAATGAAGTCGAGAAAGCACTGGATACGCAAGGCCAGTTGCGTGTTGCGGTAGTACACCGCATTGATCGGCTGGCGATAACCGCTGTTGTGCTCGGGCAGGATCACCTGCAAGCGCCCGCTGCGGATGTCCTCATGGGTCATGAAGTGCGACAGGCAGACGATGCCCTCGCCGGCCAGAGCCAGTTCGCGCAGGGTTTCCCCACTGGACGCCGACAGGCTCGGGCGGATCAGCAGGCGATCACCTTCGGCATGGCGCAATGGCCAGTGGTTGAGGGTCTCGGTCTGGGTGAAGCCCAGCAGCACGTGCTGCTGCAGGTCTTCGACGCGCTGCACGGCACCGTGACGGGCCAGGTACTCGGGGCTGGCCAGCACGTTCAGCGGGCTGCAGCCCAGCGAACGGGCATGCAGGCTGGAGTCCGCCAGCTCGCCAATGCGGATGGCCACATCGGTGCTTTGCTCGATCAGGTCGATGATCAAGTCGCTGGTGTTGAGCTCAAGCTGGATCTGCGGATACAGCGCGCGAAACTCACCGACCCAGGGCACGATGGCGTGCAGCATGAACGGCAGCGCCGCGTTGATGCGCAGCCGCCCCGACGGCGTCTGGTGGTGCAGCGACAGATGCTCTTCGAGCTCGTCCATTTGCTGCAGGATCGACTTGGCCCGCTCGAAGAAGAACCGCCCTTCTTCGGTCAGGTCCATGCGCCGGGTGGTACGGTTGATCAGGGTGGTGCCCAGCTTGGCCTCCAGGCGCGACAAGGTCCGGCTGATTGCCGAAGGCGTCTGCCCGCCCTGCTCGGCGGCTGCGGAAATCGAGCCAAACTCGATCACCGAGACGAACACCTGCAATTCATCGGACCTGGCTTTCACGGCGATACCCCGGGGTTGGCGACAGCCGTGATAGATAGCCGCTTGCCGCGGCCAGCGCAAGGCTTGATCAGGCTTGCGTCTGGAAAACCTCAGCCAGATGCTGCTCGTAAGCGGCCACAGCGGCTTCGACGTTGGGGCGCTTCATCACATCCACGGCAAGGTAAGTCGGCAGGCCGCTCATGCCCAGGAACTGGTTGGCCTTGTGGAACGGGAAGTACACCGCGTCCACGCCCTTGCCTTCGAAGAAATCGCTGGGGTCATCGAAGGCCTGCTGCGGTGCGTTCCAGGTCAACGACAGCATGTACTGCTTGCCCTGGATCAGGCCGCCGCTGCCGTATTTTTGCGAAGCATCGGAGCGGGTACGGCCGTCGTTGGCATAGAGGCTGCCGTGGCCGGCGGTGAAGACTTCATCCAGGTACTGCTTGACGGTCCACGGCGCGCCCATCCACCAGCCAGGCATCTGGTAAATGATCACGTCGGCCCAGAGGAACTTCTGCACTTCTTCGGCATTGTCGTAGCCGCCGTCGATGTAAGTGCTCTGCACATCGAAACCGGCACGATCAAGGAAGGCCAGCGCAGCTTCGTGCAGGGTCTCGTTCAGGCGGCCATCGGAATGGGCGAACTTCTTGCCACCGTTGAGCAACAGGACTTTTTTCATGGGGTGCCTCATCTGTGTTCGATCAGGGGCAGGCAAGCCTGTGACCGAGTGAATTTGATGGCGGCAGGTTAGAGGTCGATCTCGCGGGGAAACAGCCGTGATCGGGCAAAATACATTTGACCAAAAAGCACGAATCCAATGTTTATTGTTGCAATAGAATCGTTTCACCCCTTCCTTTCAGAGGCCTCTGCATGAGCGAGCAATACGGTTTCATCCTCAAAGCCAAGACCCGCCCGGAAATGTCCGAAGCCTTCGAAGCGCTGTTTCGCGCCTATGTCGAGCCAAGCCGGCAGGAACCGGGCTGCATCGAATACCACATGCTGCGTGACCAGCAGGACCCGAGCCTGTTCGTGTTCTATGAGGTCTGGGCCAGCAAAGCCGCGCTGGAGCTGCACTCAGCCCTGCCGCACATGGCGGCGTTCTTCGACAAGCGCATGGACTACCTGGAGCGCGACTTCGATATCCAGCTGATCGACATGCTCAGCGCCTCCTCGGCTAGCCGTTGAGCAACAGGTGTACGCCACAAGGTTTGTAGCGCTCTTGAGACCGAGCGCCACGCCGGCTCCCACATTTGTTGCAACGTGCCATGATCTGTGAGCGGCGTTGTTCGCCTCGGCGCAAGGCGAGATAATGTGTAAAGGCCGTACCCATTTTCAGTTACCGGGGTGCGCCATAATGAGTGCTTTGGGCAAAACCCAGAGTGGAAGCGATCTTGCCTCGGCACACACTCACGCCTTGCACCAAGGCTGACAACGCCGAACCTACAGGCCATGGCACGTTGCAACAAATGTGGGAGCGGGCCTTGCCCCGCGATGCGCCGCGCGGGCGGCGCTCGGTCTCAAGGGCGCTACAAACCTTGCGGCGTACACCTGGCAGACTTTATCCCATCTCAACCCTTGCGTCTTTTCGCCATCACCCAATCGAGAGATGTGTCGATACCTGTACCGCGATGAGGCCTTGCTCGAATGCCTGTATACCACTGCTATTGCTCCGACAGGGGCAATCCACCGACAATCTCCCCCGCGCACCTAGCGGTTGCTGCACTGATCGCCAACCGAGTCGTAAAGGGAGTTTCACCGTGCCGTCGATCTACCAGCTCAAACCCCGTTTCCAGGCCTTGCTGCGCCCGACGGTCGAGCGCCTGTTCCAACGCGGCGTCACCGCCAACCAGGTAACCTTGAGCGCTGCTGTGGTGTCTGTGTTGCTCGGCCTGTTGCTGGCCTGGCTGCCGCAAGTCACCTGGCTGTTTGCCCTGGTGCCGGTATGGATGCTGTTGCGCATGGCCCTCAATGCCATCGACGGTATGCTCGCTCGCGAATTCGGCCAGCAATCCAAGCTCGGTGCCTACTACAACGAACTCTGCGACCTGATCGCCGACAGCGCCCTGTACCTGCCCTTCGCGTTGCTGCCGGGCGTGTCGTCGGCGCTGGTAGTGATCGTCGTGCTGGCAGCGCTGATCAGCGAATACGCCGGGGTCATGGGCCCGCTGGTCGGCGCCGAACGCCGCTACGATGGGCCCATGGGCAAAAGCGACCGGGCCTTTGCCTTCGGCGTGCTCGGCGCCGGCGTTGCCTGCGGCCTGTTGCCGGCCAGCTGGATCAACGGCGTGCTGCTGGTGATCTTGCTGCTCTCGCTCTATACCCTCTACAACCGGGTCAGCCGCGGTCTGGCGCAAACCCACTGAAGCTCTTTGTGCCAGATAAGGATATTTGCCATGCGCAACGCGCAATCGCTGCACTTCACCACCCACGACGGCGTCGAACTGCATTACCGCCACTGGCCCGCTGACATTGCTGACGACCAGCCGCGCCGCGCCGTGGTGCTGTTTCACCGCGGCCACGAACACGGTGGGCGCATGGCCCACCTGGCCGATGAACTGCAATTGCCCGACCACGATTTCTTCGCCTGGGACGCCCGTGGCCACGGCCAGTCGCCTGGGGCCCGTGGCGACAGCCCGAGCTTTGCCTGCAGCGTGCGCGACGTGCAGACCTTCATCGAACATATCGCCCGCGAGCACGGCATCGCCGAAGAGGACATGGCGGTGCTGGCGCAAAGCGTCGGCGCTGTGCTGATCGCCACCTGGGCCCACGACTACGCGCCCAAGGTACGCTGCCTGGTACTGGCCTCGCCGGCCTTCAAGGTCAAGCTCTACGTACCCTTCGCCCGCCCGGGGCTGAAGCTGATGCGCGCCTGGCGCGGCAACTTCTTCGTCAACAGCTACGTCAAGCCGCGCCTGCTCAGCCACGACCCCGAGCGCATCGCCTCGTATGAAAGCGACCCGCTGATCAGCCGGCCGATTTCAGTGACCATGCTGCTTGGCCTGTATGAAGCCGCCGACCGCGTGGTAGCCGATGCCCAGGCGATCCAGGTGCCAACCCAGTTGCTGATTTCCGGCGCCGATTTCGTGGTCAAGCGCAAACCCCAGGAGCAGTTCTTCGAACGCCTGGGCAGCGCGCTCAAGGAGAAGCACATCCTCCCTGGGTTCTTCCACGACACCCTGGGCGAGCGTGACCGCAGCCATGCCCTGGCACGGATCCACCGCTTTATCGAGCACTGCTTCAGCCTGGCGCCGCAGCGCCCTTCGCTACTCGCTGCCGACCAACTGGGCGCCAGCTGCGCCGAGGCCGAAAGCCTGGCCGCGCCGCTGCCGCGCAACTCGCCGGCCGACCTCTACTGGCGCGCCACCCGCGCCAGCCTGCGCCTGGGCAAAGGTTTGTCGGACGGGGTCAAGCTGGGCTTTGACACCGGCTTCGATTCCGGCAGCACCCTGGACTACATCTACCGCAACCAGCCCACCGGCAAAGGTGCGATCGGGCGCATGATCGACCAGAACTACCTCAACGCCATCGGTTGGCGCGGCATCCGCCAGCGCAAGTTGCACGTCGAAGAACTGCTGCGCCTGGCCATCGAACGCCTGCGCGAACAAGGCAAGCCGGTGGATATCGTCGACATCGCTGCCGGCCATGGCCGCTACATCCTCGAAGCGCTGCAGGGCCTTGAGCGCAAGCCGGAGTCGATCCTGTTGCGCGATTACAGCGAACTCAATGTTCAGCAAGGCAGCGCGCTGATCGCCGAAAAAGGCCTGGCGGACATTGCCCGCTTCGTCCAGGGCGATGCCTTCGATGCGCAAAGCCTGGCCAGCCTTGACCCACGCCCAACCTTGGCAGTGGTCTCGGGCCTGTATGAACTGTTCGCCAGCAACCAGATGGTTGGCGACTCCCTGGGCGGTCTGGCCCAGGCCGTGGAGCCCGGCGGTTACCTGGTGTACACCGGCCAACCCTGGCACCCGCAGTTGGAGATGATCGCCCGCGCTTTGACCAGCCACCGCGCAGGCCAGGCCTGGGTGATGCGTCGGCGCAGCCAGGTGGAGATGGATCAACTGGTGGAGGCGGCCGGCTTTCGCAAGGTCTGCCAGCGTATCGATGAGTGGGGCATCTTCAGCGTCAGCCTGGCCCTGCGGGTCGCTTGATGAGTACTGCCCGCGAGCCGGGACTGATCAAGCGCGGGGTGCTCTGGCTGCTGTTGCTCGGCCCGCTGTTCTTCCTCAGTTACGGCCTGACCAACACCTACACGGCCGGGCGCAGCGACGTCGGCAGCCTGGTGTTCGCCTGGGAAGGCAACATCCCGCTGTGGCCCTGGACCATCATCCCCTACTGGTCAATCGACCTGCTCTACGGTTTGTCGTTCCTGCTGCCCCTCAATCGCCGGGAGATGGACCGCCATGCCCTGCGCCTGCTCAGCGCCCAGCTCATCTGCATCCTCGGTTTTCTGCTCTGGCCGCTGCGCTTCACCGTCGAACGGCCAGCGCTGGACGGCCTGTTCGGCTGGCTGTTCGATGTGCTGATGGGGTTTGACAAGCCGTTCAACCAGGCGCCGTCTCTGCACATCGCCTTGCTGGTAATCATCTGGGCGATGTTTGCCCGGCATATCCACGCAAGGCTGCCGCGCTTGCTGGTGCATGGCTGGATGGCGCTGATCGGCGTGTCGGTGCTGACCACCTGGCAACATCACTTTATCGACCTGCCCAGCGGCGCGCTGGTGGGGGTGCTGTGTTGCTGGCTGTGGCCGGTTGCGGGTCAGCCGGTACTGCGCCCGATGCAACTTGTCCGCGACCCGCAGCGCTGGCGCCTGGCCCTGCGCTACGGTGCCGGGGCGACATTGCTGGCCGGCCTGGCGCTGTACCTGGGCGGCGTTGCCCTGTGGTTGATGTGGCCGGCGGTGGCACTGCTGCTGGTAGCACTCAACTATGCACAGCTGGGCGTCGAAGGCTTCCAGAAAGGTGCCGACGGCCAGTTGTCGTTCGCCGTGCGCTGGCTATTGGCGCCTTACCTGGTGGGGGCCTGGCTCAACTCGCGCGGGTGGACGCGGCGGCGTCCGCAAGCCGATGAAGTGTGCGATGGCGTGTACCTGGGGCGGATTCCAGGCAAGGGTGAAGCCGCGCACTTCGCCGCCATTGTCGATCTGTGCGCCGAACTGCCCGCCGCGGTTGCCCCTGGCCATGCCTATTGCGCCCTGCCCAGCCTCGACCTGGTCGTGCCCACAGCCGAGCGCTGCCGGGAAGCGGCGCTGGCGATCGAGCAACTGCGTGCCCAGGGCCCGGTACTGGTCTGCTGCGCCCTCGGCTATTCGCGCAGCGCCAGCGCCGTGGCCGCCTGGCTGGTGCTCAGCGGGCGCTGCGCCAACGCCGCACAAGCGCAGCAACGCATCAGCCAGGCACGCCCCGGGGTAGTCCTGCATGCGCAGCACCTGCAGGTCATCGAACGCCTGCAAACGGAGCCTTGCCAATGAGCGGCGCAATCCACCTGGCCCTGGTCGCCAGGCTGCTCAAGCGCGGGCGCCAGGTCGAGCGCCTGGCCGACGGAATGAGCCTGTTGGCGGTGTTTTTTGGCTTGGCGGCGCCATTGCTCGGTGTGCCCGCATCGTGGTTCAGCGCCGTGCTGTGCAGCCTGTTGCTGCTGGCAGGTTTGCTGCAGAAGTTCTTCGCTGTGCGCGTGGCGCTGGACGCCGAGCTGTTTGCCCACCTGGCCGCCCGCAACGATCAACTCACGCAACACACCCAGGCCCTGGACCAGTCGTTGTTCGCCCTGGGTCTCAAGGCCAATCCGGTCGATGACCGCGACTGGCAGGCACGTAGTCTGGCCGCCATGGGCCTGCTGCGCAAACAACTGCTGTGTTTTGCCGCGCAGGCCGTGCTGGCACTCACTAGCATCCTGCTTTTTCCCTTGCTCAACCTTGTCGGATAAGGACCTTGCCCATGCTTGCTGCCCTAACCGCCTTTGCCATCACCTCGGTCGCGCGCCTGATCACCGGCGCCCGCGCCTTGTGGCTGGGCTGCACGCCGCAACCGGTGCAACGGCTGTATTACGCCAACCACAGCAGTCACGGCGACTTCGTGCTGATCTGGGCGTCGCTGCCCCAGCCCCTGCGCCAGCACACCCGGCCGGTGGCCGGTGCCGATTACTGGCAAAAGCCGGGCATTCGCCAGTTCCTGATCAAGCGGGTATTCAATGGCGTGCTGATCGATCGCCAGCACAGCGACGCCCAGAGCCATCCCTTGCAACCGATCCAGGATGCCCTGGCCCAGGGCGATTCGCTGATCTTCTTCCCTGAAGGCACCCGCAACCTCAGCGACGAGCCGTTGCTGGCATTCAAGAGCGGCCTGTTTCACCTGGCCAGTGCCCACCCGCAGGTCGAGGTGATTCCGGTGTGGATCGCCAACCTCAACCGGGTCATGCCCAAGGGCCGCGCCCTGCCTTTGCCGCTGCTGTGCACCTTGAGTTTTGGCGAGCCCCTGCAACTGCTGGCAGACGAAAGCAAGCACGCGTTTCTCGACCGGGCCCGCCAGGCCCTGTTGGCCCTGGCCCCGAAGGAATCCTGAGATGGACAACAACACCCTTTCGCTGTTCGCCGGCATCGGCGGTTTGCTGCTGCTCGCCAGCCTGATCGGCCGCCTGCTCAAATGGCGCGCAGGCCCGGCGCCCCACGCGGTGATCGACAACCTCAATGCGCGGATCAACGCCTGGTGGGTGATGGTCCTGGTCATCGGTTTGGCCTTCCTGTTCGGCAAGCTGGGGGTGATCCTGCTGTTCTACTGCGTGTCGTTCTACGCCCTGCGCGAGTTCCTGACCCTGACCCCGACCCGGCGCAGCGACTACCCGGCCCTGGTAGCGGCGTTCTATGTCGCCCTGCCGGTGCAATACCTGTTGATCGCCATGGACTGGTACGGGCTGTTCAGCATTTTCATTCCGGTCTACCTGTTCCTGCTGCTGCCGATCCTCGCCAGCTTCGGCGGCGACACCACGCGCTTTCTCGAGCGTGCCTCGAAGGTGCAATGGGGGCTGATGATCGCGGTCTACTGCCTGTCTTCGGTACCGGCGCTGATGACCCTGGATATTCCCGGCTACGAAGGCCGAAACTTGCTGCTGATCGCCTGGCTGATCCTCGTGGTGCAGATCTCCGACGTGCTGCAGTATGTCTGCGGCAAGCTGTTCGGCAAACACAAGGTGGCGCCAAAACTGTCGCCGTCAAAGACCGTCGAAGGCCTGGTCGGCGGCGTGGCCCTGGCCACGTTGATTGGCGCCACCTTGTGCTGGATCACCCCGTTCAGCTTCTGGCAGGCGGCGCTGATGGCCCTGACCGTCAACCTCATGGGCTTTGCCGGCGGCCTGGTAATGTCAGCGATCAAGCGCGATCGTGGGGTCAAGGACTGGGGTCACATGATCGAAGGCCATGGCGGCATGCTCGACCGCATGGACTCGGTGTGCTTCGCCGCGCCAGTGTTCTTCCACTTCGTACGCTACTGGTGGGTCTGAGCGTCAGACCAACAAGTCGTAGGACAGCTTGCCGATCAGGATCAGCAACAGCACCAGGAACAGCGCACGCACAAATGGCACGCCCTTGTGCACCGCCAGCCAGGTGCCGGTCAACGCGCCGAGGATATTGAAGGCGGCCATGGGAATGGCAATCAGGTAAAGGACGTTGCCAGTAGGGATGAAAAACAGCAGTGCGGCGATGTTGGTGGCAATGTTCACCAGTTTCGCCGACGCCGACGCGTGCAGAAAGTCGAAGGCGAAGCAGCGGATGAACAGGAAGATCAGAAAGCTGCCAGTACCGGGCCCGAACAGGCCGTCGTAGAAGCCGATGGCACCACCAATGACGATCGCCAGCAGCTTCTCGCGGGTGCCGATACGCATCGGTTTGTGCAAGGCACCGAAGTCCTTTTTGCAGAAGGTGTAGATCGCCATCAGCACGATCAGCACCAGCACCGCCGGGCGCATCAACCCTTGCGGCACCAGCGATACCGTCGCGGCGCCGACGAAGGCCATGGCAAAGGCGGCACAGGCCGCCGGGATCACCAGCCCCCAGTCGATCACCACCTTGCGCACGAACGAGCGGGCGGCAAACGCCGTGCCGCAGGCTGAAGCAACTTTGTTGGTGCCCAGCAACGCCGCAGGTGGCGACGCAGGCAACACGTTGAACAACGCCGGAATCTGGATCAGCCCGCCACCGCCAACTGCCGCATCGATCAGGCCGGCAGCAAAGGCAAACACGCAAAGGATGACAATATCGACCATGGTTTCAGGCTCTGGCAGTAAAGAACGGGCGCGCCAAGGTTAACCAACGGTCGATTTTTGTGTTGCAATGCCATATTGCAAAAACTGCAACGAGGTGGTGCATGGCCCTGGATATGCTGGCAGAACTGGAAGTGTTCGCCATGGTTGCCCGCAAGCGCAGCTTCGTCGCCGCGGCACGCGCCCTGGGGCGCTCGCCCAGCGCTGTGACCCGTGCCTTGCAAGCCCTGGAAGAAAACGCCGGGGCCAAGCTGTGCAATCGCTCGGCCAATGCCGTGAGCCTGACCGAAGCGGGTGAGCGTTTGCTGCCCTACGCCTACAAAATGCTCGATCTGCAACGTGAGGCCGACGAAGAACTGGCCGGGCTCAGCGGCCTGGCGTCTGGCTGGGTGCGTTTTTCCGCCCCCGAATCGCTCGCGCCGGTATTGCCCGGCTTGATTGCGCAGTATGGCGAACGCTACCCGCAGGTAAACGTCGATGTGATCTTCAGCGACGAGCCGATCGACCCGGCCAACAGCAAGCTGGACTTCTCGATTCGGGGCGCCTTTGCCCAGGACAGCGAGCTGATCGGCTACCCGCTGTGGCGCTACTCACGCTCGCTGTATGCCAGCCCCAGCTATCTGCAACGGCACGGCACGCCTACGTCAATCGAGGCACTGGAGGCGCATGCGCTGATCCTGCACACCGCGCCGCGCATTCTCAAAGAGTGGCAGTTTCGCAGCGCCGAACAAGCGGTAAGCCTGCGGGTCCACCCCAAGTTTCGCTTCAGCTCCGGGGTCGCGGTGTTCCAGGCAGCCCTGGCAGGTGTCGGTATCGCTCGCCTGGCCGACTGGCTGGCCGAACCCGAGGTGCAGGCCGGGCGCCTGCAGCGGGTCTGCCCCGAGTATCGCCTGACCGCCAGCAACGGCGACAGCCCGCAAATGCATGCGGTGTACCCGGCCGGCACTCTGCCGCAACGGGTCAAGGCGCTGCTGGAGGTGATCCGCAGCTTTGGCGACAGCCTCGATCGATAACTGCGGATGTGCGCTCCCAGACACCAAAAGGTCGAGACCAGACATCTGCCCGGCGCCGATCCCACCTATGGTGATGGACCTTTGAGCAAACCTCTGGAGCCTGGAATGTCCGATTTCATCACTGTGCTGCGCGAGACCTGCCCCACCCCCGTGCTGGATGCAACCAAGTGGCAACGCATCGGCGGCGACCCGCACACGGTCAACCTCAATGCCTATGTGTCGGCCGATGGCAGCAAGATCATGGGCACCTGGATCTGCACGCCGGGCAAGTTCCAGGTCAATTACGAGAAGTGGGAGTATTGCCACTTTCTGGATGGCTACTGCGTGATTACCCCGGAGGGTGAGCCAGCGGTACACCTGAAAGCGGGTGACGTGTTCGTCATCGAACCGGGGATGAAGGGCACCTGGGAGGTGGTGGAGACGGTGCGCAAGTACTTCGTTTTTGCCTGATATCGGGGCTGCCTTGGCAGCCCATCGCTGGCAAGGCCAGCTCCCACAGAGTGATGTGTGCGCAGTACCTGTGGGAGCCAGCCTTGCTGGCGATGCTCTGTTTACTCGGGCTTGCGATAACCTTCGACAATCGCCGAGAAATCCTTGCCACCCTCGCCGCGCAAGCTCATGGCCTGGTACAGCTGCTGGGCCACTGCGCCGAGGATCACCGGCTGATGAGCCTGACGTGCCGCTTCTGTTGCCAACCCCAAGTCCTTGAGCATCAGCTCGGCACCAAAACCACCGGTGTAACCGCGTGACGCCGGGGCAGTCTCGATGATGCCCGGCCACGGGTTGTAGGTGTCCGAACTCCAGCAACGGCCGGTAGAGCTGTTGATGATGCCCGCCAGCACCTTGGTGTCGATGCCCAGCGCATTGCCCAGGGCCATGGCCTCGGACACGCCGATCATCGAGATGCCCAGCAGCAGGTTGTTGCAGATCTTGGCGATCTGCCCGGTACCGACTTCGCCGCAGTGGACGATGTTGCGACCCATCTGCGCCAGCACCGGCTGCAGGGTGGCGAACAGCGCGGCGCTGGCGCCCACCATGAAGGTCAGGGTGCCGGCCGCAGCACCGCCGGTGCCGCCGGAGACCGGTGCATCAGCCAGGTCGACGCCCTGCTTGGCCGCTGCGGCCGCCACGTCACGGGCAGTCTGTGGATCGATGGTGCTGCAGTCGACCACCGGGGTCCCGGCTTTGACACCGGCGAGCACGCCGTCTTCGCTGAGGTACACGCCGCGCACATGGGCGGCAGCCGGCAGCATGGTGATCACCAGTTCACTGTGCTGCGCAGCATCGCGCGGCGAGCTGCTGATCTGCCCACCGAGCTCGGCAAGTTCGGCCAGCACGCTCTTGTTCAAGTCGAACAGGTTCAACTGGTGCCCGGCCTTGATCAGGTTGCGGGCCATGGGCGCGCCCATGTTGCCCAGACCGATGAATGCGATACGCATGATGAGCTCCTTAGCGCAGGCTGATGGTGGTGTTCACGCCATCGTTGACGCTGTCATCATCGAACCAGCGGCTGGTGACGGTCTTGGTCTGCGTGTAGAACTGCACCACCTGTTTGCCGTATGGGCCCAGGTCGCCCAGCTTGGAGCCGCGCGAGCCGGTGAAGCTGAAGAACGGTACCGGCACCGGAATCGGGATGTTGATGCCGACCTGGCCGACGTCGATCTCGCTCTGGAACTTGCGTGCCGCAGCGCCGCTCTGGGTGAACAGGCCGGTGCCGTTGCCAAAGGGGTTGCGATTGACCAGGGCGATGGCTTCATCGAGGGTATCGACTTCCAGCACCACCAGCACCGGGCCGAAGATTTCCTGGGTGTAGATCTGCATGTCGGTGGTCACCCCGGAGAACAGGGTCGGGCCGACGAAGTTGCCCTGCTCGTAGCCCGGCACGCTGACCTCGCGGCCATCGAGCTCAAGCGTGGCGCCTTCCTTGATACCGCTTTCGATCAGGCCCAGCACCCGCTCCTTGGCGCGCTTGGAAATCAATGGGCCGACATCGGTGCCCGGCTCGCTGCCAGCGTTAACCTTGAGCTTGGACGCCAGCTCCTTGAGCTCCGGCAGCCACTCGCGGGCCTTGCCCACCAGTACCGCCACCGAAGTGGCCATGCAGCGCTGGCCGGCGGCGCCAAAACCGGCACCGACCAGGGCGTTGAGGGTTTGCGTACGGTTGGCGTCCGGCAGCACCACGGCGTGGTTCTTGGCGCCCATCATCGATTGCACGCGTTTGCCGTGCTGGCCTGCCAGGTTGTAGACGTGGGTGCCGACTTCAGTGGAGCCGACGAAGGAAATCGCCTTGATGTCGGTGTGGGTGCACAGGGCATCGACCACCTGCTTGCCGCCATGCACGACGTTGAGTACCCCGGCCGGCACGCCGGCCTCAAGCGCCAGCTCCACCAGCATCATGGTCGACATCGGATCCTGCTCGGACGGCTTGAGCACGAAGGTATTGCCGCAGACGATGGCCATCGGGAACATCCACAGCGGGATCATCGCCGGGAAGTTGAACGGGGTGATGCCGGCGCAGACGCCGATCGGCTGGCGCAGGGTGTAGGTATCGACGCCGCCGGCAACGTTCTCGGCGAACTCGCCCATCTGCAGGCTGCCGATACTGCAGGCATGCTCGACCACTTCCAGGCCACGGAAGATATCGCCTTCGGCATCGGCAATGGTCTTGCCCTGCTCGGCACTGAGGACTACGGCGATTTTCTTCGAGTGTTCGCGGATCAGCGCCTGCAACTTGAGCATGATGCGCATGCGAGCGCCGATCGGGGTGTCGCGCCAGGTCTTGAACGCCCGTTGACCCGCAGCGATGGCGGCATCGACTTCTTCGGCGGTAGCAAAAGGTACGCGGGCCAGCACTTGCTGGGTGGCCGGGTTGACCACGTCACGCCATTCGCTGGTTTTCGACTCGACCCACTGGCCGTCAATCAGCAGCTTGACCTGCTCGACCTTGGTCTGGCCGGGAGTAAGGGATGCGTTCATGTGCGTTCTCCTGAAATTGTTGTTAGGAAGAGAAGACGCCACCGGGTCAGCCACGGCGAGCGCTTGGGTCCAGGGCTTTTTTGGAGTATAGATGTGCAAACATCTAATAAGAACGAACATAAAAGCCGGATCAACATGCAAAAAAACATCACCTCCCTGGGCTCGCTGAACTGGGATGACCTGAAGTTCTTTCTCGAAGTGGCGCGTACCCGCAAGGCCAGCAGCGCGGCCAAGCGCCTGGGCGTCGACTACACCACGGTGTCGCGGCGGATCAGTTCGCTGGAGGTGGCGCTGGGCACCTTACTGTTCGAAAAGTCGCGGACCAACGGCTTTGTCCTCACCGCCGAAGGCCAGCGCCTGCTCAGCTATGCCGAGTCGATCGAAAGCACCCTGCACATGGCCTGCGAGCAGGTGTCCGGCTCTGGCGTGGCGCTGTCGGGGCACGTACGCATGGGCTGCACCGAAGGTTTTGGCAGCTTCTTCGTCACCCCGCAACTGAGCCACTTCGTCGATGCTTACCCGGCGATCTCGGTAGACATCCTGCCGCTGCCGCACTTCATCAGCCTGTCCAAGCGCGAGGCCGACATCGTCATCGCCCTGGAACGCCCGGAACACGGGCCTTATGTATGCTGCAAGCTGTGCGACTACCGCCTGCGCCTGTACGCCACCCAGGCGTACCTGGACAGCCACGAGCCGATCACCCGCAGCAGCGACCTGGCCCGGCATCAATTCATCAGCTACGTCGACGACCTGGCCTTCAGCTCCGAGCTCTTGTACCTGGCCAACCTGATCCCGGCCGCCAGCGCCAACCTGCGCAGCACCAGCGTCATCGCCCAGTACGTCGCGGCCCAGCAGGGGCGCGGGCTGGCGATACTGCCGTGCTTTCTGGCCGCACAAGACCCGCGCCTGGTGGCGATACTGCCGCAGGAGGTGGAGATTACCCGGCAGTTCTGGATGTACTGCCGGGAAGACTTGAGGAAGTTGAAGCGGATCACCCTGCTGTGGGACTACATCCGCGACGTCACCGAGCGCAACACCCCGCTGCTGATGGGCGAGTCGCGCTCGATGAGCTTTGCCGACTGACTCAGTCGGAGGCGACCACGATCGATACCCGGCGGTTTTCCAGGCGCCCAGCGCGGGTGTCGTTGCTGGCCACCGGTTCGTTGCTACCCAGGCCGCGGGTTTCGACGTTCTCGGCGCGCATGCCGGCGCCGATCAGGACATTGGCCACGCTCTGCGCCCGGCGCTTGGACAACTGCTCGTTGTAGCCGGCACGGCCCGAGGCATCGGTGTGGCCATCGACGCGCACGCGCTGGATGTTCACCGACAGCAGCGACTTGCCAATGCGCTCGACGATGGTCTTGCTCTGGGCATTGAGGGTGTCGACATCGCTGCCGAACAGCACTTTGCTCGACAGGCCGAACTCCCAGCCTTCATCGGTGAGCTGGAAGCCTTCTTGCTTGAGCAGGGCAATCTGTTCGGCGCTCAGGCCTTTGGGCGGCACGCTCTGGCAACCGCCCAGGGCAAACAGCGCCAGGGCCAGGCAGACAAAGTGAAAACGTAGACGTTGGCTTAGGTGAATCACGGTTCAGCTCCTGTTTTTTACTTGATGGGCAGAGCGCTCCGTCTCTGCCATGTCGCCTTGGCCACGCAAATTACGCTTGGCCTGATACATCGCCGCATCAGCGGCATTGAGCAAGTCGGACGGGCTCAGGCCGTCGTCGGGAAAATAGGCAATACCAATGCTCAGCGAGGTGATGATGCTGCGCCCTTCACTGAGGCGGATCGGCAGTTTCATGCTGGCCGCAATCTTTTCGGCGATACGCAGGGCGTCTTCTCGCTTGTGCAGCGGCGCCAGCAGCACAGCGAATTCGTCGCCGCCCAGCCGCGCCACCAGGTCATTTTCCCGAAGCTGGGCGCGCACCCGGGTGGCCACGCTGATCAGTACTTCATCGCCAGCGGCATGGCCGAAGCTGTCATTGACCTCCTTGAAGTTGTCGCTGTCGAGAAACAGCAGCGCCAGGTGCTCCTGATGCTTGGCGGCATTGCGCAGGGTCCGGCTCAGGCGGCCCTCGAAAAATGCCCGGTTCGGCAGGCCGGTGAGGCTGTCATGGCTGGCCTGGTGGGCCAGGCTTTCGTTCTCGCTTTGCAGGTGGCTCTGCCAGGACTCCAGCTCGTCAAGCAAGGCATTGAAGTCGTTGCCCAGCTCATTGAGCTCGGCGATCGACGCTGGCGGCACCCGCCGATCGAAGCTGCGTTCGCGGCGTGCGGCATGGGCAACACTGGCCAGGCTGCGCAGCGGTACGACGATATCGCCGAACATTCGCCGCGACAGGTACAGCGCGCTGAAGGCGCTAAGCACCATGCACAGCAGGATCCCGGCCAGGCCACTGAGCAGAAAGCGCACCAGGCTACCGCCCTGGCCCACCAGCTCGATGCGCCCGACCTGCTGGCCCTGATGCAACACCGGCATGATGATCGGCTCTTCCAGCAGGCTGCGGACAATCAGTTGCTCGGCCTGGGCCAGCAAGCCGCTTTCGCTGCGCTGCCAACGAGCCAGCAGCGCACCGTTGTCATCGAAGACCTTGGCATCGGCCACCTCTTCAGTGGCGGCGATCAGCGCCAGCGCCTCGTTGGCCACATCCGCATCGTTGAACACCACGGCGGCTTCGACGGTGTAATTGATCGAGCGGGCAATCAGGTGCAGGTTGTGATTGGCGTACACGCGCAGGGCCAGAACCCCGAGCAGGGTCAGCGATACCCCGGCAAGGCCTACCGCCAGCAGTGCCACGCTCAGGTGACGACGGCCCAGCACCGCGCGCAAGGTCGGACGCTCGCGCCCCTTGCCAAAGCCAATCATGGTTGCGCCGCCCGCCGCCGCGACAGCTGCAGCACACTGGGGTGAATACGCACGCCACTGCGCGCCACCGAGTCGAGGTTGACATCAAACGCCACCTGGCGGTCGCTGACCCGCAGGCAGAACAGGCTGCCCACCGTGCACGGGTCGTCTGCCTCGCTCATGCTCAGCACCGGATGACCGCTGACCGCACTGAACAGCCGCGCACGTTCGTTCTGGTTGAGCGTGCCGATATAGATGGCATCGCACTCATTGGCAATGCGCGGGTCGTCCGCCAGTAAGCGACGCACCAGCACCGGCCGGCCGGTGGCCTGGGTGGTGCCCTTGACCAGATCGTCGGCGTATTCGGTTGGACCGATCAGGCACAGGCGCAATTGCGCCGGCTCCACCGGCCAGCGTGCATAGCTAAGGATCCCCAGTACCACCTGCGTGACCGCTTCGGCCCGCTGCTCGGCAAGATTGACGGTGGCCGAGGATTCAGCCCGGGCCTGTACGCCTAACAGCAACAGCAACGCGGCCAGCAGCGGGCGCGTCAGAGTCGTCACACGTCCCGATCTCGGGGCGGCCACATTCATGAAGGAAATCTCTTAAAACCATGCAGGATGATGCCGCAACGATAGCACAGCGCCCGATTTTCCAGCGAGAGAGCTGCCCGGCGGCGATCCGGTAAAAGGCCGAATCGCCCTAGTCATACCTGTTCCAGCATCAACCCCGAAATGCGTTTGACCTTACGCCGCACCGCGTCCTCGAATACGCCCAGGCGCGGCTCGATCAAACTAAAACAGGTTTTGGCCCGGGTGATACCGGTGTAGATCAATTCCTTGGTCAACACCGGATTGAGGGTATCGGGCAGCACCAGCGCCGTGTGGGTGAACTCCGAGCCCTGGGACTTGTGCACGGTCATGGCAAAGACCGTCTCGACCTCGTTGAGCCGACTGGGCAGGACGAACCGCACACCGCCCTTCCCATCGTTACGGGCAAAGGCCACACGCAGTACCTGTTGCTCCGGGTGCTGCTCATCCGGCAGGCGCAGGGCGATGCCGATATCACCGTTCATCAGGCCCAGGCCATAGTCGTTGCGGGTCATCAGCACCGGCCGACCTTCGTACCAGGGCTGCTCGCTGTCGATCAGCCCGGCGTCGCCGAGCACTCGGCTGACCCGCTGGTTCAGGCCTTCGACACCCCAGGGCCCCTTGCGCACGGCGCACAGCAACTGGAAGGTTTCAAAGCCTTGCAGTACCTGCAGGGCCCAGGTTTCCCAGCGTGGATCGTCCACCGGCGTGGCCAGTGGCGGGCGCTGCTGGCGCAGGGTCTGCAGGTAGCTGCGATAACCCTGGGGCCCGTCGCTACCATGGCCCAGGCCTTCGAGTAGCAGACGATCGAAGTTGCGGTCCTGTTCACTGCGCAGGCTCAGGGCAAACACATCGTCCTGCTTCTGGTTGAGCAGGGCCCGGGCCTGATCGGCCTCCTGGCGGTTGACCAGGCGCGCCAGTTGGCCAATGCCGCTGCCTTCACCGAAGCGCCGCGAAAAGCGCAGCATCACCACTTGCTGCGCCAGGGGAAACTCATCGGTACTGCCAGGCAGCAGTTCGCTACCGGCCAGGGGTGCACCACTGACCTGCTCCAGCCAGGCCTGGGTCTGGGGGCTGTAACGCCCGGCTTCGGCATCGCGGCACAGGTCACCGAGTACTGCACCGGCTTCCACCGAAGCCAACTGGTCCTTGTCACCCAGCAGTACAAGGCGCGCATGGGGCGGCAAGGCGCCGAGCAGGTTGGCCATCATTTCCAGGTCGATCATCGACGCTTCGTCGACCACCAGCACATCCAGCGGCAAGGGGTTGCCAGCATGGTGGCGAAAATGCCGCGAGCCCGGGCGACTGCCGAGCAGACGGTGAACCGTGGAGACATCGGTAGGGATGTTCTCGCGTACATCAGCGGCCACCGCCAGGCGCTCAACCTGCTGGCCGATGGACTCGGTCAGGCGTGCTGCAGCCTTGCCGGTCGGCGCCGCCAGGCGAATACGCAGCGGGCGGCCGGCTTCGACGGCGGGTGATTGCAACAGGGCCAGCAAGCGCACCACCGTGGTGGTCTTACCGGTACCAGGGCCTCCGGTAATGATGCTGAAGGCACTGCGGGTGGCCAGGGCGCAGGCGAGCTTCTGCCAGTCGACCTGGCCGCTCGGGGCACCCCCTTCGAACAATTGCGCCAAGCGCGCCGACAGGTCCGCCGGGGTTGGTTCGACCTGCTGCAGGCGCTCGCGCAAGGCGTTGTCGACTCGCCGCTCGTAAGCCCAGTAACGCCGTAGGTACAGGCGCTGGCCATTGAGTACCAGCGGGCGCGCGCTGTCTTGCTCACTGCTACCTTGGGCCACCAGCCGACTGCTGCGCAGTTGCTGCAGCCAGGTGTCGAGCTCCAGGCGTTCAAGCAATTGCGACGGCAACAGCAAAGGCCCGGCCAGGGCATCGCCTTCTGGTGGCAATGACAGGGCGAAATCCGGTTCGACCAACGTCGCCTGCAGGTCCAGGCAGACATGGCCATGACCCAGTTGATGACTGGCCAAGGCCGCCGCCAGCAGCACCAAGGGGTCGCCACCAGGTTCGCGCTCACCCAGAAAACTCACAAAGGCACGGTCCAGGGCTCGCAACCAGCCTCGCTCAACCCAGCGATCGAGCAAGGCCAGCAGGTCCTCGCCCTTGCTCAATGGCACCAGAGCGGCCAGATGGCGGGCATCCAGTGGCGTCGGCAACAGGTCATCGAGGCTACGGCTCATGGTGCATCTCCGAAGAACAGGTCATGTTGTTGCGGGGCGCTGACACCACGGAACAGCGCATCGAGCCGCTCGATCAGCTCACGCGCTGGCTTGACGAAATACAAGCCGCGCGATGCCGATTCGACACCGCGCAGAAAGATGAACAACGCGCCGCCGACGTGCTGGTCGTAGTCATAACCGGGCAGGCGCGCGCGCAACTGCCGGTGCAGGGCCAGCAGGTAGAGCACGTATTGCAGGTCGTAGCGATGACTGAGGATCGCCCCTTCCATTGCCAGTTCGCTGTAGGCCTGGTGATCGGGACCCAGCCAGTTGGATTTGTAGTCCACCACGTAGTAGCGGCCCTCATGCTCGAAGGCCAGGTCGATGAAGCCCTTGAACATGCCATTGAGCTGGGCCGGTTGCGCTGCCAGACGGGCAACACCCTGATGGGTGTGCTCACACACCAGTTGATCGAGCCTGCCGACATCGACCTTGTGGCTGGCGAACCAGAATTCCATTTCGATCTGGTAGCCGCGCAACTGGCTCAAGGACAGTGGAGAACTGCCTGGCGCCAGGGCCATGGGCTGCTCGATCACATGCTGTAGCCACTGGCTGAGGGTCGGGATCCAGCCAGTCCAGTCGCGGCGGTTGCAGCGCTGGCCGACGGTGCGAGTCAACTGCTCTGGGTTGGCACTGACCTGGGCGAAACCTTCGTGACCGGCCCATTCGAGCAAGCCGTGGAGGAAGGTGCCCGGATTCGGCCCGCGGGGGAAGCGATGAATGTCGCCACTTCCAGGCATGACTTCACGCAGTTGCTGCAGGTCGGGCCGCTCGTCATCGAGCAGTTGTTGCGCCTGGGAGCTGTCGGCCGCCAGGGTCATGGCCTCTTCGCCAATGCGAAGGGCACTGTAGGATGCGATCCACCAGTTTTCCGCAGCCCGGCGCTTGGGCTGGCGCGCCGGCAGCAGCTCGGCCTGGTTGCGCGGGGCGCTGTAGGCCTGATCCTCTGCCGCTGGGCGCTCGATGCAAGAGATGGCCGGGCAACCAGACTGCAGGGCCTGTAGCCATTCGCCCAACTGGGTCGAGGCCGGCAAGGCGCTGCCGCCGCCCAGCAGGTAACCAAGCGCCGAGCGATGCAAGGTCGAGGTCTTGCCGGTACCGCGCTTTAGGTCGGCGACACCAAGCCAGCACGCATGCTGGGCGCGGGTCAGGGCTACGTACAGCAGGCGCAGGTCTTCGGCCAGGCGCTCGTCGTCGGCCAGGGCGATCTGTTCGGCAGCGGGAGTCAGAGTCATGTGCGCCTGGCCCTCGCTGTCGTGCCAGGCCAGCGGCAAGCGCGAGCCATCCACTGGTTTACTGGTGCAGATGAAGGGCAGGAACACCAAGGGATACTCCAGGCCCTTGGACTTGTGGATGGTGACCACCTTGACCAGTTGCTCGTCGCTTTCCAGACGCAGGATCTGCTCTTCGCCAGCCTGGCCGGAGCTGGCCAGGTGTTCGCCCAGGTGACGAATCAATGCCTGTTCGCCATCCAGTTCGGTGGCCGCTTGTTGCAGCAGCTCGGCCAGGTGCAACAGGTTGGTCAAGACCCGCTCGCCATCGCTGCGGGCCATCAATACCTGGGGCAGATCAAAATCATGCAACAGGTGCCGCAGCATCGGCAGCACACCCTGGCTACGCCAGATCAGCCGGTATTGACGAAACTGCATGACCCAGCGCTCCCACACCCGCTCATCCTCGTTCAGTTGCGCCAGGGCGCTGAGCGGCAGGTTGAGGGTAATGCTCGCCAGGGCCGCCTTGAGCAGGCGCTCGGCATCCGGCTCGGCGCAGGCCTTGAGCCAGGCCAGCAGGTCGTGGGCTTCCTGGGCGGCGAACACCGAGTCCTTGTCCGACAGGTACACGCTGCGCACATCGCGGGCTGCCAACTCTTCACGAATCAACTGCGCCTCGCGGCCGTCGCGCACCAGGATGGCAATGTCCGAGGGCAGGCAGCCGCGCAGCGACTGGTCGGCCTGAAGGAAACCACTGCGCCCCTGTTGCCCGCCATTGAGCAAGGCGACGATCTGGCTGGCGCAACTGGCGGCCAGTTGCTGACGATAAACAGCGCCGGACACCGGCTCTTCACTGCTCAGTTGCCAGAGGTTGAGTGCCGCTAGCGGCGCACCATCGACCTGCAATTGCTCGCTGCGACCCTGGGCCATGACCTCAAGGAACGGCACCGGGTTGTCGCTGCCATCACGGAACAGGAAGGCGCCACGGCCCTGCTCGCGCTCTTCGGCCTGCATGAACACATGGTTGACCGCCGTGACCATGGCCTGGCTCGAACGGTAGTTGGTATCGAGGCTGTGCAGGCGCCCGGCCGTGGCCCGTCGTGCGCCCAGGTAGGTGAAGATGTCGGCACCACGGAAGGCATAGATCGCCTGTTTGGGATCACCGATCAGGAACAGACCGGTATCGCGCAGGTTCTCCTCAATCCGGTAGATACGCTGGAAAATCCGGTACTGCACCGGGTCGGTGTCCTGGAATTCGTCGATCAGGGCCACCGGGAACTGCTCGCGGATCAACCCGGCCAGGCGCTCACCGGCATCACCGCGCAACGCATGGTCCAGACGCAGGAGCATGTCGTCGAAACCCATCTCGGCGCGGCGGCGCTTTTCCTGTTCAAAACGTGCACCGACCCAGGCAGCAGCATGTTCGAGCAGGCAGGCGTCAGGCGTGGGCAAGCCCTGAAGCTGGTCGCGCAGACTTTCCATCGCCTGCAATGCCGGGTGCACTGGCGGCTCGCCCTTCCAGGCTTCGGCCATGCCGGCGCGGGTAAAGCGGCTGAAGCCGGTACCCAGGTCCAGCTCCAGCGCCTGATCGTCCTCGGCCCAGGCCTTGAGCTTTTCGCACCAGGGCTCGAAGTAACGCGCCTGCATCTTGCGCCCGTCGACCTGCTTGGCGGCCAGGCCGTCACGGCAGATCTGCAGCAACTCACCAGACCATTGCGCCCAGGGCGCCTTGAGCGTGTGCAGCAGTTCGGCTCGTTGCTGCAGCACCGCTTCGATCAGCGCCTGCGGCTCTTCGTCGTTACTCTCTATGCGCAGACGGCCGAACAGGCCGCGGACCCGTGGCAGCAAGGCTTCGGGGCTGACCCAGTGCGCCCGCACCCAGGCCAGCGCATCACCTTGCATGCTGTAGCAGAAGCGTCGCCAGTAATCACGCATGACCTGGCCCAGCAGGTCACTGTGGTCAGTTTCCAGGGTCTGGGTAAACAGGCTGCCACTGTCGAACGCGTGCTCGCGCAGCATGCGCTGGCACCAGCTGTGGATGGTCGACACCGCCGCTTCGTCCATCCACTGCGCGGCCACGTCCAGGCGGTTGGCACAGCTGGCCCACATCGACGGCTCATAGTCAGCGCGCAATTGCTCGAGCAAGGGATCGGCTTCGCTCAATTCGCCCCGAAAGTAGCGCGCAGCTTGCGCCAGACGAGTGCGGATGCGTTCTCGCAGCTCCTTGGTAGCAGCGTCGGTAAAGGTCACCACCAGGATCTGTGGCGGCAGCAGCTCGCGACCAAAACCCTGCTCGCCGCCATGGCCGAGCACCAGGCGCAGGTACAACGCCGAGATGGTGAAGGTCTTGCCGGTACCGGCACTGGCCTCAATCAACTGGCTGCCGTACAGGGGAAAGGTCAGGGCCAGGGGGGCAGGGGCAACAGCAAGGCTCATCGAGCGCTCTCCTCTTTGCCCAGCGTCTGCCAGGGCGCTTCGAACATCGGACGGTACAGGGCTTCGCACCAACCTTCGAACTCTTCACTGGCCGCAAGCGCCGCGAAATCGCTGAACTGACGGGCCAGCGCAGTGCTTTCACTGCGCTCGCCGAAGGTGTTCTGGCCATCGCCATCGTAGGCCTTGGCCGCAGCCATCAAAGCCTTGTCGGCATCGCTCTGGGCCAGCCAGGCGAATGCGGTCTTCACCGCCACCGGCAAGGGTGCGTTCATACCCGCTTGGCGGGCCAGCAACAAATCACCCAACAGCTCAGCTGCACGGGCCTGCTCCAGGGGCTTAAGCAACAACGTGACATCTGTGGCGACCACCGCGCTATGCAACTGCAAGCCAACCGCACAGGCGGCCAGGTGCATGACCCAGGTCGAGGTCAGGCGGTGCCATTTGAGGGTGCGGCCGCTGCTGATGCCATTGGGCAAGGTGGTAATGCTCAACAGCGATTCATCATCGCGCTGGTAGAGCCGGCCCAACCAGCCTTCAAGCTTGAGCTGGCGGTACTCGAAACGGATCGCCACGGCGTTATCCACAGGCAAAGGCCATTGCTGCAGCAGCTGTTGATAACGTTGCAGCAGGTCGGGCAACGGCTCGATCAGTTCAGCCTGCAAGCACTCACCGAAACCGGCCAGCGGCAACAGCCCGCAACCCTGCAGACGCCGGGCCTGGGTGGTCAATGCCCGCTCGCTGTCCTGCGGCTCGGCCAGGGCTGCAGCCAGCAGGCTTTCACTCAAGCTGTAGCGTTGCAGGGCATCGAGGACAAAGGGCTCTTCATCGGCCAAAGGTGCTTCCACCGACTCGAAGAACACTTTCAACCGCTGGCTGAAGAAGTGTCGTGCCGGATGGCGGAGAAAGTCCTGCAACTGGGTCAGGGTCAGCGCTTCATCGCTACTGTAGGGTGGCAGTTCATCCGCTGGTGCTTGTTGATCGCCAGGCACATGCAAGGTGCGCCACTCCCGGGCATAACTGAACAGGCTGCTGCCCTTGTGGAAGTAGCGGGCACTAAAGGGTTGCAGTGGATGCTCCACCGTTAGCGCATGCAGCAACTGTTCGCCGGCATTGTGCTTGCCGCCGACCTCGGCGCCGGCCAGTCGCCAACCCGCAGCCAGGTGGTCGCGCAATTGACCGATCAACACCGAAGCCGGACGTTCGCTGTTGTCGCGGATGCTACGCCCGACCCAGCTGATGTACAGCTGGTCACGGGCCGACAGCAGCGCTTCGAGCAACAGATAGCGGTCATCCTCGCGCCGCGAGCGATCACCTGGACGGTAGTCGCTGCCCATCAGGTCGAAGTCCAACGGCGGTTGCGCACGCGGATAGTCGCCATCGTTCATACCCAGCAGGCAGACCACCTTGAACGGGATCGCCCGCATCGGCATCAGGGTGCAGAAGTTTACCGAGCCGGCGAGAAAGCGTTGGGACAAGCGGCCCTGATCGAGCCCGGCAAGCCAGGCTTCACGGACCACGGTGAGCGGCAGCAGGTCTTGCAGGCCAACCGATTCGCAGGTCTGCAGCCAGGTTTCGCGCAGGGTTTGCAGCTGCACCAGCAGGTAGTCGTCATGCTCGGTTTCGGCGAGGAAGAACACTTGCAGCAAGGCATGCAGGCGCTCGCCCCACTCGTTGGCAGTGGCCACCCGGGACAGTTGTTGGTGGGCGATTTCCAGGGCATCGAGCAGGGCCACCAACGGGCCGATCAAGGCGGCATCCAGGCCGCCGATCTCATCGAACGGCTCGATGCCATCGCAGCCTTGGCCAACACCGACAGCGTAACCCAGCAGCATGCGGCGCAAACCAAATCGCCAGCTGTTCTGCTCAAGCTCGGCCGGCAAACCGAGGCCGGCACGTTGTTCTGCGTTCAGGCCCCAACGAATGCCTGCACCTTCGATCCAGCGGTGCAGGGTTGGCAGGTCACTTTCCTTGATGGCGAAGCGCGCACGCAAGGCAGGTACATCGAGCAAGTCGAGGATCTCGCTGACGGCAAAACGGCTGTCGGGCAACTTCAGCAGGTGTTCCAGGGCAATCAGCAGCGGGTCGCGACCACGCTGGCCCTGGTCGGTCAGGGTGAAGGGGATGAAGCGCGGATCATTGCGGTCCAGCTGGCCAAACACGGCGCGAATATGCGGCGCATAGGTATTGATGTCCGGGAGCATGACGATGATGTCCCGGGGGCGCAGCGCAGGATCGGCGCTGAAGCGCACAAGCAACTGGTCGTGGAGAATTTCCACTTCACGCTGCGGGCTGTGGCCGACGTGAAAACGCACCGAGCGATCTTTGCCTGGATCGACCTCGGGCCAGCGTTCGCGGGTTTCGGCCAGCGGACGCAACTCAAGAATGTCGTCCTGCAACTGGTTGAGCAGGGTGTGCGGCTCACTGTCACTGAACAGGTCGATACGCCCATCGCTAAAGGCTGCGCGGTAACTGCTGGGGTCGTCGTAGCTGTCGAGCAGGTTGATGTAGTCGCGGCCTTGCTTGCCCCAGGCAGCCAACAAGGGATGCGCATGCTGGTGCAGGGCCTGGGCATCGATCAGGCTGGGCATGCCCTGCTTGCGTTGCTGGCGCTTGTATTGATGGCGCAGCAGGTCCTTGTCGGCAACGATGTCGGCCCAGTGGTGACGACAGGGGTTGTGCACACAGAGCAGCACCTGGCTGAAACGGGCCAGACCTGCCAGCGCCTCCAGCGCCTGGGCAGGCAGCGACGAAATACCGAAAACAATGACCCGTGACGGTAAACCGGGTGGGGCCTGTTCCAGGCTGTTGATCCGCTCGATGAAGCGTTGATGAACACCGGCACGGCTCTGGGCCATGCCCTGCTCACCGACATCCAGCAGCAAGGCCCGCCATAGCTCTGCCTGCCAGCAGTTGGCAGGCGGCAGCGGCCGGGATTCGCCGCGTGCGCTGTTGAGCACATGGCGGCCAGCAGCCCACTCCTTGAGCCAGTCGGCACGATACACCTGATACTGGTCGAACAGGTCGGCCAGGCGCTCGGCCAACTGGTAGCGCTTGCGCAGGTCGCTGTCGTCGGTGAGAAAGCGCTGCAACGGCTCGAAATGCGGTTTGTCGATGACTTCCGGCAGTAGGCGCATCAGACGCCAGGTCAGCGGCGCCTTGTCGAGCAGCGACACCTCGGGGATTTCTTCGCGGCCCAGCACTTTACGATACAACTGCCACATGAAACTGCCCGGTAGCTGCACCTCGACTGCGGCGGCGATGCCACAGCCACCCTGGTCATCGTCCTGAGGATCTTCGGCCAGGGCCAGCTTCAGCCATTGGGCGATGCCGTTGCTCTGCACCAGGGCGATTTCGTTTTCCAGCGGTGCCAGCGGGTAACGCCGCATCCAGCTCACCACCAGGCTGCGCAGTTCATCCAGGCGGTTGCCATGAACCACCATGAAACCTGGTATGAGTGGGTTTGCGTGCGGCATTGGGCATCCTTGAGGCTGAGCGGGCAGAGGGAAACCTTATCATGCTCCGGGAGCCTGACTGTGTTGTGCAACAGCCAGAAAGACAAAACCCCT
>NZ_JAMDGZ010000052.1 GCF_028656935.1 Pseudomonas rubra
GTTGCAACGTGCCATGGCCTATGGGAGCGGCGTTGTTAGCCTTTGTGTAAGGCGAACCTATGCCGCGATAGACTAAGACCTCATAACCGCCCAGGCCCCTGCAAACGCGGCGCCCAGTCCTCCACCTCAACCTTCTCCAGGCGTCGTGACAAGGTCCTGCGCCAGGACTCAACCAACGGCAGCTCCAAACACTGGCGAATCACCTCAAGGTCGACCTGCTTGTCGAACAACACCGACGACAAGCGCGCCACCGACCATTGCGGGTGTGGCCGTTCGATCAGTTCGATGTTCTTCCCTGCCGCCAGCACGCCCTCTTCCAGCACCCGGTAGTACCAGCCGGTGCGGCCGCTCTGCTGGACACGCAGCGACATGTCCTTTACCCCAAAGCGATCGTTGAGTTTCCAGCACGGCATGCGCCCTTGGGAGATTTCCAGCAGAGCAGTGCCTGCACGAAAGCGATCGCCCAGGCACACGTTCTGTTCGGTCAGGCCAAGGGTGCTGAGGTTTTCACCGAAGGCACCCGGCGCTTGCAACAGTGCAAGCTCACCCAGCTCTGCCGCCCAGGCCGCGTAGTGTTCGCGCGGGTAGTGATGGATGGCCTTTTCGATCCCGCCATGCACGCGCAAGTCACCCTGCTCGTCGCCAGCCAGGCCCAGTTCGGTGACTGCGACCTCGCCGTCACGCGGGGTCTTGGCGATGGCGCTGGAGGAGCCTGGGCGGGTAAAGGGCACGGCGCGGCCGGTCAATACGCTTTGCAGTTGCAGGTGCTGTCCCAGCATGGGTGATTCACTCCTCTACAGGTTCGGCCAGCTGATGCTCTCGGCAAATCAGCTCGCGCTCTGGCGCGGTCAGCGGCTCCTGGGTCAGTTCACAGAAGCCGCCTTTGGTGGTGGTGCGATGGAAACGGCAGGTTTTGCACAGGCCAAAGCCCGGCACATTTTCATGGCGTTGGATGTTGCGCAGCAAGTCGCTGAGCAGGCCTTCGAGGGCCTGCGCCTGTGCGCCCATGCGCTGAGCTGCCGCGGCGAGAAAGTCCGGTGGCATCACCGAAGCCAGCAGCTCCCGGGCCGCTGGTGTCAGCGCCAGGTGCACGCTGCGCTTGTCCCGCACGTCCTGGGTCTTGACCAGCAAGCCCTTGGCCTCCAGGGCCTTGAGCGATTGCGAGACCGTGCCCTTGGTCAACCCCAGGTACTCGGTGACGGCCAACGGTGTGTTGGAGTAGCGATTGCAGCGCGCCAGGTAGAGCAAGGCACTGAGCTGTATCGGTTGCAGGTCGGCCAGCAGCGGGTGCTGGCGAAACCAGACGCGGGTCAGGCTGGAGAGCCGTTCCAACAGGTCGAATAGCACGCTTGAGCCTCGATCAATGACGTTGATAAATAGTATCGGATAGAAACTATATTGACAAAGGGCAGGAGCGGCATAGGATAAACGGTATCGATCCGACACCAACAGGAGATGACCATGAAACTTACCCTCGCCTTTACCTTGAGCCTGATCGCCGCCCAGGCCTGGGCCCATGAAACGCCCGGCATCAGCAGCGCCAAAGGCAATGCCGAGGCCGCCTTCGACCTGGTCCAGACCCGGGTCTTCAAACAAGGCGACAACCTTGTATTCGAGCAACTGGTCGACGGCCAGGCCGGCAGCCGCCTGCCCACGGCCAAGGGCAGCTTTGCCGGCGCCGAGGTCTACAGTTATGTCTGGCCTACCAGCCTGGACAGCAGCAGTGTCGGCTTTGAGGCCAAGGCCGGGATTCTCGCCCTGGCCCTGACCTCGCACCCGGACTTCGACGATACCCCGCAACTGGATGAAAACCGCGATGGCAAGAAAGACAACGACGGTGGCCTCTGGCATTCGCACTGGGTGGTATTGAGCAAGGACGACAGTTGCGGCCCGGGCGGGCTCAAGGTGCGCGACATTCCCGAGGGGGCGAAGCCCAAGCTGCCCGCTACCTGGCCCGGTGCACCGATCTACATCGACTCACCCGGCTATGACCTGCGCGTCAACCAGAATGCCGCGCGCATCAGCGTGCCGTTGGCCGCCGTGGGCTTCCCGCAGAGTTTCAACTACGACGGCGTGACCGCAGCGCTGAAGGTCAATGCCGACCTGCACAACCCGCTGTTGTGCGTCAGCAGCGTGTGGGACATCAGCTCCGGCGACCTGTCGCTGCCGGGCACCTGGAAGCTCAAGCAGCAGTGAACAACAGGAGAACCGCTAATCGTACCGTGGGCAAAAGGCTGGCATTTTGCTAGCCTTCGCGGATCTCCATCGATAAGCCGATAGCGCTCTCACCCCGTGTTGTCGCTATTGGCTATACACGAGAATCTGCCTTGAGTCGCACGAAGCTTATGCAACTTTTTGAGGACGAAGACTCCCGCGGTTACATCTGTATCGACTGCCTGGACGATTCCCTTCTCAAATCAATGTTCAGCAATCAACCCAACAAGCCATGCAGGGTATGCCAACACTCTGAGTATCCTGCGGTTCGCGTGCAACGCCTGGTAACCAGCTTGTTGCGAGTTATCCCTGAACGCTTCGCCCACGTGCAAATCACCCAAGGCGAGCAGTCAGGACAGTCGCTTGCGCAGGTTGTCGAATGCGTCATCGCCTGCCCTGGTACCGCGCTTTCTGAAGAAATGGCTGCAATGCTGATCGAGCATGACGGCAGTTTTTTCCATGAAGGCGCATCGTATTGCAGGATTCCCGGCGAACTGGACACAGCATCAGACCGCAGCGTGTTTCTGGCAAACCGCTGGCAATCCATTGCCGATGAGTTGACTCATCGCCAACGCTTTTTCAACGACCGCGCGCAGACGTTCTTTGCGAAATTGTTCGAAGAGGCCACGCAAGCCATCCGTCAGTCGTTGTTCGATCGAAACCCCGCCGTCACCACCCTGCTAAAACAGGGTAAACAACTGTATCGCGCGCGTCGCTTTGACCATGACACAGACTTCACGAACTTTCAGAAAGACCCGGGGTTGCACCTGGGCGCTCCACCCAAGCAAAGAGCAGGCGACAATCGCATGAACTGCGCCGGGATATCGTTGTTCTATGCGGCGCAGGACATCGCCACCAGCATTGCCGAAATTCGCCCCTCTGTTGGCGATCGGATTGCGCTGGCCAGGTTCAGGACCACACGCCCACTCAAACTGTTCGACTTCACCGGCCTTGACCGACCCCGCGAGCACCAACGCGTCAGCGACTTCAGCAGCAATTACGAAGAGCGCCGCATACTGCAAGCCTTGCTCAATGACCTGCACCGGCTGATCGCCCGCCCCGTTCGCCGGGACAGCTCCCACTATATTGTTACCCAGGCGATGGCCGAGTACCTCAACCACAAACACGAGGAAGCTTTTGACGGCATCAAGTTCAGTTCTTCGCAAAACGCAGGAGGGGTGAACATTGTGCTGTTCGCAGAGAGAGCAGAATCATCCGGGCAAGCTGTTGCCGAATGGGAGCCGGTCTTTCCCGTTGCCTTCGACGACCGATTGTGCCAGCACCAGGTCAAAGCGGTTCAATACCAAGGCGATTGGTAGCGCACGCTAGGCAAACAATCAACGGCCTCGCTATGCTGGAGGTCATGAACGCCAGCCTCCCTACTCGCACCCCCTGCCCGCCCGGCGCCTGTGACTGCGGCCGCGAAACGCTGCAGGATCCGCGCATCCTGCGGCTGACCCGCGAGGAAGAAAAACGCCTGCTGCAGCGCCTGGAAAATGTGCAGAGCCTGGCGGACCTGGAGCACATGCAGCAGCGTTTGTATGAGCAGTTGGGGATTCGTGTGCAGATCACCCCAAGCTTCAATGAGGTGCGGACCATGCGCGGTATCAGTATCCAGATTGAGGATCTGCCGGGCTTGTGCCGCAAGACCCGGCAGAGCATTCCGGCGGCGATCCGCCGGGCATTGGAGAAGCAGCCGGAGATTGCCTACCGGCTGCTCGATGCCCATGACCTGTTGCGCGATGCCTGACACAGCAGCGCGGGGCAAGCTGACTGCGACCTAAATATCCCGGCCGATAAAACTGTCCGGATCCTCCACCGCCACCCGCCGCCACTTCAGCAAGCGCCCGTCGATCGCCGCCAACCCCAGGGCAATCAGCCCCATACCGATAAAGTGCCTGGTCTCCAGACGCTCCCCCAGCACCAGCACGCCAAGCACGATGGCACTGAGCGGAATCAGGAAGGTCACCAGCATCAGGTTGGTCGCCCCGGCCGTGGCCAGGATACGAAAGAACACCACATAGGCCAGCGCGGTGGAAAGCAACACCAAACCGGCCACCGCCGCCCAGGTTGTCAGGCTTGGCGCGGTCAGCCTCCAGGGTAGGTCGATCAGCAACGCCAGCGGCACCAACAAGATGGCCGACGCACTGATCTGTCCGGTGGCAGTGATCAGCGGCGCCACCCCCATGACCTTGAAGCGCCGCCCGTAAACCCCGGCCACGGCGTATGACAAGGCCGCCGCCAACACCGCCAATTGTGCCCACAGGTTGCCGTCCAAGCCGGACCAAGCCGCCGAGCCAATCATGATCGCCACTCCGACAAAGCCCAGCGCAACACCGGCCAGCTTGTTGACGCTGATGTTTTCGTCCTCGGTCAGCAGGTGCGCAACGATCACCGCAAACAGCGGCGTGGTGGCATTGAGGATCGAGGCCAGGCCGCTGCCGATGCGGGCCTGGCCCCAGACGATCAGGCAGAATGGCAGCAGGTTGTTGAGCAGCCCCATGACCAAAAACGCCCGCCAGATCCGCCACTCTCGCGGCATGTACAGCCCCAGTAGCCGTACCAGCGCAAGCAGTACCAGCGCCGCCAGCCCCACGCGCAGCATCACCAGGGTCAAAGGCGGCAGTTCCTTCACGGCAATACCATTGAAGAAGAACGAACCGCCCCACAGTATCGACAGGGCAGTCAACAGGCCCCACTCCCTCAGGCTCATGACTTTGTTCATCGTGGCTAACTCCTCAAACGGGCGATCGAGATTGAGCTCTGCTAAGGTCAATCGGCAGCCTCTGGAGCTCTTCAATGCCAGTATTCAAGGGCACCAGCACCACGACAAACGAGCATTTTTCGCCAGATGATTGAGGTGAATTAAAGCATCATGACCCTACCCTCACTCAGCGCCTTGCGCGCCTTCGAAGCCGCCGCCCGGCATGTCAGTATCACCCTTGCCGCCCGCGAGTTGTGCGTCACCCCCGGTGCGGTCAGCCTGCAGATCAAGGAACTGGAAGCGGCCCTGGGCGTGCGGTTGTTCGTCCGCCGCCCGCGCAGCCTCAGCCTCACCCCGGAGGGCGAGGACTATTTCGCGACCCTGCGCAGCGCCTTTCGCATGATTCGTGAGGCCACCAGTGCCCTCACTACTCGCGCCAGGCAACAGGTACTGACGCTGAGTTGCACACCCGGGTTTGCCGTACAGTGGCTGCTGCCACGGCTAGGCGGTTTCGAGGCGCAGCAGAGCGGTGTCGATGTACGCATCAGCGCCTGCAAGCGCCTGGTGGATTTCGCCCGCGACGGCATCGACCTGGCGGTGCGTCATGGCTATGGCCGCTATGACGGGCTGGTCGCCGAACGCTTGCTGGACGATGATCTGGTGCCGGTGTGCAGCCCGCACTTGCGCAACATCCACGCCCTGCACCAACCCAACGACCTTGCCAGCGTGCACCTGCTGCACGATGAGCACCGCCACGACTGGCGGATGTGGCTGGATGCAGCCAGGGCGCCACAGGTGCAGGCCAGTGGCGGTACCTTGTTCGTAGACAGCAACGGCACGATTGAAGCGGCCAAGGCGGGGCTCGGCGTGGCGCTGGTGCGCCGCGGCTTTGTGCAGCGGGAGCTGGATGAAGGCATGCTGGTGACGCCCTTTGCACAGGGCATCGCCAGTGAGCTGGCGTATTACCTGGTGTACCCGGCGACGGCACTGGAACGGCCGCAGGTGGCCGGGTTTCGTCAGTGGTTGCTGGCTTGTCGCTAGCAGGGATTGCTTTGCAGCCCATCGCCGGGCAAGTCGGTCTTACCAGTTATAGGTCAGGTCAGTGGTAATGGTCCGCCCTTCGCCGTAGTAGCAATCCACATCACTGGTGCAACGGCTGACATAGACCTTGTCTTCGAGGTTCTGCAGGTTGACCTGCAGTTTCACGCCCTTCAGACGCAACGGCGACTGCTGCAAGTCGTAGGAGAGCATGCCGTCGTACACGGTGTAGGACGGAATGCTGAAGTGATCCTCGGCCCAGTCGGTACCGTCACTGCCACGCACGTAACGCGCACCCAGGCCCATGCCGAGGCCTGCAAGCGGCGTGTCGCCGGTAAAGTGATAATCCAGCCACAACGATGCGGTCATCGGCGGCGTACCGGAAGGGTGGCGGCCCTCGCGGCCATCGTTGTCCTTGGTGTAGACCACATCGTTACGCGACACCGATGCGATCAGGCCCAGGTTGTCGGTCAGGTTGGCCTTGCCTTCAAGCTCGACCCCGCGTGAACGCAGTTCGCCGACCTGGCTGTTACTGCCGGGGTTGGCAACATCGCTGGTGAGCACGTTCTGCTGTTTGATCTCGTAGACCGATAGCTGGATGAAGCTATCCTGGCCCGGCGGTTGATACTTGATACCGGCCTCGACCTGCTTGCCGGTGGACGGCTCGAAGGGTTTGTGCGCGTAGTCGGCACCGGCAAGCGGCAGGAAGGACTCGGAATAGCTCAGGTACGGCGTGACACCGTTGTCAAAGGCGTAACCAAGGCCGGCTCGGCCGGTGAATTTCTCATCCTTGGAGCTGCTCGGACGCTCATTCGACAGGGGCTCCTTGTTGACCGCCTCAGCCCAGTCGTAACGTCCCCCCAGGGTCAGGAACCACTGATCCCATTTGAGCTGATCCTGCACGTACAGGCCGGTCTGGCGAATGGTGCGATCCCACTTGTACGGCTGAGCGAAGTTCAGCGCCTGACCGTACACCGGTTTGTACAGATCGATGATTGGCGGATTGCGGTCGTATCTGCCGAGGAACTGCGAGTTGGAGTGGTAGTAATCAACGCCGATCAACAGGGTATGGGCGAGGTCGAAGGTGTTGAATTTGGCCTGGGCCATGTTGTCGATGCCGAACACCTTGTTGCGTTGCGCCCAGTCCACGCCATAGCGGGTCATGGCGCTCTGGTCGTCGGCCCCGGTAACCGGGTTGGGCACGAAGGCGTAACCGTGCAGCGGCGCCCGGAATTTGTCGTCGACGTAGGCGTAGCGGGTGTTTTGTTTGAGGGTCCAGACGTCGTCCAGTTCATGGCTGATTTCATAGCCGAAGGTGTATTGCTCGCGATCGTAGGAATTGACCCCCGGCTCACCGATGAATCGGCTGCGCTTGATTCGCCCGTTGGGGCTGGCGAACACCGTGCCCACCGCAGGCAGGCCCTGGGCTTCAGGTACGCCGTTGTCGCGCTGGTAGTGGCCGTATACGGTCAGGCGGGTCTGCTCGTTGGGGCTCCAGGTCAGGCTCGGGGCAATCATGTAGCGCTGCTGCTCGACGTAGTCGATCTCGCCGTTCTTATCCAGGCCCATGCCAGTCACGCGGTACTGGTACTCACCCTGGTCATCCACTGGGCCGGCAAAGTCGAAAGCGCCGTAACGCCGGTCCTGGCTGCCGCCACCAAGCTTGACTTCATGCAGCGGCGTGGCGGTCGGGCGCTTGGAGACCATGTTGATCAAACCGCCGGGCTGGTTCTGCCCATAGAGCACCGAAGCCGGGCCCTTCATCACCTCGATGCGCTCCAGGGCATAGGGGTCGATCTGCAGCGCACCCCCGGTACTGCCACCGCCGTACGGCAGGTGCAGGCCGTCCAGGTACAGCGGCGTCGGGCTGAAGCCTCGGGAGGTGGGTTCGTCGAAAACCCCCACGCGGTCGGAGAAACCGCCACCGGTGATCCCCGGGGTGTAGCGCAGGGCCTGGGTGACCGTCTGCGAGCCCAGCGACGTGATTTCGTCCTGGGTGATGACGTTGATGGTCTGCGGCACTTCCAGCACCGAGGTATCGGTCTTGGTTGCCGTGCCGGTGCGCTTGGCCACATAACCCTGGACCGGGCCCCAGGCCGTTTCACCGGCAGTGGAGACGATCTGCGTCAGGCCCAGTTCCAGCGCCCCGCTCTGCTCGGCGGGCAGCAGGTTCCAGGTGCCGCCGGCGGTAATGTTGAGGTTAAGGCCGGTGCCATTCAAGGCCTGGGTTGCCGCTTGCTCGGGCGTGAACTGGCCGTTGACCGCCGCCGATTGCTTGCCCTGCAGCAGCGTAGGCTTGACCGACAGCACCCGGCCAGACTGGCGGGCGATGCGACTGAGGGCTTCGCCCAGGTCACCGGCCGGGATATCAAAGCGTTGGCTGGCGCTGATGCTGCTGTCGGTTTGCGCCAGGGCCAGCAGCGGCGCGCTGCTGCCCAGGGCAATGGCAAGGGCCAGCAGGCTGGGTCGGATCATGGAGTCGGGCATGGAAGTGTTGGCTCGTTGGAGGTTGTTGTCCATAACGAGGACACGCCAGTGATCGAACCCCCTCAGGGAAATCGAAATTATTTTTATTTAGATCACGTCGATACGGGTCAGCCAGCCGCCAAAGTTGTCGACACGGATCGGCAGGGTCTCGGCCAGGGAACGCAAGGTGCGCTCACTGTCGTCCAGCGGAAAGCTGCCGTAGACGCGCACCTGCGCAGCTTGCGGGCTGATGCGCAGTAGCCCGGCGCGGTACGGGCGCAAGGCCTCGATCAGCTCGCCCAGGGGTTCGTCACGCACATCCAGGCGGCCCTCGGTCCAGTTCGCACGGGTTCGTAGCGATGCAGCCAGCAGATGGCTGGCATGACCGTCAAAAGCAAAGGCCTGGCCCTCCTCCACGCGCTGGGCGGGTGCGCTGCCGCTTCTGAGCAGGACGCTGTGCTGCTGCACCGCGACCAGGCTCTGGCGCTCTTCCTGGCGCACGCTAAAGCGTGTGCCCAGGGCTTGAACCTGGCCTTCACGGGTAGCGACGATAAAGGGCCGCCCCGGTTCTGCACGGACATCGGCTTGCAGCTCACCCTCGCGCAGCAGCACCAGCCGCTGCCCGGCGCTAAAGCGCACATCTACCGCACTGCGCGCGTTCAGGCACAAACGCGAACCATCGGTCAGGGTGAAGGTGCGGCGCTCACCGGTGCCGGTACGCAGGTCGGCAAGCAGATCGCCCAGCGGCGTCAAGCGATTGCCGATCGCGCCGGCGCCCAACCCCAGCAGCACCATCGCCAGACCGCCGCCCAATGCCTTGCGCCGCGACGGCGAAGGCAAGGCGCGCAAGCTGCGGCTGGCCATGGCCAGTTGGCCGGGGTTGCGCTGCTCGGCCTGCTGCAAGTCGGCCAGGGGTTCACCGAGCAAGGCGTTGACCCGCTGCCAGGCGGCTTGATGGCCGGGCGACTGCTTGAGCCAGGTGTTGAACGCCAGCAGCAACGGGCTGCAGGCAGGAGCGTTCTCCAGCTTGAGCAGCCAGTCCACCGCTTCGTGGGTGGCGCGGTCCAGTTGCATATTGCTCATTCGGGCCTCGCACTCAGGCAATGCAGGAAGGCCCGGCGCAAGTCGCGTTCGACCGTGGCCAGTGACACCCCCAACTGCTCGGCGATGGCCGGCTGGCCCATGCCTTCCAGGCGGTGGAGGATGAATGCATGCCGCACGCGCACCGGCAAGCCATCGAGCAGGCGGTCGATCTCGGCCAGGGCTTCGCGCACCAGCAGCACGTCTTCGGCCGACGGCATGCAGTATTCGGGCAGGCACGCCAGCTCATCGAGGTAGGCCTGCTCCAGCGCCCGGCGGCGAAACAGGTTGCTCAGCAGCCGACGGGCGACGGTGGCGAGGAACGCACGGGGCTCTTCCAGGGCGGGCAAGGCGCTGCTGCCCATGGCCCGGACGAAGGTGTCCTGGGCCAGGTCCGCCGCATCGTGTGGGCAGTTCAGCCGACGGTACAGCCAGGCGCGCAACCAGCGATGATGGTCACTGTAGAGGTGGGCGACGATGGCCTTGGAGTCGACAGAGCTCGGCACGAGAGTGATCACACATTAATGGTAATTACTCTCATTATCATGATGCTGAGGTGATTGCACAATCCCCTATCGCCGCGCCTACTGATCCTGCCCCGCCACCACCGTTGCCAGCCTTTGTGGCTGCACCACCCGGGCGAACGCCGCCTGCACCTGTGCAGGTGTCACCGCCTCAAGCTGTTGCTGCCACCTCACCAGGGTATCGTCCGGCAGCTGATTCAAGGCAATCTGCGCGACATGTTCAAGCACGCGCTCGCGGCGGGTAGCGGCAAAATACTCCAATTGACGGGCCTTGGCCTGAGCCAGTTCCTCTGCGCTCGGGCCCTCGCTGACAAAGCGCGCCAAGGCCTCGCGAGCCGCCTCTTCAGCCTGCTGCTGGTACCCGGCGGGGACCTCCAGGGACATCACCAACGCCCCGCCCTGTTGGCCCATGTCGAAATAGCTGGACGATTGCCAACTCACATCCCCGCCCAGTTTCTCCCCCAGCGCACGGTTGAGCCGCGTCGGCCAGTGCTCGCCACCGAGAATGTCGCTGCCCAGCAGCAACGGGAAAAAGTCCGGCGTTGTCCGAGACACTGCCGGTTGGCCGATCTGAATCCAGATCGTGCCTTGTTGCGGCTGCAGTTGTTGGCGGCTGGCCTGGCTCAGCGCCTGCACCGTGGGCAGCGCTGGTAAAGCCTTGCAGCCGGCTTGTGGCAAACGTCCAAGCGCTGCGCTGGCCACGGCATCGGCTTGCGCCCGGTCCAGGTTGCCAACCAGGCTGACCGTGGCCCGGCAAGGCAACATCATGGCGCTGTAGTGGGCACGCAGATCGCTCATGCCAGTGCGCTCGACCATGGCCGGCGTCAGGGCATAGCCGAACGGCAGCGCGTACTCATAGAGGTTGACCTGTTTACTGCGCTGCAACCCCGGGCGGGTCACTTCGCGGCCATAGGGGTGCTCGCCATACAGCGCCTGGGCAAAGCGCTCCCCTACGCCTGCAAAGCGCCGGGTGCTTTCGCCGTTGACCTGGCGAATGAAGTACGGCTTGGCCTGCAACCAGACGCTACCGGCAAAGGCCGGCTCGGCAATCTGCCGGCCCAGCAGGCCCGCAGCTTCGGTTTGACGTTGGGCGTCGGCGTCGGTGATCCTGAGGAGGTAGCTGAAGCGATCGGCATCGACCTGGGTGTTCAACTCGCTGTTCACGCGCATCCAGGCCATTTGCACGGCATTGACGTTCAATGCCGGATCATCGCCCTGGGCGCGAATCCCCGCTGTGGCCAATGCTGCGCCGAGCACCGCCAGGCCCGGTTGCTCGACCGGGTCGCGGCGGCTGCCGGCATCGAAATCGACCTGGATCTGCAGGTCACTTGCCTCGCTTTGTGGCAACAGGTAGACCCGCGCGCCGTTGGGCTGGGTCCAGTGTTCAATGGCCAGGTTGTCGGCCGCCAGGACCGGGGCCATTGCGCTCAATCCAAAGGCGCAGGTGAAAAGTCGTTCCATCAAGGTCATAGCGATTACTCAAAAGGCCAGGGCGCGGACGCTACGCACTTGGCTGCGGCAGATCAAGCCTGGGCAGCGATCGAGACTGCACTGGCCTCATCGCGGGGCAAGCCCGCTCCCACCGAGACCCGCGCTGACCGGGTGGGAGCAACTGTCTTGATGAAAATCTAAAAAGCTTGCGCGATCTCTGTGGGAGCGGGCTTGCCCCGCGAACACGGGCGCAGCCCGTGCCCGCCCGCGCGGCGCATCGCCGGCAAGGCCGGCTCCCACACTTGTTGCAACGTGCCATGGCCTGTGAGAGCGGCGTTGTCAGCCTGATTACAGCAACTGGCGCTTGACCGCCTCATCCAGCGTGCTTTGGGTCAGTTGCCGGACCAGCGCGCTGGTGTCCTGCTGGAACGGAATCCCGACGATCAGCACCAGGTGCATCCAGGTGCGTACCGACTCACTCTTGCGAATGCGCCCCAGCTCCTTGCCATCCTTGTCCTTGAACACGGTGTCGAGGGTGAAGGTGTTGCGCGCCGTGGTCGGGATGACGAGGAAGGTCACGCCGGTGATGATCGCCGAGGCCATGCTGAACTGTTCATGGTTGGTCAAGGTCGATTCAGCGTAGATGTCCGCCGCGACCTTGTCGGTGCTCACCCGGGCAAAGCGCCCGGACTGATTGTAGGTTTCGACCAATGCGCGCTCCCACGCCTCGGCCGGTTTGCCGGCGATGGCATTGGCCTGGCCACGGTTGACCTGGTATTGCGCGGTGGTGCGCACATAGGCAGTGGGCTTTACCGCCTGTGCCTGCGCTTGTGGCGGCCAGCTCTGCACCGGCGCCAGTTCGTGTTGCGAATAGGAGACACAACCGGTCAGCAGCACAGCGCCGAGCAGCAGATTGGCCTTGATGATACGCAGCATGGGGTGGTTCCTTGAAATCATTGTTTAGCCAGTTTCAGCGTGGCGTCGTCGAGCAGCTTGGCGACCACCTCGTTCAGTTGCGGCGCACCCAGGGTTGGCGCCCAGTATTCGCGACGGTACAGGCCGACATTGCGCTCCAGCTTGAGCACCTGGTGCGAGCTGGCCAGGGCCTTGCCGTTGCGGTCCTCGATCACCAGGTCACCGGCAACATCAAAGGTGTCTACGTAGATTGGCCCGTTGACCCAGATCCACACGGTCAGGGTCAGCAAGGCACCGAGCACGTAGCCTGGGTGGGGCCCGCGATGGCCCTTGAGCGAGGTCATGTTGAACTTGAGCAGCACATCCTGCTCATCCAGACGGGTCGGGTACTGACTGACCTGTTTGAAGTACTTGCCAGCCGCGACGTACTGATCAAGCTGCACGGTCAGCGAGCGGCTGATGGCCTTGCGCGTGGCCTCGTCGATACCCGGCGAGGTGACGGCTACATCGGCGACTTGCGCCGTGCGTGGGCTGGTGTTGGCAGCAGGATGTTGCGGGGCGGCCAGGGGGCCGGTGACGTTGTAGGAGACGCAGCCGGTCATCGCCAGGGTGGCGATGACGGCGCTAGCCTGAAGCAGCTTTCTGAGCATGGAATGTCCTTATTTGGCGCGTAGTGCCAGAGCGCTTCGGCGCAGGCCGGGGAAACTTGAGGCGCAGGTTCAGAAGTCCACCGACGCCGACATCAGCAGCGTGCGCGGCGCGCCCAACCCGCCCGACAGGCCGCTGCCATCACCGCCGCTCCAGGAGCCCAGCCAGTAGGCCTTGTTGGCAACGTTCTGCAACGTGGCGCGCAAGGTCACAGGCTTGGTAGCTATGCGGGTGGTGTAGCGGGTGCCGAGGTCGAAGGTGGTGTACGACGGCAGCGACAAGCGATGATCATCGGTGACGTATCGCTCGCCGGTGTAGCTGAGGTTACCGGTCAGGGTCAGGCCGGTAATGCTGTCGAGGTCGTATTCAGTGCCCAGCTTGGCCAGCACCTTGGGCACGCCGGTAACCTGATTGCCCTCATTGTCGGCAATGCGTGCCTTGGTCAGCTCGGCCTTGGTGTAGGAGGCGCCGCCCAGCAGGCGCAAGCCCGGTTGTACTTCACCGAAGAAATTCCACTCAACGCCACGGTTGCGCTGCTCACCGTAGACGCCGAACAGATTGGTCACAGGGTCAGTGTAGGCGCTGGGTTTTTCGATCTGGAACAGGCTCAGGGTGGTGGCCAGATAGCCCAGGTCAAGCTTGCTGCCCACTTCGTACTGCTTGGTCTGGAACGGCTTCATGATGTCGCCGGCGTTGGCCGCAGTGTCGGGGGCCGAGGCGCCCTGGCTGAGGCCTTCGATGTAGTTGGCGTACACCGAGACGTTATCCGTGACCTTGACCAGCAAGGCAGTGGCCGGGGACAACCGGCTTTCATCGTAACTTGCGGTCTTGGCCCCGGTGCGGCCGTAGTTGCTGCTCTGCACATTCTGCTGACGCGCGCCGACGGTCCATTGCACGCGGTCTTCGGCAAACGACAGGGTGTCGACCAGGGCGTAGCTGCCAAGCTTGGCTTCGGTTTTCGAGGTGGTCGCACCAAAACCGCTCAAATCCGGCGCAGGGCCGAAATCCAGGTTGTAGTAGTTGGTGCGGGCGTGACCGAAAAACGCCGCATCCTTGAAGCTATTCTTGGAACTGAAGCGGCTCGCGGCCAGGCTCCAGGCATGGTTGACCGGGCCGGTGGCGAAGTGGCCCTTGAGGCCGATTTCGCCAGACTTCTGCGTGCCGTCGCGGGCCGAACGAATGGCCGTGGCATCGATGTCGCCGGCATCGTTGAGCAGCATGTCGCGGGTCATCAGGGCGTCATAACCGCCGTCGCGCTGACCCCAGGCGCCGTATGCTGTGATGGCCTCGCTGAGGTCGAACTCGCCACGCAACACCAGGGTCTCGGTGTCATTGACGGTGTAGCCCCACTCCGGTGCCAGAGAATGATTACCCTTCTTCGGCGTCGGCACCCGGTTGACCGTGTTGGCAATCGAGGATATGCCAAAGTAGTTGACGCCATCCATGCGCTCGCGCTGCTTGTAGAGGTCGGCGGACAACCGGGCGCGCTCACCTCGCCAATCCATGGCCAGGGATGACAGTTCCATCTTGTGTTGCTGGTCGTCCACCGCCGTATCACCGTCACGGTACACACCGTTGAAGCGCACACCGAACTGCTTCTGCTCGCCGAAGCGTTGCCCGACATCGGCATGCACGCCACCAAGGCCACGCGACTCATAGGTTGTGGTCAAACGTGCCAGTGGCTCGTCGCCCGCACGCTTGGGCACGATATTGATACTGCCGGCGACACTGCCGTCCGGCGGCATGCCATTGAGCAGCGCCGAAGGCCCCTTGAGCACCTCGACCCGCTCGGCAAGTTCGGTGGAACCACGCATGTTCGGCGCCATGCCGATCAGGCCATTGAAGGTGATGTCGTTGGCGGTGGTGGAGAAGCCGCGAATGAAGAACGTCTCGTAGTTGCTGCGCTTGCTCGGTACATACACCGACGGGTCGGTTGCGCCGATCACCGCACCGATGTCCTGGGCCTGACGGTTTTGCACGTACTCCTCGGTGTAGGCGACCGTGTTGAACGGCGTCTCCATGAAGTCCTTGTTGCCCAGCAGGCCGACGCGGCTGCCGGAGGCCACCTGGCCGCCAGCATAGGCCGGCGGCAGGTTGCCGGTGGCAGCCACGCTGCTCTGGATCATGGTTTGCGGCAGGGCGACATCTGCTTCGCCGTCGCCGCTGACAACCAGGGTGTAGCTGCCATTGGCCTGGCGCACCGCCAGCAGGCCATGGCCCTGCAACAACGCAGCAAAACCTTCGTCGATGCTGTAGCTACCCGCCAGCCCCGGGCTCTGCTTGCCCTGCAGCAGCACGGCATCGACGGTCAGTTCAATCCCGGCACTGGCGGCAAAGGCGTTCAGGGCCTGGGACAGCGAGCCTGCCGCCACACTGAAGCCGTGACGTGTATCCGCCGCAGTCCCAGCCGTTTGCGCCTGTGCCGTTACCGGCACCAGGCCAAGGGATCCGGCGCCCAGTCCCAGGCACAGCGCCAGCCGCCAGGCTACAAGGTTGCGTGCACGGCTCACGGCCGCTTCTGGATGCTGAACACTGAAAGGGACAAGGTATTGAGAACGGCGTTCCGGCATGCTGGACTCCTGTGCGCTCGGAAGGATAAGTGACGCTCACTGTGTCTTCCGAACCAGAACGCCAAAGCCTCAATCGAAACAATAATCATTTTAAAACTATTGCAAATACCCTCGAGCAACCTCGTCGATGACATTGCCCAGGCAGGTCACGCTCGCCGTGCACAGGTACCAGGTCTGGGCATCGACAAACACCACGCGGCCGTTTTTCCAGGCTTTGGTCTGGCGCAGCAAGGGGTTGTCCAGGCTGCTGCTGTTTAGGGCCGGGCGACGCTCCATCACCGCCGTGCGGTCGACCACATAGAGAATGTCGGGGTCGGCCTGCTGGATGAACTCGTTGGAAATCGGCTGGCCGTGCAGGCCGGCCTCGATCTCGCCGCCAGCAGGCTTGACGCCCAGGGTGTCGAAGACAAAGCCGTAGCGAGACTTGACCCCATAGGCGGTGAAGGCGCCATTGTTATGCATCACGATCAGGGCCTTCTCCGACCGCCCCGCCGTCACCTGCCGGGCCTGCGCTACCTTGGCGTCGAGGGCATCGGCCTTTTGCTTTGCCAACTGTTCTTTGCCGAACACCCGGCCGAGGGTCAACAGGTGTTCGCGGGCCACGGCGATGACATTGCCCTGCTGGTTGCTCAGGTCGACATCAAAGTGCAGGGTCGGGGCAATCTCGGCCAGTTGCGCATAACTGTGCGCCTGAATCGGTGAGATCAGAATCAGGTCGGGCTTGAGCCTGTGCACGCGCTCAAGGTTGGGCTGCACCGTGGCGCCGACGTCCACCACCTTCGGGTCGTCCTGGTATTGGCGCAGAAACGGCGCGACGTAATCCTTGGCGATACCCGCCACCGGCACGCCCAACTGGTCGAGGGTATCGAGTTCGCTCATGTCGAAGGCAACCACCCGCTCCGGCCGCTTGTTGATCACCGTGGTGCCCAGCGCATGCTCGATGGTGATCGGCGCGTACTGCCCTGCTGCCTGGGCCTGCACCGCCTGCGGCTGGTCGCAACCGGGCAAGACGCTGGTCAACGCCAGCATCGCTGCCAGCGTCCAGCGCGGCTGTGGCTTATCCCTGTTCATGTTCACGCTCCTGATCCGATGGGTTGAAGTAGTTGCAAACAAAACCCCGCTCGCTGCGCAGGATTTCAAAGTCCAGGCCATACAACGCCTGCAGTCGCGACCGGGTGACCACCTCGGCGACCGGGCCGCAGAAACGCACCGCGCCGCCCTGCAGGGCGAGGATATGGTCGGAGTAGTTGGCGGCGAAGTTGATGTCGTGCACCACCAGGATCACCGTGCGGCCCTGTTCGTCACACAGCCTTCGCAAGGCACGCATGATCTGCACGGCATGCTTCATGTCGAGGTTGTTGAGTGGCTCGTCCAACAGCAGGTAATCGGTTTGCTGGGCAATGGTCATGGCCAGGAACGCCATCTGCCGCTGGCCACCGCTGAGCTCGTCGATGTAGGCGCCGCGCAGGTGGTCGAGGCCAAGAAAGCCGATGGCCGTGTCGATCTGTTGCCGGTCCTCCTCATTCAAGGCGCCACGACTGTGGGGAAAGCGGCCAAAAGCGACCAGTTCCTCAAGGGTCAGGCGCAGGCTGAACTGCGGGTGCTGGCGCAAGGTCGCAACCTGCCGGGCGTATTCGCTGACCCGGTAGTGCGCGGCGTTACGGCCGTTGATGAGAATCTCGCCACTGCACGGCTTGAGCAGGCGCGCAATCAGCATCAGCAGCGTGCTCTTGCCGGCGCCATTGGGACCGATCAGTGACGTCAGCTGGCGCGTCGGAAACTGTACGCTGACGTTGTGCAACACGGTCTTGCCGGCATACGCCTTGTGAATGTGTTTGAGCGTGATCATGCATCCCCCCGGCTACGAATCATCAGCGCGAGGAAGTACGCGCCGCACACCAGGTTGACGAGGATGCCCACCGTGGTTTTGTAGTTGAACACCTGCTCCACCAGAAACTGGGCGACGATGAACAGGCTGATGGCGATGGCGCAGCCCAATGGCAAGGTCAGCCGGTGGCGGCTGCTTCGCGCCAACGCATAGGTGATGTTGGCCACGAAAATGCCCATGAACGCCGTGGGTCCGAGCAGGCTGGTGGACACCGCCACCAGTATGGCGATCAGTGCCAGGTACAGGCGCACGTAGCGCGGGTAGTCGACCCCCAGCGACAGCGCCTGATCGCGGCCCAAGGCAAGCACATCGAGGCTCGGCAGGGTCTTGAAGCCGACCACCCCCACCCCCAGCACCAGTGCGCCCGAGTACAGCAACTGCTGGCCATCGGCGCGGTTGAACGAGGTGTAGGCAAACCCCTGCAGCACGGAGAACTCGCCCGGGCTGATACGCAGTTGAATGAACTGGGTGAAGGTCGTCAGCACCAGGGTCAGTACCAGCCCGAACAACAGCAGGAAATACAGGTTGTTCTTGCCGTTACCCAGCAGCCAACGGTGCAGGGCCCAGGAGTAGCCGAGCATGCACAGCATCGACAGCAGCACGTTGCCGTGGTGGCCAAGCAGGGCCAGGCTGGCGCTGCCCAGGGTCAGGATCAACAGGGCCTGCAGCAGTAGATAGAGAGCCTCGTAACCCATGATCGCCGGGGTCAGGATGCGGTTGCCGGTGATGCTCTGGAAAGCAATCGACGACCAGGCGACGCACACCCCGCCAAGCACCATCGCCGCCAGGCGCAACAAGCGCCGAGGAATCACATAGGCCAGGTCCAGGCCCGAGCCGACCAGCACGAAGGCCAGGGCCAGGGCGATGAGCAACGGCCAGATGGCGTGTCGGATGATCGCGCTGTTCATCGCCGCGTCCAGAGGATCAGCGCCAGGAACAGCACCCCACCCAGGCCACCTGCGGTGAGGCCGATGGGCACCTCGAAGGGGTAGATCAGCACGCGCCCGAGGATGTCACAGGCCACCAGCAGCGACGCCCCGCTCAAGGCAATGATCGGCAGCGTGCGTTGCAGGTTTTCACCGAACTGCAGGGCGACCAGGTTGGGAATCACCAGGCCGACAAACGGGATCGCCCCCACGCAAATAACCGTGACTGACACCGTCACCGACACCAGCAACAGACCCAGCGAGGCAGTCGCCACATAGTTGATACCCAGGTTACGCGCGGTGTCCTGGCCCATGCCCAGTACGGTAAAGCGTTGGGCGTAGAGGTAGGTCAGCAGCACGATCGGCAGGATCAGGTAGATCACCTCGTAGTTGCCCTGCACGACCCTGGAGAAGTCTCCCAGCAACCAGCCCTGCATGTTCTGCAGGATGTTATGGCGATAGGCGTGGAATTCGGCGATGGCGCTGAGCACGCTGCCGTACATCAGGCCGATAACCGGTACCAACACGCTGTGCTGTACACGCAGGCGGCCGATGATGGCCACGAACAGCAAGCTGCAGGCGAAACAGAACACCAGGGCGAACAGCATACGGCCCAGGGCGCCCGCCTCGGGCGTCAGGGTCAGCGCCAGGAGGATGCCCAGTTTGGCCGCATCCAGACCGCCGGTGGTGGCGGGTTCGACGAACTTGTTGCGCACGATATGCTGCAGGATCACCCCGCACAGCGACAGCCCGACCCCGGCCAACACCAACGCGGCCAGGCGCGGCAGGCGGCTTGCAGTCAAGGTCAACCAGGCGTCCGTGCTGCCAGCAAACAGCTGCGCCCAGGACAGCTGCTTGACGCCCACCAGCAAGGACACACTGCACAACAGCACAAACAGCAGGGGCAAGGCACGTCGAATCAAGTCAGGCCCTGCTCATCAACCGGTTGCGCCGCAGCAATCCGCCAGCCTTTGGCGGCCTGGCGCTGGGCCAGGTAGTGCGCGTATCGTCCCTGGGCTTCGGCCAATTGCGCAGGTGTGCCCTGCTCGACGATCCGCCCCTGGTCGAGTACCAGTACCTGGTCGGCCATGACCACAGTGGACAACTGATGGGCAATCACGATCAGCGTACGCTTGCCGCGCAAATGCGCCAGGGTCTGGCTGATGGCTGCCTGGTTTTGCGCATCCAGTGCCGCGGTCGCCTCGTCCACCAGCAGGATCGGGGAATCTTTGATCAGCGCCCGGGCGATGGCGATACGTTGCCGTTCACCGCCCGACAATCGCGCCCCACCCTCGCCCACCGGGGTCCACAAGCCTTGCGGCAGGCGCTCGATGATCTCGTCGACGCCCGCCTGGCACGCCGCCTCTAGCACCTGAGCGGTGCTCGCGCCTGGTTTGCCGAGACGAATGTTGTCGGCGATGCTGCCCTGGAACAGGTAGGTGTCCTGGAAAATCTGGCTGATCTGCGCCGCCAGTTGCTCGGCCGTCATCTGCCGCACGTCGACACCGCCCACCCGCACGCTGCCGGCACTGGCGTCAAAGAACCGCGCGATCAGCCGCACCAGCGTAGTTTTACCGGAGCCCGAGGCACCGACCAGCGCCGTCATGCTGCCCGGTTCCAGCCGCAGGCTGACGCCTTGCAGCACCTCGGGCCGACCCGCGCCGTAGCTAAAATGAACATCGGTCAACTCCACCGAAGCGTCCACTGGTGCTTGCCCGACAACGGGTTCAGCCAACGGCTGCGCGGCAAGAATCTCGGCCACCGCCTCGAGCTGGACGCCGGCGCCGCGCAGGGTTTCGCCATAGCCGGCTACCTCCAGCAACGGCTCGATGAAGCGATTGACCAGCAGCAGCGCAACGCACACGGCAATCACCGATGCCTGCGTCAACGCGCCCTCCATCCACACCAGCGCCGCAATCAACAAAGCGGCAAACACCGCCTGCACCAGCCACAGGTTGAGCACTGCCGAGGTTGCCGACATTCGAATCAAGCGCGAGGCCGCTGCGTGCTGCTGGTCGATCGCCTGCTGCAGGAAGCGCGTGCTGTTGCCGCCGGTAAACGCCCGCAGCACCGCCTGGGCCTGGGCGAACTCGACCATGCGCTGGCTGGCCTCGGCGGCGCTGCGCTGGTAGGCCTGGTCGGCGCGCCGGCCCAAGCGTGCGCTGTAAACCTGCACCCACGCCAGCAACGGCAGAGCCAACAGGGCAATCACAGCCAAGGGCCAGTGCAGCATGAATAACGCCACCACCAGCACCAGCGGCGTTACCGCGCCACTGACCACCGGGGTGAAGACATGCGCAGGCAGTTGCGCCACTGCCATCATGCCTTGGGTGACCACATGGTTGAGGCGCGCGGTGTTTTCCGGGGTGAACCAGCCCAGCGGCAAGCGCGCCACATGGTCGCCAATGCGCTGACGTCCGCCTTGCAGTACCGCTACGCCCACGGCGACGCCGGCTTTGTCCAGGCGCCGGCGCATCGCCCAGCACACAGCCATGCTCAGCACCAGGAGCACCAACCACTGCGCTGCAGCTGCGGTATCACCGGCCAACAGCGCACTGAGCACCGGTGCCAGGGTGCAAATGCTCAACCCGCACAGCAGGCCGTAGCCGATGGCCATGGACAGGTAGCGGCGAAACACCCGCGCGTCATCGCCCAACAAACGGATAAAGGTCTTCAGCATGTCGGCAACGCCTGTTCAGAAGTCTGTCCGTAAGCGCCCAGCGCCCACAGCCGGGCATAACGGCCGCCGAGGGCGAGCAATTGGGCGTGCTTGCCCTGCTCGATGATCCGGCCCTGCTCAAGGACAATGATCTGGTCGGCGTGCATCACTGTGTCGAGACGGTGGGCGATCACCAGCAGCGTGCACCCCTGGGCGAAAGCCGACAGCGCTTGCGCGATGGCAAGCTCGCTCGAGGCATCGACCGCTGCGGTGGCCTCGTCCAGTACCAGCAGCGGCGGATCCAGCAACACCGCGCGGGCAATGCTCACGCGCTGCTGCTCGCCCCCGGACAACTGCGCATCTTCGCCGAACACCGACTGGTAACCACGCGGCAGGCGCAGGATGCAGTCGTGAATGTTGGCGGCGCGGGCAGCGGCCTCGATCTCTTGCTGGCTGGCATCGGGCCGGCCCAGGGCGATGTTTTCGCTGATGCTGGCATGAATCAGGCGCACCTCCTGCAGGACGAAGCCAATGCGTCGGTACAGCTCGCGGCTGTCGAGGTGGCGCAGGTCGACACCGCCCAGCGTGATGCGGCCCTGATCCGGGTCAAAGAAGCGCAGCAACAGCCGCGCCAGGGTCGACTTGCCACTGCCCGAGGCGCCGACAATAGCCGTCACCGTGCCCGGTGCCAGGCGCAGGTTGATATCGATCAGCACCGGCTGCTGCGGGTCATAGCCATAGCTCAGGTGCTCCACGTATACCTGGCCATCGCTGGGCAGTTGCTGCTGCTCGGGCGCAGGCTGCTCCAGCACCGGCGTTGCCAGCAGCGCATGGAGCCGCTGGGCGGCGCCGGTGGCGTTGTTGAGATCATGGGTGATGTAGCTCAGCAGCATCAGCGGCGCCGAGATCCCCGGGGCGACGATGGCGAACGGCAATACTTGCAGCGCGCTGATCCAGCCAAGGCTGACCAACAAGGTGCCGAAGACCAGCACCACGCCGAGCACTGCAACCGGCGCGATCATGGCGTTGGCATTGGCCATGGTGCCCACCAGCGGCCGGGTGAACGCGGTGAAGGCCGCACTGAACTCATCCACCGCCTCGCGGTAGCTGTCATGGGCTTTGCCGGTGGCGCCAAAGGCCTTGACCACGGGAATGCCGTGGACGAATTCGACCACCGCAGTGTTGATCCGTGTGAGCCGGCTGACAAAGTCCTGCATGTTCGCCCCGCTGGCCTTGGTCGCCTTGGCAAAGAACAGGAAAAACCCAGGGAACGGCAACAGTGCGATGATCGCCATACGCCAGTCGATGGCAAACAGGTAAAGCGCCGAAATCAGGATCGCGCCAACGCAGCGCCCGGCCGTGGTGTAGAAATGCGCGGTCAAGCTGTGCAAGGTACCGATATCGTCCTGCATCGCCTGCTTGACCTCACCCGATGCCCGCGCGCTGAACCAGCCCAGCGGCACCTGGGCCAAGCGCGCAGTGATCGCCAGGCGCAGGTGGCGGGTGATGTGGTTGTCGGCCAGGTGGGCAATGGCCTCGCCCACTGACATCAACAGCAAGCCCAGGAGCAGGCACGCCAGGCTCGCACCGACGGCCCAGGCCACCTCGCCACGTGCCTGCGACCAGCCACTCTCGCCCGCACCGAGGGCAATATTGGCGATGTGGGCAATGGCCGCCAAAGGCACCAGCGCGAGCATGCTGCCCAGCCCGGCCAACAGAGCGGCAAGCGTCAAACGCCCGCGAATGGGGTGCAAGACTTGCGAAACCGCTGCCCTTCCATTGGGCAGGCTCGCATCCTGGTTACTCATGGCGTCTCCCTGACGGACCGTGAAGATGGTCACTCTTACCTGTCTTCCGAACGAGAAGGTAAAAACCTCAAGGGCATTCGAAAAAAGAGTTGCCCTGGCCCGTCAACAGTCAGCGCACCCCGCCCACCGTCACCCAGTAGCGGGTGCGCCGTTGCACATTCACCGGCAGCGCCTGGGCCAGGTTGTGCAACGCCCGGTCGGTATCACGCAAGGGGAACACGCCGCTGACCTTGAGTTGGGCGACCTCCTCGGCGCAGCGCAACACGCCGCGGCGGTAACGCGCCAGCTCCTGGATCAGCTCGCCCAACGGCATGTTGTCGGCTACCAGCACACCTTTCACCCACGCACCCACGCTGTCGGCTACTGCAACCGGCTCCTGGACCCGGCTACGCGAGAAGCATGCGCCCTGCCCCGCATCGATGCGCCTGCCGGCGGCGTCGGCACACTGCGGATTAACCTGCACCGCGCCTTCGAACACCGAGATTCGGGTGCTGTCATCCGTCAGCCGCACGCTGAAGCGAGTACCCAGGGCCTGTACCTTGCCGTGCGGGCTCTGTACCCGTAACGGCCGGGGCGAGCTGGCCGGGTCATGGGCGCTGGTCAGCAGGATCTCGCCAGCGCGCAGGATCAGCAGTCGTTCATGCTCGGTAAAACGCACATCGATCGCCGAGGCCGAGGCCAGCACCACCTGGGTGCCATCCGCCAGCACGAGCGGACGAATCTCCCCGGTGCCCGTACCGTACTCGGCACTGGCCAGTTGCCAGGCCTGGCTACTGCGGACCGCGTAACTCAGGCCACCGGCGCCAAGCAGCAACCCCAGCAGTTGCACCGCTCGGCGGCGACTCAGGTCCGGGGTGGCGATCGGTTCGCGCAAGGTGTGGTGGGCAATTTCGCCCGGTACGCAGTGCAACTTGTCTTCGAAGGCCTGCAAGCGGCTCCAGGCGAGTTCATGCTGGGGGTGCTCGGCACGCCAGCGCAGGCAAGCGGCCTTGTCCGCGTCGCTGGCATCATCGGCCCACAGGCGCGCCATCCATAGCGCAGCCTGCTCCACGACCTCAACGGCAACTTCATCTCTGGGCATCTGCGGTTCAACGCCCCGCGCCGTGCAACGCCTGATAGCAGGCCAACAGGCCGGCGGCAATGTACTTCTCCACCGATGACACCGACACCTGCAGTTCGCTGGCAATCTGGCGATAACTCATGCCATCGAGCTTGCACAGCAACAGCGCCTTGCGCGCGTTGCTCGACAGGCTGTGCAATACCGCATCGATCTCGATCAGCGCCTCGATCGCCAGGGCACGGGTTTCTTCACAGGGCGCCAGTGCTTCGGGCAAAAGCGCCAGTGCCTGTAGGTAGGCGGTCTCAATGTGCCGACGCCGGTACAGGTCGATCACCAGGCCGTTGGCGATCTGCGTGAGATGGCGTCGGGAGTCTTGCGCAGGCGGCAGCTGGCCCTTCTTCATCAGCTGGAAATAGACGTCGTGGGCAAGGTCTGCGGCATCGAAGGCATTACCCAGTTTGCGCCGCAGCAGGCTGCGCAACCAGGTGCTGTGGTTGACGTACAGCTGCTCAACTTGTTGCCGAAATGCGATCTCTGCGCTGAACACGTGCCTCTCCTGCGCCTGATGGCCAGGGTCAGTTCGGCACACAGGCTAATTGATAACGATTTGCAATACTATCGACTCCTCAATGCCGGTGCAATCCTGCGCAGAGGCAGGATTGCCGCTGGGGTGAGCTGGATCAAAAGCTCCAGCGCGTAGTCAGCATGAAGTTGCGCGGATCACCGTACAGGTTGCCGCCATAGGCGGTATTGCCGGCAATGCTCTGGTAGTACTTCTTATCGAACACGTTGTTCAGGTTCAAGCGTACGTCCAGGTGTTCGGAAGCCTGGTAGTTGAGCATCAGATCGACCAGGGTGTAGGCCGGCTGTTCGATGCGATAACGGCTCGGGGTTGCGTAGAAGTTGTCACCCTTGTAGTAGATCTCGCTCTGTCGGGTAAGACCACCACCGACCTTCCAGCGTTGCAGTTCGCCCGGCAGTTGATAGGTGGTGAAAGCCTTGAACACTTGCCGCGGAATTTCCGGCGCGAACAAGCGCCCTTCGTTGGCCGGGTCGCTGTCCTTGACGTATTTGACCTGGGCAAAGGTATAGCCTGCACCCAGCTCCCAACCCGGTAACAGGGTGCCGTTGACCTCAAGTTCGATCCCTTCGCTGCGCAGTTTGCCAGCAGCCTCCGAGCAGCTGGGCACCAACGCCGAGCACTCATTGATCTGCAGGGCCTTGGCGCGGTTTTGCTGATCGATGCGAAACACAGCTGCACTGGCATTCAGGCTGCCATCAAAGTACTCGCCCTTGATGCCGAGCTCGTAGTTCTTGCCCTCCATGGGCTCGATTGCAGCGCCCGCAGCATCCAGTTCCGACTGCGGTTTGAAGATGTCGGTGTAGCTGACGTACAGCGAATGGTGCTGGTCCAGGTCGTAGATGACACCGGCGTAACGGGTGACATGGCGCGTTACCGAATAGTCACTGCCGGTTGGCGCACGATTGCCGTTGCGGGTGCTGGTGTCGTTGTCGTACCAGTCCAGGCGCCCGCCCAGGATCAGCTTGAGGTCATCGGCCAGGTTGAAGCGGGTGGTCAGGTAGGTGCCGGTCTGCGAGGTCTTGCGGTCCTGGTGCCAGTAGCTGAGGTCCAGCTCGCGCTTGGGCAGCGAACCTGGGTCCCAGTTGTAGATATCCATGCCGATTTCGTCGTCGCTGTAGTTGCCCTTGCCTTCGAAGGTCAGCTCGCGCCGGCTGGTACCGATAACCAGCTCATGGGTCCGCCCGAGCAACTGGAACGGCCCCGAGGCATAGGCGTCGTAGCTGCTCTGCTCATCGTCGTAGTGGTACTGGCCCAGGTATTGGCCGAACACCTCGCCCTCATCGCCCATGCGTTCGGTCATGCTGCCGAGCATCTTCAGGTCCGACCAGGTACGGCTGGCCGCCAGCAACAGTTTCCAATCATTGGCCAGGCGGTAGTCCAGGCGAGTAAATACGGTGGTGTTGTCCTGGTCCCAGTATTCCCAGTCATTGCCCAAGTAGGTCTTGCGCGACAGGTGCAAGTCGCTGCCATCGATGGCGGTCGGCAAGCCGCCCCAGGTCGCGGTGTTGTTGACGCTCTGGTTGGAGACGCCGAGGGTCAGGGTGCTGTTGTCATTGAGGTCGGCCTCGCCAATGGCGTAGAACACCGAACGCTCGCTGTCGGTAACGTCCTGGAAGCTGTTGCGGGTCTGGTAGGCCGTGACCACCCGCCCGCGCAAGGTGGCGTTGTCGTTGAGCGGCCCGGAAGCATCCACTTCGCTGCGGTAGTTGTCCCAACTGCCGGCGCTGCCGGTGAAGCTCAAACGCGGGTCCGCCGTCGGGCGCTTGCGCACCATGTTGATGGCCGCCGACGGCGTGCCCGCGCCCTGCATCAACCCGGTGGCACCGCGGACCACTTCGACGTGGTCGTAGATGGCCATGTCGGGGGTCGAGTTCATGTCCCGCGACAGGTAATGCGACAGATCGCTCGACAGCCCGTCGTTCATCAGGTTTTCCACGATGAACCCGCGCGCATAGAAGGTCGGGCGATGCGGGCCGTCCTTGGTCATCGACATGCCGGGGGTGCTCTTGAGCACATCTTCAAGGCTGCGCATATTCTGGTCGTCCATGCGCTGGCGGGTGATCACCGTCACCGACTGCGGGGTCTCGCGGTTGGTCAGCGCCAGCTTGGTCGCGGTCTGCATCGGCCCGGTGGTGTAGGAGCCGCTGTCTTCGGTGATGCTCCCCAGCACCGCGCCATTGATGCTGGTAGCGCCCAACTCCAGGGCGCCGTTGGCGGCGGGCACGTCCACCAACACATAACCGTCGCTGCTCGCCCGGGCCTGCAACGCATGGCCCTGCAAAACCTTGGCGAAACCTTCCTGTACCGCGTAACTGCCCTGCAAACCGGCGCTGCTCAGGCCCGCCACCTGCCCGGCATTGAACGAGATGGCCAGGCCTGACTCCCGAGCATAGCGGCTCAACACATCGCCCAGCGGGCCGCCGGGAATGGCATAACGCTGTACCTGTTGCTGTGCTTGCAGGGGTTGAGCTACCAGCAACGGCAAGCCGCCAAGGGCAAAATGGACCGCCAGGGTCAGCGCGCGGCAAGGTTTGAATGGCTTGGGTGAAAGCATGTTCCCGACTCTCCGATGTATTGGGCTAATACAAGGACGCTCGGGCAACAGGAACTGGAAGCGTTTGATAATAATTTTTATTCGAGGACGACACGGGTCAGCCATGGCGTGTATTGCTCGACCCGGATCGGGAAACTGCGCGCCAGCAAACGCAAGGCCCGCTGGCTGTCGTCGACCGGCAGCACGGCGGTGACCTTCAGGTGTGCCAGCGCCTTGGCGTCGTACAGCAGGTAGCCCTGGTGATTGCGCGACAGGCGTTCGAGCACCTCGCTCAAGGGCTGTTCGCGCACCAGCATCTGCTGCCGGCCCCACGCCTGTTCTAGGCCCGGCGCATCCACCGGTTGCACTGCCTGCAGGCCCGAGGCGCCGAACTGCACCTGCTGCCCGGCATGCACCGTAAGGGTGCTGGCGCCGCTGCGCACTTCGGTGCTCGACTCGATCATCATCAGACGCGTGCTATCGCCCAGGCGCTCCACCACAAAGCGCGTGCCCAGCGCACGAATGCTGCCGTGCTCGGTGACCACCCGGAACGGCCGCTCGGCATCCTTGGCCACCTGCACCAGAATCTCGCCACTGACCAGGTGCAAGGTGCGGCTATGGGCATCGAACTGCAAGTCGACCGCCGAACGGCCATCCAGGCTGATGCGGCTGCCGTCAGGCAATTGCTCGCTGCGCCACTGACCGCTGCCGGTACGCAGATCGGCCAGCAGATACGCAGGCGGGTAATGCTGGAGCAAGGCAGCGCTGGGCAGCACTAGCGCCAGGCTGATGGCCAACGCCTTGAGGGCACGCTTGCCGGGCTGTGCTGCAGTCACCCGTTGCAGGGCCGCTCGGGCCGGGGCACGCGGTAGTTCGCGCAACGGCGCAAGGCTGCCTTGCAAGCGTTGCACGGCATCCCGGTGTTCGTCGGCTTCGGCCAGCCAGGCGCTGAACGCCTGCTGCTCGGCAGCACTGGGCTCATCGTCCAGGCGCACCAACCATTGCGCAGCCTCGCGCAGCACTGCGGCGCTAGGTGACGGGCTCACAGTGCCGACTCGCGGGCGGCGTGGCACTGCAGCAAGGCCTGGACCAGATCGTTCTGCACGGTTTTGCTCGAGACCTGAAAGCGCTCGGCGATCTGCGCGTGGCTCAGGCCTTCCAGGTGACGCAGGATGAACACCTGGCGAACCCGTGAGCTCATCTGCTCAAGGGCGCGGGCAATGTGTTCAAGAGCATTGACCGCCGCCAGCAGTTGTTCGGGCGACGGCGCCTGATCGAGGTGCTCGACGTGCCGCGCGAGTTCTTCACGGTAAGCCTGTTCGAGCTTTTGCCGGCGGCTGCGGTCAACCAGCAGGCGCCGCGCCACCGTGGCCAGAAACGCCCGCGGCTCGCGCGGTGCTACGTAGGCACCGGCACTGAGCAAGCGCACGAAAGTGTCCTGGGCCATGTCGGCAGCATTGTGCGGACACTCCAGGCGGCGCCGCAGCCACCCCAGCAACCAGCCGTGATAGCCCTTGTACAAGGTGTCGAGACTGTCGGCAGGAGGAGGCGCTTTCATCGGTACGGGCATTAAATGAGAATGGTTATATCTTAAGTGGCCTGGGCGGACGGATGCAATCCTCAAGGGCCCTCCTGCGCAGGAACGAATCAGAAAATATCTACACTTTGTTGATTATTCAATTTTACGTTGATAGCCTGATATTCATCACTCAACGCCTCACGAGCGTCTCATGAAGGTTTCCCGCCCCTTGCACAGCGAACACCAACTGATCCTCGGCATGCTGCACAGCACGCTGAAAATGCTCGGCCAGGTGCTCGGTGCCCATACTGAAATCGTCCTGCATGACGTGCTCAACCCGCAGCGCTCCATCCTCGCCATCGCCAATGGTCATGTCACCGGGCGCAGGGTTGGTGACTCCGTGCTCGGCGGGCCGCTCCATGACCTGGGCTTCGCCGCGGTGCGTCGGGCCATGAGCGACCGTTCCAGTAGCGAGCCGATCGTGGTCGAGAACTACCCTACCCTCGCCCCCGATGGCCGGCCGTTGCGCAGCTCAACCGTGGTCTATCGCGACAGCAGCGGGCAGCCGTTTGCCAGCCTGTGCATCAATGCCGACCTCAGCGCCATCACCACCGCCCATCAAGTGCTCGGCGGGCTGCTGGGACTGGCCGCGACACCTGCGCCAGTACCGGACGAATCCAGGGGCATGGAGCAGCTGATGGCACAGATCATCCAGGACGCCTGCCCCGGCGGCGTGCTGGGCATGAAGAAAGCGCAGAAACTGGACGCCGTGCGGCAGATGCAGGAACGCGGGCTGTTCATCGTCAAGGGCGGTATCGAGAAGGCCGCCGCCTCGCTCGGCGTAACCCGCTACACCATCTACAACTACCTGGAGCAGATCCGGGCGACAGACAACGGACAGGAATGATCAGCATGCAACTTGAAATCTTCCAGGTAGACGCCTTCTCTGACAGCGCGTTCGGCGGCAACCCGGCGGCGGTGTGCCCGCTCGAGGCATGGTTGCCCGACGCGACGTTGCAACAGATCGCCGCCGAAAACAACCTGTCGGAAACCGCTTACGTAGTGCGCAATGGCGAGCTGTTCGAGCTGCGCTGGTTTACCCCGACGGTAGAAGTCGACCTGTGCGGCCACGCCACCCTGGCGAGCGCCTGGGTGCTGTTCGAACAACTGGGCGAACAGTGCCAGATACTGCGTTTTGCCACCCGCAGCGGCGAGCTGCGGGTGCGGCGTGATGGCGCTCGCCTGGCCATGGATTTCCCGGCCAGGCAGCCCGTGCCTGTCGCCGTGCCAGACGGTTTGTTGGAGGCCCTGGGCCTGGAGCGGATCGAGGCGTTGTACCGTACCGATGATTACTTGGTGGTTGTCGAGGACCCGGCGCTGATCGCCGACCTGCAGCCGGACTTTACAGCGCTGGCCGCCTTTGACGTGCGCGGCATTGCAGTCACCGCCCCCGGCACGCACTTCGACTTCGTTTCGCGCTGGTTCGGCCCACGGGTGGGCGTCAATGAAGACCCGGTAACCGGCTCTGCCCACACCTCGCTGGCACCTTACTGGGCCGGGCGCCTGGGCAAGCGCACGCTCACCGCCGAGCAAGGTGGCGCACGCAAGGGCCAGTTGCACTGTGAAGTGCTGGACAACGGCCGAGTGATCATCAGTGGTCAGGCTGCGCTGTACATGCGCGGAACGATCTTTATCTGAGCAGAGCGGGCCACTGGCGAGCCAGCGGCTGGATACGATCGCGGGTCAAGCCCGCTCCTACAGGGTCGCGCAGACCTGTGGGGGCCGGGTTGACCCGAAATGGATTACCAGTCGTAGGTCATCTCAAGCGACGCCACCCGCTCCTGCCCGTAGTAGCAACCAAACGAGTAGTTACAGTCCGAGACATACTCGCGGTCAAACAGGTTCTGCACATTCAGGCTGGTCTGCAGCCCGCGCAGGCTCGGGTCGAGCTTGCCCAGGTCGTAGCTGATGGTGGTGTCGTAGACAACGAACGACGGCACATCGAACGAGTTGGCCGAATCCCCCGGCTTGCGCCCGGTGTAGCGCGCTCCCGCACCGACGGTCAGGCCGTTGAGCGCGGCCTGGGTGAAGTGGTAGTCCGCCCACAGGGTTGCCGACACTGGCGCTTGCGCCTCGGAACGGTTGCCCTCATCGCCATAGTTGCTCTTGGTGTAGAACGAATCGATGTAGGTGGCTGCTGCCAATACGTCGAGATTGTCCAGGCTAGTCTTGAGCTCCAGCTCCACGCCGCGCGAGCGCACTTCGCCGTCCTGGCTTTCATACTCGGGGTAGACCTTGTCGCCTGTCTTGACGTTTTTCTGGGTCAGCTCGAACACCGAGGCGGTGATCAGGGTCTTGTCCAGCGGCTGGTACTTGACGCCGATTTCATACTGCTCGCCCTCGGTCGGTTCGAAGGCCTTGGCGCCGCGCTGCGGTGCGCTGGTGCCAATCGTCGGCAGGAACGACTGCGAGTAGCTGACATAAGGCGCCAGACCAAACTCCGTCACATAGGTCAGCCCTACCCGGCCGGTGAACTTCTGGTCGTTCTGTTCGACGATGCTGTGCGCCAGCAGGTCTTTGTTCTCGACCTTGGCCCAGTCCTGGCGCCCGCCGATGGTGAGGATCCACTGGTCAAGCTTGATCTGGTCCTGCACATACAGGCCAGTCTGGCCGATGGTGTTGTCCCACTTGGTGGTCAGTTCCGGCACCACATCGTCCGTGGGGTAGTTGCTCGGGTTGTACAGATCGACCGGGGCCACGCCGTAGGCGTTGTAGCCGGTGTAGGTGCGGTTGAAGCGGCGGTAGTCCAGGCCCACCAGCGTGGTGTGCTGCAGGCGGCCGGTGTCGAACTTGTACTCCAGATTGTTATCGAGGGTGTAGGCGGTGTTGTGCTGGCGCCAGTCGAGCTTGGTGCGGGTGGCGTGGGTCTGGTCGATCACACCGGCAGCATCGCTGACGAAGCCACGCAGATAGAAGCCCTTGTAGCGGTCGCGAATGTCAATGTAACGCGCGGTCTGGCGGTACTTGAGGTCGTCGCTGAAGGCGTGGCTGAAGTCGTAGCCCAGCACATACTGGTCGCGCCGGTAGTCGTTGTAATGGGAGTCGCCCAGAAACGCGTCGCGGTCGATGCGCTGGCCGTTGGGGCCGCGATCGAGCGAACCGATTTTCGGCAAGGACTGGTAGTCGGCCAGGCCGTCATCGCGCTGCACCTGGGCATACAGGGTCAGCGCCGTGTCTTCGTTCGGCGCCCAAGTCAGGCTCGGCGCCAGCAGCATGCGCTGGCTATTGGTGTGATCGAGCTGGTCGTTGCCCTTTTTCGCCACGCCGATCAGGCGGTAGCTGAGGGTGCCAGCCTCATCCAGCGGGCCGCTGAGATCAATGGCACCGTTGACCCGGCTGTAGCTGCCCAGGCCGAACTTGACCTGGTTGCGTTGCTCGCGGGTCGGCCGTTTGGAGACCATATTGATCAGGCCACCCGGCTGGTTCTGCCCGTACAGCACCGACGACGGGCCCTTGAGTACTTCGATGCGCTCGAGGGTGTAGGGGTCGATCTGCGGTGCGCCGCCCAGGCTGCCAGCGTATGGCAGGTAAGCGCCATCCAGGTACAACGGTGTCGGGGCGAAGCCGCGGCTGGTGATCTCGTCGGCAATATTGTTGCGGTCGGTAAAGCCGTTGACGCTCAGGCCCGGGGTGTAGCGCAGGGCCTGGGTCAGGTTGCGCGCGCCCTGGGTTTCGACCTGGGCGGCGGTGATCACGTTGACCGCCTGGGGGATTTCCAGGAGCGGTGTGTCGGTCTTGGTGCCGGTGGCACTGCGGGTGGCGACATAGCCGTCGACCGGCCCGTAGGCGGACTCGACGGCCTTGCCGTTGATGCTGGTGGCATCCAGTTGCACGCTGGTGTCATCGCCGGCACCTGGCAGCAACGAGTAGCTGCCGCTGTCCTGGCGCACCAGTTGCAGGTTGCTGCCGGCCAACAGCTGGCGCAAGCCGGCCTCGACGCTGTAGCGGCCATGCAAGCCTGGCGATTGCCGGCCACGGGTATCATTGGGCTGGAACGACACGGTCACCCCGGCGCTGGCGGCAAAGCGGGTCAATACCGACTCCAGGGAGCCTGCGGGGATATCGAACTGGCTTTCAACCCGGGTGTCAGCCCAAGCGGGTGCCGCGACCATCAGGGTGGCGCCGGCCCCTGCCAGGGCGGAACCGAACAGCGCAGCCTGGACAGCACGGCGCAAAGGGGTGAATGCGCGGAGGTTGCGGGTGGAGTCTGGATTACAAAGGGACATGCAGTTTCCTTTCGCCCGTTGGCAGTGGTGGGTGGCGTCTGAGGCGCCTCTACCTACAAGTCGAATGAGAATCTGAATCAACACCCCCCTTGTGAAAATAATTCTCCGCTGTGGCTCAGGCAGGTTCCACCCGGACCCAGAAGCGGCTGAACTGACGAATGCGCACCGGCAAGGTGCTGCTCAGGTTGGCGAGAATGTGATCGCTGTTGCCCAGTTGGAACGCCCCGGAGATCCTCAGATCGGCCACCGCCTGGGCACAGCCCAAGTGCCCGGGGCGATAGCGCTGCAGTTCGCTGATGAAGTCGTCCAGGCGCCAGTCGTGCACCACCAGCAGGTCGCGCAGCCAGGCATCGGCGTCGGGGTTGGCCATTTGCAAAGGGCTGATCGTGGCGCGATCAAAGCTCAGTTGCTGGCCGGCTTCGACCCGCACAGGCCTGTGCAGATCAGCACTGCAGCGTACTTCCACAGCATGCGCCTGTACGCTCACCTGGGTGCGCTCGGCGTCGCGACGGACGATAAAGCGCGTGCCCAACGCGCGAATGCTGCCTTCGCTGGTATGCACCATGAAGGGCCGAGCCAGGGTATCTTTTGCCGTCTCGATGAGGATCTCGCCGCTGAGCAGGCGCAGTTCGCGCAACTGATCGCTGTAGCGGATATCCACCGCAGTGGCGGTGTTCAGGTGCAACTGGCTGCCGTCCTGCAGACGCACGCGGCGACGCTCGCCGGTACCGGTGCGCTGGTCGGCCATCAAGGTCGGTAAGGGTGTGCTGTGCCAGGCCAGGGTCCCTGCCCCACCTGCGGCCAGCAGGATCGACAGCACCTTGAGCACTTCGCGGCGCTTGGCCTGGGCGCTGGCCAACATCGGCCGGGCGACACCCGGGCTGACCTGGGCAAAGGCGCCTTGCACCCGCTGCAAGCGCTCCCAAGCCTGGCGGTGGCGCGGATCACCCGCCAGCCATTGCTGGTGGGCAAGGCGGGTTGCCGGGGCCGGCGCTTCGCAGCGCAGTTCGACAAACCAGTGGGCTGCCGCTTCAAGGGTGGCGCGATCCAGGCGCTGGGCGTTCACGGCTCAGTCCTCGGCCAGCAGCAGGCAATGGGTCAGTGCGCGCACGGCGTGCTTCTTCACCGTGTTCACCGCCAGGTTCTGGCGCCGGGCGATTTCCACATAGCTCAGGCCATCGAGCTGGGCCATCAGGAAGATCTCGCGGGTCTTGCGGCCCAGACCGTCGAGCATGGCGTCGATTTCCATCAGGGCCTCGATCACCAGGGCACGGGTTTCCGGCGAGATGTCGAGTAGCTCGGGGCGTGCGGCGAGGGTTTCCAGGTAAGCCTGCTCCAACGCGCGGCGGCGGAACAGGTCGATCATCAGGCTACGCGCCACGGTGCTCAGGTACGCCCGCGGCTCACGCAGTTCAGGGGCCTTGCGCAGGGTCAGGACGCGGATGAAGGTGTCCTGGGCAAGGTCCGCGGCATGCTCGCGGCAACTCAGGCGTTTGCGCAGCCAGCCGCACAACCAGGGGTGATGCTCCTCATACAGCGTATGCACGGCGAGTTGCAGCGAAGGGTCAGCGCTGGACATGGAGACGGCCTGGGGAAAGTTATCTGGTAATGAATCTCATTCATTATAGGTAGATCCAAATTTCCCAGGCAAGCCGGATTGCAGTTGTCGCGCTATCCACCAGGACAACGGCAAGGTCAATAGCAGGATTGCCGCCAGGCCCATCACTGCCGCCGTGATGCCCGCGCCATCGCCTATTCGCCCGAACACCAGCGGTGCCAGCGCACCACCGCCAATGGTACCGGTGTAGAACAAGGCGAAGGCCCGATCACGCTTGCCCGCCCCCACCAGCTGCGGCACTACACCGTACAGCACCGACGAGGTGCCATTGAGCACCAGGCCCAACAGTGGCAACAGCGCCAGCATCGGCGTCAGCGGCAAAAACAGCACCAACACGATCAGCAGCGCAGTCAGCGACTCGGTGAGCCAAACGGTTTTCATCGTGCCGATGCGTGCACCGAGGTAGCCACACAGCAGCTTGCCGAAGGCGCCACCAATGAACAGCAGCATCAACGCCAGGCCGATACCGGCAGAGCCTGTACCCTTGCCTTGCAGCAGGAACGGCAGAAAGGTGAGAAAACCCATGCGTACCGCACTGTCGAGAGTGCCGGTCAGCAGCAAGGCGACCAGGCCGCTGCTGGAGTCGTTGCCACTGCCAGTGACTCTTTTTTGCGCTCGCGCCACCGACGATGCTCGCGGCGCAATCAGCCACCAGAGCACGGCGGCAGCAGCCAGGCCAAGCAGGCCCAGTACAGTGACGCTGGTTTGCCAACTGGCCACCAGCAACAGCAAGCCGACACCGGCAGGCACCAGCATCTTGCCAATATCGCCAGCAAAGTTGTACTGCGCCAGCGCCTGCTTGACCCCACCGCCGGCCTCATGGCTATCGCTGACCAACGACGAGGCCAGCGGGTGCTGAGTACTGGCGCCCAGGCCGCCCAGCAACAGCGCGACCAGCAGTACACCCAGGCCACTGGCCTGCCCGGCAACCAGGTAGGCCAGCCCGGCCAGGGCGGTACCGCCGACCAGCAGGCGCTCGCGCCCCCAGCGTTTCGCCGCACGGCTGGCCAGCAACTGCAGGCCGGCCATCATCCCGGCATAGGCACCGCGCAGCAGGCCAACCTGGGTAAAGCTCAGGGCAAACTGCGCCTGCCACAGCGGCAGCAAGACATAGATGACATCGGTGAGGCCATCGTGCACGGCGTGGGCCAGGCTGGCGGCAAACAGTGAACGGCGGCGGATGTTCATGCAATCAAGGCTCGGGCGGGAGGACCAGAGCCTTTATAGATTACGGTTTTTGTGTATGACCAATACCGATTTCAGACCGATTGATACCTGATCAGTACACCGCGCCCACCGGATAGACGAACGCATTGACGTCATAGAACGGCGTGCGCTCATAGAACCAATGCAGGCGAGCGCTGGGGCTGGCGGCGAAGGCCTTGTCGCTCTTGAGTTTCTTATCGAATTCGGCCTTGAGCTGCGGGCTTTCGGCGAGCATCTTGCGCGCCATCGGCTCCATCACGTATTCCTCAGGCTCCTCGGCTGCCACCAGGGTTGAGTTGAAAAAGCCCCAGGCCCAGAACGAGTCCGGGCTTTCGGGGTACAGCAGGTTGACTGCCAGCACACCCAACGGCTGGTCGGTATCGATCAGCACCGAGCCTGCTGGGAAGGTCTGCAAACGCTCCAGCGGTTTGGCCACACCGCTGACCAATAAGCGCCCTTCGTACCCCGGGATCTGGTTGCTTTGCGTGCGATCAGGCTCAAAGCCGCCCGCCACCTTGACCTCGTCCATGCGATACAGCGTCACCGCAATCGGCGTCGGCTTGTCGAGGGTGGTCATGCGGATGCCATGGGCCTTGAGCCGGGCAATCACCTCGCGCCACTGCCCCGGCACCACGTACTGGCGGGGCCGTTTGACCATAAGGTCCGGCTCGGTGTTACCAGTGACTGGCACATTGAGCTTTTTCGCGGTGTTGCTCCAGACAATGGTCCTGGCGCCGGTGATTGGCGACTGCTCGTAGCGGTAATCACCGACAGTAAATGCCGTGGCCTGTGCCTTGCCCGGTTTCCAGGTCAGGGTCACCTGCTCCTGGGCTTCAAGGCGCTCGCGGTCCTGACGGATGGCTTCGTTGAGCGACAGCGCCTGATCGCCGATCACCTGGAACATGCTCTTGAGCATCACGTAATTGCCCAGCACCTGGGTCTGGTACGGGTGCAAGGCGTGTTGCTCGATCAGGATCGAGGGTACATTGCGGATGTCGCCGTACTGGTTGGAAAAACGCGCCAAGTCAGTGCGGTATGGGTAGTAACCCTGGCTGGGGTCCTGGTTGCTGTTGAGGCTGATGCACTCGTGCACTACATGACCGTCGGCTTCCAGCGCCTGGTACACCGGCGCGCGCATGACCTTGTCCATCCAGGCGCTGCTGGCCGGCGACCAGCCATTGCCGTTATGGCAATAGGAGCTGTCGTAGGGGTACATGGCGCCGTCGGTGGAATGGGTGTCGGCAAAGAAACTCAGGTCATAGGTGTTGAACACCCAGGCAACATTGCGGATCTCGGCACTGTCGAGTTTGGTGAAATCACGGTTGAGGTTGTAGTTCAGGCCATTGACCCGCCAGCCGGTTTCATCCGGGCCATTCTGGTTGATCCGCCCGTAGGCGCTGCGGCGCAGGTCGCCGTCGACATTAACGGTGGGAATGAACAGGATGTTGACCTTCTGCAGCAAGGCGGCTAGCGGTTTGTCACCGCTGGTCATGTCACGCAAGAGCATGAACATCGCGTCCTTGCCATTGGCCTCACCCGGGTGGATTTCAGCCTCGACGAATATCGTCGGTTTGCCCGACTCGTTGAGCCCGGCGGGCGATTTGTCGACCTCAAGGGAAGCGATCGCCATCAACATCGGGTGACCTTCGGCACTTTTTTCCGGCAGGTCATTGAGCACGATACTACCCCCGGAGGCAGCGGCCAGGCGGGTCATGTAGGCGCGGGTTTCGTCGTAGTTGCTGGTCTGGCGGAATGCGCTGGCCTCAGCCTGGGTGATCAGCGGGTTGTCCGGTTTGGCAAGGTAGCGGATGCTGGTCAGGGTCTGGGCAAACATCGGCGGCAAAATGCGCTGCTTGGCAGCCGGCAGGTAACCACTATCGTCGATATAGGACGGTGCGCTGGGCAACGCCGCCAAGGATGGCAGGGCAGCGCCCAGCAACAGCGCGACAACGAGGGGCTGCAAAAGCGGGTGTTTCATGATCGATCCCTGTCATGAGAAGCAGGTGCTCACCTTAAACCACAATGTGTAACCAGACGAGAGCCAGGCCGAGGTGTGGCTGGGGGGGGCAGTATGGCGCTGGAACTCAAGCGAAAACCACGCTGTACTCATGGGCACGGTGCAGGGAAATCCCGTCGGCTTGCTCCACCGCCAACGGGTGGCTGCTGGCGCTTAGCGTCACGCTGGGCCGCGAGGTCGGGCCGCTGAGTTGCAGTTGACCTTCGAGCCCCAGGGTCTGTGGCAGGTTGGGGATGCTGTTGGCCAGGCTCACGGCAAAGGGCGGCTCGCCCGCCTGGTGCTCATCACGCCACAGTTCGCAGACGCGCTCGAAATCCCGCGCCTGCAGTTCGACCCAGATGCCGATGCAGTAGTTGTCGTTTTGCTGCGCCACAGCCAGTGGCAGCAATGCCCGCAGGAAAAACCGTTCGCCGGCGATCACGCACCAGTCGTTGTTGTGCCTGGCGTTGTGTTCGCGTTCCTCGGGGCTTAACGCGAACAACGCATCGGGTCGCCGAAACGCCAGTTCCCCTGGGTCATGCGCATGGTCCGCGCCGCACTGACTGCACGTGTTCAAAGCTGCCTCCTGCAATAGATCGAGTCGTTTGGGATGGCGACTCTATCAGGCTCGCAGGGCAAAGTTGAGCTGCGGCTGATTGCCCCAACCGTCTAACCGCGGTTTTTCTGGTCTATGGTTAAGGGTTCAGCCCTTGCAACCCACCTGCGCAGGACGCTCAGGTGCTTACTCAAAGGAATGCCTCATGGACGAGAAACCGCTGCTGCACAAATGCCTCGGACTACTCTACAGCCTGTTCTGCTATGTCTTTTCGATGCTGGTGCTGGTGTATTTCGTCGGTTTTATCGGGCCGCCACAGGTGCCCAAGGACATCAACTCGGGGCCGACGACTACCTGGTATTTTGCCGCTTTGATTGACGTAGCACTGATCAGCCTGTTCGCCCTGCAACACAGCGGCATGGCCCGCAAAGGCTTCAAATCATTCTGGTTGCAATGGGTGGCAGCGCCTATCGAAAGGGCCACCTATGTACTGTTCAGCAGCCTGGCGCTGAGCCTGATGTTCCTGCTCTGGCAACCGATCGCGCTGACGTTGTGGGATATCCAGGCGCCTGTGGCTCGCGGACTGATCAATGGCCTCTACTGGCTCGGCTGGATCATCGTCTTGCTGGCCACCTTCCTGCTCAGCCACTTCGAACTGTTCGGCCTCAAGCAGGCCCTGGATGCTTTTCGCCCGCACGGGAGCGAAGCGTTCACCTTCAAGACGCCGTGGTTGTACAAACTGGTGCGTCACCCCCTATACCTGGGTTTTCTCATGACCTTCTGGGCGACCCCGCACATGACGGTCGGGCATTTGCTGTTTGCCGGAGTGAGTACCGTGTACATCCTGATTGGCACGCTGCTGGAGGAAAAAGATCTGCAGCAGCTGTTTGGCGAGCAATATCGACAGTACCAGCGCCGGGTAGGAATGTTGTTGCCGTTTCTGCGGCGCAGGTAGATTGATCGCGGGGCAAGCCCCGCGATGCTTTTTGGTTACACCGACGCCTTCAACATGCCGCGCTCGACAATAAAATCGATCACCCGCTGCAACCCCTGCCCGGTCTTGAGGTTGGTAAAGGTCCAGGGCCGCTCCGGACGCATGCGCTGGGTGTCCTTTTCCATCACCTCCAGCGAAGCCCCCACGTAAGGCGCAAGGTCGATCTTGTTGATTACCAGAAAGTCCGACTTGGTGATCCCCGGCCCGCCCTTGCGCGGGATCTTCTCACCTTCGGCAACATCGATCACGTAGACGGTCAGGTCCGCCAACTCCGGGCTGAAGGTGGCGCTCAGGTTGTCGCCGCCGCTCTCGACGAAGATCACTTCCAGGTTGCCGAACTTGCGCGCCAATTCTTCCACCGCCGCCAGGTTCATCGACGCATCTTCGCGGATCGCAGTGTGCGGACAACCGCCGGTTTCCACGCCGACGATGCGTTCGGCGGCCAGGGCGCCGGCTTCGGTGAGGATACGCTGGTCTTCCTTGGTGTAGATGTCGTTGGTCACCACGGCGATTTCATACTGGTCGCGCATGGCCTTGCACAGGGCTTCAAGCAGCGCGGTCTTGCCGGAACCGACCGGGCCGCCGACACCAACGCGCAGGGGTTGCTGATAACTTTGCATAGGGCTTCCTCAAGATCGGAACAATCGGGTGTATTGGGTTTCGTGGCATGCCGAGGCGATGGCGAGCAATGGCAGGCCGCCGCCGAGCTGGTCATCTCCAAGGGTCAGGGCCGCTGCCAGGACATCGGGCAAGGCTTCGCTCAGGTCACGCAGCAGGGTCTGCGCCGCTTGCTGGCCGAACGGCACCAGCTTGACCCCGGCCATCACCGCGCCCTCAAGCCAGGCATAGCCGTGAGCGAGGGCCAGGTCAGGCAAGCGGATATCCCAGTGCACGGCCAACCAGGCCATGCCGCTGAGCTGGGTAAGCTCAAGCGAGGCACGCCACTCGGGCGCCTGGCCCAGTTGCCAGCCGTCAAGCAGGCGAGTCAGGGCCATGCCGCGCTGGCGCTCTTCCAGGCGCAGTTCGGCGGTTTCGCGGTTGGCCAGCAAGAAAAGGCTCCAGCGCGCAAACGCTTCGGCGTCACCCTCCAGGCACGCCTGATACAGCCGCGCCAACAACGGCCAGTCGAGGTGGCCCAGGGTGTCCTCGATCTGCTGGCGCTGCCAGGCGCGAAAACCTTCGGCGCCTTGCACCCAACCGGCCTCCACCGCCCACTCCAGGCCTTGCGAGTAGGTAAAACCACCCACCGGCAGGCTAGGGCTGGCCAGTTGCAGCAGGCGCAGCAGCTTCAGTTCGTTGCTCATCAGCCCGCCAGCACGAAGGCGGCACCGGCCAGCAGGCCGCCACCGAAGGCTTTCTGCAGCCCTTTATGGCGACGCAACAGGCAACCGCCAGCAAAGCCTGCCAGCAACAGCAGGCCACTGACGCTGACAAAGCCTGCGCTGAACACCCAGAACGCGCCCGGACTGGCTTCAATACCGTGGGCCCACCCGTGGAACAGGGCGAACAGTGGCATGGCCAGGGCCAACGCTACTTGGCGGTTGGGCAACAGCAGCGCGGCGGCGGCCACCAGCAGCGAGCCGATGATCATTGCTTCCATGCCGATCACGCCGCCGAACAGGTGGCCCATCAGCGCCCCGCCGAACATCGCGCCCAGGGTCAGCAACGGCAGCGCCAGGCTACGCCCGGTCAGGGCGGCGAGTACGCCGGTGCCGAGCAACATCAGCAAGTGATCAAGGCCCGTCAGCGGGTGCAACAAGCCATCCTGCAGCGGGTTGGCGTCATGGCCTGGGTGGGCAAAGGCCGGCACGGCAATCAGCAGCAACGCAAGGGTCATGAGTTTTTTCATCGAGCAATCTCCTTATCAACAATCAGTGGTGTGCAACGCGAACGAACAGGTGGTCACTGTGGGCATGGCTGTGCGGGGCACTCTGGTAGGCGCCGGCCTCAGGCTCAAACGGCGCCTTTTCAAGCATCACCTCAAGGCCCAGGCCGCGGACCATCTCATCCAGCACAGGGTCGTGCTGATAGCGCAGCAAGCCGGCCTCGACCTGCAGCGGGACATGGCGGTTGCCCAGGTGATAGGCGGCGCGGGTCAATAGCAGCGGGTCGACGCAGCGCACACTGGACACCTGCTCGGCTGCCGCCAGTACGCGAATCACCTCACCGCCCTGCTCCTCGCCGAGCAATTCGCCACCGCGCAGCAACTGGCCGCGTTCGAGCATCAGGCCGGCCTCGCGGCCATCGTCGAGGGTGACGCGCACGCGGCTCTTGATCCGTGTGTCGATGGTGAGGGTGACAGTGCCGCTTACCGTAGAGGCATCGCTCAGGCGACGGGTCAACAGAATCATGCTCGCTCCTTAAAACAGAAAATAACGCTGGGCCATCGGCAGCACCGTGGCCGGCTCACACACCAGCAGCTCACCGTCGGCGCGTACCTGGTAGGTTTGCGAATCGACTTCGATCATCGGCAGCAGGCCGTTATGGACCATGTCGCCCTTGCGCACCGTGCGGCAGCCGCGGGCCTCGCCGATCAGGCTGTGCAGCCCCAATTGCCGGTGCACGCCGCGGTCGATCGCAGCCCTGGACAGGAAGGTCATGCGCGTGGCATGGCGCGCGGCCCCGAGAGCGCCGAACATCGACCGGTAGTGCACCGGTTGCGGGGTCGGGATTGAGCCGTTGATATCGCCCATGGGCGCCATGGCGATCATCCCGCCCTTGATCACCAGTGCAGGCTTGACCCCGAAGAACGCTGGCGCCCAGAGCACCAGGTCGGCCAGCTTGCCGGCTTCCACCGAGCCCACTTCGTGAGCAATGCCGTGGGTCAGGGCCGGGTTGATGGTGTACTTGGCGATGTAGCGTTTGACCCGGAAGTTGTCGCTGCGGGCAGTGTCTGGCGCCAAGGGGCCACGACGCAGCTTCATCTGGTGCGCCACCTGCCAGGTGCGCAGCACCACCTCGCCGACCCGGCCCATGGCCTGAGAGTCGGATGAGGTCATGGAGAACGCGCCCAGGTCATGGAGGATGTCTTCGGCGGCAATCGTCTCGCGGCGGATGCGCGATTCGGCGAAGGCCACGTCCTCGGCAATGCCCGGGTCCAGGTGATGACAGACCATGAGCATGTCCAGGTGTTCATCGACAGTGTTGCGGGTGTAGGGCAAGGTCGGGTTGGTCGAGGACGGCAGCACGTTGGCGAAGGCGGCAGCGCGGATGATGTCCGGCGCATGGCCGCCGCCCGCTCCTTCGGTATGAAAGGTGTGAATGGTGCGCTCGCCAATGGCCGCCAGGGTGTCCTCGATGCAGCCGGACTCGTTGAGGGTGTCGGTGTGGATTGCCACCTGCACGTCAAGCGCTTCGGCCACGCTCAGGCAGCAATCGATGGCCGCCGGGGTCGAGCCCCAGTCCTCGTGCAGCTTCAGCCCCACCGCACCCGCCTCGATCTGTTCGCGCAGGGCTTCAGGCCGCGAGGCGTTGCCCTTGCCCAGCAGGCCGATGTTGATTGGCAATTGGTCGGCGGCCTGGAGCATGCGCGCCAGGTACCAGGTCCCCGAGGTGCAGGTGGTGGCGTTGGTGCCAGTGGCCGGCCCGGTGCCGCCGCCAATGAAGGTGGTGATGCCCGAGGTCAGCGCTTCTTCCACCTGCTGCGGGCAGATGAAGTGAATGTGCGAGTCGATGCCACCGGCGGTGACGATCTTGCCCTCGGCGGCAATCACCTCGGTGCCCGGCCCCACTGGCAGGGTCACCCCCGGCTGGACATCGGGGTTGCCGGCCTTGCCGACGCCGACAATGCGTCCATCCTTGATGCCGATGTCGGCCTTGACGATCCCCCAGTGGTCGATGATCAGCGCATTGGTCAGCACCAGGTCCAGTGCTTGCGCGGCGAGCATCTGGCCCTGGCCCATGCCGTCGCGGATGACCTTGCCGCCACCAAACTTGACCTCCTCGCCATAGACCGTGAAGTCCTTCTCGACCTCGACCCACAGTTCGGTGTCGGCCAGGCGCACGCGATCGCCCACTGTCGGGCCGAACATATCGGCATAGGCCCTGCGCGAGATCCGGCTCATGCCTGCGCCTCCAGCGGGCCCATCACCTTGGCCTGAAAGCCATAGACCTCACGCTTGCCGCGGTAGGGCACCAGGTTAACGGTGCGCGCCTGGCCCGGCTCGAAACGCACCGCGGTGCCGGCGGCGATGTCCAGGCGAAAGCCACGGGTCGGCTCACGTTCGAACACCAGGGCGGTGTTCACTTCATAGAAGTGATAGTGCGAGCCGACCTGCACCGGCCGGTCGCCGTGGTTGGCAACGGTGACGCTGATCCGCTCAAGGCCTGCATTGAGTTCGATGTCGCCGTCGGCGACCTGTATTTCTCCGGGAATCATCCTGCGCTCCTAGACGATCGGCTCATGGACGGTGACCAGCTTGGTGCCGTCGGGAAAGGTCGCTTCCACCTGCACATCAGGGATCATTTCACTGACCCCTGGCATCACCTGGTCACGACGCAGCACCTCGCGGCCCAGGCTCATCAGTTCGGCCACGGTGCGCCCGTCACGTGCGCCTTCCATTACCGTGGCGCTGATCAGCGCCACCGCCTCCGGGTAGTTGAGCGTAAGACCTCGGGCCAGGCGCCGCTCGGCCAGCAGCGCGGCGGTGAACAGCAGCAATTTGTCTTTCTCTCGTGGGGTCAGCTCCATGGTCTTCTCTCAAGTGGCCCAGATACGCGGCGGGCATGGCGCCAGGCCGACCACGGCGGGTCGCAAGGCATGCCAGAGCCGCTGCAAGGTGGATTGCAGGCGTTGGTTGTCGTGGTCGAGCAGGCGCACCACCAGCAGTTGACCGAGCAAGGTTGCGCCTGCCGGGGTGCCAAGGTCTTCGATCAGGGCGCGGCTGTGTTCAAGCAGTTCGGGGCTGGCCGGGTAGGCGCAAAAGGTTGCTTGCAGGGGCAAGCCTGCGAGCTTGTGCAACTGCCCACCGTCGATACGCAGGCGCTCATGCAGGCCCGGGTCATCGGGCACCTGGATATGCAGACGGCTGTCGAGCGCGCCGTGGCTGAACGTCTCACCCATCACCGGGCGCCCCAGGCACAGGGTTTCCCAGGCCAGCAAGCGGGCGCCGGGCGTCAGGGTAAAGCGGTTTTCCAGGCGTACCTTGGCACCGGCAAAGCAGATGTTGCCCTGGGGCAGCCATTCCAGCGTGCTGTTTTGCGCCAGGTAAAAATGCTGCTGGAGGGTCGAGGTCGGACCACCACTGCGGTAGAACTTGGTGGCGCCGGGCATGGTCAGCAGCGCATGGCTGCCCGGTTCCAGGTGTACGTCGAGCACCAGTTTGTCGCCACCGACCACACCACCTGGCGGATGCAGCACATAGACATGGCACGGCGCGCCCTCGGGGTAGAACGGTCGCTGCACCAAAAGAGGACCGAAATGTTGCCGCGCACCAATACAGGTCCTGGTCTCGCCCCGAACGAAACGTAGCCTCAGCTCGGCGCGCCAGCCGGCATCAGCGGTAACCAGGTCGGGGGATTCGGGGAGCGACATGCCTCAGGTTCCAGTAAACGCTGCACCGATACGGCGGCAGACGCATTTGCAAGAAACAACCTACGCGCTCAAACGAGTGCAGCGACTTGCAGGTTTGACCAATCGATCAGCAATCGACAGCAGAGGCAAAGCACATAGCGGGCCAGGATGGCGCATGGGAGCGTGTGTTATAAACGGCCGGCATCAGACCCTACTTACACCCTCTGTAGGAGCGGGCTTGCCCCGCGATGCTCCACAACTGATGCACCTAAAGCATCAATCTCCTGCAACAAACCCAATTGCTGCACCAATGACCAATACCTATCCTCGATCACACCCCCACTGCGATCCAGGAACCCGATCATGGTCATGCACATCCGCCTCCAACACACCGGCGCCCCGCAGGTCTTGCACTGCCAACCGACCACCGCACAAGCCCCCGGCCCCGGCGAAGTCTGGCTTGAGCAGGCAGCGATCGGCGTGAACCCGCTGGACCTCAGCCAGCGCAAGGGCGATGTGCCAATCCCCTTGCCCTCTGGCCTTGGCCTGGAAGGCGCCGGCACCGTGGCGGCGATCGGCGCGGGTGTCGACGGAGTCAAAGTCGGTGACCGCGTCGGCTATGCCACCGGTCCGCTGGGCGCCTATGCCAGCGCCCGGCTGTACCCCGCCGAACGCCTGGTCAAACTGCCGGATAACCTCGGCCTGAACGACGCCGCAGCGCTGCTGTTCAAGGGCATCACCGCCCAGTACCTGCTGCACAGCACTTACCCGGTCGGCCCCGGCACCCGCGTGATGATTTACGGCGCCGCCGGTGCCTTGGGGCAGTTGATGGTGCCCTGGGCCAAGCACCTGGGTGCGTTTGTCGTCGGCGTGGTGTCGAAGCCGCAAAGCGTCGCCCGCGCAAAGGCCGCCGGCTGCGACGAGGTACTGGTGTTCGATGCCGCCACCCTAGCCGCACAGGTCCTGGAGCTGACCCAAGGGCAGAAGGTCGATGTGGTCTACGACCCGATTGGCCGGGCGTCCTTTGCGGCATCGCTGGACAGCCTGCGGCCACGCGGTCTGCTGGTGTCCTGCGGCATGGCCTCGGGCGCACCGCCCGCCCTTGAGCTCAGCACCCTCAACGCAAAGGGCTCGCTGTTTGTCACTCGCCCATCTCTGGCCGCGCACACAGCCACCGTTGCCGAGTACCAGCACCGCGCCCAGGAGGTGCTGCGGGCGGTGACGGCAGGTATCATCCGCCCCGCAATCTGGCAGCGCTATGCGCTGGCCGATGCCGCTGCGGCGCATCAAGCCCTGCAGTCAGGAGACTCACAGGGCGCGATCATCCTGACGCCCTGACCCACCGAGGTAACCCATGGACCCGTTCGACAGTCGCCAGGCCGATGAATTTGCCACCTTGTTGGCGTTGTTCGAACACGGCTCGTTTGCCGCTGCCGGGCGCCTGCTGCAGCGCCACCCCTCGGTACTGTCCAAACGCCTGGGGACGCTGGAACAGCGTTTAGGGATTCGCCTGGTCGAGCGCACCACCCGCCAGTTGCGCTTTACCGACGAAGGCGCACGGCTGGTGGAGCAACTGCGCCAGGCCGCGAGCCTGATCAGCGAAGCCGCCGAAGGGGCGACCCAGGTCCGTGGCCGGCTGCGCATCGCCCTGCCCTCGTCCATGGGGCGCTTGTGGCTGAGCCCGATGCTCGCCGAATTTGCCCTGGCGTATCCGCAAGTGTCGCTGCATGCCGAGTACGCCGAGCGCTTCGTCGATATCGTCGCTGAAGGCTTCGATGCCGCCATCCGCATTGGCGAACTGGCCGACAGTCGCCTGGTGGCGCGCAAGCTGTGCGAGCATCGGCGCATCCTGTGCGCAGCGCCCGCCTACTTGCAACGCCATGGCGAACCGCAGACACCCGCCGAGCTTGCCAACCACAACTGCCTGGGCTTCACCGGGCTGCGTTCCTACCCGCAATGGCACCTGGCCTGCGAGGGCTGGCAGCATTCCGTCAAAGTACAAGGTTCGCTGGTCAGCAACGACAATGAGGCACTGCTTGGCGCCGCCTGCGCCGGAGTGGGGATTCTGGCGGGTGGGGATTGGTTGATGCAGCAGGATCTGGACAGCGGCCGCCTGGTGCGGGTGCTGCCCAACTGGCAACTGGATGCCGAGGCCGGGATCTATTTCGTCCGCCCTGGAGCCCGCTACAACAGTGCCGCGACCCTGGCTTTCAAGCAGTGGATCGAGGCGCGTTTCGCCCAGGGTGCGCCCTGGCGGTCGGCTTGAGTGGGCGGGAAAGTAATCGCGGGGCAAGTCGGGTCGCCGCATCGCCCCGCGATCAGGCTTTAGTAGTAGGCGTTTTCTTTCTGACTGTGGTCAGTCACATCACGCACACCCTTGAGCTGCGGGATACGCTCGAGCAAGGTCCGCTCGATGCCTTCCCTCAAGGTCACGTCGGCCTGGCCGCAGCCCTGGCAGCCGCCGCCGAACTGCAGCACGGCGATGCCGTCCTCGACCACTTCGATCAGGCTGACCTGGCCGCCGTGGCTGGCCAGCCCCGGGTTGATCTCGGTTTGCAGGTAGTAGTTGATGCGCTCGTTGATCGGGCTGTCTTCATTGACCATCGGCACCTTGGCGTTGGGTGCTTTGATGGTCAACTGGCCGCCCATGCGGTCGGTGGCGTAGTCGACCACGGCGTCCTCAAGAAACGGCACGCTGACCGCGTCGAGATAGGCGGTGAAGGATTTCAGGCCCACCGCTTCGTCTTCCGGCTTCTCTTCGCCCGGCTTGCAATAGGCGATGCAGGTTTCAGCGTAGGTGGTGCCCGGCTGGGTAATGAAAATGCGAATGCCAATACCCGGGGTGTTCTGCTTTTCCAGCAGATCGGCCAGGTAATCATGCGCGGCGTCGGTAATAGTTATGGCGCTCATGGAAGTTCCTCACAGACTTGCCGGCAGTTTACGCCAACCTGGCCGCCGAACAAAGTCCTAGTATTTTTGTCAAGATAGTTTCTCAAAGGTTCTCGTAGCGGTTCATGTCGAGCACCCCCGACTCCAGCGGCTCGGTCTCCTTGATGTAACTGTTGAGGTCGTGGAAGTACTGCCAAAACTGCGGGTGGCTGCGGCGCACGCCCCAGCGCATGACGATGCGCTCGAATTTCGCCGTGTCGTCACGGGCCGCTTCCAGGTCCTCGACGAACTCCGGCACATCGCTGGCCGGCACGTTGAACATGAAGTTGGGGTAGCTGCTGAGCACCCCCGGGACCAGGGTCAGGGTGTCCAGGCCCGGCTGGTAGCGGTAGGCCTCGCCGAGCATGAAGGCGACGTTGCTGTGGGCGCGGTTGCGCAGCAGGCTGTAGACCTGGCGCTGGCCACCCTGCCCTTCGATGCGCAGCAAGGTTGCTTCGGGCAACTGACCGATCACCTTCAGGCCTGCGGCCGGACGCGAGACCAGGCGGCTCAGCGACTGCTCGACGTCACGGAACTCCTCGTTCATCTGCGGCCTTGAGCAATACGCGCCCTGGCAGCGGTTGATCGGGTCTGGCGCAGCGTTAAGGCTACCGGTGCGCTGGATCAGCTTGAGGCCAAAGTCACGCTTGGGGTCTTGCGGGTCCAGCTTCAGCGCGCTCGGGGTGTCGGTGTCGATGTCCTCGTAGTCCATCCACATCTTCACCTTGCCGCTGTTCTGGTACCAGTCACTGAGGATCGCACTGCGGGCATCGGCCGGCATCAGGCGCAGAAAGTTGACCTCGGCGCCGTTGCGGATCAGGTCGAAGTAAAGCCGTGTCTGCGCCTGATGCGAGACGTTGCCATAGACGTCGAAGTTGACCGCCAACTGGTAGTAAGTGCGTTCGAACAGGGGATAGTCGAACAGCCACAGGGTCTTGGGCACATCACCAATCAGGCCCTTGGTCACCGAGGCGCTGTCGAAGTGGCGGAAGATGGTCAGCAGCGCATTGTCGTTGCCGGCCCACAGGGTCGACCAACTCGGCGGCGGTACTTCGGCGTAGGCATCGTGGCGCAGTTTTTCGTACTCGTTGCGCTTGTCGCGGTAGGCATGCCAGAGGCTCAGGATGCTGCCGACGTCATCGATCTGCCCGGGCATGGCCAGCAACGGTGTGGCCTTGCCGCGGTACTCGGCATCGGTCAGGTAGCGATCGTGAGCCGGCTCCTGGAACAGCGTCCAGAAGTTATCGCGGATCACATCGGTGGCGATCTGGCCACGGCAAACCGGGCCACGGATAAAGGTGCGCACGAAGTACTCGGCGTTATCAAGCATGAACTGGTAACGGGCCAGCGCCGGGATCGCCTCGAACGTCTCGAAAGGGTTGGCGCGGTGGCGCGGACCGTAGCCAGGCAATGCATTGGCATGCCAGTCGCCGCTGTAGAACAGCTGTTTGACGCGCTTGAGCTTCTGCGGGCCCATCGGGTAGGTGATGTGGGTTTTATGCACGATCACGCCCTGCACCGGCATCAGCCGGTAATAGAAGTCGGTACCGGGCGGGTCGTTGGGCCGGCGCGTGGCGATCAGGTCGATCGGCTGGCCACTTGGCGTGCGCGAACGCACCCACTGGAAGAAGTGCCCCTGCTCGCCGCCAACAAAGTGAATGTGGGCGAGGAACAGGTGCTCGTACAGCCAGCGGCCAACCAGCGCTTCGGTCGAGCCCGGACGGTTGAGCAGCGCTTCCCAGTCGGCGATCTGCGCCGCCTCCCTGGCGCTGGGCTGAATCGGGTTGTGCTCCACCGGCGCACCGGCGGCCAGCCAGCGTTGCAGGGTCTGGTACTGGGCATCGGTGAGGCCGGTGACCGCCAGCGGCATGCCCTCTTTCGGATGAGCGCCGGCATAGGCGTCAAACTCGCCGGGCAGCGGGCACAGGTTATTGCGGTTCAGGCCCAGGACGATCTCTTCTGGCAACTTGGCGTTAGGTGTCAGCGGGGTCTTGTGCCCCAGCTCGAGCATCCGCGCCATCAATGCGGCCTGGCTGCCCTGGTTGTCGAGCACCGAGTAGAAGCCCTTGCGCTGCCAGCCCTGGGCGCTGTCGGCGTCGTAGAACAGCCGCGTCGGCGCTACCGCCTTACTGCGCTCGCCCTGGTACACCGGCACTTTCGAAGCACCGCGCGCGGCGCCCTCGGCACTGCCCAGGTTCAGCTGGCAGGCCGCATCGTTGCAGGCATGGCAGGCCACGCATTTTTCGGTAAAGATCGGTTGGATGTCCCGGGTATACGAAATAGCCGAGCTCTGTTGAGGGGCTTGCCCCAACGCCACGCCGCTGATGAGCAGAGCGAAAGCGCCGGCAAGTAAGCGATGCACCATGTGCCGAATGTCCTGGGTATTGATAGCTTCACGATTCTACCGGTGCTGACGGCGTGTCAACATGAATGAAATTCATGTAAATCTTCAACACGTCTAAAAACCGCGCAGCTTTGTTATTATTCCGCAACTTTTGTTTTTGCCCGACCAGGTAGTCCTATGTCTGACCGCAGCGCTCGTTTCCAAGCACTTCAGCAAGCACTCAAAGAGCGCATTCTGATTCTCGATGGCGGCATGGGTACTATGATCCAAAGCTACCGCCTCGAGGAACACGACTATCGTGGCACGCGCTTCGCCGATTGGCCAAGCGATGTCAAAGGCAACAACGACCTGTTGCTGCTGTCGCGCCCCGACATCATCGCCGCGATCGAAAAGGCCTACCTGGACGCTGGCGCCGACATTCTGGAAACCAACACCTTCAACGCCACGCAGATTTCCCAGGCCGACTACGGCATGCAATCGCTGGCGTACGAGCTGAACGTGCAAGGCGCGCGCGTTGCCCGCCAGGTGGCCGACGCCAAGACCCTGGAGACCCCGGACAAGCCGCGCTTCGTCGCCGGTGTGCTCGGCCCGACCAGCCGCACCTGCTCGATTTCCCCTGACGTCAACGATCCAGGCTACCGCAACGTCACCTTCGATCTGTTGGTAGAAAATTACATCGAGGCCACCCGTGGCCTGATCGAGGGTGGCGCCGACCTGATCCTGATCGAGACCATCTTCGACACCCTCAATGCCAAGGCGGCGATCTTCGCCGTGCAGCAGGTGTTCGAGGAAGACAGCGTCGAATTGCCGATCATGATTTCCGGAACCATCACCGACGCCTCCGGCCGCACCCTGTCCGGGCAGACCACCGAAGCCTTCTGGAACTCGGTGCGCCATGCCAATCCGATCTCGGTGGGCCTGAACTGCGCTCTGGGTGCCAAGGACCTGCGTCCATACCTCGAAGAGCTGTCGACCAAAGCCGGTACTCATGTTTCAGCGCACCCCAACGCCGGCCTGCCGAACGCCTTCGGTGAATACGACGAAACCCCGGCCGAGATGGCCGCAGTGGTTGAAGAGTTCGCGGCCAGCGGTTTTCTGAACATTATCGGTGGTTGCTGCGGCACCACCCCGGGGCATATCCAGGCGATTGCCGAAGCGGTGGCCAAGTACCCGCCACGGGCCATCCCAGACATCCCCAAGGCCTGCCGGTTGTCGGGCCTGGAGCCGTTCACCATCGATCGCAACTCGTTGTTCGTCAACGTCGGTGAGCGCACCAACATTACCGGCTCGGCCAAGTTCGCCCGGCTGATCCGCGAAGAGAACTACACCGAAGCCCTGGAAGTCGCCCTGCAACAGGTCGAGGCCGGCGCCCAGGTGATCGACATCAACATGGACGAAGGGATGCTCGATTCCCAGGCGGCCATGGTCAAGTTCCTCAACCTGATCGCCGGTGAACCGGACATCTCCCGTGTACCGATCATGATCGACTCCTCCAAGTGGGAAGTGATCGAGGCGGGCCTCAAGTGCATCCAGGGCAAGGGTATCGTCAACTCGATCTCGATGAAGGAAGGCGTCGAAGCCTTCAAGCATCACGCCAAGCTGTGCAAGCGCTACGGCGCCGCCGTGGTGGTGATGGCCTTCGACGAGGTCGGCCAGGCCGACACCGCCGCGCGCAAACGCGAGATCTGCCAGCGCAGCTACGACATTCTGGTCAATGAAGTGGGCTTCCCGCCCGAAGACATCATCTTCGACCCGAACATCTTCGCCGTCGCCACCGGCATCGAGGAGCACAACAACTACGCGGTCGACTTCATCGAGGCCTGCGCCTACATCCGCGATCATCTGCCCTACGCCCTGACCTCGGGCGGGGTGTCCAACGTGTCGTTCTCGTTCCGCGGCAACAACCCGGTGCGCGAGGCGATTCACTCGGTGTTCCTCTACCACGCGATCCAGAATGGCCTGACCATGGGTATCGTCAACGCCGGCCAGCTGGAGATCTACGACGAGATCCCGCAAGCCCTGCGCGAGAAGGTCGAGGACGTGGTGCTCAACCGCACCCCGGAAGGCACCGACGCCCTGTTGGCGATTGCCGACGATTACAAAGGCGGTGGCGCGGTCAAGGAAGTCGAGAACGAAGAGTGGCGCTCGCTGCCGGTTGGCAAGCGCCTGGAACATGCACTGGTCAAGGGCATCACGGCCTTTATCGTCGAAGACACCGAAGAATGCCGCCAGCAGTGCGCACGCCCCATCGAGGTCATCGAAGGCCCGTTGATGAGCGGCATGAACGTGGTCGGTGACCTGTTTGGCGCGGGCAAGATGTTCCTGCCCCAGGTGGTCAAGTCGGCGCGGGTCATGAAGCAGGCGGTGGCCCACCTGATCCCCTTCATCGAACTGGAAAAAGGCGACAAGCCCGAGGCCAAGGGCAAGATTCTGATGGCCACGGTCAAGGGTGACGTGCACGACATCGGCAAGAACATCGTGGGTGTGGTGCTCGGTTGCAACGGCTATGACATTGTCGACCTCGGCGTCATGGTCCCGGCCGAGAAGATTTTGCAGACTGCCCGCGAGCAGAAGTGCGACATCATCGGCTTGTCCGGGCTGATCACCCCGTCGCTGGACGAGATGGTACATGTTGCCCGCGAGATGCAGCGCCAGGACTTTCACCTGCCATTGATGATCGGCGGCGCCACCACCTCCAAGGCCCACACGGCGGTGAAGATCGAACCCAAGTACAGCAACGATGCGGTGATCTACGTCACCGACGCCTCGCGTGCGGTGGGGGTCGCCACCCAATTGCTGTCCAAGGAACTCAAACCCGGTTTCGTCGAAAAAACCCGCCTGGACTACATCGAGGTACGCGAGCGCACCGCCAACCGCAGCGCCCGCACCGAACGCCTGAGCTACGCCCAGGCGATTGCCGCCAAGCCACAGTACGACTGGGCCGGTTATCAGCCGGTGGTGCCAAGCTTCACCGGCGTCAAAGTGCTGGAAAACATCGACCTCAAGGTATTGGCCGAATACATCGACTGGACGCCGTTCTTCATCTCCTGGGACCTGGCCGGCAAGTACCCGCGCATCCTCAGCGACGAAGTGGTCGGCGAAGCGGCCACTGCGCTGTTCAAGGACGCGCAGGAAATGCTCGCCAAGCTGATCGACGAAAAGCTGATCAGCGCCCGTGCGGTGTTCGGCTTCTGGCCGGCCAACCAGGTCAACCATGACGACATCGACGTCTATGGTGCTGATGGCCAGCCGCTGGCACAGCTGCACCACCTGCGCCAGCAGACCATCAAGCCGGACAACAAGCCGAACTTCTCCCTGGCCGACTTCGTCGCGCCAAAAGAGTCCGGCATCATCGATTACGTCGGTGGCTTCATCACCACCGCCGGCATCGGCGCCGAAGAAGTGGCCAAGGCCTACCAGGACAAGGGCGACGACTACAATTCGATCATGGTCAAGGCCCTCGCCGACCGCCTGGCCGAGGCCTGCGCCGAGTGGCTGCACGAGCAGGTGCGTAAGGATTACTGGGGTTACGCCAAGGACGAGCACCTGGACAACGAGGCGCTGATCAAGGAGCAGTACTCGGGTATCCGCCCTGCCCCGGGCTACCCGGCCTGCCCGGACCATACCGAGAAAGAGACGCTGTTCCGCCTGCTCGATGGCACGGCCATCGGCGAAACCGGGCCCAGCGGCGTGTTCCTCACCGAGCACTTCGCCATGTTCCCGGCGGCGGCGGTCAGTGGCTGGTACTTCGCCCACCCACAGGCGCAATACTTTGCCGTGGGCAAGGTCGACAAGGACCAGGTGCAGAGCTACACCGCGCGCAAAGGCCAGGAGTTGAGCGTGAGCGAGCGCTGGCTGGCGCCCAACCTCGGCTATGACAACTGACCCCATGAGGTGGGAGCAGCTCCCACCGGATCAGCAGTACTTGTCTACCAACGCGTACAGGATTGCCGCCGTTTCAGGGTCCAGCACTCCATCATAGGAGGATGGCCGAAAGTGCATCTGCAAGGCCCTGAGCAGGTTGCGCAGCCCCGCTTCGCTTGACGCAAGGCAAGTGTCATAACCGTACTGTTCCAGCTTCGCCACGATATCCTGGCGCGTTGGCAAGCTCTGACTGAAGGTTGCAAGGTAGCCAGCCTTGGTATTGTCGTCGTACCAGGCGCCGACACCAGCCTTGTACAGGGTTTGCCATGGGAACGCGGGGCCGGGATCACTTTTGCGCCCCGGGGCAATGTCCGCGTGGCCGACTATCTGCGTAGGCCCCATGTCCGGATAGCGCTGGATAATGTTCAGGGCCAGGGCGATCACAGCCTCGATCTGCTCGGGCTGGTACGCTGGGAAGACAATCCCCGTGGGTGTGTCCCTGGCCTGGTTGACGATCTCTATGCCAATCGAGGTGTCGTTCACGTTGCTTCGTTTTGCCCAGGCACTTTGCCCCGCGTGCCAGGCGCGCTCCTGTTCATCGACCAGGTTGAAGATCCGCAGTTCATTGAACCCCGCTGCACTGTAGCTGCTGTCGGTGGGGTCGGGGATGAGGTAGTGGGCGCTGACTTTACCGGCGCCTGCAAGCGAGGCGACGGAGCTGGCAAAGTTGGCTGCGGTGTAATGGATAACCAATGTGCGAACTCGTCGGCTGAATCCCTTGACGGCGCGATAGCTGTTGTAATCGATCGTGTACATGACCTAGCTCCTTGGGTAAGAGGCACAGTAAATCGCAGCCCAAGCCTGTCGGTCAGCCTGTTCGCTCCTAGGTGAACGCAATACATTTTGACTTTCCGTGCGGGAAACATCCTCACCGGCGGTTTCTGGCAAAGGGTATACACTCAAGGCTAGAGTGCCTTTCAGGAGCCCCTCATGGACGAACCCGCCCAAGGCAAACCCCCGACCTTCTGGCAGATGCTGCAAAGCATTCTGGCAGCGGCGTTCGGGGTGCAGAGCGGCAAAAACCGCGCCCGCGACTTTACCTACGGCAAGGCCAGCCATTTCATTGCGCTGGGCACCGTATTCACCTTGATCTTCATTCTCGTCCTGGTTGGGCTGGTGCAACTGGCTATGCACCTTACCGCCCGCTGAAATGCAGTCCGCCCGCAGATATCCGTTCTGCGGGCGGTTCACTGTTACCCATCGCGTGATGTCACTGGTGGCTGACCCAGTACACGGCGGTCACAACTACCAGGATGATCAGACAGAGTATCGCCCAGGCATCGACACTGCTGTCAGGCTTACCCGCTTTGGTCGAATTTCCCATTGCATTGCCTCTTGTAGTGGTTATGGGAATGCACTGCACCCTGAGCAGTTAAGTTCAGCAATGCCCATTCCTCAAGTAGGGATTTACCTTCAACCCTGCTTCGATCGTCCCAGGTAGCGCGCCAGGGCTTCACGGCTCAGGCGCAACATAAGCCGCTGGGTGTCTGCGTGTTGTTGCTGCTGCACGCGGTGCACTTCACGAGCAAACTCCACGGCGTTGATCCTGCCACTGCGCAAGCGCTGCTCCAGCGTCTTGCGATGCAGGGAGGCCTGGTGCTCGACGGGTTGCAGGACCCCGGGGTAGGTACGACGCAGATGCTCGCGCCAGAACAGTCGCTCATTGAGCGAAGCAGCCAAGCGCTCACCCTGCTCGGCAACCAGCACCTGGGTTCGGGCAACGACCAGTTGCAACGAAGTGACTGCAGCGGCGTCCCGCGCTGGCACATCGAGCAATGAAACCGGCAACTCCAGGACCGTGGCCAAACGCGCACGATAGGTCTGGCGTATGGCAGCGGCATTGAGTTCCTGGCCTGCTTGCGCGCGTTCGAGAATGTCGCGTTCGGCAATACTGTCCAACTCCCCCAGGCGAAACAGTGAACGGCCCAGGCGCACCAGCTCGGTTTCGGCAACCACCCCCTGGCGCTCACCTACGGCCGCCGTCGCCAGTACCTGCACCTCCAACCAGTCAAAACGCGAAGACGCAGTGCGTCCACGGGAACTGGCGGCAAGATCGAACACCGTTGCGCGCAACTGGGCATGCTGCTCGCAGCTCTCGACCATGCGCCAGACCCGGCGAGCGAGCCAGGCGCGCCGCGCCGCATAGTCGTCAGTGCCGCGCAGGTCGGACAACAGTTGAATGAAGTCCTGGGCATTGGCGTGCTCTGCCAGCTTGTCCCATTGCGCCTGGCGACGGGCCTGATTGGCCTGGTCAACCTGCTGCAGCCACGCCTCCCTGGCTGTGGCCCGGGTCGGGCCTGGCTGTGGCACTTGCTCCTCTGTGGGAGTAGCGGGTTGTGTCTGCGCCACTGCCTCATCCTCAGGAAAAGCACTGGCCAGCCTGGCATGGCTTTCTGCAGACAGCAGATTACCCGCCAGGTTGACCTCGTTGAGGTGTGGCAAGTGCCAGATATCGGCAGGCACTTCAGTCAGCTGGTTATCGGACAGGTCTACCCGACGCAGGCCCGGGAAGCAGGACAAGAAGGTATCCGGAATGTCCCGCAGCCCCATGTTGCGCAAACTCAGCGAGGTGACATGACCGAACACCTGATGCAACGGCAGCAACGGCAGGCTGCCAATGGGTTCAGCGCTGATGGCTACGGCATAGCCGCCACGCCACCTGAGCAGTCCGCTGCTGACCGCCTCTATCAGCGCCTCAGCCACCCGTTGGCGACTGGCAATCTGAGCCGTGTCCACGCCTTGTGGCACCCAGTCAAGCAGAGTACGCCTGAGTGCAGCCAGTTGCGGCTGACGCAAGAAATGCGTCCAGACATCGACACCAGAACGAACCAACTGATCGACATAGTCATCGACCTCCTGCTCGGTGAAGTCGGGAAAATTATTGCGCACGGCATCCTTTACCCATTCGTGCTCCCATGCCCCGGCACCGCCCAATGGATACCCCAGACGTCCGTCAGCCAATCGCATGGGAGGCTGGAAACCGCCGCGCAGAGGCACCAGGCCAATCAGCTCGGCACTCGCTTCACGCTGCCCGGCTGCACCAACCGCAAGCACGCGCGCCAACTCGGTGGCCGTCAATGAACTATCGCTCAGCGCGGCCTTCTGCCCGTCATCCAGCAGCAGTAACAAGGCTTCGAATAGGCTGTTGTCCGCACGCGCCGAAGACAGGGCGTTGCCACTGGCATCAACGGCCAGGTAACCCTGCACGCCCCTGGACAATCCCTTGCTTGCGCTCGCGTCCTTCGGCCCCCGGCGCGCGACGATCGCATCTGCCAGGGAGGCATCTCGCACCTCGACGGCGACCTGGCTCGGCCAGGGCGCAAGCGTGTCGATCAGCCCCAGCGCCAACCTGACAGTGTCGTCATTGACCGCTGCCGCTTGCTCAAAACCCGCGCAGGCCCGATCCAGCCGGCCTTCACGCAGTAACCAACGCGCCTGCTCGGCCAGCGCCAGGGGCACCTTGCCCGTGCTCAGCACCGCACGCTCCTGGCTGTCGGCTAACGCCGCCAAATGCGCCGCGCCGCGCCCTGAAAGCCCCGGAAAGTGCCGGCGCAGCAGCTGGCTGGCAGCATCGCCTGTGCCTTGCAAGGCTGCATAGCGTTGCTCGAACAGTTCCGCACTGGCCTGCTCATGCAACTGGTAGCGATCCAGGGCATCGCCCAGACGCGAAGGTGCCGGGGCATTCTCCAGGTGTAACTGGCGCAACCGCGCCTCGTCCAACCCGGTGATCCGCAGCAGGGTTTGCGCCAGCGCATCCGGCACCTTGCGCCATTCGCGACCAAAGCGGCGCAGCAGCAAGCCCTGCCCCTGCCAACGGCGTGGTTGCTCTAGCAAGTGCCGCCAACCGCCTTCGCCATTGTGCGTCAGTTGCGGTTTGTAGCGCCCCGCCTCGCGCGGATGGCAAATCTGCCAGGCACCACCGTCGCCCTGCTCCACCCGATAGCGTCGATCCGCCAGCCGCAGCCAATGCTGCCCCTGATGCTCAACGAGCTCCCCTTCCACCCCACCAGGATCATCAAGTGCGTAGGCCTCAAGGCCTGGATCGCACAGCCGCGCCTGATCATCGGCACGCCGGATCGGTTGCAGGCCGTCGACAAAGCCTGAACGCTTGAGCAATTTGCCGACCAGTACACCACCGACGGCGACGGTGCCGGTAAGCGCCACCGTCTCGGCCACACTGAACAGATGCTCCAGGGCCCCTTCACGATCGCCCAGTTGCCAATCTTCATAGCCTTCATACACATCATTGGCCAGCTCCAACGCCGCCAGCCCAAGCATGACCAGGCTCAACCCCGGGGAGAAAAAAGCGGCCAGGTTGAGCAGATTGACGCCGATCTGTTCATAGCCCTTCAAGCGTGTCGCGCGCGCCGTGCGATCGGCCTGGGCAGTGCTGATGGCCAGGACGCTAGCATCATCGACGATCTTTGCAATGCGCGCTTTACCCAAGTGGGTGATCAGCGCCTCGCTCAGTGCACTTGTGCGCCCGTCCAGTACCAACGCAGTGCTACTTCGGTCGGCGGCCAACTGGCGCTTGAGTTTGGCGCTGAACTCAACCCGGTCACGCTCAGCGATAAAGCGCTGGAAGTAAGCCGGATAACCGGGTTGACGAAAGCGCCGACCCAGCTCCGTATAGAATGCCGACCAATCGGTGAAACGCCGCACAGCCCCGTGGGGATCTGCGGGCAAGTAGGCGATCACCCCCTCCACAGTCGCAGCCGGCGTGCGGTCGCTGCGCACCTCGGCCACCGCGCAGTCAGTGATCGATTTGCCCAGCAAGCGCAGCTGTTGAAATGCAACCGACCTGCGGTCACTGGGCAACACCGGCGTCGGCGATATGACTGGCAACAGTTGCAGGTAGCTGTCTTCGTCGATTTCATCCTTGAGCCGCGCCTGGCGCACGGCCACGGCCATCTCCGAACGCAGCGAGTCCTCGAACAAGCCCTGAGCCCGTGTGCTGCCCTGCACAGAGGTCAATTGCGCGGCGATCAGCGCCTGATATTGCCGGCCAAGATCAAGGGTGCGGCAGAGCTGGGCAAATTCATGAGGGGCAAGGTCCAGGCGCGCACCCGTTTCATCGTACAGATGGCTCTGCCCGGTAAAGCTGCCGGCCTCGACTTCGTCGTCGTCAAAATTGTGCAACGCCGCCGCCAGCAAGCTCTGAGTGAAGCTGTGAGTAGTGTCCTGGACGAATTGCAAGCCGGTGTTGACGCGAATGCGCCAGACCACGGTGATGGTTGCCCGGTGCACGTCCAGCCGGCGCCCGGTGGCCGTGAACAATGCCTGGGCCAACAAAGGTGCGGCGAAGGTGTCCAGGGGTGTAATGGCTGCCAGCAGCGGGGCCAGAGCGTGACGGGCGCGTTGTTGCCGACTCAGGCTGTTGTGCAACAGCGTCAGGCGGTCGGGGCTCGCCCGCAGTAGCCAAGATGGCAGTTGTCGGCTGATCAGCGCATCGACGTGGTCGGCCGGACTCAATGCTATTTTCATGGGTTTTACCTGCTGGTGGAAAAAACCTAGAACACCAGCCTTGGCACCCTAACAGGCAGTAAATAGTTAACTCAGTAGTCCACCGGCGCCTGCAAAAACGGGTACTGGTAGCCGCCGCGCTTGCCCTCGGCGCTGAAACGGTGAAAATCCAGTCCGTAGCCCGGCGTTGCCTGCAACCTGAGCCAGCGCTGCGCCTTGGCAGGATCGATCAGTTGCAACACCGGCGCCTGGAATTCGCGACGGCCGTCGGCGCTGAACGGCAGTTTGATTGCATCATCGTGCAGCAACACCATGGCCCAGCCACCCAGACTGAAATGCCCGCCCATCAACACGCTCAAGCGCCCGGCAACCCGGGCCTGCAACGCTTCTGGCGAACTGTTGACGGCGCTGAACAGCACATCCTGGCCGGGCACATAGCCAGCTTCGGCAAATGCCTGCATGGCGCCGAAGGCCATTTCGTCGTTGGCGGACCAGACCAGGCGGATGTGAGGATAGCGCTGCAACAACTGCCGGGCCTGTTCATAGGCCCGGTCCCGGCGCCAGCCGCCATACACCACCTGACGCAAGCGTACCTGCGGATGCTCGGCCAGGGCCCGGCGCATGCCCTGCTCACGCAAGCGCGCCGCGGGCGTGGTATTGATCCCGGAAAAAGCCAGCAACTCCACCGGCTGGCCGCTGGCCGAAGCCGGCACCTGCAGGAGCAACTGCTTGAGCATCTGGTAACCGGCCTGCTCATCGTTGCTGGTCAGGGTGCCGAGCAACGGCGGGTACTTTTGCGGATGGCCCTGGATCAACTCTGCCTGGCTCGCGGTCAGGCCGTTGTTGACCAGAAACAACTTGACCCCGCTGCCTTGCGACAGGTGGATGATCTGCGGCGCCACATACTGTTCATTGACCAGCACCAGATAGTCCGGACGCTCAGGGCCGCTGAGGATTTGCCGCGCCTGGGTCAGGGCCAGGTCACTGCGCCGCTCGCTGTACTTGACGGTCAATTGCATGCCCAGGCCTTGGGCTGCAGCCTGCATGAACCGCGAGTAATCGACCCAGAAGGTCTCGTCGGAATAGCCCGGGTTGAGAAATACCACTGACGCAGCCTGGGCGCTTGCCACCAGTGGCAGACTCAAGCAAAGGCTTTGGCACAAGGCCTTGAGCATGCCGCGGTTCTCCTGCCGATCAAACCGCCAATCATACCCCGTCCCAGGGCACATCAGGCCAAATGCCAGTCAATCTCACTTAGTCCAAATGGTTCTTTTCATATGCAAAAACATCACTTTTGCGCATAAACGCAAACTGCTATCTTTCCTCGGCTCCGCATCGGAGTGCGCGGCCGTGCGCGCGATTAGCTGCAAGCAGCTTGAGAACAGGACCCCTATGTACGTATACGACGAGTACGATCAGCGGATCATCGAGGACCGCGTCAAGCAGTTCCGTGATCAGACCCGCCGCTACCTGGCCGGTGAACTGAGCGAAGAAGAGTTCCGCCCCCTGCGCCTGCAAAATGGCCTCTATATTCAACGTTTTGCCCCGATGTTGCGGGTCGCCGTGCCCTATGGCCAGCTGACCTCGCGCCAGACACGGATGCTGGCGAAGATCGCGCGCGACTACGACAAGGGCTACGCCCACATCAGTACCCGGCAGAACGTGCAGTACAATTGGCCGGCCCTGGAAGACATCCCCGAGATCCTCGCAGAGCTCGCCACGGTGCAGATGCACGCGATCCAGACCAGCGGCAACTGCCTGCGCAACGTCACCACCGACCAGTTCGCAGGGGTTGCGGCCGATGAAGTGATCGACCCGCGCCCATGGTGCGAGATCGTCCGCCAGTGGACCACCTTCCACCCGGAATTCGCCTACCTGCCGCGCAAGTTCAAGATCGCCATCAATGGCTCGAGCAGCGACCGCGCGGCCATCGAAGTGCACGATATCGGCCTTGAGCCGGTGTACAACCCAGCCGGCGAGTTGGGCTTTCGTGTGCTGGTCGGCGGTGGCCTGGGCCGCACCCCGGTGGTCGGCGCCTTCATCAACGAGTTCCTGCCCTGGCAGGACCTGCTCAGCTACCTAGACGCGATCCTGCGGGTGTACAACCGCTATGGCCGTCGCGACAACAAGTACAAGGCGCGGATCAAGATCCTGGTCAAGGCGCTCACCCCTGAAGTGTTTGCCGAGAAGGTCGAGGCCGAAATGGTCTACCTGCGCGGCGGCAGCAGCACCCTGACCGAAGCCGAAGTACACCGGGTGGCCAAGCACTTCGTCGACCCGGACTACAAGGGCCTGGGCAACCTCGACTTCAGCGAACTGGAACAACAGCACCCAGGCTTTGCCCGCTGGCGCACGCGCAACGTGCTGGCGCACAAAAAGCCCGGCTATGTGGCCGTGACCCTGTCGCTCAAGCCTACCGGCGTGGCGCCAGGCGACCTGACCGACAAGCAGCTGGATATCGTCGCCGACCTTGCCGAGCGTTACAGCTTCGGCCAGCTGCGCACCTCCCACGAGCAGAACATCATTCTCGCCGACGTCGAGCAGGGCCAGTTGCATGCCCTGTGGCTGGAGCTACGCGAGAACGGCCTGGCCACGCCGAACATCGGCCTGCTGACCGACATCATCTGCTGCCCGGGCGGTGACTTCTGCTCCCTGGCCAACGCCAAGTCGATCCCGATTGCCGAGTCCATCCAGCGCCGTTTCGACGATTTGGACTACCTGTTCGACATCGGTGAGCTGGACCTGAACATCTCCGGTTGCATGAACGCCTGTGGCCACCACCATGTCGGCCATATCGGCATCCTCGGGGTGGACAAGAAAGGCGAAGAGTTCTACCAGGTGTCCCTGGGTGGCAGCGCCAGCCGCGATGCTAGCCTGGGCAAGATCCTCGGCCCGTCCTTTGCCCAGGACGCCATGCCGGATGTGATCTCCAAGCTGATCGACGTCTACGTTGAAAAACGTACCGAAGACGAGCGCTTCATCGACACCTACCAGCGTATTGGCATCGACCCATTCAAGGAACGCGTCTATGCAGCGAATCATTAAGAACAACCAGATCGTCGACGAGACCTGGCACCTGCTGCCCAAGGACTTCAGCATCGACGAAGTGACCAATTGCGACGACTACATCGTGCCGCTGCAACTGTGGCGCGAACACGGCCATATGCTCAAGGCCCGCGACGGCGGCCTGGGTGTCTGGCTGGATGCTGACGAAGAAGCCGAAGAAATCGGTGACGATGTTGCTCACTTCCAGGTGATCGCCCTGAACTTCCCGGCCTTCACCGACGGGCGCAACTATTCCAATGCGCGCCTGCTGCGTGACCGCTACAAGTTCACCGGCGAGCTGCGCGCCATTGGCGACGTGCTGCGTGACCAGCTGTTTTACATGAAACGCTGCGGTTTCGACGCCTTCGCACTGCGCGCCGACAAGGATCCGGTCGAAGCGCTGGAAAGCCTGAAAGATTTTTCAGTGACCTACCAGGCCGCCACCGACGAACCGCAACCGCTGTTCCGTCGGCGCTAAACCCATCGCGGGGCAAGCCCGCTCCCACAGGCATTGGTGGGAGCGGGTTTGCACCGCGATTGCTCAAGGTTGCCGGGACTGCTGGAATATCTGCTGCGTCAGGCTTTCTTTCAATGCCATGAACTGCTGCTGGATTGCCTCTGCCCTCTCCTTGTACTGCCCTTCATTGATTTCCTCATCGAGCACCTGCTCATCCAGCACCTCGAGCTCACTGTCCCATTTGGCAAAACGTGGATCCAGGGTCCTGAGATGGCGAATCCAGTGATCGTTGCCAATGATGGCGCTCAACCCTTGCGGTGAACCGGCATCCTCTGCACGCAACGCTTCGACAAACGCCTCGACACGCGCCCCCATCAAGTCGTAGGCCGCCGGGTCCGCCAGCCTGATATCAATCGGTTCATCCGGGTAACGCGGCGCCTCCACCATCAGCAATGATTCGTCGGTACTGGCCGATGAAAGCCCGCTCTGCAGTAGCACCTCGAAGGTCAGAGGATAGTCCGCTGACCGCGTATAGTCGTGTAGCACCACCTGCTCGATATAGTCTTCGGCAAACACCTGGCGTGACCAACCGGTAACCAATTGCAGCAACTCACGATTGTGTTCGGCGAGCGGGCGCTGCGCCTTTAGGGTTGCAACACGCATCCTGCGCTCGATGGCAGAAAACTGCGGGTTGCGCTCGGCGAAAATTTCAGCACGCGGGGTGTTCGCCTGCTGCAACCACAGCAACACTTCATCGACCCGTCGCCGCAGCGTAGCGGCGGCTACAAGAAATCCATCCGTTTCGCTCAAGCTGGCAAGCTCACTGAAAAAGGCGCGCGAGCCTGAGGTACGCAATTGTCTCCAGCGCAGCAAGGCTTGCTCATCGGTAAACGCCAGCGGGTTATCGCCAGCGGCTGCTTGCAGATCCACACCAGTGCTGTCGTAGTAACTTTCCACCAGGGCCTGGGCTTGCTCATCCAGCGGATTCTCGCGCAGATCCAGCGCACGCCCCAGATCCGCGGGCATGTCCAGCAGGCTTTCAGGCAGTTGCGCGATGCGGTTATTGCTCAACGCGGCGCCCTGCAGATCGGTGAGCCGGAGCAATCCCGCGGGCAAACTGACCAGCTCACAACCAGAGAGCCCCAGGGTCTGCAGGGCTGGCAAACGTGATAGGTCGAGGGTCTCACCCAATGGATTTCCGCTAAGCCCCATGACCTTGAGGCGGGTACAGCTGTTCAGCCAGTTTTGCCCCGCTGCCGTCAGTTCAATCCGGTTGTTGCTCAAGTCGATAAAGGTTAGCTCAGATGGCTCAACCAGCAGCGGCATCACCGTCAGATCGTTTGCTGAGGCGGACAGCATGCGCAACTTCTTGAAGCGGCTGATCAACCGGCTGGGCAGCTCAGTCAGGTTGTTGCCTTCCAGGTCGATGCCTCGTACATGGTCGAAGGACGCCTCGAGCAGCGGAAAATCACTAAAGTTGCTGTCGTACAAGCCAAAGCCTGAAAGATCGAGCATAGGCGCGATGCCCACCTCGTCCTCAAGCACTACCACCCGTTGCCAAGCCAGGCGAACACGCTCAGCCACCTTAGCGCGCAGCGATTCACTGGCCGCCCAGCCTGATAGGTCGGCATCGAGCTTGCTGTACTCGGCTTGCAGGGCGTTGATCCTTTCGATCGGGACGATGCCAGCGGCGTCCCAGGCGCTAAACTCAGCCTGGCGCGCCTGCTCGCTCATTGCCGGGAACAGGCTGCGGTGTTGTCGGTAGGCATAAGACTCCCTCAACGGCGCCGGCAAATAGGCGGCAACGCGCCCTTGCAGATTACCGCCGCCGAGCAAACGACCCTGCGGCGCTTGCGCCCTGTGCGCCTGCGGCCCGTACAGCCAGTTCGCCGCGTGCTCACGGTTGGCACTGGCCAAGGTGAGCACTCGCTCACGCAGGGCAACATGCTCATGAATGCCTAGCCCGAGCGCCTCGCGTTGCGCATCCGGCAAGGCATGTAGAACGGCGTTGTACAGGCTGTTTTCAGCCCTTGTGGCAGATAGCGAATGCAGCGCGCTGTTGCCCTCATAGGCACGGTAGCCACCGGCCTCCTTGACTAGCACACGCCGGATCTTCACGCCAGCTAAACCCACTTGCCCCAGCACCGGGCCAGACAGGGTATCGCCTCGTAGCACCAGGCTCACGCGCGCCGACCACCCGTCGAGCCGCTGCAGGCAGGCCAGCAACAATCGATCACTTTCGGTGGAGGCCAGCCTTGGCAGGTACAGCCCTTCATAGGCTCGGGCCAGAAGCAGTTCGGCATTAGCCTTGGTTTGAGCCATGCTGCTGTAAAGCGAATCAAAGATTGAACGACTGCTGCGCTCGACCTCCTTGGCCAGCAAGGTGCGCAGCATCGCGACACGCGCACCTGGCTCGACGGCGCCCCCCAGCAGCACATCGATTTCCGCAGGCGTCAGCTGCTTGAGCAGCACCTCTACCAGATTGCCAGAGGTCAGGTCGGCTATCTGCACTTTTATCGGGTTGCGGGTATCCGGGCCGCGCCCTGGGTAGCGGGCCACTTTTTCACCGGAAAGTGCCGGCCCTTCGTACACCTCCAGGCTACGCCCGGCCGGCCAACCGGCCAGTGACGGGGCCACGGAGGGGGCAAACGCCATGCGGCGCGTAATCGGGCTGCCATTTTCAGTGGCGAGAACCAGTTGGCGCACCTGAGCCTCGAGCTTCATCCGCTCAAGCGAGTCTGCCAGCAGTGTCGGCAGTGGTTGGTTGTCAACATGCAACTGACGCAAACGGCTCTCCTCAACACCGCTGATCTGCAAGGCTTGTTCAAGCTGCTCATCGCTCAACCCCGAAGTGCGGTGCCCCAGGCGCCGCAGCAACTGGCGGCGGCTCCAGTTCAAGGGCTGCTCGTCGAGCAAGCGCCAGGCGCCCTGGCCGTTATGCGCAAGCGGCGGCTCGTAGCCTCGTTCGTGTGGATCTTTCAGGCGCCAGGGCTGGCTGGGTTGCGGGCGATACTGTTCGAACACACCTTCACCCACGCGAATGTACTGTTTGTTGTCAACGCGGTACTGTCCCTCGGCATTTGGCGCAAGCTCAGACGGTAACTCGATGTCCTGTCGATAGCTGGCAAGATCAGGCTGCCACAGCCGCCGCGGCCCTTGCGCCAGCTCAATCGGTACCAGGCTCTCAACCAGTGCCGGCGGATTGAGGGCCGTTGCCACTCGCGTACCGACCACCCCAAGGCCAGCGGCGATAGCCAGGTTAACCCCCACCGACTTGAGGTGTTCCAGCGCCTCACGGCGGTCGCCATCTTCCCAGGCATGGATGCCGTGAAAGATGTCGCCCACCAGTTGAGCACCCTGGCTCACCATCAGCACTTCGCCCAAGCCCGGCACGAAAAACGCCGCCACATTGAGCATGCTCAAGCCCAAGTCCCGATAATGCTCAAGGTCCGCCAGCCACGCTTCACGGTCAACCGCCTCGGTGGGTACGGCCAACACCCGAGCATCGTCTTTGGCTCTGTCGACGGAGGCCTCGAACAACAGGTTGAATACCTCCCGCCGCACCTCAACCAGCTGTGGTGGCTGCGCGCGCCATTGCTCGGCACTGAGCAACTTTGCGAAGACCTGCGCTTGCGTACGGCGGCTGAAAAACTGGCTGAAGTAGCGCCTGAAGTCCTTGTCCTGCAGGCGCTCTTGCAAGTGCACGTTAAATTCGGCGTAGGAGTCAAACTGCTGCACAGGTGTATCCGCCCCGGGCATGTAAACCACCAGGGGCACCTCGACAGAGGCATTGACAGGCTCCGGGCTGATCACCATGAAGCCGCCACCCAAGGTCGTACCGAACACATCCAGCCAGTAACAGCGCGCCCCGTCGAAACCACTTTTTATCAGCCCAGGAACCTTATCCACCTGCACCGGCTGAGTCGGACTTGCGCTGTGCGACTGCTCGATCAGGGCACCTAGCATTCGGTAGGCCGGTTCACTCAAGTGCCTTGCGATACGCGCCTCATGCACCTTGACCGCCATGTAGTCACGAGCAGCCGCGACCCAAGCCTGCTGCAACGACACCTGGGAGGTGGACGCCTGATAGACCGCGGCGAGGTGGGCAGCATATTGCTTGCCGATATCCAGCTCCCGGCACATCAGGGCAAACGCATGAGGCGTAATCGATAAAGTGCTCGACCAGCGGATGGACTGACTGGCAAACCTGCCAGGTTCGGCTGATTCGGGAAACGGCTGCAAGGCGCCACGAGGCGCCAGCTTGCTGTAGTGATCGAACCGAAAGAGCGTGGCCTCGAGTTCAGTGAAGTTCTGCAGCGCCGCCTGCAACAGCGTTTGTCGCGAGATTAGCACGGCATCGAGCCGATCCTCGCGCAAGCCGGCGTCGTCGCGCAGGTGTACCAGCTCGTTCTCGGTGACGCTGATACGCTGCTTGAAGCGCTTTTCGATCTCGGCGACCAGCAGCGGCTCGGCAAACTCGGTGATGCCCTTGAGCGGCTTGAGCAGCCTGGCCGCGACCCGCATTGACGCCTGGCTGTGCAGGCGACTGTCCTGCAGCGTCTTGACCAGCAATGGATCTGTTGCGCTCGGGGATGCAGCAGGTGGCAGTTGATAGCGATGCAGCGCTTCGATGGCCTCGGGGCTGCTATGGCTGATCCAGTCCGGCAGTTGCCGCTTCAGGTCAAAGGCCTGCTGGATACGTGCAGATGGCAGGGTGTCAGTCATGGTGTGCTCGGGTGGTGGAATGGAACCTTGAGTCCATCACCCGGCAGATCACCTTGGGCACTACATAAATATCAAGGGCCTGGTGGTCACACCCGCCACTGTCCCAGCTTGCTCCAGAGCCCCAGCAAGGTCTTTTCGATCGTACCGCTGGCCGCCAGACCTACACGTTCCTGCAAGCTTTTGCGTTCGGCAAAATGCAAGTGGTAAAGATTGGCTTGTGCGGCGCACTGGCTCAGGTACTCGTCGCTGGTCATCAGTTGATCGACCAGTTGCTTGTTCAGCGCGGCAACGCCGAGCCAGACTTCACCAGTGGCCACCTCATCGATGTGCAGCTGTGGGCGATAGCGCGAGACAAAGTCCTTGAACAACTGGTGGGTGATGTCCAGGTCTTCCTGGAACTTCTCCCGGCCCTTCTCGGTGTTCTCGCCGAACACGGTCACAGTGCGCTTGTATTCGCCGGCGGTGAACACCTCGAAATCAACGTCGTGCTTTTTCAGCAGTCGGTTGACGTTGGGCAGTTGTGCCACCACGCCAATCGAGCCGAGGATGGCAAACGGCGCGCTGACAATCTTGTCGCCGATGCAGGCCATCATGTAACCGCCACTGGCGGCGACCTTGTCGATGCACACGGTCAGCGGCACCCCGGCCTGGCGAATACGCGCCAGTTGCGAGGCGGCCAGGCCGTAGCTGTGGACCATGCCGCCGCCGCTCTCAAGGCGCAGCACCACTTCGTCCTGGGCCGTGGCCAGGCTCAGCACGGCGGTGATTTCATGGCGCAGGCTCTCAGTGGCCGACGCCTTGATGTCGCCATCGAAGTCGAGCACGAACACCCGACGTTTTTCTTCGGGCTTTTTCTTCTGCTGCTTTTGCGCCTTGGCCTGCTGCTTGCGCAGGACCTTGAGCTGCGCCTTGTCCAGCAGGCTGCCTTCAAGGCGCTCGCGCAAATCCTTGTAGAACTCGTTGAGCTTGTTGACCTGCAACTGCCCGCTGCCCTTGCGCCGGCCCTTGCCGCGCAAACCGGCGATCGCCGAGAGGACAATCAGAATCGCGATCACCAGGGTCGCGGTCTTGGCGAGAAAGCTTGCGTACTCTGCAAGAAACTCCACAGTAACTCCTTAACATGCCGGCGCCGATACGGCGCGAACCGATAGTCAAGCATACCGAGGCGGCCTTGCCCCTGCCAGCGTAGGAAATCTCCAGCAATGCAGTTCAAACGCCCTTTTCAAACGCTTGTATGTTTTTTCGTTGACAGCCTGTCGACGGCAACCTAACCTCGGCTCATCCTTAGTGCAGGCGGACGACGTGGGCAGTATCTACCTGATTCGACATGGCCAGGCTTCATTTGGTGCAGACGACTACGACGTCCTCTCCCCCGTCGGCATCCGCCAGAGCCAGGCCTTGGGCGAGCACCTGGCGCAACTGGGCCTGCAACTGGACCGCTGCCTGGCCGGCGACCTGCGCCGTCAGCAGGACACCGCGCGCCTGGCCCTGGCAGCCATGCACAACGCCGGCTGCGAAGTGCCTGCACTGGAAACCGATAACGCTTTCAATGAGTTTGACGCCGATGGCGTCATCCGCAGCCTGCTCCCCGGCCTATTGCCGGATGAGCCCAACGCCTTGCAGGTACTGCGCAACGGCGCCTGCAACCGCAGCGAGTTCCAACGCCTGTTCGCCCTGCTGATCGAGCGCTGGCATGGCGGCGAGCATGCCTGCGAAGGCAGCGAAAGCTGGCAGGCATTTGTCCAGCGCGTCGACGGCGCCTTGCAGCGGGTGCTGCAACAGGCCGGCAACGGCGACAATATTGCGATCTTTACCTCCGGCGGTACCATCGCCGCCCTGCTCCACCTGGTTACCCGTATCACTGCCCGCCAGGCTTTCGAGCTGAACTGGCAGATCATCAACACCTCGCTCAGCCAACTGAAGTTTCGTGGCCGCGAGGTGGCCCTGGCTTCCTTCAACAGCCAGGCCCATGTGCAGCTGTTGAAGGTGCCGGAGTTCATCACCTACCGATGAACCCCGGCCCGTTGTGACCCTCAAGGTCACGCCAATCACTTAATAAGGAACACTCAATGACTTCTGTAGCTGATGCCGTAAAAGCGATGCAAGCCAAGTTCAACCCAGCCGCTGCCGCCGGCCTGGACCTGGTTTTCGGTTTCAACATCACTGACGAAGACAAGCACTACGCGCTGATCGTCAAGGATGGCACCTGCGACATCCAGGAAGGCGAAAATGCTGACGCCAACTGCACCCTGGTGCTGGACAGCGAAACCCTCAAAGGCATCGTCAGCGGTGAAACCGACGGCATGCAGGCGTTCATGGGTGGCAAGCTGCGCGTTGAAGGCGACATGATGCTGTCGATGAAGCTGAGCGAGCTGTTCCCGGCCTGAGCCTCGCGCTGATGCCGAACCAAACCGAAGCCTTCGCCGGCTTCGGTTTTTTTTTGCCTGGGTGAAAATACAGGCATCAGGGACGTTGATCGACCTGCAACACGCTGGCCTATAAGGCTGCAGCAAGGCTTGTTCGCGTCGGTCGCGAGAATTAGATTAGCCAATAATCTATGGCTTTTATCATAAGGTAAACGCATGACGCTCACCGACCAGTCCACCCAGGTCCGCCCCGGCGAAGAACTTGACGCCGCGGTGATCGCCCCTTACCTGAAAGCGCATATCCCCGGCCTTTCTGGCACGCCGAACATCAGCCAGTTCCCCGGTGGCGCCTCGAACCTGACCTACCTGGTGCAATACCCGGAACGTGATTTTGTCCTGCGCCGCCCGCCATTCGGCCACAAGGCCAAGTCGGCCCACGACATGGGCCGTGAGTTTCGCATCCTCAACCAGCTCAATAGCGGTTTCCCCTATTGCCCCAAGGCCTACGTGCATTGCACCGATGAGTCGTTGATCGGTGGCGAGTTCTACGTGATGGACCGGGTCAAGGGCATCATCCTGCGCTCGGACCTGCCGCCGGAACTGGGCCTGGATGCCGCGCGCAGCGAGGCGCTGTGCAAGAGTTTCATCGAGCGCCTGGTCGAGCTGCACCAGGTCGACTACAACGCCTGCGGCCTGGGCGACCTGGGCAAGCCTGAAGGTTACGTGCAGCGCCAGATCGAAGGCTGGGCCAGCCGTTACGAAAAAGCCCTGACTCCCGACGCGCCACGCTGGGAAAAGGTCATCGCCTGGCTGCGCGAGAAGATGCCGGCCGATCACCCCAAGCCTGCGATCGTGCACAACGACTACCGCTTCGACAACGTCATCCTCGATGCCGACAACCCCATGCGTATCATCGGCGTCCTGGATTGGGAAATGACCACCCTTGGCGATCCGCTGATGGACCTGGGCAATACCCTGGCCTACTGGATCGAGGCTACAGACCCTGCACCGGTGCAACTGATGCGCCGCCAGCCAAGCAACGCCCCGGGCATGCTCAGCCGCCAGCAGTTCGTCGACTACTACGCCGAACGCGCCGGGATCCAGATCGACAACTACGACTTCTATTACACCTACGGCCTGTTCCGCCTGGCCGGCATCGTCCAGCAGATCTACTACCGGTTCTTCCACGGCCAGACCCAGGACAAGCGCTTCGCCCAGTTCATCCATATGAACACACTGCTGGAGCACATGAGCCTGCAAATCATCGCCAAGTCCAGCCTCTGACGGTTACAACAAGGAAAAGACCATGTCCAAGACCCAACTGTTCGACCTCGACGGCAAAGTCGCCTTCGTCTCTGGCGCCAGCCGCGGCATTGGCGAGGCCATCGCCCACCTGCTGGCCCAGCAAGGCGCCCATGTGATCGTCTCCAGCCGCAAGCTCGACGGCTGCCAGCAGGTTGCCGAGGCGATCATCGCCCAAGGCGGCAAGGCCACTGCGGTGGCCTGCCATATCGGCGAAATGGAGCAGATCAGCCAGGTCTTCGCCGGCATTCGCGAACAGTTCGGGCGCCTGGACATCCTGGTCAACAACGCTGCCACCAACCCGCAGTTCTGCAATGTGCTGGATACCGACCTTGGCGCCTTCCAGAAGACCGTCGACGTCAATATTCGCGGTTACTTCTTCATGTCGGTAGAAGCCGGCAAGCTGATGCGTGACAACGGTGGCGGCAGCATCATCAATGTGGCGTCGATCAACGGCGTGTCGCCTGGCCTGTTCCAGGGCATCTATTCGGTGACCAAGGCGGCGGTGATCAACATGACCAAGGTGTTTGCCAAGGAGTGCGCGCAGTTTGGTATCCGCTGCAATGCCCTGCTGCCGGGGCTGACAGACACCAAGTTCGCTTCGGCGCTGGTCAAGAACGAGGCGATCCTCAACACCGCCTTGCAGCAGATCCCGCTCAAGCGCGTGGCCGATCCAAAAGAGATGGCCGGTGCGGTGCTGTACCTGGCCAGTGACGCCTCCACCTACACCACCGGTGTGGCGTTGAATGTGGATGGCGGCTTCCTGTCATGAGATAGGCCCCGCGCCTGGTCAGACGCGGGGCATTGCTGTTACCACTCGAATTGTTGCCCGCTGGCGACCACATAGGTCATCTGCCGCAGCCAGCGTTGCAGACTGGCTTGGTACTGAACCTGCAATTCACGCAAGCGCAGGTACCAGACCTCGCCGTTGATCTGCCCGCTCTGCGCCTGTTCCTGCAACTGGCGGCGCCCTTCGTTCCATACTTGACGGGGGCTGTCGGCGCGGCCGAGGGCATATTCGACCCAGAAGTCATGACGAAAGTGACGTCCTTCGAGGCTCTCGTCCACCACCGACCCCAGCACACTCTCCAGGCCTTGTGTCGTTGTGGCTGAAAGACCAACCAGCTCAGCCTTGAGCGCTTCGACGAAGCCCGCTGGAAGCTGTTGGCCAGTCAGCGGTTCGAGAAACTCGCCATCGCGCGGTGCCTGGGGAATGTCAAGGGTCCCATCTCGGGTCACGGCATGCAGTAGATGCTCCCAGAGTGCCTCGTACTCATCGCCCTCGCCACCCTCGACCGCCATGAGCTGATCGGGGAATGTCGCATCGAAGCGCACGCCGATATGTTCCAGGCGGCTGCGCCGCACGGCCAGGCGCAACAGCTCGCAGGCTCGGGGCAGCCCCAGCGCGACCTGGTTGGCCCTGCTCAACTGCGCCTGCCCTTCGATGGACAGCAGGTAGCTTTGCTCTGCAGCCGGTGCCCGCAACGACGGGTCGCGCTCAAGCATCTCGAGAATATCCCAGGCACGCCTGAGCGTCGTTGCCTGCGCGTGGGCGTAGACGCTGGTAAGTTCAAGCTCCAGCACATTGCGCAGGGTTTGCAGGCACTCGGGGATATGTCGCAAGCGCTGCCACAGCTCACGCTGCGCTTGGTTCGCGTCGCTCAACAGGAACTGATAATAATGATCGCTGATCAACAGGTCGATCTGATGTTCACCATAATGGTTGTCGATCCGCGATTTGCTGTCTTCATCCAGTGGGTTCTCCCGCAGGTCCAGCGCCCGTTTGATTCGGTCGGGTAGCTCGAATGCATTTTCATCGACATGTGCAATGCTGTTCCAGCGCAAGTCGATCAGGGTGGCTCGCTGCAGGTTGGCCAGGTTTTCGGGAATGGCGGTCAACCCGCAATTATCCAGCATCAACCTGCGAAGATTGAACAGTCGCGAGATGTCCGGGCTTTGCTGCAGCTCGTTTCCGGACATGTCCAGCACCCGTAACTGCTGCTCATTCGGCACAGTGGGTATTGCTTCCAACAGATTCCAGTCCAGGTACAGGTATTTCACCCCCGGAAAGTGCTTGGTGAAACTGGCTGGCAGACTCTCGAGCCTGTTATTGCCCAAGCTCAGCACAGTAACCCGGCCCAGATCCCATTGCAGATCGGGAAAACTGCTCAGGTCAGCACCAGTCAGGCCCAGCCCCAACAGGTTCAGTTCCCTATCCTGGTTGTCCGGCACAAACCTGCTCAAGCGCGTGCGGCGCCATTGCGCGAGGACTTCACTCGAGAGCTGCTGACGCCCTTCAATGCCCCCCGCCCACTGCTGCAGTGCCTGCTGACGGACCTCCAGCGCCTGCTGAAACGCTGCCAGCATGTCGGCTGGTTGACGCCCCAGCTCCCCCCACTCCTCTAGCGTTTCCAGCACTTGCTCGTCGTTGAGTTCTGGAAACATCTCGCGCAGCCTTTGAATCAGCACGTCTTCACTGTTCTGGGTGGCATAGCCTGGCTCGAAGGTACCATCACCACCACCGCGCAAGCGACCACGCGGTGGTTTGTCGGTTGAAGGGACCCAGCGCCGGCGCAGCCCTGAAATGCGGTGCAACAGCCTGACCTTGAACGCTTCGGCATCGCCTGTGCTCAAGCCCAGGGCACGGCGCTGGACATCGGGCAGCGCATGCAGGATGGCGCGAAAAATATCGTTGCGTGTCCGCTCGGCGAACAACGAATGCAGGGACTGGTCGTTGGCGTAAGCACGATAGCCCTCGCCCTCACGGACGATCACCCGTTGCACCGTGCCTTGGCCATTGCCGACACGCATCACCTCCACTCCGCGCAACGAGCCGACACGCAACTGCAGGCAGACCTCGGACGACCAGCCGGCAAGCTCCGGCAGCACATCAAAGACCAGGCTCTCGCTCTGCAGATCGGCAAGCTCTGGCCAGACGATGCCTTCCAGGCGCCGTACCAATGGGCGTTCGGCCTCTACTCGCCGCGCCTGGCGTTCGAGCCGTTGAGGGAAACGCTGGCGCTCGCTCCACTGATCCATGGCGGCCTCCGGAAGCTGCTCGATCAGCCGGCGCGCCAGCGGGGCATCGATGGTTTTGAATCGACGACGCAATTCGTCGAGCAAGGGTGATGGTGCCCCTGCGTCCCGGTACCGGCTGGTGAATACCGCCGCTCGACGCCGTGAAACATGCTCGGCGACCTGATTGCGCAGTGCCTCGATCCGGCCGCTTGGCGCTAACTGTTCGGAAAACAGACGAGTCAGTGCCCGACGGTCCAGTTGTTCAATGACAATCCTGGCCCATTCCCCGCTGCGCAATTCGGCGCGGGTCAGTTTTATTGACGTGGCGGCAAACCCCGGGCGTTCGCCGTAGATTACCGAGGAGCCCCAGGGCTCGGGCCCCTGAAACAGCTCCAGGGGCTGCCCCTCGGGCCATCCGGGGATGTCTGGCAGCAGCGCGGCAACCACGTCCATATCCAGCGTGGAGCGGGTACCGCTGCGAATTGCCTCAATGACCTGGCCAATCTGCTTGCGAATGAGCGTGCGCTCGCAGCTGTCGGCCAACAACGGATCCACTGGCTCGCCGTCGACATGCATGCGTCGCAAGGCGTCGCCATCGGTGCCGGTCAGCTCGCAGGCTTGCTGCAGCTCATCGTCGCTCAGGGCCTCGACGCTATGCCCGAGCCTGCGCATCAACTGACGGCGCGACCAACGCAGCGGTTGCTCATGAGGCGAGTGCCAGGCGCCCTGACCATTATGTTGCAAGGGCGGCTGGTAGGCTTCGTCCTGGGTGGAGTGCTGCAAGCGCCAAAGCCTCGCCTGCTCATCCACCAGGGCGTAGTAGTGCCCGCTCTCCTTCACATAACTGCGCCCAGCGTGGCGATACACACCAGAGGTATCGGCTACCAGGCCCGCTGGCAGATCGTCGACACTGCGATAGGGCTCAAGGTCCTGCTGCCATAAACGCCGCTGACCATCCGCGCGTTCGACTTCCACCAGCCGATCCACCACCGGCGACGCACTGATCAAGCGCGAAACGCCGATAGTTGCAGCGCCCAACCCAGCCGTTACGACCAGATTGAGCGCAATGGATTTCAAGTGTGCCAGCGCCTCGTCCTTATCGCCGGCTTCCCAAGCCTGGACACCTTCAAAGGCATCCGTCATCAACTGGCTGGCCATGATCGTCAGCATGATCGGCCCCAAGGCCGGGACGAAGAAGGCTGCAGCATTGAGGACATTCAGGCCGAACGCCGCGTACTGCTCAAGCGAAGTGAGCCAGGCCTGATAGTCGACCTCGGCCGTCGGCACCGCAATGGCCCGGGCTTCGGTCCGGGTGGTGGCGAGCATCAGCTTGAAACTTGCGTCGAACACGTCGCCCGTGACCGGATGCTCGACCAGCGCATCACTGCCCAGCAGCGCCGCTGCCAGGCTGATCGCATGACTAAACCTGGCCTGTTGGCTACGGGCGACGAACGAGCGGATAAACGACTGATCCTTGGGGTCCGCCAGGCGTGCCTTGAATGCCTGGGCGAAAGCACGGCGCGAAGGGTACTGCTTGAGTTGCGTCTGGCGGTCCCCAGGGATGTAGGCAACGCAGCGCTCGATGGCGCCCCCTGCGACCGATTCGCAAAACAGCAGCACGTCGGCCAAAGCAAAGCCGGCCAGTGCCAGGCGACTGATGCTCAGCGAAGGTCCTGCTTCAACCGTCGGCTGCTGCAGTAGCCGTTCGAGGCGCTCATGCAGGTCGGCGTCGATATCGCCCCTGAGCTGCGCCAGGTTGAGCTGCAGTTGCAGCTCGGCTTTGTGCGCACGGGCGTAGGTGCGACGAATCAATGGCCCGCTGGACGGCCCTTCGAACACCGCCGTGAGGTGGTCCTGATAACCCGCCCCCAAATCCAGGGAGCGACACAAACTGGCAAACTGCGCAGGCGTCAGCGCCAGGGTGCTGCTGTAGTGGATCGAGTCGCTGGCGCGGCGCTGCGGGTCCACCGTCGCAGGGAATGGCTGCAATGCATCCAGCGGCGTCAGCTGGCTGTAGCGGTTGAAGCGCAGCTTGTGCATCTGTTCCATTTCGAAGTTCTGCAGCGCTGCCTGCAGTAGTGGCTGCCGGGCAATCAGCACCTCTGACAGCGCGTCAACCCGCAGGCTGGCATCATCGCGCAGGTGGATGAACTCATGCTTCAGGCTGTCAACCGTCAGGCCATGGCTGCGCTTGATGGCGTCCTCCAGCAAGGGCCGGCAAAAGCCATGAATATCCTTGAGCCCGCGCAACGCCACCGCCGCCTCATGGCGGCTGCGCTCGGCTGCACTTGCCAGAGTGTTCAGTTTTTGCCGCTGTGCCGGAGTGGCCCGTTGCAGCCAGGCCGGCTCCTGCGCCGGCAGCAGGCCCAGGTGCAATGACGCCAGTTGCTCGGGGTGCGCATGCCGCACCCAGTTGGGCAAGCGCTGACGCAGGAAAGGAACGTGTAGTGGGTAGTGGGGATCGGCCATGGTCACGTCTCGATGTTGAGGAAAACATCACTTGACCATGCTCGTGGCACTGCAACGGGCTACTTATGTATGGATGGCGATCGTCCTCGGCACTCTGTGAAGCCAAAAAAAGGCCATTGAGCAATCGCTCAATGGCCTTTTTCAGTTACCGATCAGATCAGTCGGTGCTCAATACACCACGACGGACCTGGTCACGTTCGATCGATTCGAACAACGCCTTGAAGTTGCCCTCACCGAAGCCATCGTCACCCTTACGCTGGATGAACTCGAAGAACACCGGCCCCATCAGGGTTTCCGAGAAAATCTGCAACAGCAGGCGCTTGTCACCGGACTCGGAAGAACCGTCCAGCAGGATGCCACGGGCTTGCAGCTCGCCAACCGGCTCGCCATGACCCGGCAGACGGCCTTCGAGCATCTCGTAGTAGGTGTCTGGCGGTGCGGTCATGAAGCGCATGCCGAGCTTCTTCAGGGCATCCCAGCTCTCAAGCAGGTTGTCGCTGAGGAAGGCCACGTGCTGGATGCCTTCACCGTTGAACTGCATGAGGAACTCTTCGATCTGCCCGGCGCCCTTGGACGACTCTTCGTTCAGCGGGATACGGATCATGCCATCCGGCGCAGTCATGGCCTTGGACGTAAGGCCGGTGTATTCGCCCTTGATGTCGAAGTAGCGGATCTCGCGGAAGTTGAACAGTTTCTCGTAGAAGCCGGCCCAGTAGGCCATGCGCCCGCGGTACACGTTGTGGGTCAGGTGGTCGATGATTTTCAGGCCGGCACCGGCCGGGTGACGGTCGACGCCTTCAATGAACTTGAAGTCGATGTCATAGATCGAGCTGCCCTCTTCGAAGCGGTCGATCAGGTACAGTGGCGCGCCACCAATGCCCTTGATCGCCGGCAGGCGCAGCTCCATCGGCCCGGTTTCGATTTCAACCGGTTGCGCGCCCAGCTCCAGGGCCCGGGCATAGGCTTCGTGGGCGTTACGCACACGGAAGGCCATGCCGCACACCGACGGACCATGCTCGGCGGCAAAGTACGAAGCGACGCTGTTCGGCTCGTTGTTCAGGATCAGGTTGATACCGCCCTGGCGGTACAGGTGCACGTCCTTGGAACGGTGGGTCGCCACCTTGGTGAAACCCATGATCTGGAAGATCGGTTCCAGGGCGCCCGGGGTCGGCGATGCGAACTCGATGAACTCAAAGCCCATCAGGCCCATCGGGTTTTCAAAGATATCAGCCATGCTCGTTTCCTCATCATCAAAGCGGGTAAATAACGGTCGTTAATTGCTATCGATGTCGAGCAGGCGTGGTGGCGCGCAAGAGATGCCCCTCACACTGCGGGCGAGGTAGTCACCATAGATCAGCTTGAACCCATGACACTTCATATGGACCCATTCTCGGCGGGTTGATTCCCCGAAGGTGGAGAACCTTATTATTGTATGCGTAACGCGATTCTACAGTGCGTAAGCCGTTTTGTCCGCACTTAAGTTGACGCCCGGTGTTAGACGAACGGCTATCCTAGGCAGACAAGCGTAGTCACTCTCCTTGCGTGCACAGGTCATCCACCATGCCCCTCACGGTAAAACGCCCCGGACGCTGGACCTTGCGAGCCCTGCTGCCCTGGGCTGTGGGCACCATGCCGATACTCTGCGGCCTGCTGATCATGCACCTGCAGGCCGAACGCGAGCTCCAGGCGCGCAGCCAGGACACGGCCGGGCAAGTGGTGGCGCAGGTTGAGCGGATCCTCGACAACATCTCCGCTGCGGCTCAGGCCTTGCTGCCACTGGCTGGCTCACCCTGCGACGAGAAAAAGCTCGCCCTGCGTGACCAGGTAACCCGGCGCTCGTTCGTGCGCTCGACCAACCTGGTGTACCGCGACGAGCTGTATTGCAGCTCGCTGTTCGGCCCCTATAGCGAACCCGTCAACACCAGTGACTACGTCGATGGCAAACTCTGGCTGATGAACGGCAACTCGGTCACCCCTGGCCACCCTCTGTTGGTGTACCGGGTGAGCGATGGCGATCGCGGCGCCATCAGCACCGTCGACGGCGACCATCTGCTCACGGCCCTGCACCTGATCGGTCCGCACACCCAGTTGTCGCTGCAGGTCGGCCGCTTCTGGATGGACAAGGATGGCATCGTGCGCGAAGGCCTCGCTCCGGCCGCGGCAGTGGCGGCTGTGCAGCTAACCTCGCAGCGCTACCCTTTTGCCATCCACAGTGGCTACGGCGCGGACAAAGTCGGCCAGGTAATGCGTGACGAATACCCCGCTCTATTCGGCCTGCTGGTATTTCTCGGGGTGATTGCCGGCGCCGTGTGCCGCTGGCTGCTGCGCCGGGCCAGTTCGCCACGCGCCGAACTGCAACGGGCCATGGAAGCCAATGAATTCCTGCCCTATTTTCAGCCGGTGGTGCGCAAAGGCGACTATCGCTGGGCTGGCGCCGAAGTACTGATACGCTGGCAGCACCCGCGTGATGGCCTGGTGCGCCCCGACCTGTTCATCCCCTACGCCGAACACAGTGGCCAGATCGTGCCCATGACCCGCATGCTCATGCGCCGCACCGCCGAGCTGCTGGCGCCCCATGCCGCCTTGATGGACGAGGGCTTTCATGTCGGCATCAACATCACCGCCGACCATTGTCAGGACATGGCCTTGTACGACGATTGCCGGACGTTTCTGGCCGCCTTCCCACCTGGGCGGGTGCTGCTGACCCTGGAGCTGACCGAGCGCAAACTGATCGTCCCCACCGAGATTACCCAGGCATTGTTTGCCAAGCTGCATGCGCTGGGGGTGATGATTGCCATCGACGACTTCGGCACCGGCCAATCCAGCCTCAGCTACCTGCGTCAGTTCAAGGTCGACTACCTGAAAATCGACCAGAGCTTCGTCGCCCTGATTGGCGTCGATGCCCTGTCGCTGCACATTCTCGACAGCATCATCGAGTTGTCGGCCAAGCTTGAGCTGGGCATCGTCGCCGAAGGTGTGGAGAACCCGACCCAACGTGACTACCTGGCACGCCACGGCGTCGACTTCCAGCAGGGCTACCTGTTCGGCCGACCCATGCCGATCGATAGTTTTGTCGAAGCCCTGGCAGCCCAGGTAGAACCCCGGGCACAGCGCGTGGAGGTTGCCGGCTAGGCAACCGCACTGTCATCTATTGCAACCGAGGCATTTGTGTCAAAAGGCATCATTACATCGGTCACGGCGTCGTTCCTGTTCGCCGTGATGTACTACTACACCTCACTGCTCACGCCCCTCGATGGCGAGGAGGTGTTCGGCTGGCGCATGCTCCTGACCCTGCCCTGCGTGACCCTGTTCATGTTGCTGACCCGTGACTGGCCGCTGGTTACCGGGCTGCTGGTACGGATACGGCAACAGCCGCTGTTGTTGCTCGGCCTGCTTGGGACTTCGTCACTGATGGGCGTGCAGCTCTGGCTGTTCCTCTGGGCGCCGCTGCACGGGCGCAGCCTCGAGGTGTCGCTGGGCTACTTCCTGCTGCCGTTGACCATGGTGCTGACCGGCCGCCTGGTCTATGGCGAGCGCCTGTCGCGCTTGCAAAAGGTGGCGGTGGCCTGTGCCCTGACCGGTGTCGGCCATGAGCTGTACCAGCATGGCAGTTTTGCCTGGGAAACCCTGCTGGTGGCCGCAGGCTACCCGCTGTACTTCGTGTTGCGGCGCCGCTGCGGCACCGACCATCTGGGCGGCCTGTGGGCCGATATGTGCCTGTTGCTGCCGGCTGCACTGTATTTCGTCATCCAGGGGCCACTGTCGGCCCAGGACCTGGCCGCACACCCGGGGCTGTACGGCCTGATTCCACTGCTTGGGGTGATCAGCGCCCTGGCGCTGATCTGCTACGTGCTGGCCAGCCGCCTGCTGGCCTTCAGCCTGTTCGGCCTGCTCAGCTACGTCGAGCCGGTGCTGCTGGTGGCCGTGGCCTTGCTACTGGGCGAGACCATCGGCCCCGACCAGTGGCTGACCTACCTGCCGATCTGGCTGGCAGTGCTGGTGCTGATCCTCGAAGGCGTCAGGCACCTGCTGCGGCACCGGCGGCGTTCGGTGTAAGGCGTACCTGGCGTACCCGGCGCTCTTCCACTGCCACCACGGTCATCTTCCAGTCGTTCCAGACCAGGCTGTCGCCCACCATAGGCAAGCGATCGAGCAAGCTCATGACCAGGCCCGCCAGGGTCTGGTAATCCTCGGTCGCTTTGGCGGCAAAGCCGGTGCGGGCCTGGATCTGGCTGAGGTTCAGGGCGCCGCTGACGATAAAGCCCTGCTCGTCCTCGACGATGCCCGGCCCCTCCACTTCACTGGCATCGGGCAGCTCGCCGGCGATCGACTCAAGGATGTCGGTCATGGTCAGCACACCGGTGAAGTCACCGAATTCGTTGACCACAAAGGCAATGTGCGTCGACTGGCCGCGCATCTGCTCCAGGGCATTGAGGATGCTGAAGCTCTCCAGCAAGTTCAGCGGTGTACGCGCCAGGCTCTCGAGGTCGGGCTGGTTGCCGGCCAGCAGTTCCTTGAGCAGTTCTTTCTTGTGCACGAAGCCCAACGGCTCCTCAATACGACCGTCGCGAATCAGCGGCAGGCGCGAATAGGACGAATGCATCAAAGCAGTACGAATCGCTTCGGCTGGCTGCGCCAGGTCAATGGCGTCGACCTCGGCGCGCACGGTCATCAAGGTCTTGATCGGCCGCTCGGCAAGGTTTAGCACGCCGCTGATCATCACCCGTTCACGACGGTCGAACAGCACCTGCTCCTCGCCGCCTTCGACCAGATCGGCAATCTCCTCGCCGACCTCGTCCGCCTCGATCCGCCGCCCGCCCAGCAAGCGCAATACCGCATGGGCAGTACGCTCACGCAGCGGCCGATGCTGCTGCAGGCTGCGCTTGCGGCGGGCACGGGCCAACTGGTTGAACAGCTCGATGAGGATCGAGAAGCCAATGGCCGCGTACAGGTAGCCCTTGGGAATATGGAAGCCCAGGCCTTCGGCGGTAAGGCTGAAGCCAATCATCATCAAGAAGCCCAGACACAGCATGATCACCGTCGGGTGATTGTTGACGAAACGCGTCAACGGCTTGCTGGCAACGATCATGATCCCGATGGAGAACACCACCGCGATCATCATGATCGACAACTCTTCGACCATGCCCACCGCGGTGATCACCGCGTCCAGGGAGAACACCGCATCGAGCACCACGATCTGCGCCACGATCGGCCAAAACGCGGCGTGGCGCAGGCTGCCGTTGTGCTGGGCGACATGCCCTTCGAGGCGCTCGTGCAACTCCATGGTGGCCTTGAACAACAGGAACACACCACCGAAGAGCATGATCAGGTCACGACCGGAAAAGCTCTTGCCGAAGATATCGATCAACGGCGCGGTGAGGGTCACCATCCACGAAATACTGGCCAGCAGGCCCAGGCGCATGATCAACGCCAGCGACAGGCCGATCACCCGCGCACGGTCGCGCTGATGGGGTGGCAGTTTGTCGGCAAGGATGGCGATAAATACCAGGTTATCGATACCCAGTACCAGTTCCAGCACAATCAGCGTGGCAAGGCCCAGCCAGGCCGTGGGGTCGGCTAGCCATTCCATGGGCGATCACTCATGTGCAAGAACAGACGGGAAGCGTCACAAGGACGGGAGAATGGCCGGGACGGCCAGGTACTGGGGGGCTCCGAGAACGAAGTCATATCAACCTGAAATCAATTGGGGATGTGATCCTACAATTGCAGCAGGCTTTTCTCACAGCATGAAACTATTTCAAATTCTGTACATCGCAGGGCAAGCACACACAAACTCCGCTGTGGGAGCGAGCTTGCCTCGCGATTTTCTTGACTGATCAGCACGAACTGCCGTGCAGCCCGCACCTCAGCCCTCGGCATCGTGCACGACCACCAGCAGCTGGGCTTGAGCCTCGCCCAGCGAGCGCAGGCGGTGCGGGGTCTGGGCGTTGAAATACAGGGCATCGCCGCGTTCCAGCACCACCCGCTCAGTCATGAAATCGACTTCCACCTGCCCTTCATGCACGAACAGAAATTCTTCACCCAGGTGCTCCTTGAACGAAGCATCGCTGAATTCGTGGGCCGGGCTGATGATGAACGGCAACAGACTGCGGCTGCCGATCTGTGTAGCCAGTACCGTGTAACCCGGCCCCGCCATAGGCTGGCGCTGGTCGTTGCGCACCAGGCTGTAGCGGGCCTGGCCGGGCTGGTCTTCGGCGAACAGCTCCTCGACATTGACGTTCAAGGCCCGCGCCAGCTTCAGCGCCGCAGCGATTGACGGGGTGTTCAGGCCACGTTCGACCTTGGACAGGTAACTCTTGGTCATGCCCGACAGTTCGGCCAGCGCTTCCAGGGTGATACCCAGTTTTTTTCTCAACAGTTTCAATCGGATAGACATGTAACGCAGTTTTCCCAATGCCATGGGCATGTTTTTTCTTGCCAATGACACAATGTGTCATATAGCCTTTGCTGTGTCATGCGTTTAACCACCCCGTCACCTTCCAAGCAACCGGGGTGGGCAAGCCGTGACGCCCCATCACGCCACCGAGGATAGCCCCATGGCCAAGACAATGGCACTCCCCAAGGACCAACTGATCCAGAAGGCCCTTCAGCAGATGCAAGGCTCGCTTGCCGATAATACGTGGACTGTGCGCGAAAAGCTGGCACTGACCTGTCGGATTCTGTTCGATAACGGCCACGATTCCGGCCTCGCCGGGCAGATCAGCGCCCGTGGCCCACAACCGGGCACCTTCTACACCCAACAACTGGGCCTGGGTTTCGATGAAATCAGCGCCAGCAACCTGTTGCTGGTCAACGAAGACCTGGAAGTGCTCGAAGGCCAGGGCATGCCCAACCCGGCCAACCGCTTCCACAGCTGGGTATACCGGGCCCGGACGGATGTGAATTGCATCATTCATACCCACCCCACCCACATCGCCGCCCTGTCGATGCTGGAAGTGCCACTGGCGGTCTCGCACATGGACCTCTGCCCGCTCTACGACGACTGCGCGTTTCTCGAAGCCTGGCCAGGGGTACCGGTAGGTAACGAAGAAGGCGAAATCATCAGCGCCGCCCTGGGTGACAAGCGCGCGATCCTGCTCTCCCACCACGGCCAGCTGTCGACCGGCGCCAGCATCGAAGAAGCCTGTGTGATTGCCCAGTTGATCGAGCGCGCGGCCAAGCTGCAACTGCTGGCCATGGCCGCCGGCACGATCAAGCCGATTGCACCTGAGCTGGGCCGTGAAGCCCATGACTGGATCTCCCGGCCAAAGCGCCACAGCGCCGCCTTCAACTACTATGCGCGCCAGTGCCTGCGGGTCCATGGCGACTGCCTGAACTGATTGCAGCCGTTCTCACTTACCTTGCGGAGCAAAATTCATGTCCAAGACTTTTCACGGCATCATCGGCTACACCATCACTCCGTTCAGCGCCGACGGCGAACAGCTTGACCTCGAGGCCCTGGGGCACTCCATCGACCGCCTGATCGAGGGCGGCGTGCATGCCATCGCGCCGCTGGGCAGCACCGGCGAAGGCGCCTACCTGAGCGATCTGGAGTGGCAGCAAGTGGCCCGTTTCAGCCTGGAGCACATTGCCGGGCGAGTGCCGACCATCGTCAGCGTTTCCGACCTGACCACCGCCGGGGCGATCCGCCGCGCGCGCTTTGCCCAGGCCCATGGCGCCGATGCGGTGATGGTGCTGCCGGCCGCCTACTGGAAACTCACAGAAGCAGAAATTCTCGAGCACTACCGCGCCATTGGCGCCAGCATCGAGTTGCCGATCATGCTCTACAACAACCCGGCCACCAGCGGCACCGACATGTCGGTGGAACTGATCCTGCGCATCGTGCGCGAGGTCAGCAACGTGACCATGGTCAAGGAGAGCACTGGCGATATTCAACGCATGCACAAGTTGCAGCAGCTTGGGGAGGGTAAGGTGCCCTTCTACAACGGCTGCAATCCGTTGGCCCTGGAAGCCTTCGTGGCCGGTGCCAGCGGCTGGTGCACCGCAGCGCCAAACCTGATCCCGGCGCTCAACCAGCAGCTGTACCAGGCCGTGCAGGACAATGACTTGAAGGTGGCCAAGGCCGTGTTCTACCGCCAGTTGCCGCTGCTCGAGTTCATCCTCAAGGGCGGCCTGCCGGCCACCATCAAGGCTGGCCTGAGCATGAGCGGATTGCCGGTCGGTGAACCGCGCAAACCGGTATTTGCCCTGGACCAGTCCGGCCAGGCGTACTTGCAGGGTTTGCTCAAGCAATTGAGCTAACGGCTCATGCACTGTCCGGCGCTGGTAACGGCGCCGGATTTTCTGATTCGCCACAGTATCAGGGAATGCACCTACACCAAGCGTTGAAATCCCATCTGGGTCGCCTCACGCCTCGCTCCTACCATTCGAGGGCCTTACTGGCCAAACCTTCGTAATGACAGGACCGTCCCCATGAACATCAGGACTTTTTCAGGCTACACCCTGGGCTTGCTTGCCTCGGCCATGGTGCTCGCCAGCACTGCCAGCGCGGCACCGCTGACCCGTGACAACGGCGCTGCGGTGGGCGACAACCAGAACTCGCAGACGGCCGGCAGCACTGGCCCCACCCTGCTGCAAGATGTACAACTGATCCAGAAACTGCAGCGTTTTGGCCGCGAGCGCGTGCCTGAGCGCGTCGTACATGCCCGCGGCACTGGCGTCCACGGTGAATTCGTAGCCTCCAGCGACATCTCCGAACTGACCCGGGCCAAGGTGTTTACTCCAGGTGAGCGAACCCCGGTGTTCGTGCGTTTCTCCTCCGTGGTCCATGGCCTGCACTCACCGGAAACCCTGCGTGACCCACGCGGTTTCGCCACCCGTTTCTACACCGCCGATGGCAACTGGGACCTGGTTGGCAACAACTTCCCGACCTTTTTCATTCGCGATGCGATCAAGTTTCCCGACATGGTCCACGCCTTCAAACCCGACCCGCGCAACAACCTTGGCAACGACGCCAGGCGCTTCGACCTGCTCTCGCACATGCCCGAGGCCACCCGCACCCTGACCCTGCTCTACTCCAACGAAGGCACGCCGCTGAGCTACCGGCACATGGACGGCAACAGCGTGCATGCCTACAAGTTCGTTAATAACGACGGCGAAACCACCTACGTGAAGTTCCGCTGGAAGACCCTGCAAGGCCAGAAGAATCTCAACCCCACCGAAGTGGCCAAGGTACAGGGCCATGACTTCAGCCACATGACCAGCGACCTCGTCAGCTCGATCAATCGTGGCGACCATCCAAAATGGGATCTGTACATTCAGACCCTCAAGCCCGAGCAATTGGCCGGTTTTGACTTCGACCCACTGGACCCAACCAAGATCTGGCCCGATGTGCCCGAGCGCAAAGTCGGACAGATGGTGCTCAATCGCAACGTCAACAACTTCTTCCAGGAAACCGAACAGGCGGCCCTGGCGCCGTCCAACCTGGTCCCGGGCATCGAGCCGTCGGAAGACCGTCTGTTGCAGGGCCGCCTGTTCTCCTATGCCGATACCCAGATGTATCGGGTCGGCGCCAATGCCGCCGGCTTACCGATCAACCAGCCCAGGGTCAAGGTCAACAACGGCAACCAGGATGGCGCCCTGAACGCCGGGCGCAGCGTCGGTGCGGTCAACTACGAGCCAAGCCGGCTGACGCCACGCCCTTCGAGCGATTCCGCGCGCTACAGCCAGTTGCCGTTGAGCGGCAGCACCCAGCAGGCAGGAATCGAGCGCCAGCAGAACTTCAAACAGGCCGGTCAGCTGTTTCGCTCCTACGACAGCAAGAACCGCCGTGACCTGATCAACAGCTTCGGTCAGGCACTGGCCGGCACCGATGATGCCAGCAAGCACATCATTCTTTCCTACCTGTACAAAGCCGATCCGGACTATGGCAAGGGCGTGGCCAAGGTCGCCGGTGGCAACCTGGTGCGGGTCAAGCAGCTGGCGGCGCAGTTGCAGGACTGAGCATGCGCTGGCGATAACTGCCGGGGCTCTCGCCGGTCCATTTCTTGAACGCCCGGTGAAACGCGCTGGGCTCCTGAAAGCCGGCGTGCTCAGCCACTTCGGCAATACTCAGGTGTGTCTGGCGCAGGCATTCAAAGGCCATGGCCCGGCGCACCTGGTCCTTGATCTGCTGGTAGGAGCGACCCTCGCGCTCCAGTTGCCGGCGAAAGCTGCTGGGGCTCAGGCCCTGCCGCTCGGCCATGGCCAGCAAGGTCGGCCATTGACCGTACTGGCGGGCGCGCAGGTAGCGATAGACCTGGGCGACCTGGCCATTCTGGTTACGGTAGCGAATCACTAGCCATTGCGGCGCGCTGCGCAAAAAGGTCTTCAGCGCGGCCAGGTCCTGCACCACGGGCAGGCGCAGGTACTCGGCGGCAAATTCGATCTCGGTGCGGCCACAGCCCAGTTGCACGTTGGCGCCCCATAGCAAGGGGTCGTCCTCCTGGGCCGGGCGCAGGTCGGTCAACGCCGTGCGGTCGATGACGATGCGCCGCCCGGCCAGCCAGCACAGCAGGCTGATCACCAGGGCCAGGAAGGTTTCTTCTGCATAGACCCGGGTCAGCGGATCAGCAATATCACTGTTCAGGCTGACCACGGCACGCGCGCCCTTGACCGTCAGCGTAGCGCGGATGTCACGCAGGAACAGGGCAAAGTTGTTCAGGCACTGGCGCAAGGCCTTTTCCAGGTTTGGCTCCTGGATCAGGCCACGGCAGATCAGGGCAAAGCTGCCCAGTGGCATGCCATGGCTGTCGAGATTGAAGAATTCATCGTCAAGGGTCTCGATCAGGATCAGCCACAACCGCGCAAAGGCCGACGCCGGCACCCGCGCTGCGGGAATCTGCAGCAGCGCAGGGTCAATGCCGGCACTGCTCAGCAGCGCCGCTGCCCGTTCGGGCTGGGCACGCAGGGCGTGAAGCATGGTGTGGACAAAGTAGATGGCGACTGTATCGTTTTCCCGCATGGCGGTTTCCGCAAGGGTATGGCAAAAAATACCAGTGTCACTGGACAGTTATGGCATAGGCCGGCGCGCAGGCTTTGCCTAGACTCCAAAGCAACCTGAAGGTGGCTGTGGGCAGCATTCTGGCAGAGGCCAGCCCTGCCCCGCCACGCTTTCGCACACTGGAGTCGACCATGAATACCCCGGACATCTATGTAGTCAGCGCCGTTCGCTCGGCCATCGGCAGTTTTGGCGGCGCGCTCAAGGACCTGCCCCTGGCGGACCTGGCCAGCAGCGTTACCCGCGCCGCCATCGAGCGCGCAGGCGTGGCGCCGGAGCAGATCGGCCATGTGGTGATGGGCAACGTCATCCCTACCGAGGCACGCGACGCCTACCTTGCGCGGGTGGCGGCAATGAATGCCGGCATTCCCAAGGAGACCCCGGCCTTCAACGTCAACCGTCTGTGCGGTTCGGGCCTGCAGGCCATCGTCTCGGCGGCGCAAAGCCTGCTGCTGGGCGATGCCGAAGCAGTGCTCGCTGCGGGCGCCGAATCCATGAGCCGCGGCCCTTACCTGCTGCTGCAAGCGCGCTGGGGTGCGCGCATGGGCAATCTGCAAGGTATCGACTACATGCTCGGCATTCTTCACGACCCCTTTGCCGGCTTTCATATGGGCATCACCGCCGAAAACGTTGCCGAGCGCAATGGCATCACCCGGCAGATGCAGGATGAACTGGCCCTGACCAGCCAGCGCCGTGCGGCCCGGGCAATTGCCGAAGGGCGCTTTGCCAGCCAGATCGTGCCGATCGAGATCCCCAGCCGCAAAGGCCCGGTGCGTTTCGAGGTGGATGAGCACGTGCGCTTCGACGTGACCGCCGAGCAACTGGCCGGCATGAAAGCCGCGTTCAAGAAAGACGGCACGGTCACCGCCGGCAATGCCAGCGGCCTGAACGATGGCGCCGGCGCCCTGGTACTGGCCACCGCTGATTTCGTCAAACGCCATAACCTCAAGCCACTGGCGCGCCTGGTGGCCTACGCCCATGCAGGGGTCGAGCCCGAGCTGATGGGGCTGGGCCCGGTACCTGCGACCCGAAAGGTACTGGATAAGGCCGGCCTGACGGTCGCCGACCTCGACGTGATCGAGTCCAACGAAGCCTTTGCCGCCCAGGCCTGCGCCGTCGCGAGCGAACTGGGCTTTGACCCGGAAAAGGTCAACCCCAACGGCTCGGGCATCTCCCTCGGCCATCCGGTCGGTGCCACCGGGGCGATCATCGCCACCAAGGCCATCCACGAACTGCAGCGCATCCAGGGCCGTTACGCCCTGGCAACCATGTGCATCGGTGGCGGCCAGGGTATTGCCATCGTCTTCGAACGCGTCTGAACCAAGGATTTGAATGTGACTATTGCAAACATTGCGGTGATTGGTGCCGGTACCATGGGCAACGGTATCGCCCAGGTGTGCGCCGTGGCCGGTTACCAGGTCACCCTGATCGATGTCTCTGACGCAGCGCTGGAGCGCGGTGTGGCCACCCTGCGCAAGAACCTTGAGCGCCAGGTCAGCAAGCAGACCCTGGCCGCCGAAGACGCAACCGCTGCCATGGCGCGGATCCGCACCAGTACTGACTACGCGCAGTTGCAAGACGCCGAACTGGTCATCGAAGCGGCGACCGAAAACCTCGAGCTCAAGCTGCGCATCCTCAAGCAGATTGCCGCCAGCGTCAGCGACCAGTGCGTGATTGCCACCAACACCTCGTCGCTGTCGATTACCCAACTGGGTGCGGCGGTCAGCCAGCCTGAGCGCTTCATAGGCGTGCACTTCTTCAACCCGGTGCCGATGATGGCCCTGGTCGAGATCATCCGTGGCCTGCAAACCAGCGATGCGACCCACGCCAAAGCCCTGGCCCTGGCCGAGAAAGTCGGCAAGACCCCGATCAGTGCCGGCAACCGCCCGGGCTTCGTGGTCAATCGCATCCTGGTACCGATGATCAACGAAGCCATTTTTGTGCTTCAGGAAGGCCTGGCCAGTGCCGAAGACATCGACACCGGCATGCGCCTGGGCTGTAACCAGCCGATCGGCCCGTTGGCCCTGGCCGACCTGATCGGGCTGGATACCTTGCTGGCGATCATCGAAGCCTTCCACGAAGGCTACAACGACAGTAAGTACCGCCCTGCTCCGCTGCTCAAGGAAATGGTTGCCGCCGGCTACCTTGGGCGCAAGAGTGGTCGCGGTTTCTTCACTTACTAGGGAAAAGTGCCATGGACGCCGCTTTGCGCTGTGCGAACTTCGAAGAGCGGCGTGACAAGGCCCTTGAACTATTTGCCGAGAAAGGTTTCGGCCAGGTCAGCATGCGCGAACTGGCCGCGCACCTGGGGCTGACCGCCGGCTCCTTGTACCATCACTTCCCGAGCAAACAGCACTTGCTGTTCGATCTGATCGAAGAGCTGTACGAAGAACTGCTGGCCACCCTCACACCGCGACGCCGCGCCCAACCACAAACCCTGGGCGAGGTCATCAAAGCCCACTGGGCCTTGCATGCCGAGCGGCCGCTGCAGTTTCGCCTGGCCGAGCGTGACCTGTGCTGCCTGAGTGGCGAGCAGCAAGCGCGCATCGGCCAGCTCCGGCAACAGTATGAAAGCGCCTTGCTGCGCCTGCTGGCGCCCGGGACGACCCTATGCAGCAAGGCGCTGCAAGCCAGCGCCCATGTCACTGCCAACCTGCTCAACAGCCTGCCCGGCTGGCTGCAAGCCTCGCAACTGCAAGAGGCGCAGGGCCTGGTACTGATGGAAAGCCTGCTGCTGGGCGGGATTGAACGAGCCTTGCAGCCTGACGCCGTGTGACAGGCCAGCCACTACTCGTTGGGGAACACCCGGCGCTGGCCATTGTCACCGGGGCGATGGAAAAACATCACCTCGGCGCCGTCGCCAACCAGCCCACCGGCACGATTCCAATGGCTGGACAAATGAATGTAGCGCGAGCGCAACAACGCCTCTTCTGCTGCCGTCAAGCCGGGAACGGGCTGTTCCCCCAGGGCATAAGCACTCAGCTTCGTGGCAATCCCCCGCAGTTCCACAGGCACCCCAGGGCTTTGCCGATCGTCCAGCGCGCGCAGCCGCGCACCGTTGCGCAGCCCAAGCGCATGCATGATGCGCAAGTAGATCAACGACAAACCGGCAAAGACCTCGCGCTCGCAGCGTAACCAGGCAACCACCCGTTTTTGCGGATACAGGTCACGTTTTGGCACAAAGGGCAGGTCCTCTGACCAGGTCAGCCTCTGGACCGGCAACGCCTGCCAGGCCAAGTGATTGTCCAGGCCGTCTTGTTGCATTTGCCGATAGGCCTGGCTGCGTTCATTGGCCAGGCTGCGTGGTTCGACACTGCTGCGCGGGCGCGCCAGCACCACTTGTTCGCGCACCCGCGCAGGGTAACCGCCGCCCACATCCGAATGCGCGCCGGGCACGGTGATGTCGTTGCCGGTGCGCGTGAGCGGGAAGTTCTTGCGCAACTCATCGCGTGCCACCAATTGCACGACCTTACGGGCGATGCCGGCCTCAAGTTTCATTTCGACTCCGGAGTAGTCAGCATTGGCGGGGCTGAAGTTACCCTTGAGCAGCGCCACGATGGCTGCCACCGAGTCGAAGAGGCCGATGAACTGGATGTTCAGGTGGTCTTTGGCATCCCAGTCGAAGTCGTCGCACAGCAAGCTGAGCCGTGCTGGCCAGCGTTTGGCCAGGCCGCTGTTCTGCCCCTTGTGCAGGTCATTGGCAAAGTGCCTGGCGGCGGCAGCGCCTCGGCTGAAGCCAAACAGATCAAACTGCAACTCAGCGACTTTTACCTGAGGGTTTTCATCACACCAGAGGCTCAGCTCATTCAAGACCTTGTCGTGCGCCTGCTGCGCCCGGGCAATCACCCCTGTTGCGTAGCGACCGGTAGCTTTGGCCAGCGCCGAATCGTCGCCTGCGCTGGTGGTGCCTATGCCTTCGACATAGACCTTGAGGGCATCCTCGCCTCGGTGCTGATACAACTCGTACAAACGCGCCACGTTGGTCTTGTCGTTGCCGTAGCTGTTGTCCGGTGCATTGCCTTGTCGGTCATAGCCAGAGCGGGTGCTGTTGGCCAAATTGTTGCCTGTGCCATCGAAGAACACCCCAATGCGCAGGGTGATGCCAGTGTTCATGTGTCCATTCCCGGTGACGTTTCACAGGGTCGCTATCGGACATTTTTCGGACCTAAAAGAACATCAGTCAGCCGTGATGGATGGCGTAGGAAGTGCCAACAAGCCGCTAGCGCAACAGCTCCTGGATCTGCTCACCCAGTGTGTCCAGGTCAAAGGGTTTGGCCAGGATCGGCGCCTTGAAGGCAACAGGGCTGCCTGATTCACGGATCTCTGCGGGGTAGCCGCTGATAAAAATCACCTTCAGGTCCGGTCGCAGCTTGAGCGCAGGCTCTGCGATCTGCACCCCGGAAATACCGCCGGGCAAACGATAATCGGTAACGATCAGATCCAGGTGCGGCTTGCGGGCCAGAATATCGAACGCTTGCTTGCCGTCCTCTGCCACCAGCACGTGGTAGCCCTCGCCCTTGAGATAGTCCGCAAGAATCATGCGGATCGCTGGCTCGTCTTCGACGACCAGTACTACGTCCTGCGCATCTTCGCTCATGCGATTGCCTTGCTCGCTGAAATACTTGATTGTCTGGGCATACGACCCCGACCTCAGGCAGAGGTTGCCTGCTCCCGGTCACTTTCTCGCAGCACCCCGGTCAGCGGCAGGCGCACGGTGAAAGTCGCACCCTCGCCTTCGATGCTGTGCACACCGATGTGGCCGCCATGGGCCAGGACAATCTGTTCGCAAATGTACAGGCCCAGGCCCAGCCCGGCGCTGCCCTGGCTGGAGGCGACCCGCTCGAACTGCTGGAAGATCCGTTGCTGGTTGTGCTCGCTGATGCCGATGCCGTGGTCACACACCTCGACACAGGCCATGCCGGCGTGCTCGAAGGTTCGCACCTGAACCGGGCTTTTTGCCCCGTAGCGCAAGGCATTGGTCAGCAGGTTGGCAACCACCTGTTCGATCCGGAACTCATCCCACACCCCGTTCAAGGGCCCACCTGCGTCAAAATCGATAGGCACCTGGACGGCAGCGGCCTGTGCCTGGAAGTTCTCCACCAGGCTGCCAACCAGTTGGCCCAGGTCGAACGCGCTGGGGCGGATCGACAGCTTGCCGGTGCGAATCCGTGACACGTCGAGCATGTCCTCGATCAGGCGGATCAGGCTGTTGATCTGCCGCTCGTCGCGCTCGACCATGGCGCGCATCTTGTCCAGGGTAAAGGCTGCGGCGTTGTCCTTGGCCAGGTGCAGCTTGCGCAGCTGGGTTTCGAGGATCAGACCGTTCAGCGGTGTTCGCACCTCATGGGAAACGATCGACATGAAGTCGTCACGCATACGCACCGCATGCTCAAGCTCGCCGCGCGTGACCTGTAACTGCGCCAGTAGCAGCTCTTGCTCTTCGCGGCTACGCTCCAGAGCCTCCAGTTGCTCGCCGAGGGCCTTGCGCTGGCGGAACAGGTCGACAAACACCGTCACCTTGCTTTTCACCGCCAGGTTATCCAGCGGCTTGTGCAAAAAGTCCACCGCGCCGCTTTCATAGCCCTTGAAGGCGTAGTTCATCTCGCGCCCGGCGGCGCTGACAAAAACGATGGGGATATTCTTGGTTTTCTCGGTGCCACGCATCAACTCGGCCAGCTCGAAGCCGTTCATACCGGGCATCTGCACATCGAGAATGGCCAGGGCGAACTCGTGTTCGAGCAACAGCGCCAGGGCCTGGTCGGCAGACTGGGCCTGGTACACCTCGCGGTCTCCGCCCTTGATCAACGCCTCGAGCGCCAGCAGGTTCTCCGGCAGGTCGTCGACAATCAGCAACTTTGCTTGTATGTGCCTTAGCATTCAGGGGCTTCCAGGCTGGCGAGCAATTGCCCGATGCCATTCAAAGGGAGTATGTGGTCAGGCTGGTGCAAGGCCAGCGCCGCGCGCGGCATGGTTGCCACTTGCGCCTCACCGGGGTCCTGGACGATGGTCTGCCCGCCTTGCTGTTTGATCCGTGCCAGGCCGCGGGCGCCGTCTTCGTTGCCACCGGTCAGGAGCACGCCGAGCAGGCCCGGGCCATAGGCGTCGGCCGCCGACTCGAAGAGAATATCGATCGAAGGCCGGGAAAAATGCACAGGTTCTTCCTGGCTCAACGACAGGCTGAAATCACGCTCCACCGACAGGTGATAGCCCGGCCCGGCCACATAGATGATGCCCGCGCCAATGTCTTCCTTGTCGCAAGCTTCGCGCACCGGGCGCTTGAGCCTGCGCCTGAGCACCTCGGCCAGATGACTGTGGCGATTGTCGGGCAAATGCAGCACACACAGCAGCGGGATATCGAACACCGGCGGCAAGGCATGCAGCACCGTCAGCATGGCATGCACGCCTCCGGCCGAGGCGCCAAGGACAATCACGCGGACCGCGTTCATGATTTGCGGTAGATCCGTTCAGGCTTTGCCAGTGCCTGGAAGGTGCCGGAGTAGGCGGAGAAATCCAGGGTCTCCTTGCTGCCCAGGACCAGGAAGCCGCGATGGCACAAGGACTCGTGGAACAGGCCGAAAGCGCGGTCCTGCAAGGTCTTGTTGAAGTAGATCAGCACATTGCGGCACGAGATCAGCTGGGTTTCGGAAAACACACTGTCGGTGGCCAGGCTATGGTCGGCGAAGGTCACGTTGTCGCGCAGGCTGCCGTCAACCATGGCATTGCCATAGGCCGAGGTGTAGTAGTCGCTGAGCTCGCCGCGCCCGCCGGCCTTGCGGTAGTTCTCGGCGTACAGGTGCATGTTGTGCATGCTGTAGATGCCCTGTTTGGCCTTTTCCAGGGAGCTGGGGTTGATGTCGGTGGCATAGATGATGGTGCGCTCGAGCAAGCCCTCTTCACGCAACAGGATGGCCATTGAATAGACCTCCTCGCCGGTGCTGCAGCCGGCGATCCAGATCTTGATCGACGGCCAGGTGCGCAGCAGCGGCACCACTTCCCGGCGCAATGCCAGAAAGTGCTCGGGGTCGCGGAACATCTCGCTGACCGGAATGGTCAGGAACTGCAACAACTGCATGAACATGCCCGGGTCATGCAACACCCGCTCCTGCAGCGCAGACACCGTCTTGAGCTCGAACTGGCGCAAAGCGTGCTGGATCCGGCGCTTGATCGAGGCGCCGGAGTAGTCGCGAAAGTCATAGCTGTACTTGAGGTAGATCGCTTCGATCAACAGCCGGATTTCAATGTCTGTGTTGCGTTCGATAGTCAAATTCGCTCCAGTTGCGGCAGCCAGACACGGATCAGCGAGAACAGACGATCCAGGTCGATGGGCTTGGCCAGATAATCATTGGCCCCGGCTTGCAGGCAACGCTCCTGATCGTCCTTCATCGCCTTGGCAGTGACGGCGATGATCGGAAGCTTGCGCCAGCGCGGGTCCTTGCGGATCAGCCGGGTGGCTTCATAGCCGTCCATCTCCGGCATCATCACGTCCATCAGCACCAGGTCGATGTCTTCGTGCTGCTCCAGGCGCTCGATGGCTTCGCGGCCATTGCGCCCGATCTCGACAATCGCGCCCTTGTGCTCCAGGGCGCTGGTCAAGGCAAAGATATTGCGTACATCGTCATCCACCAGCAGCAGCTTGCGGCCTTCAAAGACCTTGTCGCGGCTGCGGGCGGTCTTGAGCATGCGCTGGCGTTCATGGGACAGCTTGGATTCGACTTTGTGCAGAAACAGCGTCACTTCATCGAGCAGGCGCTCAGGCGAGCGCGCGCCTTTGATGATGATCGAACGCGAGTACTTGAGCAGATCGGCTTCTTCCTCACGGGTCAGGTTGCGCCCGGTATAGACGATCACCGGTGGGAACGCGCGGATGTCATCGTCGGACATGCGCTTGAGCAGCTCGTTGCCAAGCATGTCCGGCAGCTTGAGGTCGATGATCATGCAGTCGTAGATGTTCTCGCGCAGCAGCTCCAGGGCCTGCTGGGCCATGCCCACGGCGGTGATCTCGATGTCCTCGTCACCGATCAAGCGGGCAATGCTTTCGCGTTGCAGGTCGTCGTCCTCGACCAGCAGGATATGCTTGAGTTTCTGCGTAAGCTTGGCTTCAAGGCGAGCAAACACCTGCTTGAGCTCTTCACGCGTCGCAGGCTTCACCGCATAGCCAATGGCGCCCATGTGCAGCGCCGCCTCGACCCGGTCCTCGACCGAGATCACATGCACCGGGATGTGCCGGGTGCTGGCCTGCTCCTTGAGGCGCTGCAGTACTGTCAGCCCGGAATGATCGGGCAGGCGCATGTCCAGCAGCACCGCGTCGGGGATGAAGCTTGCGGCCAGTTCAAAGCCCTCGTCGGCGGCCTGGGCGACCAGGCAGCTGTAGCCCAGCTCATGGGCAAGGTCGAACAGGATCCGGGCAAAGTTCGGCTCGTCTTCGATCACCAGGATGCAGCGATTGCTGAACGGGGCCTGGTCGCGGTCGTCGGCAAAGCTTGGCGCCTGGCGTGGCAACGCTTCTGGGGCAATTTCCGGCACGATGGGCGTGGCGGCGACTCGCGCAGGCTGATGAATGATCACCGCCCGGCCCTGGTCGATAATCGGCTCATAGCGCTCCGGCAGGATCAGGCTGAACACGCTGCCGTTGCCCAGGCTGCTGTCGACGCTGATCTGGCCACCGAGCAACTGCGCCAGGTCACGCGAGATCGACAAGCCCAGACCTGTGCCGCCATAGCGGCGGTTGGTGGTGCCATCGGCCTGGTGGAAGGCTTCGAAAATACTCTGCTGCTGGTCGGCGGCAATGCCGATGCCGCTGTCACACACCGAAAAAATGATGCCACTGCCGGCCTGCCAGCCTACGCTCAGGCTGACCTCGCCGCGCTCGGTGAACTTCACCGCGTTGGACAGCAGGTTCTTGAGGATCTGCTCCAGGCGCTGGCGATCGGTGTACAGGGTGGGCGGCGCCTGCGGCTCGACCACTATGTTGAAGCTCAGTTGCTTCTCGCCGGCCAAGGGCTCAAACAGCGTGCGCAGGCCTTCGGCCAGACGTGCCACATGGGTGGTTTCCGGGCGGACTTCAAGCTTGCCGGCTTCGACCTTGGCAATGTCGAGAATATCGTTGATCAGGTTCAGCAGGTCATTGCCCGCCGAGTAGATCGACTCGGCAAACTTGACCTGCTCGTCGGAAAGGTTCTCTTCGGCGTTCTCGGCCAGCAGCTTGGCCAGGATCAGCGAGCTGTTGAGTGGCGTGCGCAGCTCGTGCGACATGTTGGCGAGGAACTCGGACTTGTACTTGCTCGAGCGCTGCAACTCTTCAGCACGTTCCTGCAGCGCGACCTGGACCTGGTTCAGCTCACTGTTCTTGTGGTCCAGGGCATCGCGCTGATCGGCCAGCGCTTCGGTGCGCTCGGCCAGTTGCTCGTTGGTCTGCTCAAGTTCGGCCTGCTGGGTTTCCAGGTGGGCCTGGGATTCCTTGAGGACCCGCGACTGTTCTTCGAGCTCTTCGTTGGCGGTTTTGAGTTCTTCCTGTTGCACCTGCAGCTCTTCGTTGAGCTGCTGGGTTTCGGCCAGGACTTCCTGCAGACGTTGGCGGTAGCGGGCGCTCTCGATCGAGGTGCCCATGTTGCCAGCCACAAGCTCAAGGAACTCGATGTCGCGTTCATCCAGGCTGCGCAAGAAGCCCAGCTCCAGCACACCGTTGACCTGCCCGTCGTTGCTGGTCGGCATCACCAGCACGCTGCGTGGCAAGCCTTCGCCCAGGCCGCTGCTGACCTTGAAGTAATCGTTGGGCAGTTCATCCAGGCGGAACAGGCGCTCCTGCATGACCGCCTGGCCAAGAATACCTTCATGGCTGGCGATGACCTGTTCCTGAGCCGCCTGCTCGCCGGACAAGCCGTAAGTCGCCACCCGGCGCAGGTTGCCATGCTCGTCACGGACATACATCGCGCCTACCGCGCTGCCCAGGTAGCCGGCAAAAAACCGCAGGATGTTATTGCCCAGCAGCGGCAGGGTCAGTTGCCCGAGCACCCGGCCGGCCAGCTCGGTCTGCCCGGTACGCAGCCAGGCCTGGCGCTCCAGGCGCCGGTTGGCACGCTGCTGGTCGTCAAGGCTGGCAGCATAACTGCCGGACAAAGCCAGCAAGTCCCGGCGCCCCAGGTAGGCCAGCAAGCCGCTGAACAGGATGACAAACACCAGGTAGGCGCTGATCGACACCACCGTGGTGGTGTTGACCGATTCGTTGCGCGCCACCCGCAACTGATGCTCCATGGCGATGAAGGCATCGAATTCCTTGCGGATCTCATCGGTTATGCGCTTGCCGCGCCCCGAGCCAATGGCCTCGCGATAATTGCCATTGTCACGGCGCAGGCTGATCATCGCACTGGCGAAGGCGTTCCACTCATCCTGCAGGCTTTGCGCCCGCGCCAGGCGCTCGACTTGCTGCGGGTTGTCGGCCACCATCTGCTCCAGGCCCTGGATACCGGCGCCCACCCGCGACTTGGCCACTTCGTATGGGTCAAGGAAACGTTCGTCGCCAGTGAGCAGGAAACCGCGCATGCCAGTTTCCATGTCGATCGACAGCTTGATCGTCTCGTTGGCGTTGTTGATGACCCGGTCGGTGTGCTCGACCCACTGGATGGCCGACAGCAGGTAATTGATGATGGTGATGAACACCACGGCACTGAGCAGTCCGACCGCCAAAGGCAGACCGACGTTGCGGGCCAGCAGTTTACGGAAGCTACGCTGATCGATTGAGGCTGGTTGAATCATCTCAAGACGCCCAAGCAAAGGATGCAAACGAAAGAGTGTGGCGCAATTTTGAGCAATCGCTCTATTTCCGCAACAAAGGCCATTCTGCCAGCCTTTGCTACTCCGAGTCTAAACGCCTTTGGCAAATATGGCAGGGCATTTAGCCAGCATTTGAGAGGCACCCTGGGCAAACGTTCCCTGCTTTTTCATCAGCCGCTATGCTGATCTACCGCAGGGCGTTTTCAGCACCGAGGGAACTTCGGGTGGCCTGTGGCTTACAGATAATGAACAGACCCTTGTACAGGAATACCGCCATGCCCCGGACATCCCCGCCCCTGCTCGTCGTCGAAGATGACGACATCGTGCGCATGCTGATAGTCGAGGTGCTGCAAGAGTTGGACTACGAGGTGCTGGAGGCTGCCGATGCGCAAAAGGCGCTGACTATTTTGCAAAACCCGCAACAACCCCTGGCCTTGATGATGACCGACGTCGGCTTGCCGGACATGAACGGCAAGGACCTGGCAGCAAAGGCCCGGGATCTGCGCCCGGAACTGCCGGTGCTGTTTGCCAGCGGCTATAACGAGAGCCTGGACCTACCGCCAGGCATGTACCAGATCCCCAAGCCGTTCAGCATCGACCAGCTGCGCGACAAGGTGCAGGGAATTCTTCGAGCAGATTAATTCAGAGAGGGGTTGGGCTATGCCCAGGGCTGCATAGAATCTGCTTTAATACGCGCTTTTGCCAAGGTCCCCGATCCCCATGCCCGCCACCGCCCTCAATGTCCTGGTCATTGGCTACGTCTGGCCCGAGCCACGCTCATCGGCCGCTGGCTCGCACATGATGCAGATCCTTGAAAGCTTCGTGCAGCGGGGTTGGCGCATCACCTTCAGCAGCCCGGCCAGCGTCGGGGAGCACAAAGCGGACCTGGCCAGCCTGGGCATCGCCGAGCAGGCCATTACCCTCAACGACAGCAGTTTCGACCGTTTCGTCAGCGAGCTGGCCCCGGATGTGGTGCTGTTCGACCGTTTCATGATGGAGGAGCAATTCGGCTGGCGCGTGGAAAAACACTGCCCCAATGCCCTGCGCGTGCTGGAAACCTCCGATCTGCAAAGCCTGCGCGATGCCCGTCAGCAACTGTTGCGCCGGCGTTTGATCGAAGGCCTGGACCCCAACGATTTTCGCGCCCTGTTCGCCACCTCCGGCCCCGACCTCTATCGGCAGATGGCCAGTGCCGAGCTGACGCTGCGCGAACTTGCGGCCATCTACCGCAGTGACCTGAGCCTGATGATCTCCGACGTCGAGATCGACCTGCTGCTTAACGGCTTCGGTGTGCCCGAACACCTGCTGCACTGGTGCCCACTGATGCTCGACGCGCCCAGCGAGCCGTTCAAGCCGTTCGCTGAGCGCGCGCATTTCCTCAGCATCGGCAACTTCCGCCACGCCCCCAACTGGGACGCGGTGCTGTGGATGAAGAACAGCCTGTGGCCGATGATCCGCCGGCGCCTGCCGCAGGCGCAGCTGCATATCTACGGTGCTTACACCCCGCCCAAGGCTACGGCACTGCACAAACCCGCCGAGGGCTTTCACATCATGAACTGGGCCGAAGATGCCCTTGAGGTCATGAGCAGCGCGCGCATCTGCCTGGCACCGCTGCGTTTTGGCGCCGGGATCAAGGGCAAACTCACCGACGCCATGCAATGCGGCACGCCCAGCGTGACCACGCCGATCGGCGCCGAAGCCATGCATGGCGCCCTGCCCTGGCCCGGCGCCATCGCCCAGACCGCCGAGGGTCTGGCCGAGGCCGCCGCCAGCCTGTACAGCGACGAAGCACGCTGGAATCAGGCGCAACAGGACGCACGGCGCGTGCTCGGCGCACGCTACGACCGGCGCCAGCACGCCAGTGCCCTGGTCGAACGCATCGAGTACGCCCTGGCCGACCTCGACCAGCACCGGCTGTTCAACTTCACCGGTGCCATGCTGCGTCACCACCAGCACAAAAGCACCCAGTACATGTCCCAGTGGATCGAGGCCAAGAACCGCCTGGCTACAGCGGCCGACGCAGCAGATAAGTGTCCATGATCCAGCCCTTGCGCGCCCGCGCCTGCTCACGGGTGGCGAGGATCTGCGCCTTGACCGCCTGCAGTGGCCCGGTAATCAGGAGCTGATCGGCAGTGCCCAGGTAGGCGCCCCAGTAGATATGCAACTGCGGGTCATCCAGCGCGGCAAAGGCGCACTGGCCATCGAGCATGACCACCAGGTTGTCGATGCGCGGTTGTTCGCCCAGGCGGCGCCCGGGTAGCACGGTCAGCGGCTCGCCGATACGGTTCAAGGGGATGCGGTGCGCAGCGGCCAGGGCCTGGACGCTGCTGATGCCGGGGATCACCTCAAGCTGCAGCGCGACGCCCATCGCCTGCACCAGCTCAAGAATCCGCAGGGTACTGTCGTACAGCGTTGGCTCGCCCCACAGCAGGAAAGCACCACATTCGCCGTCAGCCAGTTCATTTTGGATCAGCTCGGCGTATAACGCCGCGCGTTGCTGGTGCCAGTCCTGAACGGCGCCCACGTAATCACTGGCAGCGCCATCACGCAACGGATCCTCGACCTGCACCAGGCGATAGCCAGGCGAGTCGATGTAACGTTCAAGAATGTTCTTGCGCAGTTGCAGCAACTCATCCTTGATTGCGCCCTTGTCGAGCACGAAGAACACCTGGGCACGGTTGAGCCCGTCGATAGCTTCAAGGGTTATCTGGCGCGGATTGCCCGGCCCGATTCCAATCAACAGCAGTTGTTTCATTACAAGTCGCTTCCATGGCTCGGCCAGCCCCTATAGTCGGCTGGCCGAAGCACAATGGCAACGTACGGCGGTTTAGAAGATCGAGAAGTTGTAGCTGACGATCACCCGGGTTTCATCCATGTCACGGGCGTACTTCTCATAGTTGCTGCGATAGGTGGAGTTACGCAGGCGTACGCTGACATCCTTGAAGGTGCCACTCTGGACCTGGTACTTGAGCTCGCTGTCGCGCTCCCACTCCTTGCCCTCGGCCAGGCTGCCCGGGACCTTGATATGGTCACCGTTGATGTAGCGGGTCAAGAAGCTCAGGCCGGGCACGCCCATGGCCTTGAAGTCATAGTCATAGCGCAGCTGCCAGGAGCGCTCCTGGGCTGCGGCAAAATCGTTGACCTGGGCATAGTTGACCAGGTACGGGTTGCTGCCATCGAGGTACGGCATGGCGTTCTCGCCATACATGCGCTGCCAGCCGGCGCTGAGCTTGTGACCACCCAGGCTGTAGCCGAGCATGCCGCTCAAGGCCCGGTGATCGATATCGCCGGCGCGGGCACGGCCGATGTCATCACTCTTGATCAGGCGCAGATCCGCCGACAGGCTGCCGATACTCAACGGCTGGCTGGCCACCAGGCCAAGAAAGTGCTGGCGGTAGATGTTTTCAAGTTTGGCTACCTGGTACTGCGCACTCAGGCGATCATTGAACCTGTAATCGACCCCGGCTATATCGAAATGGTCGGCAGTGGTACCGCAGGCATAGCGCTTGTTCTTGCAATGAACGCGAATGTCCTGGCGGTCGGTAGAGTCCCGCGCGGTGTACTTGTCCAAGCGCGCGGCGGTGAACTTCAGGTTGCTGATTTCTTGCGACGTCAGCATCGCCCCATGGAACATCGTTGGCAGCAAACGCCCGTCGTTGTATTTGAGCAACGGCATGTCGGGCATCATTGAGCCGACCTTGAGCACAGTCTGCGAGTAGCGCATTTTACCGGCCACGCCCATCTTCGCGTACTGGTCTTCAGATCGACGCGGGTCTTGCCCACTGGAAGGCAGCAAACCACTGTTGCTGTCGGCTGGGCTGGAGTCGAGTTTGATCCCGAGCATGCCCACTGCATCCACACCAAAACCTACAGCGCCTTCGGTATAGCCTGACTGAACATTGAGAATAAAGCCTTGTGCCCATTCTTCGCGCTTTGATGCCCCTTGAGCAGAATTGGTATGACCATCACGAAAGTCGCGATTGAAGTAAACATTGCGGGCTTCGATTTTGGCGCTGCTGTCTTCGAGAAAACCGGCAGCCTCTGTCGAGACGGCAGCAAACATCGCGAGCAGGCCAACAAGGCTGCGCCCGGGCGCGAGAGGGTATGGGGCAAACATGAGAAGCAACATCCGAAAGAAAGGCAAAAAACAACCGGCGCAGGTCCCTGCACCGACAACGCTCCCAGCGTCGATGGCAGTCGACGTTGACCGTTAATCATCTCGCAAGCGCTCTGGAATGGGCCATTGGACCATGGTCTAAGGCATCTGGGGCCTCCTCGAATAGTTCCTTAGCGTGGGTGTAAGGCTAATTAAGAAAGTTCCACACCTGGTAATATAAAAGTTTAATGTTTACCCGCCGCGCGAGCACCACTACACTCTTTTTAGTGCGATGTTGTGCCCAACCCGGTGGCGGCTGCGTTATTCAGTTTGTTACTCAATTTTACGCATGCCGGGCCACTGCAGACTTAAAGGAGTGATGACAGTGTCCAGACTTGCAGAGTTCCGCGCTGCCGAAAAGGCCCTTCAGGAACAAATGGCGCAATTGGAGGCGCTGAAAAAGGACGCCGGCCTGAAACGGGAAATCGAGTTCGAGAAAAAACTTGTCGACCTGATGAAGCACTACAACAAGAGCCTGCGCGATGTTATCGCCATTCTCGACCCCAAAGCCTCGCCCAAAGGCCCACTCAGCGCGCCAAAACAGCGCCGTGCGCGGGTGGTCAAAGTGTATGAAAACCCGCACACCGGCGAGCTGATCGAAACCAAAGGCGGCAACCACCGTGGCCTCAAAGCCTGGAAAGAGCAGTATGGTGCCAAGACAGTCGACAGCTGGTTGCGTCAGTGAAAACGGCCTTCACACTTTTTTCACATCGGCTGGATCAGGATGAAGGCTGCTAACGGACTAGCGCCCCATACGCCCGCTTCGGCGGGCTTCTAATTTCTTGCGCCCCGCCCCCCAAAGGCGGGGCGCAAATCGTTTGCGCAATCGCTTCAGTTCCGTATCATGACGCCCTGACTTTTTTTGCTGGCTTTACTGTTGCCAGCCCAATTGCGGAGAGCCCATGAGCCAGAACCCTCTCGACACCCTGCCGGGTGTCACCGCGCAACCGGATGCCGCGACCCACAACTTCGTTTTCAACCACACCATGCTGCGGGTCAAGGACGTTACCAAGTCCCTGGACTTCTACACCCGCGTGCTGGGCTTCAGCCTGGTCGAGAAGCGCGACTTCCCGGAAGCCGAGTTCAGCCTGTACTTCCTCGCCCTGGTCGACAAGGCTCAGATCCCGGCTGACGCGGCCAAGCGCACCGAGTGGATGAAATCGATCCCCGGGATCCTCGAGCTGACCCACAACCACGGCAGCGAGAACGACGCCGACTTTGCCTACCACAACGGCAACACCGACCCACGTGGTTTCGGCCATATCTGCATCTCGGTGCCGGACATCCGCGCCGCCTGCGAGCGCTTCGAGCAACTGGGCGTCACCTTTCAGAAGCGCCTGAGCGATGGCCGCATGAAGCACCTGGCGTTCATCAAGGACCCGGATGACTACTGGGTCGAGATCATCCAGCCAACCGAGTTCTGATTCAGCATCAACCTGACAACGCCGCTCCCCCAGGCCATGGCACGTTGCAACAAATGTGGGAGCCGGCTCTCAAGAGCGCAACAAGCCTTGCGGCAAACACCTTCAGGCTGTACCGGCCTCATCGCCGGCAACGCCGGCTCCCACAAGGGATCTGCGTCCCCCCCCCTCCTGCATCCGCTCAAACCCTGAATTTATCGGCGCGCCGCCCTATCGCCGAGGGCTGCTCACGGCAAAAATTCCTCTTGCATATTAGGTATTACGGTATACCATCAGACACACCTAACAAAAAACGCGGACCACCGCTGTCTTCCGAGGACCACGCCATGATCGACGCAACCGTCTACAAGAACGTCCTGGGCTCCTTCCCCTCCGGCGTCACCGTCATCACCACCCTGGACGACGATGGCCAGGTCGTCGGCCTGACCGCCAGTGCCTTCAACTCCTTATCCATGGACCCACCGCTGGTGCTGTTCTGCCCCAACTACAGTTCCGACTCCTACCCGGTGCTCATTCGCAACAAGCGCTTCGCCATCCACCTGCTTTCCGGCGCCCAACAAGCCGAGGCCTATGCCTTTGCGCGCAAGGGCAAGGACAAGGCGCACGGCATCGACTGGACCCTGAGCGCGCTGGGCAATCCCTTGCTGGCCAACGCCACGGCGATCATCGAATGCGAACTGTGGCGCGAGTACGAAGGTGGCGACCACGCGATCATGGTCGGCGCAGTGAAGAACCTCATCGTCCCCGAGCAGGCCCCCAGCCCGCTGGTCTACTGCCGCGGCAAGATGGCCGAACTGCCGGCCTTTGCCTGAGCCGCACCACGCTTCCAACAAGCCGCCTGATCCGCCAGGCGACCTATAACAAGATCCGAGGAATGCGCCATGAAATTTTCGTTGTTCGTACACATGGAACGTTGGGATGAACAGGTCAGCCACCGCCAGCTGTTCGAAGACCTGACCGAACTGACCCTGATGGCCGAAGACGGCGGTTTCAGCACCGTATGGATCGGCGAACACCACGCCATGGAATACACCATCTCGCCCAGCCCGATGCCGCTGCTGGCGTACCTGGCAGCGCGCACTACGACTATCCACCTGGGCGCCGGGACCATCATTGCACCGTTCTGGCACCCGCTGCGGGTGGCCGGGGAATGCGCCCTGCTCGATGTCATCAGCAACGGGCGCATGGAAGTAGGCCTGGCTCGTGGCGCCTACCAGTTCGAATTCGACCGCATGGCCGGCGGCATGCCGGCCTCCGAAGGCGGCCAGGCGCTGCGAGAGATGGTCCCGGTGATCCGCGCCCTGTGGCAAGGCGACTACGCCCACGACGGCGATATCTGGAAATTTCCCACCTCCACCTGTGTACCCAAGCCGATCCAGCAACCCGTGCCGCCGATGTGGATCGCCGCCCGCGACCCGGACTCGCACAACTTTGCGGTCAAAAATGGCTGCAACGTCATGGTCACCCCGCTGATGAAAGGCGATGAAGAGGTCCTGGAGCTTACGAACAAGTTCGAAGCCGCCCTGGCCAACAACCCCGAGGTTCCGCGCCCGCAACTGATGGTGCTGCGCCATACCCACGTGCATGCCGCCGAAGACCGCGAAGGCTGGAAAATCGGCGCCCAGGCCATCTCGCGCTTTTACCGCACCTTCGACGCCTGGTTCGGCAACAAACAGGTGCCGGATAACGGCTTCCTGGCGCCGAGCCCCGAAGAGAAGTTCAAGGAGCGCGCGGAGTTCGAACTGGACAACATTCGCAAGAACACCATGATCGGCACCCCGGCAGAAATCATCGCGCGCATCCGCTATTACCAGGAACTGGGGGTCGACGAGTTCAGCTTCTGGTGCGACAACAGCCTGCCCCATGCCGAGAAGAAGAAGTCCCTGGAATTGTTCATCAACGAGGTGGTGCCGGCGTTCCGCTGAAACTCACGTTCGTCGGCCCGGATCTAGCCGGGCCGTTGTACGGGCATACTGGATCGGGTACCACAGCAGCGAGGTCAGGACGATGAAAACCCTTCAATGCGTGCATCGCAACCACACCATCACCGCCAGCGTCGAAACCCACCCGGGCATCCCCACACCGTTCAACGCCGGATGCCTGATCACCGACCCAGAAGGCCACACCAGCCGGCGCCTGTTACTACCGGTGAAGATGGCCTATCTGGCGGATCTTGAGAATGCCCAGCACGCGGCGCTGGCCCATGGCAAATGGCTGGTCGACCAGCAGTTGGACAAACGCCAGCATTTGTTCTGACGTGCGCTTAGCGCGGGGTGGGTGCGGGCTGCTCCTGCGGCAATGCCAGCCCGTACTCCCCTTGCTCATTCCAGTCGTCGCCGAACATCTCCGCCGGGTGCATGGTGCGGTCGGCGCCGTTGCCGCACGCCAGGGCGTTGGCTGCGCAATAGCGGTCGCAACCCCAGCAGATACGCTCGGGGTGCTTGGGGTTGTTGGGAAAGGGCTTGGCCATGAAATGCCTCAGGCAGGCAATGGGCGAGCTTCAACGCTACTGCGCCGTTGCGTCGCGATCCTTGACTCACATCAAGGCCGGTATTGATCGGCCCTAAAATTGATAATAATCATTATTGTTCGCACAGAAGCTTCCTAGACTCGGGCTCCCCTGCCCAGTCCTGGAAGTCATCATGCGTAGCGCCCTCTCGCTCCCTCTGCTGTTGCTCCTGATCAGCCCCCTGGCCCATGCCAAGGAATACCCCATCGGCGAACCGCAGTCGTGCCCGGGCCTGGAAGTCAGCGCGGTGTACCTGCAGCCGATCGAAATGGCCCCGGCGGGCATGATGCGCGCCACCGCCGACTCCGACATCCATCTGGAAGCCGACGTCCGCGCCACCGAGAACAACCGTCAGGGTTTCCAGGAAGGCAGCTTCGTGCCCTACCTCAACGTCGCCTTCAGCTTGCACAAGCAAGGGAGCGACACGCCCATCAGCGGTGACTTTCATGCCATGGTCGCCAACGACGGGCCGCATTATGGCGACAACGTCAAACTTCAGGGCCCGGGCAAGTACCAACTGACCTTCACCCTGTTGCCACCGGCGGGCCACGGCTCGCTGGGCCGGCATACCGACAAGGAAACCGGAGTCGCGCCCTGGTTCGAGCGCTGCGAACTGCACTACGAGTTCGTCTATGCCGGGATCGGCAAGAAAGGCGGTTACTGACATGAAGGCCCTGGCCCTGTTGCTCGCCTGGGCAGCCCTGCCTTTGAGCGCCGCGCCGCTGCCAAGCTTCGAGCTGATCCTGCGCGACGGCCACTTTACCCCCGCCCTGCTGGAAGTGCCGGCCGGGCAGCGCTTCAAGATCGTCCTGAAAAACCTGGGCGAAGGCCCGGCGGAGTTCGAAAGCACGCCGCTGCGGGTCGAGAAAGTGCTGTCACCAGGGGTAACCAGCTTCGTCGTCATCCACCCGCTGCGCCCCGGCCACTATCCGTTCTTCGATGAATTCAATCCACAGTTGCCCGAAGGCGGCATCCTCGCGAAATAACCTGTGCAGGAGGTTTCATGAACCAGGCACTGTTCATCGTCTGGCGCGAAAGCGTCGAGGCCTTGCTGTTGATCGGTATTCTTCAGGCCTGGGCCGGCCAGCAACAAGGTGCCCGGCGCCTGCTCAGATTTCTCTGGGCCGGCGTAGCCCTGGGCTTGTTGCTCTCGGGAGTGCTGGCGCTGCTGATCCTGTTTGCCGGACAAGCCATGAGCGGCGCCGGCAATGAATGGTTCCAGGCAGCTCTGGCACTACTGGCAAGCCTGTTGATGGTGCAGATGGTTAGCTGGATGCACCGGCATGGACGCACGCTCAAAGGCCAGCTGCAACGCCAGGCCCAGCAGCAACTGGCACGTCAGGGCGGCTTGGGCCTGATGCTCCTGGCCATGCTTGCGGTCAGCCGTGAAGGCAGCGAAACCGTGGTCTTTCTCTACGGTGCCGGCGCCCGCCTGCAGGGGCCGCAACTGGGCCTTTTTGCCGTGGGCGGCATTGCCGGGCTGGTGCTCTCGGGCCTGACCATCGCCCTGCTGCATAGCAGCCGGCGCTGGCTGTCCTGGCCACGCTTTTTCGCTTTCAGCGAGGCGGTTCTGCTGCTGCTCGCCGCCGCCTTGCTGGTCAGCGCCAGCGAACGCATCGGCGGCCAGTTGCTGGCCCTGGAACTCCCCGAGATGGCCTACAGCCTGGTCGGTGACGCACTGTGGGACAGCAGCCCGTGGCTGAGCGACAGTCATGGCCTGGGCGGTTTTCTCGCCGCCTTCGCCGGCTACCGGGCCAGCCCCAGCGCCCTTACCCTGCTGGTGCTGGCGGGCTACTGGTTGAGTGTTGGCAGCTGGTTGTTGCAGCGCCGAACAGGCAGCGCGCCATGTCCGGCCTGAGCCTGCACAACCGCTGGCTACAGCGCCTGGGCGACGGCATGCGCCGCCACGCCGGGGTGATCAGGCTGCTGCAATGGACGGTGGTGCTGTGCTATGCCCTGTTGCTGGTGTTGCCAGCACTGTTGCCACTGCCTGATAGCCAGGCGCGAATGCTCGACAACCTGACGCTGTTGGCCCAGTTCCTGTTCTGGGGCATCTGGTGGCCGTTCGTGTTGCTGTCGATTGTGCTGTTCGGCAGGCTCTGGTGCGGCGTGCTTTGCCCCGAAGGCGCGTTGAGCGAATGGGCCAGCCAGTACGGCAAGGGCATGGGCGTACCGCGCTGGGTGCGCTGGGGCGGCTGGCCGACCCTGGCGTTCTGCCTGACCACCCTCTATGGCCAGTTGATCAGCGTGTATGACTACGCCCAGGCGGCGCTGCTGATTCTTGGTGGCTCGACCCTGGCGGCGGTGCTGGTCGGCCTGCTGTTCGTGCGCGGCAAGCGCATCTGGTGCCGCTACCTGTGCCCGGTCAGCGGTGTCTTTGCCCTGCTCGCACGCCTTGCGCCGGTGCACTTTCAGGTCGATGAACAGCGCTGGCAAGCCAACGCCGGGCCGCGCCTGCCACCGCCCAACTGCGCCCCGTTACTGGATATCCGGCGCATGCGCGGCGCCCGTGATTGCCATGCCTGTGGCCGCTGCGCCGGGCAACGCGGCGCGGTGCAGTTGATCGCCCGTTCCAGCAACCAGGAAATCCTTGAATCGGCCACGCGCGCGCCTTCGCCCTGGGATAGCCGCCTGCTGTTGTTCGGGGTGATTGGCCTGGCCATGGGCGCCTTCCAATGGACCGTCAGCCCCTGGTTCATCGCGCTCAAACAGCACCTGGCGCAGTGGCTGGTCGAGGCCGATCTGCTCTGGCCGCTGCAAGACAACGCGCCTTGGTGGCTGCTGACCCACTACCCGCAGCTCAACGACAGCTTCAGCTGGCTCGACGGTTTGAGTATCGTCCTGTACCTGACTGGCAGTGCCCTGCTGCTGGGGGGCGTGTTGTGGCTACTGCTGCGCCTGGCCGCACGCCTGGCAGGCGATCCGGCGCTGTTCTGGCCCTTGAGCCTGAGCCTTACGCCGCTGGGTGCTGCCGGCCTGTTTCTCGGCCTGTCGGCGACCACGGTCAAGCTGCTGCGCTATGAAGGCTTGCTGCTGGAGTGGGTGCAGCCGGCCAGGGCCACATTGCTGCTCGCGGCCATGGGCTGGAGCCTGCTATTAGCGAGCAAGCTGCTGGCCAGGCATAACCTGGGTGGCTGGCGCCGTTGCAGCGCCAGCGCTTGCCTGCTGCTGGCCATAGCCGCGGTGGGCTATGGCTGGTGGTTGCAGTTCTGGGGTTGGAGCTAAACCTTGAAGCGCGCCACGGTCTGGCTCAGGCTGCCAGCCATCTGCGCCAGGTCCTGGCCGGCGGTGTCGGTGTGTTGCGCACCCAGCAGCACCTGTTCAGAGAGGTTGCGAATGCCCACCAGGTTGCGGTCCACCTCGCGGGCCACCAGGGCCTGCTCTTCGGTGGCACTGGCAATCATCAGGTTACGTTCGTTGATCTGCGAGATCGACCGGGTGATCGCCTCCAGCGCCTCGCCGGCACGCTGAGCCACTTCCAGGGTGCTGTGCACCCGCTCGCTGCTGCTGAGCATGGCGGTCACGGCCTGGCCTGTGTCCTGACGAATATTGCCGATCATCTGTTCGATCTCCTGGGTCGAGGCCTGGGTGCGGTGGGCCAGCGCCCGCACCTCGTCGGCAACCACCGCAAAGCCGCGCCCGGCGTCACCGGCGCGGGCCGCTTCGATGGCAGCGTTGAGCGCCAGCAGGTTGGTCTGCTCGGCGATGCTGCGAATCACATCCAGCACGGTGCTGATGTCCTGCACCCGGCCGGCCAGTTGCTGGATGCGCTCGGAGGTGTCTGTCACGCCTTCGGCCAAGGCGCTGATCGAGGCTACAGTCTCGCGCACCTGTTCACGGCCACGCTGGGCAGTCTGCTCGGACACCTTCGAGGCTTCGCTGGTGCTCACCGCATTGCGTGCCACCTCATCCACCGCGGCGGTCATTTCGTTGACCGCCGCTGCCGCCTGTTCGATCTCCAGGCCCTGCAACTGCAGGCTGCTGCTGGTCTGGCTGCTGACCGCGCTGAGCTCTTCACTGGAGCTGGCCACCCGCTCCACCGAGGCGGCAATGTGCTTGACCATGCTGTTCAGGCTCTGCTGCATCTGCTGCATATTGAGCATCACGCTGCCCTCGGCACTGGCGTGGGTCGGCACCTCGATGGTCAGGTCGCCCTGGGCGATCTGGCTGAGCACCCGCGCGGCAGTATCCGGCTCGCCGCCCAGAGGCCGGGTGACGCTGCGGGTCACCAGCAGTGCGGCCGCGATCACCGCCAGCAGGCACAGTACGAACAGCCCGAGCATGTTCAACCGCGCATCGTTGTACAGGGCCTGGGCGGCCTGTTCGCGGTCGGCGAAGATCTGCCCTTGCAGGGCCATCAGGGTTTCCAGGTTCTTGTAGACCTCGGCCTCGGCAGGCACTACGTGCTGCTTGAGCTGGGCCATGGCCGCTTGCCCGTCGCCCTGGCGAATCAGCTGCTGCACTTGGGTGAACGCCGCGACATAGGCTTCGCGGCTGCTCTTGAGCGCAGCGTAGGCAGCCTTGCCTTCAGGCAAATAGAACAACGGCTCAAGCGTTGCCAGCGCCTGGGTGATGCGCTGCTTGGTAGTATCGATGGCCTGCTGTACCTGCAGGTTGTCCTTGTCGATCAGCAGGTCACGGGTGTTGCGCGCGTTGTCGCGCACACCGGTGGCGATGACCATGATCGGCTCGATCTTCGGCCAGTCCTGCTGGACGATCACCACCGCCTGCTGCTTGAGCGTGGCCAGGTCGTGCAGTGCATAGAAAGCCAGGCCCAGAAGCGCCAGGGGCGCAATGGCAAAGCCGATGAGGATACGTTGTGCTGTGGTCAATCTGTTCATTTCAAAGCCTTACTAGTCGCGTACTTCGAACGCGGGAAACAGCGCGTGGAGGGTGCCCCACAGCTCGGGCAGCAAGCTTTGTGCCGAAGCACTGGGCAACTGCTCATCGAGCATGCGTGCCGTGCGCACCAACTGCACGACGAAGCGTTTGACCCCAAGCGCATTCAAGCGCCGGGCCAGGGTGATGAGTCGAGGGGGATCGATCAGGTGCCAATGCACCGTGGTGCGGCATTCATAGTCGACGCCGCTGGCCAGCAGGTAGTCGAGGCTGCGCCAGTTAGCCTGGCCACTGCCGCGCACGCCGGTAACCGTTTGGCCGTCCTCGGCCAGGGCCTTGACGTCAAAGCCCACCCAGTCGGCGCCGGGCAGCACCCGGGCCAGGGCCTGGGGCTTGATCCCGGCACTGTGCAGGCCAACGGCAAAGCCCATGGCCCGGACCTGGGCCATGGCCTCGGCCAGGCTGTCCTGCAGGGTCGGTTCGCCGCCGCTGAAAACCACGGCGTCGAGCAGGCCCTGGCGCCGCTGCAAAAACTCCAACACCTGCGCCCAGGGCAGCTCAGCGCTGCCCCGGGGCGGGATCAGTTGCGGGTTGTGGCAATAACGGCAACGCCAGGCACAACCCTGACAGAACAGCACACAGGCCAGCCTGCCGGGGTAATCGAGGGTGGTCAGGGGCACCATGCCCCCGACCCGCAGCGCTGGGGTCATGGGTGCCCGGCCGTTGCCACGCGCTCGTTGAAATGCTGTCGCTCGTTGTGCTCGGACTGTTTGCCAGGGTTGAACGCCGACACCGGGCGGTGATAACCCATGACCCGGGTCCAGACTTCGCACCGTTGGCGTTGCGCCACGGGCAGGGTGTGCTGTGCAGTCATGATGAAGCTCCTTGCTGTTGAAAATAAGGGGTCAGTGCAGGCTGCCCTGCTGCTGGGCCAGCAGCAGCGCCTCGTCGCACTTGGGACAGAACTCGTGTTCGCCATCCAGGTAGCCGTGTACCGGACAGATCGAAAAAGTCGGGGTAATCGTCAGGTACGGCAGGCGAAACCGCTCCAGGGCTCGGCGTACCAATTGTTTGCAGGCCTGGGCCGAAGAGATCCGCTCGGCCATGTACAGGTGCAGCACGGTGCCGCCGGTGTATTTGCATTGCAGCTCGTCCTGCAGTTCCAGGGCTTCGAACGGGTCGTCGGTGTAGCCCACCGGCAGCTGCGAAGAGTTGGTGTAGTACGGCGCCTGGCTGCAACCGGCCTGGAGGATGTCCGGGAAGCGCTTGCGGTCTTCCTTGGCAAAACGGTAGGTGGTGCCTTCGGCCGGAGTGGCTTCAAGATTGTACAAGTGGCCGGTTTCTTCCTGGAAACGCACCAGGGTGGCGCGCACGTGGTCCAGCAGGTTCAAGGCGAAGCGCCGGCCCTGGCCGGTGTGCAGGCCCATCTGGTCGTCGCTGAAGTTGCGCAGCATCTCGTGCAGGCCGTTGACGCCAATGGTCGAGAAGTGATTGCGCAAGGTCCCCAGGTAACGCTTGGTGTAGGGGTACAGGCCGGCGTCCATGTGGTGCTGGATCACCTTGCGCTTGACCTCCAGGCTCTCCATGGCCAGTTCCATCAGAGCGTCCAGACGCTGCAACAGGCCGCTGACATCACCTTTGTAGACATGGCCCAGGCGTGCGCAATTGATGGTCACCACGCCCAGCGAGCCGGTCTGCTCGGCCGAACCGAACAGCCCGCCACCGCGCTTGAGCAGCTCGCGCACATCCAGCTGCAGGCGGCAGCACATCGAGCGCACCTGGTTGGGTTGCATGTCCGAGTTGAGGAAATTCTGGAAGTACGGCAGGCCATAGCGGGCGGTCATTTCAAACAGGCGCTCGGCGTTGTCGCTGTCCCAGGCAAAGTCGTGGGTGATGTTGTAGGTCGGGATCGGGAAGGTGAACACCCGGCCCTTGGCATCGCCGGCCTGCATGACCTCGATGTAGGCACGGTTGAGCAGGTCCATCTCGGCCTGCAGCTCGCCATAGGCAAAGGGCATTTCCTCGCCGTCGATCACCGGGATCTGCTCGCGCAAATCTTGCGGGCAAACCCAGTCGAAGGTCAGGTTGGTAAAGGGCGTTTGCGTGCCCCAGCGCGACGGCACGTTGAGGTTGTAGATGAACTCCTGGATGGCCTGGCGCACCTGCTCGTAGCTCAACTGGTCCTTGCGCACATAGGGCGCAAGGTAGGTGTCGAACGAGCTGAACGCCTGGGCCCCGGCCCACTCGTTCTGCAGGGTGCCGAGGAAGTTGACCATCTGCCCCAGGGCGCTGCCCAGGTGCTTGGGCGGCCCGGCCTCGACCCGCCCCGGTACGCCATTGAGGCCTTCGTGCAACAGGCTGCGCAGCGACCAGCCGGCGCAGTAGCCGGCGAGCATGTCCAGGTCGTGAATATGCAGGTCGGCCTCGCGGTGGGCGCGGCCAATGGCTTCGCTGTAGACCTCGTCGAGCCAGTAGTTGGCGGTGACCTTGCCGGCGACATTGAGCACCAGCCCGCCCAGGGAATAGCCCTGGTTGGCGTTGGCCTGCACCCGCCAGTCCTCGCGGTTGAGGTATTCGTTCATCGAGGTTGCGACCTCGACCAGCGTCTTGCGGTCGCGGCGCAGGCGGCCATGCTGCTCGCGGTAGACGATATAGGCGCGCAGCGAGAGGAAATGGCCAGCATCCATCAGCACCCGCTCGACCCGGTCCTGGACCTGCTCGACGTGCAGCTTCGAATAGCCTTCCAGATGGGCGAGCACGGCGTCGAGCAAACCGTCCGCTTCGGCCTCGGCATACTCGCCAGTGGCCTTGCCGGCGGCGATCAATGCCTGGCGGATCTTGTCCGCATCAAAGGCCACCAGGCTGCCGTCGCGCTTGTGCAACCGGTTATGCCCTACCCTGATCAGCGTGCTGTGCATTTGCCCTCCAGACACTACATATAGATGTTTATAAAACTTAAAACACAATATGCGGTGTAGGCTACGGGCAAAGCCGGTGGAAAGAATTGATCGATATCAAGGTTGCCAGGTTGTGCAGTAAACCCAGGCTGCTGCGCAGCCATCGCCGGCAAGCCAGCTCCCACAAGTCCCTGTGGGAGCTGGCTTGCCAGCGATGAGGCCAGAACGGCCACCCTCACCCCCCGCTCATGTTCATGAAGCGCAAGATCTGCACCTCCCCCTGCGGATTGAAATCATGGCGCAAGGGCTTGCGCCGTAACGCCTGTTGCAGGGCATTGATGATCGGCTGGTCATCCAGCGGATAGCGCCTTAACAAACCGCGTAGATCCAGCGAATCCTCCTGCCCCAGGCACAGCAACAAGCGCCCCTCCACGGTCATCCGCACCCGGTTGCAAGTGGCGCAGAAGTTGTGGCTGTTGGGCGAGATGAAACCGATGCGGGTCGCCGGATGCCGGGCCAGGCGCATGTAGCGCGCCGGGCCGCCGCTGTGCTCGGCGCTGTCGAGCAAGGCGTGGCGGCTGGCAATCAGCGCCCGTACCTGGTCACTGCTGCAGAACGACTCGCCGCGCGAACGGCCCACCTCGCCCAAGGGCATTTCTTCGATAAAGGTGATGTCGATGCCTTGCTCGATGGCGTACTGCAGCAGCGCCGGCACCTCATCGAAGTTGCGCCCCTTCATCACCACGCAGTTGAGCTTGACCCCCTCGAAACCAGCATCACGCGCCGCCTCGATGCCGCGCAGCACCTGATCAAGCTCACCATTGCGGGTAATCGCCCGGAAGCGCTCGGGGTCCAGGCTGTCGAGGCTGATGTTGATGCGCTTGACCCCGGCCTCTACCAGCGGCCGGGCCAAACGCTGCAGTTGCGAGCCGTTGCTGGTCATCACCAGTTCACGCAGGCCCGGCAAGGCGGCGATGTCACGGCACAGCTCGACGATGCCGGGGCGAATCAACGGCTCGCCACCAGTCAGGCGGATCTTGCGCACCCCCTGAGCGACGAACAACGTGGCCAGGCGCCGCAACTCCTCCAGGGTCAGAACCTGCTGGCGCGGCAAGAAGGTCATGTGCTTGGCCATGCAGTACACACAACGAAAATCACAGCGATCGGTCACCGACATGCGCAGGTAATCGATCTGCCGCCCGAAGCCGTCCTGCATCACAGTGCTCATCACCTTCCCCTTATTGCACCAGCGGTGAATCGGCGCCCTGCAAGCGGATGCCGCGAATGTCGGCGGCACCGATCAGGGTTTGCAGGTACTGCACCAGGGCTTTTTGCCACACGCCCTGCTGCAACTGGGTGCGGATCGCCGTGGCCACCGCTTCATATGGCAAGGCCTGGCCTTCGATACGCTGGTCGACACTGACCAGGTGCCAGCCGTAACGGCTTTCCAGGGGCTTGAGCGCCAGCCCCGGCGCCAGGGTGAACAACTGGCGCTCCAGCTCCGGCACGGTCTGGCCCTTGCTGATCTGCCCCAGCTCGCCGCCCTGGGCCTTCGACGGGCAGGCCGAGTACTTCTGCGCAAGTTCGCCAAACTGCTCGGGGAACTGCAGCAGGCGTTCATGGAGAATCTCGGCCTGTACCAGCGCCAGGCTGCGCGCCTCGGCATCGTCCGGCGCGCATTCGAGCAGGATGTGCCGCACCGCCAGCAGCGGCGCACTGTGAAAGCGCCCGCGGTTGCTGTCGTAATAGCGCTGGCAGGTGGCCTCGTCACAGATCGGCACCTGCACCTCGCGCTCAAGCAGCAAGCGCGTGGCCGCTTCCTCCTGGTGCTCACCGGCGCCGACCTGCACCGACAACCCCAGCTCGGCAATGCGCTGCTGCATCAGCTCGCGAATCACCAGGGCGCGGGAGGCCATGTACATGGCCTCCTCGCGATCGGCGGCCGGGTGGTATTGCAGCTCCTGGGCCAGGGCCTCGGGGCTGATCGGTACAGCATTGACGCTGATGATCGGCCATTCCTGTTCACTGCTGGCAATCAGTTGCACCGGCGGTTCGAGTTCCACCGCCAGGGCACCTGGCCCGGCCTCAATGACCGTTGAATCAACGACGGTCGAAGACCCGCAACCACCGCCGCCACCGTTACTGCCGCCACATCCACATCCGCTAGCCATGGCAACCTCCTCAGACTTTCTGCCGAACGATTTGATAACGCCGCCCCAGGTACCACACCGGCGCACTGACGATGTGCACCAGGCGGGTGAAGGGGAACAGCACGAACAGGCTCAGGCCCAGCAGCACATGCAGCTTGTACACCAGGCTCACCGGGGCAATTGCCGCCGCCGCTTGCACCGGGCGCAACAGCACGGTGTTCTGCGCCCAGTCGGCGAGCATGACCATCACCGAGCCGTCCATGTGGCCGGTTGAAGCGACGATGGTCAGCAGGCCGAGTACCAACTGGGCCAGCAGCACCAGCAGGATGAGGATGTCCGAGGTGCTGGAGGTGGCGCGCACCCGTGGCTCGGTCAGACGCCGGTGCAGCAGCATGATCAGGCCGATCAGGCACAGCAGGCCGAAGAAGCCCCCCGAGACCATCGCCAGCAGTTGCTTGTGCTCGGTGCTGATCACATGGTGATAGACCGACGCCGGGGTCAGCAGGCCGACAAAATGCCCGGCCAGGACGAACAAAACGCCGATGTGGAAGAAATTGCTCGCCACGCGCATGCCGCGCCGGTCGAGCATCTGGCTCGAACCGGCCTTCCAGCTGTACTGCGACAGGTCAAAGCGCGCCCAACTGCCAAGCAAGCAGATGGCCAGGGCCACGTAGGGATAAATCCCGAACAACAACAGGTTCCACTTAGACATTGCCCACCTCCGTGGCCGGCGCGCCGGCCTGGCCTTGATGCTGAAAATCGACCCAGTGCAGCGGTACCGCGCTTTCTTCGCGGGCCTTGCCCGGGGCGCTGGGCAGTGAACTGCAACGCTCCTGCTGCTCGGCCTTGAGAAAGTCCACCGCCTCCTCTTCCCAGATCTTGTCCAGGGCTTCGAGGGAGTCATCGCGTTGCTCGGCCGCCACTTGCTCGCGCAAGTCGGCCACCGCCTGGTGCGGTTCGGCGCCGGCAATCTGCAACAGCGCCCGGAAGCAACTGGCATAGGCGCTCTCGCGCTCCTCCAGGCGTGCGGCGAGCAGCGCCAGCAGGTGCGCGACATCAGCCAGGCCCTCGCGGGCCTCAAGGTCTTCGCGGGTCGAGAGGTATTCCAGGTACAACGGGATGTAGTCCGGCAGCTCCTTGACGCCGATGGCAAAGCCCGCCTCTTCGTACTGGGCAAGCATGTCGACCATGGCCTGGCCACGGTCGCGGGACTCGCCATGCACGTGTTCGAACAGCAGCAGCGACAACGAGCGGCCACGGCCGAACAGCGCGCCGTAATGCTCCTGGCCATCCATCAGGTCGTTGTTGCAGATCAGCTCCAGCAGCTCGAACAGTGCACCGCGCTGGCGCGGGCTGATTTCCCGCGCCTGGATGATCGCCTGCTCCAGCTCGTCGCGGCCGGCCACCAGGGTTTCATTCGGGTAATCGAGCAGCAGCGAAATCACTTTGAGAATACGCATGCTCATTCCTCCCACAGCTGTACGGTTTTGAGGATGTCGCGGCGGTTGGCTTTCTTTGCCCCGAACATGTTGGTGTCGGAGCTGCCGCTGCAACCGCTGCCAAAGCTGAAGCCGCAACCGGAGCGCTCGGCGAAGGCATCGCTCATGGCTTCTTCACGATGGGCACTGGGCACCACGTAGCGGTCTTCATAGTTGGCGATGGCCAGGTAGCGGTACATCTCCTCGACCTGGTTCACACTCAAGCCGACGTCGCCAAGCACCTTGAGGTCCTGGACGCCTTCGACCTGCTCGGCGCGTTTGTAGGCGCGCATGGCCAGCAGGCGCTTGAGCGCGCGTTTGACCGGCTTTTCGTCACCGGCGGTGAGCAGGTTGGCCAGGTAGCGCAGCGGAATGCGCAGGCTGTCGACATCCGGGATCACCCCGCTCATGCCCACGGTACCGGCGGCTGCGGCGTTCTGGATCGGCGACAGCGGCGGCACGTACCAGACCATCGGCAAGGTGCGGTATTCAGGGTGCAGCGGCAGTGCCAGCTTCCAGTCAACGGCCATCTTGTACACCGGCGAGCGTTGCGCGGCGTCGATCACCGACTGCGGCACGCCGTCTTCCAGGGCCTGGCGGATCACCGCCGGGTCGTTGGGGTCGAGGAAGATCTCCAGCTGCTTTTCATACAGGTCATGTTCGTTGGCGGTGCTGGCCACCTCGGCGATGCGGTCGGCGTCATACAGCAGCACGCCCAGGTAGCGGATGCGGCCCACGCAGGTTTCGGCGCACACAGTGGGCATGCCGGCTTCGATGCGCGGGTAGCAGAAGATGCATTTCTCGGATTTGCCGCTCTTCCAGTTGAAGTAGATCTTCTTGTACGGGCAGCCGCTGATGCACATGCGCCAGCCGCGGCATTTTTCCTGGTCGATGAGAACGATGCCGTCCTCTTCGCGCTTGTAGATCGCCCCGCTGGGGCAGGACGCCGCGCACGCCGGGTTCAGGCAGTGCTCGCACAGGCGTGGCAGGTACATCATGAAGGTGTTTTCGTACTCACCGTAGATGTCGGCCTGGATCTGGTCGAAGTTCTTGTCCTTGCGCCGCTTGGCGAACTCGGTACCGAGGATTTCTTCCCAGTTCGGGCCCCATTCAATCTTTTCCATGCGCTTGCCGGACACCACCGAGCGCGGCCGCGCAGTCGGCTGATGCTCGCCCAGGGGCGCGGTGTGCAGGTGCTGGGAGTCGAAGTCGAACGGCTCGTAGTAGTCATCCAGGCTCGGCAGGTCAGGGTTGGCGAAGATGTTCGCCAGCACCCGGAACTTGCCGCCGATGCGCGGGTTGATCGAGCCGTTGGCGTTGCGCACCCAGCCGCCCTTCCATTTGTCCTGGTTTTCCCACTCTTTCGGGTAGCCGACCCCAGGCTTGGATTCAACGTTGTTGAACCAGGCGTACTCCATGCCTTCGCGGCTGGTCCAGACGTTCTTGCAAGTGATCGAGCAGGTGTGGCAACCGATGCATTTGTCCAGGTTCAGGACCATGCCAATTTGTGAACGGATCTTCATGACAGCACTCCTTATTCGATGTCGGTCGGCAGTGGACGTGGCAGCTCATCGCCGCGCGAACCGTCGAGCCAGTCGACCTTGGCCATCTTGCGCACCACGACGAATTCGTCGCGGTTGCAACCGACCGTGCCGTAATAGTTGAAGCCGTAGGCCTGCTGCGCGTAGCCGCCGATCATGTGGGTCGGCTTGAGCACCACGCGGGTGACCGAGTTGTGGTGGCCGCCGCGGGTCTTGGTGGTTTCGGCGCCCGGCACGTTCACGATCCGTTCCTGGGCGTGGTACATCATCACCATGCCCTCCTTGACCCGTTGGCTGACCACCGCCCGCGCTGTCAGCGCGCCGTTGGCGTTGAAGCACTCGATCCAGTCGTTGTCCTCGATGCCGGCCTTCTTCGCGTCGATCTCCGAGAGCCAGACAATCGGCCCGCCACGGCTGAGAGTGAGCATCAGCAGGTTGTCGCTGTAGGTGCTGTGGATGCCCCACTTCTGGTGCGGGGTGATCCAGTTCAGGACAATCTCGGTCTCGCCGTTGCTGCGCTTGTCCTTCACCCCGGCGATGGTGCGGGTGTTGACCGGTGGCCGGTAGCTCATCAACTGCTCGCCGAACGCCTGCATCCACGGGTGATCCTGATAGAACTGCTGGCGGCCGGTGATGGTGCGCCACGGGATGTTCTCGTGGACGTTGGTGTAGCCTGCGTTGTAGCTGACATGGTCATCTTCGAGCCCCGACCAGGTCGGGCTGGAGATGATCTTGCGCGGCTGCGCCTGGATGTCGCGGAAGCGAATCGCTTCGTGGGCCTTGGACAGCGCCAGGTGGCTGTGGTCGATGCCGGTGAACTGCGACAGCGCCGCCCAGGCCTTGACCGCCACATGGCCGTTGGTTTCCGGTGCCAGCGAGAGGATCACCTCGGCGGCGTCGATGGCGGTGTCGATCTTCGGCCGGCCCTGGCTGATGCCCGGCTCGACTTCGCGGTAGTTCAACTCACCGAGGAACTTCACTTCAGTGTCGGTGTTCCAGTTGATGCCCTTGCCGCCGTTGCCGAGTTTTTCCAGCAACGGGCCCAGCGAGGTGAACTGCTTGTAGATGTTCGGGTAGTCACGTTCGACCACCTGCAGGTTCGGCGCGTTCTTGCCCGGTTGCGGCGCAACGCCTGCGGTTTTCCAGTCGGTGCCGCCGAACGGCTGGGCCAGCTCGCCAACGCTGTCATGCATCAGCGGCACGGTAACCAGGTCCTGTTCGATGCCCAGGTGCCCTTGGGCCATGGCCGAGAAGGCCTTGGCGATACCCTTGTAGATTTCCCAGTCCGAACGCGACTCCCAGGCCGGGTCGATGGCGGCCGACAGCGGGTGGATGAAGGGGTGCATGTCCGAGGTGTTCATGTCGTCCTTCTCGTACCAGGTCGCGGTCGGCAGGACGATGTCGGAGTACACGCAGGTCGAGGACATGCGGAAATCCAGGGTGGTCACCAGGTCGAGCTTGCCGATGGCGCCCTCATCGATCCATTCGGCTTCTTGCGGCTTGCAGTCGCCGACCTGGCCGATGTCCTCGTTCATCACGCCGTTGCGGGTGCCGAGCAGGTACTTGAGCATGTACTCGTGGCCCTTGCCGGAGGAACCGAGCAGGTTGGAGCGCCAGATGAACATGTTGCGCGGGAAGTTCACCGGGTTGTCCGGCTGCTCGCAGGCAAAGCGCAGGCTGCCGTCGTGCAGGCCCTTGACCACGTAGTCCTTGGGCGCCATGCCGGCTGCAGCGGCGTCGCGGCAGATGTGCAAGGGGTTGGTGTTGAGCTGCGGCGCGCTGGGCAACCAGCCGGCGCGTTCGGCGCGGATGTTGTAGTCCAGCGCGTGCTCGGGGAACTGGCTCTTGTCGGCCAGGGGCGAGAGCACGTCGTGCATGCTCATCTTCTCGTGGCGCCACTGCGAGCTGTGGGCGTAGAAGAAGCTGGTACCGTTCATCTGCCGTGGCGGCCGGCTCCAGTCCAGGCCAAAGGCCAGGGGCAGCCAGCCGCACTGCGGGCGCAGTTTTTCCTGGCCGACGTAGTGGGCCCAGCCGCCGCCGGTCTGGCCGACGCAACCGCAGAGCATGAGCATGTTGATCAGCCCGCGGTAGTTCATGTCCATGTGGTACCAGTGGTTCATCGCCGCGCCCACGATGATCATCGAGCGGCCACGGGTCTTGTCGGCGTTGTCGGCAAATTCGCGGGCGATCTGGATGGCTTTCTCGCGGCTGACGCCGGTGATCTGCTCCTGCCAGGCCGGGGTGCCGGGCACGCTGGCATCATCGTAGTCGCGGGCGACATTGGCACCACCCAGGCCACGGTCGATGGCAAGGTTCGCCGCCGACAGGTCGAACACCGTGGCCACCTTGACCTGGCTGCCATCGGCCAGGGTCAGGCTGCGCACCGGTACGCGGCGGTACTGCACGGCGTCACCGGCAACGTGCTGGAAGTGCTCGTGGCTTTCACCGGCAAAATACGGGAAGGCCACTTCGGCGACGTCGCCACCGATCAGGCTCAGGCTCAGGTCGATCTCACGGCCCTCGCCGCCTTCACGGGCGAGGATGTTCCACTTGCCCTGCTCGCCCCAGCGATAACCGATCGAGCCCTGGGGCGAGACCAGTTCGCCGCTCGCATCGACAGCGATGGTTTTCCATTCCGGGTTGTTGTCCTGGCCAAGGTTGTCGGCCAGGTCCGAGGCGCGCAGGAAGCGGTCTGGCTGGTAACCGTTGCCCGGCGCGGTGCCGAGCATCGGTTTGAGCAGCACCAGCACCGGCAGGTCGGTGTATCGCTTGGCGTACTCGGTGAAGTAGGCGCTGGGCTGGTCCAGGTGAAATTCTTTGAAGATCACATGGTTGAAGGCCTGGGCCAGGGCCGCGTCGGTCCCCTGCTTGGGGTTGAGCCAGAGGTCGGTGAGCTTGGCCACTTCCGAATAGTCGGGGGTGATGGCCACGGTCTTGGTGCCCTTGTAGCGCACCTCGGTGAAGAAGTGCGCGTCAGGGGTACGGGTCTGCGGAACGTTGGAACCCCAGGCGATGATGTAGTTGGAGTTGTACCAGTCGGCCGACTCCGGCACGTCGGTCTGCTCGCCCCAGACCATCGGCGATGCCGGCGGCAGGTCGCAGTACCAGTCGTAGAAGCTCAGGCAGGTGCCGCCCAGCAGCGACAGGTAGCGGGCACCAGCGGCGTAGCTGACCATCGACATCGCCGGGATCGGCGAGAAGCCCACTACCCGGTCGGGGCCGTACTGCTTGATGGTGTAGACGTTGGCGGCGGCGATGATCTCGGTGACTTCATCCCAGCTCGACCGAATGAAACCGCCCATGCCGCGCTTGCTCTTGTAGCTGTCGGCCTTGGCCTTGTTCTCGACGATTGACGCCCAGGCCTCGACCGGCGCCATGCTCTGGCGCGCCTCGCGCCACAGCTTGAGCAGCGGCTTGCGGATCTTCGGGTATTTCAGGCGGTTGGCGCTGTAGATGTACCAGCTGTAGCTGGCCCCGCGCGGGCAGCCACGTGGCTCATGGTTGGGCAAATCGTTGCGGGTGCGCGGGTAGTCGGTCTGCTGGGTTTCCCAGGTGATCAGGCCGTTCTTCACGTAGATTTTCCACGAGCAGGAGCCGGTGCAGTTGACCCCGTGGGTGGAGCGCACGATCTTGTCGTACTGCCAGCGCGAACGGTAGACGTTCTCCCAATCGCGCGACTCTTTACGGGTTTCGCCATGACCGTCGGCGAACTCGCCCTGCTTGCGGTTGAAGAACCGCAGTTGATCCAGTAAATGACTCATGGTGCTTTCCTCTCAGGCTTGCTGCTGCGGGGTTCTGTGCCCCGCCCGGGCAAGGTGTGAATTCGGGGTACTGTCAGCAGGGGGTCGCGGCGCCTTTGCGCGCGTACCACCACCAGGTCACGACAATGCAGCTCAGGTAAAAGCCGACGAACATGTAGAAGGCCATCTGCGGGCCGCCGGTCAGGGCCATGGAGCTGCCGAAGGTCTTGGGAATGAAGAACGCGCCGAACGCGCCCATGGCCGAGCTGAAACCGAGCACTGCGGCCGACTCCTTGCCGGCGTCCTTGAGCGCCTGCTCACGGGCGGCTGCGCCTTTGCCGCTGGCGGCCTTTTCGTGCAGGGTGCGGAAGATCACCGGGATCATGCGAAAGGTCGAACCGTTGCCGATGCCGGTGGTGATGAACAGCAGCATGAACATGCCGAGAAAGCCGTAGAAGTTGCCGCTCTCGCCCTGGGCGGGAATGAATGCCAGCACGCCGAAGACCATGACGATCATCAGCACGAAGTTCCACAGGGTTACCCGCGCGCCGCCAAGCTTGTCCGCCAGCCAGCCGCCCAGTGGGCGTACCAGGGCACCGACTAGTGGGCCGAGGAAGGCAAAGGTCAGGGCATTGACCTGCGGGAAGGCAGTCTTGATCAGCAGCGGAAAGGCCGCCGAGAAGCCGATGAACGAGCCGAAGGTGGCCAGGTACAACCAGCACATCAGCCAGTTGTGCTTACGCTTGAAGATCACCGCCTGCTCGCTGAACGAGGCCTTGGCGCTGGACAGATCGTTCATGCCGAACCAGGCCAGCACAGTGACCAGGAGGATGAACGGCACCCAGATGAAACCGGCGTTCTGCAACCACAGCCGGCCACCGTCGGCCAGCACTTGCGGTTGGCCACCGAGGGCGCCGAACAGGCCGAAGGTGATCACCAGCGGTACGCAGAACTGCATCACCGACACGCCCAGGTTACCCAGCCCGGCGTTCAGGCCCAGGGCGGTGCCCTGCTGCGACTTGGGGTAGAAGAAGCTGATGTTGGACATGCTCGAGGCGAAGTTGCCGCCACCAAAGCCGCACAGCAGGGCAATCATCACGAACACGCTGTAGGGGGTGTTCGGGTCCTGCACGGCAAAGCCCATCCACAGCGCGGGCGCCAGCAGCGAAGCGGTGCTCAGGGCCGTCCAGCGGCGGCCGCCGAAGATCGGCACCATGAACGAGTAAAACACCCGGAAGGTCGCTCCCGACAGCCCCGGCAAGGCCGCCAGCCAGAACAGCTGGTCGGTGCTGAAGTTAAAGCCGATGGCATTCAGGCGCACGATCACCGTGCTCCAGACCATCCACACAGCAAAGGCCAACAGCAGTGCGGGGATCGAGATCCACAGGTTGCGGGTCGCGGTTTTCTTGCCGCTGCGGCCCCAGAATGCAGGGTCTTCAGGGCGCCAGTCGTGAATCACCGGGCCTTGGTCAGGCTGTTTAAGAACCGACATGGTCTTCTCCTTGGGCAATACTGGAAAACGGAGGGGCGACGGCTGCGGGCTGTTTGCCCAGCAGCGGGCGCTTGCGGACTTCGCTGAAGTACATCCAGATGAGCGACACCCAGACCACGCCGTACATCAACATGAAGCAGGAAGAGCGCACACCGGTCAGGTCGACCAGCGCGCCGAACAGGATCGGCAGGATGAAACCGCCCAGGCCGCCAGCGAGCCCGACGATGCCGGACACCGCGCCCATGTTCTGCGGGTAGTCGTTGGCGATGTACTTGAACACCGAGGCCTTGCCGAAGGCGAAGGCGATGCCCATGACGAACAGCAACACGGTGAACAGCGCAGGGTTCAGGCCGATGTGAAAGTCCAGCGGGCCATTGAGGGTCTGCACCTGCAACTGGGTTTGCGGGTACGACAGCAGGAACAGGCAGATCCAGCTGACCCACAGCACCCACCAGGTCACGCTCTGCGCGCCCCAGCGGTCCGACATCCAGCCGCCGACGGCGCGCAGCACCCCGCCCGGCAGCGAAAAACAGGCGGCCAGCAGCGCCGCGCTTTGCAGGCTGAAGCCGTATTCCTGGACGTAGTACTTGGTCATCCACAGCGCCAGGGCCACGTAGCCGCCGAAGACAATCGAGTAGTACTGGCAGTAGCGCCACACCGCAGGCTCGGACAGGGCCTTGAGTTGCTCACCAAGACTTGCCCCCGAGGCGCTGCGGTGGGCCTTGTTTTCGGCGCTGAGGAACCAGAACAGCAGCGCGGTGATGAACAAGATTGCGCTGAACACTTTCGGTACCAGTTGCCAGCTGCCGGCGGCAATCAGCGCCGGGGCAAGGAACTTGGTCACCGCCGCTCCGGCGTTGCCGGCGCCGAAAATGCCCATGGCCAGGCCCTGGTTGTCTTTGTCGAACCACTTGGCGACATAGGCAATGCCCACCGAGAACGAGCCACCGGCAAGGCCGACGAACAAGCCCAGGACCAGGAACTGCCAGTACGCGGTGGCGTGGCTGATCAGGTACAGCGGCAACACACAGGCCAGCATCAACAGGAAGAACACGCTGCGCCCACCGAAACGGTCGGTGAGCATGCCCAGTGGCAGGCGCACCAGCGAGCCGGTCAGTACCGGGGTGGCGGCCAGCAGGCCGAACTGGGTTTCGTTGAGCTGCAGCAGGTCCTTGATCGGCACGCCGAGCACGGCAAACATCATCCAGACCATGAAGCACACGGTGAAGGCCAGCGTACTCATGCCCAGCACCAGGCCTTGGCGTATTCGCGGTTGAGTCATCTTGGGTCTCCAGTCAGGTAGCCATGGGCCGCAGACTAGAGAGGCAAACCCCGATAAAACTTGACCCCGATCAAAGAAGCCCTGGCGCTACTGGGCCTATGCTTGGGCTGCCTACCTCCAACGAGGTAGCGCCGAAAAACCTCTAAACCCTTTGTTTATCAGGGTGTTGTCAGTTTCCCGCCAGGCTTGGCGGCAAAACTGGCGGTTGCAAACTCTTTAGAGGTAGAGCGCCAGGGACCGGCTGCGAAACGATCAGCTGCAACACCCTGGAGTGCTCCATGTGCCGTTTTCCCCACCTCACCCCCGGCCCACGCCCATGATCGGCTGGCTGCGCAGCTCGTTGCCTGCCCGCGCGGGCCTTGCGGTGATTCTGATCGCCGTACTGGCCCTGGCCAGCTCGCTCAGCGCCGGGCTGATCGCCTGGTTCAGCCAGGGTGACGCGGCGGCCATCAACACCGCGGGCTCCGTGCGCATGGAGACCTACCACCTGGCCTGGAAGCTGGCCGCCGGCGCCGAGCCCGCCGAGCTCGAACGTATCCGCGACAGCCTGCAGCAGCGGCTCAACAGCCCAGCGCTGTACGCGGTGCTCGAAGACGGCAAAAACCGCGAACTGCAGGCCAGTTATCAGCAGTTGCAGGACTACTGGCAGCAGACCCTGCTGCCGGCCTTGCAAGGTGGCAACGCCGCAGGCTTTCAGGCCAGCACCCTGCCCTTCGTCGACCAGCTCAACCAGTTCGTCAGCCTGTTGCAACAGCAGAGCGAACATAAACAGGGTTGGCAGCAGGTGATCCAGGGCGCGGCGCTGTTCACCACCATGATCGTCCTGCTGTTTGGCCTGTATGAGCTGCAGTACAACGTGATCAGCCCCTTGAAGGAGCTGGTGGACGCCACCCAGCGTTTTCGCCGGGGCGAGTTCCAGACCCGGGTCAATCATCAGTCCGAGGATGAGCTGGGCGAGCTGGCCACCAGCTTCAACGCCATGGCCCAGACCATCGAAGAATCGCACCGCACCCTGGAAACCCAGGTGCAGCACAAAACCCTCAACCTGCAACAGGCCAACGCCGCCCTCGAACTGCTGTACCAGAGCAGCCGCAGCCTGGCCACGCGGCTGGCCAACGCCGAAGGCCTCGATGAGCTGATCCGGCGCTTTCAACAGCGGCTGCCGGGGCTGCGCCTGTCGCTGTGCCTGCACGGCCAGGTGCAGGCCCCGGACCAGCAACTGCTGGCCCTGCATGGCGCCGACAGCCGCAAGATCTGCGCGGTCAGCGATTGCGCCAGTTGCCAGCGCCACCAGCGCGGCAACCACCACGCCTTCAGCATCAGCAACCAGGGCAGCACCCTGGGTGAACTCAAGGCGCAGTTTATTGACAGCCATGACCCGCAAGCCTGGGAAACCGAACTGATCCAGGCCCTGGCCAACCTGATCGGCACCTCGCTGTCACTCAAGCGCCAGCGCGAACAGGACCACCGCCTGGTGCTGCTCGAAGAGCGCGCGATCATCGCCCGCGAGCTGCACGATTCCCTGGCCCAGGCGCTGTCGTACATGAAGCTGCAGGTCAGCCGCATGCAAACGCTGATGCGCCGTGGCGAACCGGTGGCGACCCTGGAAAACGTCACCGCCGAACTGCGCGAAGGCCTGAACAACGCCTACCGCCAGTTGCGCGAGTTGCTCACCACCTTTCGCCTGCAAATCCACGACGCCGGCCTGGTCCAGGAACTCAAGGACACCGCCGAAGAGTTCTCCCGCCGCGGCGAGTTCCAGGTGCACCTGCACGTCGACAGCCTGGCGTTCGAGCTGTCGGCCAGCGAGCAGATCCACATCCTGCAAATCACCCGCGAGGCGCTGTCCAACTGCCTGCGCCACGCCCATGCGCAGAACGCCTGGCTGCAGTTGCGCCAGCATGGCGAGCAGGTGTGCCTGTCGATCGAGGACGATGGCCGTGGGTTCAGCGGCACCCATGACCTGCGTGAGCACCATGGCCTGAACATCATGGACGAACGCGCGCGCAGCCTGCGCGGGCAGTTGCACATTGTTGGCCGGGAGCCCCAAGGCACCCGGGTACAGATGGAATTTCGCCCGGAATTTCTCGGGCACTTGAACGAAGGTAACCCTGTATGAACCCCTCCCCGCGCTACCGCATATTGTTGGTCGACGACCACCCGATGATGCGCCGCGGCATCCGCCAGATGCTCGAACTCGAAGACGACTTCGACATCGTCGGCGAAGCCAACCATGGCGAAGAAGCCCTGGCGCTGATCCCCTCGCTGCAACCGGACCTGGTGCTGCTGGACAACAACATGCCGCAGATGAACGGCATTGAAACCCTGCGCCACCTGCGCAACCAGGGCTTTGCCGGCAAGGTGCTGCTGTTCACCGTGTCCGATGCCGAAGACGACATCCGCGACGCCCTGCGCCTGGACGCCGACGGCTACCTGCTCAAGGACATGGAGCCTGAGCTGCTGATCCAGTACATCCGCGACGCCATGGCCGGCGCCCTGGTGATCAGCCCGGGCCTGACCCGGGTCATGGCCCAGGCCCTGCGCTCGCCTCCGCGCCAGCCGGAAGTGGAACTCACCGACCGCGAACGCCAGGTGCTCAAGACCATCGCCAGCGGTTACAGCAACAAGGTCATTGGCCACAAGCTGGGCATCACCGAGGGCACGGTCAAGGTGCATGTGAAGAACCTGCTGCACAAGCTCGGCCTGCGGTCGCGGGTGGAGGCGGCGGTGTGGGCCATGGAGCACCTGCGCCACAGCGCCTGAGCTGCAGACTGCCCCTTTGGAGGTAGACCGGCAGAGGCATGGGCCGCCGGCGCCGCAGGTTTTACCATAGGCGCCAGCGGAGGACGCCATGCTCACCCACCCTTCTACCGTTCTGGTTTTACGTCGTCACCACCTGTTCAGCCAACTGCCGGAGAAAGTCTTCGAGGACGTCTGCGGCCTGGCCATGCTCCGGCGCCTGAGCTGCCACGACACGCTCATGCACCAGGGCGACCCGGCCAAGCGCTTCTTCTTGCTGGTCAGTGGCCAGATCAAACTCTACCGGCTCAGCGCCGAGGGCCAGGAGCACCTGGTGGAAATCATCCAGCCGGGGCAGACCTTTGCCGAAGCGCTGCTGTTCAGCCAGGCCCGCAGCTACCCGGTGACAGCCACTGCGCTCAAGGATTGCGTACTCATCAGCATCGACGGCGGCCACTACCGCAACGCCCTGGAAGACCAGCCGCAGGTGTGCCTGGCCATCTTGGCAAGCATGAGCATCCACCTGCATCAGCGCCTCAAGGACATCGACACCCTGACCTCGGCCAGCGCCAGCCGGCGGGTGATCAACTTCCTGCTGCAAGAATGCGACCCGGACACTGGCCGGGTCGAGTTGCAGGTGTCCAAGCGCCTGGTGGCCTCAAAGCTTGGCATCCAGCCGGAGACCTTTTCACGCACCCTGCACCGGTTGGTGGAAAGCGGCCTGATTGCCATGGAGCGGCGCAGTATTCATATCCTGGCTGCCGATGAGTTGGCCAGCTACACGGGATAGCCCGGGTAGCCGGCCCTGCCCTCAACCTGCTGCCAGGCCCTTGCCAGCCCGTTCCAGGTTGCGCCACAACCACACCGGCAACACCTCCGGATCAAGGCTGTCGATCAGGTTCTTCAGGGTCAGCCCCAGTTCGGTATCGCCCTCGATCACCAGGCGGCGGCGAAAGAACAGGGTATCCGGGTCTTCCTGACGGCTGGCCAGCAGCAGGAACTCGCGCCAGTTGCCACGAATGGTCACATCGGCCTTGGCCCGCTCGGCAATCTGCAGGCCCTCGCGGTTGCGCGTGAGGTACCAGGCCAGGTCCAGGTCGGGGATGCGCAGGCACAACCAGCGCCCGCGCAACAGGTCGAACTCGCCGTCGCGCAAGGGCTCGGCCAGGCAGCGGTTGAGCGCCTGCTGCAAGGCCACGCGCTGGATCACGAACGGCACCCGGCGCACCAGCGGCAGGAGCTTGTCGGCGCCTTTCAACAGCCATTGCTTGCGACTCAGCACAGGCCCGCCTCCTCGACTCGCAACATACCCGCCTGGCCATGCCAGTAGCCGTTGCAGCCGTCGACACAGAGCGGTGGCGCCTCCCCCTGACGCACTCGGGCAAACGCTTCGACCACCTCAACCATGCCCTGAGCCCGCGGGCTAAGACGCAGCAAGTCGGCGCCGCAGGCTTGCAGCCCGGCATAATCGGCCAACAGGTTAGTGACCTCGGCGGACATGGTCTGGATACCGTTGAGGGTGAACAGCGCCTGGCCTTCCTGGCTGCTCAGGGCCAGGCCGTCGGGGTAGTTGATGCAGCAGAACTGGCAGTCGTCCTTGGGCCGGTTTTCTGCCCGGGCGGTAAAGCAGCGCGCTGAGTACGCCAGCGGCAGGTGCCCATAGGCAAACACCTCCAGCTGCGGCAACGCCCGGCCCAGTTCGGCGACCTGATCGAGCACGGCGCGGATCAGCGTTGCCGAGCATTCCACCGGCGGCACCCAGCGGATCATCCCGCAGTCGAGCAGTTTGGCCACGGCATGACCGTTGTACAGGTTGAGCGCAGGCCCCGCCACGAACGGCAGCTTGCGCTCGGCCAGGTACTGCACCGCGCCCATGTCGTTGGCCTCCACCAGCAGCTCGCCGTTGTCGCACAGACGGCGCAGGCTGGAGAGCTCGGAAGCGGCTTCGATCAGGGTCAGGCTCGACAGCACGATCTGCGCCGGGCTTACCGCCTGCAGCTCGCGGCCCAGGCCAAGCCAGTGGTCGAGGCCCATGGCCCGGCGCTTGGAGCACACGGTTTCACCCAGATAGATCACATCCAGGGGCAAGGCCGACATTTCGCTGTAGAAACGCCCCAGTTGTTCCTTGTCCCAGTAGTACAGGACGGGTCCTAGGCTGAGTTTCATGTCCAGTCCCTCATTGCCATGATCGATGGTAAGCACCCAGGGTGGTCTGGCTGCCTTCGGACAAACCGGCCAGCACCTGGCGCCACTGGTCCTTGACCGTGAAGCGTTGCGGCGCCAGGCGATGGGCATCGAGCGCGGCGCGCCAGACCTGGGTGACCTGCTCGACATAGGCCGGGCTGCGCTGGCGGCCCTCGATCTTCACCGCCTCCACGCCCATGGCGGCAAGCTTCGGCAGCAGGTCGAGGGTGTCGAGGCTGGTGGGTTCTTCCAGGGCATGAAAGCGCTTGCCGTCGACCACGAAGCGGCCCTTGCACAAGGTCGGGTAGCCGGCGGGCTCCTCGGGTTGATAGCGGTCGATCAGCACTTCGCTCAGGCGCGCACTCAAGCCCTCGGCGTCTTCGCTCCAGCGCACCGCCTTGGCCGGCGAGCATACGCCACACAGGTTCGGCGACTCGCCGGTGATGTACGACGACAAGTGGCAGCGCCCCTCGGCCATGATGCACAGGCTGCCGAAGGCGAAGACTTCGATCGGCACCGTGGCGCTGGCCGCCACCTGGCGCACCTGGGCCAGGGACAGCACCCGTGGCAACACCGCGCGGCGGATGTTGTAGTGTTGGACGTAGAACGCCAAGGCGCGGGCGTTGGTGGCCGAGCCCTGGACCGACAAGTGCAGGTTCAGTTGCGGGTGGCGCTCGGCCGCATAGCCCAGCACCCCGGGGTCGGCGGCAATCATGGCATCGACGCCATGGTCGGCGGCGCGGTCCACCGCCCGTTGCCAACGCTCCCAGCCCTGGGGTTGCGGGTAGGTGTTGACCGCGACATAAAGCTTGCGCTGGTGTTGGCGGATATGGGCGACAGCGGCGTCGAACTGCTTGTCGTCCATGTTCAGGCCGGCAAAATGCCGGGCGTTGGTGTCATCGCGAAAGCCGACATACACCGCATCGGCGCCATGGCGCACTGCGGCTTTGAGTGCAGGCAGGTTGCCTGCCGGGCAGACCAGTTGCATGGGTTTTCCTCATCAAAGAAACCTATCTCCACTGGCCTGCACGGCAAACTGTCGAGCACGCCCGGAGCACTGGAAAAAGCGCTGCCAGTCTAGCCAGCGCTCCCAGTAGAACCTTGACGGCAATCAAGGTCGCTCACTGCATCAGCTCGGCAAATGCCAGGAACTGCACACTGTCGTGCTTGTGCACCTGCTGCTCGCAGTCCACCACTGCCAGGCCATCGGCCCAGCAGGCGGCGCTGAGCATGGCCGAGCTTTGCTGAGGGTGCAGTTGCACGCTGGACTGACCGCCCGCCTCGGGCAGCAGCCGCGCGCGCAGGTACTGGCGGCGCTTGTTGCGTTGCAGCCAGTCGAAACCGGCAGGCAGCGCCACCGGGCGCGGCAGCACATCGCGCACGCCCTGGGCGCGCAACAGGAACGGCCGTACCACCACCAGCGCGGTGATCAGCGCCGCAGCCGGGTTGCCCGGCAGGCCGATCCACGGCCGGCCCGCCACCTCGCCAAAGGCCAGGGGCTTGCCCGGCTGAATCGCCAGGCGCCAGAAATCGACACTGCCCAGCTCTTGAATAGCTTGTTTGAGGTGATCCTCCTCCCCCACCGAAACCCCGCCCGAAGTCAGCAGCAGGTCGCATTCGGACGCAGCCAGGTTCAGCGCGTGCTTGCTGGCTGCCAGTTCATCGACCATCACCCCGTAGTCATGCACCTCCACGCCCCAGCCTTGCAACAGGGCGGTCAGGCAGTAACGGTTGCTGTTGTAGATCTGCCCCGGGGCCAGGGGTTGGCCTGGCTCACGCAGCTCATCGCCACTGCTCAGCAAGCCAACACGCAAGGGCCGATGAACCTCGACCCAGGCCACCCCGCAGGCCGCCAGCAGGCCCAGCTCCTGGGCGCGCAGGCGCTTGCCGGCTTGCAGCAGCAGGTGGCCTTCGCGCACCTCCTCGCCAGCCTTGCGCACGTGCTCACCCAAACTGGCGCCCGGCAGCCAGACCTGCTCGCCCTCGACCCGGCACAACTCTTGTGGGGCCACGGTGTCGGCGCCCGGCGGCAAGGGTGCGCCGGTGAAGATCCGCACCGCCTGCCCGGGCTGCAACGGGGTGTTGGCCTGCTGGCCGGCGGCGATGCGCCCGGCCAGGCTCAGGCAACCACCGGCGCTCGACAGGTCGGCCGCCCTGAAGGCAAAGCCGTCCATGGCGCTGTTGTCCCAGCCCGGCAGGCTGCGCGGGGCATGGATATCAACCGCCAGCACGCGGCCCAGGGCGTGTTCGAGCACCACCGTCTGCGCCGCTGGCGGTGCTGGCGCCTGCTCGAGCAAATGGCGGATAGCCTGATCGACCGGTATCAACTTGCCGCTGTCGCAGACCGGCGCGTTCATGACCGCGCCTCACAGGCCTCAAGGGCTTGCTCGGCCTGGACTTTAAGGTGCGGCGCGAAGTTGCACGGGCCGGTGCGGCTGTCCAACTGGTTTTCGAGGATCTGCGTCCAGGCCGTGCGACAGGCCCCGGGCGAGCCGGGCACACAGCACACCAGCACGCCGTTGCTCATCCCCGCCAAGGCCCGGGACTGCAGGCTGGACATGCCGATCTCGGCCAGTGACACCTGGCGGAACAACTCGCCAAAGCCTTCGACATGCTTGTCCAGCAGCGGCAGCACCGCTTGCGGGGTGTTGTCGCGGACGGTGAAGCCGGTACCCCCGGTGGTCAACACCACCTGCACTGCGGGATCGGCGATCCAGCGCGAAAGAGTCGCACGGATCTGGTAGATATCGTCCTTGACCAGGTCGCGCTCGACCAGCACATGCCCGGCCGCTTGCAGCAGGTCGACCAGGGTCTGCCCGGAGCTGTCGGTGGCGTAGGTGCGCGTGTCGCTGATGGTCAGCACGGCGATGTTCAGGGGGGTAAAGCTGCGTTGCGCCAGATGGGCCATGGCCTGGGCTTCCCGTGAGATGTGGATGGGCCCAAGCCTGAACCTAAAGCCTGGGCGAACCTATTCCTCCTTGGAGGTATCTCTTCGGCTCAGGGCGCCAGGCGCTGGCGGGTCCACTGCCCGCCCTGACGACGGTAATCGAGACGGTCATGCAGGCGGTCGGCACGGCCCTGCCAGAACTCCATGCGCTCGGGTTTCAGACAGTAACCGCCCCAGTGCTCGGGGCGGCGCAGCGGCTGCTCGACGAAACGGCGGATGGTCTGCGCCAACAAGGCTTGCAGCTCATCACGGTCGGCCAACGGCTGGCTCTGCGGCGATGCCCAGGCGCCCAGGCGACTGGCTTCGGGGCGTGAATCGAAATAGCGATCGGAAAGCTGCGAATCAATGCGCGCCACCGGCCCCTCGATGCGCACCTGGCGCTCCAGCCCCGGCCAGAAGAAGGTCATTGCCGCATAGGGGTTGGCCGCCAGCTCCTGGCCCTTGGCGCTCTGGTAGTTGCCAAAAAAAGTAAAGCCCTCCTGGTCAAAGCCCTTGAGCAACAGCACCCGGCAGTGCGGACGGCCCTCGGCGTCGACGGTGGCCAGGTGCATGCTGTTGGCCTCGACCGGCTCGCGCTCGGTCTCGCGGGCCTGTGCCAACCACTGCGCAAACAAGCTCAACGGCTCCAGGGGCGCTGCGGCCTCCTGCAGGCCACCGAGGGTGTAGTTGCGACGCATCTGGGCAAGGGACAGCGGCATGGCGGTGATCTCCTGTGAAGTTGTGCGCAGTCTGTAAGCTGCGCCACCGGCACACCTTGATCGCCATCAACACCGCAGGTGTTACTTGAGGCCCAGGCGTCGGGCCAGTTTGTGCAGGTTGCTGGGGTCCACCGCCAGCAAGCGCGCGGCGCTGGCCCAGTTGTCGCAACTTATGCGCAGGGCCTGGTGAATGGCCTGGCGCTGGCAGGCATCGACAGCCTCGCCCAGGGAGGCAAAGGCCAGGCCGGGTTGCGCCGGCACATCGGCCAGCGGTGTTACGGACGGTGTGCTGTCGAGATCGAGTACTTCGGGCTCCAGGGTGATGATCAGGTTGCGGCTGCCGTCGCGGCTGAGCTGTTTGAGCGCAGCGCGGCTGATCACATGCTCAAGCTCGCGCACGTTGCCCGGCCAGGCATAGGCCAGCAGCGCCCGCTCGGCCGCCGCCGACAGGCGCAGGCCGCGCAAGCCCAGGCGCGTGCGGTTGAGTTCGAGAAACTGCCCGGCAATCATCAACACATCGTTGCCGCGCTCGCGCAGCGGTGGGATCGGCACCGGGTACACCGACAGGCGATGGTAGAGGTCGGCGCGAAACAGGCCGTCGCGAATGCTGTCGGGCAAATGCCGGTTGGTGGCGGCGATGATGCGCACATCCACATGCAACGGCTTGTCGGCGCCCAGGCGTTGGATTTCACCGTTCTGCAAGGTCCGCAGCAGCTTGGCCTGGACGCTCAACGGCAGCTCGCCGACTTCATCGAGAAACAGCGTGCCGCCGTTGGCCGCATCGAAACGCCCGGCGCGGTCGCTGCCGGCGCCGGAAAACGCCCCTTTGACATGGCCGAACAGCTCGCTTTCGGCCAGGGATTCGGGCAAGGCCGCGCAGTTGACCTGGATCAGCGGCTTGTGGCTGCGCCGCGACAAGCGATGCAGGCGGCGGGCGAACAGCTCCTTGCCGACCCCGGTTTCACCCAGCAGCAACACCGGCAGCTCCGAGTCGGCCAGCACCTCCAACTCGTTGAGCAACTGTTGCAGCACCAGGCTGTGGCCGAGGATCTCGCCGTCCTGCAGTGGCCGGCGCAAGTCCAGAGGCTCGCTGCGCGACAGGCGCAGGCTGCGATTCTCCTGCTCCAGGCGTGTGACCCGCAGGGCCGCTTCGATCTGCAGGGTGCAGCGCTTGAGCTCATCGCGGGCGTCGCTGCCGAAGGTCCCGGCCTGCAGTGCATCGAGGGTGATCGCGCCCCACAGCTGGCCCTCCACGTACAGGCTGACGCCCATGCAGTCATGCACCGCCAGGGGCTCGTGCACAGCGGTGTCGAGCAAGCCGTCGTAAGGGTCAGGCAGACGGCTGTCGGGCTCGAACCAGGTCGGCTCGCGCGACGCCATGATCGCGGCCAGGCGCGGATGCTGGGCAATCACGAAGCGCCTGCCGAGGGCTTCGTGGACCAGGCCGACAGTGGCCAGCGGGCACAGGCAGTCGCCCTCAAGACGCAGCAGGCCGACGGCGCCACAGTTGAAGTACTCGCGCAGGGTCTGCACCAGACGCTGCAAGCGCACGGCATTGGGCAACTCGACGATCAGGTCGGCGGCCAGGCTTTCACGCAACATGGTAGTCATCACCCTCTGTGGTTGTCTCTACCCTGAAGTATCGGGTGAATTTCACCACACCCGGCACAATCGCTCTTGATTTCGGGCAACTAAAGCTGGCATGGGCGATGCAACCCCCTGGCAATCCTTACATCACGAACCAGGAAGCCCGATGAACCCGACCGAACTGATCGCCCACATCCTCACCCGCTACCACGACCGCCACCGTCAGCAACTGCCGGAACTGATCCGCCTGGCCCGCCGTGTGGAGCAGGTCCACGGCGGCCATGAACAGTGCCCCAATGGCCTGGCCGATCACCTGCAAGACATGCAGCAGGAACTTGAAGGGCACATGCTCAAGGAAGAACAGGTGCTGTTCCCGCTACTGCAACGGGGCATGGGCCGGCAGGCCTCGGCGCCGATCCAGGTGATGCGCCTTGAGCATGACCAGCATGGTGAGGCGCTGGCGCGCTTGAGCCTGCTGACCCACGACATCAGCGCGCCTGACGGTGCGTGCAATACCTGGCGCACCCTGTACCGAGGGCTGGAAGAGTTTCGCGAGGATTTGCTGGAGCATATTCAGTTGGAGAATGATGTGCTGTTTACCAACGCGCAGGCTTGAAACACGCGCGCGCGCCTGGCACCAAGGCTGACAACACCGCCCTCACAGGCCATGGCACGTTGCAACAAATGTGGGAGCC
>NZ_JAMDGZ010000053.1 GCF_028656935.1 Pseudomonas rubra
GTTCGGAGCATCCCTAGAGCCATGAAACTGTACCAAATTACCTATGACCTGCGTAAGAAACGTGATTACCAATCCCTGTATGAGCGCATTAAAGCCTACGGCACATGGTGCCGGCCGCTGGAGTCCACCTGGATTGTTGCCACGACCCAAACTGCAGCTCAGGTGCGGGATAACCTTAAAGCAGTAATGGATGCCGATGACGGCTTGCTTGTAACCCGCCTTAAGGGCGACGCAGCATGGTATGGACTGGCGGCCGAGCAAGCCAAATGGCTGCAGAACCAGTACCAGCGCTGCGAAGTCTGATCACTCTTGTTGCGCCAAGGATGGCGCCTTTTCCCAGAGCTATTTATGTCAACCCAGTTATTCAAGTTGAGCGAACTGGCTGATGTCCGCTCCGGATACACCTTCCGTGGTGCGCTGGAGCATGACCCTTCTGGCGATGTTCGAGTGTTGCAAATCAAGGATTTGCGCCAAAACGCAGCGATTGATCCGGATACACTGATTGCCGTTGCATGGGACGCTCGTACCGCTCCCCCCCTGCTTCAGCCAGGCGATATCACCGTGATCGCCCGTGGTGATACCAACAAGGCCGTACTCTACGTAGGCGAGCAGCCGGTTGTAGCGACCAGCCAGTTTTTTATTGTTACGGCTAAACGATCAAAAGTACTGCCGGCATACCTGTGCTGGCTGATCAACTTGCCGCAAAGCCAACGCAGCCTTGAGCGCAGCGGCAGTGCGATTCAAGCCATCGGCAAAGCGTCCCTAATGGACATGCAGATCCCCTTACCACCGCTCGTGACCCAGCAGAAACTGATTGCCCTGCAAACAGTGTGGGATGAAGAGGATGAACTGATCGCGCGCCTGCAAAAGAACAGAGAGCACATGCTGCAAGGCATTTACCAGCACCTTATTAAGGCTTAAGCCATGAACGACAAAGTGAACCAGGACGATATCAACAAGGCGCTGTGGGCAGCATGCGACATCTTCCGCGGCACCATCAGTGCGGACACCTACAAAGATTTCATCCTTACCATGCTGTTCCTCAAGTACATCAGCGATGTCTGGCAGGATCACTACGACAGCTATAAGAAGGAATACGGTGACGAGCCGGAGCTAATCGAGGAAATGCTCAAGAACGAGCGTTTCGTACTGTCGCGTAAAGCCAGTTTCTATTCCCTCTATGAGCATCGCCACGAGCCAGGTAACGGTGAGCGCATTGACCAGGCGCTACACGCCATCGAGGAAGCTAATGGCACCAAACTCAAAGATGCCGGCAAGAGTGTGTTTCAGGACATTTCTTTTAACACCGACAAGCTCGGCGAAGAAAAGCAGAAGAACACTATACTCCGCCACCTACTCGAAAATTTTGCCGGGCCCGAACTCAACCTCAAGCCGTCCCGCGTCGGCAGCCTGGATGTGATCGGCAACGCTTACGAGTACCTAATCAAGAACTTCGCCGCCAGCGGCGGGCAGAAAGCCGGTGAGTTCTATACCCCGCCGGAAGTTTCCGAGCTGATCGCCGAGCTTCTGGACCCGCAACCGGGCGACACCATTTGCGACCCGGCCTGCGGTTCGGCCTCACTGTTGATGAAATGCGGGCGCAAAGTACGCGAACATCACAACAGCAAGCAGTATGCCCTCTATGGTCAAGAAGCCATCGGCTCGACTTGGTCGTTGGCCAAGATGAACATGTTTCTCCACGGGGAGGACAACCATAAGATCGAGTGGGGCGACACCCTGCGCAACCCCAAGCTGCTTGACTCCAATGGGCAGCTACTCAAATTCGATATTGTTACCGCCAACCCGCCGTTTTCGCTGGATAAGTGGGGCCATGAAGAAGCCGAGCACGATCATTTTGGCCGCTTCAAACGTGGCATCCCGCCGAAAACCAAGGGTGACTTCGCCTTTATCCTACATATGATCGAAACCCTAAAAGCCAAGACTGGGCGCATGGCAGTGATCGTGCCTCACGGAGTGCTGTTCCGTGGCTCCAGCGAAGGCAAGATTCGCCAGCAGTTGATTGAAGAAAATCTGCTGGATGCCGTTATCGGACTGCCGGAAAAACTCTTCTACGGCACCGGCATTCCGGCAGCGATTTTGGTGTTTAACAAAGCCAAGGCTGATGAAAACGTGCTGTTCATCGACGCCAGTCGAGATTTCAAAGTCGGTAAAAACCAGAACATTTTAGGTGATGAACAGATCAAAAATGTCCTTATCACCTATCGTCATCGCATCAATTCGGACAAATATAGCCACCGCGCCAGCCTGCAGGAAGTCCGCGACAACGATTACAATTTGAACATCCCACGTTATGTTGATATCTTCGAGGAAGAGGAAGAAGTTGATTTGCTGGCAGTTCGAAAGGAACGCGAACAACTCAAAGCGCAACTGGCAGAGTTGGAAGTAGAAATGGATGGTTACTTGAAGGAGCTAGGATATGGCTCCTAAGGAACAGACTTTCCTCGGAGATTATTTCACTTCTAGCAGGGAAAAGGGGAAGGTCGGACTGCCACTGCTATCGGTGACTCTTAATAATGGAATTGTTCAGCGAAATGATCTCGAACGGAAAACCGAAACAAAAATTACTCCTGAAGAGCATCTTTTGGTAAGAAAAGGCGATATTGCTTACAATATGATGCGTGTTTGGCAGGGTGCCTTAGGCAGGGCCGATAGCGATGGGATTGTAAGCCCTGCTTACGTAGTCCTGCGTGCTAAAAAAGATGTAGATAGCAAGTATGCTGAATATCTTTTCAATACGGCAAAGATGATTTATTTTTTTTGGGCCTACTCGTATGGAATTACGAATGATCGCCTACGGTTGTATTTCAACGATTTCAAAAAAATCCCTGTAAATCTACCCTGCATCATTGAACAAAAAAAAATCGCTAAAATCCTTTTGACCTGGGACCATGCTTTAAAGAAAACAGAGCAGCTGCTGAAAAATAGCCAACAACAGAAAAAAGCGCTGATGCAGCAGTTGCTAAGGATTCTCCGATCAAGT
>NZ_JAMDGZ010000054.1 GCF_028656935.1 Pseudomonas rubra
TGATCGGAGAATCCCTAGCTCTCCTAACGAGTCAGTTATTGCAATAGCGGCAGGGTGCAACCTGCCGCACCTCATTTTTCTCCGTACAAGATGTACTGAGTAGATGGCGAGAGCAATATCTCCCCGTTTGCTCCTGCTGTCAAATATTTTTTCTCAGTAGAGTCTCTATAGACGGGCCCGCGTTGAGATAACTAATCACACCTGCGTGGGAGTCGTGGTGGCTGGGCCGCGCTATACATCTTTCTGGTTCGAGCCACCAATGTGTCCCCTCGCGCTGTGAAGGCGCTTTCCATCTCGTCGCCGTTTGCGATCACCCGGCAGCGCGGTCTCAGTTCTTCTTGCTTTTTTCTTGTGCAAGCCCAGGTTTGCCAAGGCGCTTTATGATCAACCACTCGGTTAGCTGGTAGTAATACCTAGTCGCCGGGCTGCGGGACTCCAGGTGTTGCTCCTCAAACCACCAGAAATGCTTGAGCTGCCAACTCCACGGATTGTCTTGGCCGAAGCGTTTCCGAATGGCCGTTTGTATTGTTTGGGCCTGCCTAATGTGGCGCTGCCGCGTGGCATGGGAACCGGTGAGTACGGCTTCAAGGAAAAGCCTCATGTCGAAGGACTTCGTCATCGCCGTCCTCCTATGTAGGCTGCGATCACGTCAGTGCGGTTATGGCCCGGCTCCAGACTGATTTGCTGGCGTGCTGTTAGGCACTGTACGAAAAGTAATGTCGTAAGCACCGCCGCCAGCAAACGAGTGTGACCATCGCAGCAACGCTTTTCGCCAGCTTGCAGTAACGAGTTCCCAATCGGCGGTGCTCCTTTAGCCATCCAAATAGCCGTTCGATGGCGTTCCGCTGTCGATACTTGGGTTTGTCAAACAACCTCGGCAAGCCCGGTTTGGGTTTGCGTTTCATGTCTCGTAGCGGAATCACCGGTTGCATCCGGTAGCGGTCGCAATACTGCCGCTAGGACTCTGCGTCATAACCCTTGTCCACCAGGAGCCAGCGACAGCGTTTGCGTGGCCAGCCACGACCAGAAGGTATGTGGACGCCATCCAGCAGCGACTGGGCATTTGAAATATCGCTTGCTTGGCCGCCTGAGAGCGTGAAGTGAGGCGTCACTGACCATGTGAATTTCGTCGTCAGCCCACCCCGACTTCGTCCAGGTGCGTGGTCCGTCGGTTCTTCAGCCCCCCTTTTTGCCTGCTCCGGAAGACGCACGCGTGGCCTTCACAGCTGTTGAGTCGATGCACCAGGTGTTCAGGTCGATCAGGCCTTGCGCATTGAGCCTAAGGTGTAACCGCTTCAGCATACTGTTGAAGGTGCCTTGGTTTCGCCAGTCTCGAAATCGTTGATAGACCGTCGACTACGGCCTGAATCGATCAGGCATGTCCCGCCATGTTGCACCGGAGCACAGCACCCACAACACGCCGTTGAGCATCAAACGATCGTCGATTCTTGGGCGTCCGGTACGCCGATGTGCGGTGAAGAGGTCTGCGACTATCTCCCATTCCGCGTCGGAAAGCTCGTATCGCTTGGACATGGCAAAGTCCTTCGCCTAAAAGGCAAGAATTCTACGAAAAATCAGACCGCCACGGGCCATGACGAAATTTCAAAGGTTTTCATACAGAACCTAAGCCATTAGCGACGTCGCCTAGCCTGCCAAAATCACGACGCATTGCGTCGCGATTTAAGCTGGACGCCCACCCAGACCTCCTCAGGATGGGCATTGACAGCACCCGTCAGAGGTATATGTCCGAGGCGGTCATGCAAAACTGGAATGCTCACGCTGTGAAACTGTCAATGTCGGATTGAAGTTCAAGCACGATAAAGCTCATAGCTTCTTATCTTTTGCGCCAAGGCCTGATTCTTTTTGGCGCCATCTTCCCCTGAATGTATTTCTCGGTGGCAGTTTGGGCAAATAGCGGCAACGAACTGAGGGTGGTCCAGGCCACCATCTGAAACACGGTTGGTATGGTGAGGCTCCAGGTATGGACTACCGTCAGATTTGTTAAAGGGGGCAGGCTTTTCGCAGCTTTCGCACGTTCCTGCGGCTCTCATTAAAACGTAGTGAGCTACCACCCGGCTGCGTTGATAGATGGTTCGGGCAGTCGCTTTAGTCGAGGTGGACGGTGCTCGCTGAGTAACTGCCAGGGCGGCCTCTCGAGCCGCTGTCAAACTGACCTGCAGTGTGAGCGTTTCACTATCCTCCAGAGGAAGACTTGGATCGCAGTCAGGAACCGTTTCAACCCGAGTGAGGCGGAAGACAATTGCACTGCGAGGTGTGCCTTTTTGATCCGGCTGCTCTTCGGTGAAAAAGCTCTCGCAAACAAATTCACCTCTGTAGCGATGCCCTTTGCCTTTGGCCACCGACTGAAACAGATGAAGCGATTTGCCAGTGTGCGCATGCTCAGCTATGGCTAGATTGCCTTTGGTTAATGCCATTGGCCCTATCTGCCCTTCGCCGGTGTACAGGCAGGTATTCTCTCCATCCACCCATTTGTCCGCGTAGCCATTCTGCGCCCCTGTGTCACCAGTAAAAATAAAAATTGCTGGGAAAGTGGAAGAGGGGGCGATGCCTGATTGGTGGCTTCCGCCAAAGGGTCCATGGATTTCGGTTTTTCGGTCATATATTGCTTCGCGCTCGAAATGGAGATCGAGCAGTGATGCGGGTAGGCATTGAAGCGGTTCGGTACTAATTCCTGCTTTGCGCAAGTATCGCGTAGTTTCAAAAGCGCCGGAGAATGAAGCCTCAGCAATGTTCTGCGCTAAAGCCACAATGGTTTTGGCAGGGTAGCGTTTGCCATCAATTGTGATGAAGGAGCTATAGCGACGATTGGTTTCCCAGTTCGCCCAATTGGGGTGATCTCTAAGCTTCTCGTCAAACTCACTCAGTGCGCGCTGGACCCGGTCCTTCGGCGTTGCCGTTGTCACTATGCGACCTTTCCCTTTGTTGTGTAGGAAAAGGATGGTGCAGAACCTATGAGTAGATTTCAAGTGGCCATCAGTCTGATTCGTCGCTGCTCCAGCTCGGTCAGTGGCTCAAACAGCAAGGAAAGCACTGGGTGAATCTGCAGAAATTCCTGATTCCATGTAGTCCATTTCCCAATCATACTTCCGCCGCCTTTAAGCCATTGCAGTGGTTTCGTTGGGGCTCTAGTCTCCGCCAGTCGTTGCCAATTCAACGACCGGTTTTGACAGGCCGCATCAAATGAAACCATCTGTGCAGCCGCGTAATGGCGGCTGTGCGTGGGGCACCTTCGTGTGCGCCGGGTTTCTTCGTTTACCGGTCTGTCAACCCGCGTACAGCTGCCACCTCTTTGTTTGACAGCTTGGGTGTGGCGGCTCCATCCAAACGGAGCAATACCCAATGTTAAAAATCGTCCCCGACCCACCGCACCACCCCAACCCATCCCTCGAAGACCTCCTGGTCCAGACATCCGAATACCTGATCTGCGCCCTGACCATTGCCCAGCAAACCGTCCTGCTCCATCGCAAACCTCCCGGCCAGGTGCTCACCCTGGCGACCATGCATGAAATCGAACACGCCCGTGCTCTGGTCGAAGTGGCCTTGAGCAAGGTTCAGTCACGCCACTGAGTGGCCAATCGGCAGGTGCCCGCGTTGCTGACGACTTCGCTCAGCAATGCGGGCTGGCGATTTCAGCAGGGGGACCTGGCAATGGATGAGGATTTGAATCCCGCTACCACCGCCAAAACAGCCGGCATCGCCGCCTTCGGTGAAGGCGAAAGCGGGCGTTCTACACACAGGCTGTTCCGCGTCGAGCCCGGCCACAGTGCGGTGTTCGCTCTGGAGCAGTCGGCGGTGTTGATGGGCTGTGTGCATCGGCTGACCTTGCAGGCCGGGATCGAGCAGGACGCTGCATTGGTGTGGGCGGCGCATTACCTCAGTGGCATGGCCAAGGCGCTGGTGGAGGATGTGGCGCACGGAATGGGCGCTGAGCAGTAGTCAGTGGCTCAACGCTCGAAGCGCTCCAGCGTGGCACTCCACCACGCTGGCCCCTTGCGCTCATCAAACAGTCGTATTGCCCGCTGGGCTCAGCACCACCTGTTGCTGCGTCGGCAACAGCTGCATCACATCGCAGAACAACGAGCGGCCTTGCCAGTCGTTGCGATCACCAATCACATATAGGCGCCGCTTGGCGCGGGTAGCGGCGACATTCAACAGGTTCGGCTCGGACACGGCCCAGTCGCGGGCGCCAGGGCTTTGGGTGTTGCCGCCCAGCACCAGGATGATCACCGCGGCTTCCTTGCCTTGCATGGTGTGGATGGTGCCGAAGACGATTGTGCGTGGCAAAAAGCTGCTCAGCCGTTGGCGCACATCCTGGAAGGGGGTGATCACGGCGATGCTGTCTTCAGGTACACCATCGGCCTTGAGGCTGGCCAGCAGCTGTTTGAGGGCGATGCCTTCGTTGCGTACCCAGTTGCCGGAGGAGGGGCCGCTGGCCTGAATCCAGCCGGTCAACAGGCTGGCACGGGTTTCTTTTGCTGCAGAGGGGGCGAGTGTGCCGTAGACCATGGCGTTGTCGTAGGCGATGCGGTTGGCCAGAGTGAACATCGGCCGGTCACAGCGACGATGCACCACCAGCGGTAAACCCACCCAGCACTTCTGGCCACGCGGGCCGGCCATTTTGCCCCAGTGAGTGGCTTGGTCTGCCAAGGTTTGTGCGGACTGGCGGTTGGGCAGCCAATGGGCATCGACCTGGTAGCGACAGCGTATGTGTTCCAGCACCGCGTCGGAGACGGTGACAATCGGTTTGAGCTGCAGCGGATCGCCCACCAGCACGGCCCGGCGTGCGCGCCACAAGGCGCCGACGGCGGCTTGTGGAGTGGCCTGGCCGGCTTCGTCGACCAGCAACCAGCCGATTTCGCCGCAACCGAGGCTGCCGAACGAGCGGGCAAAGGATGCGAAGGTGCTGCTGAGCACCGGGACGGCCATGAACAACGAAGCCCAGGCTGAACGCACGAGCTCGCGTGACACGCCCTGGTAGCGTCCGCCGGTGAGTACGCTGGTGATGAAGTACAGGTTGGCGGTCAGGCGTTTGGCTTCGATCTGGAAGAAGGTGCGGTGCAGGCTCAGGGCATCGATGAACACCTTGGCGCGGGCTTGGCGCCAGTTTTCAAGGACCCAGGGCTCAAGCAGCTCGATGGCATCACCGCGGCCGATCTCGCCGGTGTCCAGCCAGGCTAACAGGTGCGCGGCCTGGCCTTCCTCGGCGAGGCGTCGGGCGTTGTCAATCTGCAAGGCGGCGTGCTGGTAGAGGGCGGCAAGCGCTTGCTCGTCGCTCGCCAGTTGCTTGTTCACTTCAATCACCTGTGCAACCAGGCGCTGCACCTGACGCTGGGCAGTGTCAAACGCGTCCTTGGCCAAAGCATGGCTGGCGTCGAGCAAGCGCTGCTGTGCCGACCAGGTGCGGTGGGACGCCCAGCAACTGCACAGGTTGGCCCAGAAGCCAGGCTTGGTTTTCAGGTGGGCTTGTAGGGCCTGGAGCTGGGTTTCGAGTTTGTTCCGTGCAGGCGTCAGGGTCTTGGTTTCCTGGGCACTTTGTTCGCTTTCCAGGCCTTGGCGTTTGGCCAAGTGGTCCAGGCGTTGCTGTTCCTTTTCGGCGATTCGGGTTTTGGCGCTGATCACTGCCTTGATCAGGTCGATGATCGCGCAGGCGCGGGCTCGCAGCGCTTGGCTTCGTTGTACTGCTGCACGGCGGCCTGCCAGGTGCTTGGGCGTTCCTCGGGCGATACTGCGGCGCTCATCAACCAGCCAAGGAAGCCCTTTGGCACTTGCGCCGGCTCTGCAGCATCGGCCACAGGCTCTTCGTTGGTCTGTTCGTGCTCAGCGTTGTCAAGGTCTTCGTCCTGGGCCAGGGCATCGAGCTCTTCAAGGTCAACCTGGGCTGCGGCTTCTGCCATGGCTTCTGCCATGGGTTTTGTCGGTTTGGCCGGCTGCTCACCATAAAAGAAGCGTTTGACGAACTGGGTGCGTTTGGCTTTGCTGCCCAGCGCGGCAGAAATCATGCCCCATGCCGGCTTGCCACTGGTGAGCTCACCGAGGTGACTGAAGTACTCCGCTTCGGGCAGCCACGAGAGGTCGATCTTGTCGCGTTGCGGCAGCTCCAAGGTGACATTCTCGACCGCACCGTTGTTGGAGGAGGCCACCACCATTTCGAAGCCGAACAACTCAGGCACCAGCCGGTAGGCTGCACGCTCGCGGCCACTGTCATTGGCCGTTTCGCGACCGTCCTTGACGAAGGCATCGGAGGCCCGGTTGAACGACGCCAGTACATCGGCGCGCTGAGTCACCACGGCGGCAATCAGGTCGCGCAGCAGGGTAGTTTTGCCGGTGCCAGGCGGGCCATTGACGCCCAGTACGCCGGAGGCGTCAGACAGTGTCTGCAAGATGCTGTTGACCGCCACCTGTTGCGAGTGCACCAGACCCAGGTGCCGTTCCGCGGGCCAGCAGCCGGGGGCGTAGCGGGAAGGGGACAGGCGATCAATCAGCGCCAGGGAGGCTTGTGGAGTATCCAGGTGAAGGCGGTTATCGGCGTCATGTTGCTGAAGGTAGTGCGCCAACGGTTGGCTGATCGTGCCCCGGGCTATTGCCTCGGCCACATCGGCCAGGTCGCCCAGCAGGAAACTGTTGAGCGGATCGTCCTCCTGCTCGGGTTTCTTCGGGTCGATGGGGGCCGAGCGAAACCGGTGGCGTCGTTGATTCAGGTCGCCGAAAAAGCCATCGAGGCCGAGACTTTGGCGTATATAGTCAGTCATCCGCTCAAGGCTGTCGGACGTTACGACGCCACCCAACAGCATATTGGCCTGTTCACGGGCGCGGTCCTGGGCGTCGTCGAAACCACGGGTCCAGTCTTCACCGGCGATGGCGCAACCCACGAACCAGGCCTCGCTGGAGAGCACCAGGCTGTCGGCAATCATTATCCCGTCGGCACTGAACTTCAGCGCAAACAGAGCCGATTCGCGGCGCTGCGGCTCCTTGTACCCCTGGTCGGCACCGTAGAGCGCTTCCAATTGCTTGGCGACATCGAGGTTGTCGTACAGGTGAGCAAAGAGGGTGTGGCTCCAGACGCGCTTTTTCGGCAGCGTCTGCGTGCTCAATACACTGGCCGGCATCCAGGGCAGTACCCGGGCCGTGGCGGGGATGTCCTGGTAATAAGGCTGATAGTCGTCGTCGCGCTTTTTCAGCTTCAGGACCGATTGCGGTTGCAGCAGTTCAACCGCATGCCAGTACCGCACAATGCTTTGCTGGTTCATCAACGTCCTTGAGAGCAATAGCTGCTCGATTGTCCTGGCTGCCAATAGCATGGGCAGCGGGGTCACCGGCCATCTGGGGCCGGTCACCGTTGCATATCGTGAGGTCAGTCCTGCGCTTGGTCTTCGAGCAGGCGCAGCAACAGCGGCTCGATATCCAGGGTGCCTTTAACGGTGGTGTCCAGCAACTGCAGGTTCAACACCCAGTGCTTTTTCCCACGGCTCACTAGCTGAATCACCCCGAGGTCCTCAAGGATGGCAGTCAGGCGGCTCGACTCCGGCACTCGCTGTTGCTGGTTGATGGCCTGGTAGTAAGCGGTACCGATGCCTTCTTCGCTGGTGCCGGCCGGAACACCGTCGGCACTGTTGGCCAGGGGGAATTTTGCGCGCCCGAACTGCCGCCACAGGTAGTTGAGGGTCTCGTTGAGCACCTGCAGCGGGTAGCGGGTGATGCTCTTGCCGTGGGTCTCGAAGCCCTGACCGGTCACGCGGTAGTGAAAAGGCTTGCGATGGCTGGGCGTCCAGCATTCGACCCATCCAACTGTTGGCGCGGGCATCGCGCTTTGGCTGGCCTCTGTCTCCATAGCGGTCGCAGCGCCGCCGCCCAGGTCATAACCAATCATGAACAATGCCGCTTCCAAACGCCGCAACGGGCTGCTACCCGAGTCGTCGTGCTTGTTGAAGCCGCTGTCCTTTGCATTGGCGTGGGTGAGTACGGCGGCCAGTATCCGGCTGGCCTGAATGTTCCACTGCGCATGCACTGTACCGGGCTGCAGCGATGGGAACCGCAAGGTGCCTTGGGACGGATCGCGCTGCTTGGATATGCCCTTGGTCGGCCTGGCCGCAGCCCAGGGGAAGGCCAGCTCAGGCGGCACCTGGGTAAGTTTGGGGTTCGCCTGCTGGCAGAACTTCACCACTGCCCAACCCAGCGCGGCTGCAACGCGGCTGTCGTAGATCACCAGTTGCTTGCAGATCAGCGAGTAGACCTTGGTCATGCCGGCATTGAAGCGCAGCTTGGGGTCAAGCAGTACCGAATGGTTCAATTCACCGCTGTCGATCGCGTCGCGGGTGCTGACCAGTAGGTTGGCCAGGCCGTCGCAGTTGTTGGTCAGCCAGCTGACGTTACCGTTCTGTACGCCACCCCAGATCATCACATCGATGGTTGCGCGGCTGGTGGCCTGGTCTTCGGGCGCGGGCGCGAGGGCGCGTTGCAGTTGCTGCTGGAGCGCCGCCAGCGCGCGGGTGTTGCTGGTGATGTTGCTGCCCTTGTCGACGTCCAGATGCTCTATTGCCGGGTGCGGCCAATGGTACTTTTCATACGCATTGAACAGGCTGCTGCAGTGCCAGGGCTTGCCACTCATGCGGTTCTGGTACTGATGGGCGAATGTGGTTTTGTCCAGGTTGGCGCTCATCCATGCAATGAAGGCATCGAGCTGGGCCATGGCGGTTTCCTTGTGGGGCGGTTTGGGCATGCAGGGGGCGGAATTTTGGGCTAATCGTTCGGTAGTGGCAATCTGGCATTGATTGGCCGGGCCAAGCATGTTCTCCGCGAATGCTCGTGGACTATTCCTACAAGCTATTGTTTTTATTCTTGTTTTAGAGCGGTAGGACGACATAACCGGCAAAAATGCACTTCTGAAACGTTGATTTTTAGCTGCTAAAACTTGGCAGATCAGGCGTCGGCACCCCTCGGGTTTGCAGGCGCTTTCACGTTTCAGGAGACCCCATGAACGACTCAAGGATGAGCGGGCTTGGAGCAAGCCCCTCGCAGTACTTTGCGCGCCAGCGGATTGAGAGCCTGGTCAATGTGCCGAGGTTGTTTGCAGCGATTGATGCCGACCCCGGGATTGTTGGGGCGGGGGTGGTGTACATCGATGCGGACTACAACGTGGTGACGTTGCGGGCGTTTCGGCCGGTTTGTAGTGTGTTGCCTAAGCGGGTGGTGTTGCAGGAGGTGAAGCGGTATTTGACACCTGAGCAGTACGCCCTGAAATTGCAGCACAATGTTCGACAAGCACGGATGGTGGAGGAAGTCGCGAATGCGCGATTTGCCTGCGGGGGTGCGATTTTTGGCATTGTTGCGATTTTAACTGGGGGATTGATAGCGCCGTTTACCGGGCCAGTAGGGGTCACACTTTCTGCCATTGGGGCTACTGCTGTAGTAGCTGGTGTTGGCCAGTGTGGTTTCGGCTTGTTCAGGGTCTATTCGGAGCGCCATCGTCCTGAGAGAAACGATTGGCTCGATGAGCAGCTCTGGTACCAAGTGTTGACACCGCTTCTGGATGCTATTTCCCTTCTGGGAGCTGCGGCTTCGTTAACCAATGTGTTCCGATCTCTGCAGGTGCGAAAAAATGCCACAAGAAATAGCTGGTTCGATCTTGGCCGAGCTTTAAGTCGACAGCAACGCAGTGCCCTCATGAAAGAGGTTCTCTCCATCAAGCATCCATCATTGACAGCTAAGCAACTCAAGCTTCAGCAAAAGCTCGGTGTATTACCAAAGCGCTACACGCCCACTGAAATCAGGAGCTCGACGATCGCCTCCATCAGGGATTCACTAGGTGCCGTTCTAAGCGTTGCAGGTAGCAATACAGTGCAAAGTATCGCTTTCAGTTTGGTAGAGGAGACGGAAGAGTGATTAGCATCAATCAATTACCGGCTTTTGTACGTCGCTATTACCCCGCGCTGTTGACAGGATTTTTCCTCGCAGTTATCTCCCTCACCTGTGCATCCATACGCGCAGGTGAGACCATCTTCGCAGGCAACCCTGCCGAGCCGGGATACATCGTTGCTTTTATCATGTTGGGTTCATTCACCCTCGGCATCGGCCAATTCGTCGTAATCCGTGGCTACTCAGCCGGGAACCGTGCAGTGGTTGGCCTTTTGCTCGGTTGCCTGATTGCCGGCGTGGTGACCTATCCCTTTTCACGCGATGCACTCCTGGCCGTAGTTTCAATAATCGCCCCCTTGTTGGCGTTACTGGCGTATAACAGCCGCCGTTATCGGGAGATGAGCAAAACCCTGTCCGATATCCGTCGCAAGCGTTTCAAGCCAGTGTCTGACAAACGATAAAAGAGCAAAGGTTCACGGATGAATCACCAAGCCGAAATCAACGCCTGCCTCCGCCGCAATTTCCCGCTCCTGACCTTGAGCTGGTTGCTGGCCGTTGCTTCCCTCATAAGCCTGATGCTGGTGATTAACGGAACAAACTCACCGAGCGCCATGAGTTCATCCGACATCCTGAGCAGTGTGAAAAGCGGCGTAGTTATTCCGACCATGCTGCACCTGTTGCTCGTGTGGGGGAGCACGCGGTTGATTTGGTGGCTGGTGACATTGCTGGTGTGTTGCTTGCTGGTCACTGTGGGGCTGTATACCCAGCGTCCACCGGGTTTGATTTACTACCTGGCGCTTTTCTGCCCCCTGGTTGGCCTACTGGTGCTCAACGGTCGAGGTTATCGGCGGATGTATGCAAGGTTTGTTGAGATCAGCAACGCTCCGCGAGCCAAGCGCTTGCCGGGTGAGCCTGTGGATGTGCTGCGCTATCCGGGGATGGCGGCGTTCTTAAGGCGTTACATGGGCCGCTTCTGCGCCGCATTTTTCTTGGCCATGGCCTCCATTGCGCTGGCAACGGTGCAGGTGGAGTACGCCTATTTTGCCCAGCATCTTGAGAACATGGGGTATGTGCTGATTGTGATTTTGCTCGGGGCGGCGGTGTGTAGCGTTGGCGCCGGCCTGATCGCCAGCGGTTTTGCCTGGGGGGTATGGTGTCTGGTTGCGGTTGCGGCGACGAGTTTGCTGATGGCGATTGCAAGTCTTGGCGCAGGGATCAATCTGCTGTTTTCAGTTTCGTCCGTTGCTCTGCCATCGGTGGTGCTGGTTTTGCTGAACAGTCATCACCATCGGCAGTTTTGTAAGCGCTTGGCGGTGGTGCGGCGGTTGCGGTTGCGGAAGGCTGGCAGGTGACCTAAAGGGCCCGACACGCACTTTCGCCATGCACCAAGGCTGACAACGCTGCTCTCACAGGCCATGGCACGTTGCAACCAATGTGGGAGCCGGCGTCGCAGGGCAAGCCCGCTCCCACTTTCCTCGATTCGATCAACGCTGATAGCATTGAGCCATATTCTAGGGAGGGAATGCTGTGGCACGTTGTTTTTCCGGGCGGGTAGGGTTGGCCCTGGTACTGGTGTTGGCGACGTCTTCGGCGTTGGCGGCCAACAAGCCTTGCTCCGGGCGCAAGGGCGGGGTTGCCGGCTGTGATGGCGATCTGTTTTTGTGTAATGACGGGTCGATCAGTGCTTCGAAAAAAAGCTGCTCGGCGTCCATTTACAGCAGTGCCGCACGGCCTGCGGTGCAGCCGTTGCGCGGGGCCAGCGAGGGCTGTGGGTGCGGATCGGGGAACTTCTGCACCGGGCCGCGGGGTGGGGTTTATTGCCTGACGCCTAGTGGCAAGAAGAGTTATCGGCGGCGGTGAGGGTGGTTGATGGGGCGGGATCCTGGTTGACTGTTCTGGCCTCATCGCCGGCAACGCCGGCTCTCACAGTGGATCAGTGCATGCATACCCTGTGGGAGCTGGCCTTGCCAGCGATCGAGCGCGAAGCGGTCGTAGTTCAGGCCGCGCCGGATGTGCAGGACAATGCTACACCCTGAACATCTGCATCAACCCCTGCTGATGATTGGCCAGTCGGTTCAGTGCCTGGCTGATCTGTGCCGATTCCTGTGCCTGCCCCGACAGCGACTCGGTCACATCCCGAATCCCCGCGACGTTGCGGTTCACTTCTTCGGCGACCGCGCTTTGCTCTTCGGCCGCCGAGGCGATCTGCAGGTTCATGTCGGTGATCACCGTCACCGCTTCACCAATACGCTGCAACGCCGGTAGCGCCTGTTCGGCCTGGGCGACGCTGTCCTGGGCCTGGCGGTGGCTGCTGTGCATGGCGTCGACCACTTCGCGGGTGCCTTGTTGCAGGCCTTCGATCACTACGCGGATTTCATCCACCGAGTCCTGGGTGCGTTTGGCCAGGTTGCGCACTTCATCGGCCACTACGGCAAAGCCGCGCCCGGCTTCACCGGCACGCGCCGCTTCGATGGCGGCGTTGAGGGCCAGCAGGTTGGTCTGCTCGGCGATGGCGCGGATCACTTCGAGCACCGAGCCAATCTGTTCGCTGCGGCTGGCCAGGTGCTGGACTTCTGCCATGCCGGCGGTCATTTCACTGGCCAGTTGCTCGATGGCCTGGGTGGTGTGGCGGATCATGCTCAGGCCTTCGCGGCTGGCCAGGTCCGCGCCGCGGGCCGCTTCGGCGGCTTGGGCGGCGTTGCGGGCGACGTCCTGGGCGGTGGCGCTCATTTCCTGGGAGGCGGTGGCCACCTGGTCGACTTCGCGGTATTGCTGCTGCATGCCGGCGCTGGTCTGGCTGGCAATCGCCGCCGATTGGTCGGCGGTGCTGCGCGCGTCCTGCACCGAGGCTTTGACGTCGGCGATCACCGGTTGCAGTTTGTCGAGGAAACGGTTGAACCAGTTGGTCAGCTCGCCAAGTTCGTCCTGGTTGGCGTAGTCCAGGCGTCGGGTCAGGTCGCCTTCGCCGCTGGCGATGTCCTTGAGCATCGCTGCCACGCCGAGGATCGGCCGGGTCACGCCACGGGCGGTCAGCCAGATCACCACCAGGCCCACCACGGCGGCCGCCAGGGCCATCAGCAGGCTGCTGAGGTTGGCGCTGCTGTTGTGTTCATCCAGGCGCGCATTGAGTTCGATGGCCGGGGCCTGCAGGACCTGTTCGGGCACTTCCAGCAGCACGCTCCACGGCAGCGCGCCAGGCACCGGGGCGAACGCCTGGCTGACCTGCAGCACGCCGTTGTTGCTGAACTCGGCGGCCTTGCCGGCACGCATCTGCTCGGCCACGGCGCTGGCCTGCTGGCCGAACACCTGCTCGAAGGTCTTGCTCAGTTGCGTGGCGTCGCGGCTATGCCCGGCCAGCAAGCCGGCGGGGCTGACGATGCTGACCTGGCCGTTGCCGTCGAACAGCTCCTTGCGCCCGTCCAGGCTCAGTTGCTGGAGGTTGTCGAGGGCGATGTCCAGGCCTATTACGCCGATGATCTTGCCGTCCTGCTTGAGCGGGAAGGCGATGCTGGTCATAAGTGGATTGCGATCACCGACGCTGTCGAAGTAGGGATCGACTACACAAGCTGCACCGGTTTCCAGCGGGCAGGTGAGCCAGCGGTTGTAGGCCGAGCCGTTGGCCGACAGGCTGGTGTCGGCCAGCATCGACTCGGGCATGGCCTCGGACTCAAGCTCCCCGGGGTTGGGCTGCGACCAGTACAGCGAGAAGCGCCCGCTGTCGTTGCTGCCCACTGCGGCCTGGTCGACGAAGCCTGCGTCCTTGCCGTCCAGGGCGTTGGGCAGGAACACCAGGTACAGGCCGAGCAGGTCGGGTTTTTTGCCCAGGGCCTGGCGGGTTTGCTGGGTCAGGTCCTGGCGCAGGTTGTCGCGGCCCTGGCCCCTGAGGAACATCACCAACTGGGCGATGCCATCGCCATACAGGTAGGCATCGCGAAAGTAGCGCTGAATGTTCGCCGCTTGCAGTTGCGCCGAGGTGTGCAGGCGCAGCCGCGCGTTGTGGTCGAGCATTTGCGTGCTGGCGCTGTTGACCAGGGCGGCGCTGCGGCTCGACTGCATCAGCGTGGCCGCCATCAGCACCACCACGATGGCCAGCAGGCACAGGCCGGCGAGCAGGGTGATCTTCCATTGAATGAGCAGGCGGCGCAGCAGCATGGGGGCGTCCTTGTGGTGTCGGTTTTTTCAATAGACAAAGCCCGTCGGTATCGACGGGCTGGGTCCTACGGGCATTTACTCGGCGATGAAACTGGGCGGGGCAACCCTGAAGGCTTTGGTCAGGTACGCCAGGTACAGCACCCCCAGCGTTGCCCACACACCGCCAAACAGAAGCGAGTGGCTGTCCAGGTCCAGCCAGAGAATGGCGGTGATGCAAAAGCCTATCGTCGGCAGCACCAGATACTTGAATTTGTCGCCCAGGGTCTTGTTGCAGCCTTCGCGCAGGTAGCAGTGCACGATCACCGCAAGGTTGACGAAGCTGAATGCTACCAGCGCGCCGAAGTTGATCACCGAGGTGGCGGTCACCAGGTCGAAGAAGATCGCCGACAGCGAGATCAGGCCGACGATGGCGATGTTGATTACCGGGGTTTTCCAGGTGCCGTGCAGGCGCCCAAAATAGCGCCGCGGGATGACGTTGTCGCGGCCCATGACGTACAGCAGGCGCGACACGCTGGCTTGCGACGCCAGGCCCGAGGCCAGGGTGTTGATGAAGGTGCAGCAGATGAAGATCGACTGGAACAGCTTGCCGCCGACATACAGGGCGATTTCCGGCAGGGCCGCTTCCTGGTCCTGGAAGCGCTCCATGTTCGGGAAAAAGGCCTGGATGTAGTAGGACACGGTGATAAACACCAGGCCGCCGATCAGGGCAATCAGCAAGATCGCCCGTGGGATGACTTTCTGCGCGTTCTCGGTTTCTTCCGACAGGGTCGTCACCGCATCGAAGCCCAGGAACGAGAAGCACAAGATGGTCGCGCCGGCGACCAGGGCGTTGAAGTGGGTGCCCTGGTCGGCAAACGGCAGCAGGCTCCACGAGGTGCCCAGGCCTTCGCCGTTGTGCAGGCCGCGCACGGTGAGGTAGATGAACACGCCGATGATCACTGCCTGAATGGCCACGAACAGGGTGTTGAAGTTGGCCACCAGGTTGATGCTGCGCATGTTGATCAGGCTCATCACCGTGACAAAACCCACCACCCAGACCCAGGCCGGGACTTCAGGGAACATCACCGACAGGTAGAGTTTGGCCAGCAGGGCGTTGACCATCGGCAGCAGCAGGTAGTCGAGCAGCGACGACCAGCCGACCAGAAATCCCACGTGTGGGTTAATCGCCCGGCGGGTGTAGGTGTAGGCCGAGCCGGACTCGGGAAAACGCCGCACCAGCACGCCATAGCTGATGGCGGTAAAGAGGATGCCCAACAAGGCCAGCACATAGGCGCTGGGCACATGCCCCTCGGTAATGCCGGAGACGATGCCGAAGGTGTCGAACACGGTCATGGGCGCGATATAGGCCAGGCCGATGATGACCACCTGCCAGAGTTTCAGGGTCTTTTTGAACTGTGCGTCCGGTGCTGAGTCGAGAACGGATCCTGTGTTCTGCTGGTGAGGTGCACGCGAAGAGACTGGCATGGATGGCGCTTGCCCATAGGTTTGGAATTATTTTTATGGAAGGTGAGGCAGGGAGGGAAAATAAGAAGAGTGACAGAGGCGTGTCAATTAAATTTTCACAAGATGTGTATGGGCGAACGATGGTTTTGCCAGGTAAATATGATTTAAAGGCTCTATTTAGGCTTTTTCTGTGAAAATCGACTGTCTATTAAAATAGACGCATGGTTTTAGGCTTTGAGTATTTTTCGATTTTTATCCGAGTAGGCTAATCCCCACCGCCCATGCTTATCCTGTTTCAGGGCGCCGCCCCACCCTGGCGCTCGGCAACCGCGCGCAACGTGCGTAACGACACGGTGGGCGCATCGAGGACGAACTGGTTGGCCAGCCACGAGGGAATATCCCCCGCAGGGTCGGCCTGCAGTTCGTAGGTCACTTCGGTGAGTTGTTCGCCTTTGGGCACGAAGGTCCACAGGCCCTTGAGCTGGCGCACGCGGATCTGCCCCGGCACATGCTCGACCATGCCCGGCACCGCCTTGAGCCGGCGCACCAGGCTGCCGTCGTCGCGGCGCTCGCTGTGTACCAGGATTACCATGTCGCGGGTGCTGGCCGGCCAGGGCAGGGCAGTGGTCAGGTAGACCCAGGTGCGCTCGCCCTCGACCTTGAGCAGGCGCATGTCGGCGCAGCCATACAGCCATTTGCAGGCGACCCGCAGGTTTTCCTGCAGGTCGTTCAGGGTGGAGACGCTGGCCTTGATCAGGGCGACACCGCGAAACTGCTGGTAAGGCGAACCCGGCACCGCGCTGAGGTAGACCTTGATGCCGTCTTCATCCTGGGCCAGGTGCCACGGTTCGGCCGCGTTGGCGCAGGTGGCGATGGCCAGCCACAGGCACAAAACAAGGCGAAGGCTCATGAATAGGCTCCAGCGGGGGGGCAATGATCAAAAGCATAGTGCCTGGTTTCACACCTGGACTGGCCCTGGGCGGTTGCGCCTAGCCGGTCAGAACTGCCACTGCACGCCCAGCGAGTACCCGGCCTGGTTGCCCTCGCTGTGGGCGAAGCGGCTGTTGACCTCGGCAAACACGCCCAACTGCTCGGTGAACATCAACTGCGCGCCCAGTTGCGCCCGGCCAAAGTCCTTGTCGACACTGCCCATGTCCGCCACCCGCACGCGGCCGTCGGCCTGGCTGCTGAGGTCGATTTCATCCAGGCGACCATCGGCCAGTTCGCGGACCCAGCGCACACTGGCGTAGGGTTGCAGGGCCATCTTCGCACCCAGGCCGACAGTGCCGTGCAAGCGCCAGCCGAGGCTGGCTTCGAGGGCGTCGTAGTTCTGCTGCTCATAGCCCAGGGCGGTACGCAGGTTGGCGTCTTCGTCGAAGTCGTCGATGCGGTAGTGCATGTAGTCCAGGCCCGCCACCGGGCCGGTCTTCAAGGCGCCGAAGCTGAAGTCGTAACCGCCGTCGACCCGCGCACCCCAGAACCACGCCGAAGTGTCGCCGGACAGGCGTTGGTCGAGTAACACCGGGCCATTGTTGGCCTGGATGTACACCGAACGCTCGGTGTCGAAGCGGGTATGCCCGGCACTCAGCTCGCCGGCCAGCCATTGCGGGCCGCCGTCGTTGAGCAGGGCGAACAGCCCGGCCTGCCAGGCATCGCCTTCGACGCGCCCGCCGTGGTCGAGGCTGTCGCGGCTGCGCTGGAAGCTCAGGCTGCCGCCAAGGCTCATGGATTCGTTGAGGCGGTAGTCGGCGACGCCATAGACGCCCACGCGTTTTGACTCCGGGTTGCCCGGAGCATCGAAACCGCTGTCTGGCGAGACTTCGCCCTCCACAGCCACTTCACCCTCAACGCTACCCACCGCCCGTGAAGCATCCAGCAGGCTCAGCCAGCGGCGGTCATGCAGGCGGGTCAGGGCCTGGTGCTGGCGTTGCAGCTGGTCTTCCATCTGCCGTGCCATGGCCCCGCCGGAGGCGGTGGAGGCGAGCAGGTCGGCGTTGGTCAGCTCCAGCACCAGGCGGGTCAGCAGCCGCGAGAAATCACGCAGGCGCTGGTCGATGCGCTCCTGGCCCAGGGCGTTGGTCAGCACTTGCTGGTTGTCTTCGGCCGGGTCGTGCCAGGTCGAGCCGCCGGGGATCGCCGGGTTGGCGGTCTGCTCGTAGCCGTCCAGTTCGCCCAGCTCCCAGTTGGTCGCCTCGATGAACAGCACCGGCACATTGAGGTTCTTGAAGCTGTCGCCATCGCTGCAGCAGCCGGTGCCGGCTGGGTACTCGGCATTGAGGCCAGGGTTGGTGAACAGCGCGATGTTCATCTCGCTGGCGATGCGCAGCAGTTGGTCGCGGTAGGCACCCAGGGCCGGGTTGGCGACGCTGGTGCTGGCGGCGTGGGCGTACATCTTGTCGCCGGTGATCAGGCTGTCGAGGTTGATCATGCCCAGCAGGTTGGCGCGCTGGCTGTCGCTCAAGGCCGCGACATAGGCACGCGAACCGCGCAGGCCTTCTTCCTCGGCACCAAAACCGACCACTTCCAGGCCGTTCTCCAGGGCCACGCCGCCCAGGTTGCGGGCGATCTCGGTGAGCACCGCCGCGCCCGAGGCGTTGTCGTCCAGGCCTTGCAGGGTCGGGCGCCCGAAGTAGGTGTCGTAGTGGGCGCCGAGCACTACATAGGTGCTGTTCTGGCCGGGGGCTGATGCGATGACGTTTTGCGAACTGCGGTTGCCGGCCCAGGTGAAGTCCTGGCGGCGGGTCTGGTAGCCAAAGCCCAGTTGCGATTGCATCAGGGCGGTAGCACCTTCGAAGCTTGCGGTACCACGGTAACGTCCGGGGTAATCGTTGATCAGCCGGTCCAGGGTTTGCCCGGCATACTCCCCATATTCATAGGCATTGGCGCCGGATGACAACATTGCACAACCCAGGCTTACAGCGACTGCTAACGGTTTGAACACGGCACTTTTCCTTATGTGTCGTTACGAAAAGCGCATCACGGGATGCGCCGGCTCGCAGCAAGCAGGATGTGTACCGTTTTGTGGAAGGTCTTGGAAATTAGTGTAGGGCTGGACCGGCTTCATCGCGGCATAGGTGTCTACACATCTCTTGATTGGGTGATGGCGCGAAGGCGCAGGACTTCAGATGGGGTAGTCCCTGCCAGGTTTACGCCTTAAGGCTTGTAGCGCTCTTGAGATCGAGCGCCGCCCGCGCGGCGCTCGATCTCAAGGGCGCAACAAGCCTTGCGGCGTACACCTGGTAGGCTTTACCCCCACCTCAACGACTGCACCATACCGCCATCACGCGATTGAATCGTTTCCTGCCATCACCTGCGACAACAGGCCGCACCCCGTAAATACTGGGATACAGACGTACGGGGCGCTGCGCGCTGGAACCTGCGTCCACCGCCGTGACAAAATGCGAAGGTTTCTCGACATGCCCTCTATCCAGGGCTGGCACCTTCCCAAAAGGATGGTTACATGACTGATTTACTGACCCGGCGCCAGGTTGTTGCCGGGATCAGCCTGCTGGGCCTCGGCGCCCTTGCAGGTTGCGACCCCCGTTCCGGTGGCGCGCTGGACTTCAAGTACGGCAAGGACATGAGCAACAAGATCCTCGGCCGTTCATTCAAGCTCAAGGACCCTCAAGGCAACGTCCGTACCCTCTCGAGTTTCTGGGGTTCGATGCCGATGGTGTTCTTCGGTTTCACCCAGTGCCCTGCGGTGTGCCCGACTGCCCTGGCGCGTGCGGCGCAGATCAAGAAGCTGATGGGCCGCGACGCAGGCTTTTTACAGGTGGTATTCATCAGCCTCGACCCCGAGCGCGATACCCCCGAGGTGCTCGACGCCTACGTCAAAGCCTTCGACCCGTCGTTCGTGGCGTTGTCCGGTACCCTTGAAGAAACCGCGGCAGCCGCCCGGGAGTTCGGGGTGTTCTACGAGAAGGTGCCAGCCGGCGATACCTATACCATCTCGCACACCTCGACCAGTTACGTCTTCGATTCCCGCGGCCAGTTGCGCCTGGGCCTGTCCCATTCGCTCAATGCAAAAGAGTGCGCAGAAGACCTGCTCACTGTTATGGAGGTGTGTTAATGCTTCGCAACCCTGTCAAACGTACCCTGGCCGCGCTGGCCCTGATCGGCCTGGCCTTGCCGGCCGTAGCCGAAACCACCGTGAGTGACGCCTGGGCGCGCGCCACCGTGCCACAGCAGCAGTCCAGCGGTGCCTTCATGACCCTCACCGCCAGCACCGACAGCAAGCTGCTCAGCGTCGCCTCGCCGGTGGCCAAGACTGTGCAGTTGCACGAGATGTCCATGAAAGACGACGTGATGAAAATGGGTGAGGTCAAAAGCGTTGCGCTGCCGGCCGGCAAGGCCGTCAGCCTTGATCCCAATGGCTATCACGTGATGCTCATGGGGTTGAACCAGCAGCTCAAGGAAGGCGAGCAAGTGCCGCTGACCCTGGTGGTCGAGGATGCCAAGGGCGTCAAGCAGACCATCGAAGTGAGTGCACCCGTGCGGGCGCTGAATGCTCAAGCTCAGGGGCATGATCACCAGCATATGAAGCACTGATAGGGGGCTGCTTTGCAGCCCATCGCTGGCAAGGCCAGCTCCCACAAAGGCAGTGTAATCCCTGTGGGAGCGGGCTTGCCCCGCGATGGCTTCAGCGCCGACGCCGCCTGCCAGTGACCATCGACAGCGGCAAATTCTCCTTCAAGCGCCAGCTCTCGAACAGCGCCGCCGCAAGGTGCAGGCACACCAGGGCAAGCAGGGCATCGGCCATGAACTCATGGACATCGCGCAGCCCATCCTCGCCCCAGAAGTAGTAAATCTCTTCCATCATGAAGCCGCTGACCCCAAGGCCGGCCATGAGCAGCAACATCAGCACCATCACCAGCGCACCCAGCGGCGAGTGCCCCAGGCGGTGATAGTCTTCACCCTTGAGTAACGCCTGCAGGTGCCACTTCAGGCGCGTTGGCGTCGGCCAAAAGTGCGCCCAGCGCGCCGCGCCGGTACCGATAAACCCCCACAGGCTACGTAGCAGTACGATGGCCAGGCCGTAGTAGCCTAGCCAGCGGTGCCAGCCATCGCCTTCTTCGGTAAAAAAGTAACCGCCGACAAAGACCACCACCAGCGACCAGTGGCACCAGCGCACCACTGGATCCCACAGGCGCAGGCTCTCGCCGCGCACCTCAGTCGATCTCTTCTTTCACCTTCTTGCCGGTGACCGGATCGAAGTAGATCTCGACTTTCTTGCCTTCCTTGTTCTTGCCATAGATCTCGTAGCAGTTGCCATCGGTGACCTTGAACTTCTTGATGTCATAGCCCTGCTTTTTCAGTTCTTCCTGAAAGTTGTTCTGGTCCTGCCATTGGTTCTTTTCGGCGGTGCTGCATTCAGTCTTGGCCAGCACGGCGGGGCTGATGATGAGCAGTGAGACAAGCAGAAGAGTGCGCATGACGAGTCCTCGGGTTGTCGAACAGGGTCTGGCCGATTGAGCTTATGCCAGGCTTGGCGACTTCGCTAGCGCCTGGTCCAGCAGCTCGATCCAGTGCCGCACCGGCGTACGCCCGGCGCCGTCGAGGTGGGCCTGGCAACCGATGTTGGCGGTGACGATCAGGTCCGGCTGGCCGCTTTCCAGGGCGTCGAGCTTGTTGTCGCGCAACTGCCGGGCCAGCGCCGGTTGGGTTAGTGAATAGGTGCCCGCCGAGCCGCAGCACAAGTGGCCATCGGGCACCTCGCTGAGGTTGAAACCCAGGCGCCGGAGCAGGGCTTCAAGGCTGCCGCCCAGCTTCTGGGCATGCTGCAAGCTACAGGGGCAATGCACTGCCAGCACCTGGCTGCTGTGGCAGGCCAACGGCTCCAGGGGCTCGGCGCCGATGACCTCGACCAGGTCCCTGGCCAGTTCACTGACCCGCCGGGCTTTGGCGGCGTACCGCAGATCGCCCTGCAGCAGTTTGGCGTATTCCTTGACGAAGGCGCCGCAGCCGCTGGCGGTCTGCACCACGGCTTCGGCACCGGCCTCGATGGTGGGCCACCAGGCGTCGATATTGCGCCGGGCGCGCTCAAGGCCGGTGGCTTGCGCATCCAGGTGGTAATCGACCGCGCCACAGCAGCCGGCCGCAGGCGCCGGGGTGACGCTGATGCCCAGGCGGTCGAGGACCCGCGCCGTGGCGGCGTTGGTGTTGGGCGACAGGCCCGGCTGCACGCAGCCTTCGAGCAACAGCACGCACCGGGCATGGCGCGCGGGCGGGCGTAATTGTGCGTCAGCCGTGCCGCGCGGCAGCTTGGCTTTGAGTGGCCCCGGCAGCAGGCTGTCGACGCGGCGTCCCAGTTGTACCAGGCGCTTGAAGGTCGCCGGATGCCCGGCCAGTTGGCGCAGGCCGCTGCGCAAGGCCTGTTGCAGGGGCGGGCGGGGCACAGCTTGGTCGACTACGGCGCGGCCGATGTCCAGCAGGTTGTGGTAATCGACCCCGGACGGGCAGGTGGTTTCGCAGTTGCGGCAGGCCAGGCAGCGGTCCAGGTGCAGTTGGGTCTTGGCGCTGGCCGGGTGGCCTTCGAGCACCTGCTTGATCAGGTAGATGCGCCCGCGCGGGCCGTCCAGTTCATCGCCGAGCAATTGGTAGGTCGGGCAGGTGGCATTGCAAAAGCCACAGTGCACGCAGCTGCGCAGGATGCTTTCGGCCTCTTCGGCGCGGGCCAGGCGCTTGGCGGCATCGCTGAGGGTGGTCTGCATGGCTCAAATCTCCGTGTACATCCGCCCGGGGTTGAAGATCCGTTGCGGGTCAAGGCGCTGCTTGAGTTGCTGGTGATAGCGCAGCAAGGCCGCAGGCAGTGCCTGGAACGGCGTATCGCTGGGGCTATAGCAGGTGGCATGGCCGCCCAGGTGCTGGACGGCGGCGCGAATGGTCTCGGCCGGGGCCTCGGACTTGAGCCAGCGCTGCGCACCGGCCCAGTCCAGCAACTGCTCGCCGGGCAACGCCAGCAACGGCCGGTGGTTGGGCAGCGACAGCCGCCACAGCGAAGTGGAGCCTGCGAAAAAAGCCAGGCGGCGGTCATTCAGGTCTTGCCACCAGCTGGCCTGGAAAGGCTCCCCGCCAAGCTGGTCACGGGCGGCCTTGACCGAGCCTTCGCCGCCCTCCAGGCGAAGGCGCAATGCGCTGCCGTCATGGCAGGCAGCGCTGATCGGCAGCCCTTGCTGGCCCCATTGCGCCAGTCTCTGCAACGCCTGTTGCGGGTCGATGTGCAGGGCCAGGTGTGCTGCGCAGCGCGGTATGGGCAGCACCTTCAGCGACACTTCGGTGATCAGCCCCAGGCAGCCGAAACTGCCGGCCATCAAGCGCGACAGGTCGTAGCCGGCGACGTTTTTCATCACCTCGCCGCCAAAGCGCAGGTGCAGGCCCAGGCCGCTGATCACCCGGGTGCCGAGCACATAGTCGCGCACCGAGCCAGCCCAGGGCCGCCGTGGCCCGGACAAGCCGGCAGCGACCATGCCGCCGAGGGTGGCACCGTCGTTGCTGTGCGGTGGCTCGCAGGGCAGCATCTGCCCGGCGGCCTCAAGGGCTGCGGACAATTCGCGCAGGGGCGTACCGGCGCGGGCGGTGATGACCAGTTCGCTCGGGTCGTAGTTGACGATGCCCCGGTGCGCCCGGGTATCGAGCTCGACCCCGGCAACCGGGCGGCCGAGAAAGGCCTTGCTGGCACCGCCACGAATCTGCACCGAGCTGCCCTCGGCGCGGGCCAGGTTGACCTGTTCGAGCAGCGCCTGGCTAGCATCGTGGTCGCAGCCAACGGGCATCAGAAACGCTCCAGTTCGGGGAATGGCAGTTGCCCTGCGTGCACATGCATGGCGCCGAATTCGGCGCAGCGGTGCAGGGTCGGGATGTTCTTGCCGGGGTTGAGCAGGCCACGGGGGTCGAAGGCCGCCTTGACCGCGTGGAACAGGGTCAGCTCGTCGCTGTTGAACTGCACGCACATCTGGTTGATTTTCTCCCGGCCCACGCCATGCTCGCCGGTGATGCTGCCGCCGACGCTCACGCACAGTTCGAGGATTTCGCCGCCAAAGGCTTCGGCCCGCTCAAGCTCACCGGGCTGGTTGGCGTCGAAGAGGATCAGCGGGTGCATATTGCCGTCGCCGGCATGAAAGACATTGGCCACCCGCAGGCCATATTTGCGCGACAGCGCGGCGATATGCTGCAACACCCGCGGCAGTTCGCGGCGCGGGATGGTGCCGTCCATGCAGTAATAGTCGGCAGAAATCCGTCCCACCGCCGGGAAGGCGTTCTTGCGCCCGGCCCAGAACTTCACCCGCTCCACCTCGTCACAGGCCTCGCGTACTTGCGTGGCGCCGGCCTGTTCGAGCAGGGCGCGGACCCGCTGGCAGTCGTCGTGCACGTCGGCTTCGACACCATCGAGTTCGCACAAAAGGATCGCTTCGGCTTCCACCGGGTAACCGGCATGGATGAAGTCTTCGGCGGCGCGGATCGCCAGGTTGTCCATCATCTCCAGGCCGCCGGGGATGATCCCGGCAGCGATGATCTCGCCCACCGCACGTCCGGCCTTGGCCACCGAGTCGAAGGCCGCCAGCAGCACCTTGGCCACCTGGGGCTTGGGCAGCAGTTTGACCGTGACTTCAGTGATGATCCCGAGCAGGCCCTCAGAGCCGGTAAACAGCGCCAGCAAATCGAAGCCCGGGGCATCGAGGCTGTCGGCGCCGAGGGTCAGGGATTCACCTTCGATGGTAAGCACCTCGACCTTGAGCAGGTTGTGCACGGTCAGGCCGTACTTCAGGCAGTGCACACCACCGGCGTTTTCGGCGACGTTGCCCCCAATCGAGCAAGCAATCTGTGACGATGGGTCGGGCGCGTAGTACAGGCCATAGGCTGCGGCGGCCTGGGAAATCGCCAGGTTGCGCACCCCCGGCTGAACCCGGGCGGTGCGGGCCGCAGGGTCGATGGCGAGGATCTTGTTGAAGCGCGCCATCACCAGCAACACGCCTTGCTCCAGCGGCAAGGCGCCGCCCGACAGGCCGGTGCCGGCGCCGCGAGCCACTACCGGCACCTGGCGGGCATGACACAGGGCGAGGATGCCGCGAACTTGCTCGAGGGTGTGCGGCAACAGCACCAGCATCGGTGTTGAGCGGTAGGCTGAGAGGCCATCGCATTCGTAGGGCTTGAGGTCTTCTTCTGTGTGCAGGATGTCCAGGCCCGGCAGCTGTGCCTGCAAGGCCTGCAACAGTGCCTGCTTTTGCACCGGGGGCAGGGCGCCGTCGACGCGTTCGTCGTAGAGGATACTCATCCCGCCCCAGGCCGCCGGGTTAGCGGAAGCGCGGCAGAGGGCGTTCGATGCTCAGCGAGGTGAGCGTCTTTCTGACCAGCTGATCGTCGGCCTCGACCGCCTTGAGCGTGTCGCGGATCTTGCCGGCCACCGGCACGTCGCCCTGGCGGTCGATCCAGTCGGCAATCTCCTTGCACGCCGAGGCGAGCCGGGCTTGGCGCTGGTTGATCAGGTTAAGGGCTGTGGTGATCTCTTTATCGGACATGAGGGAATCCTCCATCTGCGCGAATAAGAGTGTAGCAGCGCAGAAAAATCCTGCGCTGGCGCCTCAGGCCAGGCGCTCGCGCACGCGCATCAGGGCGTAGCCCAGCAGGTTCAGGCCCTGCCACTGGCGCGGATCGGCCGCCTGCGGCGCCTTGGCGTCCAGGCCGATGCCCCAGATGCGGTCCACCGGGCTGGCTTCGACCAGCACCTGGCCATCGGTGGACAGCAAGAACTTGCGCAGCCCCGGGTTCTGCTCGAACTTGAGCAGGTTGGCCTGTTCGACAATGGCCGAGCGCTCGGCCACCCAGGCCGCGTCATCGTAACCGGCGACTTCGCGGCCAAGCTTCTTGGCTTCGGCGGGTGTGGAGGCGGCGAGGATCTTCGCAAGGGTTGCCGGGTCGTTGAACAGCCGCGCCTTGCCGGCCATCATGTAGTGCTCGGCGCTGGGGTAGAGGATGCCCTGTTCCTTGAAGCCGGCTTCGAACCACTGGCTGAAGCAGCTTTTGTCCGGCGTGCCGTCGACCTTTTGCCGGTGGCCCCAGAAGTACAGGTAGGCGGGCGCCTGGCCCTGCTCGATAGCAGCGATCAGGCTGGCGTTGTCGAGGATATTGGCCAAAGCCTGGGACGGTAGTGACATAGCGGGGAGTCTTCCATGAACGAATCGCGCCATGGTACTCCAGGCCTGCGCGGTTGTGACAGCGTCGGTGCTGACGTACTATCCTTGCCAGCAAGCGATACCCCGCAGACTTATAACTCTTCCTCAGCGCACACGCTTCACTCAGGCCCGACCGGCAGGAGTGCCTGGCGCTGGGCGCGTCTTTCGTTCCCGGCAACCGCAAACGACTCGGAGCAAGGCTTTACTCATGAATACATCCGTGGAGGCGCGAACCGGCAGCTGGCTGAGTGTCATCGCCCTGGCCCTGGCGGCGTTCATTTTCAACACCACTGAATTCGTCCCGGTGGCGCTGCTCAGCGACATCGGCCGCAGTTTTGAGATGTCCACCGCCCAGGTCGGGCTGATGCTGACCATCTATGCCTGGGTGGTGGCCCTGGCCTCGTTGCCGATGATGCTGCTGACGCGCAATATCGAGCGGCGCAAGTTGCTGATCATCGTCTTTGCCCTGTTCATCCTCAGCCATTTGCTTTCGGGGGTGGCGCAGAGCTTCGCCATGCTGCTGGTCAGCCGTATCGGCATCGCCCTGGCCCATGCGGTGTTCTGGGCCATCACCGCCTCGCTGGCGGTACGCGTGGCGCCGCCGGGGCAACAGGCCAAGGCCCTGGGTTTGCTGGCGACCGGCACTACCCTGGCGATGGTCATGGGCATCCCCCTGGGGCGGGTGGTGGGCGAGGCCCTGGGCTGGCGCACCACCTTCCTGGCGATTGCCGGGGTGGCCCTGGCAACCTTGTTGTGCCTGGTCAAATCCCTGCCGCTGTTGCCCAGCCAGAACTCCGGCTCGCTGCGCAGCGTGCCGATACTGTTCAAGCGCCCGGCGCTGGTGACCGTGTACATGCTGGTGGCGCTGGTGATTGCCGCGCAGTTCACGGCCTACAGCTACATCGAGCCGTTCGCGTTGAATGTGGCGCAGATCGGCGGTGAGATGACCACGGTGCTGCTGTTGCTGTTTGGCGGCGCCGGAGTGTTTGGTTCGGTGTTGTTCAGCCGTTACAGCGAGCGCTTCCCCCGGGGTTTTCTGATTGGTGCGATTGCGATACTGGCGACCTGTCTGCTGCTGTTGCTGCCGTTGTCCGGCGACTTCCGCCTGCTGGGCAGCTTGAGCGTGTTCTGGGGCGTTGCGATCATGTGCTTCAGCCTGGCGCTGCAATCCAAAGTGCTGGTTTTGGCCTCGGATGCCACCGACGTGGCCATGGCCATGTTCTCCGGCATCTACAACATCGGCATTGGCGCCGGCGCGTTGATCGGCAGCCTGGTCAGCGTGCACATGGGCCTGGGCAACATCGGCTTTGTCGGTGGCTCTCTGGCCCTGGCCGGGCTGCTGCTGTGCGCGGTGACCAGCCGTGGGAGCGGGCTTGCCCCGCGATGAGGCCTTGCGATCAATCGCGAATCTTCAGCTCGCGCACTTTGCTAAAGCCTACCCGGCGTGACAGCTCAGTTCATCGCATCAACGGGCAGCAGGGCGGTGTCGACCACCATATCCACCGGCAAGGTAACAATGGCAACTGCCGGGCAGACGATGGTCACCCAGCAGACCACAGTGGCGTAAGCGTCGTAACCTTCTCTATTGTGCGAGGTCAGTAGCTCGATGTTGGTCTGGGTGCCTGTGTAGTAATCGTGGTTGCTGTAGTTACTGATGCCACGGGCGAGAAAAGTGCCGCAACTGGCCAGGGTCAGGGTCGAGGCCAGGAGCAAAGACGTGAAGATTCTAATGATGCCATTCCTTAGCAACGACCGTATGGGGCTGTTCAAACAGTCTGGCCAATGTCGCCGGGATCGGTTGCGAGTTGACCATGATCAGGCGTTGCCCGGCCCGTGTCATGGCCATGTAGAGCTTTCGCGCGCTTTCTTCGATTGCCTGGGCGTTGCCTGCGCTACCCGCTGCATTTTCGAAGCCGCTTGCAAGCAATGGCTCAAGGCCGACCAGGAAAACCGTGTTGGCCTCAAGTCCCGTGGCCGTGTCGAGTCGGGCCAGGCGCAAGTAATCCGCCGCCTGGGCATGGGGCGTGGTTTGGCCTGTACTCAGGTTCCACAAGCGCTCCGTGCCCAGTGCTTGGCCCAGGCGTGTTTCCAGAAGTCGTTCGTTGACCCCCAGCCCGTACACCACCAACATACTGGATAGGGGGACGGCCAGTTGGTTCGAGCTCTCCCTAATTTCGTTACAAAGTTGTGATACAGCATCTTGCGGCGAATCGGAAATGACCAGCAGAGGGGGGTGTCCTGGTGTCATGCCCTCGAAGTCGGGTGTCAGAAAATCTTCTGCGTCAGCGTCGGTGTACTCCACCAGTACCTGGTTGGCCGCCTCCAGGATTCGTTGGGTTGTGCGGTAGGAACGGCGCAGTTTTTTCGTCTTGCCAGCGACATCCAGGCCGACACGCTTCCAGCTCAGCCGGCTTTTCATGAAACCCTGGTTGGGATCGGCACACAGGAACAGGCTACCTTGCAGTGGCTCAAGCGAGCGTTTGACGACTTGGAACCAGGACGGTGCGAAGAATTGTGCTTCGTCGATGAGAATGTGTCGGTAGAGGTTCAGCGTGCCATCCTGGGGTGCCAGGGTGATATCTCGCGGCAGCGAACTCCACAGACGCTTGCCTTTGCTAGCAAGGCCCTGCTTGACCATCTCGAACAGTTCCCAGAGCTGTACGCGCTCTGCGGCGCGCAGGGCAAAGCCCTGACCGGCCCGGTCTACTTCGAGATAATGCGTTTGGCTAGTGATCATTGCATCATTGATGAAATCCAGCTCGTCTTGCAGTTGCTTGTTGTCGGGCTTGATTTGTGGCCAGCGTTTACGCGCCTCGGCAATCAGTTCAGCCACTTCCCTATTGGCAGCCATCGCCGGCTGACTATTGTTTTGTCGGACCCATTGCTCCCTGAACCAGGCAAAGGCTCTCATGATTCGAAGGTTTTTCGGAATACGTCCATAGACCTGTTTGAGCCGTTGATTGAGATCGACCACCACAGGCTTGTTGTGGATCAGCATCAATACCTGTTGCTCGGGGTGGGTCCTGGCCAGGAGCAGCGCACGGCTGACCGCGATCAGGGTCTTGCCACTGCCCGCGACGCCATTGACCAGGCGAATCGAGCAGTCTGTGGCTGTTTGCGACTGCTCCTCGGGCAAGTCCAGGTCAAGCTTGGCTGCCCACTCCTGTTGGGTATCGAGGAAGTAGGGCAGTGTCTTGGCGCTGTTGTCGCGACGCAAGCTGCGTCGGGTCGTGCACTGCGCCGGAATTTCAGTTTCCGGGAACAGTCGTCCGAGCCAGGCTTGCTGAAGCTCATCGGGTTGGTTGACGAGTATTTTCGGCAGGTGCTGCTCACCTTCGTCCATGAACGTTTGCCGGGACATCAAGCGAATGCCGGCGATGTTCTGCGGGTAAGCCTTGGCCAGCCGCGCAGTCTGCTCTGCCGTGCAGCCCCACATCAGCATGAGCTTGCTTATCGCGGGTGCGTTGTCGAGCAGGCCGTCCAGAGCCCGCAGGTTGTTCGCCAGGGTAGAAAAGTCTGCAAGCCCCGCCGGTTCGATCAGTTGGTCGGGGGAGAGGCTTTCGAAATCCGCATTGCAAACCACGATGGCCAGCCAGCAGCAGCCGTTGCGATGCAGGAAAAAGTCAGGGACCCACACGTCGGGTGCGATGCATTTTCGCAGAACGAAGCTGTCATCCAGTTTGTTGAAAACGCGCTTTAGTTGCATCTGACGCCCGGTAACATTGGCCCATTCGGGAATGTAGGTGGTCATGGGGTCAGCCTTACCAGCCGGGCGTGGTCAACCAGCGATTGATACTGGGCGAACCATGCCTGGACTTCCTCGCGGGCATGGACGGGCTCAGCACGCAGGTGCGGACCGATAATGATCAGTTTGGTCATGGCCCGGGTAATCGATACGTTCAACCGTTCGGGTTGGAAGAGAAACTCCGCCACAGCGCCGATGAAGACCTCATCACCGCTGGCCATGGACAAGATGATCAGCTCCCGTTCCTGTCCCTGCATGCGCTCGACGGTATCGGCCACGACCTGCTTCGCCGATTCACGGCCGAACTGTTTGATCAACAGTTGTTGAATCGCACGGCCCTGGGCGCGGTAGGGTGTCACGATACCTATCTGCGCCAGAGGCAAGCCACTGGCGTGGGCTGCCTGGCAGATGTCACAAACCCATTGAGCATCAACAGGGTTGCGTGTTTTTGCCGTCCGATCCCCTGTGGGAATGAAGACCACACTCGCCTGTGGGTCAAAAATCTCTGCGAAGCGCTCAGGCACATCCCGCAGTTGCAACTGCCGTTGTTGGTTGGAGCCTGCTGCCATGAGCCGCTGTTTGTAGTACATCCTGCTGGGCCAGTCGGTCAGCCATTGATTCATCCGGTAGGTCTGGTCGAGCATCACCGTATGTTCGGCCCGCTGCGAGGTGAGCCTGCTGAAGATCGACAGCGAGTCGTCGGCAAGCACCGAGCGCGACAACATCACCGGGGGTAACTGTTTCTGGTCGCCAATGAAAATGTAGCAGTTGCCTTTGCGCATGGCCATCAGGGCCAAAGGCAGCGTGATCTGGCTGGCTTCATCAAAGATGACGGTGTCAAAGCTATAGGCTTCAAGTCGACTGCAGGTGGCAAAGGGCGTAGCGCCGACAACATAGCCACCGTCGACCGGGAGGTCCTCCCAGTTGGCCAGGTCTTCGACATACGAAACGTTAGCGGCCAGGCCTTCCCTGGACCCGGCAACCTTTACCGTAGGTACACCACGTGCAGCGATCTTGTTCAACGCATTGTTGATCGCCATGTGCGTGTGCGAGGTCATTAGCACACGCTCGCCACGCGCCACCAAGCGTTCGGCAATCAGCGCCAATGCCCGGGTTTTCCCGGTCCCCGGCGGTCCCTGAATACAGGCGATGTGCTCGGCGCCCAGAGCCATGCCAACCGCCTCAGCCTGGCGATCATTGCAGCCATGCGCTTTAGCGAAAGCTTCGCCGTCCTTGATGTCCTGCGTAATGAAGTTGATTGCAGGCTCGGTTACCAGCAGCGGCAAAATACGCTGCCGACCCCTTGGGGAGGTGTTGATCTCATCCAGGGCACGCAGGTAATAGTCGGAAAGGTCAATGCCGTCCGGGTCGGCATAACAGGGACCAGAGTGGTAAAGCTCCCAGAGTAGACTTGCAAATTTTCCCTTCAGCAGCCAGCGGCCGTCTTCTTCGGCGACAAACTTCAGTTGTCCGCACAGGCGCTCCTGATCAGCTTGTCCGCTATGTAAAAGCAGGAGGTCATTGATTCGAAAGCGCGACTCGCTTTGATCAGTGTACGCCCAGATCTCATCGCCGCAGGGGCCACGTTCAAGCCGAGTGAATCCTTGCGTCCAACCCTTTGCAAGCTTTCCTGCCAGTGGTTGGGCCCATACTTGAAGTAGCTGTGCCAGGTTTGCCTGTTTCTCCGCCTCGACGAAGTCATACAGAAACTGCATCAGCTCTGAAGGGGCTGACCCGCAAGGTGTTCCATCCATGGTCTGCATCCGCACATTCTTGAGTTTGCGGGTAAGTGTCACATAATGTGTGTTTCGAGGCGAGCCGGGGCAAGCCCACCCACCCCGCGAATCAATCGCGAATCTTCAGCAGCCCGTCGCACTTCAGGCAACGTACCTTCTTCAACCCGCGCACTTCGCTAAAGCCGACCCGGCGTGACAGTGCGGTGCCGGGTTCGTCTTTGTACAGGTGCAGCATCGCCGCGTTGCACAGCGGGCAGCGCACCAGCATCGCCAGTGGAAAGCTCAGAAAGCACAGGCCGAAAACCACCAGCATGTAGGTTGCGGCAATGCCTTTGGGCATCCAGTCGAACACTGTCAGCACCATCAAGGGCGCGCCGATATAGATGCTGAAGTCATTGATGTAGATGTTCAGAAACGCCACGCGGCTGTATTCGAGTTGCGGCATTTCAGTTCATCGCATCAACAGGCAGCAGGGCGGTGTCGACCACCATGTCCGCTGGCAGGGTGGCAATGGCAAACACCGGGCAGACGATGGTCACCCAGCAGAACACGGTGGCGTAGCCGTCATAACCCGTGGAGCCATGCATGGTCAGCAACTGGAAGTTGGCCTGGGTGCCTTTGTAGTAGTCAGCACTGCTGTGGCCGTTGGGGGTGCGTGCGATCAGGGTGCCGCAGCTGGTCAGGAGCAAGGTCGAGGCCAGGAGAAAAACGCTGGGGAGTTTGATGATGCCATTCCTTAGCAGATAAACATTCGAGACGAGCGCGCATTCTCGCACAATCAGGCTAGTACCCGTGCATCCCGCGTGCGCTGAAGTAATCTTCCAGCACCTGCGGCCCGGCACCGACCTGGGCCAGGGCGACGTAGCTGTCCGGCCGCAGCAAGTACACGCCATCGAGCTGCAAGCCGGAGCTTGCATGGGTGTCGCGCCATTCGAAGACCTCCAGCGGCATGCCGCGTTCGGCACACCAGGCCACCAGGCTGCCGCTGGCGGCGCCGTAGACCTGTACCTGCCAGCACATGCGCGCCAGCCCCGCGTAGTTGTCGTGGCCGCCGTCGCTGACCCAGGGCATACGTTCGCCGCCATGCACCTGGCCGGCGCAGCCGACGCTCAAGGGCATGTCGCGGTAGTTCAGGGTGATTTGCGAGACGGTGCGAAACAGCAACTCCCGCGCGGCCTTGAATGCGGCCACCCGCGGGATCAACAGTGGCGCCACCCGTGTGCGCACCAGGGTCGCCAGGCGGCCATCGGCGGTGATGAAATTGAACACTTGGTCGGTGGTCGACACCAGGCGCCGGGCGAAGGCGCTGCGCTCGATTTCATAGGTGTCGAGCAAGGTCTGGGTGGCCGAACCCTGCAACACCGCCGCCAGTTTCCAGGCCAGGTTGATGGCGTCGCCGATGCCGGTGTTCATGCCCTGGCCACCGGCCGGGCTGTGCACGTGGGCGGCGTCACCCAGCAGCAAGGCGCGGCCGCGGCTGAACTGCTCGGCCACGCGGTGGTGGACGCGGTAGGTGGAGAACCAGTTGACCCGGGTGATCTCGACCTTCAGGTGCTCCATGGCGCGGCGGCTGACATCCTCGAAACTCAAGTGCTCCGGGTGTTCGGCCCGCGCGTCGCGCACCGTTCCGATCAACCGCGTGCGGCCACTGCCCGCCAGCGGGAACACGGCGAGAAAGTCCGCCTCGTCGAGGTCCACATGCAGTTCGCCATTGAACGTCGGGCCCGCGCCGTCGACATCGGCGACATAGAACAGCTGCTCGTAGGTGCCGCCTGGAAAGCCAATGCCCAGAGCCTTGCGCACCGTCGAACGGGCGCCGTCGCAACCGGCCAGGTAGTCGGCTGCGCACACTTGCTCGACGCCATCGGCATGGCGCAGGCGAGCAGTGACACCCTCGGCGTCCTGGCTGAAGTCGAGCAGCTCGGTTTGCCGTTCGACGGCAACGCCAAAGCCCAGCAGGCGTTCGATCAACAGTTGCTCGTGCTGGTCCTGCGGGTAGATGTGCAGGAACGGGTAGGGCGTAAGGTCGCTGCCAATGGCGCTGAATGGCAGGCGCGCGGCGGCTTCGCCCTTGACCCACAAATTGGCCGCCGGCACTTGGTGGCCCTGCTCGAGAATCGCCTCGGTCAGGTCCAGTTGGCGATACAGCTCCAGGGTCCGTGCTTGCACCGCCAGGGCCCGTGAGGTAGTGCCAGGGCCAGCGGTCTTGTCGATGATGCGCACTTTGATACCCAGCTTGCTCAACCACAGGGCCAGTACCAACCCGGTGGGGCCGGCGCCGATGATCAGCACGTCACAGCGGTTCATCGCAGGCGCTCCTCAGCGCTGGGCGAACGCCAGATTCAGGCCCAGGCCGGCAAAAGAGGCAGCAAAACTGCGGCGCAGCCAGTTCTGTACCTGCGGCGATTCAATCACCGCGCGACGGAACAGGTTGGCCAGCAGGCCATACAGCACAAACACGACGAAGGTCATGAGCATGAACACCGTGCTCAGGCTGAGCATCTGCCCGGTTACCGAGCCGCCCTTGGCGCTGATGAACTGCGGCAAAAACGCCAGGAAGAAAATCGTCAGCTTCGGATTGAGGATGTTCAACAGGCAGGCCCGCAGGATCAGGCTGCCAGGGCTACCGACCGCGCTGTTGCTGTCGACGGCGAAGGCCGAGCGGTCACGCCAGGTGGCGTAGGCCAGGTACAGCAGGTAAGCGACGCCGACGAACTTCAGGCCCTGGAAGGCCAGGGCGCTGGTGTGCAGGATCGCCGACAGGCCCAGGACAGAGGCCAGCAGGTGCGGGACGATCCCCGCCGTGCAGCCCAACGCGGTGTAGAGGCTCGCGCGCTTGCCGGCCACCAGGGCAGTGGAGATGGTCAGGATCACGCCGCTGCCGGGAATCAGCACGACGATCAGTGACGTAATGAGAAAATCCAGGCTCGGCATCGCGACAGGCTCCCGCTCGTCAATCATTCAGAGCAAGTGTAAGAGCATTGGCAGGTTTTGCTAGTCGCTCGTCGGCACACGGCTGGTGCTCATGGGTTATCTGGATTACTATAAAATACAGATATCCGATCTAATCGAAAGGGGGTTGTATGCGCCGTGCTTCCGATCAGCGCCCAGCGCTGGCCGCCCTGGCCGGTTCGCCCAAGGATGTGCGCAAGCGCCAGAGCCGCCAACAGGCCGAGCAGGTGGTGGCGGTTGCCCTGGCCGATGCCAGCCCGGGCGAGGTCGATGCCATTGCTGCGACCTTCGCCAGCGTTGCCGGTTTCGTCAAAAGCCTGATGGGCCGGCAACAGCAGCAAGCCCTTGAGTCCATCGTCGAAGCCCTGGTGCCCAAGGCGCCGCCAACGCCCAATGCGCTCAAGGAGGCAGCGATGCTGGCCCAGGCGCGCACGGCGGTGCTGCAGAGCGGCGACTGGTTGACTGCCGCGCAGATTGCCGGGCTGGCAGGTTTCAGCCCGAGCAACCCCAGCGCCCAACCGAACAAATGGAAGCGCGAAGGGGCGATCTTCGCCCTGCGCCACCATGGTGTCGATTACTTCCCGGCTTACGGCCTGGATGCCGGTTACCGGCCGCTCAAGGCCATGGCGCCGGTGCTGGCGCGCTTTGCCGAGGCCAAGGACAGCTGGGGCCTGGGCTACTGGTTCATGTCGGCCAACAGTTTCCTGGGTGGCAAGCGCCCGCTCGATCTGCTCGGCAGTGCGCCGGAGCAGGTGCTGGCCGCCGCCGAAGACGAACTGCAGGGCATCGCTCATGGTTGATACACCGGCGCCTGCCGGTGTGCTGCAGTTATCGACCCTGACCTGGGCAAAGGGTACGCCGATCCACCGTGTTCACCTGGATCAGTACGGCCCCGGCCAGTTCAACCCCGGGCTTAAGGGCAATGCCCGTTTCAGCCCGATCAGGGATGCCCGCGGCCAGCCGATCCCGACCTTGTACGGTGGCACCAGCTTTGATTGTGCGGCGCTGGAAACGGTGTTCCACGACGTGCCTTTTGCCGCCGGCCTCAAGACCTGCGACACGCTCAAGTTGCACGGGCAGTTGCACTCGGTGCTGCTCAGTGCGCAGGACCTGCTGTTGGTGGACCTGGGCAGCAAGGCGTTGCGCAAGCTCGGGGTGCCGCGCAACCAGTTGATCGATACCGAGAAGGACCAATACCCGCAGACCCGCCTGTGGGCCGAGGCGATTTACCGGCAGAACCCTGGGGTGCAGGGCCTGTGCTGGACTTCACGACAGGATGACAGCGCACGGGCAATGATGCTGTTTGGCGATCGGCTGACGGGGACAATGCTCAGGCCCCAGGGCCAATCGCGCAGCGTGCTGCACGACAGCGGCGCGTACGCCGAGCTGCTGCACCTGGCCGAGCAGATCGGGGTGCTGCTGGTTGCCGGGCGCGTGGGCTGATTACTCGGCCTTGCCGCGCACGATGCGCCCGACCTTGATCTCGTCGGCGTAGGCCTTGAGCTTGTCGGAGTCCTTGTACAGGCGATTCATCAGGTGCAGCACGGCGACCACGTCGACACCGTCGATGCGTTCGGCCAGTTTGCTGATTTCACCGGCGGTGCGTTCCAGGTTGCTGGCGACGCCTTTGAGGTCGCGTTTGAGTTCGGTGGAGGATTTCTTGATGCCCATGGGGAGTCTCTTGATGGGATGGTGCCTGAGAGAGGACTGCTGTGCAGCCCATCGCTGGCAAGCCAGCTCCCACAGGTAAGGTGCGCACCTAACCACTGTGGGAGCTGGCTTGCCAGCGATGCTGTCAGCCAGGGAACAGAAACGGACTGACAGCACTGCGCCCATACCCCTCGCGCTCCACCTCGGCGTCCAGCGCCAGGGAAGCCAGGTCATCGGCCAGTACGTCCTGGTCGCGGTCCTTTTCCGGGTACAACACTTTCAGGTAGCTGTGGCAGTCGTTGCAGCTCTCGGCCTTGATCGGCGCATCCTGCCGTTCCAGCGACCAGTAGTCCAGGGCGCCGGTGGCTTCGCAGTTGCTGCATTTTACCCGAACCATGTGCCAACGGCTTTCGCACAGGCCGCAATGCAGGTAACGCAGCCCGGACTGGGCGCCGGTCATGATCACACTGGCCACCGGCGCGCTGGCGCACACCGGGCAATGCTGGCGCTGTTCGCCCAGGCCGGCCCTGGCCGAGGCGGGCAGGGCATTGGCCAGTTGGGTGAAGTACAACGCCAGCGCGCTCCAGAGAAACAGCGCCTGGCCGCTGTCGACCTGCTCATAGTCAGCGGCGAGCAGGGCACTGGCCAGTACTTCCAGCTGCGCCGCCGAGTAGCCGCGCAAGGTGTCCAGGGTGCTGCGCACGGTCGGGTTGGCGTCGCTGTAAAGCGCATCGATCAAGCCGCTGAGCAACTGCTGCCAGTACCCGTCGCGCGGGTACTCGGCGCTCGCCAGCGGCGGCCGGCCTTCGCTCAAACGCGCAGCCAGTCCGGCTGCCAGCGCCTCAGGCAGCGGTAGCGTAGCCAGCAGTTGCTGCTGGGCATCAGCGATGCTGGCACAAAAGCCCAGGTAATCGCCCATGGCATGCCCATCGGCCAGTTGGCGCAGACGTGCGGCACGTTTGCGGTAGCGGTCCTTGAGCGACGGCAGCAGCACCGCGACGATCTCGTTGACGCCGCCACTGGGCGTCTGCACCGGGGTCATCTGGATGCTGCTCATTTGTCGCTCCCGGCTTTGCTTTGCTTGCTGTTGAGTTGGCGGTACCAGCGGTCGTGGTGGGTCTTGGCCCAGCGGCGGCTGACGTAGCCGGTGACCATGCCGCGGATCGAGCCTTTGACCCAGAACGCCAGGTACGCATGGCCGATGATCAGCAGGATCAGGCTGATCCCGGCCAGCGCGTGCACCAGCAGGCCGATACGGATGGTCGGGATGCTGAACAGCGGCGCGAAGTACGGCCGCCAGATCACCACGCCGCTGAGCAGCAGCAGGCTGATCAGGCCCATGATGCCCCAGAACAGGATCTTCTGACCGGCGTTGTATTTGCCGATGTTCAGCGCCGGTTCATGCTGGCCGGCCAGCACCTGTTTGAGGTTCTTGAACCACTGCAGGTCTTCGCGCTCGGGCAGGTTGTAGCGCACGAAGCGCACGAACAGGAACATCAGCAGCAAAAACACCACCACACCGAAAAACGGATGAAGGATGCGCGCCAGCTGCGGGGTGCCGAACACTGCATTCAGGCCGTTGAGCGAGGGGAAGAACCACGACAGCCCCGACAGCGCCACGGCGAAGAAGCAGATCACCATGAACCAGTGGCTGGCGCGTTCGATGAAGCGCGTGCGCAGGATCAGTTTGTCCTTGTTCATGCGTGGGTATCCTCTTCGATCTTCTCATCCTGTTCGTCGACTTCATTGGGGCCGACGCCGATGTAGTGGAACAGGGTGCCGGCCAGGGTGGCGAAGAACGCCGCCGCGGCCACCGGTTTCATCCAGCCTTTCCAGCCCTGGATGGCGTTGCTGATGCGCGGGTCGGTGGGCAGCTTGTGGTACAGCTGCGGTTTGTCGGCGTGCTGCAGCACGTAGACCACGTGGGTCCCGCCGACGCCTTGCGGGTCGTAGATGCCGGCCCCGGCAAAGCCGCGGCCTTGCAGTTCGCTGACCCGTTCGCCGGCCTGGTGCAGCATGTCCGCTTTGCTGCCGAAGTTGATTGCCCCGGTCGGGCAGGTTTTGACGCAGGCCGGCTCCTGGCCGACCGAAACCCGGTCGACGCACAGCGTGCATTTGTAGGCCTTGTTGTCTTTCTGGCTGATGCGCGGCACATCGAACGGGCAGCCGGCGATGCAGTAGCCGCAGCCGATGCAGTGCTCGGACTGAAAGTCGACGATGCCGTTGGCGTACTGGATGATCGCCCCCGGTTGCGGGCAGGCTTTCAGGCAGCCGGGGTCGGCGCAGTGCATGCAGCCGTCCTTGCGGATCAGCCATTCGAGCTTGCCGCTTTCGTCTTCGACTTCATCAAAACGCATCAGCGTCCAGGTCTCGGCCGACAGGTCGGCCGGGTTGTCGTACACGCCAACGTTATGGCCGACCTCATCACGCAGGTCGTTCCATTCGTTGCAGGCCACCTGGCAGGCCTTGCAGCCGATGCAGATGCTCACGTCGATCAGCTTGGCCACTTCGGCCTGGTGATCGCGGGTGTGTGGCGCCGGGGTCAGCACGTTGGTGGCCGAGCGGCGGACGATGTCTTGGGATTGCATGGACATGGTGTTCGCCCTCAGACCTTTTCAATGTTCACGAGAAACGCCTTGTACTCCGGCGTATGGGTGTTCGACTCGCCGACTCCCGGGGTCAGGGTGTTGGCCAGAAAGCCCTTGCGCGTGCTGCCTTCATAACCCCAATGGCAGGGGATGCCGATGGTGTCGACGTCCTGGCCATCGACGGCCAGGCGGCGGATGCGCTTGGTCACCACCGCCTTGGCCTTGATGTAGCCACGCTTGGTGCTGACCTTGACCATATCGCCCTGGACGATGCCTTTTTCGGCCGCCAGCTTCTCGCCGACCTCGACGAACTGCTCGGGCTGGACGATGGCGTTCAGGCGCGCGTGTTTGGTCCAGTGGCGGAACAGCTCGGTGATCGAGTAGGTGGTCGCCACGTAGGGGAACTCTTCGCGGTTACCCATGCGCTGGCGATCGTTTTCGTACAGCCGTGCGGTCGGGCTGTAGGTCACGTTCGGGTGCAGCGGGTTGCTTGCCAGCGGGCTTTCGGTCGGCTCGTAGTGTTCGGGGAACGGCCCGTCGTTCATCGCGCCGACCGAGAACAGCCGGCCCAGGCCTTCAGGCAGCATGATGAACGGGTTGACCTTGCCGCCAGGGGCGGCGCTGACGGCAAAGTCGGGCACATCGACGCCGCTCCAGCGTTCGCCGTCCCAGCCGATCAGCTTGCGTTTGGGGTCCCACGGCTGGCCCTGCGGGTCGGCTGATGCGCGGTTGTAGAGGATGCGCCGGTTCTGCGGCCAGGCCCAGGCCCAGCCCGGGGTGCAGCCCAGGCCGCTGTCGGCGTTGTCGCGACGGGCCATCTGGTTGCCTTGTTCGGTCCAGGAGCCGGCGAAGATCCAGTTGAAGCACTGGGTGCTGCCGTCATCGCGCAGTTGCGAGAAGTCGCTGAGCAACTGGCCCTTGCGCAGGATCAGCTTGCCTTGCTCGTCGTGCAGGTCAGCCAGGGCGCGGCCGTTGGACTCCTTGGCCACTTCTTCGGGCTTGGGGTCCAGCGGGTCGGCGTAGTCCCAGGCCATGTTGAGGATCGGTGCCGGGTTGGCGCCGCCTTCCTTTTCGTACAGCTCGCGGATTTTCAGGAACAGGTGGCCGAGGATCTTGCCGTCGTGCCAGGCCTCGCCGGGCGGCGCCGCACCGGCCCAGTGCCATTGCAGCCAGCGCCCGGAGTTGACGATCGAGCCGTCTTCTTCGGCAAAGCACGAAGAGGGCAGGCGGAACACTTCGGTCTGGATCGCGGCGGTGTCGACATCGTGCTGCTCGCCGTGGTTCTGCCAGAAGCTCGAGGTCTCGGTGGCCAGCGGGTCGATGATCACCAGGAACTTGAGTTTGGCCAGTGCCGCCTGGGCCTTGTTCTTGTCGGGGAAGGCCGCCACCGGGTTGAAGCCCTGGGCGATGTAGCCGTTGACCTTGCCCTCGTACATGCGGTTGCTGTAGTTGAGCACGTCGTAGCTGTCGTCCCACTTGGGCAGCCAGTCAAAACCCCAGTCGTTGGCCTTGGTGGCCTTGTCGCCCCACAGGCTTTTCATCAGGCTAACGAAGAATTTCGGCGTGTGCTTGTAGTAGTTGACCTGATCTTCCAGCAGCGCTGTCGGCGTGGTCTGCTTGAGGTAGCTGGCCAGGGTGGTCTGCTCGTCGGACGGCAGGTTCATGTAACCGGGCAGGCGCAGCGACAACAGGCCCAGGTCGGTGTAGCCCTGGATGTTGGAGTGGCCGCGCAGGGCGTTGACCCCGCCACCGGCCATGCCGATGTTGCCCAGCAGCAGTTGGATCATCCCCGAGCCACGGATCATCTGCGCGCCGTTGGTGTGGTGGGTCCAGCCCAGGGCGTAGAGGAAGGTCGCGGTCTTGTCCGGGGCGCTGGTTTCGCCGAGGATCGCGCAAATATTGAGGAAGTCGTCCTTGGGCGTGCCGCAGACGTTGGTGACCATCTCCGGGGTGTAGCGGCTGACGTGGGCCTTGAGCAGGTTCCACACGCAGCGCGGGTGTTGCAACGTCAGGTCGCGCTTGGCGTAGCCCTTGCTGTCGAGCTCGTAGCTCCAGGAGCTGCGGTCGTAACTGCGCTTTTTTTCGTCGTAGCCGCTGAACAGGCCGTCGTCGAAGTGGTAGTCCTCGCGCACGATCAGGCTGGCGTTGGTGTAGTGGCGCACGTACTCGTGCTGGATCTTGTCGTGGCTGATCAGGTAGTTGACCACGCCCATCAGGAAGGTCACGTCGGAGCCGGCGCGGATCGGCGAGTAGATGTCGGCCACTGCGGCGCTGCGGTTGAAGCGCGGGTCGACGACGATGACCTTGGCGCCGTTGCGGATCTTCGCCTCGATCACCCACTTGAAGCCTACCGGGTGTGCCTCGGCCGGGTTGCCGCCCATGATCAGCACGACGTTGGCGTTCTTGATGTCGACCCAGTTGTTGGTCATGGCGCCACGGCCAAAGGTCGGCGCCAGCGCGGCAACCGTCGGCGCATGGCAGACCCGCGCCTGGCTGTCGGTGCCGAGGATGCCCAGGGCGCGGGTGAAGCGCTGGTCGAGCGAGCCGGTTTCGCTGCTGGCCGCCGAGGAGCAGAGCATGCCGGTGCTGAGCCAGCGGTTGACCGTAGTGCCCTTGGCGTTCTTCTCGATGAAGTTGGCGTCGCGGTCATCCTTCATCAACCGGGCGATGCGCTCGATGGCGTGCTCCCAGCTGATGCGCTGCCATGTGTCCGAGCCCGGCGCGCGGTACTCGGGATGGAGCAGGCGCTGTTCACTGTGCACGTAGTCGACCAGGCCGGCGCCCTTGGGGCACAGCGAGCCGCGGCTGACCGGGTGATCGGGGTCGCCTTCGATATGGAAGATGCGCGCCTTGGCGTTCTTTGCACCATCGCCCAGGCTGTACATGAGAATCCCGCAACCGACCGAGCAATAGGTGCAGTTGTTGCGGGTTTCCTTGGCGCGCAGCAGCTTGTACTGGCGCGACTGGGTCGCCTGGGCCACGCCGGGGGCAAAGCCGAGGCTTGCGCAGGTGGCGGTGGCGACGCCGGCGGTACAGAGCTTGAAGAACTGTCGTCTGCCAAGTCCCATGGGTATCTCCTCATTCTTATCGGCTGCACAAAGCTGCGGGCATAGGCATGCCCGGCAACAAGGCGTCGCAAGCGCAGTTGGCTGGGGTGTGTAAGCACGGTGTGTCGCAGGTCCCTGTCTGACGCAGGGTTTTAGCGGACGTATGCGCGCTAGTGTATTCCCCTACGGAATGTGGGACTAATCGACCTTGTTGATAGGTCTATCGAGCGTATCTATCAGTGGCGGGTGCATGATCAACTGTTTGCCAGGCAACAGCAGTTCCACAGATGCCTGGATTTCGAACAATTGTTTAAACCTCGGCGAGGCGTCAAGCACAGGAGATACAGGGGTTTTTCAGGTTGGCACGGAGGCTGCAATAGCTTCCCTCGAGATTGACTATACCAATAGAAACTCGCCTATTTTTCAATCAGGTGGGGAGCAAGACCTTGAATTTCGTGCCTCGGGAAACAGCCGTTTTATCCAATTATTCGACCAAAGTAGTAGGCAGGGACTGGAAGCTGGCCAGCGTCGGCGCAGCCCTGTTGAGCCTGGCACCGCTGGCCCAGGCCGATGATGCCAAACAAACTGAACAACGCCTGGAGACGGTCACCGTCCAGGCCGCCAAAGCCACCCCGGTAGAAGCTGCGCAGGCGCAACTGGACGAGATCCCTGGCGGCACCGGGCTGGTCCAGCAGGCCGAGGTGGAGAAGGGCCGTTCGGCCACCCTGGAAGACACCCTGGCTTATCAGCCGGGGGTGTATGCCCAGGCTGCCGGCGGCAACGATGCCATCAAGATTTCCATCCGGGGTTCAGGCGCCAACACCTCGCCGGGTTACTTTCGTGAAGGCACCAAGTTCCTCTTCGACGGCCTGGCCCTGACCGGCGCTGGCGGCACGCCCTATGAACTGCTCGACACCCAGGGCCTGAACTACACCGAAGTGCTGCGCGGCGCCAACGCCTTCGAGTACGGCGCGTTGTCCCTGGGTGGGGCGATCAATTTCGTGACCAACTCCGGGCTGACTGCGCCGGGCAACCGCATCAAGCTCGAAGGCGGCAGCTTCGGTTGGCAGAAACAGACCCTGAGCACCGGTGGCGTGGCCGGCAACGCCGACTATTTCGTCAGCGTCGATAACTCCAAGCGCGACGGTTACCAGGACTTCACCTTCACCAAGGCCAAGGGCGTGGTGACCAATTTTGGCTACCGCTTCAACCCCAAGCTGGAAACCCGCCTGTACATCCGCTACCGCGAGGAATACCACGAGAACTCCGGGGCCCTGACCCTGGCGCAACTGAAGAAGAACTCGTCGCAGACCAACCCCAGCACCCGCGCCACCCGTGGTGACTCGACCAAGGAAGGCTCGACCTGGGTCGGCAGCAAGACCACCTACACCTTCGACGACGACTCGACCCTGGTGGCCGGCCTGGTCTATCACAACTATCCGCAGATCCTCAGCAAGAAGAGTACGGTCAACCCCAACTACTGGGACTGGCGCGACATCAATTACTCGCTCAAGTACACCCGCAGCGACCAGTTGTTCGGCCTGCCAAGCACCACCACCCTGGGTTGGAACAGCACCCAGCACATCCGCTCCGGGGTGCGCACCTACAACGGCGACAAGGACCTGGGCCGGTTGCAGAAACAGGTCGAGTACGATGGCTCCTTCGACCATGTGTTGTCGCTGGGCAACGACCTGGGCCTGAGCGACAACCTGTACCTGTCCACCGGCCTGTCGGCCATCGAGGTCAAGCGCAACGTCGACGTCAGCTTCAGCGACCGGGCCAACACCAGCGGTATCCCCAGCCACTACCGCTATGACGAGTGGAAGCTGGCGCCACGGCTCGGCCTGCGCTACTACCTGACCCCGGACGTGCAAGTGTTCGGTAACGTCAGCCGCTCGATCGACCCGCCCAGCTCCTGGTCGAGTTCAGGCTCCGGAGTCACCACCAACTTCGCCAAGACCCTGGTGCCGCAAAGCGCCAACACCGTCGAGCTGGGTATTCGCGGGCGCTCGGAGATCTTCGATGGCAGCCTGACCCTGTACAAATCCTGGATCAAGGACGAGCTGCTCAACGTCGAAATCCTCCCGGCCACCACCACCTCGGCGGCGGTGGTCTCGACCTCCAACGCCAGCCCGACCATTCACCAGGGCATCGAGGCGGGGCTGACCACCAAGCTCTGGCAGCGCGATAACGGTGATGTGCTGAGCTGGCGCCAGGCCTACACGCTCAACGACTTCCACTACCGCAACGACCCGTTGTTCGCCAAGAACGAGCTGCCGGGCCTGCCCAAGCACGTCTACCAGGGCGAGCTGTTCTACCAGTACGCCAACGGTTTCTACGCCGGGGTCAATGTGCGCTCGGCGTCGAGCACGGCAGTGGACTACGCCAACAGCTTCTACGCCCCGTCCTACACCCTGTGGGGTGCACGCCTGGGTTACGACGCGCCGAACAAGACCTGGCAGGTGTACCTGGACCTGAAGAACCTCACCGACAAGGACTACGTCACCGCCCTGGCGCCCAGCTACGACGCCAAGGGCCAGGACACTGCGGCGCTGTACCCGGGTGACGGCTTCGGTGCCTACACCGGTATTGCCTACAACTTCTGAGCCAGGGGCGGGTGCCGTTCGCGCGGCACCTGCAGGAGAACTGCATGAGACGAATCGCAAGGCTGGGCCCGCCCGCCATGCTTGGTGCGTTGCTGGCCCTGGGCGCCTGCAAGCCGGTGGAGCCGGCTGCGGGGCAGGGCAGCAGTGGCATCGACGGCACGCTGGCCAACGGCACCTTGAGTTACGCCGCGCAAGACTATTACGAGGCTGCCCCGGGCAAGCCCGGCGGCACCCTGCGGGTGTCCACGGCGTCGGACACCACCACCCTCGACGTGCATTCGATTTCCCACGGCAATGTGCAGTGGCTGGGGCGCATTCTGTTCGACTGCCTGCTGTACCAGGACGAGCAGGGCAATATCTCGCCGTGGCTGGCCAAGTCCTGGGAGATTTCTGACGACGGCAAGACCTACACCTTTCATCTGCGCGATGACGTGACCTTCAGCGATGGTGAGAAATTCAACGCCCGCGCCCTGCAGGTCAACCTTGAACACATGCGCGACCCGGCAACCAAATCGCCGCTGGCCGCCGCCTACATCGCCCCCTATGTGGACGGGCGTATCGTTGATGAGTACACCTTCGAGGCGCACCTGCGCGAGCCTTATTCGCCGTTCCTCGATGTGCTGGCGCAATCCTGGTTGAGTATGATCTCGCCACGGCAGATCCTCGAAGCGCCGAAGTCCATCGCCGAACACCCGATCGGCTCCGGGCCCTTCGTGCTGGAAAGCTACACCCGCGACCAGGGTGCCAATTTCGTCAAGCGCAAGGGCTACAACTGGGCACCTGCGGTCACCCGGCACCAGGGCGAGGCCTACCTCGACCGCCTGGAACTGAGCATCGTCCCCGAGCCGATGATTCGCTTCAGTACCCTGGAATCCGGCCAGTCGGACTTCACCGTCGATGCACCCACCCAGAATGCCCGGGCCATCCGCGCCAATCCGGATTTGCAGATGCACAGCCGCATCCGCAAGGCCAACCCGTTTCGCAGCCTGACCTTCAACGTCGAGCGTTTTCCCTTTGACGATGTGCAGGTGCGCCGCGCCGTGGCCAAGGCTATCGACCGTGACGGCCTGGCCTGGATCACCGGCTTTGGCGAGTACCTGGCCAAGGGCGATTTCCTGGCCGCCAACACCCGCTACTACGACCCGGCGTTCAAGGACGAGCTGGCTTTTGATGTGGCCGAGGCCAACCGTATTCTCGACCAGGCCGGCTGGAGCGAACGCGACGCCCAGGGTTACCGGGTCAAGAGCGGCCAGCGCCTGGCCGCGCACCTGCTGACCTACGAAACCGCCGCCTACCCGAGCAGCATTGCCGTGGCCATCCAGGCGGGCCTGAAGAAGATCGGCCTGCAGCTCGACATCGACCTGCTGCCCCTGGCCCAGGTCACCCAGCGCCGCTACGCCAGCGACTTTCAGGTGATCGGCGGCGGCTACTGGCACACCAACACCCCCGATGGCCTGTTCATCCTCTACCACAGCCAGGCGATCAGCACCGCCAAGCTGATCGGCCAGAACGCCGGGCGCTTTCGCGATGGCGAGCTTGATCGGGTGCTCAGCGCTGCCCGGCAGACCACCGACCCGCAGGCGCTGACCGGCCTCTACCGCATCGCCCAACAGCGCCTGGCGCAAACCATTCCAGCGGTGCCGGTGTTCGAAAGCCATGTGCTGCTGGCTTACCGCAAGCAGGTCAAGGGGCTGATTTTCGATACCTCGCACAACACCCCGTTCTTCACCAGCGTCTGGCTCGACCCGGAGGGCACATGATGACTTTGCAGCGATTGGCCTGGCGCCTGCTGGCCGGCATCGGCGTGCTTTGGGGCGCGGCGACCCTGACCTTCTTGGCCATCAACCTCAGTGCCGGCGACCCGGCCCTGGCGATTCTCGGCGGCCCGGATGCCATGCCCAGCGCCGAGCTGATCGCCCAGGTGCGTGCCGAATACGGCCTCGACCAGCCGTTGTGGGTGCAATACGGCCAGTACCTTGGGCGCCTGGCCCAGGGCGATCTGGGCGAGTCGTACCGCTTGCGCATTCCGGTGCTGCAGGTGATCAGCAGCCAACTGGGCGCCACGGTGCAACTGTCGCTGGCCGCCGCCTTGCTGGCAATCCTGCTGGCGGTGGCCTGCGCCGTGCTCACCGCCAACCGGGCGCGCTGGGTGCGCTCGCTGGTGTCCGGCAGCGAGCTGGTGCTGTCGTCGGCGCCGTCGTTCGTGATCGGCATCGTCCTGTTGCTGCTGTTCTCGTTCGGCTGGCACCTGCTGCCGCCGTCCGGCTCCAACAGTTGGCAGGCGCTGATCTTGCCGAGCCTGGCCCTGGCCCTGCCGATTGCTGCGGTGCTCAGCCAGGTGTTGCGCCAGGCGCTGGAGGAGATTCTCGAACAGCCCTTTATCGCCATGGCCAGGGCCCGCGGCATGTCGGAAACCGGTGTGCGCCTCAAGCATGCCTTGCGCCACGCCCTGGTGCCGCTGGTGACGCTGTCGGGTTTTGTCTTCGCCAGCCTGCTGGGCGGTGCGGTGATCATCGAGATGCTGTTCGCCCGCCAGGGCATCGGCCGCTTGATGCTCGACGCCGCCGTGACCAAGGACATGCCCTTGCTGCTGGGCATCACCCTGCTGGCGGCGGCGATTTATGTGGTCGTCAACTTTCTCGTCGACCTGATCAACCACTGGGTCGACCCACGCAGCACCAGCGTATGAACCCGATTTTCAAGGACAAGCCATGAGTGCCCATGATCTGCCAACCCCTCTGGCCGCCAGCAGCGCAGGCCAGGACTACGCGCACTTGCAGGCGCGCTTTGCCCCACTCTTTGCCCGTATTGCCGACGGTGCGATCAGCCGTGAACAACACCGCGAACTGGCCCATGAGCCGGTCAACTGGCTGCGCGAGGCAGGCTTCGGCGCCTTGCGTGTACCCCAGGCGTTGGATGGCGCCCAAGTCAGCCTGCCGGTGCTGTTTCGCCTGCTGATCGACCTGGCCGAAGCTGACTCCAATCTGCCGCAGATCTTCCGCGCCCACTTCGGTTTTGTCGAAGGGCGCTTGTCCAGTGGCGATGCCGCGTCCCAGCGCCATTGGCTGGGTAAGGTGGTGGCGGGGCAGCTGTGGGGCGCGGCCATGGCCGAACGCACCGACACCACCGGCAACTCGGTACGCCTCAGCCCGGCCGACCCGCAGGCGCCGGAGGCCGGCTGGCTGCTGCAAGGCGAGAAGTACTACTGCACCGGCGCCATTTACGCCGATTGGGTGGCGGCGGTGGCCATGCTCGACGAGGACTTTGTCAGCGTGGTGGTGCCGACCACCGCGCCTGGGGTCAGCCTGGAGGATGACTGGGACGGTTTCGGTCAGCGCCTGAGCGGCAGCGGCACCACCCGTTTTGCCGACGTCGCAGTGCCGCCGGAGCAGGTGCTGCGGCGCTTCAAGCCCGGCGAGTTGCGCGCCGAATCCTACCTGTCGGCGTTCTATCAGCTGTATCACCTGGCAACCCTGGCCGGCATCGCCCGCGCGGTGCAGCGCGATGCGGTGGCCTTCGTCCAGGGCCGTACCCGCGCTTTTGGCGTACCGGGCCAGTCCAGCCCCAAGGACGATGCGCTGGTGCAGCGGGTGATCGGCCGCCTGTCGAGCCTGGCCTACGCCGCCCAGGCCCTGGTGCTCGACGTCGCCCAGGTGCTGCAGAGGGTGCATGAGGCCGAGCTCGACGGCACGGTCGGTGAAGACCACTACGTCGAGGCCGACATCCGCACCTACCAGGCTCAGCAGATCATCCTGGAGCAGGTGCTCCAAGCCACCAGCTTGCTGTTTGAAGTCGGCGGCGCCTCGGCCACCAGCCAAGCCCGGCGCCTCGACCGGCATTGGCGCAATGCCCGCACCCTGGCCTCGCACAACCCGGCGATCTACCGCGAACAGGCGCTGGGCAATTACTACCTCAACGGCGTCAGCCCCGGCGCCGCCTGGCGCCAGTTGCACGCCCAGGACAACAGCGCCCGCGACGAAGCCAGCGCGGTCTGACCCTCACCTTTAGGAGTTGCCATGAGCCAGCCTGCACAACACATGAGCATCGGCATGAACATCCTCGGCTTCGGCGCCCATTCCGGCGCCTGGCGCCAGGCCGAGGTGCCGGCCAATGCTTACCTGGACCCTGCGTATTACAGCAACATCGCGCGCATTGCCGAGCGCGGCAAGCTCGATGCGATCTTCCTCGCCGACGGCCCGGCGCTGTTCGGCGATATCGCCGAACACCCGGCCGCGCGCCTGGAGCCGACCGTGCTGCTCACCGCCGTGGCCTTGGCGACCCGCCATATCGGCGTGATCGCCACCGCGTCGAGCAGCTACAACGACCCCTATAACCTGGCCCGGCGCTTCAGCTCGCTGGACCATATCAGCGGCGGCCGGGCGGCCTGGAACGTGGTGACCAATGCGGGGGATGCTGCTGCGCAGAATTTCGGCCTGGCCGGAGCACCGCGCCACGTTGACCGCTATGCCCGCGCCGATGAGTTCATCGACGTCACCCTCAAGCTCTGGGACAGCTGGGAAGATGACGCGGTGATTGGCGACGCCCAGCGCGGGCGCTTTGCCGACCCGGCCAAGGTCCACGCCATCGATTTTGTCGGTGCGCACTTCTCGGTCAAGGGCCCGCTCAACCTGCCGCGCTCGCCCCAGGGCCGGCCGGTGTTGGTCCAGGCCGGGTCTTCCGAAGGCGGTAAGGCCCTCGGTTCGCGCTATGCCGATGCGATCTTTACCACCCAGACCACCCTGGTCGACGGCCAGGCCTTCTACCAGGAGATGAAGCAGCGTGCCCGCCAGTGGGGGCGCAACCCCGAGCACCTGAAAATCATGCCGGGGCTGTCGACGGTGATCGGCAGCAGCGAAGCCGAGGCCCAGGCGCGCTTTGATCAACTCAACGCCTATTACGGCGAAGCAGGGCTGATCAACCAGGTCGCAGCGCGGGTGGGCCTGGCGGTCAGCGAACTGGAGCTGGATGCACCCTTGCCCTGGGAACGGATCGGCCCGGTGGCGGAGTTCGAGCGCGGCTCCCACGGCTTTCTCGAAGCCCAGCTGAACCTGGCGCGGCGCGAGAACCTGACAATCCGTGAGCTGTCGCGCCGCATCCTGGTCGGCCACCGGCTGATCGTCGGCACCCCGGAACAGGTCGCCGACACCCTCGAACACTGGTTCCGCGCCGGTGCCGCCGACGGCTTCAACATCATGCCGGACATGTTCCCCTCAGGCGTCGAGGTGTTCGTCGACGAGGTGGTGCCGCTGCTGCAAAAGCGCGGGGTGTTCCGCCACGAATACCAGGGCAGCACCCTGCGCGACCACCTCGGCCTGCCGTACCCGGCCAGCCAATACCAGCGCGCCGCTGCAGCGGTTTGACGCGTTTCACTTTCCAGAGGAAGCAAGCATGATCAAACGTCCATTGGGCCACAGCGACATCCAGGTCAGCGTGCTGGGATTGGGCAGCATGACCTGGGGCCACCAGAACAGCGAAAGCGATGCCCATCGCCAGCTCGACGCGGCCCTGGCCGCCGGCATCAACCTGATCGACAGCGCCGAGATGTACCCCACACCCACCCAGGCAGAAACCTGGGGCAGCACCGAGCGCTTTATCGGCAGTTGGCTGGCGAAAAGCGGGCGGCGCGCCGAGGTGGTGCTGGCCAGCAAGATCATCGGCCCGGCTCGCCAACCGGGGGCCGGGGCGCATATTCGCGAGGGCCGTACGCGCCACGATCGGGCCAATATCGTCGCCGCCCTGGACGGCAGCCTCAAGCGCCTACAAACCGATTACCTGGACCTCTACCAACTGCACTGGCCGGACCGCACCACCAATATATTCGGCCAGCGTGAATACCCCTATGTCGCCGATGACCGCGAGACCGTGAGCATCGCCGAAACCTTGCAGGTGCTGGCCGAACAGGTGGCCGCCGGCAAGATTCGCCACATTGGCGTGTCCAACGAAACCCCGTGGGGCGTGGCCGAGTTCCTGCGCCAGGCGCGTGAGCAGAACCTGCCGCGCATCGTCAGCATCCAGAACCCCTACAGCCTGCTCAATCGTCTGTACGAGGGTGGCCTGTCGGAGTTCAGCCAGCGCGACAACATCGGCTTGCTGGCCTATTCGCCGCTGGCCTTCGGCGCGCTGACCGGCAAGTACCTCAACGGCGCCTTGCCGCAAGGTTCGCGCTTGTCGTCGGTGTACCGCACCTTCAATCGCTACGACAGCCCAGGCGCCCATCAGGCCATCGGCGCTTACGTAGCGCTGGCCCAGGAGTTGGGGATCAGCCCGGCGCAACTGGCCCTGGCCTATGTGATCAGCAAGCCGTTTGTCAGCAGCGCACTGACCGGGCAGACCAGCCTTGCGCAACTGGCCGACAACCTCGGCGCCCTTGAGGTGAGGCTCGACAGCGAGGCCCTGGCGCGTATCGAGCAGATCCACCGGCAGATCCCCAACCCTGCACCCTAACGTTCAGATCATGGAGGTGCCCGATGGCGCCGATCAATTCAACCACCGCCGTGCTGCCCGCCAGTGGCCTGATCCAGGCCCAGGCGCGCTTTGCCAGCCGCCGGCAACTGGCCTTGCGCCCGGGGCTGTTGCTGGCGGCGCTGTTCGTCGTGTTCTTGCTGCTGGCGGCGCTGCAGCCGGGCTGGCTGGTGTCTGCCGACCCGCTCGAGGCCAGTGCCCGCCAGGCCTTCCAGCCGCCCAGCAGCCTGCACTGGCTGGGCACCGACGAGAACGGCCGCGACATCCTCGCGCGGCTGGTCTACGCGGTGCGCCCGTCGCTGCTATTGGGCCTGAGCGCCACCGCCGTGGGGCTGCTGCTGGGCACCGTACTGGGGCTGGCGGCCGGGCTCGGCCCACGGCTGCTGGACGGCGCAGTGATGCGCCTGGTCGATGTGCTGCTGGCGTTTCCCGACCTGCTGCTGGCGCTGGTGATCATCACCTTTTTTGGCCAGGGCGCAGTCAACACCATCATCGCCGTCGGCGTTGCCAGCGTGCCGCGCTATGCACGCCTGGTGCGCGCGCAAACCCTGGTGGTGCGCAACGCAGGCTATGTCGAGGCGGCCACCACCCTCGGCCTGGCACGGCGCCAGGTGATCTGGCGGCATGTGCTGCCCAATGCGATCAAGCCGATCCTGATTCTCGCCACCATCGGCATCGGCAGCACCATCGTCGCCGGCGCGGCCCTGAGCTTTCTCGGCTTTGGCGCGCCACCGCCAGCGCCGGAGTGGGGCGGCATGCTTGCCATGGGCCGCAACTACCTGGCCAACGCCTGGTGGCTGGTGGCCTGGCCGGCGCTGGCGATCACCCTCACCGTGGTCTCGATCACCGCCATCGGCCGCGAACTGCTGCGCCGCAACGAAGGTAAACGCCTATGAACGCTGTTATCCAACACCCCGCGCCGCTGATCGAGGTCAGCGACCTGCAGGTGCGCTTTGGCCAGGCCGCGCCGGTGCTCAAGGGCATCAGCTTCAGCCTGCGCCAGGGCGAATGCCTGGCACTGGTGGGCGAGTCCGGCTCGGGCAAGAGCGTCACCTCGCGGACCCTGGCCGGGCTCACCGGTGCCCATGCACAGGTGCAGGCCAGCCGCCTGGCCTTTGCCGGGCAAGACCTGCGCCAGTTCGACGAGCATGCCTGGCGCCGGGTGCGCGGCGCGCAGATCGGTTTCGTCATGCAGGACGCTTTGGGCGCGCTCGACCCCCTGCGGCCAGTGGGCAAGGAGATTGCCGAACCGCTGCAATTGCACACCGAACTGGACGCCAAACAACGCCAGGCGCGCGTGCTGGAACTGCTGCGCGCCGTCGGCGTGCCGGAGCCTGAGCTGCGCGCCCGCCAGTATCCCTGGCAGCTCTCCGGGGGGTTGCGCCAGCGCGCCCTGATCGCCTCGGCGATTGCCTGCAACCCGCGCCTGCTGATTGCCGACGAGCCGACCACGGCGCTGGATGCCACGGTGCAGGCCCAGGTGCTGAGCCTGCTTGAGTCGCTGCGCGGCGACAGCACGGCGATGTTGATCGTCAGCCATGACCTGGCGGTGGTCTCGCGCCTGGCCAACCGTGTGGCGGTGATGCACAACGGCGTGATCGTCGAGCAGGGCAGTGTCGAGGCCGTGCTGCAGGACCCGCAGCACCCTTACACCCAGTACCTGCTCAAGGCCGGGGCGGCGGTGCATTTTCGCCGCCCGCAGGTGCCGGCACTGGCCGCCGTTGCTACGCCTGTAGTGGAAACCAGTGCACCGCTGTTGCAGGTGCAGCAACTGAGCAAGGCCTTCAAGGGCCCGGACGGCAAGCTGCGCACCGTGGTCGACAAGGTCTCGCTGCAGCTGCACAAGGGACGCACCTTAGGGATCGTCGGCGAGTCGGGCTCGGGCAAGACCACCTTGACGCGGATGATCCTCGGCCTGGAAACACCCGACGGCGGCGAGATCCAGATCAATGGCCGGCCCTGGTTGCAGCTCAATGACCAGGACAAACGCCAGCTGCGCCGCAGCATCCAGGTGGTGTTCCAGGACCCGCTGAGTTCCTTCGACCCACGCTACACCGTGCAGCGCGTGCTGTTCGAGGCGCTGGAGGTGGCCGGGCATGCGCGCGCGCAGTGGCGCCAGCAGGCGGTCGAGTTGCTGCACCTGGTGCGCCTGGACGAAGCACTGCTGGAGCGACGCCCGATCGAGTTGTCGGGCGGCCAGCGGCAACGTATCGCCATCGCCCGCGCCCTGGCTGCGCAGCCGCAGATCCTGGTGTGCGATGAGCCGGTGTCGGCGCTGGATGTGTCGGTGCAAGCGCAAATCCTCGAGCTGCTCGACGACCTCAAGCAACGCCTGGGCCTGGCCTGCCTGTTCATCTCCCACGACCTGGGGGTGATCAACCATGTCAGCGACCAGGTGCTGGTGATGAAAGACGGCGTGGCGGTGGAAAGCGGCGCCGTGCGCGAGGTCTTCGACCGCCCGCAACACCCCTATACCCGTGCCTTGCTCGACGCCATCCCGCAGTTGGAAAGCGGCCGTCGGGTCAGTTTCGAATTTCTCCGCCTGGCGATCTGATCGCCTGATTCCTTCAAGGAAAGCCCATGCCTGGTTTATCCGCAGTACCCCGCGCTGAACGGCGCAACCTTGACGACCTCAAGGGCAATACCGAGAACCTGTTGCCACTGATTGCTGCCGGCGCTGCGCAACGCGAGCGCGAGCGCCAATTGCCCTATGAAGCCGTGCGCCAGATTGCCCAGGCCGGGCTTTACACCTGCCGCATCCCCGAGGCCTATGGCGGACCGGGTGGCAGCGTCAGCGATGTGATCGGCCTGTTGTTGCGTATCGCCTCGGTGGACTCCAACGTCGCCCAGGCGCTGCGCCCCGGCTTTGGTTTTATCGAAGGTTTGTTGTCTTCCACTGCCGACGGCGCCGAGGCCGAGCGCCAGCGCTGGTTCGCCCGTTACCTGCAAGGCGCGGTGTTGGGTAATGCCGGCTGGGAAGTGGGTGGCGCCAATGGCGCGATCAGTGCGCGTATCGTGCGTGACGGCGAGCACTATCGCGCCAGTGGCAGCAAGTACTACAGCACTGGTTCCCTCTATGCCGACTGGGTCAGCGCCGTGGCCCTGGATGAACATGACCAGCCGGTGTCGTTCGTACTGCCGCGTGACCGCAAGGGCCTGGAACTGCTCGATGATTTCGACGCCATGGGCCAGCGCCTGACTGCCAGCGGCACCACGCGCCTGGACGATGTCGTGGTGTACGCCGACGAGATCCGCACCCGCACCGTGGAGGAGGGCAAGCGCACCATCGTCACGCCGTTCTTGCAGCTGTTTCTGGCCACGGTGCAGGCCGGCATTGCCCGCAATGCCCTGGACGATGCCACGTTGTTTGCCCGTGAGCACGCCCGGCCGATCAAGCACAGCAGCGCCACGCGCTCGGTGGATGACCCCTATGTGCAGCTCAGCGTCGGTGACATCGCCGCCCGCGCCTTCACCGCCGAGGCGGTGGTGTTGCGTGCTGCCGCCTCGATCGACCGCGCCTGGGCCGCCGGCCTTGACTCGCAACTGGTCGATCAGGCCGCCATCGATGTCGCCCAGGCCCAGTACATTGCCGCCGAGTCGGCGCTCAAGGCTGCCGAGCTGCTGTTTGATGTTGGCGGCGCCTCGACCCCCGGCCGCAGCCACACCCTCGACCGCCACTGGCGCAATGCGCGCACCGTTGCCAACCACAACCCACGGCACTGGAAAGCCGCCGCAGTGGGCGCCTGGCAACTGACCGGCACGCCGCCGCCCACCTCGGGGCTGTTCTGACTTGAGCAGCCTGCAGACGCCCGCACTCGGCGACAGCATCCGCCAATCGCGGCGGGTCCCGATGATCATCGGCTGCGCGCTGTTGATGGAGTTGATCGACGCCACGGTGGTGATGACCGCCTTGCCGCAGATGGCCCTGGAGTTCGGCGCACCGAGCGTGCGCATGAACCTGGTGGTGTCGTTGTACATGCTCGCGGCGGCGTTAGCGGTACCGGTCAGCGGCTGGGCGGCGGACCGCTACGGGCCTCGGCGGTTATTCGTTCTCGCCATCGTGCTGTTCACCCTGTCGTCGCTGGCCTGCGCCCTGGCCGGCTCCTTGCTGCAGCTGTGCCTGGCGCGGCTGTGCCAGGGTGCGTCGGGGGCGATGATGGTGCCGGTGGGGTTGATGATCCTGCTGCGCTGGTCGCCCCGCGAACAGCTGCTGCGCAACATGTCCTACCTGACCATTCCGCCGTTGCTGGGGCCGATGCTCGGGCCGCCGCTGGGCGGGTTGCTGGTGACGCTGTTGTCCTGGCAATGGATCTTTCTGGTCAACCTGCCCATCGGCGTGCTCGGGGTTTACCTTGTGCTGCGGCACATTCCCGATTATCCCGGCGACAGCCAGCAACGCCTGGACCTGCGCGGCTTGCTGCTGGCCAGTGTGGCCTTGGCGTCACTGGTGTTCGGCTTCGAGGCGCTGGGCCATGGCTTGCTGGCGCGGCGTTGGGTGCTGCTGTTGTTGCTGCTCGGCTTGCTGACGGCAGTGCTGTATGTGCGCCATGCCCGCCGCTGCGCCCAGCCGCTGCTGGATTTTTCGCCCTTGCGCGTGCGCAGCTTTGCCTTGAGTTTCTGGGGAGGCAACCTGTTCCGCCTGGGCACGGCGGCGCAGCCGTTCCTGATGGTCCTGCTGTTTCAGCTGTGCTTTGGCCTGAGCCCCTTGCATGCCGGTTTACTGACCTTTACTGGTGGCGTTGGCGCCTTTGTGGTCAAACTGCTGGCCGTGCGCATCCTGCGCCGCTTCGGCTTTCGCCGCACGCTCAGCTGCAATGCGCTGTTTACCGGATTGAGCCTGGGCGCCTGCGCCAGTTTCAACCTCGACACGCCGTACTGGCTGGTGGTGTTGATCCTGTTCGCCAGCGGCCTGATCCGCTCGTTGCAGTTCAGCGCCATGGGCGGCCTGACCTATGCCGACGTGCCCGTCGAGCTGCACAGCCGCGCCAGTAGCCTGTCGGCGGCGACGGTGCAGTTGACCATGAGTTTGTCGGTGGGGGTGGCGGCTTCGTTGCTCAGCCTGCTGATGAGTTTGAAAGGTGAGCAGCAGGTGGCGGTGGCGGATATCGCCCTGGTGATTGCTGTGGGTGCGCTGGCGTGCATGGCCTCGGCGCTGGTGTTCTTGAGGCTGGCGCCCGATGCCGGCGCACAGACATACCTGTAGACCTTAAGGCTTGTAGTGCTTTTGAGATCGAGCGCCGCTCGCGCGGCGCATCGCCGGCAAGCCGGCTCCCACCCATGGCCTGTGAGAGCGGCGTTGTTCGCCTCGGCGCAAGGCGCGCCATTATGAGTGTTTTGGCAAAATCCAGAGTGGAAACAATCTTGCCTCGACACGCACTCTCGCCTTGCACCAAGGCTGACAACGCCGAACCTACAGGCCATGGTACGTTGCGACAAATGTGGGAGCCGGCTTGCCGGC
>NZ_JAMDGZ010000055.1 GCF_028656935.1 Pseudomonas rubra
TAGAATCTCCCACAGGGATTTTGTTATCTCTGTAGGAGCGGGCTTGCCCCGCGATGAGGTCTATGAAAAGTACAATCTTGCCGATGGAAGTTGCATTTTCCCCCTGAGCCAAGCCTCCCATACTGGCCCTGCATCCACTGCTATCTGCCACTTCGCAGGTGGCGGTGGACATCCAATAATAAGCAGGGCCCCTCATGAAAAAGCCAAACCCGCTGCTCGAAGACCTCCGTGCGATCTTGCCTGCCATTGCCGCCAATGCCGCCCGTGCCGAGCACGAGCGCAAGGTCCCGGAACAGAACATCGCCTTGCTCAAAGGCATTGGCCTGCACCGCGCTTTCCTGCCCAAACTCTACGGAGGCCTGGAAATCCCCCTGCCGCAGTTCGCCGATTGCATCGCCTTGCTCGCCGGCGCCTGTGCCAGCACCGCCTGGGCCATGAGCCTGCTGTGCACCCACAGCCACCAGTTGGCAATGTTCCCGGCCAAGCTGCAGGAGGAAGTCTGGGGCGACAATCCCGATGCCACCGCCAGCAGCAGTATCGCGCCCTTCGGCAAGGTCGAGGAGGTCGAGGGCGGCTTGCTGTTCAGTGGCGAGATGGGCTGGAGCAGCGGCAGCGACCATGCCGAGTGGGCGATAGTCGGTTGTCGGCGGGCCAATGCCGAAGGCACCCAGGACTACTGCTTCGCCGTGCTGCCACGCAGCGACTACCAGATCCGCGACGACTGGTTCGCCGCCGGCATGAAGGGCAGCGGCACCAAGACCCTGGTGATCGACCGGGTGTTCGTCCCCGAGCACCGCATCCAGAAAGCCCGGGACATGATGGAAGGCAAATCCGCAGGCTTTGGCCTGTACCCGGACAGCAAGGTGTTCTACTCGCCGTACCGTCCGTACTTTGCCAGTGGCTTCTCGACCGTCAGCCTTGGCATTGCCGAGCGCATGCTCGAGGCCTTCCGCGACAAGAGCAAAAACCGCGTGCGCGCCTACACCGGGGTCAATGTCGGCGCCGCAACGCCGGCCTTGATGCGCCTGGCCGAATCGACCCACCAGGTTGCCGCCGCCCGTGCCTTCCTGGAAAAGACCTGGCAAGAGCACGCCGAGCACAGCGAGCGTCACCAATACCCCTCGCGCGAGACCCTGGCGTTCTGGCGTACCAACCAGGGCTATGCGGTGAAGATGTGCATTCAGGCGGTCGATCGCCTGTTTGAAGCCGCTGGCGGCACGGCCTGGTTCGACAGCAACGAGATGCAGCGGCTGTGGCGCGATGCGCACATGACCGGTGCCCATGCCTACACCGACTACGACGTCTGTGCGCAGATTCTTGGCCGCGAGCTGATGGGCCTTGAGCCCGACCCGAGCATGGTCTGAAGCGCACCACCCTAACAACAACGACGGCTGCCAACGATGGCCGCCGAGGAGTCTTGCATGTCTTGCACAAGCGCTTTCGACAGCCGCGCCTTTCGCCGCGCCCTGGGCAACTTCGCCACCGGCGTTACCGTGGTCACCGCCAACGACGGCCAGGGCAACCTGGTCGGGGTGACTGCCAACAGTTTCAACTCGGTGTCCCTCGACCCGCCGTTGATCCTCTGGAGCCTGGACAAGCGCTCCAGCAGCCTGGCGGTGTTCCAGGCGGCCAGCCACTTTGCGGTGAACATCCTCGCCGCCGACCAGATCGAGCTGTCGAACAACTTTGCCAAGCCCAAGGATGACCGTTTTGCCGGCATCGGCTATCGGGCGGGCGAGGGAGGGGCGCCAATCCTTGCCGATTGCTCGGCGTGCTTTGAGTGTGAAACCCATCAGATCATCGATGGTGGCGATCACTGGATCATGCTCGGCAAGGTGGTGGCTTTCGACGATTGCGGCCGTTCACCGCTGCTCTATCACCAGGGCGCCTACTCGATGGTGCTGCCGCACACGCGCATGACCCGCCGCGAAGAGGGCCAGCCGCCCAGCAGCCATTTTCAGGGGCGCCTGAGCCACAACCTCTATTACCTGATGACCCAGGCTTTGCGTGCTTACCAGGCTAGCTACCAGCCGCGCCAGTTGTCCAGCGGCCTGCGCACCAGTGAGGCACGGATGCTGATGGTTCTGGAGAACGATGCCGGGTTGAACCTTGTCGACCTGCAACGCGAGGTCGCCATGCCGGCGCGTGAGATCGACGAAGCGGTGGCCAACCTCAAGCGCAAGGGGCTGGTGTGTGACAGCGAAGCGGCCGGGCATGTGCGCCTGACGCCGGCCGGCATCGACCAGACCGAAGGCCTGTGGAGCATTGCCCGGGAACAGCAGGACAAGGTCTTCGGACAGTTCAGCAGTGAGCAGATCGCGAACTTCAAGACTGTGTTGCAGGCGGTGATTCGCGGTTGTTGAGCAATCTATCGCGGGGCAAGCCAGCTCCCACAGCCCCGCGATACTTTTACATTGCCTCCTTAATTGATATGTTATTACTTAATATTAAGGAGCCCCCATGAACAATCCCGCAGGAAGGTTAACCCTGAGCCTGTCCGCCACACTGCTGGCCCTGCCAGCCGCTGCTGCCGACGCCATACTGCTCGATGCCCTCAACGTCAACGAGCGCCATTATGAAGAGACCGCCAGCGGCCCGGTGCAGGGTTATCGCGCCAGCCGTTCCAGCACCGCAACCAAGACCGACACTGATATCCGCGACACCCCGCAAAGCATCGCCGTGGTGCCCAGCCAAGTGCTCGAGGACCTCAACAGCACACGCATCGACCGCGCCCTGGACTTTGCTGGTGGGGTCAGCCGGCAGAACAACTTCGGTGGCCTGACCTTCCTCAATTACAGTGTGCGCGGGTTCACCACCGGCGAGCTGTACAAGAACGGCTTTGCCGTCAATCGCGGCAGCTACAGCGCCCCCGACACCTCGAACATCGAGCGCATCGAGGTGCTCAAGGGACCGGCGGCCAGCCTGTACGGGCGCGGCGACCCGGGCGGGCTGGTGAATATCGTGACCAAACGGCCGCAAGCCGAGGCCTTCAGCCACTTCAAGGCCAGCGCCGGCAGTTGGGATCGCTACCGCAGCAGCCTGGACGTCAACACGCCGCTGAGCGAAGACGCCAGGGTGCTGGCACGGGTCAACATGGCGGTGGAAGATAACGGCAGTTTCCGCGATTACGTCGGCAGTGAGCGGCGCATCGTCAGCCCGTCGTTGAGCTGGCAACTGAGCCCTGAAACCTTGCTGTCGATCGACAGCGAATTCTCGCGCACCGAGTCGGTATTCGACCGCGGTATCCCGGCGGTGAACAATCAGATGGGTTCGGTCAGCCGCTCGACTTTCCTCGGTGAGCCCAACGATGGCCGCGTTCGCAACGACAATCAGACCCTCGATCTGACCTTGGAGCATACCCTCAACGACAGCTGGAAGCTGCGACTGGCCAACCACTACACCCAGGGCCGGCTCAAGGGCAACAGTTCCGAGCCGTCGCGGGTGGTCGGCACGACCATCAGCCGTTTCTACCGGGAGCGCGATTTCGAGTGGAACGACAACATTACTCAGGCCGAGCTGCATGGCCAGTTCCAGTTTGCCGGCTGGGAGCACCAGAGCCTGGTTGGCCTGGAGTACGAGAACTACCGCAACAGCCAGAAGTACCCGCAAAGCGCCACGTCCCTGGGCTACGGCCTGGACATCTACAACCCGGTGTACGGCCAGGCGAAGCCGCCGCTGATCAATCCCAATGACTTTTTCGAACGTACTGAAAGCTACGCGCTCAACCTGCAGGATCAGATTGCCTTCACCGAGCGTTTGCGCGGGCTGCTGGGTGTACGACTGGAGCATATCGAGCAGACCGCGCAGAACCGCAGCAGCCGGGTCAGCAACCGTCAGGAAAAAGACGTGGCCACTCCACGGCTGGGCCTGCTGTATCAACTGACCCCGCAGGTGGGTGTGTTCGCCAACGCCTCAACCTCATTCAAGCCCAACAGCATGGGCACCCGGGGCCAGATCTACAAACCGGAGAAGGGCCTGGGTTATGAAACCGGGCTCAAGCTCGACCTGTTCGACAGTCGCCTGGGGGCGACCCTGGCGTTGTTTCATATCGACAAAGAGAACGTCATCACCACCGATGCCTCCGGTGAGAGCATTGCGGCCGGCAAGGCCCGCAGCCAAGGGGTCGACCTGCAGTTCAGCGGCCAGGTGAGCGAGGCGGTGCGGCTGATCGGCGCCTATGCCTACATTGACGCCGAAGTGACCAAGGGCGACGCTGCCTTGCCCAAAGGCAGCGACCTGCTCGGTATCCCCCGGCACAGTGGCAGCCTGATGGCGGTCTACGAATTCCAGAGCGGGCCGCTGCTGGGTTCGGACGTGGGCGCTGCCGCCAACTACGTGGGTGAGCGCTCCGGCCAGGCCGGCAGCAGCTTTCGCCTGCCCAGCTACAGCACGGTCGATCTGCTGGCCCACTACGAGGTCAGCGAACAGGCCACGCTGGGGCTGAACCTGAACAACCTGTTCGACCGCAAGTACTACGAGCGTGGCTACAACGCCGCCTGGAACCTGCCGGGAGAGCCACGCAACCTGATGCTCAGTCTGAGCCTGGCGCTGTAGACCCCTGTACGCACCACCAGCGCGGCAACTGGTCGTTGAACGAATGAGCTGTCGGTGTCAGCGCCGGGTCCTGGTTGTTGTCGAAGCAGCCCAGTAGCAACGCCACGGTCGGCTGATCATCGATGGCGCCCAACGAACTGCCGCACGAGGGGCAGAATGCCCGGCTGGAATAGTCCGAGGAGCGAAAAGTTGCTGGAGCACCAGCGGGACCGGTCCAACTGACCTGTTCACGGGCGAACTCCACCCAAGTGGCCGTCAGCGCGCCGGTATGGCGCTGGCACCACTTGCACGAGCAGCAGTGGGGGTTGAGGGCGGGGCCGGTGGCGGTAAAGCGGATGGCTGCGCACAGGCAACCACCGCTGTAAGTTACAACGTCCATTGTTGTCTCCGGGTTGACTGCCTACAGGTGTGCGCAAGTTATACCGCACTTGTCGGGCACCCGGGTATGCCGCTAAGGTTGGGGCCGCAAAGGAGAGCCTTGATGACTGATCCGATCGAACTCAATCGTCGTAGCTGGGATGAGCGTGCGCCATTGCACGCCGCTTCCAGCGATTATGAAGTGGACAAATTCATCGCCGACCCGGCGCATTTGTCCGAGGTGGTGCGTTTCGACCTGCCGCGCCTGGGCGACATCCGCGGGTTGCGTACCGTTCACCTGCAGTGCCATATCGGCACCGATACCTTGTCGCTGGCGCGCCTTGGCGCCGAAGTCAGCGGGCTGGATTTCTCGTCGCAGTCATTGGCCCAGGCGCAGGCGTTGGCCGAGCGCTGCGGGGCAGGCATCGACTACGTCGAATCGGATGTGTATGCCGCTGACCAGGTACTGGCGCCGGCCACGTTCGACCTGGTGTACACCGGCATTGGCGCGTTGATCTGGCTGCCGCACATCGAGCCTTGGGCGCGCACCGTTGCTGCCTTGCTCAAACCCGGTGGGCGGCTGTTCCTGCGCGAAGGCCACCCGATGCTGTTGGCGGTGAATGAAGACCATCAGGAGCAGTTGGTAATCGAGTACCCGTACTTCGAACGTGAAGCATCGACGGTGTGGGACAGTGGCCAGACCTATGTGCAGACCGACAGGTTGCTTGAGCAGACGGTCACCCACGAGTGGAACCACGGCCTTGGCGAGATCATCACTGCCTTGCTTCAGCATGGCTTGCAGATCACCGCGCTGGTGGAACACGACAGCATCCCCTGGGAGGCACTGCCGGGGCAGATGAGCAAAGACGCTGCAGGGGAGTGGTCGCTGGACAAGGATCGCTGGCGCTTGCCGTTGAGCTATACCTTGCAGGCAGTCAAGTTGAAGGCTGGCTAAGACAGAGGATCAGTGGGCGGTGCGGCGATCCTACGCTGTTGCCTTCGGTTTACGCGCACTGCTCTTGCGCTTCTTCTTCCACGGTGTGCCCGTGCGCCCGGCCGGGGTCGCCGGGCCACTGATGGTCAGGCGCATGCCGGCGCAGCGCTCGACCTGCTTGCTCATCCACGCCGACTGCTTGGCGACAAAGGTTTCCAGGCTCATCTCACCGCTCTGCACCATGTCCAGGGCTTGCTCCCAGATCGCCGTGGTGCCCGGGTCGGCAATCGCTCGCGGCACTGCATCGATCAGGCTGAACGCCGCCGGGGTGGCGCTCAGGGCCTTGCCGTTCTTCACCAGGTAACCGCGATCGAGCAGGCCCTGGATGATCCCGGCACGGGTGGCCTCGGTGCCGATACCAGTGGTGTCCTTGAGCTTTTGCTTGAGGCGCGGGTCGTCCACCAGCTTGGCGACGTTCTTCATGGCCTTGATCAGGTCGCCTTCGGTGAACGGCTTGGGCGGCTGGGTCCACAGGTCTTTGAGGTTGACTCCGGCCACTGCGCACGCCTGGCCTTCGCGCAGCAGCGGCAATACCTGGGCCACCGGCGCCTCACGGCCTTTGCCGGGCGTCAGGGCTTCTGGCAGGGCGCGGCGCCAGCCGGGCTCGACGATCTGCTTGCCCACCGCCCGCAAGGCCTGGCCTGCGCAATCGAACTCGGCCTGGGTGCGATCGTACTCGTGGTTGGCCAGGAACTGCGCCAGGTAGCGGGCGCGGATCAGGGTGTAGACCGCCTTGTGCTTGGCCGGCAGGCGTGAAGGGTCGCTGGCTGCAGCGGTGGGAATGATGCCGTGGTGGGCGCTGACCTTGGCATCGTTCCAGGCCCGGGAGCGACGCTGGGCCTGCAGGTGTGGCTGCAAGGGCGCAAGGCTGGCATCGGCGCGTTGCAGGGCGGCGAGGATGGCTGGCGCCTCGCTGTGCTGGCTTATCGGCAGGTAACCGCAGTCGCTGCGTGGGTAGGTAATCAGCTTGTGGGTTTCGTACAAGGCCTGGGCGATATCCAGGGTCTCCTGGGCGCCCAGACCGAGCTTTTTCGAGCACAGCTCCTGCAGGGTGCCCAGATCAAAGGGCAGCGGTGCGGCTTCGCGTACGCGCTCGGTGGCCACTTTTACCACCTGGGCACTGCTGGCTGCCGTGATCGCTGCGGCCGCCTGCTGGGCCAGGGCCTGATTCAGGCAACGGCCCTGGTCGTCGCAGGCGTCCTCTGGCGCTCGCCACTGCGCGTTGAACAGCTGGCCAGCGCTCTGCAGTTGCACCTCGATGGCCCAATAGGCCACCGGCACGAAGTCAGCGATGCTGCGGTCACGGTCCACCACCAGGCGCAAGGTCGGGGTTTGCACCCGGCCCACCGGTAGTACGCCCTGGTAACCGGACTGGCGGCCGAGCAGGGTGAACAGCCGGCTCATGTTCATGCCGATCAGCCAGTCGGCCCGCGAGCGCCCCAGGGCCGAATGGTAAAGGCTGAAGGTCTCGGTACCGGGCTTGAGCGCTGCCAGGGCCTTGCGGATCGAGGCGTCGTCCAGCGCCGACAACCACAAACGGCTGATTGGCCCACGGTAGCGGCAATGCTCGACCAGCTCGCGGGCAATCATCTCGCCTTCGCGGTCGGCATCAGTGGCGATCACCAGTTCGCGGGCCTCGCCAAGCAGGCGCTTGACCGCCTTGAACTGGCTGGCGGTCTTGGGTTTGACCAGCATCTTCCATTTCTCGGGAATGATCGGCAGGTCGCTCAGTACCCAGCGTTTATAGCGGGCGTCGTAGCTGTCGGGCGGGGCGGTTTCGAGCAGATGACCGATGCACCAGGTGACGGTGACGTCGGTGCCGACCCAGCAGCCGTCGCCGCGGCGGTTGGCGCCGAGGACTTTGGCGATGTCTTTGGCCTGGGAAGGCTTTTCGCAGAGAAACAGACGCATGCCGTTCGATCTATGGCCGGGAAAGGTCATAGGATGCGCAGGTTTGCCAGGCGTGGCAAGTTTTATCTGTATGGATATACAGCTTTGTGTTGCCGGTGCGGGCAACGAAAACTCCTCGCATTTGGCCGGCTAGTCCTCGACATCGCCATGGACGGCCAATTCGTCTCTGTGGCAGCGTTTGACCTTGCCCCGAGGTGTGTCAACGGACGATTTCGCCAGGGTGTTCTGCCACCTGTACAAGGATGTTTGCCATGCCCGTTTTTGATTACCGCAACCTCGACAGCGCCAGCTCCAAAGCCCTCTACAGCGACGCCATGGCCTTGACCCTTTATTCCTACCACGGCATCGACAACGGCTTTGCCGTGGGTTACCAGCAAAATGGTTTCGGCCTTGGTTTACCCGCCACCTTGATCAAGGCGCTGATTGGCGGCACCGACAGCCAGGGGGCGATCCCCGGCATCCCCTGGAACCCGGACTCCGAAGCCCAGGCCTTGGCCGCCGTCAAGGCAGCGGGCTGGACGCCGATCAGCGCCAAGCAGTTAGGCTATCAGGGCAACAGCGATTTTCGTGGCACGTTCCACGGCGAAAACGCCGGCTACACCAGTGCCCAGGTGGAAATCCTCGGCAAGTATGATGCCGCCGGCCAGTTGAGCGGGCTGGGCATTGCCTTTCGTGGTACGAGCGGCCCGCGGGAAAACCTGATAGGCGATACCATTAGCGACGCCATCAATGACCTGATGGCCGCGATCGGCCCGGCGGGCTATGCCAAGAACTACGCCGCCAATGCCTTCGGCCGCCTGTTCGAGGATGTCGCCAAGTTTGCCAAGGCAAACGGCCTCAACGGCGCCGACATCACGGTCAGCGGCCACAGCCTCGGTGGCTTGGGCGTCAACAGTCTGGCTGAGCTCAGCGGCGAAAAGTGGGGGGGCTTTTATGAGAATTCCCGTTACGTTGCCTTTGCTTCTCCGACCCAGGCCAGCGACAGCAGCAAGGTGTTGAACATCGGCTACGAGAACGACCCGGTGTTCCGCGCCCTCAATGGTTCGAGTCTCGACTGGGCAACCGTCGGCGTGCACGACGGCGCCAAGCCTTCGAGCACCGACAACATCGTCAACTTCAATGATCATTACGCCTCCGATGCCTGGAACCTGCTGCCGTATTCGATCGGCAATGTCGCCACTTGGCTCGCGCATTTGCCGACGGCCTACGGCGACGGCCTGGGCCGGGTGCTGAACTCGACCTTCTATGAATGGACGGCCAAGGACTCGACCATCCTGGTCAGCAACCTGTCCGACGTCACCCGTGGCTCGACCTGGGTCGAGGACCTCAACCGCAACGCCGAAACCCACACCGGCAGCACCTTCATCATCGGCTCCGAGGCCGGCGACCTGATTCATGGCGGGCGTGGCAACGACTACCTGGAAGGCCGCGCCGGCAATGACACCTTCCGTGACGACGGCGGTTACAACCTGATCGATGGCGGCGCCGGGCACGATACCCTGAAACTCGGCCAGGCCCTGGGCGAGCTCGACATCGCCCGCGATGGCAACGGCACCCTGTACCTGCGCGACGCGGCGGGCGGAATCAGCCTGGTCAATCAGGTCGAGACGCTGGTCAGCAAGGAATCCAGCCTGGTGTTCTTCAGCAAGGACGTCAGCCACCAGATGGATGCGCAAGGCTTGCTCTCCAGCGGCAAGCTGCACGCCTATGCCAGCAGCCACAATGGTACGGCCGGCAACGACAGCCTCAGCGCGAGTGCCAAGGGTGACTGGCTGTTCGGCCTGGACGGTAACGACCACTTGCAGGGCGGCCGCGGCAACGACGTGTTCGTCGGCGGCGCGGGTAATGATGTGCTGGTCTCGGGCGGTGGCAGCGACACCTTCCTGTTCAGCGGACACTTTGGTCGGGATCAGGTCCAGGGCTTTGGTGGCGATGATCGCCTGGTGTTCGTTGGCGTTGATGGCGGCACGGCGCAGCCCGATTTTCGTCAGCACCTGAGCCAGGAGGGTAATGACACGGTGCTGCGCTTTGGCGCCGACAGCGTGACCCTGGTCGGGGTATCCGCCGAGAGCCTGAGTGCCGGGCAGATAGTCATCGCCTGAGTGAGCGAATGCTGGCCGGCAAGCCTTACGCGGGTTTGCCGGCCAGCGCCGCAGTGGCGATCAAGTCAGCCGCGACTGGCCTCAAGCGCCTGGCTCAGATCAGCAATGATGTCATCGCTGTGTTCGATGCCGATCGACAGGCGCACCATGTCCCGCGGCACACCGGCCCGCTCCAGCTCTTCGTCGTTGAGCTGGCGGTGGGTGGTGGACGCCGGGTGGCAGGCCAGGGACTTGGCATCGCCGATGTTGACCAGGCGCACCACCAGTTGCAGTGCATCGATAAAGCGCGCGCCGGCCTCCTGGCCACCCTTGATACCGAACGATAGGATCGAGGCTGGCTTGCCTGCGGTGTAACGTTTGGCCAGTTCGTGCTCGGGGTGATCGGGCAGGCCGGCGTACTTCACCCAGGCGACCTGATCGTGCGCTTGCAGGTAGCGGGCGACCTTGAGCGCATTCTCGGTGTGGCGTTCCATGCGCAGGGCCAGGGTCTCCAGGCCTTGCAGAATAAGGAAGGCGTTGAATGGTGACAGCGCAGCCCCGGTATTGCGTAGCGGCACCACCCGGCAACGGCCGATAAAGGCAGCAGGCCCGAAGGCTTCGGTGTAGGTCACGCCGTGGTACGACGGGTCGGGGGTGTTGAGCAGGGCAAAGCGCTCTTTGTTCTCGGCCCAGGGGAATTTGCCCGAGTCGATGACGATGCCGCCGATGCTGGTGCCGTGGCCGCCGATGTACTTGGTCAGCGAGTGCACGACGATATCGGCGCCATACTCGAACGGCCGGCAGAGAATCGGGGTAGCCACGGTATTGTCGACGATCAGTGGAACGCCATGGCGGTGCGCAGCGTCGGCCAGGGCCTGGAGGTCGACGATATTGCCGGCCGGGTTGCCGATCGACTCGCAGAACACCGCCTTGGTGCGGCTGTCGATCAGCGCTTCGAGGGCCGCGATATCGTCGTGGGCGGCGAAGCGGGTCTGGATGCCGAAGCGTGGCAGGGTATGTGCCAGCAGGTTATAGGTGCCACCGTAGAGCTTGGCCACCGAGACAATATTGTCGCCGGCCTCGGCCACGGTCTGGATCGCATAGGTGATTGCCGCCATGCCCGAGGCCACTGCCAGCGCACCGACACCGCCTTCAAGGGCCGCCATGCGCTGTTCGAGCACATCGTTGGTGGGGTTCATGATCCGGCTGTAGATATTGCCGGCGACTTTCAGGTCGAACAGGTCGGCACCGTGCTGGGTGTCGTCGAAAGCAAAAGAGGTGGTCTGGTAAATCGGCACCGCGACGGCCTTGGTGGTCGGGTCGGGGCTGAAGCCCGCGTGGATGGCCAGGGTTTCCAGCTTCATGCAATCGTTCCTTGAAAGTCGGGGGAGGGGCTAGAGCATGGAGCGGCCAGGGAGTGACGGTCAAGGCCTGTAGGAGCGGGCTCAGTGTCCCAGGACAAATTCGCCTACCGCCTCGGCTAACCCTTCTGCCAATGGCAGGCGAGGATCACTGTAGGCCGCAAGATTGGCTGCCCGATCACTTTTCGGTACATCCTTGAAGACATGATTGGCCCGCTCCAGCAGCACCAGTCGTGCCGTTGCCTGGCCCTGTTGCAGGGCCCTGGCATCGACAGGCGTAATCTGCAAATCCTGTCCGCCCTGGATGATCAGCACGGGTTGCTTGAGGGTGGCGATCAACTGCGCCGGATCGCGAACCATCTCGCTGCGGATCAAACCTTGCACTTCCTGGCGCAGCAGCGGTTTCAATTCTTCTTGAATCTGCCCGTTCGCTATCGTTTCACCCGCCTCCAGGCGGCGGATCAAGGCAATGCCCGGTTCGACCAGTGGCGCATTCTCCGGGTGGGCTTGCAACTGCTCAATCATGATTGTTGCGAGTGGCCGGCCTGCGCTGGCCGCCAGTATCACGCCGTTGATGTCCGGGTTGTCTTGCGCTGCGAGCATGGCAATCAGGCCGCCCTGGCTATGCCCCAGCAACCATACCGGCACCAGCGGCTCGCGCTTGCGCAAGGTTGTGACCCAGGCGCGGACATCGCTGGCGTAATCGTCGATAGTCACCTGATTGGCATCGGCAATTGCCCCGGCACTGTCACGCACCCCGCGCTTATCGATGCGCAGGCTACTGATACCTTGATCAGCCAGACGCTCGGCCAGTAGTTTGAAGGTGAAGGGGCGCAACCCGGATGCTTTGTTATTACCATTGCGGTCGGTGGCGCCTGATCCCGGCACCAGTATGACGACCGGTGCCAGCTCTCGGGCGCTGAGCAGGGTTGCGCTCAGAGGCCCCAAGGGGCCTGGCATCTGCAGAGGTGATTCGTCGTAAGCCATGCTGGAATTGGCAAACGCCAGGGTGGCGGCCAGCAGGGCCAAAGCTTTGATCCATTGCATGGTTAACAGGACTCCTGTCCGTGATGGTTGGTTGGTTCAACCTGCCTTGCGCAAGGTCAGGTTGATCCGCCGGCTGCCCAGCAACGGATGGCTGCCTGGTTTAAGCGGCAGCACGCCATGAAAGCGCAGGCGATCCTCGCCACCCCAGACCATCACATCGCCGTGGCGCAGGCCAATGCGCTGGGTTGCATCGTTGCGGCGCTGGCCACCGAACTGGAACACCGCCGGCAAACCCAACGACACCGAGACAATCGGCTGGCTGTAGTCGCGCTCGTCGCGGTCCTGGTGCAGGCTCAGGCGGTTGCCCGGCTCATAACAGTTGACCAGGCAAGCGTCCGGGCAGAAATCGGCAAAGCCTGCGGCCGCAGCGGCGAGGGCGGCCAGCTCGCTCAATGCGTCTGGTAAGACCGGCCAGGGTTGTTGGCTGAGCGGATCGACCGGGCTGTAGCGATAACCGCGGCGATCGCTGATCCAGCCCAGTGCCCCGCAATTGGTCAAGCCCACAGCCATGTTCAGGCCGCCAGGGGTCAGCATATGACGCAACGGCGCGCGGGTGATGATCTGGCGCAACGCAGGCAGCAGGGTATCGACCCAGGCCAGGGCAAACCCCGGCAGCACCAGCGCCTGCTTGCCGATCCAGTAAGGCTCGGCGGGGCTGGCGGGGTTGAACAGATCCAGTTCGGTTTGCATCATGGGCGGCGATTCTGGCAGCGGGTTGGGTGCAGAGCCTGTATAGTAACGCGCTTTGGCAACGCTGCCGTCACCCTGTTGCTTGCACGTGAACCCTGCACTTCGGGGCGCGTGGCACCCTTCGAAAGAAAAAATAAAACTTTTTGAATTCAAGGGGTTGCCAGAGCAGGGGAATGAGTACATAATTGCGTCCATCGAAAGCGAGGCACGAAAAAAGCCTAGCGTTTTCAAGGGGATAGCGGTTCTAGTCAGTTGTTTCCTTAAAGAGTTGTATATGTTTGAGATCGCAGTTTAAAGGGTCTCGGGCATTTGAGGCCGAGTAGCAAAGTGGTTATGCTCCGGATTGCAAATCCGTCTACGCCGGTTCGATTCCGACCTCGGCCTCCATTATTGAAAGCCCCGCAGATTAACGTCTGCGGGGTTTTTCTTTGTGGGTCGGAAAAAAGATCCGCCACTTCAGTCCTGCTTCCATCCTTGCAGCCGCGCGCGTCCGCCCACCGGTTGTGCAGCATGGGCCAGATCGATACCTTTTTTCAGACATGACTTGTCCTTGGTCGCTAGAGCAGCTATTAAATAAAGGTATCGTTGCGCCTTCAATCAGTGGAGATGCGACGTACTCGTGCACGGAATCGAGCACACGTTTTACTGTGCTTCAAGTGGTATAACAGGCCATGGCGGCCTTATTGGACATAGAGGGAACTAAAATGGTAAGGACTTCTTTTAACTTTCTTCGCCAAGGCGATGTGCCGCTCCGACTAGAGAATGTATTGGTCTATACCAATGCTGGCCGCTGGGAGTCTATGAGCAGTACTTATGCCCCCAATACAGGAATGTCTCGGCTTACAATATTGGGCCCGGATTTTGATGCGACTTCTCGAGCGAAGTGTTTGGTAGAGTTGGACATTGATCCGGTTCTTGTGAACGATAATAAGTATGCCTCTGATGGTGCGAGTTTACTGTTTAACATTAATGGAAGTAATTACCACATCAATATTCACAAAAATGGGGGGATGGAATGTACGGGTGTATACGGTTCTGATCCGGGTGCCGTTAATTGGAAGGGAAATCTTGGGGCCGTTGGCGCGACATCGTACATCACTTGCGAAGGACGCTACCTGCCGCCTCATTGAGCTGGGTGCCCAGTCTCTCAACATCGGCTGCAGAGTGGATGTAGCGCTCTATCGCTGCACGCGTCGTTGGCGTTGTAGGGATCGCCGCATCTTCTGCAGCCTTTGGTAAACGGGATGAACTCATGCGTGAAAAAAGGTTTTAATACAGAGCCTGGCTTAAGCTTTCGCTCTACAAGGATGTCTACACATGCGTTGTTCCGTAATACTGAACGGTAAGTACGTGCCGACAGAGCAATCAGACGTCGTTGTGCCGTGGTGGAGCTTTACCAAGCCGGTGCTTGCGGCGGCGGCGCTTTCCCTTGTACGTGATGGATTGATCCAGCTGGACGATCCGGTGCAGGAGGGCCCATTTACTCTGCGACAGCTACTCAAGCACCAGGCGGGGCTCGCAGACTACTCGGAACTAAAGGCCTATCACGCCGCAGTTGCCGAACGCCAGGTTCCCTGGTCAGCAGCCGAAATGATGGAGCGTCTTGACGGTACACGATTGCGCTACGTGCCTGGAACTGCTTGGCGTTACTCCAATGTCGGTTACATGCTGGTTGCGAAGCTGATTGAGCGAATGACCGGGCTGAGTCTTGAGAAGGCCTTGGCCCATCGCGTATTTTCCCCCCTTGGTTTGACCCATGTTCGACTTGCCAAAACACCAGAAGACTTCAATGAGGTCTTCCCAGAAAGCATCTCTTCGTACCACCCTGGCTGGGTCTATCACGGATTGCTGGTAGGCCCGCTTTCAGCGTCGACTGCTTTATTGAGCCAGTTGTTAACTGGACAGCTCCTTCCACCCTCTTTGCTACACGAAATGCAAGATGCGGTAGTGCTGGGCGGATCAATGCCGGGAAGGCCGTGGGCCACTCCTGGCTACGGACTTGGCCTGATGATCGGGGGCACAAAAAGTGGGCATACACTGACGGGGCATACTGGTGCAGGGCCGGGTGGTGTCATTGCAGTATTTCATTGCTTGAGTGGCAGCAATGTGGCGATCTGTTCTATGTTCGATCAGGGCGGCGATGAGGGGCTGATTGAGGCGAAGGTTTTGCAGCGGCTTTTGATCGCTGTTGGCGCTTGAACGTTGGTTGGTCGAAGGTGAGAAGAAATCAATTGAACGCAATGCGCTACACAGACGTTTGCCCACGGCTTTTGCATCTCATAAGGAGTGAAAGCTGATGAGAGCCTCAGAGAGGTTGAAGTCTTGGCGCTTGAGACTGGCGCTGGTTTTTTTGTTTGCAGGTGCTGCCTTGGTCAAGAGCGAGAGACTGCTGGGTAAGCCCGACTACGTTCCGTTTGGGCTAGCCGCTTTTTTTATTGCAGCGGTCCTGGTCGCCTGGAAGTTTTACAGTCTGCCTGATGGCCCCGAGCAATAACTTCAGCGGGCAACGCTTAACTTGATGGAGAGGTCGAGCCTGAGGTGCCGCCGGTCATGTCAGCCAGCATGATTACCTCGGTAGCTGAGTAAAGGCCTTCGATGCTTGCCACCACCTTTGCCCCCAGCACTTTGGCATACAGACGCTGCGCGGCATTATCTGCACGCGTAGAAACGAGTATGGATTTTAGCGTCTGCCCAGTGCCATGAAGCGACGCGGTGGCTAAAGCGAGCGATTCCCTGATCAGATGTTCGCCATAGCCGTGTCCTTGATGCCGAGCCGCTATGGCAATTTGATCCAGCTCAAGTGTTGCAGCAGGGCGAATCCCTGACTTCTGTGCCCAGAAGATGTACCCGGCAATCTGGCCATCCAAAACCAATACGAAGGGAAGTAACCGTGGGTAGGCCGAGAGTGTGGCTTGCACCCACAGGTCTGATGCTTGTTGCCGAACAAAGGCTTCACGGTGAAGTGCCGAGATTGCCTGGGTGTCCTCAATTGTTGCGGGTCGTACTGCGGGTTTCATGCGGATGCCTTGCTTTGGTCTGTCTTTGTATTATGACTCAGGATTTGTAGGTCCCGTGCCGGGATTTTTGCATCCAGATCATGACGCCTGATCAAAAACGATGTACACGTGTTCCGTCTCCACTGATGCCGCAAGGACGTGCCATGGAACTTTTGCAAGCCAACGCTGCACTGGTAGTCATTGACATGCAGCAGGGCATGAACCATCCCAAGCTTGGGCGGCGGAACAATCCAGATGCCGAGTTGCGGTTAGAGCAGTTACTGCACGCTTGGCGAGCGTCACGTCGCCCAATCATCCACGTTCGGCATATTTCTCGATCCCCGGAGTCTGTGTTTTGGCCCGGGCAGTCTGGATGCGAGTTTCAGGAGGCTTTGCGCCCGCTCTCGCATGAGCATGTGGTTGAGAAGAACGTTCCTGATGCATTTACGGCTACCGGTTTGGAAAGATGGCTTCACGCGCGGTCGATTCAGCAGTTGGTGATCGCTGGGGTCATCACCAACAACTCGGTTGAGGCAACGGCGCGATCTGGAGGGAATCTGGGCTTCGCCGTAATTGTTGCGTCAGATGCGTGCTACACCTTTGACCAGAAAGACTTGGCTGGCCGACTTTGGTCCGCAGAAGATGTGCATGCGATGTCTTTAAGTAACTTGGCAATGGACTACGCGCGTATATTTGAAGTGGCTGACCTGATGGGCAGTATTTGAATGTGGGCTGTACCGCTGACTGGTGCCTCGTCCACCCTGGCTGCCCGGCCAGGCACCTGATAGCCTTGCGCGTTTTAGTGATGGACCGCTATGAGTAAGAAAAGATTAACCGCCGCGCTAGCCTGCCTGTGTCTTTTTGCAGGCTCTTCAGCATTGGCGTGGACGAAGGAGAATGGGCGGGTGAAGTTGCGGCCTGAGGAAATCTCGCACTGTGAGACCCTGGCGCTGGATGCTGCAGCGATCATGGTGGCCAGGCAATGGAACCTGCCCGTCAGTTACATGGATGAGGATGCTATCCCGGTTCAGGCCAGAGAACAGGCTCGGCATCAACTTTCTGACGATGTGTTGAACCATCCTGTCAGAGCTGGCGAAGCTGAAAAGATAGAAGCGCTTGAGGCGTTTGTAGCGGCGTCCAGGCGCAAATGTATCTTGGACTACATTGACTCAGTCCCGCCAACGGCAATCAATTAGCCGGCCAAGCCCCACGCGGGACTATTGCATCTTGGCGACCTCTACGTAGAGTTGCTGCTACGCTCAAAAATGGCATTACGCCAGCTTTGAGTAAGAAACGATGATGAAAATAATGCTCTGTTTGGCTGCTACGACGATTGTCACGGGGTGCTCGGGGAAAATAGTCACGTATGAGAGCGCAGAAAAAGCCTGCGTAGATGGTCGATGCGAAGGTGTCCCTTTTTACGCGCTGGTTTCCCGGGATGAGTATTACTACCAGGACCGAATCCTGGACGGTGATGGAAAGATCACTCATTTTGTAGGGGGAGGAGAAGGCGCCAATTGTGCACTTGTTCGTGTCATGGAGCGCAAGCTTGTCCCCCGTCGTACACCGAGTCTTATTGCTTATGAAGCGCGAACGTTCGAAACGTCAACGTTCACTGTGGAGTATGGCACTAACGGAACGCTGACCAAGGTTGGCTCCGAGTCGACGCCAGGCACCAAGGCCACCGCTGAAGCAGTTGGTACGATTGCTACTGCGGTTGAGGTTCTCAAAGGCGCAGGCGTACTTTCGGGCGACTCAAGTACCTGGAACTGGAGCCCACCCGAATCAGCCTTCGGTAGTGCAATACCGTTGTGTAGTGCAGGTCGAGTTCCTGCGCAAGCACCCATGGGGAGAAGCGCTACCCCTGATACCGAAGGCCCCAAACCGTGCGGAAAGCTGGGTCAGCCAGCTTGCACAATGTAATTCGTGGCTACGTATTTCCTAATGTATTCTGCATGAATAGGCCAAATGCCGGGTAATGGAAAAAAGCGGCACTGGCTACTACGCTGTTGGCCACGAACATGCGGCACGGATGCTAACAACAATGCTTGACGCTCTAGAAGGTACACCACTCTGGGTGTACGGCGTTTTCCTCTTGGTCTGCTACTACGGTTTCAGTGCTCGTACAGCCAGCCGGGAAAGCCCGCGTTCGCTAATCATCACGCCGAGCATTGTGCTGATATGGTCGTGCCTTTCTCTTAGGTACGCAGACAGCATCGAGTTAACGCTGGGCAGTTGGCTCGCGGGGATCATATTGGGCAGCCTGGCCGCACAGGTGCTGTTTTCCCGACGCGGCCTGGCTCTGGATGACGAAGGCCAAGCACTGGTCGTGCCCGGCACTTGGAAAGTGCTTGGGATTTCGCTGCTGTTTTTTGCCGTGAAGTACTTCATCGGCTACCAGGCTGCCGTGCATCCCGAACGTTCGGCCAGTGCGCAGATGCTCATCCTCTCAGGCGCTGCGTCAGGGTTTACCGTCGGCCTGTTCTGTGGCCGTGCGGTCATGTTCTATCGTGAATGGCTTTCACTGCGCGGGCTCAAAGAGAGAGAGCCTACCGCCTGAGCACACGTTGAGAGCATCAGTAGAGGTGATTGTCTTGGGGGACTTGCTTGGGTGATGGCGCAAAGGTGTATGCCGTAAGGCTTGTTGCGCTCTTGAGATCGAGCGCCGCCCGCGCGGCGCATCGCCGGCAAGGCCGACTCCCACATCTGTTGCAACGCGCCATAGCCTGTGAGAAGGGCGTTGCCGGCTTAGGTGCATCGGCGAGTGGTCAGTGTTGTTCTCTTCCAGGCGATCGCAAGCATCACTGCTGATGTGATCCCAGGCATCAGAAACAAGCAATAAATTTGCGGGATGACCTCCTTGAAGGAAGCGGCGATTGTTAGACCCCAGAGGGTGGATACAACGACGCCAACAACGAGCAGTGGCTTGTTTTTCAGAATCGGCGTGCGCGACATTGCGATCCTGAAAATTTTCCAGCCTGACCAGATCCCGAACATCGAGATTACACAGGCGCCGAGTGTGAAAGGAATGGTGCGGGCAGGGGCCTCAAGAACGAAGGGGGCAGGGATAAAAATTGCAACCAGACCCATCAAGAAAAGAACAGTGATGGGTACAAGGCCAATGATTGCTCCGATGATCAAGCCAACTCGCAGTTTGATGATGCTATCCATGCTTACCCCTTTTGCCGGCGCCACGCGCTACGTCGGCGTGATTTCGTGGCGCAATGGCGCCATGGTAACCCATGCAAGAAAATCACCGGCTACCGTGACCTGAACCAAAGCAGTCGAGGTGGCAAACCTCAAAACGTGCTACGCACCGTCAACATGAAGTTGCGTGGATCACCATAGAAGTTGTTGTACGCCGAGGTGCCCACCGTGGAGTAGTACTTCTTGTCGAAGAGGTTGTTGGCATTGAGGGTGGTCGACCAGTTCTTGTCGATCTGGTACGCCAGGCTCGCGTTCCACAGGGTGTAGCCCGACTGCAGGAATTTGTAGTCGAGCGGCTCGCCATCGAACTTGCCGCTGTCGGGGTTGTACGGCGTGACCTCGCCCTGTTTGGAGGTAGCGCTCTGGGTTATTGCCCCCAGGCCGACCTTCCAGGCTTGCAGGTCACCCGGCAGTTGGTAAGTACCCCAGACCTTGAACAGGTGTTTTGGGGTGATGCCTTCAAAGGTGCTTCGGCCTTCATTGGCGTCTTTGGCTTCGAGGCGGTTGTAGGTGTAACCGGCCATCAGTTGCAGGCCTTGGGCAACCTCACCGCTCACTTCAGCGTCGAAACCCTTGCTGACGACTTGGCCGGCGTTGAAGTAGCAGCAGGTCGCCTCGCTACCCACCGGACCGCTACCGAGGTCGTCGTAGACGGCAGTATCTTCTTGTTCAATGCGGTACAGCGCAAACGAGGTGTTGACGCGGCCATCGAACAGCTGGCCCTTGAGGCCGATCTCGTAGTTCTTCGACGTGGCGGGGTCGAGTTGCGCGCCAGCCGTGTCGGTATTGCCTGCTTGTGGTGTGAAGGTCTCGGCGTAACTGGCGTAAGTCGTCCAGCGTTCGCTCAGGTCGTAGGTCAGCCCGGTATAGGGAGTGAATACGCCGCGTTTGTGCTGGGTGTCCGGTCGCGAAGGTGGCGTGACACCGTCGTAAAAGTCTTGCTTGTTCTGGTAGCTGTAGTCGGAAAGACGGCCGCCGAGAATGAACTTCAGGTCCTCGGTCAGGGCCAGGCGGGTCATGCCGTAGGCCGAGCGGCGGATCTCGGGCAGGTCCTGTTTCTTGTTCAGCGTACTGCCCAGGTCCTGTGGCGGGTTGCGCCTGTCGAGGTCCAGTGGGATGCCCTGGATCAGGCCGGTGCGCTGGATGACGGTGCCGACGGTATGGCTGTAGTCGACACCCAGGAGCAGGTCGTGATGCCGGTCGAAGGCATCGAAACCCCCTTTGACATAACTGTTGAGTGTCTTGCGTACGCTACCGCCTTTGTTTGGGTACTGGTGCCAGGCGGGGCCAGTGCCGGTAAGCGGATCGACGCCGCCGAAGAAGTACAGCCCCTTGGAGTCGCGATCAATATCGACGTAGGTCAGGTCGGTGGTCAGCGACCAGTCGGCGTTGAAGGCGTGCTCAAGCTTGCTGTACAGCTGTGTGGTGGTTTCGCGCACGGTGTTCCAGTTGGCGGTGTAGGCGGTATGCCGGGGTAGCTTCAAGTCGTCGCCGTTGGTGTAGCGCGGCAGGCCGGCGTAGTACGGGACGCCGTCGTTGTCCTGGAAACTGCCGCCCAGGCTCAGGGTGGTGTCGCTGTTGAGGTCGAACTCCAGCGAACCGTAGGTGAGCGAGTTCTGCGTGTCGACGTAGTCCATGAACGACTTGCTGTCCTGGTAGGCCATGCCCAGGCGACCGCGTATGTCGCCGCTGTCGACCAACGGGCCGGTCAGGTCCAGCTCGCTGCGGTAGTTGTCCCAGCTGCCGGCCGAAGCGGAGAACGACAGCTGCGTGTCCGGCAGGGCGCGCTTGCGTACCAGGTTGATGGTGCCGCCCGGGTCGCCCGTGCTTGAGTACAGGCCATCGACGCCGCGCAGGAACTCGACACGGTCGTACTGGGCCATGTCGAGCTGGCTCAGCGAGCCGTAGCCGGCGATCGAGGTGGTCAAAGGGGCACCACCGTCGAGGGTGGTGTTGGAGACCGCGAAGCCGCGCGAGAAGAAGTTGCTTTCATTGCCCATGGCTGCCTGGGATATCCCGCCTTTTTGCAGGGAGACACCGGTCATCTTGGCCATGACATCGGTCAGGTTGTTGAGGTTCTGATCCTCTATGCCCTGACGGGTAATGACCGAAACCGAATGCGGTACTTCACGCACGGAGGTTGCCACCTTGCTGCCGACTGTCGCGGTGTTGGCGGTGTAACTGTGGGCACCTTCTTCCAGGCCCTGGCTGCGGATGGTGGTTGCGCCCAGCTCCAGCGAATCTTTGCCCTGCGGGCTCGGTATCAGCAGGTACACGCCATTGGCCTGGCGCACCGTGTGCAGTCCGCTGCCAGCCAGGAGCACGGCAAAGCCCTGGTCGACGGTGTAGCTGCCGTTGAGCCCTGGGGAGCGACGCATCTGGGTGCTGGCGCCATCAAACGACAACGCCACCCTGGAGGCACTGGCGAACTGGCTCAGGGTTTCGGTCAAACTGCCGGGGGCGATGCTGTACAGCCGGGCCTGGCTGCTGCTCATTTGCTCGGCCAGCGAGACACCGGGCCAGGCGATCGCCGTGGCCAGTGAAAGGCAGAGTGTCAGGGCTGATGCCGTGGGTTTCCGCTGCAGGGTGCTCATGTTTCCCGTCCCAAAACATTCAGTTGATCAGATGGAAGGGAGAGCCGAGCGGGCCAGGGCAAAAGTGCAACTTCAGCGAAAAAAATTTCAGTGGCGTGCCATCACCGTCACCCAGTAACGGCTGCGACGCTGCACCTTGAGGGCAAAGGCGCTTTGCAACGCCGCGAGGGCAAGGTCGGTGTCGGTGATCGGGAAGGCGCCGGAGATTTTCATCGCCGCAACTGCCGGATCGCAAAACAGCAAGCCCGGACGGTAGCGGGACAATTGGGCGAGCAGCTCACCCAGGGGCTGCTCGATCGCGATCAGGCTGCCATCGCGCCAGGCGCCGACCGAGGCGTCGTTGGCGCGCAAGGGGCCGATGCCCGCCGGGCCGAACGCCGCCCGTTGACCGGCGTCCAGGCGCAAGTGCTGGGCGGCGCCGAGTGACACCTGCACGGACTTTTCCAGCACCGCCGTTTCGCTGCCCCGCTCATCGACGCTTACGATGAAGCGGGTGCCCAGCGCACGTACTCGGCCGAAGCGGGTATCCACCAGAAAGGGGCGGGCACTGACGTCGGCGGCGGTGGTTACCAGCACCTGGCCGCGCCGCAGCAACAGCAACCGCTGTTGCGCATCGAACTGCACGTCCAGGGCGCTATCGGTGTCGAGCAGCACCTGGCTGCCGTCCGCCAGCGTCAGGGCCCGGCGTTCACCCACGGCGGTGCGATGGGCAGCGGTCAGTTCCCGGCGCATATCGCTACGCCAGCCCAGCGAAGCGACTGTGCCGCCGCCCAGCAATATCGCCACGCTGTAGAGCACCTGTCGCCGGGTCCGCCCAGCGTGCAACAGGGTCGAGGCGGCCAGCTCGCGTGGCATGCCTGCAAGGGGCCTGCTGATCGCCTGCATGCGTTGCCAGGCTTGTTGATGCAAGGGGTTGCTATCGTGCCAGGATTGCCACTGTGCCAGGTCATCGGCGCGGGCCTGGTCCGACGACAACTGCGCATACCAACGGGCTGCGTCACGTACAGCCTGGCGCTGGGCCGGCGAGGGCGACAGGCTCACTCGCTGGACTCCCATTGCATCAGGCAGATGTGCTCCATGGCCTTGGCCATATGGTTGTTCACCGAGCGCAGGGAAATGCCCAGCTGGCCAGCAATCTGGGAGTAGGTCTTGCCGTCCAGTTGCGAAAGTATGAAGACCTCGCGCACCCGGGCGCCAAGCCCGGCCAGCAGGCGGTCCAGTTCAACCAGGGTCTGGAACAGAACGGTTTGCGCTTCAGCACTCGGAACCTGCGCAGTGGGCAGGCTTGCCAGGGTTTCGAGGTAGGCCTGTTCCAGTGACCGACGTCGAAACAGGTCGATCATCAGGCCCTTGGCCACGGTCGTCAGGTAGACCCGGGGCTCACGGATCTCCCGCGCACTGCGGGCCTTGATGATTTTGACAAAGGTGTCCTGGACCAGGTCGGCCGCGTCGCTGTGATTGCCCATGCGTTTGCGTAACCAGCCACGTAACCACGGGCTATGTTCGACGTAGAGGTCGCCGACGGCGACGCAGAGGTCAGAGGGCTCAGCCGGCATGGCGAAAGTCTCAAATAAGAATTGCTCGCATTATTATTGTTTTGAGAGGAACTTGGCAACGGGGAACCCTGGAACGCATAGCGTTCACTTGGGCGTCGAGTCCCTCTATCGGCGACGTGTCACTTGAGAAGCGGCTTCCATTGCGTCGATAAGGGGTGTTGCCGCACGATTGTCCTCTTCCTCAAAGCGCATTCGGGCGATTCTCATCAAATCCCTGGCTTCGGTGTAGGCTTTACGCCTGGACGCCGGCGAGAGAAATGTCAATACAGCCGCTACTGCACCAGAGAGCATCGCTAGAGTGCTTGCTGTTGATGTACCCAGCGTCGCTGGGCTAGCGGCAAGGAAAGCCAATACGCCGGCCGAGACCCCAAGACCATAGTGAGTCATCGACCAAAGCAGCTCTTTTCGTTTAAAAAATTTCTGCTGCTTAATGTATTTTGCCGGTACTTCACGGTCCATGACAGCCTCCTTGTAGTCATGCGCTCACACGGGTGAGCCAGATTGCTCTTAGCCTAGTAAAAGAATTGAATAGTGTTAGGCGTAGTCGCGCACCGTGTGCGGATGGGTAAACAGTGCTATTTTGCACAGCATTACAATCAGCTATTTTATTAGCCTCGCTCCATTCTAAGTCTGCTTGAGAACCGTGCATGTTCAAAGAATCACTCACTCTCCTCGCCTCAGTGTTTACATGTAACGCAGTGTTTGCCGAAGGTCTTCTTCAGGATGCAATTGGATCCAATATTGTCGCGATAGGACAGGTTGAAGCGTATTCCTGCCCAGGGCTTGGATTGTACGATTGCTCGGGCTGGCCTGTGGGTCTGTACCGGTTCGTCGGTCAGGATATTTGTTTTACCTCGAGCGAGCCTTGCAACTTTGGTTGTGCTGCTTTGGTCGTTGAGAAGGACAATCAGCAATCTATCCTGTTGGTGGGTGCACGATATCGAGACCCGATTTCACAAGCGTCCGGGAAGACTGCGGTATGTCCAAAAAATTTCATGAAATAGGCAGTGTCGGGCGATGATCAAATCGCTTTTCTTCTTGTCAGGGTTCTCCTGGATTCACTTCATACTCACCTCGTGAAATCTGCCCGCGACGTCTTCGCCTGGTTCGACGTCGTGGCGATGTCGGCGTTCGCGTACGTGCTCATGCCCGTTCGAGTGGACTTGAGCCGCCAGCCGTGAGCGACACATTTTCGCTCTCTCGCCTTTCTAAACACCACCTCCTTCGATCTACCTACTTCTGGCTTGCTGGAGGTAGGCGCTTATGGTTCGCAAAGCTGGTCGGCGCGCCAAGGAAATACGAGCGGTGAGGTTCGCTGGAGAATTTTCTTGCTTAAAATACTGTATATACATACAGTGTCGTGACGCGACCAAGCCGTCACCCGAGGTGTCGAGTGCAGCAGTCGCATACGGATTTCTCACGTCAACTAACAAGGAAAGTCAGATGACAATTATCTACACCGCTTCAAACTCTCTAGCCTTCACCGCGCTCCCCACCACCAATGGCGTGGTCCAGTATTTTCGCGCCACCATGACCAATCCGGCCGATGCTACTTATGCCCCCGATGGGCTCGCAGCGACGCCTATCTACGGCCTGGGTGGTCAGATGTTGCAGGGTGATGAAATCGTTGCCGGCGGCAATGTAACCCTGGTTTCACACATCGGTCCGCTGCTTAACGGCGGTAAATTGTGTTGGGTCTTGATCAGTTGTGACGGGGGCGCACAACAGGTGGCAAACGCTACACGTAGCCAGCATGCGGTCACGCTGGGGCAGATCTCCATTGCCTCGGGGGCGTCGCCAGGCGATGTGAAGTACTCAGCCTCCAACATCACTCCCGCGGGCTGGCTTAAAGCAGATGGAGCAAACGTATCGCGTTGCACCTATGCCGCCCTTTTTGCTGCAATCGGCACGACTTACGGTGTGGGGGACGGCTCGACGACATTCGGATTGCCTGACTTGCGCGGCGAGTTCATCCGTGGCTTCGACGATGGCAGAAACGTAGACGCTGGCCGTGCATTCGGTTCGCGGCAAAAGGGCACGCTGCAGACGTACGACACCACGGAGTACAACAAGGCCAACGGCGTCTGGAGTGCATGCACGTCACTGAAAACGGGGGCTGCATCGCAGGTAGCGATGGGCGTAGACCCGTACGAGGTCAATGACTATGCAACCGTGACAATTGGCGGGGCTGATGCGATCAACAACTTTGCATTGCCTGGCCTTGGCCAGGACCGCGGTTATTCGGGTGTGAGCCGACCGCGTAACATTGCGCTACTTGCACTGATCAAGTACTAGCACTTCGTTTCTCAAACACAGTCATCTTGCTGGCGGCGTACTGATACTACGTCGCCTTCTCGCACATCCACTCTTCGCGTGTAATCCGGCTGATGTGTTCTGTTCGGTAGTCTTCGAGGAACGGGTTGTATTTGTTCTCTTCAGTGTGGTGATGGCGAAAGCCGCATTTGGCCTGAGCCACCTGGGACTGAGTGTTATCGGCGAAGTATCCGCACCACAAGGCCTGCAGTTCAAGGGTGTGGAATGCGTGGCGCATGACGGTGCGGACCGCTTCGGGAACCAGGCCCTGGCCCCAATAGGGCACGCCGATCCAGTAGGCAATTTCACCTTCCTGATCACTGATCTGGAAATTGCTGTCGCTGCCAATGAGTATGCCAACACAGCCTATGACGCGTTGGCTGCCCTTGAGCTCCATTGCATAAACCTCAGGCTGGTTGAAGACCGTGCGGATGATATGCGCACTGTGCTCAACGCTCGTGTGCACTGGCCAACCAGCGATCGGGCCTACTCGTGGGTCACGAGCGTATTCATAGAGGTCGGTGGTGTCCGCCACATTCCAGGGGCGGAGTGTCAGCCGATCGGTTTCAAGTGTCATCGTGTGGGCTCTGTGCAAAGAAATCATGGGGTAAAGCCTACCTCACAGTGCGCTATGGCCGATGACCAATACCCCGGCAATTTCGGTACTTTTCGAAACTAATCCATCCGCTTGTTGTACGCTGGCCGTGGTTAATGCCTTGGTAATTGGTCTATGCATGCTATCCCGCAGCTTTTGGCAGGGGACGAGTCGGTACAAATTGGGGTCAGTACCCTGGAGGAGGGCAGCGGCGCGCCGATGACGTTTGGCCATGCCTACATCACCCTGATGGTCTGCTTGTCCGGGCGCGCCCGCTTTTCGCTGAACTTCCACGAGCAGTCGATTCGGCCTGGCGATGTCCTGGTCCTGGCTGAGGACACCGTCGCTGTGCTCAGGCGTCGTTCGCGAACATTCAAGGTGTTCTTCTGTTTGATGCCCAAGGTTTTTTGCACCGCAGTGGCTTATCCGTTACCCAACTCATTGTTCAAGTTTCTCCACGACTACCCGCGCTGCAGGCCGGTTGAAGCTGACAAGGGAGCGTTGGCAAACTGGTTGGCTCAGTTCAGGCAACTGGCACAAGACTTCCCTGAGTACCGTCACATCATGCTCAGAAACCAACTGCAGAATTTTTTCCTGGCCATCGCTGCGCGAATGCCCGGCGAGCAGCAAGAACACCGCACTTACAGTCGCAAGGAAATGCTCAGTTGGCGATTCTGGGACTTGGTGGGCAAGCATTGCGTTGAGCATCGGGAGGTTGGCTTTTATGCCCGCGCCTTGAGCATCACGCCCTACTACTTGGCGCAATTGACCAAGGACTTTTTCAACGACACTCCCAAAGGCCTGATCAGCAGGCAGGTGATTCTCGAAATCAAGGCGCTGCTGGCCTGCGGTGATTTTGCCATCGGCCGGATTGCCCAGCAGATGCACTTTGACGATGCTTCCTATCTGTGCCGGTACTTCAAGCGCTACACCGGGTTCTCATTGACCGCCTATCGACGCCAGCAGCATCAACTGTGACTGCGCGACAAAAAACGCCCTTGATCAGGGAAAACCGACACCGTTTTACAGTTTGACGACGGACGGTATTACGAAACATTCTCAAGGCCAATGATCTCCTGTAACCTCGCCGCCGCTTCAGGTGACGACCCGGTCGTGCACCTGTTTTCAGTACATTTGGGGGCGGGGATGGAGACGAAGAAAGGGACGGCGGCGATTCTTGAATGGCGGGTCCGCTTCCTGGGCGAGGGTGCGTTGCAGGAGGCCGATTATCACCGGGCCTTGATGGTGGCGCAGCAGCTTGAGCAGTCCGGACGGATCAGCCCGATGGAGTGGGTTGCCATGGTGCGTCAGGCGAATGCGGCGTTGCTCGGCAAACGGTAAACTCTGCCTGAACACTCAGCCAGGGCAGGAAGCCAAATGAGCACAACGCAAGCGGTCACGCTGACCCGTAACGCCACGCTTGAGGATCTTGGCGCCATGCTGGCCTTCGACGCCTATGCCAGCATCAACCCCGGTCGTGGGGTTTTTCTTGCTGAGGCCGTCGACAAGCAGCAGTGCCTGGTTGCCGTGCAATCAGGCGCGGTGATTGGCTACCTGGTGCTGACCTACAGCTTTTTTGATTATGGGTTGGTTGCCTTGGTGGTCACATCTCCTGCACATCAGCGGCAGGGCGTGGCGCTCACGCTTCTGGTCGCAGCCCAGGCGGCCTGCCAGACAGAAAAGCTGTTCATCACCACCAACCAGTCCAACCTGCCGTCGCGCAAGCTGATTGCCAAGGCCGGTTTCGTGCCCAGCGGCGTGATCGAAAACCTCGATGAACAGGATCCGGAACTGATCTACTTCAAGCGCATTCGCTGATCGACAGGCAAGGGGGATTCTTGTGTGCACGGAACTCCCGATTGCCCGTCGGGTCTGAGCTGGCTTTCACGGCCCTCTTTCAATGGACAGAAGTGCAACACGCAGTGTGCTTGATATGCTCCCCACCCTCATCCTCGGACTCTCTCTCGCACTGGTCGGCTGGCTGGTGTTCAGTGTGGTGCTGGTCGAGCTCGCCGACACCGTTACTGATGATTCCAGTGCCTACAGCAGTGATGAACAGCAATGCTCGTCAGAATCAGTGCAGATGCTGTTTGGTCAGCAAGTGGGCAAGGAGGTACTGCTGGTCGCCAAGTTGCTATCGGGTGTGAGTTCGGTGCGTGTGCTGTCGATGCCTGGGCGCGACCTGAGTTATGTGCCTGATCGACTCAATCTTGAAGTGAATGAGCAGAACCGTATAGTCGCAGCCTTCTGCGGTTAGCGTGTTGCGGGCTCTGAACAGCCGACGATGGGCTTTTTTGCACCTTGGCGCTAGGTACGCAGGCTGGGGTGGTCTATGTTAAACGGCAAGTATTTCTGGACAGCCCTGAGGTGGTTTATCGCTGTGGTGGGAGTTTTATGGAACATAGACCTGTATGCACCCATCCGCTGACCTGAACGGGCAAGAAACCGCCGAGTCATTCGCGCCGCGCCGAGGGCGTTCGGCGTCGCTGTTCGGGCTGATCCTGAGCTTCATGCTGGTGGTTGTGCTGCTGTTCGTTGGCATCGAAGGCTGGCGGATCTGGCGCGATTACCGGCACGCATTTGCCAGCGCGCATGACGCTGTCACCAACCTTGCCAGCGCCACTGCGCAGCATGCCGAAGATGCCATTCGCCAGGTCGATGTAGTGACCGCGATGCTGGGAGAGCGGCTCGAAGGCGACGGCTTGGCACGGATGAACATCTCTCGCCTGCACAGACTGCTCAAGCAACAGGCTGCAATGATGCCGCAGGTGCACGGGTTGTTCGTGTACGGTTCGGATGGCCACTGGATTGTTACCGACAAAACCGACACGCCCACCAATGCCAACAACGCCGATCGCGATTATTTCGAGTATCACCGCACTCATGAAGACCGTGGAGTGTTCATTGGCTCGGTAGTGAAGAGCCGTTCGACCGGGGACTTGATCATCCCGATCTCCCGGCGCCTTGATAATCCCGACGGGTCGTTTTTCGGGGTGTTGCTGGGCACCATCAAGGTGGACTACTTCGTTGAATTCTACGGTGAGTTCAAGATTGATGATCGCGGCGCTCTGGTATTGGCCAAGCGCGACGGCACTATCCTGGTCCGCAGGCCTTTCGTTGAGCGAGTGATTGGCGGCAGCCTTGCTGGCAGTGAGATTTTCCAGAAGTACTTGCCACAGTCACACGAAGGCGTGGTTGAAACCCAGGCGGTGGTTGATGGAACCCAACGTCTTTATGCGTACAAGGCGCTGGACGCCTATCCGCTGGTCGTCGAGGCCGGCTTATCTCGGGCCTCGATCATCGACCCGTGGCGCGAAGACCTGATCAAGACTGCCGTCGTCCTGCTGCTGTTGCTGGTGGGGCTCAGCGGTTTTGGTGCCCTGGTGCTGCGGCAATTGCGCGAGCGCATCGTGATGGAGGCGGCCCTGCGCCGGGCCCATCAGACGGTACGTGACCTGGCGTTGAGCGACAGCCTCACGGGCCTGGGCAATAGGCGTCGGCTGGACACTGCACTGGCCCAGGAGATCCGCCGCGCCAAGCGCCAAGGCTACCCGCTGGCACTGGTGATGATGGACCTGGATTACTTCAAACTGTTCAACGACAACTACGGTCACCCGGCCGGGGATGATTGTCTGCGTGCGGTGGGCGCCGCCATCCAGGGCAGCCTCAAGCGCCCCGGCGACCTCGCCGTGCGCTACGGTGGTGAAGAGTTCACGCTGTTGTTGCCCAATACCGATGCCGCAGGTGCCAGCACCATCGTCGAGGGCATTCTCCAGGCCATCCGTGCACTGAACATCGAACATGTGAAAAGCCCGGCGGGCAAGGTCACGGCCAGTGCCGGCATTGCCCTGGGCTATCCGATCAAGGAGGCCGTAGCCGCCGATTCGCTGATGGGGGCGGCCGACTCGGCGCTCTATCGAGCCAAGGACAAGGGCCGTAATGGATGGTGCCTGGTCGATGGGCTGAGTGGGAGATTCTATGGTTT
>NZ_JAMDGZ010000056.1 GCF_028656935.1 Pseudomonas rubra
GAGCGGGCTTGGCCCGCGATGAGTCTTGCTGCTACATCCACCCCAGCCACTGCCACCAGGTAGCGGCAAACACCAGCATCAACCCGTAGCCGATCAAGGTCACCATGATCCCCACCCGGGCAAACTGTCTGGCGCTGAAGGTTTCGGTGCCCAGGCACACCATGTTCTGTGGCGCGTTGATCGGCAGGATAAAGCCGTAACTGACGACAAAACCCAGGGCCATGGTCATGCCCAGGCGGCTGAAGTCTCCCGGCAAGGTCTGCAGCACGGCGATCAGTATCGGCAGCAGCGCCGAGGTCAGCGCGGTGGCGCTGGCAAACCCCAGGTGGATCAGGATCAAAAATGCCGCCAGGATCGCGAACACCCCCAGGGTACCCAGTTGATCCAGCCCGGTATGCGCCACCACTTGCGCACCCAGCCATTGCCCGGCCTGGGTCGTCAGCAAGGTAGTGCCCAAGCTGATCCCGACCCCGAAGACAATCACCGTGCCCCACGGAATGCGCGCCTGCACGTCTTTCCAGGTCATAACGCCAAAGCGTGGCAACAACAGGAACACCAGGCCCGCATAGGTGGTCGTGGTGGTGTCGAAGTGATGTAGCTTGCCCTCGGTGGCCCAGGCCAGCAGCAACAACAGTGACACGCCGAGCAGGCGTTTCTGCGCAGAGGTCATCGGCCCGAGCTCGGCCAGGGTCTTGCTCACCGCTGCCTTGCCGCCAGGGATCGCATCGCTTTCAGGCGGCAGCATTTTCAGCACCAGCACGATCAACACCACCGACATGATCAGCGCCCAAGGCGCGCCGGCGATCAGCCAGTCGATCCATGACACCCGCGCGCCGAGCATCTTGTCCATGAAGCCAACAGTCAGCAGGTTTTGCGCTGCGGCGGTCTGGATGCCTATGTTCCAGATACTGGTGCCCTGGGCAACGATGATCATGATCCCGGCGGCGATGTTCGAGCGCTTGTCGACGCCAAAAGCGGCGATCACACCCATCATGATCGGCACCACACAGGCACTGCGGGCGGTGGCACTGGGCACCACCATGCTGAGCAACACGGTCACCGCCACCGCCCCGATAAGTATGCGCCGAGTGCTGACGCCGATGCTCGCCAGCGTCACCAGGGCGATGCGCCGGTCAAGGCCGGTGTGGGTCATGGCCGCGGCAATGAACAAAGCACCCACCACCAGGGCCAGGGCACTGTTGGAGAAGCCGGTCAGGGCCAGGGTAATGGCCGCCGACGAGCCATACGTCAGTGACGGGTCGGCCACGGTCGGTGCCGTGCCGAGCAAAAAGGCCATCAATGTGGTGATCATGATTGCACTGGCTTCGTACGACACCGCCTCGGTAATCCACACCACCACGGCAAAGGCAAGAATGGCCAACACCCGGTGACCGGCCACCGGCAAGTCGGCGGGCATCGGCAGCAGCAACACCCCGACCAGAGCCGCGATACCAACCAGCAGACCAATAGGCACGCGGGTTCTGGCGGTTTGAGAAGTAGGCACATTGGCCGGCGAATTCATGGGTAACTCCCTGCAGAACATGTTTTGCCATGATCGTGCAGATCGCCCCGGGCTGGACTGATACGTATCAATGGGGTGAATTCTGGGCATTGTCGGACAATATGTAGTGCGATAAAAAAATCACTACAAAACCTGTTGACGCCGTTCGTCGCCCCTTGCATGATGAGGTCGTCTCCCCGATCGGGGGTACTGGCAAGGGTGTTCCAGGCAGCTCGACAGATCCATGAGTTGCGTGCGGATGGGTACTGCCCAAAAGGCAGCGTGTAGAAGCCCCCAGTTGTGACGCTGCTGTAGCAGCTTTCATTTAACGCTACATGTTATGCGCCAAGTGCGAACAAACAACGAATGGTCAAGGGGGCTTTATGATGAATCTGAACAATCAACCAACTGTTGATGAACTGGCCCGGCTGTTCGCCGCGCGCAAGGACACACTCGACAGCCACATTCTCTGGGTTTGCGCATCGGGCGAAGTGCGCCTGGACAGCCTGGAAACCATGACCGACGAAGCCCAGTTCGAGGAACGCAACCCGAACATGCGTGCCCGCCTGAAGATGTACCGGCGCGGCCAGGGCTACGTTGGCAAGAAAGCCGCCGCCGACAAGCAATACGTCGGGCGAGTCCTGCAGACCCTGCAAAGCGAATGGGCTGCGCTGCAGCATACGCCAGGTGTCGCGGTCATCGACCGCCTCTGCTAAGAGTCGCTGGGGTGCTGCACGGCCCCAGCCACGCTTGAGCCCAATCCCTGCGGATTGGGCTTTTTTATTTGCCCCGCGAACTGGCTAGAATGACGCTTTTGCCTGAAGAGCCCGCTTATGACCCAGCCTGCTTTCGGAACTGCTGATGCGTCCTACCAGGCCGCCGGAGGCATCGACGGCCTGCGCCGCCTGGCCGCTGACTTCTACCGTTTGATGGACGAGAACCCCGAGGCATCGGTCGTGCGCCAGATGCACCCGCAAGACCTGGAAGCTTCGCAGGACAAACTGGCCTGCTTTCTCAGTGGCTGGCTCGGTGGCCCGCGATTGTTCAGTGAGCGCTACGGCTCGATCGCCATCCCGGCCTTCCATAGCCAATGGCCGATCGATGAACACCATAGCGCTATCTGGTTGAGCTGCATGGAGCAGGCCATCGCCCTGCAGGACTATTCCGACGAATTCGCCGACTACCTGCTGCGCCAGCTACGCGTGCCGGCCCAGCGCATCGTCCAGGCCAGCCGCGCCCGTCACCCTCAGGCCTGACGGCGCAGCGGTAACTGGGTCAACGGCAGCGCGCCAGTGGCCAAGGCCCTGGCACGGTCGACACCCCAAACCATGGCGCGGGTCATGGTTTCGCCGGGGCGATTGGCGTAGTACTCCTCGACCATGGCCTTGCCCTGGCATGCATACACGCCAAGGAACAACTGCGTGGCACCGGTGCGCGATAACCTCACCTGCACGTCGATGCTGGTGCCGTCACTGAGCTGTTCATCATGGCTGCGGCTATGCAATTGCAGGTCCGCCCAGGCCCAGTAAGTCTCTTCCCTGATACGCATCGAATGGCTCCTGTATGAATGGCGGCACTAGTAAGGCATACAACCTGGCATCCGGCGAGTGCGAGCCACGCAACCTTTGCCCGAGGTCAAGCAATGCAAAAAAAACCCCGCCGTTGGGCGGGGTGGTGGACGATTCGTTTACTTCTTCGCGGGCAAGCGTGGCGTGAACTTGCCCTTCTTGCTGCGTTGCAACGCGTTCAGACGAACCTGCGCGTCATCCAGGGTCATGTTGGCAAAGCCCAGGCGGACACCGCTCTGGCCACAGCGCACCTGACTGTTGATTGGAAATTCGTCGCCATGGTCCTCGATATAGGATTCAAACATGCCCCAGTCTCCCTCAGACGGCGGACCCGTACCGGCAAACAGATAGTTGCCCAGAAAAGTACTGACCCCAGTGATTCTGAGACTAGCCGGTCATTTGTGGACCGCACGGCCGAAAACAAAAAAGCCCGACCAATGGCCGGGCTATTTTGTCGCACCCCAGGTGCTTACTTGAGCTTTACCGCGGTGCCGGTGACGAACACCACCACCATGCCGCCACGGGCCGACGGCATGCTGATTTCATAGTCCAACCCCACCACTGCATCGGCCTGCAGACTGCGCGCGCGGGCGCGAATTTCGTCGGTGGCCTGGATGCGCGCTTCTTTCAAGGCGCTTTCCAGGGTTTGCGAACGGCCACCGAAAAAGTCGCGAAAGCTTGCAAAAATATCGCGAACCACGTTGATGCCCTGGACCGACTCGGCGCTGACCACATCCAGATAGGCGGCGATTTCCCGACCTTCGATGGTCCCGGTAGTGGTAATGATCATGCTGCTCTCCTTCGGCCTTGCCTGTCAGCCGCCCGCTACATCAATGAGCAGGCGGAAAAAAGACGCGATAGTAGCAAAACTGTTGATGAGCGCGCCGGCTATTTATCCAAGCAATTAATTGTGTATTGATACTGCAGCACCTAGACTTTGCGCCATTCAAAGCCTGACTGCGAAGGAGCCGCGCATGAACACTGCCCACACCCCTGCCCCCGCGTCCTGGGCCCAATTGCTGCACGGGCGCAACGCCCTGCGCTCGATCGCCCTGGCTGGGGGCGTGGCCTTGCATGCAATCAACGTCTATATCGTCACCACCATTTTGCCCACTGTGATCGCCGACATTGGCGGCCTGGCGTTCTATGCCTGGAGTACCACCCTGTTCGTGGCCACCTCGATCGTCGGTTCGACCCTGTCGGCACAGCTGATCGAACGACTGGGTGCGCGCGCAGCCTTCCTTTTGGCGCTGGCGATTTTCACCCTGGGTTCGGTGATCTGCGCTGCGGCACCGAGCATGCCGGTACTGCTGATCGGCCGCAGTGTCCAGGGCCTGGGGGGCGGTATCCTGTTTGCCCTGAGCTATGCCCTGATCCGCCTGGTGTTCGACGAACGCCTGTGGCCGCGGGCCATGGCCCTGGTGTCCGGCATGTGGGGCGTGGCCACCCTGTGCGGGCCAGCGGTGGGTGGCATCTTTGCCCAGGGTGGTCATTGGCGCTGGGCATTCTGGTCGCTGCTGCCGGTGGCGGCGCTGTTGGCGTTGATCGTCATCACCCAGTTGAACAACAAGCCCGCTGCACGCGCCGAGTCTCGTCCACCCTATGGCCTGATTGCCTGCCTGGTGGCCTCGGTACTGGCGATTTCCGCCGCCAGCCTGTCGACGCAACTGCTCTGGAATCTGTTGGGCATCGGTGCCGGGCTGGCCATCGCCGTGCTGATCGCCCGCCTCGACCACACCCCCGGACGGCGCCTACTGCCAACCGGCGCCTACGCTCTGGGCACGCCGCTGGGCGCGCTGTACGCAGTGATGTGCTTGCTGATCGCAGCGATCACCACGGAAATTTTCGTGCCCTACTTCCTCCAGGAGATTCACGGCCTGAGCCCGCTTGCTGCCGGCTACATGACCGCGTCCATGGCCGCCGGCTGGACCGTCGCCGCGCTGTTCAGTGCCAGCCGCACCGGCGCTGCGGCCGAGCGCATGATCCGCTTTGGCCCCGCGGTGATTTTCGTTGCCCTGCTGGCACTGGCGTTGATGACCGCGCAACAGTCATGGCTGGCCCAGGTCCCGGGGCTTGCGCTGTACTGCCTGGCCCTGGCCGGGGTTGGCCTGGGCATTGGCCTGGGCTGGCCGCATTTGCTGACCCGGGTGCTCAGTGCCGCGCGCCCGGGCGAAGAGAACCTTGCCTCGGCATCAATCACCACCGTGCAGTTGTACGCCACCGCACTAGCCGCGGCGCTCGCCGGGCTGGTCAGCAACAGTGCCGGGTTGGTCGAACCCGGTGGTATCGCAGGAGCCCAGCAGGCAGCAAGCTGGTTGTTCGGGGTGTTTGCCGTGGCGCCGCTGCTGGCTATGCTGTTGACCTGGCGCATTACCCGCAGCCCGGCCCAGGCCCTGGCCTGAAGAGTTGAGCCCCCGTCCCAAGCAAGGAGCAGCCTATGAACGAAGCGAAGCAGGTGTACGAGCGCATCAGCGAACAGTTCGAAGATTTCACCTGCCACGCCAGCCAGCGCAGTATCGAGGTCGACACGTTTCGCTATATGGTCGGCAACGTACAGGGCCTGGAGATTCTCGACCTGGCCTGCGGTCACGGCTTTTTCAGCCGCCACCTCAAGGATTGGGGCGCCGCCCATGTACGCGGCGTGGACATCTCGCCGAGCATGATCTACCAGGCCCGTCAGGCCAATGACGGCATCGCCTACGAAGTACGCGACGTAATGAAAATGGGCCGTATCGGCATCTACGACAAGGTCACCGCCGCCTGGTTGTTCAACTATGCCAGCAGTGTCGAGGATCTGCAGCGGATGTTCAGCACGGTCGCGCAGAACCTCAAGCCCGGTGGCCAACTGGTGGCCTACACCGCCAACCCGGCGTTCGACCTGAGCAAGGGCAATTTCACCCGCTACGGCATCAGCGTGCAGAATGAAAGCGTCGTGAACGGCGGCTATCGCTGCAAGGCGCAGTTCATGTCCACGCCACCGGCCGACTTCATCTACTACCGCTGGCGTCGGGATGTGTACGAAGACGCAGCCAAAGCGGCAGGTTTCAGTGACTGGCGCTGGATCGCCCCGTTGATCAGCAAGCAACGCAAGGAAGCCCGTGAGCCGGGCTACTGGGATGGGTTTGAAAGCAACAGCCTGCAGATCGGCCTGATCTGCAGGAAGTGAAAGGCCTCGGCCGGGCCCCGATCACTCAGGGCCCGGCCGCACGCTAGCCTAGTTGCGCACCAGCGCCAGCAGGTACATGGCGTCGCCATGCTGGCGTTCGATCACCACCAGTTCCTGCCAGGTAAAGCCATAGCCTTCGAGGGTGTCGCGGATGCCCTGCTCGGTGAAGAAGTAGCCCTGGCGCTGGTTGTCCATCTCGCGCCAGCCCGGCACCCAATTGCTACTGTCCACACCAAACACGTTCAGGGCAATCAGGCCGTCCTGGCGTACATGGCTGCGCATGTGCGCAAGGTAGGCCTCCCACTCATCAGGGTGCTGATGGTGGAAGCAACCGTTGTCGAGTACCGCGTCGAACTGCCGGCCACCCTCGCCTTGCCAGTCCTGCAACGCACTGTTGACCAGCTCCAGCCGATCGCCCCAGCGCTTGCGCAACAGCGGCCAGCTGGAGTTCTCGACGATGTCCAGGCCGGTAACCCGGTGCCCGGCCTGGATAAACTCCGAGGCATCGCGGCCACGGCCGACGCCAACATCGAGAATGCGCTGATCGGGCCTGGTGCCAAGGGCTGCGAGAAAGACCCGCGCCGCCCGGGCCATGCCGATGTCCCACGACCACTCGTCTTCGCCGTGGCTATAACGGTGCACGAACGAGGTATCGAGGGCCTTGCGGTAGGCCGACGGCTCCATGAAATCCTCTGACTGCTTGCTCATTGACCGATCTCCTCGCCTTCAGGAGGCACGCCGGGCGGCGATGCCATAGATGTTGCCGTCGTAGGAGCTGGCCAGGAAATCGTGCTGCTGACCGCTGTGAGTGATGCAGGAAATACCCGCGGCAGTAGGCCGTTGCAGCGGCTGCCAGCTGCGCGTGGCCAGGTCGAACAGCGCCACGGTGCCGTTGTAGGCGGCGGTGGCGATGATCGCGCCATCGGCCGAAGCGCCGATGCACTTGATCGAGTGCTGGTGCGGCGAGTCGTAAACCTCATCACCGCCGTCCAGCCACAAGCGCAGCTTGAGGTCTCGACCGATGCTGGCAAAGCCGCCGTCGATCTGGCAGCAACCGTTGGAAATACGCGAATGGGCATTGTCGATGTGCCGCGCGCAACTGAAGTCGTCAATACGATGCAAGGCAGCATCGGCCGAGGCGCAGACGCTGAACAGGTAGCGGTCGTTGGCGGCAACGCCCTTGATGGCGTTGTCGTGCATGGCGATAGAAGCCACCAGCTTCAGGCCGGCGCGACCGTCCAGGATAAACACCAGGCCTTCGCCGGTGTAGGTGCCGATCAGCGCGTGGGGCACGCCGTTTTTCTCAAAGGTGGCGCCGCAGTTGAGTGGCGAGCGGTGCTGATACAACAGCTCCCCGCTCAGGGCATCGAACACCTGGCCCATCTGCCCGCCGGTCAGCAGCAGCGGCCCGAACGGCAAGAGGAAGTTGCACAGGCTGCCGACCCCGGTCAGCGGCTGGTTGTCGCGAAACAGCAAACCGGCATCGCCGATGCTGTATTGCTGTCCCTGGGCGCTGACCACGGCATTGATGCTGACTGCGGGCTGGATACCGTCGATGCTCCACTGGTCACGCTCGTAGTTCCAGGTGGCATAGCGCGAACCGAAGGTGGCGAATACCAGCTCCTGCTCACCGACAAAGGCGCAGCTGCGTGGCCAGATGATGCTCGGCAACGCCGTGCTGCGCAGCTTGCTCAGGTTGTGCTGCTCATCCAGGCGCCAGAGGATCGCCGAGCGATCGTAGCTCAGGGTCACCAGCAATTGCTTGTCGTCGTTCCAGACGATGCGCTTGATCCCCGCATCATGAGCGGCAATGCTGCGCACCTGGCCCTGGCCGATGATCGAGATGCGTCCTTCGTCATCACCGGCGAAGACCACGCCGTTGCGGGTGATGGCGATGGTGTCGGTCTCGACGCCGCCGATATCCACTTCGTCGCACTGGGCCAGGCTGGCGGTGTCCCACTGGCGCACGGTGCCGTCGTCGCTGCTGGAGATCAGGCGCTTGCCGTCCGGCGACCAGACCACAGAAATCACGTCGGCCTGGTGGCCATGAAAGCTGCCCTTGAGGTTGCCGTTCAAATCGAAAATGCGCAGCACGTGGTCACGCGAACAAGTGGCGACCTGGGTACCGTCGGGTGAGAACACGGCCATTTCAACGTCGTCCTGGTGGCCGGACAGCACCGCTTTCAGGCGCATGCTCGGCACTTCCCAGATCCGCGCGGTGTAGTCGCTGCTGGCGCTGACCAGGTGTTTGCCGTCGGCACTGAACGCGCATTGGTTGGCCAGGTGATCATGGTGTACGCGGTGAATCGGCAGACCGGTACGGGCATTCCACAGAATCACCTGATTATCGTAGCCGGCGGTGGCAACGAACTCTGCTGCATGGGCGGCAATGCCGCTGATGGGGCCTATGTGTTTCATCGAAAAATCCTTTTTTCTTCAGAGAACAATCAGAGCTTGATCGAGTGGCTGGACTTGGCCACCTTCGACAGCAGGTAGTTGCGGTTGTGCTGGGTGAGGAACACGCCGGTCGGCACCTGGTCGAGCACCTCGATGCCGCCATCGCGAAGCTGGCTGACCTTGTCGGGGTTGTTGGTCAGCAGGCGGCAGCGGTGCACGTTCAGGGCCTTGAGCATCTGCGCGGCAGGGCTGAAGCTGCGCGAATCGGCTGGGTGGTTGAGCTCAAGGTTGGCCTCGTAGGTGTCCAGGCCACGGTCTTGCAGCAGGTAGGTTTCGAACTTGGAATAGAGCCCGATACCGCGACCTTCCTGGCGCAGGTAGATCAGGTAGCCACCCTGCACGTTCAGGGTGTTCAACGCCTCCTGCAACTGCGGGCCGCAGTCACAGCGCTGGGAGCCGAACACATCGCCGGTGATGCATTCCGAATGCACCCGTACCAGGGGCACCTCGACCTTGTCCAGGTTGATGCCGACGGCAAAGTGCTCGTTGTGTTTGTCAAAGCCCTTGAAGCCGAAAAAATGGGCGTCTACCGAGCCACCGAGGATCGAGATCGGCACCTTGGTATGCAGCGAAACGTCGTTGTTCATGATCAAACCTCGCACGATTGACAGGTACTTGCGTTGTTGTTTTCTACCAGGCGAAAGCCCATGACATAGATCGGTCTCGGGTAACGCCCATGTCGCCGAGGGTTGCGCGCCAGGTCGCGAAAACGCGTGAAGCTGCCACCACGGGCGATACGGTGACGACCGACATCCTGTACCAGGTCGTCATTGATCTGCGGGCCGCCGGGGTACGGTTGATAGTCATCGGCGACGTACTCCTCGACATTGCCGGCCATATCTAACACACCGAACGGCGAGGCACCCTGGGGAAAAACTCCCACTGGAGTGCTGTCCAGATAACCCAGCTCGATGGTGTTGGCGTACTCGGCAACGAAGCTTTCGCCCCAGGGAAACTGCAGGCGCTGGAGACCGGCGGCGGCATGTTCCCACTGGGCCTCGGTAGGCAGGGCGAAACGCCGGCCGGTGCGCCGGCTCAGCCACTGCGCGTAGGCATCGGCATCGCTGTCGCTGACGCTGTACACCGGGTGGTTGGCGCGCTGCTGCGGATAGCGGCCAAAAGCCCAGCTGCTGGGCAGCGCGGGGTGGCCGCTGTCGAGCAGGAATTCGCGGTATTCACTGTTGGTCACGGCAAAGCGGGCGATGCGGTAGCTGTCCAGGTGCACGCTGTGCAGCGGGGTTTCCTTGTCGATCCAGCTACGGTCCAGGCCCAGGCCATCGAACTCATCGAGCACCTGGCTGACCCGCTCGGCGCTCAGGCCGATCTGCACCGTGGCTGCGGCGATGTCGATCATTTGCGGGTTGAACACATCGATGCGCGGGTCACCGCGCAAACCCAGCACCTCGCCTGCGGCGATGCGCCGGTACAGCGGCGCGCCAGCGCTTTGCAGCAGCGTCAGCAGTTGCTCGACAGGGGCATCGAGCAGCGAGCGGATTGCCTGCCCGACCTGCTCCACCAACGGGTACTCCAGGTAATGTTCCGGGTAACCCATCAGCACCCGGTCCGTTACGTCTTTTGGCAGCGGGCTGGGTAGCCGCGGCCAATGCCGATCCTTGAGACTGTTCATCCTTGCACCTTGTTTTGAGTAACGACACCCACGGCGTGGCCGAACCCGGTTCGGCCCACGACGCAGTACCCAGGGCTAGCCTCAGAGCTGGTCGAGCAGCAGTCGGCGGTTGGTTTCGATCATCTCGATTTCCGCGCTGTAGACTTCCACCACCAGGCCATCGGGGTCTTCAAAGTACACGGCGCTGCGCACGTTGTCCGGGCCATGGTGATAGCCTGGCGCCGGGCCATTACCCTTCACCAGCGTGATCGTGCCATTGGCGCTGACCCGCTCGGCAATGCGCTTGACGTCTTCGGGCAAGGCGCGAATGCCGATGTGATAACCCGGCGGGTAGCTGAACTCGGCGCTCTGCTCAATGAAAAAATCAAAACCATTGAGCTCCATCACCACTTTGCGCGGACCAAGGTTGTAACAATATCGCGCGCCGAAGATGTCACGGTAGAAGGCTTGGGACACCTCCAGGTCGCGGGCCAGGATGTTGATGTGATTGAGCTGCGGTTGCTGGCGGGCCAGCGCGGCGGCGTCGATTGACACACCTTCCAGGGCACGCCACATCTTCACTGCGGCGGTAAATTTCGAGTACCCCGCCAGCCAGGCTTTGAGCGAGGCACTTGGCTGCGCCTTGTCCAGCGGGCTCAGGCCATAGGGGTAGATGAAACAGGCCGCAGCCTGCAGCAAATGCTGGGTGATGTCCTGCACGGGGGTTTCCCTGCCCTGACCATCGGCCAGACGCACCAGAGTCACCGCCGTGTTGCGATACAGGCGCTCGGCGCCTTTGAGCTGGGCCGCCAGGGCCGCTTGCTGATCGCCTGACAACAGTACGATCAAGCCATCGGCCTCGCCTTGACGGGCCAGTTGCGCGGTGGCGTGGAGCTCGAAGCCAGCAGCGCTGGCCACCTGGCCCAGTTCACCGATCAGGGTCAGGGCATGGGCGTCCGGGTTGGCCGCATGCAACACAGTGAACTTGAGCATCAGTTGACCCTCCGCCCAACCAGCAAGGTGTAGCGGCCAATCGGCTCTTGCTCCACGCTCAGGCCCTGGTCCTGCATCTGCTGGGCCAGCCAGCGGGTCGGGTGCAGCTCACCGTTCACCGTGTTGACCATCATGTGCAGGGAGAAATCCGCCGACAGCGCCGGGTGAATCTCGTCATCATCCAGGGTCATGCTGAGGATCAACAACGCGCCACCGGCCTCCAGCAACTGGCTGGCGCCCTTGACCAGCGCGGTGGTCTGCTCGCGGGTGAAATAGTGCAGGCAGTCATTGAGCATCACCACATCGGCGCGCTCGTCCTGGTAACGGGCCAGGTCCAGCAGGTTGCGCTCCTTGAAGCTCACACGCTGCTCGAGCTGGTACTTGCCGATGGTGCTCTGGGCGGCCTGGCGGGTAGCGTCCAGGTCCCAGATTTCGCCCTGGACCTGTGGGTGACGGCGAGCGATCTCGGCGATGTAGGTGCCATGACCGCCGGCCAGGTCGATGACCTTGTGCGCATGGTCAAACACTGACAGCTCACGCAGAACATCGACCATTGGCTGGCTGAAACGAACCATGGCATCGTTAAAGGCATCTCGAGCCGCGACGTCATGCTTGAAGCGGTTTTCCTGCTGGAAGTTCAGCGACGCGGTGGTGCTGAGAATCTCGCCCAGGCGCGGCCAGTTCTGCCACTGCAGACGCTGGTGGGCAATGATCGGGCCGATGAATTCGGCGCTGCTGCTGACCAGAAAACGCTCGCTCAACGGTGGGTTGACGAAGCCCTGCTCGGTCTTTTGCAGCAGGCCCATGGCAACCAGGGCGTTGAGGAAAATCTTGCCCTTGTTGGCCACCCAACCCAGCGCCAGGCTGACGACCTCGGCCTTGACCGGCGTGCGGGTGTGATCGAAGACCTTGTGGGCGACTGCCGAATGAAGGATGGCCGACTGGCGATACTGGTCGGAGAGCTTCACCAGGTCGAACACACCGTTGAGGGTGTTGGCCTCTTCGGCGTGCTCATAGATGGTCACCGGTTTTTGCGCATTCATACACTCACTTCCCTGTTGAGTTTCATTCCATAAAACGCTTCAGGCCCCTGGCCTGCCCTGCACGCGTTTGCCCGCTGGCAGTGTTCACCGCCGCCACAGGCAAAACTAAGAAATGATCGTAGTCGCTACCGGGAAAAACACAAATTTGATCTTTTATATTTTTTTGAGCTTTAAACTTTGTAGTTGATGCCTTTTACAAATAACCATGGCAGTGCTAAAACTGCCTATGCTCACGCTCGTTACCTGCGCAAAGGATGGCGCCCAAGGTCGACCGATAACGCCTATTCCCATGGTAATGCTCACACGATGATTGCACCTGCCGCCGACGCCAGCTCCACCGCCGACCGCATCCTGTTCTTGCTCAAGACCCGTGGCGCGCTGAAAACCACTGACCTTGCCAACCTGCTCGACATCACCTTCGAGGCCGCCCGCCAGCAGATCCAGAAACTGCAGGCCAGCGAGCTGATCACCGGCATCAGCGCCCCGGGCAAGGGCGCCGGCCGCCCTTCGCAGAAGTGGACCCTGACCGAGGCGGCCCAGCGCCGCTTCCCCGACGCCCACAGCGTGCTGACCCTGCAACTGATCGAGACCGTCGAACAGGTGTTCGGCCACGCCGGCGTCGACCAGCTCATCACCCGCATGGAAATCGCCAACCGCAGCGAATACCAGCAGGCCTGCAGCCAGGCCGAATCGGTGGAGGACAAGCTGCGGATACTGGTGCAATTGCGCGAGCGGGCAGGCTACATGGCGGAAATGGTCAAGCACGACAACGGCTGGCTGTTCATCGAAAACCACTGCCCGATCTGCGTGGCAGCCAGCCGCTGCCAGGGCTTCTGCCGTTCGGAGTTGCACATTTTCCAGTCGGTGTTTGGTGAGCAGGCGCTTGTCGAGCGCTGCGAACATCTGATATCAGGTGACCGTCGCTGCGTGTACCGGGTCTTGCCGAGGACGGCGCCCGCGCAGTAACCCCATAAGTCCTTAAGGAATGAGGCGCACATGAACCCGACCCTCGAGCTGCTCGCCAGCCACCGCAGCGAGCGCAGTTTTCACGACCGGCCGATCAGCGATCAGTTGCTCGATGCCATCCTTCGCGCCGCCCACCAGGCGCCCACCTCGTTCAACGCCCAGCATATTTCCGCCGTGGTAGTGCGCGACGCCGAGCGCCGCCGGCAGATTGCCGAGCTGGCGGGCGGGCAGCCATGGATCAGTGCGGCACCCGTGTTCATCACCCTGGTGGTGGACTTTCACAAAACCGCACTGGCCGCGCAACGCACTGGCGAGCAGCACTGTATTCACCAGCACCTGGAAGGCATGATTGCCGCCTGCACCGATGGCGGCATCATGCTCGCGACGCTGATGACCGCGGCGCGCTCGCTGGGCTTGGGTGTGGTGGCGGTGGGCGGAATCCGGGCCAATGCCAGCGGCATGATCGAACTGCTCGGTTTGCCGGAAAAATCCTTTGCCCTGTGCGGGGTGGCCCTGGGTTATGTACAGCAGCCAGCGCTGCAAAAGCCGCGCTTGCCCCTGGCTTCCTTTCGTCATGATGAGCGCTATGACGCCCAGGTGTTGCCGGCGGCGATCGAAGCCTACGATGCCACACTGATGGAACACTGGCAGATCGCCGGGCGGGTTGAGGGGCAAAGCTGGTCGAGCAGTGTCGGCCGTTGCTATGCACGCAACTATCGGCCGCAGCTCAAGGCGCAGTTGCTGGCCAATGGTTTGGCGGCGGACTGACAGACCTTATCGCGGGGCAAGCCCGCTCCCACTTGCCCCGCGATCAGCTGCTGCCCCACCCCAATGCCTTGTACAAGGCAATCGCATTGAGGAACGAAGCGGTCTCCGCCTGCGCCACTTCACGCTTGATCAAGAACAACGCCCGCTGGTTTTCCAGCACCGCCAGGTAGCTCCCGGCGCCGCGCCGATAACGCTTGGAGGCGATGTCGACGGCATCGGCGCCATGGGCCGCCGACTGCATCAGCGCGCCGAGGCGGGTCTGGTTGCGGGCCAGGCGGGTAACGGCGTTTTCCACTTCTTCGCGGGCCAACAGCAAAGACTGCTCATAGCGCGCCTGCGCCCCTTGGTTTTGCGCCTTGGCAGCACGCACACGGGCCTTGGCATTGCCCAGGCGAAACGCCGGCCAGGTCACCGTCGGCGCCAGTTCATAAGCCCGGGCGGCACTGCCCAGGTCGCCACTGCGCAGGGCAAAGAAGCCGATGAAACCACCCAGATCCAGACGCGGATACAGCTCGGCGGTGGCCACGCCAACGTCTTCGCTGCTGGCCGCCAGCAACCGCTCGGCACTGGCGACATCCGGACGGTTGTTGATCAGCGCATTGACATCACCCAAGGGCAACTGCCGCGCCAAGGGCGGCAAAAAGCGCGCGGGCGCCGAGGTTCCAGCCAGGCTCGGAGCCCGCCCGGTCAGCACGTCCAAGCGGTAACCGGCCTCCTCCACCGCCGCCTGCAACGGCGGCACCGCCGCCTCACTGAGCAGCAGGTTGGCCTGGGCGTTCTGCTCATCCTCGTACTGGCCGCTGCCGGCGCGCACCTGGGCGCGGGTGAGCTTCAAGGTTTCACGCCAGGCCTCAACCTCGGCCTGGGCCACCTCCAGGCTACGGCGCCCGCCCTGTTGCTGGTAATAGGCGCGGGCGACTTCGGCGGCAATGCTCAGGCGCATCTGCTCAAGGTCGGCCTGCGCCGCCTCGGTCCTGGCCTGGGCCGCCGCCGTCAAGCGTTGCAAGCGGCCAAACAGGTCGATCTCCCATTGCACGTCAAAGCCTGCACGGTAGCTGCGCGAGAACATGCGCTGCGGATCGCTGCCATCGGCCAGTTGCTGTTGCTCAAGGCTCTGGCTGAAGCCGGTGCGGGCGGTGACGCCCGGGTACTGGTCCAGGCGCCGGTCATCGAACAGCGCCCGCGCCGCCAGCAGGTTGGCCTGGGCCTGGCGGATGTCGTGGTTGTGCTCAAGCGCGGTGTCGACCAGGCGGTTTAACTGCGGATCATCGAAGAACGACCACCACTGCGCGGGCAACTGCCCTAGCTGGGTGAACTGCTGCTGTTGCGGCGTGCTCAGCGCCAGCGGCGCCGGCGTCGCTTTCTGGTAGTCGGGGCCGACCTTGCAGCCCGCCAGGGCCAGGCCCAGCAGCACTGCGATCAGGCTCAGAGAGTGTCCGTTCATGCTTCGCTCCTCAACGCATCGGCCAGGAAAACCGCCCGTGGCGTGCTCGCGGCCACCGAGTGTTTGCGCGCCAGCAGGCTGTACACCGTGGGCAACACGAACAGGGTGAACAAGGTGCCGATGAGCATGCCGCAGACGATCACCAGGCCCAGGCCGAAACGACTGTTGGCGCCAGCGCCCGAGGCGAACAGCAGCGGGATCAGGCCGACCACCATGGCCGCGGTGGTCATCAGGATCGGCCGCAAGCGGATCTGCGCCGCCTTGCTGATCGCCGCGGCGCGGTCGAGCTGTTCCTGCTCCTGCAGGGTGTTGGCGAACTCGACCATGAGAATGCCGTGCTTGCTGATCAGGCCGATCAGCGTCACCAGGCCGATCTGGGTGTAGATGTTCACCGTCGCATAACCCAGCGCCAACGGAATCAGCGCACCACTGATCGACAGCGGCACAGTGATGAGGATGATCAGCGGGTCGACCAGGCTTTCGTACTGCGCCGCCAGCACCAGGTAGATGACGATCACCGCCGCCAGGAAGGCCAGCATCAGGGCACTGCCCTCCTGGGTGTACTGGCGCGCATCGGACTGCCAGTCGTAGCTGAAACCAGCCGGCAACGACGCCGCCACCTCATCGAGAAACGCCACCGCATCGCCCAGCGTAACGCCGGCCGCCGGAATGCCCTGGAAGGTCGCGGCGTTCTGCTGGTTGAACTGGGTCAGCTTGTTCGGCTCGACCTGCTCGGACACCTGCACCACGGTCGACAGCGGCACCAGCGTGCCGTCTTCGCTGCGCACGTACTGGCGGGTCAGGGTCTGCGCGGTCAGGCGCTGGCTACGCGGGCTCTGGGCGATCACATCATAGGAGCGCCCTTGCAGGCCGAAGCGGTTCAGGTAGTTCTCGCCCACCAGCACCGCCAGCGACTCGCCGATGTCCTGCATGCGGATACCCATACTGTTGGCCTTGGCCCGATCGACCCGCACCTGGACCACCGGGTTGTTGTAGTCCAGGTCACTGTCGACCACGGTGAACAGGCCACTCTCTCGGGCCTTGCGCTTGATCTCTTCCATGGTCTGGTACAGCACCTGATAGTCCTGGGAACTGCGCAGCACCAGTTGCACCGGCAAGCCGCCGGTGGAGCCTGGCAAGGCCGGCAACTGGAACGCGAAGATGCTGGTGCCTTCGACATCGTTGACCGCCGCCTGCAGGTCGACCTGGATCTGCGAGGCGCTACGCTTGCGCTCGTCCCACAGCGACAGGTTGATACCGCCGATGCCCGAGGCCAGGCCATCGCTGCCGTTGATGATCCAGGTGCTGACGGTTTCCGGCAGGCGGTTGTAGACCTGGTCGAGCTTGTCGGCAAAGCGCTCGACGTAGTCAAGGTTGGCGTGCTGCGGCGCCTTGATTGCGGTGAGCAAGCCGGCCTGGTCTTCGGTCGGCGCCAGTTCGCGCTGGGGCAAGCCATACAGCCAGGGCAGGCTGAGCAACACCAGCAAGGCAAAACCTGCGCTCAGCCAGCGCCGTGCCAGGGAGAACTCCAAGGCCCGGTGGTAGCGCGTGGCCAGGGCATCGAAGAAGCGGTTGGCGGCATGAGCCATGCGCCCCTCGGACTGTTTGGACTGCAGCAGGAATGAGCTCATCACCGGCGACAGGGTCAGGGCCACCACGCCGGAGACCACCACCGCCCCGGCCAGCGTCAGGGCAAACTCACGAAACAGCGCCCCGGTGAGCCCGCCCATCATGCCGATCGGCGCGTATACCGCAGCCAGGGTGATGGTCATGGCGATCACCGGCCCGGCCACTTCCCGTGCACCCACCAGAGCAGCAGCCACCGGGCTCTTGCCCTCCTCGATGTGGCGGTGGACGTTCTCGACCACGACAATCGCATCGTCCACCACCAGGCCAACGGCCAGGACCATGGCCAGCAAGGTCAGCAGGTTGAGGCTGAAACCGAACATCAGCATCAGCGCCGCCGCCCCGAGCATCGACAGCGGAATGGTCACCACCGGAATCAATACGGTGCGCAGCGAACCCAGGCACAGGTAAATGACGATCACCACGATCAGCAGGGCTTCGAGCAGGGTCTTGCTCACCTCGTCGATCGACGCCTGGATAAAACGCGCGGTCTCGAAGGCAAGCTCGGCCTTGACGTCCGGCGGCAGGGTCTTGCGAATATCCGGCAGCACCTTGCGGATGCCGTCGACGATCACCAGCGGGTTGCCGCCCGGGGTCGGGAACAGGCCCAGGTGCACGGCGCGCACGCCGTCCATGGAGGCGCTGGTTTCAACTGAAGCTGCGCCCAACTCGACCGTACCGATGTCCTTGATACGCACCAGGCCGTTGCCATCGTTGCGGATCACCAGCTCGCGAAATTCGCCGACGCTGGTGAGGTCGGTGTTGACCCGGATGTTGGAGATCACAAACTGTCCTTTGATCTTGCCGGGCGCCGCCTGGTAGTTGTTGCGCCGCACTGCCTCGGCCACATCGGCCGCCGTCAGGCCACGTGCCGCCAGGCGCGCCGGGTCGATCCACAAGCGCATCGACAGGGTCTGGCCGCCGAACACCTGGACCTTGGCTACACCCTCGATGGTGGTCAGGATCGGCTCGACCACCCGCGCCAGGTAATCGGTCATCGCCGGGGTCGACAGGCTGTCACTGGCAAAACCGATGTAGGCCACCGCCGTCGACTCGCCGGACGAGCGTTCGATCACCGGGTCGTAGGCCTGCTCGGGCAGGCGAAAACGCACCTGGTTGACCTTGGCCATCACCTCGGTCAGGGCCTGGGTCGAGTCGCGGTTGAGTTCCATGCGCACGGTGACCAGGCTGCGGCCCTGGACCGAGGACGACGACAGGTAATCGATGCCTTCTACCGAAGAAACCGCCTGGGCGATCGGCTGGGTGACAAAGCCCTGCATCAGCTCCGCTGAGGCGCCGGGGTAGTCGGTGGTGACGCTGATGGTCGAGCTTTCCAGCATCGGGTACTGGCGGATCGGCAACTGGCGCAGGGAAAGAATGCCCAGCAGCAGAATGAGGATGCTGACCACCAGCGCCAGCACTGGCCGGCGCACGAACAGATCGGTGAATTTCATCTGGGAATCTCCAGGCAAGCAGTCAGAAGCCGGACAGTGCCGGGCGTTGCAGGGTGTCTTCGGTCGCTTCGACCGCCACCCCGTCACTGAGCTTGAGTTGCCCGGAAGTCACCACCTGATCGTCCTGCTGCAAGCCTTCGAGGATGATCACCCGGCCGTCCTGGCGCTCGCCGATCTTCACCGGCACCCGCTGCACCACCAGTGCCTGCTGTTGCTCGTCATGGTGGGCGAGGAACACCGTGTCGCCATAGGCGGTGTAGGTCACGGCGGTTTCCGGCACGCTGAGGATCTCGTTCACCTGCGGGTCGGCGACCTTGACGCTGGCGTACATGCCGGCCTTTAGCTGCGCGTCGGCATTGTCCAGGGTGGCTTGCACCTGCACCGTGCGCGAACGGTCGATCAGCGGGTCGATGGCGCTGATGCGCGCCTGGAAGGTCCGCTCGGGGTAGGCATCGAGCAGCACTTCGACCGGCTGACCGGGCTTGAGGTGAATGCTCAGTTGCTCATCCAGGGAGAAGTTCACATACAGGGTACGGGGGTCGATCAGGCTGACCAGCGCATCGCCAACCTTCAGGTACTGGCCCTCGTTGACCTTGCGAATCCCCAACACACCGTCGAACGGTGCACGGATGGTTTTCTGCGCAATCACCGCCTCGGTGTGCGCCAGCTCACCGCTGGCCATGTCGCGGGCGGCCAGGGCGTTGTCGAGTTGCTCCTGGGTCGCGGCGTTCTCGGCCAGCAGCTCGCGAACCCGGCGATGGTTGATCCGGGCGTTGTGCAATTGCGCCTGCAGACGGATGCGCTCGGCCTGTTCCGGGGCGTCGTTGAGGGTGATCAGCACATCGCCGCGGCGCACCTGCTGCCCGGAGACGAAGTTGATCCGCGTCCCCCGCCCGCCGATCTCGGCCGAAACCAGCACCTGGCGCGCCGCCTCAAGCTCGCCGACGCCTGCGAAAAAGCCGTTGGCCGGGCCACGCTGTACCGTGCCCAGTGCCACCTTGAGCAGCGTGCGCGCCGCTGGCGCCGATGCCTGTGCCGTGTGCGGTTGTTGCCAGAGCACCAGCAACGCGATTGCTGCGCCGACCAATACGGTACCGAGCGCAAGATTCTTCCTGTTCATCCACCACTCCCTGTGAACGTGGCCTCAGGCCCACTGCACGTTGAACACCACGAAGGCCAACAGGGCCCAGAGCACCAGCACCAGATGGGTCAGTTGCAAGCCTTCCTGACGAATCCAGTAACCAAACCACAACCCGCCCAGGAGCATGGCGAAGGTAAAGCCCAGGAACGCGCTCAAGGCCAGGTTCAGCCAGGGCCTGGCCAGCTCGGTGCTGTCAGTCAGCAGCAGGTAGCTGCCGATCAGCGCGGTGACGGCGGCCGCCACCTGCAACACCAGCACCAGCACCAGAGCAAAGCGGTGCAGCGCCGGGGCATGCAGGGCCCGGGACAGCAGCGGGATGTCGATGGCCGGCGCCTGGCGCAACGGCGCCATGGCCATGGTCGCGCCGACCGCACCGAGGGAGGCACGAAAGGCCTGGAGGTTGTTGAGTACTGCGATGCATAGCCAGAGGCTCAGGCCAATGGCCTGGACTGCCTGGAACAGCCAGAGGGAGGTCTGCAAATCCATTTGAACGTCCGTGATGGTTGAGCGCAATAACACAAGAAAGCACTTGGATATTAGAGCTGTGCCTTCCAATGCACAACCCACAAGACGCTAACCACCCTGCACCGCGCAAACATTGTCGGCGGTCATGCTTTGCCTTGATCGGCCGCGCGAGTCGGCAAAAGCCTACGCAGGCGCGGGCTGAAGACGTTGATCAACAGATCCTGCCGCAAACCAGCCGTTCCTGAAACAAACAGGCCGAGCCCCGTTGCCGGGGCTCGGCCTGTTTGTTTCTAAATTTCATAGCTTGGCGATCGACACCTCGGTGGATTTGACGAAGGCAATCACTTCGCTGCCAATGCGCAGTTCCAGCTCGTGTACCGAACGGGTGGTGATCACCGAAGTGACGATGCCGGCGGAAGTCTGCACATCGATTTCCGACACCACCGGGCCTTCGATGATCTCCTTGACCGTGCCTTTGAACTGATTGCGTACGTTGATCGCCTTGATGGTCATGTTGTGCGTCCTCATCCTGTGGTGCACTGCCGCGCAGTGCTTGAGGTGCAGAGTGCGCCGGCTCAAATAAAATTAAAAAGAATAAATATTCACGAATATAGAACTAAAAGAAATATAAAGTCAGGCATATCGAAAGACCTATAAGTTATTTATTTTCACTTTTTTAGATCATTTAGCATCGGTGCCACCCTCATAGAGCAAGTGAGCGCACCATTGCACAGCATCCCCTTGTCCCCTTGGCAAATCGCGCGGGAACTGACCACTGAATTTGCCCGCACAGCCGTCGAGCGCGACCGCCAAGGCGGCACCCCCAAGACCGAACGCGATGCCATACGCAGCAGCGGCCTGCTGGCCTTGAGCATCCCTCGCGACTTCGGTGGGCTGGGCGGCAGTTGGGCGCAAACCTTCGAGGTGGTGCGCGAATTTGCCCGGGTCGACAGCTCGCTGGCCCACGTGTTCGGCTTTCATCACCTGATGCTCGCCACCGTGCGCCTGTTCGCCACCCCGGCGCAGTGGCAACCCTGGTTCGAACTGACCGCGCGCAAGCGCTGGTTCTGGGGCAATGCCCTCAACCCGCTGGACACCCGCACGGTGGTCAAGGACCGCGGCGGCTTTCGCGAGTTTTCCGGGAAGAAAAGCTTCTGCTCCGGCGCCAGCGATTCGCAAATGCTCATCGCCTCGGCGGTGGATGAGAGCGCCGGCGGCAAGCTGTTGATCGCCGCCATTCCCAGCGCCCGCAGCGGCATTACCCTGCACAACGACTGGCACAACATGGGCCAGCGCCAGACCGACAGCGGCAGCGTCACCTTCGAGCGGGTGCGTGTGGAGGAAAGCGACCTGCTGCTCGACCCCGGCCCCTTGAGCACGCCATTCGCCTGCCTGCGCCCGCTGATCGCTCAGCTGCATTTTGCCAATATCTTCCTCGGCATTGCCGAAGGCGCCTTTGAAGAAGCCCGCCACTATGCCTTGCGCGAGTCGCGGCCGTGGTTCAAGTCAGCGGCCCAACAGAGCAGCGCCGACCCCTACGTGCTCAACCATTTCGGCGACTTCTGGGTACGCCTGCAGGGTGCGCGTTTACTGGTCGAGCAGGCCGCCGTCGAGCTGGACCAGGCCTGGGCCAAAGGCGCAGCGCTGAGCACCGAACAACGCGGGCGCCTGGCCGTGACCATCGCCACCGCCAAGGTCGCCGCCAGCCGCGATGGCCTGGAGATTTGCAGCAAGGTGTTTGAAGTCACCGGCGCCCGCGCCACCCAGGCCTCGGTGGGCCTGGACCGCCACTGGCGCAATTTGCGCACCCAGAGCCTGCACGACCCGCTCGACTACAAGCTGCACGAACTCGGTGAATGGGCCCTGCGCGGGCAATTGCCGACTCCGACCTTCTACTCATAGTGTGACCGCCATGCAATTGTTGACCCTGCCCCCCTCCCCGGCCCTGGCCACCTCGATCCGCGCCACCGCGCAAGTGTTCGAAGACCCCAAGTCGCGGGCCTTGCTGGCGCACCTGCAGCGGGTCGCGCCGAGTGAAGCCAGCGTGCTGATCATCGGCGAAACCGGCACCGGCAAGGAGCTGGTGGCCCGCCACATTCATAACCTCAGCGGCCGGCGCGACAAGCCGTTCGTGGCGGTCAACTGCGGCGCGTTTTCCGAATCATTGGTCGAGGCCGAACTGTTCGGCCACGAAAAAGGCGCATTCACTGGCGCCCTGAGCTCGAAGGCTGGCTGGTTTGAAGAAGCCAATGGCGGCACCCTGTTCCTCGACGAGATCGGCGACTTGCCGATGCCGATCCAGGTCAAGCTACTAAGGGTGTTGCAGGAGCGCGAAGTGGTGCGCCTGGGCTCGCGCAAGAGCATTGCCATCGACGTACGGGTGCTGGCTGCGACCAACGTGCAGTTGGAAAAAGCCATCAATGCCGGGCACTTTCGCGAAGACCTGTACTACCGCCTCGACGTGGTCAGCCTGGAGCTGGTGCCGCTGCGCGAACGCCCGGGCGACATCCTGCCGCTGACCCGCCACTTCATCCAGGCCTACAGCCAGCGCCTGGGCTATGGTGAGGTCAGCCTCAGCAGCGAGGCCGAAGCCAAGCTGCGCAGTTACGGCTGGCCGGGCAATATCCGCGAGCTGGAAAACGTCATCCACCACACCTTGCTGATCTGCCGCGACGGGGTGATCCGCCAGGAAGACCTGCGCCTGTCGAACATGCGCATCGAGCGTGCCGACGACAGCCCAAGCCTTGATGATTCGGCTGAAGGGCTGCTGGAGCGGGCCTTCCAGAAACTCTTCGAGCAGCCGGCGGGGGCCTTGCACGAAAAGGTCGAGGATGCGCTGTTGCGTGCGGCGTATCGCTTCAGCCACTACAACCAGGTGCACACGGCGAACTTGCTCGGCTTGAGCCGCAATGTCACCCGCACGCGGCTGATCAAGATGGGCGAGTTGGCGGTGAATCGCAGGCAGCCTGCTGGGAGTACCCAGGGGGAGCGGGTGTTGAATTTGTCCATCTAAAGCCTGGCAGGTGTAGGCCACAAGGTTTGTGGCGCCCTTGAGATCGAGCGCCGCCCGCGCGGCGCATCGC
>NZ_JAMDGZ010000057.1 GCF_028656935.1 Pseudomonas rubra
GAGCAAACCAGGATCGCGCCGTCCATCTGGGCAGCACCGGTGATCATGTTCTTCACGTAGTCAGCGTGACCTGGGCAGTCAACGTGAGCGTAGTGACGAATGGTCGAGTTGTACTCAACGTGTGCGGTGTTGATGGTGATACCGCGAGCTTTCTCTTCTGGAGCGCTGTCGATCTTGTCGAAGTCGACGATTGCCGAACCGAAAACTTCGGAGCAAACGCGAGTCAGAGCTGCGGTCAGAGTGGTTTTACCATGGTCAACGTGACCGATGGTGCCAACGTTGACGTGCGGAAGGGAACGATCAAATTTTTCTTTAGCCACGACAGTGAACTCCTAGCCTAAAGGGGCTGAATCAGCCTTGTTTTTTAACGAGAGCTTCGACGATGTTCGACGGAGCTTCGGCGTATTTGGAGAATTCCATGGAGTAGCTTGCGCGACCCTGAGACATGGAACGAACATCGGTCGCATAACCGAACATCTCCCCGAGCGGCACTTCAGCACGGATAACCCTGCCGGAGACCGAATCATCCATACCCTGGATCAGACCACGACGACGGTTCAGGTCACCCATCACGTCACCCATGTAGTCTTCCGGGGTTACAACTTCGACCTTCATGATCGGCTCGAGAACCTGGCCGCCGCCCTTCTGGGCCAGCTGCTTGGTTGCCATCGAAGCAGCGACCTTGAACGCCATTTCGTTGGAGTCGACGTCATGGTACGAACCGTCGAATACCGTGGCCTTCAGGCCGATCAGAGGATAGCCGGCAACGACGCCGTTCTTCATCTGCTCTTCGATACCCTTCTGGATCGGGGCGATGAATTCCTTAGGAATCACACCACCAACGACTTCGCTGGTGAACACCAGACCTTCGGTGATGTTGCCTTTTTCGTCCACGTCCGGCTCCGAGAAACGGATCCAGCAGTGACCGAACTGACCACGACCACCCGACTGACGAACGAACTTGCCTTCGATCTCGACGTTGGACTTGGTGATCCGCTCGCGGTACGAGACCTGCGGCTTACCGATGTTAGCTTCGACGTTGAACTCGCGCTTCATGCGGTCAACGAGGATGTCTAGGTGAAGCTCACCCATACCCGAAATGATGGTCTGGCCTGTCTCTTCGTCGGTCTTGACGCGGAACGACGGGTCTTCCTGAGCCAGCTTGCCCAGTGCGATACCCATCTTTTCCTGGTCTTGCTTGGTCTTCGGCTCAACAGCTACCGAGATCACAGGCTCCGGGAAGTCCATACGCTCAAGAATGATCGGCTTGTCGGCGTTGCACAGAGTGTCACCGGTGGTAACGTCCTTCATGCCGATCAGCGCAGCGATGTCGCCTGCCAGTACTTCTTTGATTTCTTCACGCTGGTTGGCGTGCATCTGCACCATACGACCAACGCGCTCTTTCTTGCCCTTGACCGAGTTGATCACGGAGTCGCCGGACTGCAGCATGCCCGAGTAAACGCGCACGAAGGTCAGGGTACCCACGAACGGGTCAGTAGCAATCTTGAACGCCAGAGCCGAGAACGGCTCGTTGTCGTCGGCGTGACGCTCGTCGTAGTCGGCCTCGACCAACTCTTCTTTCGACTTCTCGATCAGGTCAGGGTGGATACCCTTGATCGCAGGAATCTCGGTCGGAGCAGGCAGGTAGTCGATGACAGCATCGAGAACCAGAGGAACACCCTTGTTCTTGAAGGAAGAACCGCAAACAGCCGGAACGATCTCGCTGGCCAGGGTGCGCGCGCGCAGACCGGCTTTGATTTCTTCGACAGTCAGCTCACCTTCTTCAAGGTACTTGTTCATCAGCTCTTCGTTGGCTTCAGCAGCGGCTTCGACCATATTGGCGCGCCACTGATTAGCCATCTCCAGCATATCGGCAGGAATCTCTTCCTCGCGATAAGTGGTGCCTTTGTCGTCGTCGTTCCAGTAGATAGCCTTCATCTTGATCAGGTCAACCTGACCCTGGAAGTTATCTTCCGAACCGATGGCCAGCTGAACCGGGACCGGGGTGTGACCCAGACGGTTCTTGATCTGACCAACAACACGCAGGAAGTCAGCGCCAGCACGGTCCATCTTGTTCACGTAAACAACACGTGGAACGCCGTACTTGTTGGCTTGACGCCATACGGTTTCGGACTGAGGCTCAACACCGGAGGTGCCGCAGAAAACAACAACGGCGCCGTCGAGTACGCGCAGCGAACGTTCTACTTCAATGGTGAAGTCAACGTGGCCCGGGGTATCGATGACGTTTACGCGGTAGTTGTCATACTGAGCACGGGAACCCTGCCAGAAGGTGGTAACGGCAGCGGAGGTAATAGTAATACCCCGCTCCTGCTCCTGCACCATCCAGTCGGTGGTCGCGGCGCCATCATGCACCTCGCCCATTTTGTGGCTCAGACCTGTGTAGAACAGGATCCGCTCGGTAGTAGTGGTCTTGCCCGCATCAACGTGCGCGCAAATACCAATGTTACGGTAGCGGTTGATTGGAGTAGTACGAGCCATAGAGCCCTCGCAAAAATAGTGATGCCAGAATTAGAAGCGGTAGTGCGAGAACGCTTTGTTGGCTTCAGCCATACGGTGTACGTCTTCACGCTTCTTGACTGCAGCACCTTTGCCTTCAGCGGCATCCAGCAACTCGCCAGCCAAGCGCAGAGCCATGGACTTCTCGCCACGCTTGCGGGCGTAGTCTACCAACCAGCGCATTGCCAGGGCGTTACGACGGGAAGGACGAACTTCAACAGGAACCTGGTAAGTGGCACCGCCAACACGGCGCGACTTTACTTCGACCAGCGGAGCGATGGCGTCGAGAGCTTTCTCGAAGATTTCCAGGGGATCGCTGTTCTTGCGCTCTTTGACCTTGTCCAGTGCACCGTAAACGATACGCTCGGCAACGGCTTTCTTGCCGCTTTCCATGACGTGGTTCATGAACTTGGCGAGAATCTGCGATCCGTATTTTGGATCGTCCAGAATCTCACGTTTGGCTGCTACACGACGACGTGGCATTGATAAGCCCTCAAACGGTCTTCAGGTTAGCCCGGGACAGTGCCCCTAAGGGTGCGTGCCCGACCTTACTCTTATCGACTCAATAAAATGAATAACTGCAAACTGCTACAAACGGCCGATTACTTCGGACGCTTGGTACCGTACTTCGAACGACCTTGGTTACGACCTTTGACGCCGGAGGTATCCAGGGAGCCGCGAACGGTGTGGTAACGAACACCTGGCAAGTCTTTTACACGGCCGCCACGGATCAGGACGACGCTGTGCTCTTGCAGGTTGTGGCCCTCACCACCGATGTACGAGGAAACCTCGAAACCGTTGGTCAGACGCACGCGGCATACTTTACGCAGTGCCGAGTTAGGTTTTTTCGGCGTGGTGGTGTACACACGGGTGCACACGCCACGACGTTGCGGGCAGTTCTGCAGCGCAGGAACGTCGGATTTCTCGACGATACGCTTACGCGGCTGACGTACCAGCTGGTTGATAGTTGCCATCTACTAGCTCCACTGTTGTCTTGCGACGCTATTGTCTTGCAAGAAAAGCAAAAATTGGCAGGACGAAGTCCCACCAAATTTAGGGGTACAAGAGTCTAAAGAGGATCTTGCCCCCAGTCAAGACAAGGCCCCGGCTCTCCCCTTCCGGTCATCGGCAACAAATTATGTCACCGATGGCCAAAACAGGTTTACCGGGGCCCCGTCCTACTTTCAGTTACCGCTGGAGTTCAGCGCTTCGGTCAGTGCGGCTTCCACCTCACTGGCACTTACGCGCAGCGGCTTGTCGGCATCACGGCGACGCTTGCGCTCGCTGTGGTAAGCCAGACCGGTACCGGCCGGGATCAGACGACCCACGACCACGTTTTCTTTCAGGCCGCGCAGGTAGTCGCGCTTACCGGTTACCGCCGCTTCGGTCAGTACTCGAGTGGTTTCCTGGAAGGAAGCCGCCGAGATGAACGATTCGGTGGACAGCGAGGCCTTGGTGATACCCAGCAGTACGCGAGTGAACTTGGAGACAAACTTGTCTTCCGCGCCGAGGCGCTCGTTCTCTACCAGTACGTGGGTCAGTTCCATCTGGTCGCCCTTGATGAAGCTGGAATCACCCGACTCGGCAATCTCGACCTTGCGCAGCATCTGACGCAGGATGGTTTCGATGTGCTTGTCGTTGATCTTCACGCCTTGCAGACGGTAAACGTCCTGAATCTCGTTGACGATATACTTGGCCAGCGCGCTTACACCCAGCAGACGCAGGATGTCGTGCGGATCGCTCGGACCGTCGGAGATAACTTCGCCGCGGTTCACTTGCTCGCCTTCGAAGACGTTCAGGTGACGCCATTTCGGAATCAGCTCTTCGTACGGATCGGTACCGTCGTTCGGGGTGATGACCAAACGGCGCTTGCCTTTGGTCTCTTTACCGAACGCGATGGTGCCGCTGACTTCAGCCAGAATCGAAGCTTCTTTCGGACGACGCGCTTCGAACAAGTCGGCAACGCGTGGCAGACCACCGGTGATGTCACGGGTTTTCGACGTTTCTTGCGGGATACGCGCGATAACGTCACCAACACCGATCTGTGCACCGTCGGCCACGCCGACCAGGGCGTTCGCCGGCAGGAAGTACTGAGCCGGTACGTCGGTACCTGGCAGCAACAGATCCTTGCCACTGGCATCGACCATCTTGATTGCAGGACGGATTTCCTTGCCTGCAGCCGGACGGTCTTTGACGTCCAGAACTTCAATGTTGGTCAAACCAGTCAATTCGTCAGTCTGACGCTTGATGGTGATGTTTTCTTCCATGCCCACGAAAGTCACGATACCTTTCATTTCGGTAACGATCGGGTGGGTGTGCGGGTCCCACTTGGCGACGATTGCGCCAGCGTCGACCTTGTCGCCTTCCTTCACGGAAATCACTGCACCGTAAGGCAGCTTGTAGCGCTCACGCTCACGACCGAATTCGTCGGCAATCGCCAACTCACCGGAACGCGATACGGCAACCAGGTTACCGTCGGCACGCTCAACCTGCTTCAGGTTGTGCAGACGAACCACACCACCGTTCTTCACCTGGACACTGTCAGCAGCCGAGGTCCGGCTTGCAGCACCACCGATGTGGAACGTACGCATGGTCAGCTGGGTACCCGGCTCACCGATCGACTGAGCAGCGATAACGCCAACAGCTTCACCGATGTTCACCTGGTGGCCGCGAGCCAGGTCACGACCGTAGCACTTGGCGCAGATACCGTAGCGGGTTTCGCAACTGATTGGCGAACGCACGATCACTTCGTCGATGCTGTTCAGCTCGATGAACTCGACCCACTTCTCGTCGACCAGGGTACCGGCCGGAACGATAACGTCGTCGGTGCCTGGCTTGAACACGTCACGGGCAATAACACGACCCAGCACACGCTCACCCAGCGGCTCTACAACGTCACCGCCTTCAATGTGCGGCGTCATCAGCAGGCCGTGCTCGGTACCGCAGTCGATCTCGGTAACCACCAGATCCTGGGCAACGTCTACCAGACGACGGGTCAGGTAACCGGAGTTCGCGGTTTTCAACGCGGTATCCGCAAGACCCTTACGAGCACCGTGAGTCGAGATGAAGTACTGAAGTACGCTCAAGCCTTCACGGAAGTTCGCGGTAATCGGCGTCTCGATGATCGAGCCGTCCGGCTTGGCCATCAGACCACGCATACCGGCCAGCTGACGAATCTGAGCTGCCGAACCCCGGGCACCGGAGTCAGCCATCATGTACATCGAGTTGAAGGACTCTTGCTCGACTTCGTCGCCATTGCGGTCGATGACTTTCTCTTTCGAGAGGTTGGTCATCATCGCCTTGGACACTTCGTCGTTCGCCTTGGACCACAAGTCGATGACTTTGTTGTACTTCTCGCCCTGGGTTACCAGGCCGGAGGCGTACTGGCTCTCGATCTCTTTCACTTCGTCGGTGGCAGCACCGATGATGCGCGCTTTTTCATCCGGGATAACGAAGTCGTTAACACCGATGGAAACGCCGGAGATGGTCGAGTAGGCAAAACCGGTGTACATCAGCTGGTCAGCGAAGATCACGGTCTCTTTTAGACCAACCACGCGGTAGCACTGGTTGATCAGCTTGGAGATCGCCTTTTTCTTCATTGGCTGGTTGACCACGTCGTACGACAGACCTGGTGGTACAACCTGGAACAGCAGAGCACGGCCGACAGTGGTGTCGACGATACGGGTGTTCTTGACGCTGCCACCATCACGATCGTTTACGGTTTCGTTGATACGAACCTTGATCTTGGCGTGCAGGGCAGCTTCGCCGGCGCGGAATACCCGGTCGACTTCCTGCAGGTCGGCGAATACGCGACCTTCGCCCTTGGCGTTGATGGCTTCACGGGTCATGTAGTACAGACCCAGTACAACGTCCTGCGACGGAACGATGATTGGCTCACCGTTGGCTGGCGACAGAATGTTGTTGGTCGACATCATCAGCGCGCGCGCTTCGAGCTGGGCTTCCAGCGTCAGCGGCACGTGAACGGCCATTTGGTCGCCGTCGAAGTCGGCGTTGTACGCAGCACAGACCAGCGGGTGCAGCTGGATAGCCTTACCTTCGATCAGTACCGGTTCAAACGCCTGGATACCCAGACGGTGAAGGGTCGGTGCACGGTTGAGCAGTACGGGGTGTTCGCGAATCACTTCAGCGAGAACGTCCCAGACCTCTGGCAGCTCGCGCTCGACCATTTTCTTCGCGGCCTTGATGGTGGTCGCCAGACCACGCATTTCCAGCTTGCCGAAAATGAACGGCTTGAACAGCTCGAGAGCCATCTTCTTCGGCAGACCGCACTGGTGCAGACGCAGGGTCGGACCTACGGTAATTACCGAACGGCCGGAGTAGTCAACACGCTTACCGAGCAAGTTCTGACGGAAACGACCTTGCTTACCCTTGATCATGTCGGCCAGGGATTTCAGAGGACGCTTGTTCGAACCGGTGATGGCACGACCGCGACGGCCGTTGTCCAGCAAGGCGTCGACCGCTTCCTGCAGCATGCGCTTTTCGTTGCGCACGATGATGTCCGGCGCGGACAGGTCGAGCAGGCGCTTCAGACGGTTGTTACGGTTGATCACCCGACGATACAGATCGTTCAGGTCGGAAGTCGCGAAGCGACCGCCATCCAGCGGAACCAATGGACGCAGATCTGGCGGCAGAACCGGCAGAACGGTCAGGACCATCCACTCAGGCAGGTTGCCCGAGCCCTGGAAGGCTTCCATCAGTTTCAGACGCTTGGACAGCTTCTTGATCTTGGTTTCCGAGTTGGTCTGCGGAATTTCTTCGCGCAGGCGACCGATCTCGTGCTCCAGGTCGATAGCGTGCAGCAGCTCGCGGACAGCCTCGGCACCCATGCGGGCATCGAAGTCGTCACCGAACTCTTCCAGCGCTTCGAAATACTGCTCATCGTTGAGCAGCTGGCCTTTTTCCAGGGTAGTCATGCCCGGGTCGATAACGACATAGCTCTCGAAGTAGAGAACGCGCTCGATATCACGCAGGGTCATGTCCATCAGCAGGCCGATACGCGACGGCAGCGATTTCAGGAACCAGATGTGGGCAACCGGCGAAGCCAGTTCGATGTGCGCCATGCGCTCACGACGAACCTTGGCCAGGGCGACTTCAACGCCGCACTTCTCGCAGATCACGCCGCGGTGCTTCAGGCGCTTGTACTTACCGCACAGGCACTCGTAGTCCTTGACTGGGCCAAAGATCTTGGCGCAGAACAGGCCGTCACGCTCAGGCTTGAACGTACGGTAGTTGATGGTTTCCGGCTTTTTAACTTCACCGAACGACCACGAACGGATCATCTCAGGCGAGGCCAATCCGATACGGATGGCGTCGAACTCTTCGACTTGACCCTGGTTTTTCAGCAAATTCAGTAGGTCTTTCAAGGCCTTTCCTCCTGGCGGAGCAGGGAGCGGGCTTTTCAGCCTCGCTCCCGATTCGCGTCACGTGTTATTCGGTTTCCAGATCGATATCGATACCGAGCGAACGGATCTCTTTGATCAACACGTTGAAGGACTCGGGCATGCCCGGCTCCATACGGTGATCGCCGTCCACGATGTTTTTGTACATCTTGGTCCGACCGTTCACATCGTCCGACTTCACTGTGAGCATTTCTTGCAGGGTGTATGCCGCGCCGTATGCTTCCAGCGCCCACACTTCCATCTCCCCGAAACGCTGACCACCGAACTGCGCCTTACCACCCAGCGGCTGCTGGGTAACCAGGCTGTAAGAACCAGTGGAACGCGCGTGCATCTTGTCGTCCACCAAGTGGTTCAGCTTGAGCATGTACATGTAACCAACGGTCACATGACGCTCGAACTTGTTGCCGGTACGACCGTCGAACAGCTGCATCTGACCGCTTTCTGGCATGTCTGCCAGTTTCAGCATGGCCTTGATCTCGCTTTCCTTGGCACCGTCGAAGACTGGAGTGGCCATTGGCACACCGCCTTTGAGGTTCTTCGCCAGGTCCAGGATTTCCTGGTCGGAGAAGGTCTCAAGCTCTTCCTGACGACCACCGATCTCGTTGTAGATCTCGGTGAGGAACTTGCGCAGTTCGATGACCTTGCGCTGCTCTTCGAGCATGCGGTTGATCTTCTCGCCCAGACCTTTGGCCGCCAGGCCCAGGTGGGTTTCGAGGATCTGACCAACGTTCATACGCGATGGTACACCCAGCGGGTTGAGTACCACGTCGACCGGCGTACCGTTGGCGTCGTGCGGCATGTCTTCGACCGGCATGATCACCGAGACCACACCTTTGTTACCGTGACGACCGGCCATCTTGTCGCCCGGCTGGATGCGACGACGGATTGCCAGGTAGACCTTGACGATCTTCAGTACGCCCGGTGCCAGGTCATCGCCCTGCTGCAGCTTGCGCTTCTTGTCTTCGAACTTGTCATCCAGCAGACGGCGACGATCAACGATGTAGGCCTGGGCCTTCTCGAGCTGCTCGTTCAGTGCGTCTTCGGCCATGCGCAGTTTGAACCACTGACCGTGCTCCAGACCGTCCAGGACTTCGTTGCTGATCACAGTGCCTTTCTTCAGGCCTGCACCACCGTCGACAACCTGGCCGTTCAGAGCCGAACGCAGACGTTCGAAGGTTGCGCCTTCAACAATGCGGAACTCTTCGTTGAGGTCCTTGCGGATCTCGTCCAGCTGCATCTTCTCGATGGACAGCGCACGGCTGTCGCGCTCGACGCCATCACGGGTGAAGACTTGTACGTCGATGACAGTACCTTTGGTGCCGGTAGGCACGCGCAGGGAGGTGTCCTTAACGTCGCTGGCCTTCTCGCCGAAGATCGCACGCAGCAGTTTTTCTTCCGGAGTCAGCTGGGTTTCGCCTTTTGGCGTGACCTTGCCGACCAGGATGTCACCAGCGCCAACCTCAGCACCGACATAAACGATACCGGCTTCGTCCAGCTTGTTCAGCGCAGCTTCACCGACGTTCGGGATGTCCGCGGTGATTTCCTCTGGGCCAAGCTTGGTGTCACGGGCCACACAGGTCAGTTCCTGGATGTGGATCGTGGTGAAGCGGTCTTCCTGAACAACACGCTCGGACAGGCAGATGGAGTCTTCGAAGTTGAAGCCGTTCCACGCCATGAACGCGATGCGCATGTTCTGACCCAGAGCCAGTTCACCCATGTCGGTGGACGGGCCGTCAGCCATGATGTCGCTACGCTGAACCGAGTCACCCTTGCGCACCAGCGGGCGCTGGTTGATGCAGGTGTTCTGGTTCGAACGGGTGTATTTGGTCAGGTTGTAGATGTCGACACCGGCTTCACCGGTTTCAACTTCGTCATCAGCAACCCGAACAACGATACGGCTGGCATCGACAGAGTCGATCACGCCACCACGACGGGCCACGACGCAAACGCCGGAGTCACGGGCAACGTTACGCTCCATGCCGGTACCGACCAGCGGCTTGTCGGCGCGCAGGGTGGGTACAGCCTGACGCTGCATGTTCGAACCCATCAACGCACGGTTGGCGTCGTCGTGCTCGAGGAACGGAATCAGCGAAGCTGCGACCGAAACTACCTGCTTGGGCGAAACGTCCATCAGGGTGACGTCTTCCGGCGCCTTGACGGTGAATTCGTTCAGGTGACGAACCGCTACCAGCTCGTCGATCAGGTGCTTCTTCTCGTTCATCGTGGCCGAAGCCTGGGCGATGACGTGATCAGCTTCTTCGATCGCCGACAGGAACACGATGTCGTCGGTCACGACGCCTTCTTTCACCACGCGGTACGGGCTTTCCAGGAAGCCGTACTGGTTGGTGCGAGCGTACGCAGCCAGGGAGTTGATCAGACCGATGTTCGGACCTTCAGGGGTCTCGATCGGGCACACACGGCCGTAGTGGGTCGGGTGTACGTCACGGACTTCGAAGCCTGCGCGCTCACGGGTCAGACCACCAGGGCCGAGTGCGGAGACACGACGCTTGTGGGTGATCTCGGACAGCGGGTTGTTCTGGTCCATGAACTGCGAGAGCTGGCTGGAACCGAAGAACTCTTTCACCGCCGCCGCAACCGGCTTGGCGTTGATCAGGTCCTGCGGCATCAGGCCTTCGCTTTCGGCCATCGACAGACGCTCTTTGACCGCGCGCTCTACACGCACCAGGCCAACGCGGAACTGGTTCTCGGCCATCTCGCCGACACAACGGACGCGACGGTTACCCAGGTGGTCGATGTCGTCGACGATGCCTTTGCCGTTACGGATGTCGACCAGGGTCTTGAGGACCTCGACGATATCTTCCTTGCTCAGCACGCCCGAACCTTCGATCTCGGTGCGACCGATACGACGGTTGAACTTCATGCGGCCAACGGCCGACAGGTCGTAACGCTCGGCGCTGAAGAACAGGTTGTTGAACAGGGTCTCGGCGGCATCCTTGGTTGGCGGCTCGCCAGGACGCATCATGCGATAGATCTCGACCAGCGCTTCCAGTTGGTTGCTGGTGGAGTCGATCTTCAGGGTATCCGAGATGAACGGACCGCAGTCGATGTCGTTGGTGTACAGGGTCTCGAGGCGAACAACCTGGGCCTTGGCGATTTTCACCAGGACGTCGGTGCTCAGCTCGGTGTTGCATTCAGCCAGGATCTCGCCAGTAGCCGGGTGCACGATCGCCTTGGCGGTAGTGCGGCCCAGGACGTATTCCAGCGGAACGTCCAACTGCTTGACGCCAGCTTTCTCCAGCTGGTTGATGTGGCGAGCAGTGATACGACGACCCTGCTCGACAATGACCTTGCCGGTTTCGTCATGGATATCCATGACCGCAACTTCACCACGCAGACGCTGAGGCACCAGCTCCAGGCTGAGCTTCTCGCCCGATACGTGGAAGACGTTGGTGGTGTAGAAAGCGTTCAGCACTTCTTCAGTGCTGTAACCCAGCGCACGCAGCAGAACCGACGCTGGCAGCTTGCGACGACGGTCGATACGGACGAATACACAGTCTTTCGGATCGAACTCGAAGTCCAGCCACGAACCGCGGTAAGGAATGATCCGCGCCGAGTACAGCAGTTTGCCAGAGCTGTGCGTCTTGCCGCGGTCGTGATCGAAGAACACGCCCGGCGAACGGTGCAGTTGGGAAACGATTACACGCTCGGTACCGTTGATTACGAAGGTACCGTTTTCAGTCATCAGGGGGATTTCACCCATGTAGACTTCTTGCTCTTTGATGTCCTTGATCGCTTTGTTCGACGATTCTTTGTCGAAAATGATCAGGCGGACTTTTACCCGCAGCGGAACCGCATAGGTCACGCCACGCAATACGCATTCTTTGACATCAAAAGCCGGTTCGCCCAGACGATAGCCAACGTACTCCAGGGCAGCATTGCCGGAGTAGCTGATGATCGGGAAAACCGATTTGAAGGCCGCATGCAGGCCCACGTCGCGGAACTGATCTTTGGTCGCTCCCGCTTGCAAGAATTCACGATACGAATCCAGCTGGATGGCCAGGAGGTAAGGCACATCCATGACGTCCGGCAACTTGCTAAAGTCCTTGCGGATACGTTTTTTCTCAGTGTATGAGTAAGCCATCAGCGTTCCCCAGCTTGGTCACCTGCTTGTTTGGCTTCTCCCGACGGGAGCAGCCAGAAAATCGTGCAAACCCCTTGGTTTGCGCCACCATCATTGGTGGTTACCGCTCGTTATCGGCGCCGACCTGGTCAGTTGCCAATAACGGAAAAAGGCCGGTGGCAAAAGCCACCAGCCATCAGCCTTTCGCTTATCGCTCGGGCTGGAGACGCACAGTCGAAAGTTACTTAACTTCGACTTCAGCGCCTGCTTCGGTCAGAGCCGCTGCAGCTTTGTCAGCTGCGTCTTTAGCGACGCCTTCCAGGATCACCTGAGGAGCGGTGTCAACCTTCTCCTTGGCTTCTTTCAGGCCCAGGCCGGTCAGTTCACGAACAGCCTTGATCACGTTTACTTTCTTGTCGCCAGCGGCTTTCAGAACAACGTTGAACTCGGTTTGTTCTTCAACAACGGCAGCGGCAGCAGCTGGGCCAGCAGCGGCAACAGCAGCGGTAACGCCGAAGGTTTCTTCCATTGCTTTGATCAGCTCAACAACTTCCAGAACGGTTTTCTGGCCGATTGCTTCGATGATTTGCTCGTTAGTCAGAGACATGACTTAAATCCTGTATTGGGGTGACAGCCTACGCAGCCATCAAATTAAACGTATGATTTCGAAAGGGCTTGCGGTGCCTTAGGCAGCAGCAGCTTCTTTCTGGTCGCGAACGGCTGCCAGAGTGCGGGCCAGCTTGCTGGTCGCGCCTTGGATCACGCTCATCAGCTTCGCAATAGCCTCGTCGCGGGTCGGCAGGGAAGCCAACACGTCGATCTGGTTTGCGGCAAGGAACTTGCCGTCGAACGCAGCTGCCTTGATCTCGAACTTGCTCTGACCCTTGGCGAATTCAGCGAACAGACGAGCAGCAGCGCCCGGGTGTTCGTTGGAGAACGCGATCAGGGTAGGGCCGGTGAACACGTCGTTGAGGACACTGAATTCAGTGTCAGCAACAGCGCGCTTGAGCAGGGTGTTACGTACAACACGTACGTAAACGCCAGCTTCACGAGCCTCTTTACGGAGTCCGGTCATTGCGCCTACAGTCACGCCACGGGCATCAGCCACGACAGCAGACAGGGCGACTTTGGCAGCCTCGTTGACTTCAGCGACGATGGCCTTCTTGTCTTCGAGTTTAATTGCCACGGGTAAAACTCCTGCTTGTTACCGTTTCATCCAACCGAAGCCGGATGTCGTTTTGGTGTCTGGCCCCGTAAGGGACCAGGGGCACCATCTGCGTAGGCTTGTGGTTTAAGACTTGCGTCGCCTACGGTCTTGGATAGCCCCCGCCAGGCAGGGACCCCAATTTTTCAACCTGGTGCGATCGCTCACACCGGGATTTGTCTTACGCGCTCAGCGAACTCTGGTCGATGACCAGACCTGGGCCCATAGTGGTGCTCAGGGTAACGCGCTTGACGTAGATACCTTTCGAGGAAGCCGGCTTGATACGCTTCAGATCAGCGATCAGGGCTTCAACGTTTTCCTTCAGCTTGCCAGCTTCAAAGCCGACTTTGCCAACGGAGGTGTGGATGATGCCGTTTTTGTCGGTGCGATAACGAACCTGACCAGCCTTGGCGTTTTTAACCGCGGTGGCGACGTCTGGAGTTACGGTACCGACTTTCGGGTTAGGCATCAGGCCGCGAGGACCCAGAACCTGACCCAGCTGACCCACAACACGCATTGCGTCCGGGGAGGCAATAACGACGTCATAGTTCAGGTCGCCGCCTTTCATTTCGGCAGCCAGATCGTCCATGCCTACACGGTCAGCGCCGGCAGCCAGAGCGGCTTCAGCAGCTGGACCCTGGGTGAAGACAGCTACACGTACGGTCTTGCCAGTGCCGTGTGGCAGCACGGTAGCGCTACGAACGACCTGGTCGGATTTACGTGGGTCAACGCCGAGGTTGACAGCAACGTCGAAGGATTCGCTGAACTTCACGGTGGACAGTTCGGCCAGCAGCACTGCTGCTTCTTCGAAGTTGTAGACTTTGCCTGCTTCGATTTTCGAAGCAATGGCCTTTTGGCGCTTGGTCAGCTTAGCCATTACACACCCTCCACGTTGAGGCCCATGCTGCGAGCGGAACCGGCGATGGTACGCACGGCCGCATCCATGTCAGCAGCGGTCAGATCAGCATTTTTGGTTTTTGCGATCTCTTCCAACTGAGCACGGGTCACAGTACCGACTTTAACGGTGTTCGGACGTGCAGAACCGCTGGTCAGGCCAGCTGCTTTCTTCAGCAGAACCGAAGCAGGGGTGCTTTTGGTTTCGAAGGTGAAGCTGCGGTCACTGTAAACAGTGATGATCACAGGAGTCGGCAGGCCGGCTTCTTGACCCTGAGTACGGGCGTTGAAGGCCTTGCAGAATTCCATGATGTTCACACCGTGTTGACCCAGTGCTGGACCAACGGGTGGGCTTGGGTTGGCCTGGCCGGCCTTTACTTGCAGCTTGATGTAAGCCTGAATCTTCTTAGCCATGAGCTACTCCAATATCGGGTACGAACGCCAGAAGGCTCCCCGGATGACTTGCGTTTTATCCCAGTGACGACAAAACCCCGCAGCACATAGGGCTGCGGGGTATGGGATGCATTGTTCGGCTAGACCTTCTCGACCTGGCTGAACTCGAGCTCTACCGGAGTAGAGCGACCGAAAATAAGCACGGCCACTTGGATCCGGCTCTTCTCGTAGTTAACTTCTTCAACGGTACCGTTGAAATCAGCAAACGGACCATCGATAACACGGACAACTTCGCCCGGCTCGAACAGAGTCTTTGGTTTCGGCTTGTCGCTACCATCAGCGACGCGGCGCAGAATGGCCTCAGCTTCCTTGTCGGTGATTGGCGCAGGCTTGTCTGCAGTACCACCGATGAAGCCCATGACGCGCGGGGTATCCTTGACCAAGTGCCAAGTCCCTTCGTTCATGTCCATTTGGACCAGCACATAACCTGGGAAGAACTTACGCTCGCTCTTGCGCTTCTGGCCATTGCGCATCTCAACCACTTCTTCAGTGGGGACCAGAATCTCGCCGAAGCCATCTTCCATGCCAGCCAGCTTTACGCGCTCGATCAGCGAGCGCATTACATGCTTCTCGTAACCCGAGTAAGCATGCACAACATACCAACGCTTAGCCACGGGACACCCTTAGCCAACAATCAAGGAAATCAACCAACCCAGCAGGGAGTCAAGACCCCACAGCAGCAACGCCATCACCAGGACAACCGCCACTACGATGAGCGTGGTCTGCGTGGTTTCTTGGCGGGTTGGCCATACGACTTTACGAATCTCGGTGCGAGCTTCCTTTGCCAGCGCAAAGAACGACTTGCCTTTAGCGGTCTGCAGGGCAACGAAGCCAGCTGCAGCTGCCAGGGCAAGCAGGACGAGTACGCGGTACAGAATCGGCGAAGCGGAGTAATAGTGATTACCCACAACACCAACAACCACCAAAGCGACAACAGCCAGCCACTTGAGCAGATCAAAACGAGAGTCTTGGGCTTCAGCCTTGGGAGTCATCTAGGAAAATCCTGTGAAAAGAAAGCCAGACACACGAGGTGAATCTGGCAGGTCAGGAGGGAATCGAACCCCCAACCTACGGTTTTGGAGACCGTCGCTCTGCCAATTGAGCTACTGACCTAAAAGCTTATCAGGCCGGCCATTATGCCGGCCTGATCGAGAGAAATCAACTACTTATTCGATAATCTTTGCTACTACACCAGCGCCGACGGTACGACCGCC
>NZ_JAMDGZ010000058.1 GCF_028656935.1 Pseudomonas rubra
CTTGTTCGGAGCATCCTTAGAGACTGGAAGAGTCCTCCCAGTAATCATCATTATGGTGGTGTTACCGTGGGGCTTGAGCGCTTGAGGCACTCCTAGATAAAACGGCCCTGGTAAGGGGCCGCTTACTGTCGCGAACGGCCAAGTATCCTGCGTTTACTCGCTGGCTAGGCGGCCCTTCCTCCCTCCCCGGCTCCATCCTCCACCAACTTGTTTCGATCTATCGGGCGCAGGTTTTTTATGAAACTGGACACGGAGTGCTCAGGCGCGCGGATCAGATCCAGCGCATGTCCTTTATGGGCGAACATGAGGACGCGGGCCATGCTCACGTAGAATTTGTAAGTGGTGGCGACATCTTCATGACCCATCTGCCGGGTGAGCGCTTGAGCGGCAGCCAGGTAGAGCACCTCTAGATTCTCCGTTAGCAAGCGATCTCCGAAGAAGCCTATGAGGTACTGGGTCGGCCACCAGTGCCTGGTCTGGTAGAAATTGATGTGAGACCTGAAATTGCTGTCGATCTTCGCGGCGTTGTTCTTCGCATCGTGCGTTCGAGACGCAATCCTGTCGACATCGACGGGTATCCCCCGGGAGGTCAGAAACAATACATCGGGCGGACAGTCTTGTTTGAACCGCTTCTTGTAGAGCTGTTTACGAACGCCATAGTGGGGAATGATGTAGTTCTCTTCGAGGGCTTTAAGATCATCCATGTGTATGGTGATCTCACGATCCTTGCCTCCTTTGCTGTTGTAAACCGTGTATTGCGTGGTCACATCTCCCTTATTCATATTCGAATACGGCATGATGTGCTTGTTCGCGGCATTACCCAGATACGGGAATCTGACCAAGTCCATAGGACGCATCGCGGTACCTAACGCGAGAAGAAAGATAGACGCATATACGGGGTCTGAGTACGATTGCAAAAGCAGCTTGATTTCATCGTCAGTGATCAGGAAATCGTACTGTTTCTGCCGACTTTGCTTGTCCAAAACTCGGATGTTATTCGAGTTAATCCTCGACGTACCAATTCGATTGATGTAGTTGAGCATCCGCCCACTACGGAAATTCGCGCGCCACGTTCGGGTCGTCACATCGACATTGGTCACATAGCCGTGTTCGTTCAGCCACCTGAAGAAGTTCAGGAGCACTTTAGCGTCTTCGAAGATGGTTTCAGAGGACGGCTTCAGAGAGTTTTTTTCGAGCCGTTCAAGCTGGCGGTGCACCTGCCATCGGCGGATGTCCCTGTTGTCCGCTAAGGCATGGTAGTACTCCAGATCAACGTTCTTCATTTTCGGCTGTGTCGACAGGAACCGGTAGAACATCGAAATAAGAGTCGCGTAACGTGTTGAGGTCGCTATCGATGACCGGGTGTGTTTATACAGAAATAGGTTGGGGTGGCTCAGCAATAACTGCTTGTTCTTCCGCTGGGCGACCAGCACACAGTGCGTAACTTCCATCCCCAGCTCTACGCTGTTGTAAGTGAGCTGCTTGGTCTTGATTTGCAGACCGGCATTGACGCTAGACGAATGCGTTTTGTCAATCACGATCAGTCTCCGGCTGGGACTTTGAAGAAGACGAGCTCGTCCAGGCCCCAGGTCATGCTGGGCGCATCGGCATTATCGGCTGCCCGGATCTCCTGCTCGGGTAAAGCGTTGCGCTGATAGATGAAGACCCTTTGCGCCTTTCGCTCAGTGTCCAGCAGCATGTAGGGAACGTGCAGCGATTTCTTGAAGGCGGCGGGAATGTGCTTGATGAAGTTGTTAATCTCTGCCCGGGAGAACAATGGCAACCGTATTATCAAGCAGGTTTCACCAGGTAAGGCCGCGTATTGCGAGGCAAAATTTCTGAATCTGGAGATGTACCTGTCTGCAAAGAGAACCACGTGTACATCGGGCATAGATGTAAAGCGTGCAAACTTTTCCCTGATGGCCATGAGCTCCGCTTCCTTAGCATCCTCAAAATCATCCAGGCTTTTCGTGCGTTGGTAGTGGATGCACAACTGCTCGATGTCGACATCGTAAATTATTTTGTTCTGACTCGATGTGCTCTGAAGCGGTGCTTCCCGCTGGGAAGCTGCTGCCAGCTTGAGCTCCAGTATGGAGTTCTTCTTCATGAGCTCGACCGCATGAAGGGTCTGTTTCTCCAAGGACTTGCGCAGCTGATTGCTTTCGAACATGGCGATGTCATCGTTCATCAATGTGCTGATGTGGCTGTTGATGGCCCTGGCAATCTCCTTGTCTCGCTCCACCAGAACCTGATCGAGACGTGCCTTCCACTTCGCATCGACGGCATTGATAGTGGCCTGGGTTTCCACCTTGGCCTTGGCCACTGTGCCATCCACAAGATCTGATACGTCTTTTTTACCAGCGATGTAAGGCTTGAACTCTGAGTAGTAGCGATCAAGCGCTTGGCGAGTAATGCCTGCGCGTTGGGCTACCTCCACCAGCTTGAGTTTGTGGGTGGTGCCGGACGTGTAATGCGAGACGATGATGTCCTTGATGACCTGCCGACGGTCAGATTGAGCCGCCGCCTGTGCAAGCAAGACATCCGGGCTATGTTCATCTGCAGCGGCTTGTACCGGGACTTTGGCATTTTTCACTATAGGACTGACCTTAGACATGGCGCACCTCAATGTGCCTCGACGCCGAGTGTCCGGTGCTGATGAGGTTATTCAGGTGACCTTCGCTCGTCGCAATACGACGCAACAGTTCGGATTCCGCCTTGGGCGCGAGCTTCCCGCGAGCGTTATCCAGCACCGCTTCGTAGAACTGGATATTGTCCGCCAATGCTTGCTTGGCTGAGCCCAGCATCACGATCTTTTTGCACTCCAGCTTGCAGTTGCCAGGGTCTGGCATGATCAAGCCCTCGTCGAACTGCCTGCCTTCCAGGCAAGGGGGCAGATTCGACGGAGTGAAGCGCTCGCCTGAGAGGCAATACGTGCCCATGGCGGTACGGCGGATGAAGAGGGGCTCTCCGGCCTTCAGCAGGTGGCTGACATACGAGACGACGGTCACCTTGAACTGCTGACCTGCAAACTCATCCGGACGCTTGAGGATTTGCTTGTAGATACGCTCTGCAGCAGCCCCCGAATGACCAAGCCGCAGGCCGGCAACGATGTCGTGAAACTCCCGGGCGTAGTTCTGTTCAATCGCCAGGGCGACGCTGCGCACCATGAGCGGATTTCGCGCGATGTACCGAAGCGTCATCGCATAGCTTTTGTGCCCGAACAACGCACGGATAATGTCGATGTTGCGCTCATCCCGGTTGATCAAGATCTCAGCAATGGTCTTTCTGAATCTGTGGCAATGCAGCCGCTCGATGGGCAACACATTCTTGAGCTGTTCGATCACCGACGTGATCTGAGAGGGAGTGGCCCTGTTAACGACCTTTGTTGAGCGCATAGGCTGAAACAGCCAGCCTTCCTTCACGAATGGAGGAATTGATCGCAGCTGCTCATATTTGCGGATCATGTCACCGACAAAGCGGGGTAGGGGAAGGGCATCATCCTCACCGTGCTTAGGACTGGCAGCGGTCTTCCAGCGAGTGATCTTCAGCCAGTAGTCGCCGTTATGATCTTGCGTGACATGAGAGAAATGCATCGCAGCCAATTCACCCTTGCGCGCACCGGTCACCAGAGCGACGAGGATGAAGATCGAGTTGCGAATGCCATCCAGAACCTTGCCGTAGCCAGTTACCCAGCTATAGGTGAGGTGCGGCAGATCGTCTTTGAGATGTTTATGCACTTGAGGCTTCATCACTTTTTTTCCATCGATTTCGATGGTGCACAGCGCCTCAAGCTCCAGTAGGGGTTCACGCCGGGTGACCACGCGATCCTTCAGGAAGGCGAATTCGGTTTTCACCAAGTAATCCTTGAGTGCCTCTGCCTTGGGCATCACGCGTTCCAGCCAGAAAAAGGCGTACTCCATGAGGATCTCCAGATCCTCTTCCGAATACGCGATCCAGCTTTCTATTGCGCCGTTGAAGCGATTCTGTACCACTTCCTTTCGGCGCTCAGGGATGTCGATATGCTCTGACGAGACATCCAGCCGAAGCGCTTCTGGGAGAAGCTTCTGTTCGGAGAGCCTAGCCCAGAAGCGCAGATGCTTGAAAAGCGCGAAATAGTGGTGCTTCGCCGTGCTGGCTTTGGCACGCTCAAACGCCTGGTTGATCATCGGCATCGAGATCAGGGCAATATGCTGAGGCTCGGCAGTGAGGCCGTTGTCTTTGAAGATGTACTGCTCGACGATCGCGTACTCGTTGCCAAAGGCCTTAGTCGTGGTGTTCGAGCGGATGTAACTAAACGGCGAAAACGCTGGGACTGTGTGATACGTCAGCGCGCGTTTGAGGTCATTAGAGCCTGGGAGTTCGCGATCAAACCGGATGTTGTTCGGATGCGCGTGAGGCCCGTGTGGCAATGACCACATGGCATCACTGTAGCGAACACCATTGCTAACCGGGAAGTCCTCGCCCATCTGGGCGATCTTGTTGGCCAACGACATCGATGGCTGTGACGCCTTGGACGTCAGCTCCTCTTGAAGTGCGTCAAGCTCCTCCAGCAGGGCCTCCGAATAGTCCTCATCAATGTCATCCAGGATCGCTTGGGCGTCTGCATCGATAATGTTCTTGCCGGCCTCGGTAGCTTCGGCTGCATCGGTGTCTTCGTCGTCGGATTGGTCGCGAGTTTGCTTCCGGTGCCCAGGGTTTTTGGCTTCGGCTTCGGCTTCGGCTTCGGCTTTGGCTTTGGCTTTGGCTTCTGATTTTGCTTTTGGTTGAGCACCTTCCTGGCTAACCTCGGCGGTGGCCGCTGGCTGGCTTTGCTCGTCTTCGGTCAAGGTGCCGTCAGGCTGAATCGAGAAGGAGGTCAGATTGTTATTAGGCATTGTGCACCTCACTTTCAAAGATGATTTCCAACAAATCGAGGTCGCGCGGGAGCAGCGGCCCATTGTTTCGGCGGTAACGAGCGGCTTGCTTGATCTCGTCGTAATCACCCCATTCGTCGAGGATGAACCTGATAGCTTCTTGCTCTTTCACAAACCGAGATGAGAATCCGCCGGCGCCGGATTCCAACAGCTCACTCAGGTGCGCATCACGCTCCATCAGGTAGGGCAGGGAGTCTTGGAAAATCCGAAGTTGAGAGCAGAAAATGCACTCCTTGATCTTCCAGCACTTCTTGCCAGTCGTGGCAATGATCTCGGAGCCGACCCAATTCGGCTTAGTTTGATCCGCACAGCCCCACATCGCCTTGAGTTGTCCCGGGATATGGAAAACCTTCCACATGGCTGCGGCCAGCGCTTGGGCATGCTTGCTGAGCATCCCTTTGAATCTACGCGCCCGCAGCAGCTCAATGATGGCCTCCAGCTCACTACGCAAGCGCTGCAGGCGTTCTTGGTGAGCGGCTGCAGAGTTGTCGTAGAACATATCCGTGGTGTCCCGACTTTCATGGCCCATAGTCATGGATAGCAGCGCAATGGGGTTGTCCCGCTTCTTGTAAAGCAGCCAAGTCGGGCGCAGGCGTCGAGTCAGTTCACTGGCGCTCGTCAGCCTCTTTCCGTTATCCACTACCTCGTACTGCTGAAGGAAATGCTGCACGCACACCCGGAACGTTTTAGGGTGAGCGATGGAGGTAAGGCGGCCACCCCGGCTCCAGTCCTCTCTCAGGCGCAAGCAGAGGAACAGCGGGTTCATCTGGTCTTCCGTCATGTCCACTGGGATCTGGTCGATCGGATACCGGGTCAGCGGCGCGGCCATGTGCCTGGCCAGAAGAATCAGGTTGTAGAAGGAGTACGGATCATCACCGCTTGTGGGGATCTCAATGCGTTTCGCGTCGAAGTAAGTCTTGTCATTACCCTGAGAGCGTACCTTTTCCGCAAACACGACCTTGACTGCTTCATCAATGGTGCCGGTCAGGAGGTGCTCGAAATTGTCTTTATCCAGCGACAGAGCTGTCTCTTTGTTCCACCCTGACTGGAACATCATAAACAGCAGGATGGCGGTCATATCGACGACCGTCGGGTAATAGAACCCAAGCACTTCGTCGACCATCGGTAGGAATAGCGCCTCCTCACGGTTCGCCACGGTGAACCGGTACAGAAGCAGCTTGATGACGTCTTGGCAGCCCACCCCGTAAACGTTCAGGTTTTTTCTGCGCAGCTCGTTGTAGAGGTAATCCAATGACATCTCAAACGGGTAGCCGTGGATCAGGAAGGTCTTGATCACGCGATGGTAGTCAGGCTGCCAAAAGCTCATGGGAATGCCCGCCAGGGGATCTTCTCCCGCGTCGAATGCGGGAAGACTTTTCACCTCGCGTTCGTAGATCGCTCTGAGGCGTTGCATCGCCGTTTCGGGGGTGAGCGTAAGCTCGCGAAGTTCCGGATCCGTGCATTCAGAGAGTCGCTTCAGCCACACTTGTTTGTTTGGCTTGATGTCGTTTACACGCTGATAGTGAAAGGACTGCAGCATCCTGACCCGAGTCCGAACTGGGAACACCTGGTCGTTGATCTCATCTGCGGTATACGGCTGGACGTTCTCCACTTCTTCGCGGAATACCATTTTGTCCCAGAGGAGGTTGACGTGCGTGGACAGTGCCTCCTCCAAGGAATAGAGGCCCTCGGGGGACAAAGGCGGGTTTTTCCCCATCTTGGGCGGCATGGGCACGATCGGCAGCGTCAGCAGCGGAAGCTTTCCGGTTTCTTCCGCTACGAGTTTGACTGCTGATTTGAAGATTTCCGGCTTAGCAGGCGTGTCGCCTAGGTCATAGACGTACTCGATGTAGCGGTTGAAGACCTCTGCGTTGATGTCCGTGTACATCTTGATGTGCAGAGGTTCAGGGTTGTTCGAGTTGTGAAGGTGCGCGAAGTCCACGAAGAGGCTGATGGCATCGCGCAGCAGGTAAGCCCGTGCGGGGTTTCTGGCAGGGGAATAAAGAAGGAACAACCAATGGAGGCATGCGCAGACGTTGCTGGTTGGATCATAGTTAGGGTTGCCCAGGTATGAGCACGCCACCTTCCGGCCAGTGGAGGTCACTACTTCGGTAATGCTGTGGTCGAAGGCAGACATCAGTTGCGGTCTCCGGTTTGGCTGGTTTTAGAGTTGTTTTTCGTGGTGTTTTCTGTGTTGTTTTTTGTGGGCGACTGGCGCTGGACGTGGGATTGCCAGGCCTCCGCAACACGGGCCTTGAGGTCTTCCAGGGTGCCATCGTTGATTAAATGCAGATCGCCAGGTGCCTGGGCGACGCCATGCTCTGAGGAGTGAGCATTGATCTTCTGCAGGTTCGGTCTGGTGATGTGCCAAATCTCTCCGTTATGCGCCCGAAGAAACGCAGCTTCGTTCTCAAAGCGAATGTCCTTGAAGATGATTGTTCTCGCGTTTGCCGGGATCTGCCCACGCGGGGTCGGCTTTGTTACGGGGCGGTGGCTGCGCCGGGCATCAAAGTCCGGGTACAGGTCGTAAGCGTGACGTTTAAGCAGCGCTACGGCATCGGCAGGGGAGAGGCCCCAGTAGCTGTCGAGAGTCTCGTAGGAATCTGAGTTCCAGATCTGGTCGTCGCTGAAGTCGAAGAACGCCTGAGCTGCCAGCAGGAACGGAGCGTCCGGGGCACTGAGATTTGCGGGGGTTGCAGGGGGTTGTGGGCGTTCTGGGGGATTGATCTCCCTGGCAGCTCTCATTAGCCAATGGTCTGCGTTATGATGGCGCATCCATTCAGTACCCACCGTTTGAAAGAACTCGCGAGGCGAACGGGCCCAGAGCTCGATGGTTTCTTCCTTAATGTCGTCCTGCCACGCCTCTGCGTCTGTCAGGCCGAACAAAGCTTGGCACCCCACCTTGAGTGGGTCAGCCAGAGCGAAGGCGGCGACCCCCGGAATGCTCAGAAGCATCGAAGCAACGGTGTCTTTGCCAGATCTGGCTAAGGCGGCTAGGCCGATAATGGTTCTCACGGTGTACTCCTGTTTTCGGCTCAAGCCTTGTGGGCTGGGGATTTGAGCACGTTTACCTTTTAGTGAAAAGGGTTATAATTTTCTGATGTTGACGTTTTTGAAAAACCGAAAACAAGATGCCACCTATGCATATCAGGGTGGTGGGCGCGGCCTGTCGCTTGCGCGCATTGCCACCCTGGAGACCTTCGTTCAGGGCGATTTGCGCCCGGACCTGACCCTGGTGTTCGACCTGTCGGTGGAAATCGGCCTGTCCCGCGCTGCCGCCCGTGGCCGCCTGGACCGTTTCGAGCAAGAAGGCCAGGCCTTCTTCGAAGCCGTGCGCCAGGCTTACCTGGCCCGCGCCCAGGCTGCGCCGCAGCAATACCGGCTGATCGATGCCGCGCTGCCGCTGGCCCAGGTACAGCAGTCGCTGGACACCTTGTTGCCGCAGATCCTGGAGCGTTGCCGTGGCTGAGGCGTTTCCCTGGCAGCAGGCTTTGTGGCAGCAATTGGCTGGGCGTACCCAGCATGCCCATGCCTACCTGCTACACGGCCCGCAAGGCATCGGCAAGCGGGCTATGGCCGAGCGCCTGATGGCCTTGTTGCTGTGCCAGCGTCCGGAGGCCCTGAAGGCCTGTGGGCAATGCAAGTCGTGTCTGTTGCTCGCAGCGGGAAGCCATCCGGACAACTACGTGCTGGAGCCGGAAGAGGCCGACAAGCCGATCAAGGTAGACCAGGTTCGCGACCTGGTGTCTTTCGTGGTGCAGACCGCGCAGTTGGGCGGGCGCAAGGTGATATTGATCGAGCCGGTCGAGGCCATGAACGTCAACGCCGCCAACGCCTTGCTCAAAAGCCTCGAAGAGCCTTCGGGCAATACCGTACTGCTATTGGTCAGCCATCAGCCCAGCCGCTTGCTGGCAACCATCAAGAGTCGCTGTCAGCAGCAGGCTTGCCCGCTACCGAGCCGTGAGCAAAGCCTGGCCTGGCTTGAGCAGGCCTTGCCCGACTGCGATGAGCAGGAGCGCCTGGAGCTGCTGAGCCTGGCCGCCGGTTCGCCGTTGGCTGCGGTCAGCCTGCAGTCCCAGGGTGTGCGCGAGCAGCGTGCACTGGTGGTTGAGGGCGTGAAGAAGCTGCTCAAGCAGCAGCAATCGCCCAGCCAGTTGGCCGAAGCCTGGAGTGCCATTCCCTTGTTGCAGCTGTTCGACTGGTTCTGCGACTGGTCCAACCTGGTCCTGCGTTATCAGTTGACCCAGGACGAAGAGGGTTTAGGCTTGAGCGATATGCGCAAAGTGGTCCAGTACCTGGCGCAGAAGAGCAACCAGGGCAAGGTCCTGGAGATCCAGGACTGGATTCTGGCCCAGCGCCAGAAGGTGTTGGGCAAGGCCAACCTCAATCGGGTGCTGTTGCTCGAGGCGCTGCTGGCGTCCTGGGCAATGTTGCCGGGCCAGCGTTGAGCTGGCCCTTCCTTCATTACTTTTCAGCGTTGTCATGTGCCCATGCTTGTAGATTCCCATTGCCACCTTGATCGTCTTGATCTCACTGCTCACCAGGGCTCCCTCGATGCGGCCCTGGAGGCCGCCCGCGCACGTGGAGTGGGTCACTTCCTGTGCATCGGCATCAGCGCCGACAACGCCCAGGCGGTCAAGGACCTGAGCGAGCGCTACAGTGACGTCGACTGCTCAGTGGGCATTCATCCGTTGGACCTTACGCCTGATGGTGCGCCGCCGCTGGACTGGCTGCTCAAGGAGCTGGAGCACCCGCATGTGGTGGCCATTGGCGAGACCGGTCTGGACTACCACTACGAGCCGGAAGCGGCGCAGGTGCAGCAGGACTCGTTCCGCCTGCACCTGGAGGCGGCCAAGGTCACGGGCAAGCCGGTTGTCATTCACACGCGTGCAGCGCGCACCGACACTTTGAACCTGCTGCGCGATGCCGACCTGGGCCAGGCTGGGGTGCTGCATTGCTTCACCGAAGACTGGGACATGGCCAGAGCGGCGCTGGACCTTGGCTATTACATTTCGCTGTCGGGCATCGTCACCTTCCGCAATGCCGATGCGTTGCGCGATGTGGCACGGCAAGTGCCAGCCGATCGGCTGCTGGTCGAGACCGACTCGCCGTACCTGGCGCCGATCCCTTACCGCGGCAAGGCCAACCTGCCGCAGTACGTGCGCGAAGTGGCGGAGTTCGTGGCCATGGTACGTGGTGAAAGCTATGAGCAACTGGCCGCGCAGACGACGGCCAACTTCAAGCGACTGTTCCCGTTGGCCCGGGTAGCCTGAATAGCTTCAGGTAGGTTCGGCGATAAAAAACAGGCAAAAAAAACCCGGGTTCTGGGGGGTGAATCCGGGTTAAGACCATTAGGAGTAAAACAAAGGCACGCGGTCCCTGAGCACCTTTATCGGCGCGCAACATGGGGGGATGTGCTGCGCCAACACCTGAAGTATTGGTCAGGATTGGCGGGCCGCCAGCAACAGTTGCTCGTTTTTTAAACAGATTTGGAATACGTCCGTCGCTGCTGAGCACTCATCGCTCTGCGATTTCTCGCACAATGGCCAGGGTTTCGTCGATTATCTGTCTGGGTGTGTAGAAATGCGGGGAAAATCGTACCCCGGGGCCCCGCACTATGCATACCACCTGTTGCTGCTTGAGCTGCTGGTAGACCTGGGTGTTGGCAATGCCGGCAATGCTGAAGGAGACAATCCCTGCGCGGCGCCTCAAGTCCTGCGGGCTGTGCAGGCGTACTCCAGGGATGGCTGCCAGGCCTTGGTGCAGCCATTGCACTCGTTCCTGCAGCGCTGCCGCTACCTGATCCATGCCCACCTCTTCGAGCAACGACAGGCTGGCCTCGAGCGCCGCTGCACCGAGCATGTTCGGGCTGCCGCACTCAAAGCGTCGGGCACTGTGGGCGGGTTGCCACTCGTTGCGGCTGTAGTCGCCCAGGTGTTCGAGCATGTGCCAGCCGTACTCGCTGAGCTTGAGCAGCGGGCGCACTTCGGCTCGGCAGTAGAACACGCCCAGGCCTTCCGGGCCGAGCATCCATTTGTGCCCATCAGCCATGGCAAAATCGCACTGACAGGCCTGGACGTCGAAGGGCAGGGCGCCCAGTTGCTGGATGGCGTCGATGCAGAACAGTATTTCCCGTTCGCGACAGCCTTGCCCCAAACGCACCAGGTCAAGGCGCAGGCCGCTGGCGAACTGTACGGCGCTGATCGCCAGCAGACGTACCTTGGGGTCGCAGGCTGCCAGCAAGGCGCCTTCCGGATCGCTGCCCTTGAGGCTTACCTGGATAACACTGACGCCTTTATCGGCCAGGGCTTCCCAGACGATCCGGTTGGAAGGAAATTCTTCGTCGCTGATGACGACTTGGTCGCCAGCCTGCCAGTCGATACCGAAGGCGACAAACGACAGCGCCTCTGACGTATTTTTGACCAGAGCTATGTCATCCGTCGATGGCGAATTCGTCAGGCGCATCAGGCGTTCGCGCAGCCGTTGCTCTATAACGATCCAGTCCGGATAGTTCCTTGCGCCAAGCAAAACGTTCTCGTTAGCGAAGCGTGAAACCGCCAGGCTGGTGCGTCTGGGCCAGGGTGCGATGGCTGCATGATTCAGATAGCGCAGGCCCGGGGCCTGCTCAAACTCATCAAGAAACATCAACATGGTTGGATGATCCGTGCATTTTGCCGCAAGTTAGGCATAATAACCGGCTTCGATTTTGATCCAGTCCTTCTTATGCAGAAAGAACCTCGTAAGGTCCGTGAGTTTCGTCGCCGAGAGCAAGAAATTCTCGATACCGCGCTCAAGCTGTTTCTCGAACAGGGTGAAGACAGTGTCACCGTCGAGATGATCGCTGATGCCGTCGGTATCGGCAAAGGCACGATCTACAAGCACTTCAAGTCCAAGGCGGAGATCTATCTGCGCCTGATGCTCGACTATGAGCGCGATTTGAACGAACTGCTGCACTCTGCCGACGTCGACCGCGACAAGGAAGCCCTGTCGCGCGCCTACTTCGAATTCCGCATGCGTGATCCGCAGCGCTATCGGCTGTTCGACCGCCTTGAAGAGAAGGTGGTCAAGGGCAACCAGGTGCCGGAGATGGTCGAGGAGTTGCACAAGATTCGCGCCTCCAACTTCGACCGCCTGACCTTGCTGATCAAGGGCCGCATCAGCGAAGGCAAGCTCGAGGATGTACCGCCGTACTTCCACTACTGCGCTGCCTGGGCGTTGGTGCATGGCGCCGTGGCGCTCTATCACTCGCCGTTCTGGAGCAATGTGCTGGAAGATCAGGAAGGCTTCTTCCAGTTCCTCATGGATATTGGCGTGCGCATGGGCAACAAGCGCAAGCGCGACCCGGATAGCGCCGGTAGCTGAGACATTCAGCCAACCATCGTGCTACTGGGATGGGGTGCCGAGGAATATACTCAGGTATGAGGCTTGCAAAAACCTGATTTTTGAGTCAGGTTTTGCGAGCCCGATTCACCCATGCCGGAGTCATCCATGATCGTCGACCGCCAAGGCAGGCGTTTTCGCAATTTGCGTGTCAGCCTGACGGCTGCCTGCAACTACGCCTGTACCTATTGTGTGCCGGACGGCAAGCGGCTGGTGGCTGCCCAGGACGAGCTCTCGGCCGAGGCCATGGCCCGTGGCGTGGGTTACTTGGTGGAAGCTGCCGGCATCGAGCGGGTGCGCGTCACCGGTGGCGAGCCGCTGGTCAGTCCAAAGCTTGAAACCTTTCTCAGCTCAATCGCCACCCTCGGCCTGGATGAAATCAGCCTGACCACCAATGGTCAGCTACTGGCGCGCAAGTTGCCCGTGCTGCACGCAGCGGGTATCCGTCGCCTCAATGTTTCCCTCGACACCCTCGACCCGGGCGCTTTCCGGCGCATTGCCCGTGGTGGCGACCTGGCGACGGTGCTCGATGGCATGAGCCAGGCCAGCGCCGCCGGCATGCAGATCAAGGTCAACATGGTGCCGTTGCGCGGGCAGAACTTCGATCAGGTCCTGCCGCTGCTGGAGTATTGCCTGGCCCACGGCTATGAGCTTCGCTTCATCGAGCTGATGCGCATGGGGCACCTGGCCCGCGACAGCAATGCCTTTTTGCAGCAGTTCGTCAGCCTCGAGCACTTGCTGCAATTGATCGGTGGGCAGTACGAGTACCTGCAGGCCAATGCCCCGGTGGATGCCACCGCCTTGCGTTATCAGATCCCGGGGCATGGCTACTTTGGCGTGATCGCCAACGAGAGCGTACCGTTCTGCCGCACCTGCTCGCGTTTGCGCCTGTCCTCCACCGGCTGGCTGCACGGCTGCCTGTCCTCGAGCAACCGTCACTTTATCGGCGATTTGCTCGATAAGCCGCGCCACCAGGCCTTGCCGGCACTGCAGGGGTTGCTGGTCAAAGCCCTTGGCGACAAGCAAACAGTGGCATTTTCTGGCGGCGCGACGGTGATGAAGATCATTGGCGGCTAAGACTGGCGCAAAAGCTGCATCTGCCAGCTGTTCGCCGGTTTTCCGTCACCGGCCACTGGAGGATAGATGCGTAGCCTGGTTTTGCTGCTGGCGCTGATAGCGCTGGGCGGCTGCATGAATGTCAGCGATATGGGCGAGGGTGCCCGTTATCACATGAGCGATGCCGGTCTGCTCGATCACAGCGACACCCGTCGCTCGCTGTCGGTGCGTCTGCAGCCTGATTCATTCATTTACATTGGCCAGGGTGCCTTCGTGCCGCCGGGCAAGGGCCCGTATCCGCGCCCCAACGTAGTAGCTGAAGAAGCCTTCAATGGCTTTATCGAGTATTTTCCCATGGTTCGCCGTGCCCCGGCGCCGCTGGGCCTGGAACAGGCATTGGTCGAGGCCCGCGAAGTGGGCGCACATTACCTGCTGTATACACGCTTTGCCCGCACCGATGATCGTATCGGCAATGGCGATGAGTGGTACGACGAGCAGGCGGTCGACCGTCTGGGTATCGACACCGGTGTGGTGCAGTTGATGCTGATCGAAACCAGCACCCGTTACCTGATCGATACCGCGCGAATCAAAAGCCGTGGCGGTTTGCTGACGTTCCACGACAACAAGCCCGAAGATTTGCTCAGGCCCCCGCTTGAGGATTACGCTCGCAGTCTGTTGGGTATGAGTCGTTAAGGAGAGCGGGATGCAGGACACCGGCAAGGCCAATGATCTGCTGGCGCAGATTCCCAAGGCAGAAAAGGGTCTGCCGCCCGTGCATCTGTGGAGCCCGGATTTTTGCGGCGATATCGATATGCGCATCGCCCGCGACGGTACCTGGTATTACCTGGGCACGCCGATCGGGCGCAAGCCGATGGTACGGTTGTTCTCGACCATCATCCGCCGCGATGGCGACGACTACTTCCTGGTGACGCCGGTGGAGAAGGTCGGCATCAAGGTCGATGACGCGCCTTTTGTCGCGGTCAGTCTTGAAGTACAGGGTGAAGGTGAGCAGCAGTTGCTGCGTTTCACCAGCAACGTCGACGATCAGGTCGAGGCTGGCCCTGAGCATCCGCTGCGCTTTGAAATCGATGCGCACACCCAGGAGCCTTCGCCGTATGTGCACATGCGCAGCAACCTCGAAGCACTGATCCACCGCAATGTCTTCTACCAGTTGGTCGAGCTGGCAGTGCCGCGGCAGATTGACGGCCAGGAGTGGCTGGGTGTCTGGAGTGGCGGGCATTTTTACCCCATCGGCCGGGCTGATTAGCCTCCGCGTTTTTCCCCGAATTGGACCTTTGTAGTCGTGGGGTGCCGGCATAACCTGCAGGCATCCACTGACGCATGAGGTATAGCCAATGAAATCCCGTCTATTGCCGATCAGCACCCTGATCGTCACCAGTCTGTTCGCCATTCCCGGTGCCTGGCCTCATGGTCAGGAGGGCCGGGAAGCGGTCAACATCCTCCAGCAGCAATTGCCGAGCAATGCGCCGGGCAAAAAAGCGGTCATGCTCACCGTCAGCTATGCGCCTGGGCAGAAATCCGTTCCCCATCAGCATCCCGGCGCGGTGATGGCCTATGTGCTCGAAGGTACGGTGATTTCACAGCTCAAGGGCGAGCAACCTGCCACTTACAAGGCCGGGGATTACTGGTACGAGCCGCCGGGCTCGGTGCACCTGATGTCGAGCAACGCCAGCCAGACCCGGCCGGCCAAGCTGCTGGTGTGGAGCCTTGTGGATGAGCAGTTGCCGGTGACCGAGCCGTATCACCAGTAGCGAAACTTTTCTTCGGGCAGAAACGAAAAAACCTCCAGTGCTTAGCGCAACTGGAGGTTTTTCAAATGTTTGGCTCCGCGACCAGGACTCGAACCTGGGACCCAATGATTAACAGTCATTTGCTCTACCGACTGAGCTATCGCGGAATCTGTGGCGTATCTTACTGATTGCTAAGGGGAAGTCAAGCCTCCCCTATGCAATTTGGTAATTAAAGGACTTCGACGATTGCCTTGGTCACCCCATGGATGTTGCTCTGGTTCAGGGTTGCCACGCAGATGCGACCGGTATCCAGGGCATAGATGCCGAACTCGTTTTTCAGCCGCGCCACTTGCTCGACGCTCAGGCCCGAGTAGGAGAACATGCCGCGCTGACGACCGACGAAGCTGAAGTCACGCTTGGCGCCGTACTCGGCCAGCAGTTCGACCATCTGCTTGCGCATGCCATGGATACGCTGGCGCATTTCGCCCAGCTCGTCTTCCCACATCTTGCGCAGTTCCGGGCTGTTGAGCACGGTGGCGACAATGGTGGCGCCGTGGGTTGGCGGGTTGGAGTAGTTGGTACGGATCACGCGCTTGACCTGGGACAGCACGCGCGCGCTTTCTTCCTTCGACTCGGTGACGATGGACAGGGCGCCGACGCGCTCGCCGTACAACGAGAAGGATTTGGAGAACGAGCTGGAAACGAAGAAGTTCAGGCCCGACTCGGCGAACAGGCGCACGGCGAACGCGTCTTCATAGATGCCGTCGCCAAAGCCCTGGTAGGCCATGTCGAGGAACGGCACGTGGCCCTTGGCCTTGACCACTTCAAGCACGTTTTTCCAGTCGTCCAGGCTCAGGTCGACGCCAGTCGGGTTGTGGCAGCAAGCGTGCAGGACGATGATCGAGCCGGCCGGCAGGGCATTGAGGTCTTCGAGCATGCCGCTACGGTTGACGTCATTGCTGGCGGCATCATAGTAGCGGTAGTTCTGCACCGGGAAGCCGGCGGTTTCGAACAGTGCGCGGTGGTTCTCCCAGCTCGGGTCGCTGATGGCGACCACGGCGTTCGGCGACAGCTGCTTGAGGAAGTCGGCACCGATTTTCAGGGCGCCGGTACCACCGACAGCCTGGGTGGTGATCACGCGACCGGCACTCAGCAGCGGCGATTCGGCACCGAACAGCAGTTTCTGCACGGCCTGGTCGTAAGCGACGATACCGTCGATCGGCAGGTAACCGCGGGAAGCGTGCTGGGCAGCGCGCTGGGTTTCGGCTTCGATCACTGCGCGCAGCAGTGGGATACGCCCTTCTTCGTTGCAGTAAACACCTACACCCAGGTTGACTTTGTTGCTACGGGTATCGGCGTTGAAAGCTTCGTTGAGGCCCAGAATGGGGTCGCGTGGTGCCAGCTCGACAGCGGAAAACAGGCTCATTTTTACCTTGGCTCTGAATGGAGAGTGGAAGAGGTCGCACGCTCCAATCAAATGCACTAGAGCGGTGCACAAACGGGGAGTCAGTATAGTGATACCCATCGGTCACGGCGACAGTCTGTCGCAGCTTTTCCTGCAGTTTCGTGGAATATTTTTCGACCGTTAGTCGAATTGGCCGGTCCATGGTCAGAAATGCCTACAACACTGCGTTGAAACTGGCGTTACCAGGCCTTAATTCGGTATAACTACTGTCTATAGATACAGTTGCCTGCGTCGGTGATGTAAACGTCGCGATCACACAGAGGTTTGTCATGTCCGAGTTCCAGCTCGTCACCCGTTTCCAGCCGGCCGGCGACCAGCCCGAGGCCATTCGCCTGATGGTCGAAGGAATCGAGGCGGGCCTTGCACACCAGACGCTGCTCGGGGTGACGGGTTCGGGCAAGACCTTCAGCATCGCCAACGTCATCGCCCAGGTGCAGCGCCCGACCCTGGTGCTGGCGCCAAACAAGACCCTGGCGGCGCAGTTGTATGGCGAGTTCAAGGCGTTCTTTCCGAACAACGCCGTTGAATATTTCGTTTCCTATTACGACTACTACCAGCCTGAAGCCTACGTGCCGTCCTCCGATACCTTCATCGAGAAGGACTCCTCGATCAACGACCATATCGAGCAGATGCGCCTGTCGGCGACCAAGGCGCTGCTGGAGCGGCGCGATGCGATCATCGTCACCACCGTGTCGTGCATCTATGGCCTGGGCAGCCCGGAAACCTACCTGAAGATGGTCCTGCACGTGGACCGCGGCGACAAGCTCGACCAACGCGCATTGCTGCGCCGTCTGGCCGACCTGCAGTACACCCGCAACGAAATGGATTTTGCCCGCGCCACCTTCCGCGTGCGCGGTGATGTGATCGATGTCTTTCCGGCTGAATCGGACCTGGAAGCCATCCGCATCGAGCTGTTCGACGACGAGGTGGAAAACATCGCCGCCTTCGACCCGCTGACCGGTGAGGTTATCCGCAAGCTGCCGCGTTTCACCTTCTATCCCAAGAGCCACTACGTGACCCCGCGCGAGACCCTGCTCGAGGCAGTGGACGGCATCAAGGAAGAACTGGCCCAGCGTCTTGAATACCTGCACAAGGCCAACAAGCTGGTCGAGGCCCAGCGCCTGGAGCAGCGTACCCGTTTCGACCTGGAGATGATCCTTGAACTGGGCTACTGCAACGGTATCGAAAACTACTCGCGCTACCTCTCCGGACGTCCGGCCGGGGCGCCGCCACCGACCCTCTACGATTACTTGCCGGATGATGCCCTGCTGGTGATCGATGAGTCCCACGTCAGCGTTCCGCAGGTCGGCGCGATGTACAAGGGCGACCGTTCACGTAAGGAAACCCTGGTCGAGTATGGCTTTCGCCTGCCTTCGGCGCTGGACAACCGGCCGATGCGCTTTGACGAGTGGGAGCACGTCAGTCCGCAGACCATCTTTGTCTCGGCGACCCCGGGCAACTACGAGGCCGAGCATGCCGGTCGGGTGGTCGAGCAGGTGGTACGGCCGACCGGCCTGGTTGACCCGCAGGTCGAAGTGCGCCCGGCCACTACCCAGGTCGATGACCTGCTGTCGGAGATCCGCAAGCGCGTGGCCGTGGAGGAGCGCGTGCTGGTCACCACCCTGACCAAGCGCATGGCCGAGGACCTCACCGACTACCTGGCCGACCACGACGTGCGCGTGCGCTACCTGCACTCGGACATCGACACTGTGGAGCGGGTCGAGATCATCCGCGACCTGCGCCTGGGGACGTTCGATGTGCTGGTGGGGATCAACCTGCTGCGTGAAGGCCTGGACATGCCCGAGGTGTCGCTGGTGGCGATTCTGGATGCCGACAAGGAAGGTTTCCTGCGCTCGGAGCGTTCACTGATCCAGACCATCGGCCGGGCCGCACGTAACCTCAACGGCCGGGCAATTCTGTATGCCGACCGGGTGACCGGTTCGATGGAGCGGGCCATCGGTGAGACCGAACGGCGTCGTGACAAGCAGATCGCCTTCAACGCCGCGAATGGCATCGTGCCCAAGGGCGTGGTCAAGGACATCACCGACATCATGGAGGGGGCCAACGTGCCCGGCTCGCGCAGCAAGAAGCGCAAGGGTATGGCCAAGGCTGCGGAAGAGAGCGCCCGTTACGAGGCCGAGCTGCGCTCGCCAGGCGAGATTGCCAAGCGCATCAAGCAACTGGAAGAGAAGATGTACCAGCTGGCGCGAGACCTGGAGTTCGAGGCGGCGGCGCAACTGCGCGACGAGATTACCGCGTTGCGCGAGCGGATGATTACTGCCTGAGGGCCCCATCGCTGGCAAGCCAGCTCCCACATGGTTGGGTGTACGCAGGACCTTGTGGGAGCTGGCTTGCCAGCGATGGCCTGCAAAGCAGGCCCAAAACGGGTCAGTGCGCTTCCCCAGCCTTCAACCCCTGCGGCAATTTGCGCGTCATCACCACCGCCACCATGCTGATCGCCAAACCGATGCCGACAAAATGGAAGGCGTCGTTATAGGCCATGATCATCGCCTGCTGGTGGGTGATCTCACTTAGTTTGCCCAGTGCTGCGGTATCGCTGCCCAGGCGTTCTGCCAGCTGCGCCAGGCGCTCGGCGACCTGTGGATTGTTCGGCACGATCGATTCGCGCAGGTAATCGAAGTACACCTTGGCCCGTGCATCGAGCAGGGTCGCCAGCAAGGCTATGCCAATGGCGCCCCCCAGGTTGCGCAGGATGTTGAACAAGCTCGACGCCGAGCCGGCATCCTGTGGCTGGATGTACGCGGTGGCAATCAGCGAGATGGTCACCATGATCATCGGTTGGCCAAGGGCGCGGATGATCTGGATGTGGTTGAACTGCTCGCCGGCAAAGTCCGGGTTGAGTACCCCGGAGCCGAAACTGGCCAGGCCGAACAGGCCGAAACCCAGGGTGCAGAGAATCTTCGGCGAAATCACCTTCATCAACTGCGGCACCAGCGGAATCAGGAACAGCTGCGGAACCCCCATCCACATGATCACTTCACCGATCTGCAAGGCGTTGTAGTTCTGGATCTGCGCCAGGTACAAGGGCAGCAGGTAGATCGAGCCGTAGAGCCCCACGCCCATTCCCAGGCTGGCGATGCTCGACAGGCCGAAGTTGCGGTTGCCGAGAATGCGCAGGTTGATCAGCGGGTTGGGTTTGGAAAACTGCACAATCACAAAGGTGATCAGGCTGAACAGGGCGATGCTGCCCAGGGTGACGATCAGGCTCGATTCCAGCCAGTCCTTGCGATGCCCCTCTTCGAGGAACACCTGCAAGCAGCCAAGGCCGACGCCGAGGGTAAGGATGCCAGCATAGTCGGTGCTTTTAAGCAGCTCCCAGTGCGCTTCTTTCTTCTCCAGGCCATACAGTAAACCGCCGATCATGATCAGCCCCGGCGGGATGTTTATGTAGAAGATGTACTCCCAGCCCCAGTTTTCGGTCAGCCAGCCGCCCAGGGTCGGGCCGATCGACGGGGCGAAGGTGGCGGTCATGGCGAACATCGCCATGCCCTTGGCGCGGTGGTGTTCGGGTAGCTTGATCAGGGTCAGGGTGAAGGCCAGGGGGATCAGTGCGCCGCCGGTGAAGCCCTGCAGGGCGCGGAAGATGATCATGCTCTCCAGGTTCCAGGCCATCGAACACAGCAGCGATGAGGCCAGAAAGCCCAATGACACCCACACCGCCAGACGCCGCGCCGACAGCAGCTGCACCAGCCAGGCGGTGAGGGGGATCATGATGATCTCGGCCACCAGGTAGGAGGTGGAGATCCACGAGCCTTCCTCCAGGGTCGCCGACAGGGCGCCCTGAATGTCCTTGAGCGAAGAGTTGGTGATCTGGATGTCCAGCACCGCCATAAACGCGCCGAGCATCACGCTCATGACGGCGATCCAGTCGCGCCGGCTGGGTTCGCCAACGGGGCGGATCAGTGAATCACCGGCCATGGTCGGCGTTGTCGCGGATGTCGACGGTGACGGTCACTGACATGCCCGGACGGATCTTGCCGTGCAGCGGGTTGTCGGTGGCGAAAGTCAGTTTCACCGGAATGCGCTGCACCACCTTGGTGAAGTTGCCAGTAGCGTTGTCGGGTGGCAACAGGCTGAACTGCGCGCCGGAAGCGGCGAACAGGCTGTCGACCCGGGCCTGGATCGGCGTGTCCGGGTAACTGTCGAACCGCAGCTCGGCGCTTTGCCCGGGCTGCATGTGACCAATCTGGGTCTCCTTGAAGTTGGCCTGAATCCAGATGTCTTGATCGGGAACGATCGACAGTAGATAGGCGCCGGCCTGCACCACCTGGCCGTTGCGCGCGGCGCGCTGGCCGATGATGCCGCTGATCGGGGCGTGGATCTCGCTGCGGGTCAGGTTCAGTTCGGCCTGGGCCAGGTCGGCGCGGGCGTTGACGATTTGCGCGTCCAGGCGCTTGATTTCCGCGCTCAGGGCGTTGACCTGCTGGCGCTGGCCCTGCAGGTCGGCCTGGGCCTTGCTGACCTGGGAGCGGGCCACGTGGTTTTCGGCCGACAGCGTGGTCACGCGTTCTTCCGAGACAAAACCCGGCTTGCGCAGTGCCTCGGCACGGTTGAGGTCCAGTTGCGCGCGGCCGAGGGTGGCCTGATTGGCAGCGACCTGGGCTTGCCCGGCGGCAATCAGGCTGGCTTGCTGGGTCAGCCGGCTTTCGGCCTGCAGACGCTCGGCTTCGCGGGTGTCGAGGGCGGCGCGGGCGCGTTCCACAGCCAGGCGAAAATCCTCAGGCTCCAGGCGCACCAGCAGGTCGCCCTTGGCCACGTGCTGATTGTCCTGCACCAGCACTTGGTCGATGCGCGCACTCAGCTGGCTGGAAACCCGGGTGATTTCACCCTGCACGTAGGCATTGTCGGTGCTTTCATAGAAGCGCCCCTTGAAGTACCAATGGGCAAGAGAGGCGAGGGCAATGACTACAACCAGGGTGAGGAAAATCAGCAGGCGACGCTTGAGTTGGGCAGGCATGGGGGTAATCGTTAAAAAAGTGTAAGCAAATTTAACCGCGTTTGAATTCGCTGCCACAAGTGCCGATCGTGCCCATTGCTGGAGCCCGGTGCCCGCTCCCTGTTAACATCCAACCTTTGTTTCATCTCTAGTTCGAGACTGTCCATGACCACCGTTCGCACGCGTATCGCGCCTTCGCCTACTGGCGATCCCCACGTCGGCACCGCTTACATCGCCTTGTTCAACTACTGCTTTGCCAAGCAGCATGGCGGCGAGTTCATCCTGCGTATCGAAGATACCGACCAGTTGCGCTCGACCCGCGAGTCGGAACAGCAGATTTTCGACGCCCTGCGCTGGCTCGGTATCGAGTGGAGCGAAGGTCCGGACGTCGGCGGCCCGCACGGCCCGTACCGGCAGAGCGAGCGGGGCGACATCTACAAGCAGTACGCCCAGCAGTTGGTTGACCTGGGCCACGCCTTCCCGTGCTTCTGCACCGCCGAAGAGCTGGACCAGATGCGTGCCGAACAGATGGCCCGCGGCGAAACCCCGCGGTACGACGGTCGCGCCCTGCTGCTGTCGGCAGAAGAAGTGCAGCGCCGCCTGGCTGCTGGCGAGCCGCACGTGATCCGCATGAAAGTGCCGACCGAAGGCGTCTGCGTGGTTCCGGACATGCTCCGTGGCGACGTCGAGATCCCGTGGGACCGCATGGACATGCAGGTGCTGATGAAGACCGACGGCCTGCCGACCTACTTCCTGGCCAACGTCGTCGATGACCACCTGATGGGCATCACCCACGTGCTGCGCGGCGAAGAGTGGCTGCCGTCGGCGCCCAAGCTGATCAAGCTGTACGAGTACTTCGGTTGGGAACAACCGACCCTGTGCTACATGCCGCTGCTGCGTAATCCGGACAAGAGCAAGCTGTCCAAGCGCAAGAACCCGACCTCGGTGACCTTCTACGAGCGCATGGGCTTCATGCCTGAAGCCATGCTCAACTACCTGGGGCGCATGGGCTGGTCGATGCCGGATGAGCGCGAGAAGTTCTCCCTGGCCGAGATGGTCGAACATTTCGACCTGTCGCGGGTTTCCCTTGGCGGGCCGATTTTCGACATCGAGAAGCTGTCGTGGCTCAACGGCCAGTGGCTGCGCGAACTGCCGGTGGAAGAGTTCGCCGCCCGCCTGCACAAGTGGGCGTTCAACAGCGACTACATGATGCAGATTGCGCCGCACGTGCAGGGCAGGGTAGAGACCTTCAGTCAGGTCGTGCCACTGGGTGGCTTCTTCTTTGAAGGTGCCCTCAAGCTCGATGCCAAGCTGTTTGAAAGCAAGAAATTGTCGGCCGACCAGGTGCGCCAGGTCATCCAGTTGATCCTGTGGAAGCTCGAAAGCCTGCGCCAGTGGGAAAAAGACCGTATCACCGGGTGCATCCAGGCGGTAGTCGAGGCCCTGGAACTGAAGCTGCGTGATGCCATGCCGCTGATGTTTGCCGCGATCACTGGCCAGGCCAGCTCGGTCTCGGTGCTCGATGCCATGGAAATCCTTGGCCCGGACCTGACCCGTTACCGCCTGCGCCAGGCCCTGGACCTGCTCGGTGGTGTGTCGAAGAAAGAAAACAAAGAGTGGGAAAAGTTGTTGGGCTCCATCGCCTGATTGCCAACAAGCCCGCTCCTGCAGAACCGGTAGGAGTGGGCTTGCCCCGCGAAGAGGCCCGTAAACCCCTGTAAAACCGGGGTGTTTCACCCGGTCGGGCGGTAAGTGTTTGTTATCTCGGAAATTTTTTTTGAATTTTGTTGAAAATATATTTGACAGGTTCGCCATCCGATCTTAATATGCGCCCCGTCCACAGCGATGAACGAAAACGAAACGCGAAGCACCCAGCCAAGCGATTCAGTTCAGAGCGACATTGTGGGGCTATAGCTCAGCTGGGAGAGCGCCTGCATGGCATGCAGGAGGTCAGCGGTTCGATCCCGCTTAGCTCCACCAAATTCCGATTCGTAGTCAGCTAGACTGACTGCGAAATCAACCGGGTTCCAGCGACCGGGTTGGTAAGGTAAGAAGGTTCGTCCCCTTCGTCTAGTGGCCTAGGACACCGCCCTTTCACGGCGGTAACAGGGGTTCGAGTCCCCTAGGGGACGCCAGTTTTACACAAGCAACGTCGAAAGAGGTTGCTGGGCCGCGAGGCTAGAAATCTGGGGCTATAGCTCAGCTGGGAGAGCGCCTGCATGGCATGCAGGAGGTCAGCGGTTCGATCCCGCTTAGCTCCACCAATTTTGCCAGGATTCGTGAAAACGGATCTGCACGAAGGTTACAAGTCCCCTTCGTCTAGTGGCCTAGGACACCGCCCTTTCACGGCGGTAACAGGGGTTCGAGTCCCCTAGGGGACGCCATTTTACCCACTTTGTGGGATTCGAGGCTCATTCGATTATTGAATGAGCCTTTTGTTTTTGCCTCGAAAAAACTTCCCCCCGAAACTTTTCCACTGACGCGACAAGCGGCAGCAATTTCTGCTTGCAGAAAAATATTATGAGAATAATATTCTAACCATAATATTTTGGAGGCGAGCATGAACGACAAAAAGGCCAAGACCCGCGAACGGATTCTCGATGCCGCCTGCAGCGCGCTGATCCAGCACGGGCCGGCCGAGCCCAGCGTCAATCAGATGATGGGCGCTGCCGGCCTGACGGTCGGAGGGTTTTACGCGCATTTCGACAGCAAGGACGCGCTGATGCTCGAAGCCTTTCGCCAGTTGCTAGGCGAGCGTCGGGCGTTGCTCGCTGAAGTTGACCCGAGCATGAGCGGTGAGGCGCGGCGCGCCCTGGTTGCCGCCTTTTATCTGTCCCGTAAACACCGGGACGCCACCGAGCGTGCATGCCCGCTGCCGACCTCCCTGGGCGAGATAGCGCGTCTGCCGGAGGCTTTTCGAGCGGTACTGGCCGAGCACATCGAATTGATGATGGCCAATCTCGCCGACAGCCCTGAAGAGGCCGACAAGGTCCTGGCCGACATGGCCCTGATGATCGGTGGCCTGGCCTTGGCCCGTGCCCTGGGCACGGATGAATTGTCTGACCGCATTCTGCGTGCCGCCAAGTCGGCGGTTGTCTGAACCACGCGCTATCCACCGGAGTGAAGCGATGAATACCTTGAGCTGGATTCGTAGCGTTAACGGCACCCTCGGGCATCTGGCGCCAGAACATATCGCACGCAAGATGCGCCGGGCCTTCATGACCCCGCGCAACCGGCCACCGCGGGACTGGGAATTGCCGCTGCTGGCCCGTGCAGAGCGCATTACCTTGCGCTTCGGGCTCTCGGCACTGCGCTGGGGCCAGGGCCCGACTGTACTGCTGATGCACGGCTGGGAAGGGCGCCCGACCCAGTTTGCCCACCTGATCGACAGCCTGGTCGACGCCGGTTACACCGCAGTGGCCCTGGAAGGCCCGGCTCACGGCCACTCGCCGGGCAACGAAGCCAATGTGGTGCTGTTCGCTCGCGCCTTGCTGGAAGCCGCCGCAGAGCTGCCGCCACTCAAGGCCGTAGTTGGCCACTCCATGGGCGGTGCCAGCATGCTCCTGGCCCTGCAGTGGGGCTTGCGTGCCGACGTGGCGGTAAGCATCGCCGCGCCGGCTCAGTTGCTGGGTGTCATTCGCGGGTTTGCCCGCCATCTGGGCATGCCGGCCCGGGCGCGGGCAGCGTTCATCCGTCAGATCGAGCGTGATGTCGGCGTGCAGATTTCCCGCCTTGATGTCAGTGGCTACCAACTGGAGCTGCCTGGCTTGATCGTGCATGCCGAGGACGATCAACTGGTACCAGTCGATGAGTCCGATGCCATCCACCGTGCCTGGTTCGACAGCCGCCTGCTGCGCCTGCCTGACGGCGGCCACTTGCGTGTACTGGCCGACCCGCAACTGCGCGAAGGGGTGCTGGCACTGCTGCAGCGCAGCAGCTCACCGGCGCGGCAATCGGCCTGAGCATCCGGTACACTCTGCCCGTTCACCACGGATCTGGAGCGGGCATGAGTTGGGATCTGGCAACACCGTTCATCATCGACCTGCGGGTCGCTGCCGACGACATCGACGGTCTCGGCCACGCCAACAATGCGGTCTACGTCACCTGGCTTGAGCGCTGCGCCTGGCGCCACTCCCAGCGCCTGGGGCTGGACCTGGTCGAGTACCGGCGCCTGGACCGGGCCATGGCCGTGGTCCGGCACGAAATCGACTATCTCGCTGCGGCCTATGAAGACGATGAGTTGCAACTGGCAACCTGGATCGTCGACTGGGACCAACGGCTGAAAATGACCCGGCGTTTCCAACTGGTACGGCCGAGCGACGGCACCACCTTGCTGCGCGCGCAAACCACCTTCGTCTGCATCGAGTTATCCACCGGGCGGCCCAAGCGCATGCCGGCGGAGTTCATTGAGGGTTATGGGCCGGCGCTGATGGCCGGGGCGCTGTAGGCCGCGGATTTTGCTAGACTGCCGGCCTTTTTCAGCCGAGATGCAACCCATGCAAATTGCCCTGGCCCCGATGGAGGGGCTGGTCGACGACATTCTTCGCGACGTTCTGACCCAGGTCGGCGGTATCGACTGGTGTGTCACCGAATTCATTCGGGTCTGCGACCGCTTGTTGCCGGCAGCCACCTTCGAAAAGCTCGCACCGGAGCTGAGCCAGGGCGCCCAGACGGCGGCCGGGGTGCCGTTGCGTGTGCAGTTGCTGGGCTCTGACCCGGTGTGCCTGGCCGAGAATGCGGTGCTGGCCTGTGAGCTGGGTGCGCCGGTGATCGATCTCAACTTCGGCTGCCCGGCCAAGACCGTGAACAAGTCGCGGGGCGGGGCGGTGCTGCTCAAGGAGCCGGAGCTGCTGCACGCGATCTTGCGTGAAGTGCGCCGCGCGGTGCCTGCGCATATCCCGGTGACGGCCAAGATGCGCCTGGGTTTCGACAGCCCTGATGGCGCCCTGGACTGCGCCCGCGCCCTGGCCGAAGGTGGCGCCGAGCAGTTGGTGGTGCACGCGCGGACCAAGGTCGACGGCTACAAGCCACCCGCCCATTGGGAATGGGTGGCGCGGGTGCAGGAGGTGGTCAAGGTACCGGTGTATGCCAACGGCGAGGTCTGGACCCTGGAGGACTGGCGGCGTTGCCGCGAAGTCAGCGGTGTTGAAGACATCATGCTGGGGCGTGGCCTGGTTTCGCGTCCGGACCTTGCCCGGCAGATCGCCGCTGAACGTGATGGTGTCGAGTTCGTGCCGATGGACTGGCAGAGCTTGTTGCCGTTGATCCAGGATTTCTGGGGCCAGGCTCGGGCGCAGATGACCCCGCGCCAGGCGCCAGGGCGCTTGAAGCAATGGGTGGCGATGCTGACCCGCACCTACCCTGAAGCGGTGGCGCTGTTTACCGAGTTACGCCGGGAAACCGACTGTGACCGGGTCGGGCAGTTGATCGGTGTACCGGTCAGTGAGGCGGCCTGAAAAAATTTTTGCAGGGTTGCTTGAAAAGCAGGCGAGGGTCCTTATCTAGGGAGTACGCGATGCCGAAGTCGGGTCGCGCTACTACACAACCTCGCTGATTTTCAGGAGATGTACCATGACTACTGCTTTTTCTCTGGCTCCACTGTTCCGTCATTCCGTAGGTTTCGACCGTTTCAATGATTTGTTCGAATCTGCGGCGCGTAATGAGGCGGGTAGCAGCTACCCTCCCTACAACGTTGAAAAACATGGCGAAGACCACTATCGAATCGTCGTTGCTGCGGCAGGTTTCCAGGAGCAGGATCTGGACCTGCAAGTGGAAAAAGGCGTCTTGACCGTGACTGGCGGCAAGCGTGACAGCAACGCTGAAAGCGTTACCTATCTGCATCAGGGCATTGCCCAGCGGGCGTTCAAGTTGTCGTTCCGCTTGGCTGACCATATCGAGGTCAAGGCGGCTGGTTTGGCCAATGGGCTGCTCAGCATCGACCTGCTGAGGATTGTGCCGGAAGAGGCCAAGGCCAAGCGGATCCCGATCAATGGGGATGGCAAGCCTGCTCTGAATTGATTGTTGTTTTGGATGAGGGCACCTTCGGGTGCCCTTTTTATTGCTTTATTTTGGGCTTGCATGACTCAGTGGGAGCGGGCTTGCCCCGCGATTCGATTTGGCAGGCAGAATGCTATCGCGGGGCAAGCCCGCTCCTACATTTTCGCTGTTTCAGTATCCCGCCGGCGCTTCAAGCAATAACGCCCGAAACTCCCCCAGCGGCAACGGTCGGCTGTGCAGGTACCCCTGGTACAAGTGGCAGCCCAGCCGCTCAAGAAACTCCAGCTGCTCCGACAATTCCACCCCTTCGGCAATCACCGCCAGGTCCAGGCTGCGGGCCATGGCGACGATGGCGCGGACGATTTCGGCGTCGTTGGGGTCCAGCGGGGCGTCGCGGACGAAGGATTGGTCGATCTTCAGGGCGTCCACCGGCAGGCGTTTGAGGTAGGTCAGCGAGGAGTAGCCGGTACCAAAGTCATCCATGGCAAAGCTGACGCCAAACGTCTTGAGTTCGCGCATTTTGCTGATGGTGTCTTCCAGGTTCTGGATGACGATGCCTTCGGTGATTTCCAGCTTGAGGATCTTGTGCGGCAGGCGGAAGTCGTCGAGGCTGCGCATTACCCGTTCCACGAAGTCGTTCTGGCGGAACTGCCGCGGGCTGATGTTCACGCACAGGCTGAAGTCATCGCCATCGATCAGCCCGTCGCGCAGCATGCCGGCACAGGCATCGCAGGCTTCGTCGAGGATCCAGCTGCCCACTTCAAGGATCAGCCCGCTTTCTTCCAGAACCTGGATGAACTGTGCCGGTGGCTGCTGGCCCAGTTGCGGGTGGTGCCAGCGCAACAGCACTTCGGCGCCGACGATGCGATTGTCGCGGGCGTCGACCTGGGGCTGGAAGTGCAGGGCCAGTTCGCCGCGGGCCAGGGCAAGGCGTAGGTCGTTTTCCATGCGCAGGCGCTCGCTGGCGGCCTTTTGCATGGTGGTGTGGAACATTTGCGTGGTGTTGCGCCCGGAATCCTTGGCCCGGTACAGGGCGATGTCGGCGCGCTTGAGCAAGTCGGCCGGGGTCGAGCCGTGGTCGGGAATCAGCGCCATGCCGATGCTGGGGGTGACCTGCAGGCGCTGGCCGTCCAGCGACATCGGTTCGGCCAGCAGTTCACGCAGGGTGTCTGCCAGTTCGCGGACCTTTTCCGTGACCTCCTCGCGGCTGCCTTCCAGGCCGCTGAGCAATACCACGAATTCATCGCCGCCCAGGCGTGCGACGGTGTCTTCCAGGCGCACGCTGGCTTCCAGGCGCGCGGTGATGATTTTCAGCACCGTGTCGCCGACCGGATGGCCAAGGGAATCGTTGATGTGCTTGAAGTGATCGAGGTCGAGGAACAGCAGGGCGCCGCGCAGGTTGTGACGCTTGAGCAGGGCGATCTGCTGGCTCAGGCGGTCCATCAGCAGGGCGCGGTTGGGCAGGTTGGTCAGCGGGTCGTGGTAGGCCAGGTGGCGGATTTGCGCCTGGGCGTTCTTCAGCTGGCTGACGTCGCGGGCGGTGAGCAGCAGGCACTCGGTTTCGTTGAGGTTGATCGGCTCGATCGACACTTCGACGGTGAGAATGTCGCCGCGCTTGTTGCGTCCGAGCATTTCCCGGTGGTGCACCCGGCCTTTGTCCTGGAACTCGTTGAGCAGTGCGGCGCGTTGCTTGTCGTCGGCCCAGATGCCGATGTCGTGCACGGTCTGGCCGATCACTTCGGCGGCGTTGTAGCCGGTCAGGCGGCAGAAGCCATCGTTGACTTCCAGGTAGCGACCGCTGTCGCGCTCGGTGATGGTGATGGCGTCGGGGCTTGAGTGAAAGGCCTTGGCGAACTTTTCTTCACTGGCCTTGAGCGCCGCTTCAGCACGCTGCTGCTGGGTGATGTCGCGCAGGGTGGTGACGCTGCAGGGCTGGTTGTCGACCTTGATCAGGCGGCTGGATATCACGCAGGTCAGCGGCTGGCCGTCCTTGTGATTGACCACTACGGCAACGTTGTTCAGGGCCTGGTCGCGGATCACCCGCTCGATGCGCCGGGCGCGTTCGGCCGACTCGGCCCACAGGCCAATCTGTTCGGCGGTGTTGCCCAATACCTGTTCGGCGTTCCAGCCAAACACCTGGGTAAAAGCCGGGTTGATCTCGATGAACTGGCCGTTGTCCTGGCGGGTGACGCAAATCGGGTCGGGGCTGGCCTGGAACAGGCTGGCGAATTTTTCTTCGGAGCTGGTCAGGCGTTGTTCGCGTTCGACCTGCTCGGTGATGTCCAGCAGGGTGCCAGCCATGCGCAGCGGATTGCCTTGTTCATCGCGGTACAGCCGGGCGCGGCTTTCGATAAAGCGCGAGCTGCCGTCTTCCATCTGGATGCGGTAGGTGATCTGGTAATTGCCGGCCGGGCCTTCGCGCAGGCTGCGATAGGCCTGGCGCATGGTGCTGCGCTCCATTTCCGGCACGCCTTCGAAGAATGACTCGAAGGATTCGTGAAAGGGCACAGGCTCAAGGCCGTGCAGTTCGGCCGCTCGCGCCGAGCCGTAGAGCATGCCGCTGGGAATGTGCCAGTCCCAGGTGCCCAATTGCGCCGAATCCAGGGCCAGGTCCAGGCGCTCCTGGCTGTCTTTGAGCGCTTGTTCTGCGCGTTTGTGTTCGCTGGTATCGACGAAGGTGCTGAGCAGGTAGGCGATGCCTTCGAGCTCGATGTTCTGGGTGCAGAGTATGCCGTCGTGGATTTCACCGCTGCTGCCGCGAAACTGCACTTCGAGGGTGACCGGGCCGCTGGTCCCGCTGGTTGCCGCCAGTACCTGCTGGCGCTGCTGGGGGTGTACCCACAGGCCCAGCTCCACGGTGCTCTTGTTGACGATCTGGTGGCCTGGCCAGCCGAGGATGTTCTCGAAGTGCTGGTTGACCTCGTAGATCATGCCGTCGGCGCGGCGGGTTAGCAGAATGACGTTGGGGCTCAGGTGAAAGAGTGTGGCGAAGCGCTTTTCCGAGTTGATCAGCGCCGATTCGCGTTCACGCTGGCGGGTGATCTCGCGGATCACCCCGACCATCTGTCGCCGGCCGTTGGGGTCCTTGGTCATACTGCCGTTGATTTCCAGCCAGTGCAGGCTGCCGTCGGGCCAGCGAATGCGATGGCGCAGGGCCTGCTCCACCGGCTCGCCATTGACCACCGCATGAAACGCCTGCAGGGCGCGCGGGCGGTCTTCCATGGGCACCAGCTCCAAGTAGTCCAGGTCATTGGGCAGGGGCTGGTGCGGATCAAAACCAAACAGGGCCTGGGTACCGCGTGACCAACTGATCTGGCCGGTTTCGACATCCCAGAACCAGGCGCCCAGGCGCGCACCGTTAAGCGCCGCCAGCAGTTGCGGGGCGTTTTCCCAGGTTTGCTCCGATTCCTGGGGGTCCGCCGCATGGATTCGAAGCATGCGCGGGAAGCGGTTTGCTGATTTGGGCATCGATACCAGACCTTTGGCAGATAACGCGTCCTTGAGCGGGCAGGCTTGCCCGGGTGTTACCTCAATTGTTCAAGGGGCTGCATGGCTGTCGAGCAATGCCATAAAGGCCCGGGCGGCATTCGATAGCGTTCGTTCGGTGTGCAGAATGTAGCCTAGCTGGCGTGATAGCTGTATGCCCGGCAAGGCGATGGGCGCCACCTGCTCATCGAGCATAGTACGTGGCAGCACGCTCCATGCCAGGCCGATGGAAACCATCATCTTGATGGTTTCCAGGTAGTTGGTGCTCATTGCGATGTTCGGTGTCAGGCCCTGGGCTTCGAACAGGCGCTGGACAATATGGTGGGTGAAGGTGTTGCCGCCCGGGAAAACCGCCGGATGGTGGGCAATATCGGCCAGGCTCACCGCACCTTTGCGTGCCAGCGGGTGTTCGGGGGCGGCGACGAAGTCCAGGGCGTCGTCCCATACCGGTACGGCGCGTACTAGATGGTGTGGTTCCGGGGCAAGGGTGATCACCGCTATTTCTGCTCGGCCATGGAGGATTTCTTCGTAGGCCACTTCCGAGTCGAGAAACTGAATATCCAGCGCTACCGCCGGGTACTGGCGGGTAAAGGCCCTCAACAACGGCGGCAGGCGGTGCAGGCCAATGTGGTGGCTGGTCGCAAGCGTCAAGCGCCCGCTGACTTCACCGGTGAGGTTGGTCAGGGCCCGGCGGGTGTCGTCCAGTACGTTGAGGATCTGGTAGGCGCGCGGCAACAAGGCGCGTCCGGCCTCTGTCAGGTTGACCTCGCGACCGAGGCGGTCGAACAGGCGCACGTCCAGTTGTTGCTCAAGGCCGGCGATGCGTTTGCTGATCGCAGGCTGGGTCAGGTGCAGGCGTTCGCCGGCCCCGGAAAAGCTGCCCGTCTCGGCAATGGCAATAAAGGCATTGAGGTTAGCCAGGTCCACTGCTCGAATTCCTTTTGGTTATCCAAAGCATAAAAATTATGAATTTGAGTTATTCAATCTACCGGCATAGCATCGTCCGTACAAGCCAAGGGGTTATTGGCATAGAAAGACGCTGATGAGGAACAGTCTGATGGCCGGCAAAACGCTTTACGACAAGCTCTGGGATTCGCATTTGGTCAAGCAGCGCGACGATGGTTCGGCGCTGATCTACATCGACCGTCACATCATCCACGAAGTGACGTCGCCGCAAGCCTTTGAAGGCCTGCGCCTGGCCAACCGCAAACCCTGGCGCATCGATGCCAACATTGCCACGCCTGATCACAACGTGCCGACCACTCCCGAGCGCAAGGGCGGGATCGACGCCATTGTCGACCAGGTTTCGCGTTTGCAGGTTCAGACCCTCGATGAAAACTGTGACGAGTATGGCATCGTCGAATTCAAGATGAATGACGTGCGTCAGGGCATCGTCCACGTCATCGGCCCGGAGCAGGGCGCAACCTTGCCCGGCATGACCGTGGTCTGCGGCGACTCGCACACCTCGACCCACGGCGCGTTCGGCGCCTTGGCCCATGGCATCGGCACTTCCGAGGTCGAGCACGTGCTGGCGACCCAGTGCCTGGTGGCCAAGAAGATGAAAAACATGCTGGTGCGCGTCGAAGGCACATTGCCGTTCGGTGTCACCGCCAAGGACATCGTCCTCGCCGTGATTGGCAAGATCGGCACTGCCGGCGGCAACGGCCATGCCATGGAGTTCGCCGGCAGCGCCATCCGCGAATTGTCGGTCGAAGGCCGCATGACCATCTGCAACATGTCTATCGAGGCCGGTGCCCGGGTCGGCCTGGTGGCCACCGATGAAAAAACTGTCGCCTACGTCAAGGGTCGCCCTTATGCGCCCAAAAACGAGCATTGGGCGCAAGCGGTCGAAGCCTGGAAAGACCTGGTATCCGACGCCGATGCGGTGTTTGACACGGTGATCGAGCTGGACGCTGCGCAGATCAAACCGCAGGTCAGTTGGGGTACTTCGCCGGAGATGGTTTTGGCCGTCGACCAGCGCGTGCCGGACCCGGCTGCCGAAGCCGACCTGGTCAAGCGCGGCTCCATCGAACGTGCCTTGAAGTACATGGGCCTGAGCGCCAACCAGGCGATCACCGACATCCAGCTCGACCGGGTGTTCATCGGCTCCTGCACCAACTCGCGCATCGAAGACCTGCGCGCCGCCGCTGAAATCGCCAAGGGCCGTAAGGTGGCCGCGACCATCAAGCAGGCGATCGTGGTACCGGGCTCGGGCCTGGTCAAGGCCCAGGCTGAACAGGAAGGCCTGGACAAGATTTTCCTTGCGGCGGGCTTTGAGTGGCGTGAACCGGGTTGCTCGATGTGCCTGGCGATGAACCCCGACCGCCTGGAGAGTGGCGAGCATTGCGCCTCCACCTCCAACCGCAACTTTGAAGGGCGCCAGGGCGCCGGTGGCCGTACCCACCTGGTGAGCCCGGCGATGGCCGCCGCCGCTGCCGTTACTGGCCGTTTTGTCGATGTACGCGAGTTGATCCAAGGGAGCGCAGCATGAAAGCCTTTACCCAGCACACCGGCCTCGTCGCGCCATTGGACCGTGCCAACGTCGACACCGACCAGATCATTCCCAAGCAGTTCTTGAAGTCGATCAAGCGCACCGGCTTTGGCCCCAACCTGTTCGACGAGTGGCGCTACCTGGATGTCGGCCAGCCGTACCAGGACAACAGCAAGCGCCCGCAGAACGCGGATTTCGTGCTGAACCACGCGCGTTATCAAGGTGCCAGCGTGTTGCTCGCCCGTGAGAACTTCGGTTGCGGCTCAAGCCGTGAACATGCGCCCTGGGCCCTGGAAGAATACGGCTTTCGCAGCATTATCGCGCCGAGCTACGCCGACATCTTCTTCAACAACAGTTTCAAGAACGGTTTGCTGCCGATCATCCTCAGCGAGCAGGAAGTCGATGAGTTGTTCAAGCAGGTCGAAGCCGAGCCTGGCTATCAGTTGAGCGTGGACCTGCAGGCGCAGACCGTGACCCGTCCGGACGGCAAGGTGCTGAGCTTCGAGATCGACGCGTTTCGCAAACACTGCCTGCTCAATGGCCTGGATGACATCGGCCTGACCTTGCAGGATGGTGATGCGATTGCTGCGTTTGAGGTCAAGCACCGGGCGAGTCAGCCGTGGTTGTTTCGTGACGTTTGATTGAGCTGATCGCGGGGCAAGCCCGCTCCCACAGAGGTAGGAGCGGGCTTGCCCCGCGATAATAAGGCCCCAGGAGATATCAATGACCAGCACCACCCATAAGGATGTCGTCCAGCGCCAGTTCGGCGAGCAGGCCAGCGCCTACCTGAGCAGCGCCGTGCATGCCCAGGGCAGTGAGTTCGCCCTGTTGCAGGCAGAGCTTGCCGGCCAAGGTCGCGCGCGTTTGCTGGACCTTGGCTGTGGCGCTGGCCATGTGAGTTTTCACGTTGCCCCGCTGGTGCGTGAAGTGGTGGCCTACGACTTGTCGCAGCAGATGCTCGATGTGGTCGCCGCCGCTGCCACCGAGCGCGGCTTCGAGAACATTGTCACCCAGCGTGGCGCCGCCGAGCGCCTGCCATTTGCCGATGGATCGTTCGACTTTGTCTTCAGCCGCTACTCGGCGCACCACTGGAGCGACCTGGGCCTGGCCCTGAGGGAAGTGCGCCGGGTGCTCAAGCCTGGGGGCGTGGCCGCGTTCATCGACGTGATGTCGCCGGGCAGCCCGCTGCTCGACACCTACTTGCAGAGCGTCGAAGTTTTGCGCGATACCAGCCATGTACGCGATTACTCGGCCAGTGAATGGTTGCAGCAGGTCAGCGAAGCCGGCCTGTTCACCCGCAGCCACAGCCGTCAGCGCTTGCGCCTGGAGTACCGCTCCTGGGTCGAGCGCATGCGCACTCCCGAGGTGATGCGTGGCGCCATTCGCCAATTGCAGCAGGCGATGGGCGAAGAAGTACGGCAGTATTACCAGATTGAAGCCGATGGCTCGTTCAGCACCGATGTCGTGGTGCTCTGGGCCGAACGCTAGGTTTTTTCCGGCAGGCCAACAGGGCGTGCCGCTTGAATTGAATAGAGGAACGCATGAGCAAGCAGATTCTGATTCTTCCAGGTGATGGCATCGGTCCGGAAATCATGGTCGAAGCGGTCAAGGTGCTGGAACTGGCCAACGACAAGTTCCAGCTCGGCTTCAGCCTTGCCCACGACGTGATCGGTGGTGCGGCCATCGACAAGCATGGTGTGCCGCTGGCCGACGAAACCCTGGAGCGCGCCCGCAAGGCCGACGCGGTATTGCTCGGCGCTGTCGGCGGGCCGAAGTGGGACAAGATCGAGCGCGATATTCGCCCCGAACGCGGCTTGCTGAAAATCCGCTCGCAACTGGGCCTGTTCGCCAACCTGCGCCCGGCGATCCTCTACCCGCAACTGGCCGATGCCTCCTCGCTCAAGCCGGAAATCGTCGCGGGCCTGGATATTCTCATCGTGCGTGAGCTGACCGGCGGCATCTACTTCGGCGCGCCACGCGGCACCCGCGAGCTGGAAGGCGGTGAGCGTCAGTCCTACGACACCCTGCCGTACAGCGAAAGCGAAATCCGCCGTATCGCCCGGGTCGGTTTTGACATGGCCCGTGTGCGCGGCAAGAAGCTCTGCTCGGTGGACAAAGCCAACGTCCTGGCCTCCAGCCAGCTGTGGCGTGAGATCGTCGAGGAAGTAGCCAAGGATTACCCGGACGTCGAGCTCAGCCACATGTATGTCGATAACGCCGCCATGCAACTGGTGCGTGCGCCCAAGCAGTTCGACGTGATGGTCACCGACAACATGTTCGGCGACATCCTGTCGGATGAAGCTTCCATGCTCACCGGCTCCATTGGCATGCTGCCATCAGCGTCGCTGGATGCTGACAACAAAGGCATGTACGAGCCTTGCCACGGCTCGGCGCCAGACATCGCCGGCCAGGGTATTGCCAACCCATTGGCGACCATCCTTTCGGTATCGATGATGCTGCGTTACAGCTTCAACCAGCAGGCGGCAGCCGAGGCCATTGAACAGGCCGTCAGCCTGGTGTTGGATCAGGGGCTGCGCACCGGCGACATCTGGTCGAACGGTTGCAGCAAGGTGGGTACGCAGGAAATGGGCGACGCAGTAGTCGCAGCGCTGCGGAATCTGTAATCTCTCGGGCCCGCTGCTGTTTTTCCTTGTGAAGCAGCGGCCCACTTTTTAGCAAAGGTGTAGTTGCGATGAAACGTGTAGGTCTGATCGGTTGGCGCGGCATGGTCGGTTCCGTGCTCATGCAGCGGATGCTGGAAGAGCAGGACTTTGATCTTATCGAGCCGGTGTTCTTCACCACCTCCAACGTCGGTGGCCAGGGTCCTGCGGTGGGCAAGGATATTGCCCCGCTCAAGGACGCTTACAGCATTGAAGAGCTCAAGACCCTCGATGTGATCCTGACCTGTCAGGGCGGCGACTACACCAACGAAGTCTTCCCCAAGCTGCGCGAAGCCGGCTGGCAGGGCTACTGGATCGACGCCGCCTCCAGCCTGCGCATGCAGGATGACGCAGTCATCGTCCTCGACCCGGTCAACCGCAAGGTCATCGACCAGCAGATCGACGCCGGTACCAAGAACTACATCGGCGGCAACTGCACCGTCAGCCTGATGCTGATGGGCCTGGGCGGCCTGTTCGAGGCTGGCCTGGTCGAGTGGATGAGCGCCATGACCTATCAGGCCGCTTCCGGTGCCGGCGCGCAGAACATGCGCGAGCTGATCCGCCAGATGGGCGCCACCCACGCCGCTGTGGCCGATGACCTGGCCAACCCGGCCAGCGCCATCCTCGACATCGATCGCAAGGTTGCCGAGGCCATGCGCAGCGAAGCCTACCCGACCGAAAACTTCGGCGTACCGCTGGCCGGCAGCCTGATCCCGTGGATCGACAAAGAGCTGCCCAACGGCCAGAGTCGCGAAGAGTGGAAGGCCCAGGCCGAGACCAACAAGATTCTCGGCCGCTTCAAGAGCCCGATCCCGGTCGACGGCATCTGCGTGCGCATTGGCGCCATGCGTTGCCACAGCCAGGCGCTGACCATCAAGCTGAACAAGGACGTGCCGATCGCCGATATCGAAGGCATGATCAGCCAGCACAACCCTTGGGTAAAACTGGTGCCGAACCAGCGCGAAATCAGTATGCAGGAGCTGAGCCCGACCAACGTCACCGGTACCCTGAACATCCCGGTGGGCCGCCTGCGCAAGCTGAACATGGGTTCGCAGTACCTGGGCGCCTTCACCGTCGGTGACCAGCTGCTGTGGGGCGCGGCCGAGCCGCTGCGGCGCATGCTGCGGATCCTGCTCGAGCGTTGATCGCTACACCGAGTTGAATCCAAGCCCGCGCCGGAAACTGCGCGGGCTTTTTTGTGGGTGGAGTCATCGCGGGGCAAGTCGGGACGCCGCACCGCCGCTCCCACAGTGGGAGCGGGCTTGCCCCGCGATTGCGGTGTCCTGCGCATGCAAATCCAAGTAAAGTGCCGCTCCCGCCGTTCCAGCAGAGGATTTTTCCATGACCCAGCTTATTGATATCGCCGTCATCGGTGCCACCGGTACCGTCGGTGAAACCCTTGTGCAGATCCTCGATGAGTGCGATTTCCCGGTCGGCACCCTGCATCTGCTGGCCAGCAATGAATCGGCGGGCAGTGGCGTGATGTTTCGCAGCAAGAGCCTGCGTGTGCGTGAGGTCGACAGCTTCGACTTCAGCAAGGTCAAGCTGGCTTTCTTTGCCGCAGGTCCTGCGGTAACCCGCAGCTTCGCCCCGAAGGCCCAGGCAGCCGGTTGCGCGGTAATCGACCTGTCCGGCGGGCTGTCGGCCGAGCAGGCACCAGCCGTGGTGCCCGAAGCCAACCCGGCGCGGCTCGACAGCCTCAAGGCGCCGCTGCAACTGAGCAGCCCAAGCAGCGCTGCGATCGCCCTGGCGGTCACCCTGGCACCGCTCAAGGGCCTGCTGGAGCTTGAGCGCATCAACGTCACCGCGTGTCTGGCGGTTTCTGCCCAAGGCCGCGAAGCGGTCAACGAGCTGGCCCGGCAGACTGCCGAACTGCTTAACGCCCGTCCGCTGGAGCCACGCTTTTTCGACCGGCAGATGGCTTTCAACCTGCTGGCCCAGGTTGGCGGCAGCGATGCCGAGGGTCATGGCGCTCTGGAGCGTCGCCTGGTCAGCGAGTTGCGCGAAGTGCTCGGCTTGCCTTCACTGAAGATTTCCGTGACCTGCGTTCAAGTCCCGGTGTTTTTCGGCGATAGCTACAGTGTGTCCGTGCAAAGCCGCACGCCAGTCGACCTGGCGGCGGTCAACGCCGCACTGGAAGCTGCCCAAAGCATTGAGCTTGTGGAGGAGGGTGATTATCCGACGCCGGTGGGTGACGCAGTGGGCCAGGACGTGGTCTATGTTGGACGGGTACGCGGTGGAATCGACGAGGCTGAACAGCTCAACCTCTGGCTGACCACCGATAATGTGCGCAAAGGCGCGGCCCTGAACGCAGTTCAGCTGGCGCAATTGTTGATAAAAGGCCTTGTGTAAAAGATACTTGCCGACAATTTGCCCCACTTGTTCTCGGTTGCCGGGGAAGGTTCATTCAAAGGAAGAGGTCATGCTTCGAATTCGCAAACTGGTCTTAGCAATAGCCGCGGCGTCGGCGCTGTCGTCCGGTATGGCGCATGCCCTCGGGTTGGGCGAGCTGACGTTGAAGTCAGCGCAGAATCAACCTCTGGATGCCGAGATCGAATTGCTCGATGTCCGTGACCTGACGGCGGCGGAAGTGGCGCCGAGCCTGGCGCCGCCTGAAGAGTTCGCCAAGGCCGGTGTCGAGCGCCAGGCGTTTCTCAATGACCTGACCTTCACCACGGTGATCAATCCTAACGGCAAGAGCGTGTTGCGGGTGACCTCGAGCCAGCCGTTGCCGGCGCCGATGGTCAAGTTCCTGGTCCAGGTCATGTGGCCGAGCGGTCGCCTGCTGCGTGACTACAGCATGCTGATCGACCCGGCCAAGTTCAATACCCCGGCCGGGCAGCCGGCGCCGGCGGCCGTTGCACCGGCGGTGACCGCGGCCAACTACACCACCGTGCGTCGCGACACCCTGTGGGAAATCGCCTCGAAAGCCCGTCAGGGTGGGTCGGTGCAGCAGACCATGCTGGCCATTCAGGCGCTGAACCCGGATGCCTTCATCAATGGCAACATCAACCTGCTGAAAACCGGTCAGGTGTTGCGCCTGCCTGATCAGCAGCAGATCGCCAGTATTCCCCAAGGCCAGGCCGTCACCGAGGTTGCCGAGCAGTATGCTGCCTGGCGCGAAGGCCGGCGTCTGGGGCCGCGTGCCCGCCAGCTCGACGCCACCCGGCGCAGCGGCACCGAGGCTGCGCCAGCGCGGATTGCCAATCAAGACAACCTCAAGCTGGTCGCCCCCGGCAGCAAGGCCGCAGCGGGCAGCAAAGGGCTCAACGACAAGCTGGCGGTGGCCCAGGAAAGCCTGGACACCAGCCGTCGTGACAATGAAGAACTGAAAAGCCGCATGGTCGACCTGCAGAGCCAGCTGGACAAGCTGCAGCGGCTGATTGCGCTGAAGAACGACCAGTTGGCCAAGCTCGAAGCCCAGGGTTCGGCAGCGCCTGAAGCGCCCGCAGCACCGGCACCAGCGGTCACTGCCGAGCTACAGCCAGCACCGGCGCCTGAGCAGCCGGTGGTCACGCCAGCCCCGGCTGCGGTCGATACCGCACCGGTTGAGCCTGCGACTGCCGAGCAGGCGCCGGCCGACTCGAACAAGATGCTTGACGATCTGCTCGGCAACCCGTTGCTGCTGGCGCTGATCGCAGGTTCCGCCTTGCTGGTGCTGTTGCTTGTGCTGCTGTTGCTGGCGCGCAAGCGCAAAGCCGATCAGGAAGCGGAAAAACACCTGCGCATGGCCCGTGCCCTGGCCGAAGAGGGTGATCGTGCGCAAGACCTGGACCTGCCGGCAAGCAGCTTTGAAGGTCTGGAAGTGGCCGCGCCCAATGTAACCCTGGCGCCAGCGGTGGTCGCGGCCTCGGCGGCTGCGGCCACAGCTGCCGCGCTGCCTGCTGAGGAGCCGGTGGTGGTTGCCCAGCCTGCGCCAAGCACGCCGGTGCAAGGCCCGATTGCCGCGCCACTGGTCGCCCCGGCCGCCAGTACGCCAGCGCCGACGGGTGATGCACTGCTTGATGAAGTGGAGCTGAGTATCGCCCGTGGTCGCCTGAATCACGCTGCCGACCTGCTCGAGCCTGCCGTCGCCGCAGCACCTGAGCGCAGCGACCTGCGCCTGAAGCTGATGGAAGTCTATGCCCGCCAGGGCGACCGTGATGGTTTTGTCGGTCATGAGCGCCAGTTGATCGCCACCGGCCAGAACCACGCCGATGTCGAGAACCTGAAAAACCGCTTCCCGGCCATGCTTGCGGTGGCGGCGGCCGGTGTCAGCGCTGCGGCGCTGGCGGCCGAGCTGGACGCCCAGTACGTACAGGAACTGCTACAGGATGAGGCGCCTGCCGAGCCGGTCGCTGAAGTCGAGCCGGTCGTCGAGGCCGAGGTGCTTGCCGAGCCTGAAACTGCCGTTGAAGCGCCACTGGATGACCTTGAGCCTTTGCCTGAAGACGACCTGGACAGCGCTTTTGACCTGAGCCTGGACGACGACCTGCAAGGCCTGGAGCTAGACGAGCCACCCGTGCTCGATGAGCCTGCGCCGGTCGCTGAAGCGCCGCAGGCTACAGAAGTCGCCAGCGAAGCCGGTACCGCCCAGCCGGACTTCGACGCCTTGCTCGAAGAGCATCTCGCCCAGCCTGAACAGGCCCTGGACGATCTCGCCGATTTCGACCTCGACGTTGCAAGCGACGAGCCTGCGCCACAGCCTGCCAGCGACAGCGTTGACATTGCCGCCGAATTGGCTGCGTTCGATGAGACCATGCCCGAGTTCGACCCGCTCAGTGAGCTGGATCTGCCGGAAGACTTCGATCTTTCGTTGTCGCTGGACGAGTCGGACGCGGACAAGCATTTCGCCTCGGAGCTCGATGACGTCAACGCCGAACTCGACAAGCTGTCGCAAAGCCTTGAACAGCCGCCGATCGAGCCGCACTTCACCGAAGCGGACGCCTTGAGCGACGACCTGGGCGATGACTTCGACTACCTAGGCGGCGCCGATGAAGTGGCCACCAAGCTGGACCTGGCCCGGGCCTATATCGACATGGGCGACCATGACGGGGCCCGCGACATCCTCGACGAGGTGCGCAAGGACGGCAGCGATGCCCAGCGCCAGGAAGCCGACGAGTTACTCTCGCGCCTGGTCTGAGTTCAGTCCTCGTAAAGACAACGGCAGCCCACGTGGCTGCCGTTGTCGTTATAATTCCCGCCATCTGCTAAACCGACAGGCTGTATCCCCTTGGAAATCATTGATAACGCCGCTGCCGAAGCGGCGGCCGAAGGCTTCTTTCGCATTGCTCTGGGCGTTGAGTACAAAGGTTCGCGCTATCGCGGCTGGCAGCGCCAGGCCAGTGGCGTGGCGAGCGTGCAGCAAACCCTGGAAGAAGCTTTGTCGCGGGTCGCTGATTCGCCGGTCATCGTGCAGTGTGCCGGGCGCACCGATGCTGGCGTGCACGCTTGCGGCCAGGTGGTGCATTTCGACACCCAGGCGGTACGCAGCATGAAGGGCTGGACCATGGGCGCCAATATCAACTTGCCCCATGACATCAGCGTGTCCTGGGCCAAGCAAATGCCCGCGCACTTTCATGCGCGCTTCAAGGCCATTGCCCGGCGTTACCGCTACGTGATCTACAACGACCAGATCCGTCCGGCGCACCTGGGCGAAGAGGTGACCTGGAATCACCGACCGCTGGATGTCGAGCGCATGGCCCTGGCCGCCGAGTACCTGGTCGGCACCCATGATTTCAGCGCCTTTCGCGCCGGCCAGTGCCAGGCCAAGTCACCGGTCAAGAACCTTCATCACCTGCGGGTCAGCCGCCACGGCCGGATGATCGTACTCGACATTCGCGCCAGTGCCTTCCTCCACCACATGGTGCGCAACATTGCCGGTGTGCTGATGACCATCGGCGCTGGCGAACGTCCACCGGAGTGGGCGCTGCAGGTGCTGGAAAGTCGCGATCGGCGCGCCGGTGGTGTGACGGCGCATCCGTACGGGCTGTACCTGGTGCAGGTCGAGTACCACGACGAGTTCGAACTGCCCCAGCGTTACATCGGCCCACACTTCATCACCGGCTACGAGACATTGACGGGCTGACGGCCCGCAAGCCATTTGCTAACATCCGGGACTTTCCGCTTTCTGCTGAGGTTCACAGCTCATGAGCGCCGTTCGCAGCAAAATCTGCGGCATTACCCGCATCGAGGATGCGCTGGCCGCAGCCGAGGCGGGTGCCGACGCCATCGGTCTGGTGTTCTATGCCAAAAGCCCGCGGGCGGTCGATGTGCAGCAGGCGCGGGCGATCATTGCCGCACTGCCGCCGTTTGTCACCACCGTGGGCCTGTTCGTCAACGCCAGCCGTTGCGAGCTGACGGAAATCCTCGAAGCAGTGCCGCTGGACCTGCTGCAGTTCCATGGCGATGAAACCCCGGCCGAATGTACAGGTTTCAACCGCCCCTGGATCAAGGCGTTGCGCGTGCGCCCGGGCGACGACCTGGAAGCCAGTTGCAAGCTTTACAGCGGTGCCAGCGGCATTTTGCTCGATACCTACGTGGCTGGCGTGCCAGGCGGTACCGGCGAGGCCTTTGACTGGTCGCTGGTACCAAAGCACCTGAGCAAGCCAATCATCCTTGCTGGCGGTCTGTCGCCTGGCAACGTGGCCCAGGCTATCGGGCAGGTGCGGCCGTACGCGGTGGATGTCAGCGGGGGCGTGGAGCAGGCCAAGGGCATCAAGGATCCGGCGCGGATCGAGGCATTCATCCGTGCGGTCAAGCAGGCGTGAAGTGGTTGAATGCTGCGGATGTGACGGCTGGCCGCGCGCCATCGTCCATAGCTTTCGCAGCCCGGTGCTGCCGGATCGCGCCCATGGGTCGGTCGAAATTACCGGGTGACGCCTCAGGCGTCGCCCTAACAGGTTGACGAGGGTGCGCTATCGGGGTGGCTCGCTGCAGGCGGGCGCCGGAGCCGGGCCCTCATCGCGTCATACACGAATTGAGCTCAAGGGCATACGCGCGAGCTGGCAGCCATAGTCTGCCGGTCGCCGCTACTGGAGAAAGAAAGCATGAGCAACTGGTTAGTAGACAAACTGATCCCTTCGATCATGCGTTCCGAGGTGAAGAAGAGTTCGGTCCCTGAAGGTCTGTGGCACAAGTGCCCGTCCTGCGAGGCTGTGCTGTATCGCCCGGAGCTGGAAAAGACCCTGGATGTCTGCCCTAAGTGCAACCATCACATGCGTATCGGCGCCCGCGCGCGCATCGATATCTTCCTTGACGCCGAAGGCCGCGCCGAGCTGGGCGCCGACCTTGAGCCGGTCGACCGCCTGAAGTTTCGCGATGGCAAGAAGTACAAGGACCGCCTGACCGCGGCCCAGAAGCAGACCGGTGAGAAAGACGCACTGATTTCCATGAGCGGTACCCTGCTGGGCATGCCGATCGTGGTCAGCGCCTTCGAGTTCTCGTTCATGGGTGGTTCCATGGGTGCCATCGTCGGTGAGCGTTTTGTGCGCGCCGCCAACTATGCCCTGGAAAACCACTGCCCGATGGTCTGCTTTTCGGCCTCCGGTGGTGCGCGCATGCAGGAAGCGCTGATCTCGCTGATGCAGATGGCCAAGACCTCGGCGGTGCTGGCGCGCCTGCGCGAAGAAGGCATCCCGTTCATCTCGGTATTGACCGACCCGGTCTACGGCGGCGTTTCCGCAAGCCTGGCAATGCTCGGCGACGTCATCGTCGGTGAGCCCAAGGCGCTGATCGGCTTCGCCGGCCCGCGCGTGATCGAGCAGACCGTACGTGAGAAACTGCCAGAAGGCTTCCAGCGCAGCGAGTTCCTGCTGGAGCACGGCGCCATCGACATGATCATCCCGCGTCAGGAGCTGCGTCAGCGCCTGGGCAACCTGCTGGCACAGATGATGGGCCTGCCGACGCCGACATTCGTCGCACCGGTCCTTGAGCCGATCGTCGTGCCGCCGGCGCCTGCCACCGTATGACCCAACGTACCCTTGGCGACTGGCTCGCCTACCTCGAGCAGTTGCATCCGTCGACCATCGACATGGGCCTTGCGCGTTCGCAACAGGTCGCTGCGCGGCTCGGGCTGGGCCAGCCGGCGCCACGGGTAATCACCGTGACCGGTACCAACGGCAAGGGTTCGACCTGCGCCTTCATTGCCGCGTTGCTGCGTGCTCAGGGTCTCAAGGTCGGCGTCTACAGTTCGCCGCACCTGTTGCGTTACAACGAACGGGTGCAGATCAATGGTGCTGAAGCCGCTGATGAGCAACTGTGCGAAGCCTTTGCTGCCGTTGAGGCCGCTCGCGGCGAAATATCCCTGACCTATTTCGAAGCCGGCACCCTGGCGGCGCTCTGGTTGTTCAAGCAGGCGGCGCTCGACGCCGTGGTGCTTGAGGTCGGCTTGGGCGGGCGCCTGGATACGGTCAATATCGTCGATGCCGACCTGGCGCTGGTTACCAGCATCGGCGTCGATCATGTCGATTACCTGGGCGATACCCGCGAGTTGGTGGCCTTCGAGAAGGCCGGGATCTTCCGCCAGGGCAAACCTGCACTGTGCGGGGACCTGAATCCACCTCAGCCGCTGCTCGACAAGGCCAACGAACTGGGCTGCCCGTTCTTCTTGCGCGGTCGTGACTTCGACCTTGCCAGCACCGACCAGTACTGGCAGTGGCGGGGCGTTGACAGCCGCGGGCAGGTAGTCGAGCTGCACGACCTGCCGCTGCTCGACCTGCCGATGGAAAACGCCGCCCTGGCGCTGCAGGCTTACCTGCTGCTCGACCTGCCGTGGAATGCCGGGCACATCGCCGAGGCCCTGCGCAGCACGCGCATGGTCGGCCGCCTTGATCGTCGGGCTTTCACCTGGCAAGGCAAAGCCTTGACTATCCTCATGGATGTCGGGCACAACCCGCACGCTGCCGAGTACCTGGCTCTGCGCCTGGCCGCCCGGCCGGTGTCGGGCAAGCGCCTGGCGGTGTTCGGTTTGCTGGCTGACAAGGACCTTGCGGGGGTGATCGAGCCACTGCAGCAACAGGTCAAGGACTGGGCCGTGGCGCCGCTGGATACCGCTCGCAGCCGGCCAGCCAACGAGCTGGAGGCGGCGCTGACGAACCTTGGCGCTGCAGTGCAGTCTTACGCCAGTGTTGCGCAGGCCCTGGAAGGGCAGTGCGAGCAGGCAACGGCGGATGACGAAATCCTGCTGTTCGGATCATTTTTCTGTGTCGGCGAAGCCTTGCAGTGGCTCGACCGGCAGGCCACGGAGGACGGGGCAAATGGCATTGCTGGATAAAGTGGTCAAGCAACGCATGGTCGGTGCGCTGGTGCTGGTGGCGCTGGCGGTGATTTTCCTGCCGATGCTGTTCTCCCGCGAGGACGAAATGCGCCAGGTGCGTGTCGAAGCCCCCGAGGCACCGGCCGCACCGACCCTGCCGCAAGTGCAGATGGAGCCGGTGCAGGTGCCGGAACCCCAGGTCTTGCCTGAGGAGCCGGTGGTCGTCGAGCAGCCTGCTGCAGCGTTGCAGGCGCCCAGCGCGCCGATTGCCCCGGCGCCAAGCGCCACACCGCTGCCGACGCCAGTCCCGGCCCCGGCAGCACCGGTTGTCGCGGCAAAACCGGCCGCGCCAGCGCCAGCCAAGGTGGAAGCCAAACCGGCGGCCAAGCCGGCAGTGAGCAAGATCGACGCCAACGGCCTGCCGGTCAGTTGGTCGATCCAGATGGCCAGCCTGGCCAACCGCGCCAGTGCCGACAACCTGCAGAAAACCCTGCGCAGCCAGGGTTACAACGCCTATATCCGTTCGGCCGAAGGCATGAACCGGGTGTATGTCGGGCCGTTGATCGAGCGCGCCGAGGCCGAGCGCCTGCGTGATGTGATCAACCGCCAGCAGAAGCTCAAGGGCTTTGTCGTACGCTTCCAGCCCGAGCGCAGCTGAATCCTTGCCGCCCGGCCCGCACCGGGCGGTAAATCACTGCTTACCGACAGCCCGTTGCTCTGGTAAAATGCGCCGCCTTATCCGTTTGCAGGCAACACTGTGGCATTTACCTGGGTCGACTGGGCGATTCTCGCGATTATCGCCATTTCTTCGCTGATCAGTCTCAAGCGCGGCTTCGTCAAAGAGGCCTTGTCGCTGCTTACCTGGATCATCGCCGGTGCCGTGGCCTGGATGTTCGGTGGCTCGCTGTCGCAGTACCTGGAACCTTATATCCAGACGCCTTCGGCCCGGGTCATTGGCGGATGCGCCATTCTTTTCGTCGCCACCCTGCTGGTGGGGGCCATGATCAACTTTCTCATCGGCGAGCTGATTCGCGTCACCGGGTTGTCCGGGACCGATCGCTTCCTGGGCATGGCCTTTGGCGCCGCCCGCGGGGCCTTGCTGGTGGTTGTGGCGGTCGGGCTGTTGAGCCTGGGGCCGGTACAACAGGATCCGTGGTGGCAGGAGTCTCGCCTCCTGCCACAATTTCTATTGGTGGCTGACTGGTCGAAAAACCTCATTCTGGGGTTCACCAGTCAGTGGCTAGCCAGCGGGATCAGCGCACCGGCTGATCTCCCGTTCCAGGAACAGCTGCTGGGGCCCAAAACGCCTTGAGCGCTGTTCAGTCCAGTTTCATTAAGTAGGGGTTGCGTCGCATGTGTGGCATCGTCGGTATCGTCGGTAAGTCGAACGTCAATCAGGCGCTGTATGACGCGCTAACCGTCCTCCAGCATCGCGGCCAGGACGCTGCCGGTATTGTGACCAGCCATGATGGCCGGTTATTCCTGCGCAAGGACAACGGCCTGGTCCGTGATGTGTTCCAGCAGCGCCATATGCAGCGCCTGGTCGGTCACATGGGTATCGGCCACGTGCGTTACCCAACTGCGGGCAGCTCGACCTCGGCCGAGGCCCAGCCGTTCTACGTCAACTCGCCCTACGGCATCACCCTGGCGCACAACGGCAACCTGACCAACGTCGAACAGTTGGCCAAGGAAATCTACGAGTCCGACCTGCGCCACGTCAACACCAGCTCCGACTCCGAAGTGCTGCTCAACGTCTTCGCCCATGAGCTGGCGGTGCGTGGCAAGCTGCAACCGACCGAAGAAGACGTGTTCGCCGCAGTCACTGACGTGCACAACCGTTGCGTCGGCGGTTACGCCGTGGTGGCGATGATCACCGGCTACGGTATCGTCGGTTTCCGCGACCCTAACGGCATCCGTCCGATCGTGTTCGGCCAGCGTCACACCGACGAAGGCGTCGAGTACATGATCGCTTCCGAAAGCGTGTCCCTGGACGTGCTGGGCTTTACCCTGATCCGTGACCTGGCGCCGGGTGAAGCGGTGTACATCACTGAAGAGGGCAAGCTGCATACCCGTCAGTGCGCGACCAACCCGAACCTGTCGCCGTGCATCTTCGAACACGTTTACCTGGCCCGTCCTGACTCGATCATCGATGGCGTCTCGGTGTACAAGGCGCGCCTGCGCATGGGCGAGAAACTCGCCGAGAAGATCCTGCGCGAGCGCCCGGAGCATGACATCGACGTGGTCATCCCGATTCCTGACACCAGCCGCACCGCAGCGCTGGAACTGGCCAACCACCTGGGCGTCAAGTTCCGCGAAGGCTTCGTCAAGAACCGCTATATCGGCCGTACCTTCATCATGCCCGGCCAGGCCGCGCGCAAGAAATCGGTACGTCAGAAACTCAACGCCATCGAGCTGGAGTTCCGCGGCAAGAACGTGATGCTGGTGGACGACTCGATCGTGCGCGGCACCACCTGCAAGCAGATCATCCAGATGGCCCGCGAAGCCGGTGCGAAAAACGTCTACTTCTGCTCGGCCGCCCCGGCAGTACGCTTCCCTAACGTCTACGGCATCGACATGCCAAGCGCCCACGAGCTGATCGCGCACAACCGCAGCACCCAGGATGTCGCCGAACTGATCGGCGCCGACTGGCTGGTCTACCAGGACCTGCCGGACCTGATCGAAGCGGTCGGCGGTGGCAAGATCAAGATCGAGCATTTCGATTGCGCGGTGTTCGACGGCAAGTACGTCACCGGCGACATCGACGAAGCCTACCTGGACAGGATCGAGCAGGCGCGCAACGACGCCTCCAAGGTCAAGAACCAGGCGGTCAGCGCGATCATCGACCTCTACAACAACTGAGTTAGGAGCAGCGGCATGACACAGGAATGGGATGCCGGGCGCCTGGACAGCGACCTTGAAGGGGTCGCTTTCGATACGCTGGCGGTACGCGCCGGCCAGCATCGCACGCCGGAAGGTGAGCACAGCGATCCGCTGTTCTTCACCTCCAGCTACGTGTTCCGTACGGCGGCCGATGCCGCCGCGCGGTTCGCCGGTGATGTTCCAGGCAACGTCTATTCACGCTACACCAACCCGACCGTGCGCGCCTTCGAAGAGCGCATCGCCGCCCTTGAAGGCGCCGAGCAGGCAGTTGCCACCTCCACCGGCATGTCGGCGATCCTCTCGACGGTCATGGCCTTGTGCAGCGCGGGCGACCACGTACTGGTTTCGCAGAGCGTGTTCGGTTCGACCATCAGCCTGTTCGAGAAGTACTTCAAGCGCTTTGGCGTGCAGGTCGACTACGTGCCGCTGACCGATCTGGCCGGCTGGGACCAGGCGATCAAGGCCAACACCAAGCTGCTGTTCGTCGAATCACCGTCCAACCCGCTGGCCGAACTGGTCGATATCGCCGCCCTGGCCGAGATCGCCCATGCCAAGGGCGCGCAACTGGTGGTCGACAACTGCTTCAGCACCCCGGCCTTGCAGCAGCCTTTGAAGCTGGGCGCCGACATCGTCGTGCACTCGGCTACCAAGTTCATCGACGGCCAAGGCCGTTGCATGGGCGGTGTGGTGGCCGGGCGCAGCGAGCAGATGAAAGAAGTGGTGGGTTTTCTGCGCACCGCCGGGCCGTCGCTGAGCCCGTTCAACGCCTGGATCTTCCTCAAGGGCCTGGAGACCCTCAACCTGCGCATGCGCGCCCATTGCGCCAACGCCCAGGCCCTGGCCGCGTGGCTGGAGCAGCAGGACGGCATCGACAAGGTGCATTACGCAGGCCTTGAGAGTCATCCGCAGCATGCGCTGGCCAAGCAGCAGATGAGCGGCTTCGGCGCGGTGGTGAGCTTCGAGGTCAAGGGCGGCAAAGAGGGCGCCTGGCGCTTCATCGACGCCACCCGGTTGATTTCGATCACCGCCAACCTGGGTGACAGCAAGACCACCATCACCCACCCGGCGACCACCTCCCACGGCCGTCTGTCGCCGCAGGAGCGTGAGGCTGCCGGTATTCGCGACAGCCTGATCCGGGTTGCCGTGGGTCTGGAAGACGTGGCTGACCTCAAGGCCGACCTGGCCCGCGGGCTGGCGGCGCTGTGATCGACTGGTCGGTGGGCGACAGCAGCCATAACGGCCGCGTCGCCCTGGTCACTGGCGCGGCGCGGGGCATTGGCCTGGGCATTGCCGCCTGGTTGATCAGCGAAGGCTGGCAGGTGGTGCTCACCGACCTTGACCGTGCCCGCGGCGCGAAGGTGGCCAAGGTGCTCGGCGACAACGCCTGGTTTGTCGGCATGGATGTCGCCGACGAGAGCCAGGTGATGACCGGGGTTGCCCAAGTGCTGGGCCAGTTTGGCCGGCTCGACGCTCTGGTGTGCAACGCGGCAATTGCCGACCCGCACAACACCACCCTCGAAAGCCTGAGCCTTGCGCACTGGAACCGGGTGCTGGCGGTCAACCTCGGCGGCCCGATGCTGCTGGCCAAGCACTGTGCACCGTACCTGCGTGCCCATTGCGGGGCGATCGTCAACCTGGCGTCCACCCGCGCCGGGCAGTCGGAACCTGACACCGAAGCGTATGCCGCGAGCAAGGGCGGGCTGCTGGCCCTGACCCATGCCCTGGCCATGAGCCTGGGCCCGGAGATTCGCGTCAATGCGGTAAGCCCTGGCTGGATCGATGCCCGTGATCCTGCTCAGCGCCGTGCCGAGCCTCTGACCGAGGCCGATCATGCCCAGCATCCTGCGGGCAGGGTAGGGACGGTAGAGGACGTGGCGGCGATGGTGGCCTGGCTGCTGTCGCGCAATGCCGGCTTCGTCACTGGCCAGGAATTCGTGGTCGACGGCGGCATGACCAAGAAGATGATCTACAAGTAACACTGCTTTTTTTGCCCTTTTTGAAAAAAACTTCAATGGGGGTATTGACTTAGGTTCGATACCTGCGTAAATTTCGCCACCTCAGCGAAGCACACGGGTGATTAGCTCAGCCGGGAGAGCATCTGCCTTACAAGCAGAGGGTCGGCGGTTCGATCCCGTCATCACCCACCACTTCCTGAGATGTTCCTGGTTCGACATGTTCGCAAGAAGGTGTCACCTGAGAGGAACCGGACGATAGTCCACACTGCGCGGCGGTAGTTCAGTCGGTTAGAATACCGGCCTGTCACGCCGGGGGTCGCGGGTTCGAGTCCCGTCCGCCGCGCCATTTTTCTCCAGATCGGTTTAACGACCGGTTTGAGGTTCCAAGGCTGAACAGCCTTGAAGCCAGATCCCAGTTTCAAGCGGGCGCAAGCCTGTACGATACGCAGCGGTAGTTCAGTCGGTTAGAATACCGGCCTGTCACGCCGGGGGTCGCGGGTTCGAGTCCCGTCCGCTGCGCCATCTTAGCTTCGAGGCCCTTGAACTCCTCGAAGCAGCAAAGAGAGCGACCTTAGGTTGCTTTTTTTGTGCCCGGGTTTGCAGCCTTTGCGCAGCCCGGGTGAGCACGACACGCAGCGGTAGTTCAGTCGGTTAGAATACCGGCCTGTCACGCCGGGGGTCGCGGGTTCGAGTCCCGTCCGCTGCGCCATATTGCAACACCAAGAAAAGCGACCTTCGGGTCGCTTTTTTTGTGCCTGTGTTTCTGGCGGCGTACAGCCCTGTGGGAGCTGGCTTGCCAGCGATGAGGCCCACATGAACAACACCTATCCCCCGCAACGGTTATGCTAGAGCCTCCAGTCTTCCACTGAGGTTCAGGATGAACAATCTTCAAGACTCGATCGCGGTAATCACCGGTGCTGGACGCGGCCTGGGTGCAGCCCTGGCTATCTGCCTGGCTGACGCCGGTTGCAAGGTGGTGCTCTGTGGCCGCAACGAGGCGGCTCTGGCCCAAGTCGCTGCCACCATCGAAACCCGCACCGCTCAATTACCGACCATAGTCCAGGTCGATCTCGCCGACAGCGCGAGCGTCACCCGCGCCACGCACACCATCAGCCAACGCTTTCCCACCGTCGACCTGTTGATCAACAACGGCGCCATGTGGCTGGAACAAAGCGAGCAAGGCTATTCCCCTGAAGATGTTCACGGCGTAATCAACGCCGCAGTCACCGGTACCTACCTCTTCACCCAGGGCCTGCTGGCGTCCCTGGGCCGCTCCCAGCGTCCGGACATCGTCACCATTGGCTCGATCAGTGCCTTGCCCAACGCCGCCTTGCACAGCGTCTCAGTGCCGTTCTACGCCGCCAAGCATGCCCAGCGAGCGCTGGCCGAGGGTTTGCGCCAGCAACTGGCGGGCACGCCGATCCGCTCGCTGTGCGTGCACCCGCCATACCTGGACGATATCTCGCCGACTGAACCGGCCTGGGAGGCGGCTGCCCAGCGGCAAAAGGGCGAGCGCGGCAGCAACCGTGACGTGGTCGAGGCGGTGCTGTTTGCAGTGACCCGGCCACGGCACATAAGCCTGTCGTCGATCGTGATCGACAGCGACGACGGCGGCTTGTTCGGCTGATCCATAGCTCAAACCCGAAAGCGCGCCACCAGCTGTTGCAGCTCGCTGCCCAGGCGCGCCAGTTGCACCGATGAGGCGGCAGTCTGTTGTGAAGCGGTCGATGACTGTTCGGCCACATCACGCACGCTGAGCACGCTGCGGTTGATCGATTCGGCCACCGCGCTCTGCTGTTCGGCGGCTGTGGCGATCTGCAGGTTCATGGCCTGGATGCTGGTCACGGTGCGGGTAATGGCCTGCAGCTCGATTCCGGCCTGGTTGGCCAGCGCTACGGTGCCGTCGACCTGCTGCTGGTTGTTGAGCATCATCTCGGCGGCCTTTTGCGCGCCCTGTTGCAAGGAGACGATCAGCGCCTCGATCTGCGCAGTCGACTGCTGAGTTCGTTGCGCCAGCCCGCGCACCTCATCGGCGACCACGGCAAAACCGCGGCCGGCCTCGCCAGCCCGCGCCGCTTCGATGGCGGCGTTGAGGGCCAAAAGGTTGGTCTGCTCGGCGATGGCGTTGATCACCGTCATCACGGTGCCAATACGCTCGCTTTCTTCAGACAGCTGGCTGACCGCGCTGGCCGAGCTGCCGATGTCATTGGCCAACTGGCCGATCTGGCCCAGGGCCTGCTGCACCACGCGGTTGCCCTGTTTGGCCTGGCTGTCGGCCTGGCGCGTGGCTTGGTTGGCTTCTTCGGCGTTACGCGCAACTTCCTGAACGGTGGCGACCATCTCGCTCATGGCCGTGGCCACCTGGTCGGTTTCGACCTTCTGGCTGCTGATGCCGGCGCTGGTCTGTTCGGTGATGGTCGACAGTTGTTCGGCGGCGCTCGACAGCTGGCGGGTAACCTGTCCGGCCTGGCCGAGCATGTCGCGCAGATTGTGACTGCTTTGCGCCAGGGCCTGGAGCAGTTGGCCAAATTCGTCGCGGCGTGGCTCGCCGGCTGTGGCGGTCAGGTCGCCTTCGCCAATGCGCCGGGCAATCTCCACGGCCTGGCGCAGGGGGTGGGTGACCTGGCGGATGATCAGGGCACTGATCAGCACGCCCAGCACCAGGGCAGTGAACAGTAAGGCGAGCATCAGGCTGCGGCTGTGGCTGGATTCCTCGGTGCTCTTCTGGTTTTGCAGGGTAATCAATTGGTTGATTGCCTCCAGGCCCCGGTACAGGTTGTCCAGCAGTTGGTCGTGCAAACGGGTCTGTAGTTGGGCGCCACTGGTGGCCGCTCTGAGTTGCTCGAACTGGTCCAGGTACTGCTTGAGCCCCTCGCCAGTGGCCTTGAGCAGGCGCTGTGAGTCGGTGTCTGTCAGGGCGGCCAGGTTTTCCTCGATCAACCGGCTGGCCTCCTGGTGGGCATGGATCAGTTGGCCGACGAAGGTGCCTTCGCGGCGTTGCTCGAAGCTCAGTTGAGCGGCGCGCATCTCATTGAGGTTGTCGAGGATGTAATTCACCGACACCAGGCGCTCAGCCCGTTGGGTCAAGGTGTTCAGGCTGCTGATGGCGGTGATGGCAAGCAATGCCATCAGCAGCAGAATGGGCGAAAAGCCAAGCAACAACTTGATCTTCACAGAGAGGTTTTTCACTGCGGCAACTCCTGTCGGCATGGGGGAGTGAGTGATGGCTAGTTGCCAGCGTAGTCGCAGGGTGGGCAAGACAAAAGTCGGATGAATCCGATTGGAAAGTAGGGTTTGAGTGAACGAAGCGTGGGTCTATCGATCAGTGGTCAGCGCCCGCCCTCAGGGAGGATTTCCAGGTCCCTGGATGAATTTTCTGCGATGATTGACAGCCTACGGTTTCAGCATTCCGTCGATGTGTTGCACAATAGGCACCGATCGTTTTCCTCAGGATTTGCAATGTCAAAGTCAACCGTCTGCAGTGCGCTCGGGCTGGCCCTTGTGCTGGCGGGTGTTTCCGGCTGTTCTTCGAAGAAGGCCGCCATTTACGAACACGAGAATTTCGACGACTCGGGTACTTTCTCGCGCAGCTTTGCGGTGAGTGAAGCCGGTACCTGCGAAGCCGCGCGCCGCGCCTTGCTCAGCCAGGGCTACATCATCACCAGCAGCGACGCCGGCCAGGTCAATGGCAACAAGAGCTTTCAGCAAACCGGCGATGCGCACCTGCAAATCAGCTTCAACGTGGTGTGCGCCCGTGACAGCGGCGACGAGCAGCGCTCGACCATGTTCGCCAACGCCCTGCAGGACCGCTACGCGCTGAAAAAATCCAACACCTCGGCCAGTCTCGGCGTAGGGGTACTGGGTTCGGTGTCGATGCCGATCGGCTCCAGCGACGATTCGATGGTCAAGGTGGCTAGCGAGACTGTTACTTCGGCCAAGTTCTACGAGCGTTACTTCGCCCTGGTCGAAAGCTTCCTGCCCAAGGAAGACAAGAAAAAGGCCGAATCCAAGCCTGCGGCCAAGCCGGCAGTGGAGCTGGGTGTGCCGGAGGCTGCGCCAGCAGCGGCCCTGGCGCCGACCCCCGCCCAGGAGGCCCCTGCGGCTGCGGTACCAGTCAGCGAGCCTGCTTCGGCCCCGGCTGGCGAGGTACCTGCCGCGCCCGTGGTGGATGACAGCAGCGGCTCGCAGCCAGTGCCGCCACCGGCAGAGGCTGCGCCGATCAGCGTCCAGGACAGCACCACGCCAGCAGCCGTCGAGCCGACGCCAAGCGCTACCCCGGCAGCACCAGCCGACAGCACTGTGCAGGCGCCGCTGTAAATCCTCCAGGGTCTGCTACGTTGTTTTGATAAGCGTCATTGTCATTTTTCTTTCATCACGGCACTTTAGGCTCGTTGACGAATCAATGACATGAATGAGAAACGACGGAGCAGATGATGGACGACTATCAAGAAGAACTACTCGAATACCGCGCCAGTGAGCTCGACCCGGTCGAACCCGCCGAAGACGCCACCGAGCTGTAATCAGCCGGTACGCCGCTGACTGCGGCGAAATTCACCTGGGGTGATGCCGCTCCAGCGCTTGAAGGCGCGTTGAAAGGCCTCGGCCGAGGCAAATCCGAGCAAGTAGGCTATTTCGCCAAAGGCCAGCTCCGTGTCGCGGATGTAGGTCATGGCCAGGTCACGGCGGGTGTCGTTGAGGATCGCGCGAAACTGCGTGCCTTCCTCGGCCAGCTTGCGCCGCAGGGTCCAGGTCGGCAACTGCAGGTGCCTGGCCACTTCCTCCAGATCCGGTTCCCGCCCTCCGTTAAGCAACGGCCCCAGCAGGTGGGCAATGCGCTCGCCCAGGCTGCGGATTCGCGTGCGCTGTTCAAGCTCTGCCTCACACAGTTGCAACAGGTGCTGCCAGGTGCTCGGGCAGTGCGCCGGGTTGCGCAACGCAAGGCTCGCACGGCTGAGGCGTATCTGGTTGGTCTGCGCGGCAAATTGTACCGGGGTGTTGCTTAAGGCCTGGTACTGGGCGGCGTAGGTGGGTGCCTCAAACTCGATCTCGACTCGCTCGGCCAGCAGGGTTTGCCCGGCCAAGCTCGACAACTGGGCCAGCCAGCCGGCCAGCAGCGAATCCACCACAAAGCGGTTGTAGGCGTTGTACGGGCTGATCGAATAGAACCGCAGCCAGGCGCCGCCGCTGTCTTCATGAACGCTTGAGTGCCCCCGGTAGTTGGCGGCATACAGCGGCTCAAAGCGCAGCAGGGTGCGCGCCGCATCGCCCACCGTCGGCGCTTGCGCCGCAGTGACGCCGGCCAGGCCGGCCTGGCTCAGGCGGCTGATGCGGCCCATGTGCAGCCCCAGCGCCGGGTCGGCGGTCAGTTCGATGGCGGCATGGCCCAGGTGCATGTAGCGCGGGATCGACAGGCGTGCGCCCGCTTCGGCCAGGCGCGCCGGGTCCAGGCCATAGCGCTCGAGCAAGGGGGCTGGATCGATTGCACGTTGTTGCAGGGTTTCACTCAGTGGCTGGATAAAGCCGACCGACAGGTCGCCCAGGCGCACGCGGGGGCGGTTCATGGCCTACAACCAGACATTGAGCAGGCGTGCGCCCGGGCTGGCAGTGCCGGCGAAGTTCACCCCGTTGAGCTGAGCAAAGCCCTGGCCATCGGCGGCCTCATCCCAGAAGCGTCCGCGCAGGAACACACTCATGCTGCTGACCCTGGCGGCATTGGCATCCAGGGTCAGGCGTTGCCAGGCATCATGCTCGCTGACCTGGCCGGGTTTGAGCGCAAGCGAGGAGGCCAGCGGTTGATGGCGGTTGCCGCGCCACGGCGCGTTCCAGCTGTCGTGACCGCTGAGAAACACTGGGTTGGCGACGATCTGGGCGAACTGGTTGACCAGTTGCTGCTGGTTGCTCGGGTACCAGCTGTCGCTGCCAACCAGCACGCCGAGGCGCCCGGCAGGGGTTTGCAGCACTTGTGGGGGCTGATCGGTGCCGCTGCTGATAAAACGCCGTACCTCGCTGTCCGGGTGCTGCTGACGCTGTGGCTGGCCAAGCACCGAACCGTCGCTGGCAAACACCAGGCTGGCGTTGTACAGGGCGCCGGAGCCGATGCGCAGGGTGCCGCGCTCAACGTAGGGTTCAGGCAGGACAATGGAACCGGCCACCAGGGTCACGCCAAACTCCTTGGCCAGGCCACCGAACAATTGCTGGTAGTCCTCGGCCATCTGCCCGGCTTTCATCCGCAGGTGGGCATCGGCGCGCCGGTCGTCACCCTCGGCGCCGAGCATGGCCAGGCCGTAGCGCAGCGGGTTGCTCAGTTCCAGCCATTGCAGGGCTTCGCGCTGTTGGGTGACCTGGTACAGCTCGTTTTTCTCGCCACGGGCCCACAGCCAGGTGCCGATGTGCTCGGGCAGGATGACAATGGTCTTGGCATTGATCAGGCCCTGGGCTCGGGCGTGCTCAAGGTAGGCGGCGAGCTTGCGGTGCAAGCGTTGCAGGCTCTGGTAGTCGCCGGGATACAGCTGCGGCTCGACCCCCAGCAGGTTGCCGTGATCGGCCGGCACGCCTTCGCTCAGGGCCAGCTCGATGCGCAGGTCCGACAGGTAGTGCCCGGCCGGGCGCTGTTCGGTCCAGAACCCGTAGCCACTCAGGGCGGCAATGACAACCAGCGCCAGGGCGCTTAACAGAAGTTTTCGCATGGCTGGGAATTTTACTGAGATTTGCCATAGCAATACAGCAAATCAAGGGTTTAGTGCAGCTTTTCTCCCGTTGTCTTTCACCAGGTGGCCCTGTACGAGCCGCAAGGGTGGTGATAGCGATTGAATCGCAAACAGCGGTTTTTGCGTGTGTCGAACCCGGCGCAACCCCTGGGAATATTGTGGGAAGCAGAGAGTGATGCTATTTTGCCATCAATTTTTTCGATGGATCGAACATGCACCCCGTATTTCCAGGGACGCGGTTTTTGCCTGGCCTATTTGTTTTAAGCGCACTGCTGACAAGCACCGTCCACGCCGCACCATTGACTTCCCCGGGTGACCAGGACCTGATACGTGAGCGTCAGGACCGCCTGCTCGAAGAGCAGCGCCGCCGTCTTGAAGAACTCAAGGACCTGCCTGGCAAGCCTGCCGCCCCCGTCACGCCTGCAGCCCCTGCCGACAGCCGTTGCTTTGTCATCAAGCAGATCGAGCTAAAGGGTGCCGACTCTCTTTCGGTCACCGCGCGTGAGCGCCTGCTGCAGCCTTACATCGGCCAGTGCCTGGGTGTAGCCCAGCTCAATGAGCTGCTCAAGGTCATCACCGATCACTACCTCGAAAAAGGCCTGGTCACCAGTCGCGCCTACCTGCCACAACAGGACCTTTCAACCGGGCATTTGCAGGTGTTGGTGGTTGAAGGCCGCCTTGAAGGCCTGAAGGGCGCCGAGGGCAGTGGGCTGTCCAGTCGCGAGCTGGCCATGACCTTTCCAGGCAAGACGGGCGAGCTACTCAATCTGCGTGATATCGAGCAACTGGTGGATCAACTCAACCGCTTGCCATCGAACCAGGCGCAGATGGAGTTGGCACCTGGCACGGCGGTGGGCGGCAGCCAGGTACTGGTCAAGAACACGCCGAAGAAGCCTTGGCGTGCTGGCCTGTGGCGCAGCAACGAAGGCCAGAAAAGCACCGGTGAGCAGCAGTGGGGCAGCAGCTTTGAATGGGACAGCCCCCTGGGCCTGGCAGACCAGTTGCTGCTGCGCGGAGGGCGTGACGCGGTCAGTGATCACCAGCGCATTTCCCATAACGAGATGCTCAATTACAACCTGCCGCTGGGCTGGTGGAACTTCAACTACAACTTCAACCAGAGTCGCTATCGCTCCCAGGGCGAGGTCAACGGCTTTGGTTTCAAGCAGAGCGGTGACAGCCAGAGCCACCAACTGCGCGCTGAACGGGTGGTCCACCGGGACGCCCTGAGCAAGACTTCCCTGAACGCCGGTCTTTCGCACCTGCGCACCAACAACTACATCGAGAAGAGCCGGCTGGGTGTCAGCAGCAACCGATTGTCCGAGGTTCAGCTGGGCATCAACCATGGTCGGCGGGTCGCCAATGCCTTCGTCAACCTTGACCTGGGCGTGCAGCAGGGCATCAGCGCCCTGGGTGCTCAGGATCAGGACGAGCGCGGTGTTCGTGGAAGCCGTCAGGCAAACGCTCGCTACCGTAAATACACCGCCACGCTCAGCTACCTGCAGCCGTTCAAGGTGTGGGGCGAGTCGTTGGTGTTCAGCAGCCTGATGACGGGTCAGCGCAGCGAAGACATCCTGTTCAGCCCCCAGCGCATGAGCGTGGGCGGGCTGTCGTCGGTACGGGGCTACAAGGATCAGACCTTGTCCGGCGACAGTGGCGGTTACTGGCGCAATGACCTGCGCTGGAGCCGGGCGGTGACCTGGGACTTACTACGCCCGCTGGTGAGCGAGTATGGCGCCGGTCTGGGCTACGACCAGGGTGTGATCCGTAACGATCGTTACAACGGCGAGGTCCATGGCAGGGCCTCCAGCAACTCCCTGGAACTGTTCACCCGTGGCCAGCACATGGCCGCCAGCGTGACCTTCGCCCATTCCCTGGAGCGCCCGGCGGCCTTGAGCGAGCACGAAGCGCCGATCTACTTCCGCCTGGACTTCTACCTCTAATTTTTTTGCTTTGCCGAGACACACGACATGGACGTTCGTCAATTTGCCTTCCTGGCCCGCCAACCCGCTGCCAGGCTCAAGGCCTGTGATCATTTCTGGGGTATGCCACGGCGTGGCCTGGCGTTTTTGCTGGCCAACGTCATGTTCTGGCAACCGCTGTGGGCCCAGGCCGAGGGTATTGTGGTCAGTGCTCCGGGTACCAGCCTGGGCCAGGCGGGCAATGGCGTGCCCGTCGTCAACATTGCCGCGCCCAACGGCAGCGGCCTGTCGCATAACCAGTTTCAGGACTACAACGTCGGCCAGCAGGGGGTCATTCTCAACAATGCGACCAACCGTACCCAGGACACCCAACTGGGCGGCATCATTGTTGGCAACCCCAACCTCAATGGCCGTGCGGCCAACATCATTCTCAACGAGGTCAACGGTGGCAGCCCCAGCCAGCTCAAGGGTTACACCGAAGTGGCCGGGCAATCGGCCCATGTCATCGTAGCCAACCCTTACGGCATCAGCTGCGATGGGTGCGGCTTCATCAACACCCCACAGGCGACCCTCAGCACCGGCAAGGCGGTGATTCAGAACGGGCAGATCACGCACTACCAGGTGGATCAGGGCAGTGTCGCCATCGAAGGGGCAGGCCTCAATGCGAGCAACATCGACCGCTTTGAAATCATCACCCGCAGCGCCCGGATCAATGCCCGGATCAATGCCAACAAGCTGGACATCGTCACCGGCGCAAACGATGTCGATGCCCGTACCCTCAAGGCCACCGCCCGCGCCGCCAATCCGGCGGATGCGCCGCAACTGGCCATCGACTCCAGCGCCCTTGGCGGCATGTACGCCGGGGCGATCAAACTGGTAGGCACCGAGGCCGGTGTCGGCGTGAAGCTCGACGGTAACCTGGCCGCCAGTGCAGGCGATATCCAGCTCGACGCCAATGGTCACCTGAGCCTGGCCCAGACAGTGGCTTCCGGTGCAGTTCAGATCAAGGCCGCCAGTGCACAACTGCAAGGGCCGGTGTATGCCGCCACCACCCTGAGCGTTGAAACCCAGGGCGACCTGGACAGCCGAAAATCGCTGGCAGCCGCAGAGCGCGTCACGCTCTCCAGTGGGGGGCAGTTACGCAACCAGGACGTTATCGAAGCCGGGGTAAATGCTGATAACAGTCGCAACACCCAGGGCGATCTGAGTATCTCCGCCGGCGCGCTCGACAACCGTGGCGCCAGCCTGGTCGCCAGCCGCAACCTGGCCGTCAATACCACCCTGGCGACCAACAACCAGGGCGGCACCCTGAGCGCCAGCCAAGCCTTGAGCATCAGCGCAGGCACCCTGGACAACCAGAACCAGGGCCGCGTGTTGAGTACCGGTAGCCTGGCGCTCACTGCCAAGCAGTTGCTCAATGCCCAAGGCGGCCTGGTTACCAGTAGCGGCGGGTTTAGCGCAACCCTCGGCGAGTTGCACAACCGTGCTGGCGAGCTGTCCAGCCTTGATGCCATGGCTTTGAACGTCACTCGCCTGGATAACTCGGCAGGCTTGGTTTCGGCGGGATCGGCGCTGAGTATCAATGCCCCGGAGGCAATCAACAGCCAGGGCGGGCGTATTGCGGCGGGCCAGGACCTGAAGCTTGTCGCCGGTTCACTGGACAACAGCCAGAAAGGCGCGTTGACCAGCCAGGGGGCGTTGGGGCTTGAGGTAGCAGGTACGCTCGCCAACCACCATCAGGGGCGCATCGAGTCCAGCGGCGCACTGGAGATCAAGGCAGATCAACTGAACAACCAGCAGGGTGGTTCTGTGGCCAGCGAACAGACACTCAAACTGAGCGCCGGCAATGTCGTTAACCGCCAGGGTGGTTCGATCGCAAGTGCTCAGGCGCTCAATGCCTCGATCGGCAGCCTCGACCAGGAGGGCAAGGGTCGCCTCTTGAGCAACACCGATCTGAGCCTGGACCTCAACCAGGGGCACTTGAACAACCAAGGCGCAGTGATCAAGGCCACGGGGCAATTGACGCTGAAAAACCTCAGCAGTGTCGATAACCGCGGTGGTGAGCTATCGAGCTCCGAGTCTTTCGCGGTGCTCGCCACCTCGCTCAACAACGATGCGGGCCGCGTGCTCAGTGATCGGAATCTGTCTCTGCAAATTGCCCAGCAGTTGAGTAACGGGGCCGGCCTGATCACCGCCAACAGCTTGCAACTGGATGTTGCCAGCCTTGTCAATGGTCAGCAGGGCAAGGTTCACAGCCGCAGTACGCTCACTAGCAAGGTGACAGGCGTGCTGGACAATCGGGCTGGCACGGTTACCGCCGATGGCGCAGCCCAGCTCAGCGTCGGCACCCTGATCAACAGCGCCGGCAAGCTCACCAGTCAAGGTGCGCTGCAGATTCAGGCAGGCCAGCTGAACAATCAGCTCAATGGCCAAGTCAGTAGCGAAGACACCCTGCAATTGTCCTCAGGCCTGCTGGACAACAGCAGCGGTGGACGCATCTTCAGTCGCAAAGACCTGACTGCGACTGTCACCGGCCTCGATCAGCAGGGTGATGGTCACCTCTACAGCGCAGCGAATCTGAGCCTTGATCTCAACCGCGGCCACCTGAACAACCACGGTGGCTTGATCAATGCGCCAGGCAAGCTGTTGCTGAAAAACCTAAACAGTGTCGATAACCAGAACGGTGAAATTTCCAGCGTCCAGGCGTTTGAGGTCAACGCCGACACCCTGGACAACCGCAACGGCAAGCTCCTGAGTGAACAGGCTTTGAGCCTGAGCGTCCTCCGTGCGCTGAACAATACCAAGGGCTTGATCAAGGCATCGTCACTCCAGGTGCATGCTGGCCGTGTCGACAATGGCGGCGGTGAGCTGCATGCCCGGGAAGCTCTGAACCTTCACGCCGACGGTGTGCTGGACAACCGCATTGGCAAAATCCTTGGGCGAGATATGCAGCTCAACGTGGCGTCGCTGGATAACGCCCAGGGCCTGATCCAGGCTGACCAGGGTCTCAAACTCAGCAGCAGTGGCGCCGTCAGCAATCGCAACGGCGCCTTGCACAGTGGCCAAGCGCTGGAGCTTGCAGCCGCCAGCCTTGATAACACCCTCGGCAAGCTGACCAGCAGTGACGCACTGACTGCAACCATCGCCGGCAACCTGCTCAACCAGACAGGACTGTTTACTGCCGGGCAAGACTTGCGGCTCAACAGCGCCGATCTGAACAACCAGGCAGGTCAATTGACCGCGGGCGGCGCCCTGCACCTGGGTGCCGGATTGCTTGACAACCGCAACGGTGGGCGAGTCGACGGCAAGGGGCTGACAGCCAGCATCACTGGCCTTGACCAGCGTAACGAAGGTCACCTGAGCAGTCAGGCCGACCTGAGCCTGGACCTCAATCATGGTCACTTGAACAACCAGGGCGGCCTGATCAATTCCCCTGGGCAATTACTGTTGAGCAACCTTGCCACGGTTGATAACCAGGGCGGGGAAATCTCCAGTGTGCGGGCGTTCGAGCTGAGCGCGCAGAGTCTGCACAACCGCAGCGGCAAGGTATTGAGCGATCAGGCGCTGACGCTGCGCATCGCTCATGCACTGGACAACGTCAAAGGGCTGGTATCGGCCAGGGAGCTGGATCTTGCACTGGGCAGCCTGAACAACGGCGAAGGCAGCCTTACCGCTGGGCAGCGCCTGACCCTCAAGGTGGAAGCAGAGCTGGATAACCGCAGCGGCAAGATTCTGGCCGATGACACCTCGCTGGTTGCCGGCTCACTGGACAACAGCAACGGTGTAGTCCAGGGCGACCATGGACTGTCGCTCAGTGTCGAGGGGGCCCTCAACAACACTGCCGGTAAGCTCTCGGCGGGCAACAAACTCACGCTGACCGCGGCCAGCGTCAATAACAGCGACGGCAAACTGACCAGCGACGGCGCGCTGACGGCACGCATCGCCGGGCAAATGCTCAACCAGGCAGGCCTGATCGCGGCGACCGACGACCTGCAGTTGGCCACCGGCAGCCTCGACAACCAGGCCCAGGGCCGTATTACCAGCAAGGCCAACTTGCAACTGAGCGGTAGCGGCATAGATAACCGCACAGGCCGCATCGCAGCGGTCGGCGAGCTGAGGCTCAACGCTGCTGCCCTGGACAACAGGCAAGGTGGCCTGCTCAATTCGGGCAAGGCCATGGACCTTGCCGTCGACGCCCTGGACAACCGTGCCGGGGAAATTTCCAGTGTTACGCAACTGGACCTCACCGGTCGTCAACTCGACAACAGTGGCGGCCGCCTGCTGGCCAACGCCGACCTGCAATTGACCCTGGACCGGCTGAACAATCAGCTCAAAGGCATCATCAGCGGCCAGCAGTCGGTCACGCTCAATGCCGCGCACATCGATAACAGCGATCAGGGCAGCATCTTCGCCAAGCAAAACCTGAGCATGACCCTCCAGGCGGCCACCGCGCGCGATGCCGCGCTGGATGGGCAGTTGAACAACCAACAGGGCTCACTGCGCAGTGATGGCGCGCTGACCCTGCACGCCGTCAGCCTGAACAACGACCATGGCCTGGCGTCCAGCGCCAAGCCGCTGGTGTTGTCGGCACAGGGCGTGATCAGTAACCAGGGCGGCGAGTTGCTCAGCGCCGATACCCTGAACCTGACCAGCGCCAGTCTTGATAACCGTCAGGGACGTGTTGTCGCCGACGGTGCGGTGCGGGTCGCTACGGGCGCCTTGAACAATCAGCAAAGTGGACGGCTGACCAGTGCCGACAGCCTGAACCTGTTGGCGGGTGAAGTGGACAACCGCAAGCTCGGTCGAATCGCCAGTGGCAAAGCACTCGATGCCAGCATTCGCAGCCTGGATCAAAGTGGCGGTGGCGAGTTCTACAGCAACAGCGCCCTGACGCTGGATATGAATCGCGGGTACCTCAACAACAGCACTGGCCGGATCAACGCACCAGGCCCGCTGGTGTTCAAGAATCTGGGGGCTGTGGTCAACCAGAGCGGTGAGATTTCCAGCAAGCAGGCTTTTGTTGTCGCCGCGCAGAGCTTGGATAACAGCAACGGCAAGCTGCTCAGTGACCAGGCGTTGACGCTCACGGTCGAGCACGCCTTGAAAAACATCAAAGGGCGAATCTCGGCGGCCGGGCTCCAGGTGCACGGGGCGAGTCTGGATAACCACACGGGTGTCCTCACCAGTTCGACCGACCTGACGCTGAGCCTGAGCGCGGATCTGCTCAATCAGAACGGCGAGGTGTCTGCGGCGGGCGTCAGTGTGGTCAACGCGGCAACCTTGCACAACCATCAGGGCGAGGTTACGAGTGACGCTAGCCTCGAGCTGACGATCAAGGGCGCACTGAGCAACCAGGACGGAACCTTGGGGGCCGATCAGCGCCTCCACGTTGCTGCGTCGGGCCTGGACAACAGCCTGGGCGGTAGCCTGGGCACTAATGGCAGCTTGACCGTCAAGGTTGACGGTTTGCTGGATAACCAGGCCAAGGGCAGTTTGAAGGCCAAGGGGGTCATGGATGTGCAGGCGGGGAGCCTGGACAACCGCGATGGCAGCCTGGTCGGGCAAGACCTGCTGACGCTGCGCAGTGATGTGCTGGACAACCGCGATGGCAAAGTCCACGCAAGTCACGATCTGCAGTTGCAGGTCGGCCAGTTGGATAACCGTCATGGCGAGCTCAAAAGCAAGCAGGCGCTGACGTTCAGCGGCAAGCAACTGAATAACCAGGACGGCTTGCTCCATGCAACCGGGCCGCTGCATCTGCACGCCGACACCCTGACCAACACTCACGGCCGTGTGGCCAGCCAGGCTGATCTTGATGCGACTGTGGGCGTGCTGAATCAGCAGGGCGGCGAGCTGGTGGCTGAAGGTGACCTGACGCTGGGTGCAACCACGCTCGACAATCGTGATGGCGGCCTGGTAGCCGCTACAAAAGCGCTGAAACTCAATGTCGAGCGTGTCGACAATCGCGGTGGGGAAATCTCCAGCAAGGGTGACACCGAGTTCACCGGCAAACGCCTGGACAACAGTGCGGGCAAGCTGCTGGTTGCCAGTGCGCTGGAGCTCGCCGTGGCTGAGGTTATCAACAACGCCAAGGGGCTGGTGTTTGCCCAGAAGACGCAAGTCAACGCTGCCCATCTGGATAACAATCAGGGTACTTTTTCCGGCACACGCTCGTTGGTGATTGAGCTGGCGGCAACCCCAGGGCTTGACGGCCGCCTGACCAACTCCGGCGGCAAGATCAGTAGCGAAGGGCAGTTGCAGTTAAACGCACAGGTGATCGACAACAGCAATGGCAACCTGTCCAGTGCTGGCGCACTGAACATCGCCAGCACTGCGGAACTGCTCAACCGGGGCGGCACTGTCGAGGCTGCGGGAAATCTCATCCTGAGCAGCGCCCTGCTCGACAACAGTGAGCAGGGTCTGCTCAAGAGTGAAGGCTCAACGAAGCTCACCACAGGTCTGTTCAACAACACCCTTGGCGGGCGCCTGAACAGTGCCGACCGCCTTGATTTGACTGCAACGCAGCTCAACAACGGCGGGCGTATCGCCAGTGCAGGAGCCTTGAGCGCACAGGTGACGGGGTTGACTCAGCAGGGCGGTGAGCTGGTCAGTAAAACGGCCCTGGATCTGGACCTGAACAATGGTCAACTGAACAACCAACAAAGCCTGATCAATGCTCCGTTGCTGGTGTTGAAAAACCTCAAAGGCGTCAACAACCAGACCGGCGAGATCTCCAGTGCTCAAGCGTTCACCCTGGCCGCCAGCAACCTGGACAACAGCAACGGCAAACTCATCAGCAACCAGGCGTTGACTCTGCGCGTCAATCAAGCTCTGCTCAACGTCAAAGGCCTGGTTTCTGCGGCGTCTTTGCAGGTGCGTGGCGCCAGCCTGGATAACCAGGGCGGCATGCTTAGCAGCCGTGGCGAGCTGGGCGTGACCATCGACGGCACGCTGAAGAACCAGGCCGGCACGCTGATTGCGGATGGCAACAGCCGCTTGAGCGCGGCCAGCCTGGAAAACAGCAGCGGGCAAATCTCCAGCAAGGGTGACCTGCGGGCACGGCTGACAACGGCCAACAACCAGAACGGGTTGTTGATTGCCGAGGGTGCACTGGAGCTTGACGGTACGACCCTGGACAACCGCAACAACGGTCTGGTTGGTGCGATCAAAGAGGTGCAACTCAAGGTCGCCGATGTCGACAACCGCGCGGGTGAAATCTTCAGCAAGCGTGCTGTCAGTCTGCAGGGGCTGCAACTGAACAACAGCGATGGCGGGCAAGTGGTTGCCACACAGGCGCTGACCCTTACCGTCGACAAACTTCTCAACCACAGCAACGGGTTGCTCGTTGCACTGTCGGGCATGAGCCTCACAGGGATCAGCCTGGACAACAGCGGCGGGCGCCTGTTCAGCCAGAAGGGCCTGGAACTTGACCTCAGTGGCCAGGCGCTCAACCTTCAGGGGCTGATCAGCAGCGAAGGCCAGTTGCACCTGCAAGCGGCCAACCTCGACAACAGCCAGGGCAGCCTGTCCAGCGCCGGCGCCTTGAAGGTGACCACGCGGCAGGCGCTGAATAACCAGGGCGGTGAACTGGTCACTGACAGCACCCTGAATGTCAACAGCGCCAGCCTCGACAACAGCCAAAAAGGCACCCTCAGCAGCAAGGCCGCCCAGAACATCGTCACAGGGACCATGGACAACAGCCACGGCGGTGTGGTCAGCAGCAGCGATACCCTTGATATCACCGCTGGGCAATTGACCAACCAGGACGGCGGCCAGCTCGCCAGCAGCAAAGCGCTGACGGCAAAGGTCAGCAGGCTGGAGCAACAAGGCGGCAAACTGTTCAGCGCCAGCGCCGTGACCCTGGACCTCAGCCAGGGACAGTTGAACAACCAGGGCGGCCTGATCAACGCGCCGTTGCTGGTACTGAAAAACCTCAGCGGGGTGAACAACCAGGGCGGTGAAATCTCCAGCGCCCAGGCCTTCACCCTGGCCGCTGACACGCTGCACAACGATGGCGGCAAACTGCTGAGCAACCAGGCCCTGACCTTGCGCATCGACCAGGCCCTGAGCAACGTCAAGGGCATGATCGCCGGCCAGTCCATCGATGGCCAGGCAGGCCTGCTGGATAACAGCGGCGGTACGCTGACCAGCCGCAGCCAGCTGCTGCTGAGCACCAAGGGCCTGTTGCGCAACCAGAACGACGGCCTGATCTACGCCAACGATACGCTGACGCTCAAGAGTGCTGCACTGGACAACCGCAAGGGGGCGTTGCTGGGCAAAGCCATCGCCATCGACTTCGGGCCGGCCACTGGCGACCTGGATAACCGTGGCGGCCTGATTACCACCGCAGGCCCCTTGAGCGTTCAACACATGCGCGACCTCAACAACCAGGGCGGCGAAGTCTCCAGCGCCCAGCGTGTCGAGCTGAGCGGGCGGACGCTGGACAACAACCAGGGCAAGCTGATCAGTAACGACCTGCTGAGCCTCAACGGCGCGCAACTGCTCAATCAGGGCGGGCTGATGTCCGGTTGGCAAGGCCTGAGCATCACCGCAGACGAGCTGGACAACCGCAACGGCGGCACGCTCTCCAGCCGCTTCGGCAATCTCGGCGCCCAGGTCAATAACAGCCTGCTCAACAGTGGTGGCGGTGCGCTGGTCAGCCTCAACGAGCTGAAAGTCACCGCTGGCAACCTCGACAACAGCGCCAAAGGCATCCTTTCCAGCGGCAAAGGCCAACGTCTGCTGGTTTCCGGCCGGCTTGACAATACGCAAGGCGGCTTGATCGACAGTGGCACCACTGCAGAGATTCAAGGACAGACCCTGGGTAATACCGGCGGCTTGATCCAGGCCCAGCAGGGCATTGATTTCAAGGGCACTGAGCTGGACAACAGTGCCGGTACGCTGGTCAGCAATGGCGCCATGACCCTTGACCTGCTGGGTAAGCTGAGCAACACCAACGGCAAGCTGGCCAGTGCTGGCGCGTTGATGCTCAAGCGTTCCACCCAGATCGATAACCAGGGTGGCCAACTGGCCAGCCAAGGGCTGCTGAGCCTGGCCACGGGCGGCCTGGACAACCGCAATCGCGGTACGGTCGCTGCCGGCGGCGCGCTTACCCTCAATGCCCGCGACGCTGTACTCAACAGTGGCGACGGGTTGATTTACAGCCAGAATGCCGGCGTGCTGCTCAAGGCCGGGCGCCTTGGCAACGCCGGCGGCACCGTCCAGAGCAAAGCCGGCCTGGACATTGATGTCGCGGCGGATCTAGACAACCAGGGCGGCAGGATCATTGCCCAGAACGCTGATGCCGAGCTCAAGGCCGGCAGCATCGACAACCGTGCCGGCACCCTGGCCAGCCTCGCTGGCGCCCTGCAAGTGCGTACCCTGGGCGTGCTGCGCAACGGTTATGACCTGGACAACCGCCAGGGTGGCACCCTTCAGGCCCAGCGCGTGCAGTTGAACAGCACCAGCGTTGGCAACAACGGTGGGCGTATCGCTGCCCAGAACGGTGAACTCAACGTCACCGCCGGTACCTTCGACAACCGCAATGGCGGCCTGTACAGCCAAGGCGCGGTAAAGGTGAGCGGGCATGACCTGATCAACGGTGGCAACGCGGGTGGCCAGATCGCTGGCAACCTGGTCGAGTTCAAGCTGAGCGGTGAGCTGAACAACCAGCAAGGCATTATCGAAAGCGACAGCACCTTGAGCGTGCACGCGGCCAGGCTGATCAACCAGCAAGGCCAATTGCGCGCCCTGGGTCGCAGCGGCAAGAGTGAATTCGAGATTGGCGGCTTGCTGGATAACCGTGGCGGTGTGCTTGAAACTGCCAACAGCGACCTGACCCTCAACGCCAGCGACTTCCAGAACAGCGGCGGCAATGTGCTGCATGCTGGCCGCGGCACCTTCGACATCAGCACCGCCAACCTGACGCGAGCGGGTGGCAACCTGGTCACCCGTGGTGGCCTGACCCTGAGCGCTGACAACTGGACCAACAGCAGTGTGATCCAGGCTGGACGGCTGACGGTCAACGTCAACACCCTCAACCAGGTAGCGGGCGGCCAGTTGTTGGCCTCCGACAGCCTGGTGGGCAACGGTGGCAACTGGAACAACGACGGCCTGATCGCCAGTGATGGCAGCCTTGCGTTGAACCTTGCTGGCAGCTATAGCGGTGGCGGTCGTGCCAGCAGTGTCGGCAACTTCGAGCTGAACGCCGCGCAGTTGAACCTGGCGGCCGCCGGTAGCCTGGCCGGGGGCGGCAACACCTCGATCGATGTTGCAGGACTGCTTGCCAACCACGGCCGCCTGACTTCCGCCGCTGATCTGCACGTTGCCGCAGGCAGCGTGCAGAACACCGGCACCCTGGGCGCTGCGGGGAATGTCGAACTCACCACGCAAAGTCTGTTCAATGGCCGTGATCCGGCGGATGCCAACATCCGTGGTTTTATGTTCAGCGGCGAGGACTCGACCTACAACCTGAACAGCCTCACGAACGAGTACGGCGAGGTCTACAGCCTCGGCAATCTGACCGTGGCAGGTTTTACCCAGGCCACCTTTGCCCAGAGCGTGAGAAACGTTTCCGGCAGCATGCAGAGTGGGGGCGACCTCAGGATCTCGGCCAATGAAGTGGTCAATGAGCGGGAGAAGTTCAAGCTCAACCAGAAGTTGACGAACGTGGCTGTCGGCCTCGCCTGCATACAGCACTGCAGCGGTAATTGGAGTAAAAAACTACCGTCCATCACCATGAATCGCACCGTCGAGAGTGTGATCGAGCTGAACTCGCCTTCTGCCACCCTCGGTGCCGGTGGCAACCTGGAGATTGCCAGCCAGAACTTCACCAACCGCTACAGCGTGGTGTCAGCCGCCAACGACCTGGCGATTCGTGGCGAGAACATCGTCAACCAGGGCGCCACCGGTGGCTCCGGAACCGAGAGTCGGCGCTACGATGGCACCTATAAAATCTACCGCAATCAGTACAACCAACTGGCCCAGGCTGTACAGAACTTCAACCGGGCGAGCCCTGCGGGGGCGCCGGTGGATGAAGCGGCTTTCGCCACCTTGATGACCCAGCTGAACCCGTCGCTTTTCCCTGGCATCAACCAGCCGCTGGTGGTCCAGGGCAACGGCGCGTCGGTGGCGCCGGCCATTATCCAGGCCGGTGGCAACGCGCAACTCACTGCCAGTAACGACATCAGTAACATCAGTGTGCTCAAGACCGCCTTGGCGGTGGATGATCGCTCACTGGACACCCAGGTTGGCGCCAACAAGGCCCCGGTGATCGTGCTGAACGCACAGCTGCCGCCCAATCTGGCCCAGCAGCAGATCAACCCGCTGAGCCTGCCAGGCTTCAGCCTGCCCGCAGGGCAAAACGGTCTTTTCCGTCTGAGCGGTGAAACCAGCAGCACCACGGCCAGCCCGGCGCCACAGAGCTGGAGCATGGGTACTGCCGCTATCAGCAACACCCAGCGTCAACAGACCCTTGCGCAAATCCACAGCCGTAGCATCGAAGCTGCGAATGCTGCGCAGATAACCGCCGGCACCCAACAGGTATCAGTGACAGCCCGCAAGGCAACTGACATTGACGCCAGTGCCCGAGCTATCAATAGCGCAGATGGTGCGCAAGCCGATACCGGCGTGTGGCACTCGGGTCGTACCGTCATTGGCGAAGTCACCCAGGGCAATACCGTCAGCGGCCTGGACCTGAGCAACGGCGTATCTGGCTTGGCAGACAAAGCGGTCCAGCTCGATCTTGATGTGCCTGGCCTGACCCCCGCCGAACGTGATGCCCTGGTGGCAGTGAATGCGCCGTCGCCTTCGCTGGTTTCTCCATTCGCCCCTGTGCCGCGCGATGGACAAACGTCAATCAAGCTTCCTGACGCGACGCCCGTCGAGGCTGAAGAAGCGAGCACGGCTGAGCGACTGGCGCCAGTCATCACTCAGCCCCTGGCGGTCGTCGAGCAGATAACCCCGGCGGCTGAACAGGTCGTCAATCGCGTGCAAGGCCTGCCGGATAACACCACCCGGTCGCAGCCGCACAAGTACCTGATCGAAACCAACCCGGCGCTCACCGACCTCAAGCAGTTCATGAGCTCGGACTACCTGCTGGCCAACCTTGGCTACAACCCCGACGAGAGTTGGAAACGCCTGGGCGATGGTTACTACGAGCAGCGGCTGATCCAGCAAGCGGTGGTAGCGCGTACCGGTGAGCGCCTGCTAGCGGGGCAGACCAGTGACGAGCAGTTGTTCAAGTACCTGATGGACAACGCCATCCAGAGCAAGCAAAAGCTCGACCTGACCCTGGGCGTCAGCCTGAGCGCCGAACAGGTCGCGGCCTTGACCCACGACATCGTCTGGATGGAACGCGCCGAGGTGAAGGGCGAACAGGTGCTGGTGCCCGTGCTGTACCTGGCCCACTCGAACAATCGGCTGGCGCCCAACGGTGCCTTGATTGCCGGTAACAACCTCAACCTGATCGCCGGGCACAACCTGGACAACGTCGGCACTTTGCGCGCCAGCAATAACCTGTCGGCCCAGGCCGGCAACAACCTGGTCAACAGCGGCCTGGTGCAAGCCGGTAACCGGCTCGATCTGTTGGCGGGCAATAACCTGGTGAACAAAGCTGGCGGCATTATCGCCGGTCGCGACGTCAGCCTCAGGGCCATCGATGGCGATGTCATCAACGAGCGCAGCGTCAGCAGCTTCCAGACGGCCAGTGGCAGCTACAGCGAGCGCCGCGACTTTATCGACAGCGCCGCCCGCATTGAGGCCGCCAATAACCTGAGCCTGCAGAGCGGACGTGATGTCAGCAACCTGGGCGGGGTGATCCAGAGCGGCGCAGACACCCGCATCAAGGCCGGGCGCGATATCAATCTTGCCTCGGTGGAGCAGGTGTCGGGCAGCACGCGTGGCACACACTTCAAAGACCAGCGCATCACCCAGTACGGCTCCAGCCTTGAAGCCGGCCGCGACCTGAGCCTCAGTAGCGGCCGCGATATCAGCGCCATTGCCAGCCAGATCGATGCCAAGCGCGACATCGCCATGGCCGCCACCGGTGACCTGAGCCTGAGCTCGGCAGCCAATGAGCAGCACTTCTACAGCAAAAGCAAAAAAGTCACCGCCCAGGAAGACCGCATCAACCAGGTTTCCACCACGGTCAATGCGGGCGGCAATATTGCCCTGAGTGCCGGCAACGACATGGACATCATCGCCAGCCGGGTCAAGGGCGGTGCGGATGTCGATCTTGATGCCGGGCGTGATCTGAGCATCGCTTCGGCCAAGGATGAGAGCGCGTCGTTCTACTTGAAGAAAAGCAAAGGCTCCTTCGGTCGCAGCAGTAGCAAGCAACAAGAGAGCTACCACAGCACCAACGTTGCCTCGGTGATCGAAGCCGGGCATGACCTGAGCGTCAACGCCAGCAAGACCGCTAGCGGTGGCGTCGGCCTGGACGGTGGTCGGGACGTCAGCGTCATCGGCAGCCAGCTCAAGGCTGGCAACGACCTGCTGCTTGGTGCCACCGGTGATGTCGCGGTGCTTTCGGGGATCGAAGAGCACGGCGAGTACAGCAAGAAAACCAAGTCGGGTTTCCTCGGCTTGTCCAAGAGTGGCAAGAGCCAGTTGCAAACCAGCGCCACCCAGGTTGCCAGCGTGCTTGAAGCAGGCCACGACGTGGTCGTAGCCGCAGGCAGCGACGTGCGCGTGCGCGCCAGCGAAACCAAGGCTGGCAACGATGTCGAGTTGCGTGCCGGGCTGATCGACAAGAATGGCGACATCAACCTGGTCTCGGCCAATGACGAGGCTTACAGCCGTAGCGAGGAGTACAAGAAGAAAACCGGCCTGTCGACCTCTGGCGGCTTTGTCTCGGTGGCCTCGGCCAAGGAATCGGGGCGCCAGGCGCAAAGCAGCACCAGCGTCGGCAGCCAGGTGACCGCCGAGCGTGATGCGGCCCTGCAGGCCGAGCGTGACATCAACGTTGAAGGCAGCGGCATCAGTGCCGGGCGCAATGTCAGTTTGAATGCCGGGCGTGACGTTAACGTGGTTGCGGCGCAGAGCGAGCAGAGCGAAACCAACTGGTCCAAGGAAAAGCGCGCGGGCATGGGGGTTTCCGGTGATGACAACGGTGTGAGCATGTTCGTCGGCGCCGAGCGGCTCAAGACCAAGGACCGCCTGGATCAGCAACTCGCTTCCGCCAGCCAGATCAAGGCCGGCAACGACCTGGACATCAATGCCAAGCGCGACATCAACCAGAGCGGCTCCGACCTGCTGGCTGACAACGACATCAACTTCAATGCCGGGCGCGATATCAACGTCGATGCCGCCCGCGAAACCCGCACCCTCGAGCAGATGCGCGAGCACTCGACCCATGGTGCAACCGCCACCCTCAACCACAACTTCGGCAAAACCAAGGACGCCATCAGTGGTGCCGGTAAGGGCGAGAATGGCGTCAGCAAAGGGTCGAGTACGTTGCGCGCGGTCGATTCGGTCGGAGAGTTCCTGGCCGGGCCGACTGGCGACGGCAAGATGGGCGACAGCATCCAGCGCAGTCATCGGGAGCAGGTCGAAGAGTCGAATCGCGCCTCGACGCTCAATGCTGGCAACGACATCAACTTCAAGGCTGGCAATGATGTCACGGTCAAGGGCGGGCAACTGCAGGCCGGCCGCGACATTGTCGTCCAGGGCCGCGATATCAACCTGGATGTGGCCAAAGGCAGCGTCAGCCACGACAGCAGCCAGCGCGAGGCCTGGGCCGGGCTGCACGGGGGTACCAGCGGCGGCTTCAAGGTCGGTGTTGGTGGCAGCTATGGTGAGGCCCTCGAGGACGGTACCCAGGGCACGTCGACGCCGAGCCAACTGCAAGCGGGGCGCGACATCAAGCTCGATGCCGGAAATGACCTGAACATCACCGGCACCCAGGTCCAGGCCGGTCGTGACATCGACCTTGCTGCCGTTAACGACCTGAACATTCGTTCGGCGCAGAACGACAGCAGCAGCGACAGCAGCCGCCATAACGGTGGTGGCGAAGTCGGTGTGACCGTAGGCTCCGAAGGCCTGGGCATCTATGTCAGCGTCAGCATGGGCAAGGGCAACCTTGACCGTGACGCCGAGCGTCAGCAGGACGCCTACCTGTATGCCGGCGATCGCCTGAACTTCACCAGTGGCAAAGACACCACCATCGCCGGTGCCAACCTGCGTGGCGACGAGGTGACCGGGCGTGTCGGCGGCGACCTGAACGTGTCGTCGGTGGCCAACACCGGTGAGGTCAAGGGCAAAGAGTTCGACATCAGCGTCACCGCAACCTTCGGCCCGGGGGCCGGTGTCAGCGGTTCGGCCGGCTATGGCCAGACCACCGGCAAGACCGACTGGGTCGAAGAACAGACGCGCATCACTGGCAAGAACAAGGTCGATATCCGCACCGAGAACCACACCCAGCTCGATGGTGCGCTGATTGCTGCCGACAACGGCAACCTCAAGCTCGATACCGGCACCCTGGGTTTTAGCGATATCGCTGGCAAGGACAAGGAGCACGGTTACTACCTGAACGTTGGCGGCAGCTACAGCGCCGGCAAGGGCAGCACCACCCAGGACAGCACCCAGGTGGGCAAGGGCGGCCGGGGTGAAGACGGCAAGACCAGCTGGAGCGTCAGCGGCTGGGAGTACGACAAGGACCGCGAGCAGATCGTCCGTGCCACCGTCGGTGATGGCCAGATCGTGGTGCGCAAGGATGGCGAGTCCGCTGCCGACTCTACTGCGGGGCTGAACCGCGATGTCGACAAGGCCTACGAGATCACGCGCGATGAAGAGTCGCGTACGGACCTGTATGTCACGGGATCGTCGGCCGAGGCGGTATACAAGGCGGATGAAACCATCAAGCAATGGTCCGACTCGCTGTTCGACTACGACAAGACCGCCCTGGCCAACTATGAGGAGGCAAGCAAAGGGGTCAATGTGGTTATCAACCGCATGGAGCGAGTGCTGGGCCGTGAGATCGCGGGCGGAGCGGCGCAAATCGGCGGCAGGGACCTGGCGGAGAATACCCTGGAGGCTCTGCTTATCTCGGGCATGAGTCGTTCAGATGCCATGAAGATGATGGGAGATGCCGCGTTCCAGGAGCGTGTGCTGAAACAACTTAGCGACTTCTGGACATTGTCGGAAACCGAGTTGCGGGAGGTGCAGAATTCCCTGCCTAACGGATCCGAGCTTCCCGGCTATGAAAATCCCAATGCTGTGCATTTGGACCCACTTTTCATCAAGGGGGAGGAGTCGAAGGCACGGCGTAAGGCTGAACTGAACCATCTGCAGAAAACCCTGCGCTATACGTCGGCAATCAACGACTACATCACAAAGAATCAGGAAAAAGCCCAAGCGGTTAGAGTCGTGCTGGCGCTTTCTCAAGGGCCCAAAGGTGTCGCGCAAGCGGTGGTATTCGGTGCGCTGGAGCAGACGTCACTGGCGGAGGAGTTGCAGGCAAGGCTGGGCGAGATACAGGAGCGGCTGGGGAAAGCGATTGCCGAACGGATGGAAGGCAAGGAAACGCTTGACCTGAACGCTGAGCATGATCGATATCTGATCGGTGGCGGAGAGCTGGTAGCAAGTATACTGGCTGGAGGTATCCCTGGACGCAAAGGGCATGGTGTTGTTGAGGGTGGCAAGAAGCCGTCGGTTAGTAAGGTTGAAACTGGTCCGGTTAAGGGGCCAAAAGCGACTGGAACAGCAGGGAGGGTTAAGATTGAGCCCGGTGCAATACCTGACGCAAACGAAGTGCGCGCAGGACAAGGATTATCAGGTCTTGGGTACGATGTTACGCACCAAACCACAGCGTCAGCTAAAGGTATTCAAGGGCAGCGAACTGCGGACTTGCATGTTGAGGGACTCGGTTCCATTGATGTGTACACGCCGCAGAATCTTGATCCGACAAAGGTAGTTCGAGCGATCGAGAAGAAGTCGAATCAAGCCGGCGGGGTTCTGGTGCAGGCGGACCTGCCAAGCACTGACATGTCGTCCATTGCTGCTCGCATGTGGGGGAAGGCCAACGCGCAGAGTATAAAAACTATATTCTTCCAGAAGCCTGATGGATCATTGGTTCGGTTTGATCGACCTGCTGGAGGAGGTTAATTATGTCAAAGTATAGGTGTGCCTGCGGCTACGTTATGAACCTTTCGCAAGGATGGTCAGGCTATGAGTTGTCTCTAGTTCCTGAATCAACGATAGAGAATCTGGGGGACCGACTAGATAGTGAGGAAAAACTGTCGTCTAATCAGTTGTATGAAACTCTTGATGAAAAGGCTATTACGGTGTATTGGTGCCCGAAATGCAGGCGGCTGCACTTAGAGGAAGAAACAAACAAATTCACTACTTATATAGTTGAATAACTATTGCTGGATCTAGCTCCAGTCAACGGGTTGAGCTTTTGGTGCAAAAGGAGCTGGAATAGCAGGGGAGCCTCTGGTTTAGAAAGGTTCAGAGGTAACCCCTGAGGACGGGTACAAGGGGAGATACGCATGTACTACTGTCACCCAATACCGTACTGCCTAAGCGGTAAGAGGACAGAATTATTAATGAAACGGATTTGGCAGAATTAAGGTCGGCAGTGCTGGCCGGTGTGACTATTGGCGTAGGCTCGCAGATTCTGATTTTCGGAAATGGAGTGACTGTATTAATTCAGTATCCATTTAAGTGCGATAACAAAGGCAGTGAGCGATGGGGACACGGTGAGGAAGTCGCTACAGGTGTACTGTCTTTTGATTATTTAAATAGTAAGGTGGAGAGTGCTGTCTTTAAGGTGGGAGGATTATTGGTGCTTGATTTTGGGAGTGTAGGGTCCTTGGTGATTGTTCCTGATTCAAATGGGTTAGAATCTTATGTTCTGACCACAAAACTCGGTGTATCTCCAGTTTCAGTGATCTGATGGTGCAAGATTGGCGTGCGAAATAGTAAGGCGGGAACGATTTCTGGTGCTCGCGACAGCGATGCCTTCCTAGCGTCGGTTGAAATTACCGGTGCAAAAATCTCCAACAAAATCACGGATGTCCGTTTTCCAAGTCTTGTTGAATACCGCTATCAGCTACCTAAAGTCAATACTAAGGATGAATTGATTGGTGGGTATAAGCCTACATCCACGAAAACGACTTACGATCCAAAGGTTTGCCGGATAATAGTAAGCGTCCGGCGAACTCACCTTC
>NZ_JAMDGZ010000059.1 GCF_028656935.1 Pseudomonas rubra
GTTATCACGGGACAGGCCCATGCTTACTTTTTCCACCCAAGAAAAAAGTGAGCCGCCGTAAGGGCGGAAGGGGCCGGCAGCGTCGCCACATCAACTGGATAAGCACGCCTATCAAGAGCCAATAGGCTGACTCGCTAGAGATGTGTAGATACCTATGCTCATCGCGGGGCAAGTCGGGTCGCCGCACCGCCGCTCCTACAGGATCCAGGGGCGGGCCGGCTCTATTTCAGCGGTGCATGAACTGCGGTGCGCGTTTTTCGGCAAACGCCGCCATGCCTTCCTTCTGGTCCTCGATGGCGAAGGTGGAGTGGAACAGGCGCCGTTCCTGGCGCACGCCTTCGCTCAAGGTAGTCTCGAAAGCGCGGTTGACCGCTTCCTTGGCCATCATGCTGACCGGCCCTGAGTAGCTGGCAATCCGCGCTGCGGTCTGCAGGGCTTCGTCCAGCAGGGCCTGATCGCTGACCCGGCGGCTGACCAGGCCACAACGTTCGGCTTCTTCGGCGTCCATGGTGCGCCCGGTGAGCACCAGGTCCATGGTCTTGGCCTTGCCGATCGAGTGCGCCAGGCGCTGGCTGCCACCGGCGCCAGGGATGGTGCCGAGCTTGATTTCCGGTTGGCCGAAGCGGGCGCTGTCGGCGGCGATGATCATGTCGCACATCAACGCCAGTTCGCAGCCGCCGCCCAGCGCGTAGCCGGCCACCGCGGCGATGCTCGGTTTGCGAAAGCTGGCCATGCGCTCCCAGTTCACAGTCACGAAATCGCTGGTGTAGACATCCATGTAGCTACGCTCACGCATGGCCTTGATGTCGGCACCGGCGGCGAACACTTTGTCGCCGCCAGTCAACACCACGGCGCGCACGCCAGGGTCCTGCTCAAGGCGGTCGAGTACACCGGCCAGTTCCGCCGCCAGTTCGCAGCACAGCGAGTTGAGCACTTCGGGGCGGTTGAGGCGGATCAGGGCAACGGCGCCGATCTGTTCCAGTTGCAGGTAATCGAATTTCATCGGTGGCATCTCGCTCAAGGAATCGGGGGAACAGTAAAAGCGCTCAGGCGTGGCGGGCGTCGACCAGCACCGGGCAGCCGGCCTTGTCGATGACCTTGCTGCTGATCGAGGGGTCGAACATGCGGTCCAGCCGCGACAGGTGGCGGTGGCCCATGACGATCAGGTCGCAGTCCAGGCGCCGGGACTCGGCAACGATGGTCGACACCGGGTCACCGTTGACCAGGTTGCCTTCGGTCTGGAAGCCACGACTGCGCAGGTGTTCCAGCGCCTGCTGCATGGTCATGTCGGCCAGTTGCTGTTCATGGCTGGCGGCCGGGTATTCGCTTTGGTCGAAGGCACTGATGCGGCCATGGTCCTCGGCCAGGGCATAGGCACTGTCGACCGCCAGCAGCACATGCAACTGATGGCGTGCCGGGTCGCAGAACTGGCCAACGGTTTCGAGGATGCCGTGGCTGCGAGGCGAGCCGTCGATCGCGATCAATACCGAGCTATACATGGTGGCGGGGCCTATCCTTAATACAAAGAGCAGGCATTCTTGAAAAACCGTGCGGCGGGGTAAATGGTGCACGACGCAATGACTAGTTGCGTGGTATGCAAGGACCGGAAAACCCGCAGAAACTGGTAAGATTGCAGCGGATTCACTGAAATACTTGAATGGATGCTTAGCATGCACTTTCCAGATATGAACTTGCTGGTCGCCTTGGATGCGCTGCTCGATGAGGGCAGTGTGGTCGGTGCCGCCCGCCGCATGAACCTGAGCCCGGCGGCCATGAGCCGCACGCTGACACGCATTCGCCACGCGGTCGGTGACCCCATTCTGGTCCGCGCCGGTCGTGGCCTGGTACCCACGCCCAAGGCCATGGCCCTGCGCAGCCAGGTGCGTAGCGTGGTCGAGCAGGCGGGCCAGGTGTTCAGCTCCAGTGACGAGGTCGATCTGCTGACCCTGGAGCGCTCGTTCAACCTGCGCGCCAACGACGTGTTCATCGCTCCATTCGCCGCGCCCTTGCTCGAAACCATGCGCCAGCAGGCGCCGCGTACGGTGCTGCGCTTCGTTCCCGAAGGCGAGGGCGGTGATGAAGACGACAGCCTGCGTGACGGGCGCCTGGACCTGTACATCAGCGCTACCCGCAATCTCGGCCCGGAGATCAAGGTGCAAAGCCTGTTTGCCACTACCTTCGTCGGCCTGGCCCGGGTCGACCATCCGATCTTCAATGATGAGATCACCCCTGAACGCTTTGCCGGCTACGAGCAGATCAGTGTATCGCGTCGCGGTCGCGCCACCGGGCCGATCGACACGGCGCTGGCCGGGATGGGCCTGAGCCGGCGGGTGGCATTGATTACCCCAAGCTTCCACTCGGCGATGTTCTCCCTGCCCGATTCCGACCTGCTGCTGCCATTGCCTCAGCACGTGTTGCTCAGCGTCGCGCGGCTGGGGCTGCCGCTGCGTTCGTTTCGCATCCCGATGGCGCTGGAGTCAGTGACCATCATGCAAGCCTGGCACCCGCGTTATGACAATGATCCCGCGCACCGCTGGTTACGCCAGACGCTCAAGGAGTGTTGCAGCAAAGCCTGAGTGTTATCGTCAAGATTGACGCTTTTTGCCACTTATATACCCCTGATTTGATAGTTGCGTGCCGCGCAGCATAAAACTGCGAATATGTCAGTTTTCGTCAGTAATCGGCCTCCATAGACTTGCCGGGTACCTCAACTACCCGGAGTCATGAAGCCATGTGCCTGTCCCTGTTTTACCGAGCCTCAGCGCCTGTTCCAGGGGGCAGGCCATGAGTTCGCTGGAGGCCCTGGCGACGCCGGGTGCGGCGGTGCTGGCCCCTGCGCCGACACCTGCCCCGGCCAAGCCTGCTGCGCCCGCAGCGTTCGGCCCGCGCATCGTCATTGGCCTGCTCGGCGTGCTACTGGCGGTGCTGTGCGCCGGCCTCAATGAAATGGTCACGAAAATGGCCCTGGCCGACATTCGTGGCGGCATGCACATCGGCTCCGACGAAGGTTCGTGGCTGGTCGCTCTGTACTCGGCGACCTCGGTGTCGGCCATGGCCTTTGCCCCCTGGTGCTCGGTGACCTTTTCCCTGCGCCGCTTCACCCTCAGCGCCATCGGCGCCTTCGCCCTGCTCGGATTGCTCTGTCCGTTCGCGCCCAACCAGGAAACCCTGATGGTGTTGCGCACGTTGCAGGGCTTTGCCGGCGGTGCCTTGCCACCGATGCTGATGAGCGTGGCGCTGCGCTTTCTGCCCCCCGGGATCAAGCTCTATGGCTTGGCCGGCTATGCCCTGACCGCCACTTTCGGGCCGAGCCTGGGCCTGCCGCTGGCCGGTTTATGGACCGAGTTTTTCGGCTGGCAGTGGGCGTTCTGGCAGATCATCGTACCTTCGCTGCTGGCCATGGCCTGCGTGGCCTGGGGCCTGCCACAGGACCCGCTGCGCCTGGAGCGCTTCAAGCAGTTTGACTGGCGTGGCCTGTTGCTGGGCTTGCCGGCCATTTGCTCGATCGTCATCGGGCTGAGCCAGGGCGATCGCATGGGCTGGTTCAACTCGCCGCTGATCTGCTGGCTGCTGGGCGGAGGCCTGGCGCTGCTGGTGTTGTTCATGATCAACGAATGGTCGCATCCGCTGCCGTTCTTCAAGTTGCAGATGCTCAGCAACCGTAACCTCACCCACGCCCTGATTACCCTGGGTGGCGTGCTGGTGGTGCTGTCGGCGGTGATCATCATCCCGTCCAGCTTCCTCGCCCAGATCCAGGGCTACCGGCCGGTGCAGACCGGCCCGGTGATGCTGCTGGTGGCCTTGCCGCAATTGCTCGCCCTGCCGCTGACCGCTGCGCTGTGCAACATCCGCGCGGTGGACTGCCGCTGGGTTCTGGCCATTGGCCTGGGGATGCTGGCGGTGTCGTGCTTTGGCGGCACGATGATCACCTCGCAGTGGATTCGCGACAACTTCTACGTGCTGCAGCTGTTCCAGATCTTCGGTCAGCCAATGGCGGTGATCCCGCTGCTGATGCTTGCCACCGGTGGCATGACGCCGCAAGACGGCCCGTTCGCCTCGGCCTGGTTCAACACCGTCAAGGGCCTGGCGTCGGTAGTCGCTGCCGGCGTGATCGAGGCGCTGACCACGGTACGCCGGCATTTTCACTCGAACATGCTGGTGGACAACCTGGGCAACTCGCCCTTGGCCGATGCCAGCGCGCCTGGCCTGGCCAAGCGCATTCATGAGCAGGCGGTGGTGCTGACTTCGGCCGACCTCTACCTGTGTATGGCCATGCTGGCCGTGGCCCTGATTTTCCTGATTCCCTTCGTGCCCACCCGGATCTATCCACCTCGTGCGGTGGCATAGCGATCTTGCCAAGAGAGAAAGACGTAATGACCTTAAGTAAAAATCACAAGCTGGGCTTGATTGCAGCGGCGCTGCTGGTCGTTGGCGGCGTCGCCTATGGCGCCCTGTCGTCCGTGTTCGGCGCCGGCGGCGTGCAATCGACCAACGATGCCTATGTCTCGGCCGACTACACCGTGGTCGCGCCCAAAGTGGCAGGCTTCATCACGCAGGTGCTGGTCGAAGATAACCAGCGGGTCAAGGCCGGGCAGACGCTGGCCTTGATCGATGATCGTGATTTCCAGGCGGCGCTGGCAGCGGCCGAAGCGCAGTTGCTGATGTCCCGGGCGCAGGCGCAAAACGCCAAGGCAACCCTTGAGCGCCAGGCCTCGCTGATCTCCCAGGCGCAGGCGACCGTCTCGGCCGATGAAGCCGAACTTGCCTTTGCCAACCATGAACTGACGCGCCACAGCCGCCTCGCCGAACAGGGCGCAGGCACCGTGCAGAACGCCCAGCAGGCGCGTAGCCGGGTCGACCAGGCGCGGGCGCGGCTGGCCAACTCCAGTGCGGCACTGGCGGCGGCGCGCAAGCAGATCGATATCCTCACCGCCCAGGTCGAGGCCGCCCGAGGTGGCCTCAAGCATGCGGAGGCGGCGCTCGATCGCGCGCGCCTGGACCTGTCCTACACCACCATCGTCGCCCCCATCGACGGCATGGTCGGCGAACGCGCAGTGCGTGTGGGCGCCTACGTCAACCCGGGGGCGCGAATGCTCTCGGTGGTACCTTTGGACCGCGCCTATGTGATCGGCAATTTCCAGGAAACCCAGTTGACCAACGTGCAGCCTGGGCAAGTGGTGGAAGTGAGCGTCGATACCTTTGCCGGTGAGCGCCTGCGTGGTCATGTACAGAGCGTGGCGCCGGCCACGGGCCTGACCTTTGCGGCGGTCAAACCGGACAACGCCACCGGCAACTTCACCAAGGTGGTGCAACGCATTCCGGTGAAGATTGTCTTCGATGCTGACCAGCCCCTGCTTGAGCGCCTGCGTGTCGGCATGTCGGTGGTGGCCAGGATCGATACCCTGAGCAAGGCCAAGGCCGAGGCGGGTAATGAGGTCAGTGTTCGATGAAACTTGCACACACCGTTACCCCCCTCATGCTCGGCGCGACGCTGGCCTTGAGCGCCTGTACCGTTGGCCCGGATTTCGAGGCGCCGAAAAACACCGCGCCTGAAGCTTGGCCGCGCCTGCAGGAGCAGCCGGCGCCCAGCCAGCCACAACAGGCACCGCTGGAGGCGCAGTGGTGGCAAACCTTCAATGACCCGCAATTGTCGGCGCTGATCCAGCGTGCGGTAGAACGCAATCTTGACCTACAGATCGCCACTTCGAGGCTGATGCAGAGCCGCGCGGTGCGCATGAGCATCGCGTCTGACCAGTACCCGGCAGTCGATCTGGATGCCGGCTACAGCCGTGCCCGCAACAGTGCCGAAGGGCTCAACGACCCGTCCGGCAAACGCGGCAAGTCGGCCTTCAACCTGTGGAACGGCGACTTTACCGCCTCTTGGGAGCTGGACCTGTGGGGGCGCGTGCGCCGTGAAGTAGAAGCGGCCGACGCCAGTGTCGAGGTGGCCGAAAACGACCGGCAGGCGGTGCTGCTGTCCTTGCTCGCCGAAACCGCCCGGGACTACATCCAGTTACGCGCCGTACAAAGCACCCTCGCCGTGGTCCGGGAAAACCTCGATGTCTCCCGGCACAGCTTGCGTCTGTCGCAGATGCGCCTGAACGACGGTGTGGCGACCAACCTTGATGTCGCTCAGGCCGCGGCCCAGGAAGCATCGATCCAGGCACGCCTGCCGGCGCTTGAAGATCGTCAGGCACAGTTGATCAACGCCTTGAGCCTGTTGCTGGCCGAGCCGCCGCGCAGCCTGCAGAACGAGTTGCTCAAACCGGTGGAGTTGCCGCGCACCGTGCAGCGCTTTGCCATGGGCTTGCCGTCGGAGCTGGCTGAGCGCCGCCCGGACATCCGCCAGGCACAGGCCCAGTTGCATCTGGCCACTGCCAGCATCGGTGTGGCCAAGGCCAACTTCTACCCGAGCATTCGCCTGTCTGGCAGTGCCGGCTTTCAGTCGCTGCAACTGTCCGATTTTGGTAACTGGGATTCGCGCCGCTTTGCCATCGGGCCGCAGTTGAACCTGCCGATTTTCGAAGGTGGGCGCCTCAAGGGCGTGCTCAAGTTGCGCGAGGCCCAACAACAGGAAGCCGCGCTGCAGTACCAGCAAGTGGTACTGCGTGCCTGGCATGAAATCGATGATGTGCTGCGCTTGTACAACGCCAGTCAGTTGCGCCGTGACTTGCTCGACGAAGCGGTGCGCCAGAGCCGGGTGGCCCTGGAAACCGCACAGCGCCAGTACGTGGAAGGTGCGGTCGACTTTCTCAACGTGTTGACCGTGCAAGGCACGCTGCTGGCCAACCAGGAACAATGGGTCGAAAGCTCGGCGGCGACCTCGCTGGCCATGGTCGACCTGTACAAATCACTGGGCGGTGGTTGGCAGTCCTTTGCACCTTCGCTCCAGGCCACTGCTGAACTCCCGTGAGGGCAGCGGTCGAATAACCATGAGGCCGCCGCCAACAGTGCTCCGTGCTGTTGGCGGTGTGTCGTTTGTGGGTTCACATTTCATCCATATAAGGACGCAGGTATGAATATTTCCTTGCACGGCAAACGTGCGATCGTCAGCGGCTCAACCGCCGGTATCGGTTTTGCCATTGCCTTCGGGCTGGCCGAGGCGGGCGCTGAGGTGGTGATCAACGGGCGCAGCAAGGCACGGGTGACCCGCGCCATCGAACAGATCCAGCGCAAACTGCCGGGCGCCCGGGTAACGGGAGTGACTGCCGATCTGGGTACCGCCGAGGGCGCCGAGGCGCTGTTCGCCAAAGTCCCGGACACCGACATTCTGGTCAACAACCTGGGGATCTTCGAACCCAAGGGCTTTTTTGATATCACTGACGACGACTGGCGGCATTTCTTCGAGGTCAACGTGATGAGCGCGGTGCGCCTGTCACGTCACTATGCACCGGCCATGGCCGAGCGTGAGTGGGGCCGGGTGTTGTTCCTGTCGAGTGAATCGGCGTTGCAGATCCCCACCGAGATGGTCCACTACGGCACCACCAAGACCGCCTTGCTGGCCGTGTCCCGCGGGCTTGCGGAAACCCTGGCCGGTACCGGCGTCACCGTCAACGCGGTGCTGCCGGGGCCGACCCGTTCCGAGGGGGTGGGTGGATTCTTCAGTCAGATGGCCGAAGAGCAAGGTGTGCCCGCCGAACAGCTGGAAGCAAGCTTTATCGCCGAGCACCGTTCAAGCTCGATCATCAAACGCCTGGCTACGGTCGAGGAGGTCGCAAGCCTGGTGGTGTACCTGGCGTCTCGCCAGGCCAGCGCCACCACCGGTGCGGCCATGCGGGTTGATGGCGGGGTAGTGCGTTCCATCGCCTGATCGCTGCGGCCTGGGCGACGCTGCGCGCCCAGGCCTTGACCTCAACTGGCGATCGCCGCCTGCTCCAGCGGTTGCAGGCCGTAGTCGAACTCGGCGAACAGCCGGGCAAAGCGCTTGAGTGATTCGGGGGCGTCCATGCGCTCCATCACCACCTCGATGAACACCAGGCTATCGGCGCTTTCGGCTTCGACCAACGCAGCTTCCAGTTGATCCTCGGTGTGCACGGTGAAGTGCCGGGAACGATCGCGGGTGTCGAGCACCTGCGGCAACTGGGCATAGCGCCAGGGGTTGATGTCGTTGTAGCTGGAGTTCTCGCCGAGGATCAGGCGTTCGATGGTGTAGCCATCATTGTTGATCAGGAAGATCACCGGCTTGAGTTCATGGGCGAGGATGGTCGACAACTCCTGCACGGTCATCTGCAACGAACCATCGCCAATGAACAGCATCTGCCGCCGTTCGGGTTGAGCCAGCAGGCTGCCGAGCAGGGCCGGCAGGGTGTAGCCGATCGAACCCCAGATCGGCTGGGTGATGTAAGTCACCCCGCTGGGCATGCGCAGGCCATTGAGCCCTGCCGAAGAGGTGCCGCTTTCGGCAATGATCAGCTCGCCACCCTTGATCAGGTGCGCCATGCGCTGCCAGAAGCGCAGCTGGCTCAGGGGTTGCTCGGGCAGTGCGCGAACGGCCTGCGGGGCACTGAACGGCGGGATCTGCCGGGGCGTGGCACACAGGGTCGGAGGTTGCTGGATCAGTTTTTCCAGGACCTGGCGCATGCTGACGGCGTTGTAGTGCACTTTGGCAATGGAGGCGGCGTAAGGCTGCAGTTGGATCAGCGCACCGTCCTTGAATTTTTGCGAGAACAGCGCCGTGCTGGTGTCGGTAAAGCGCGCACCGATGCTGATGACGCAGTCGGATTGCTCGATGGCCTCGCGCACGCTTGGCGCTGAGCCTGCACCGGCGTAGGTGCCCAGGCACAGCGGATGCGACTCGGCCAGCATGGCCTTGGCCGGTGGCAGGTTGGCGAACGGCAGCTCCAGGCGCTCGATCAGCTCCAGTACCCGGCCTGTCAGGCCGAAGCGCTCGACGTCGATGTCCAGCAGCAGCACCGGATTGCGCGCAGCGGCCAGGCGCTGCTGCAGTTGTGTCACGACCTTGTGCAACTGGCCGGGTTCGCTGCGCGATTCGCTCAGTTGCAACGGCGTGTCAGGCACCTCGATGGTCAGGTAGGCCAGGTCCGAAGGCAGTTGCAGATAGACCGGGCGACGTTCGCGAAAGCAGGTCTGCAGTACCCGGTCGATCTCCTGGGCGGCGTTTTCCACGGTGATGCGTGCCTGGGCCACGGTGAACTGGCGCAGGGTGACCATGATGTTGTCGTAGTTGCCATCGCACAGGGTGTGGTGCATCAGGGCCCGATCGATGATCGCGTGCAGCGGCGGCATGCCGGAAATCATGATCACCGGCACACGTTCGGCGTAGGCACCGGCAATGCCGTTGAGGGCACTCAGATCGCCGACCCCGTAGGTGGTCAGAACCGCGCCAAAGCCCTGGGTGCGGGCATAGCCGTCGGCGGCATAAGCGGCGTTGAGTTCGTTGCAGTTACCGATGAAGCGCAAGGAGGGCAGGGCCTCGACTTGCTCGAGCAGCGTCAGGTTGTAGTCGCCGGGTACGCCGAACAGATGACGGATACCAAATTCCTGCAGGCGACGCAGGAGAAAATCGCCAATGGTCATATCCATGATGGGGCAACCTCGTTAATCCTTGAAGAGGGGGCGGCACGCCGTTAGCGAGTGCCGCGCAGATCGATGACTTTTCCGGCCTTGCCTTCGGAGCGCTTGAGGGTGTTGCATGGCTGCAGCACGATGCGCGTGCTGATGCCGACATGCACCTTGATCTGGTGGCTCAGTTGCTGGCAGGCGGCAAGCTGTTCATCGCTGCTCAAGCGGCTGTGCTCCGGACGCATCTCGACCTGGACGGTGAGGGAATCGAGGTTGCCTTCGCGGCTGACGTGCAGCTCATGCACGGGGCTGAAGATGAACAGCTTGAGCAATTGCTCTTCGATCTGGCTGGGGAACACGTTGACCCCGCGGATGATCAGCATGTCGTCGCTGCGGCCGGTGATCTTGTCCAGCCGGCGCATCGCCCGGCCACTGCCTGGCAGCAGGCGCGTGAGGTCACGGGTGCGGTAGCGCACCATGGGCAATGCTTCCTTGCTCAGTGTGGTCAGCACCAGCTCGCCGAACTGGCCCTCGGGCAGTACTTCGCCGGTTTCGGGGTTGATGATTTCCGGGTAGAAGTGATCTTCCCAGAGCGTTGGCCCGTCCTTGGTGTCCAGGTGCTCCATGGCCACGCCCGGACCCATGACTTCCGACAGCCCGTAGATGTCCAGCGCCTGGATACCCAGGCGCTGCTCCAGTTCGACGCGCATCTGCTGGCCCCAGGGCTCGGCACCGAAGATACCGACCCGCAGTGCCAGGTCGTGCGGGTTGATGCCCTGGCGCTCGATTTCTTCGGCGATGTTGAGCATGTAGGACGGGGTCACCATGATGATGTCCGGCTGGAAGTCCTTGAGCAATTGCACCTGGCGTGCGGTCTGCCCGCCGGACATCGGGATCACCGTGCAACCAAGCTTCTCGGCGCCGTAGTGGGCACCCAGGCCGCCGGTAAACAGGCCGTAGCCGTAGGCGATGTGGATACGGTCACCTTGCTTGCCGCCGGCAGCACGGATCGAGCGGGCGACCAGCGACGACCAGACGTCGATGTCGTTACGGGTGTAGCCGACCACGGTCGGCTTGCCGGTAGTGCCACTGGATGCATGCAGGCGCGAGACCTGGTCCATGGGCACGGCAAACAGGCCAAAGGGGTAGTGGTCGCGCAGCTCGGCCTTGCTGGTCAGCGGAAAGCGCGCCAGGTCTTCAAGCTGATTGAGGTCATAGGGATGCACGTCGAGCGCGTGAAACTGCTCGCGGTACCAGGGCACGTTGTTGTAGGCATGGGTCAGGCTCTGGCGCAGGCGCTGCAACTGGTGGTGGCGCAGCTCATCGAGGCTGGCCTGTTCAAGACGGTCGTCGACGGGCTGGGCAAAGGCTGCAGGCATCTGGGCGACGGGGGTTCTGTGCAGGGGTATTGACTTGATAGGCATCCGAGCTGCTCTCTTCAAAGATGGGCGGAGTAAAGGCAGGCAGAATCCCGCCGCCGTGCCACACCGGGCCCTCAGGTTGGACCTGGCGTGGTGGCAGGGGTTGCGAAAAAAGGGCTTGCGGGCTGCTGGCTCGACCGCTTCAGGCGGCCTGTGTCAGGCGTAGCAGCTGATTGAAGATATTCTTCTGGTGCATCTCTTCAGTACCGCCGACGCTGGCGAACCCCAGCGCGTCCTTGACCAGATTGGCGACGTCGCCTTCGTGGTAACCCAGGCTGCCATACAGCTTGAGCAGACTGATGGCGCTGTTGATGAAGTCCTGGGCGGCGCCGAGCTTGGCGATCGAGCAGCTCATCAAGGCCTGGGGGTGGTCATTGAGCAATTGGTCCAGCGCTGCATAGACCATCCAGCGGTTGCGCTCCATGCCCATGACCAGGTCCACCAGGCGTTTTTGCACGTACTGGTGATTGTCGATGGTGCTGTTGAAGCTTTGCCGTTGAGCGGCGTACTGCATGGCTTCGTCGAGGAACGGCGTTGGCAGGTTGGCCGCCACCAGGCCGTAGTACAGGCGCCCCAGAGAGATGATCTTGATCAACTGCTGCAGGCCGCGACCGGGTTGGCCAAGCACTTGCGAGGCCGGGATCGTCAGGTTGTCGAAGTACAGCGGGCCGGTCGGCAGGTGCTTGTTGCCCAGTTTGTCATCGGGCTCGCCACGGGTCAGGCCCGGGGTGTCCTTGTCGATCATGACCAGGGCGATGTTGGCCTTGGCATCGGTGTCGAGCTTGGTCACGATCAGCATGAAGTCGGCCACTGGCGCGTGGGCGATGTTGAACTTGCTGCCGTTGAGGCGGTAGCCATCGCCGACCGGGGTCAGCAGGCTGTGGATGCTGCGCACATCGGTGCCGGTGCCAGGTTCGGCGATCCCGGTGGCACTCAAGGCGCCGTTGAGGATTGCGGTCAGGTAGCGGTCTTTCTGTTCATCGCTGCCATACAGCATCAGCGCACGCACCATGCCGGCCTGGGCAATCACCGACAACAGCAGCTCCGGGGTGCGGATCGACGAGGCCAGCCCTTCCAGCGCGGCGGTAAACCCCCACCAGTCTTCGCCCAGGCCACCGTGGCTGGCAGGAATCACTAATTGCCACAGCCCGGCGTCGCACAGGCGTTGCCAGCCGTAGTGGTCGAAACCGGGCGTTGCAGTCTTGCGGGCGGTGGCCAGCTCGGCACCGATTTCCCGATATTTCACCAGCAACGCGTGTTGCTGTGCAGTCCAGGAGAGTTTCATCGCTAGATTACCTTTGCAGTCTGTTCGCCGGCCGCATGGCGCCCGGCGAAACCATCATCCTTGAGCGGTTGCTCAGCCTTCCTGGAACGCCAGGACCTGGTCCTTGAATGCTTGTGGTACAGGCACGGTGGACTGTTTGTCGTAGTCGAACATGACGTGATAGGACTTGGCCTTGGCGACCACTTCGCGGCTGTCGTCCTGACGGCGCATGGTGTGTTCGATTTCAAAGCTCTTGGTGCCGAACTTGACGACTTCGCTGGTGACGACCAGGGTTTCGCCGTACATGGCTTGCTTGATGTAATCGCACTCGCTGCGAACCATAATGTGCGGAAGCTTTTCGCTTTTTGGCAGTTTCAGCAGATCGTGCATGTAGCAGAGGTAGGCGTGCTGCATGTAGTCATAATAAATCGGGCTGCTGACATGACCCATGGAGTCGGTGTCGCGGTATTTGATTTCAATGACGGTGTCGAAACCCTTGTTGCTCATCGTGAACATCCTTTTATTGATTTGAGAGGAGGCCAGTTGCAATAAAGTTGAAACATTGTTTGCTGACGAAGTGCGTCATAAAACAACGTTTCAATTTGTTTCTCATCCTAGGCAAGTTGCTTTGTTATGGCTACTCGCATTCAAATAGCTGAGCGCTGTGCTGCGCTATTTCGCTGTGAAGGCCAGGAAATACGCGGCGTTGCGGGGTTTGAAATGAACGTTATGGTTCGTTATGAGGGGCTGCGTCGATTTGCCGCGACGAAAATAATGAGGATTTGCAAGTTACTCGCATTTCGTCGCGCGCAACGAGTCGTGCGTTCCATTATTTAACGATTTTTTAAAATGCGAGTTAATACGCTGGTGACGTCGGATTTATCCTTGCGCAGGCGTAGCTTAGAAGGCGAGTAGTTGTTGTGCCTACATTCTTTTAGCATGTCATTGTCTGCTTAAGGGAGTGTTGATGATATGTCAGATCAAACCAGGGTCGCCGTGGTGACCGGCGCCGCCAGTGGCATCGGTGCGGCAACGGCGCGACAACTGGCTGGCGAGGGCTACCGGGTTGTCTGCCTGGACCTTGATGGCGCCGGATTGGCCAGGACGTTGGCGGCGATAGGGCCCCAGCATCTGAGTTTTACCCTGGACCTGTGCGACGAGCAGGCGCTGATTGGCGTGTTTGCCGAGGTCGAACAGTCCCTGGGGCGTGTCGATGTGCTGGCCACCTGTGCCGGCGTTGTCGATACCGCGCCTTTCGATCAGTTGAGCGTTGCGCGCTTGCGCCAACTGCTGGATATCAACCTGATCGGCACCTTCGCCGTGGTGCAACAGGCGGTTCGTCTCATGCTCTGCGGGGGGCGCATCTGCACCGTGGCCAGCGTCGCCGGGATTCGCGGCGGCGGCTTGGCCGGGACCCTGGGCTACGCCACCAGCAAGGGCGCGGTCATCACCATGAGTAAAGGCCTGGCCCGTGAGCTTGGCCCGCGCGGCATCAATGTCAATTGCGTCGCCCCGGCGGTGATCCGCACGCCGATGCTCGATGACACCACGCGTGCCAGCGGCAAGCTCGAGCAGTTGCACGGCATGACCGCGTTGCGCCGCGAGGGCAGTGCCGAGGAAGCGGCCGAGGTCATCTGTTGGCTGCTCTCAGGCAAGGCTTCATTCGTCAGTGGCACCACCATCGCCGTCGATGGCGGTCTGGCCATGCTCTAACTGTTTCGCCTTTTTCTTACTTTCATACAGGACGTAATCATGGCTGTTTCCAAGGACAATCCCCTGGCGCTTTGCCGTACCTTCTTCTTTATTCCAGGCGCCGACGAGGCGGCGTTGCTCGATGCGCTCAATGGCGGCGGAGACGTACTGGTCCAGGAACTGGAAGATTTCACCCCGCCTTCGCGCCGCGCCGAAGCCCGGGCGATGTCGGTGCGTATCATGCAGCACTGGCGCGAATGCGGGCGGATCAGCTCGGTACGTATCAACCCGTTCGAAACCTGTGGTCATGAGGACCTCGAAGCGGTGATGGCGGCGCGTCCGCAAGTGGTGATGATGTCCAAGGTCGAAGCCTGCGAGCAGATGATCGAACTGGACAAGCAGATCACCCGCCTGGAGGCTCACTATGGCATTGAAGCCGGGTCCACCCTGATCGTGCCGAACATCGAAACCGCATTGGGTGTGGTGCGAGCCATCGAGATCGCCCATTCCAGCCCGCGCATCAAGGCGATGCTGGTGGCCACTGAAGACATGGTCGCTGACCTTGGGGCCGGTCGCAGCCGGGCCGGAACCGAGTTGTACTATCCACGTTCGCGGTTTCTCCTGGAGTGCGCAGCGGCAGGAGTGCTGGCCATCGACTCGCCTTACACCTTTGCCGATGACGCCGGTGCCGAGGCAGACATGCAGTTTGCCCGTTCCATTGGCTATCAGGCCAAAGGTGTGGTCAACCCGGCCCATGTTGCCGTTGCCAATCGCTACCTGACACCGACAGCGGCTGAAGCTGAGCTGGCGCGGCGGCAGATCGAGGCGTTCGAGCAGGCGGCCAGTACCGGCAGCGTGCGTGCCGAAGTCGATGGCCTCGTGGTGGAAGTGCCTAGTTACCTGCAATCACGACGCTTGGTGGAGCGCTATCAGCAGTTGCAGCAGGTGCAGGCTTCACGCGGCGGGCATGCTTGAACGTGCCAGCACGCTGTTGGCGCTGCCGCGCAGATAGGCGTGTTGGTTGAACCCGGCATCAGGGGTTGAGCACAACAGGCCAATCACCGAACAGGAGATGGCTTGCTCGATGTGCATCTGGCTGATCTGCGGCGCATCGAGGATGTAGGCCTTGACCATCGAGGTGATCATCTGCGCCGTCAGCCAGGCGGCCGTTTGCAGGCTGGAGTGGGCCAGTTGGTGACTCCAGCGCTGCAGCAGGCACTCGATGGACGCAGAGATGCGTGCCTTGTACTGGTGTTCGCTGGATTCGTTGCTGAGGAAGGCGAAGTCCTTGTCGAGCAGGCGGTGCAACTGCGGTTCCTGCAGATGCAATTGCAGAAGGGCGCGGACCAGCAGTTTGATATGGGCTTGCAGGTCGGCCACTTCGTACTGGCCGGCGACATCGAGGATCACCCGATTCATCGACTGGGCATGGCGCTCATAGAGCGCCGCGATCAATGAGTCTTTGTTGGGAAAGTACTGGTACACCGAGCCGACGCTGACGCCGGCGCGTTGTGCCACCAGGTTAGTGTTGGTGCCCGCGTAGCCGTGCTTGACCACGATCTTGGCGGTGGTCTTGAGGATGGTCTCGACCATCATCCTCGAGCGTGCTTGTGTGGGTATCTTGCGAGGAAGTTGAGCTTGTTTCACGAATGACTCCAGAATTTACCTGATTGCATTTGTGAGAAAGACTGCCAGCCAGACCACGGGGCTCCGACCCTGGAGGTTTTTCCCTGATTGCCTTTGAAGCGGCTGTGTTGCGCTGCCCGAAAATGGGCACGCAAGCCCGATCTCAAAGGGCGGGCGCAGGCACAGGTGGCTGGCGCAGCCGTTCAAATGCGATAGGGATTCTTCGCCTTGGCGGCGCTTTGGAAAATGCTCTGGCGTGCACTTTATAGTTAGCGATAGGGTCAGCTATCGCTAGGGCTCGTCCCATGAAACCGGGAAGATCAGAGTGTGCTGTTGAGGCCGAAACGTTTTTTCAGGACGTTTTCCAGCAAGGTTCTGGGCAGCCATCTAGCCATCCACGGCAACACCCGGCTGCCATTGCCCAGGCGTACCAGAGCAGTGGACGGGCGTTGTTGCACGGCATCGAGTACGCCCCGGGCAAACTCGGCCGCCGGGGTTGGCCGTTCCTGGGAGGTGCGGGCCCGGGCCCGAATAGATTCGCGCAATGGCCACCAGGGTGAGTGCTCTTCGATCAGTTGCTCGGCTTCGCGGCTGGCGTTGTTGGCAAATTGTGAGGCGATTGCCCCGGGTTGCACTTCCATGACCTGCACACCGAATGGCGCCACTTCCAGGCGCAAGGCGTCGCTCAGGGCGTGCACGGCGGCCTTGGAGGCGCAGTAGGCACCGGCGAACGGCGTGACCAGTACCCCGGAGACACTGCCGATGTTCACCACCAGGCCTTTTTTCTGGCGCAGAGCGGGAAACAGCACACGGGTGACACCGACAATGGCGAACACATTGGTCTCGAACTGCCGGCGCATGGCGTCGGTGCCACCGTCGAGCAGCGGGCCCATGGCGCCGTAACCGGCGTTGTTGATCAGTACATCGAGGCCTTGGCCGTGCTGTTCCAGCTCGCCGGCCAGTTGCGCCAGCGCTGCCTGGTCAGTGACGTCCAGTTGCCTGGCCATAAAGCCGCTGGCCGCCAGGCGCTGGACGTCCTCGGCCTTGCGCGCCGTGGCCCAGACCTCGAAACCCGCGTTTTTGAAAACCTCGGCCAGGGCCAGGCCGATTCCGCTGGAGCAACCGGTGATCAAGACATTCGGCATGCTGTACTGTCCTTGAGCTGCTGAAGGGGGCAACCTGCGATCATACGCTTTCAATGAGCAGGGAAAATACCTTCCAGCGCTTTTCGCAATTGCTCGACACTGGCACCGGTGGCCAGCAACTGGAGGCTTCCCTGGCAGTCGAATAGCAGTTGAGTGGGGATGACTTCAACTTCGGGGGACGGGTATAGGCCCTGGAAGGTATGGAAGGTCGAGAGGTAGAAGTCGACTTTGCCCCGATAGCCATCTTCAGCCAGAGCCCTGAGGTTGTCCTTGCCAGTCGCGCAGGCTGGACAGTTGTCCTCGTGGACCATGATGACCACGGGTCTGGCCAGCGGCTGCTGGTTTTTCAGGCACAGCACTACCTGGGTAAATTCGTCCTGCACCGCATCGGATGTGTCGATCATGGCGTGCCTCGGTAATGCTGAGTGTTCGGGGCACTATTCAACGCCTTTTGCCGGTTGGCGTAACCTGACATAAATACCAGGTGCTCAGTCGGCGAAGCTGCCCTGCAGGTGCTCGGCGCGGTAGTCGACGCTTTGTGGCCGGTAGCCGGAACGCAGCGGTGGCAACGGCAGGCACTCTTGCCAGTTGGCGCCCGGTTGCAGCTCGCCCGGGCCTCGGTAACGCGGGGCTGTGTAGGTGTTTTCGGCAAGGTTCACGGTGTCGCCAGGGGCATAGGCGGCAACCCGCCAGCGCAGTTCCACCAAGGGCACCGCGTTGCCGTTGTTGATGTGCACCTGCAAGGGACGGTCGGCCGGGCATTGCTCGGGGGCGTAGGTCAGGCGCAGTTCCAGGCGGGCCAGTCGGTTGGCTTCGCGGTTGTCCAGCCAGACCACCCACAACGCCACCAGACCCAGGCCGAACAGTGCCGCCAGGGAGATCGGCAGGGCCTTGGCCGGGTAGCGCAACAGCAGGACCAGCCAGGTGAGGATCAGGGCAGCGCCGATTATCATGGGACGATTCCGATAGAGCTTGAACCTTAATCCTAGCGTCAAACAGGTTCCCGCCCAAGTGCGTGGCGGGAACCTGTATCAGGCACTGACGCTTCAGAAGGCGTATTGCAGGCGCATCGCGACGCCAGAGCCGCTGTCGTCGCCCACCTGGTTGGCCAGGTTGTCGGTACGGGCGGACACATAGTTGGCCGACACCTTTACCGCCTCATTGGCATACCAGTTGACCCCGAGGGTGTGTGTCTGACCTTTGGCGCTACCTTCCCGGGCCAGGTTGTTATCTTCGACGGTCAAGCTGTCATAGCGGTAGAACAGCTCCCAGGCGCCTATTGTCTGATTCTCCGGCTTGATTGCATCGAACGCCGCGCCGTCTAGCCTGTATTGGCGGGCTTCGCCAGTCAGGGTATAGGCGACCTGGCCGTAGTAGCCAGAGGCATTGACGTCACTCGCCGCCTTGTCGGCTTTCAGCGTACGCCGCAGGTACTCGGCCTGTAGTGACAACGGACCATGGGCCCAGGCGCCCTCTAGCCCCCAGACGCTGTCATTGCGCCACAACCCGGGCTGGGCACTGGCGCCACCGAACAGCGGGCGATTGCCATTGGTGCCGGCGTCGTTGCCACCTTCGGTGTCGACGCCACGGATGCCCAGGCGCGAGCGGATACGGGTGTCGACGGTGCTGTCCTGCAGATCGCGGTAGGCAAATTGCGCGCCCAGGTGGAGGACGTTGCCGGTGCTGTTCCAGGGGGCGAACACGGTTCTCAGATTATAGCGCTTGACGCTGTCGCCATTGCTGTCGTTGTTGTTTTCGTTGAACAGGCTTGCCGAGACGAACGCCAGGTTGTTCACCACGCTGCGTGCCTGGATACCCAGGCCAAGGTTATCGCCGGTCCAGCTCACGGCGTCATAGCTGAGGTTGCGCTCCATGGCTGTGACCCATTTCGAACTGGTGGCCTTCTCCAGGCCAAAGTCGGTGTAGAAGCGTCCCAGGCGCAGGTCGAGCAGGTCGAAGCCGGTGTAGGTCAGGCTCGCCTGGTCGAAGTAGCCACTGCTGGCGTTGCCGGCATTGCGCGAGAGGTCGTAGTTGACCTGGTACTTCCAGTCGCTGTACAGGCGGCCGCCAAACTCGAGGTAGGCACGCCTGAGGTACGCGGCATCGGCGTTGATGCCATTGTTGGTGTAAATACCGTCGAACTGTGAATAGTCGGCCTGGACGCGACCGCCGAGTTTGAAACTGAAGGTCTTGTCGACGGTCGCAAGTTCCAGGCCGCCACGGGTCTTGACCATCAAGTCGGGGCCATCGGTAGTGACGATTCCTGCCTGCGATATGGACGCAAGCATCAGCCCGGTAAAACAGGCGGCAGCACGAACCCCCAGTACGAAATACTGTTTTGATACGCTCATGAAAACCTTCTGGCTCAAGTTGTAAGTTGGCGTTATGGGTGTTTCGGGTAAACTGAGCCGGCGCCGGTAGAGCAAATAATTTTATAGTTGACGCAGTTATTCAAGCTTCGAAATCAATATTTCAGAATTGTGACAATTACACCGGGTTATGTTCGGAGCGTGGGTTGCTGTCAAGAAGGCCGAACATTCAGGCGAGCCAATCGCGCCGCTCGGCGAAGAGCAGGTTTATATAGTTGGCAAGACAGCTGACATCGGCGTCGGACTGATTGTCAGCATGAACCGACAGCAGGACCTGTTGCTGCATGGGCTCGTCGAACAGGTCGGGCATGGGCAATAACGTGCGGTCCAGATGGCGGATGTAGTTGGGCAGTAATCCGATGCCTGCGCCACCCTTGATCATATGGAAGGCCAGGCCCGGAGCGCGAATGTAGGTAACGCCTGAGCGACGTCGGTCGATCAGGTGATTCCAGGGCGCAAACGCAGCACTGTCCTGATACTGCTCCAGCTGGATGAGGCGAAAGTCATCCAGGCGCGCAAGGGACAGTGGGCGAGCCGCCTCACGGGCATAGCGCGTGGCGACGAAGGGCAGGTAGCGGATGATCACGGGGGGATCCAGAGGCTGCAGGCAATGCCTGGGCTGGGGGATCTGTGCGCCGGGGCTGGTTGTCCAGAGTGCCAGGTCCAGCTCCTGATGCGGCAAGCACCGAGCTGACTGCAGCGGGATGATTTCCAGGCAGCGTCGGGCATTTTCCCGGGTAAATGTGATCAGGGTGCGGACGAGCATGTCGTGCAGCAGGGTGTCGTCAATACCGATCCGCAGTGGCCGTCGGTTGTCGCCGACGTCGGAGCATTCCTTCAAGCGGGTTCTCAGTTGCTGGTGTAGGTCCCTCCCAGCCTGGGTCAGTATCAACTGGTTATCGCGATACAGCAGCAGCGACACCCCCAGGTTATCCTCGAGTACTTCCAGCTTGCGGCGTAACAATGCAGGTTGGAGATTAAGAGATCGCGCAGCCTGTTTGAAGGAAGAACAACGTACGGTTGTAAGAAAACAATCGACCAGTAGGCGGTCTTCAATGACGCAGTAGGGGGTGGATGTATCAGGTCTGTAAGTTTGCGCGTAGGAAGTTTCTTTGTTCACAGGGAGACTCCGCTTAGTGCTTTTGATTGACTTGTCGTGTTCTGTTCACGATAACCAATAAGGCACAAGCAGAGGGCTATATTTCCAAATTGTAATTTGGACTTAATTTTAGTGTTTTCTGTTCATTCGACCGGGCAGGCCTGCTGCACAAGCGGGGCGCAGCAAGCCGGTCGTGTCCCAAGGTTACTGGGCGATGGTCTTGATCGAGATCCCGCGCTCGATCGGCGTCGAGCGCCCGTAGACATCTTCAAAGCGCTCGATATCGTCCTCACCCAGGTAGCTGCCCGACTGCACTTCGATGATCTCTAGCGGGATCTTGCCCGGGTTGCGCAGGCGGTGCACCGAGGCAATCGGGATGTAGGTGGACTGGTTTTCGGTGAGCAGGAACACGTTCTCGTCGCAGGTCACCTCGGCGGTGCCGGACACCACGATCCAGTGCTCAGCGCGGTGGTGGTGCATCTGCAGCGACAGGCTGGCGCCGGGCTTGACGGTGATGTGCTTGACCTGGAACCGTCCGCCCATGTCCACCGAATCGTACGAACCCCAGGGCCGGTACACCTCGCAATGGTTCTGGGTTTCGCTGCGGCCTTGCTCGTTGAGGGTGTTGACCAGTTGCTTGACGCCCTGAACCTTGTCCTTGTGGGCAATCATCATGGCGTCCTTGGTCTCGACCACCACGATGTTTTCAAGGCCGATCACCGACACCAGCTTGCCGTTGCCGTGGATCATGCAGTTGTGGCTGTCCTGGACCACCACGTCGCCCTTGGTGACGTTGCCGTTGTGGTCCTTTTTCTGCACATCCCAAAGCGACGACCAGCAACCGACATCGCTCCAGCCCGCCGACAGCGGCACCACGCAGGCGCGCTGGGTCTTTTCCATTACCGCGTAGTCGATGGAGTTATCCGGGCAGCAGGCGAAGGTGGCGTCGTCGATGTTCAGGTTGTCGCCGTCCTGCTCGCTGCGTTCCAGGGTCAGCAGGCAGGTGTCGTAGATGTCGGCATCGTGCTTTTTCAGCTCTTCGAGGAAGCGGCTGGCGCGGAACAGGAACATGCCGCTGTTCCAGAAGTAGCCACCGGCGCGGACGAATTCGGCCGCGCGTTTTTCGTCCGGCTTCTCGACGAACTGCGCCACTCGGCTGATGCCTTCGGGCAACAGTACGTCCTGGCTCGACTTGATGTAGCCATAACCGGTTTCCGGCTTGGTTGCCGGTACGCCGAACAGCACCATCTCGCCACGCTCGGCGGCCACCGTGGCCAGGGCCAGGGCCCGTTGCAGGGCTTTCTGGTCGTCGATCACATGGTCGGCCGGGAGTACCAGCATCAGTTCGTCACGGCCTTCGTTGACCAGCTTCATGGCGGTCAGCGCAACCGCCGGCGCGGTATTGCGGCCGAAGGGTTCCAAGAGGATGCCCTGGGTTTGCAGCTTGAGGCTTTGCAACTGCTCGTTGACGATGAACTTGTGGTCCTTGTTGCAGACCACGATGGGCGCGTCCATACCGTCGAGCACCAGGCGCTCGATTGTCTGCTGGAACAGCGTGTGTTCACCGGTCAGGGCCAGGAACTGCTTGGGGAATTGCTTGCGCGACAGGGGCCACAGACGCGAGCCGCTACCACCGGACAGAATGACTGGAATCATGGGTGTTCTCCAAAAATAGAAATAGGCAGGTGGTTAACGGGTGGATACCGGGCGCTTGACCCAGACCGGCGACAGGCTGCTGCCCGAACCGGTCACGTACAGCACCGCTGCTTCGCCGCGCTCCAGCGCCACAGGCTTGAGATCGCTGACTTTCTTGTCGCCTTGATACAGCGCCAGGCTGACCTTGACCGGGTTGATCTCACGCTCGCCATGGGCTTTGGCGGCGACCGGCTTGACCACTTCGGTCTTGCCGTCGGCGGTCTTCAGGGTCAGGGCCTGGTCACTGAGGTTCTGTACCCGTACCAGGGATTTCTGCTTGTTCTTGAACGGTGGCTCCTCGACCAACTGCGCCTGGCCTGCGCTGTTGTTGACCAGGGTGTAGTAGTGATCGGCGGCGAGCTTGACCGGCAGGCTGTGGCTGCCGAGCTTGGCGCTGTAGTCGCCCTGGGGCATGAAGCTGAAGTCACTGCTGCCCTGGGCGGCCACTTCATCGATCCGGGTGTTGCCGATGCTGGCGCTCACCGGCTGGGCGCTGGCGTTGTAGAGGCGCACAAAGGTCGAACCTTTCGGCGCGCTCGGGCCGTACAGCGCGGCATCGGCGCCGGCGAAGGCCTGCACGGACAGCAGGCTCATGCCGGCGGTCAGGACTAGAGATTTGGCAATACGGTACTTGGTGGTCATGTGCGTTACCTCTTCAGTTTTCCGTCCGATGGGACGACAGGGCCAGGTCTTGATTGGCATTGCGGGTTTTTTTCAGCTGCGCGATCCACTGCGGATCGAATGCGCTGAGGTCGTTCTTCATTGGCAGATAACGTTCCGGGAACTCCCAGATCAGCAGCTGTGGCGCGCTGTTCTTGAAGGCGTCGGTTTGCAGGTACTTGAGCATCGGCAGCAGCGGGCCATGGCCGTCTTCGGCGTAATTGACCACGTCGCTGCGCAGCGCTTGCTGCAGGGCCCCGAGGAAGTTCCAGTTGGGGTTGGCGCTGTAGCTGGTGCCGATCAGCACCACCGGGATTTGTGTGTCGGCGAACAGTGCATCGCCGCTTGCGCCTGCCGCGTGGGCCGGGCGGGTGCTGCGTTTTTGTAGGGTGTCCGGCGGCGGCAGCAGGTTGCTGAACAGCGGGTCGAGCGGCAGGAAGTTGGTCAGGTCGCCCTTGTACGGCGCGCTCTGGCGCTGCTCGGTGACGAACAGCTGCGGCGCGCCGTTGAGCAGGGTCTGGCGCGCCACCGCGGCGGCCAGGTGCTGGGCTACCACTTCGGCGCCCATGGGCGTCCAGTGGCTGTCGGTACGCAAGAACACCTGGCCACGGGCCTTGGCCTCCTGCAGCGGTGCCAGCAGGTCCGGGGCGAACACCCCGGCCTGACGGGCCTGGGCGTGGAACTCGTTGTACAGGTCGCTGTGCAGGCTGGCCGGGGTCTGTGCGCCGAGGTACTCCGGGTACAGCCGCGCTTTGGCCGGGACAATCGCCAGCACCAGTTGCACGCCACGCTGTTGCAGGGTGTCGCGTACGCCACGAATCAGCGCCAGGTTTTCCTGTTCGAACTGGTCGCTGTTGGCCACCGGCTTGAATTCCTCGTCACTGAACAGCCAGTGCTCACGGCCCAGTACCACGCCCGGGCGGCCTTCGTTGAACAGCTTGAAATCCAGCGCCGCCCATAGGTTGGTGCCGATGCGCTTGAGCGGGAACTGCTCGTCGTAGTGGGTCTCGGCGGCCTTGGCCAGCTTGCCGTCGAGGGCGGTCATCTGCGCGCTGCGCTGGAAGCTGCCCAGGCCGCCCAGCGACCACAGGCCCAGGCCCAGCAACAGGGCGAGGAACAGCAGCGAATAGAGTTTGCGTAATGATCGGGTCATGGTCGGCTCGCTCAGAACTGGAAGTAGAGGAACGGCGAGTAGCTTTGCGCCGAGAGCTTGAGGATCGAGGCGACGAACAACAGCAGCACCAGCGCGCGGGTGGCGTACAGGCCCCAGTCCAGGCTCAGGCTACCGTCGGCATGCACCGCCACCGGGCTGGCCGTGGGCTCGGGCTTGGCATTGCGATAGAAGTCACGCAGGCCGAAGTACGCCAGGGTCGCGTAGGCCACCAGCAGGGTTGCCACTTGCAGGCCGGTGAGGCTGGCACGGTTGAGCTCCGACAGCTGCCAGTCACCGAAGCTGAACATGGCGCCATACATGCGCGCGGCAACGTCCAGGTTTTCAGCGCGGAAGATTACCCAGCCAACCACCACCAGCAGGAAGGTGAAGGCCCATTTCACCGGGTTGAAGCGCTGCGGATTGGTGTCCAGACCCAGCGCCCGCTCGATGGCCAGCCACATGCCATGCCAGGCACCCCAAATGATGTAGGTGAAGTTGGCGCCGTGCCACAGGCCGCCCAGCAGCATGGTCAGGAACAGGTTGCGGTAGGTGGCGAAGGTGCCGCCGCGGTTGCCGCCCAGGGTGATGTACAGGTAGTCGCGCAGCCAGGTCGACAGGCTGATGTGCCAGCGTCGCCAGAACTCGGTGATCGACTGGCTGATGTACGGCTGCTTGAAGTTCTCCATGAAGCGAAAGCCCATCATCAGGCCCAGGCCGATGGCCATGTCGCTGTAACCGGAAAAGTCGAAGTACAGCTGTGCGGTGTAGGCCAGGGCGCCGAGCCAGGCGTCGCCGGTGCTCGGATTTTGCAGGGCAAAGCAATGGTCGGCGACCACCGCCAGGGTGTCGGCGATGAACACTTTCTTGATGAAGCCCTGCATGAAGCGCGTGCAGCCTTCGGAGAATTTGTCGAGGGTGTGGGTGCGGTGGTTGAACTGATCGGCCAGGTCCTTGAAGCGCAGCACGGGGCCTGCGATCAGGTGCGGGAAGATCGCCACGAAGGCGGCGAAGTCGATCAGGTTGCGCGTTGCCGGAGTGTCGCCGCGGTACACGTCGATGATGTAGCTGATCGACTCGAAGATGTAGAACGAGATACCGATCGGCAGCAGCACGTGGGTGAGGATGAACGGCTCAAGCCCGAACGAGGTCATGATCGCGTTGAGGCTGTCGACGCCAAAGTTGGCGTACTTGAAGTAGCCAAGGATGCCCAGGTCGACCGCGACCCCGAGCAGCAACCAGCGCTGGGCCGGTTTGCTGCGCACGCCGGCGGCGCCGACTTTCAGGCCGATCCAGTAGTTCCACAGGGTGACTGCGGCGAACAGGGCGAGGAAGTCCACTCGCCACCAGGCATAGAACATGTAGCTGGCCAGCAGCAACAGCGCGTTGCGATAGCGTTGCCCGCTCAGGTAGTACAAGCCGAGAAAGATCGGCAGGAACAGGAACACGTTGGATGAGAACACCATCCCGATCTCTCCTTGTCGTTATCAACCGGGGCAGCAGCCCCCCAAACCCCCCGTAGGAAATACCGGGAGAAACCAGATCAAATGTGGGAGCTGGCTTGCCAGCGAGGCGTCGTATCTGACACACCGCGGTGTTCCAATCGCTGGCAAGCCAGCTCCCACAGGTACAGCGCGAAGCGTTATTTTTTCTGTTCGGCCTGCGGGTCATAAACCCGGGTCAGGTCGCCGCCCAGGCGAAAGCTCTTGAACGGCTGCATGTCGTGCTTGCGCCCGAGCACATCTGCGCTGCAGTTGTAGAGGCTGCACCAGGGTTCGAGCCAGGCGTATTTGCTGTCGATCTTCAGGTCGTCCATGTCTTGCTTCTCGCCATTTTTAGCCTTGAACGGGCTCGGGTCTTTCGACCCTGCCAGCACCCGTTCGCCCAGGCGTTTTAGGGCGCCGTTGTTTTCCGGACGAACATCGACACCGTTGGCCTGGGCGAAGCTTGCGATCATCGCCAGCGGCGGCAGGGCGTAGTTGTGGTAGGCCAGGGCGCGTTGCTTGCGCTTGAGCTCGTTGGGCAAAAAGCCCTGGGCGTCGATCTGGTTGGCGGCCACGCGGTACTCCTTGATCGACCAGTCGAACAGGTCGCGGCGGTCTGTCGCGACGGCGGTGGCCATCACCGACCAGGCCGCCCAGTAGGAATGGTTGTTGATCTTCTCAAGCGGCAGGCCGCTCCAGTCCTTGACCACCTGATCGGCCAGGCGCGCGAACCAGTTCTCGATCAGCTCGGCCTGTTGCTGATGCGCGGCCAGCGGCTGGGCGTTGGAGAGCTTCAGGTGCAGCCAGGCCGAGCTCAGGCTGCCCAGTGCCCATTTGCGCATGGACTTGCCGGTGTGGTTGTAGTCCGTGGACATCAGCGCATCGGCGCGGGCCCAACTGCCCAGCCACTGCAAGGTGCAGTCGAGCTGCTGCGGGCGGCCGTCGCGCATGTACTGCATGACCTGTTTGCTGACCCCGCGCTCAAGGGCGGTGATGCTTGCGGTTGCATTGCGAAAGGCCTTTTCCGAGTCCTTGTTCAAGGTTGCCCGGGCCTGGTCCGAGCCTTCGTACTTGCTGCGAAACTGCAGCTTGTCGGTGTAGGGCTTGGGGGTGGCTGCGCAGCTGAAGTCACTGTCGCCGGTCTTGAGCTTCTCGATCCCGGCGTAATAGCCCTGGGGGGGGACTAGTCCGGCGGCGTGCACGGCCGAGCCGAACAGGGCCAGGGCGAGTAATGTGAGGGCTCCCACAGTAGGGGAGGGTGTGCTGAACTTTTTCATACGCGCCTCAGGTTCGTTTGCAGAGGGTGGCCCGGACTTTCTGGCTGCCGCTTGGCGGCCCCTGGACCTCTACGGCGAGCAGGGTCTGGCTGGCCCAGTCCTCATCCTCGCGCAGCTCGAAGGCAAAGCGGCCATCGGTGTCGGCGGTTTCCGGCTTCTCGATCTTCAGGTCTTCGTGACGGCCGTTCATGTACCAGAGGGTGGCTTGCAGGGTCTTCACCGAGGTGTCCTCGAACTGGATATCCAGTTGGTGGCGGCCATTGGTCAGGTCCTTGATCACGCCGTTGCGGCCGTTGACCATCAGCTCGTTCTTGCCCGGCTTGAGTGCAGTGCTTGCGCTCATCTGCGCCGGCTTGCCCTGGCAGCCGTTGTCGACCAGGGCGAGCATCTGCCGCCAGATGGTTTCCTGGTCCAGGCGGTACAGCGGCGAGAACTCCCAGATGAGGATCTTCGGCGGGTTCTTCTGGAAGTCCTCGCTGCCCAGGTACTGGATCATCGAGCCCTCCAGGCCGCCGCCAGGGAAGGCGACGTTCAGTACGTCAGCGCCGATGTACTGCTCAAGGAAACCCGAGAAGTTGTAGTTCTTGCCACTGTGGCTGGTGCCGACCAGGGTGATCTGCGGGTTACCGCTATCACCGAACAGGTCATCGCTGCCGCTCTCGCCCTTGGGCTGGGTGACGAACTGGTCCATGTACTGCACCGCGTAACTGGTGCCGCACAGCTGCCCGGCAACGTTGTGCAGGGTGCCGGTCTTGCCCATGCGCCCGGACTTGTGGCTTTCGAACTCGCGCTTGGGCACCCCGGCGAAGGCCGGCATTTGGTGCACGCTGGCAGCGACGATCTTCGCCGCGCGCTCGGCGCCGTACGGGGTCCAGTGCTGATCGCCACGGAAGTAGAAATCCTTGCCCTGGTCGGCGGCGGCCAGTTGCTCGTTGGTCAGCGGCGACAGGTCGGGTACGGTGTAGCCCATCTTGTTGAAACGAGCGAGCATGCCCTGATAGTTCTGCAGTGCCTTGGCGTAGTTGAACGCGGCCTTGTCGGCCGGCTTGAGCATGTTGCGGTTCACCAGGCCACGGGTCGGCTGGTAGACGATCACCAGCTCCACGCCCTTGGCCTTGAAGGCATCGTGCAACTGCTGCAGGCGGCGGTAGCCGGCTGGAGTGGTGTTGAACTCGGTGCGCAGGTCTTCCCGGGTACGGAACAGCCAGTCGCCCTGGGCTTGTACCAGGGTGGTGAAGTTCTGCTGGTAACGGGTGGTGTAGCGGCTGGCGTCGTGGGCCTCCGGGCAGAGTTGGCAGCACGGTTCGGCGGTGAAGCTCGGTGCCTGCACGGTATCGGCGTTGGCGCCGTTGCTGATGGCCAGCAAGGTGGCGCTTACGCCCAGGAGTTTGATCAGGTGTGGGGTCATGTCGGGCGTCCTCATTCGGCCATTTCGGTCTGGCGTTCGACCGGGTCGATCAATACGGCTTTCTGCTGGCGCACCATCAGGTCGAGAATCTCGTCCTGACGCTCACCCAGTACCCCGGAAAAACTGATGCCGCTGGCCTTGCTCGGGGCCAGCATCGACACCCGGTACAGCTCCACGCTCAGCGGCGAGTCGATCGACAGCGGGCCGCTGCCGTTGGCCGCCAGCTCACCGCCGACGACGATCAGCGAAACCTTGGTGTCGAACGGGTCGAGGGCGATGTCGCGGTCGGTTTCGGAAAGGTCCTTGATGTGCCCGTAGACACCGACCAGGCCGTTGGCCATGGCGACGTTTTCGTACAGGCGGATGTTCACGCTGTTGCGCACGCGAATGCCGTGACGGCGGTTGCTGATCAGCTTGTTGCCCCAGATCAGGTTGTCGCCGCTTTCGTACAGGGTGATGCCGTCGGTGTGGTTGCGGTAGATCTCGTTGTAGGCGATCAGGTTGTTGACGCTGTTACGGTCGATGACCACCCCCGAGAGCTTGTTGTCGTAGCTCTTGTTGTTGATGATCCAGCTGTCGTTGACCTCACGCGAAACGATGATGCCGTGCTTCTTCTTGGTCCCGTAGACGGTGTTGCCGGCGATGATCAAACGGTGCGAACGGTCGTGGGGGTCGATGCCGTAGACGATGTTGTCGCGGTAGGTGCTGTCCTTGACCACGAAGTCGCTGGTTTCATAGCAGTAGAAGCCATACCACATGTCACTGAATTCGGAGCCGATGATCCAGCCGGTGGGTTCCGCGCGGCCCATCTGCTTGGCCATGTTCGGCGTGTACTGGGAAATGCTCACGCCGTAGGACTTGCTCTTGGCGTAGCCGAAGCTGGCCATCTTGCTGTTGACGATGTAGGTCTGGGTGCCGCCCCAGGACAGCAGGAACGGGCGGAATTCCTTGGGTGAGCGGAAGGTCGCCGGGCCGTTGTCCTTCTCGCGCCAGCCGGTTACCCGGGTATCGCTGACGAACAGCTTGCCGTCGTTGACGATGAACGCGCCGCCTTCCTGGGACAGGCGCAGTTCCTTGACCTTGGCGTCGATCTCCAGCACGCCCTTTGCCCCGACCACAATCGGCAGGCGCGCCAGGTACACGCCCGGTGCAGTTTCGCTCAGGTACTGTTTGGGCACCTGCTTGGCCAGTTGGGTGAAATCAACATGGCCATCGTCGATGAAAATCGCCTGGGGAATGCCATGCTGACGCGCTACCCACTCGGCCATCTTGTTGTCGCCGCCGATGAACTCCTTGAGCGCGGTTTCCTGCAGCATACGGCGGACCGAGACCTTGCCTTTGTGCTGGCGGTCGATCTTTTTCTGTACCGCTTGCGCGGTGTAGCCGGACAGGTCCGGCAGGGTCGGCGCCGGGATCTGCAGCGGTTCGATTGGCGCGCTGCTGACGGTGTAAGTCTTGGCCTGCTGCAGCCCTTTGGCCATCGGCGCCTGGCCGTTGGCCAGGGCGATGCTGCTGGCCAGCAGCAAGGTACCGGCCAGCAAGCTGTGCAGAGGGTTCGATTGAAGGTTCATATCACTGCACTCCAGGCATCAGAAACGCCAGACCACGTCGACGAAGGCGCGGTGCATGTAGGAGTCCGCTTCCTTGCCATAGGCATCGCCCGGTTTGAACACGCCACCACGAAAGCGCACCAGCGCCGACGGCTCGTCGATCGACTTGCTCAAGGCGGCCGGCAACAGGCCCTGCTTGAAGTACTTGGTGACCACCAGGTCCATCTCCTGGCCGAGGTCTTTCTCGCCCTGGATCAACGGCCGGTTGATGCCGTTGTCCTCGACCACGGCATTGATGCCGCTGCTGCCGATGTTCTGCTCGCCATCGACGCGCCAGAACTTGTGGTAGATCAGGCTGGCGTCGTAGTCATCGCGCAGTTGCCAGGAGGTGAACAAGGTCGCCGCCTGCAGGTTGCCCAGCTCGCCTCGGAAGGCCTCGCCGAAACGGTGGACCCGCGAGCGGGTGCCGGTGAAGTTCGAGCGGTTGCTCTCAAGGCCAGTCTGCTCGTAGTTGCCCGAACCGTCGCTGCCACCGCCGCCACTGCCGCGGGCATAGGCGGCGCCGACCTGCCAGTTGGGGTCCAGGCGCAGGCGGATGCCCAGGTCGCTGGCCCAGGCATTGACGTCGCCGCTCTGCTTGCCACTGGCCACTTGCTCGCCGTTGACTGTGGTGGTGTTGAGGCTGTCGCGATCACCCGTCAGCCAGGTCAGGCTGCCCCAGTAGTTGACGCGGTTCTGGTTGCGCCAGTTGTAGGCGTCGCTGTTGGCTTCCAGGCCCAGCCAGGTGAGGTCGCCGGTGCGGGTCTTGTCCAGGGTGTCGACGTTTTCGCCAGGGCTTTTCAGATTGCCGTCGTCATGGGTGTGGTGGGCGCGCAGGCCGACCCAGTGACCGGGCGTCCATTGGGCGGCGACATCGCCGTAAATGTGCAGGCGGTCTTTGTCTTCCGGGGCCAGCTCGGTGAGGTCGGTGCGGTACTCGCTGAAGCGCTCGGCAACGCCCAGATTTGCGCGTAGCAGGGTGGTGTCGAAGGTCCAGTTCAGCGCTTCGATGTTGGTGTCGCGCCACATGCCGTCGTCGTTGCGCAGGCGTTGCCGGCCAAAGCGCAGTTGCTCGCCGGGGTAGGCGGTCAGGCCGCTGTAGCCGACCCAGAATTCGCGCATGGCCAGGTAGCTTTTGTCCGCTTCGCGGCCATTGGCACGGCCGCTGTCGGACTCGGCCTCATCGCCGGACTGGCGCAGGGTGTCGGTCTCGATGATGTCGGTGGCAGCCACCGCCTGGCCCATGGCGAAGGCGCTCCAGTTGCCGCGCTCGCCGTACACCCAGGGGCGCAGGTCCAGGCCCAGGCCGTTGACGTCGCCGCCGGAGCGGGTACCCAGGTCACGGTCGTCTTCGGACTGGCCGGTGATCTTCACGTCCAGGCCGAAGTTCTTCTCAGCGGTCATCGCCGCCAGGGTCGGGCACGACCAGAGCAGGGCGAAGCCCAGACCTACGCCGGCTTTCATCCACGGATTGAGTGTCATAGGGAGTCCTCGCCTTGTTCAGGTTGCGCTTGGGCCTGCAGGCCCATGGCGCCACGGGCCTGGCGCTCTTGTTGCAGCAGGCGCTGGCCTTGGGCCTTTTGCGCTGGATTGAGTTGCTGGTCGAGCTGGGCGGCCAGCTCACGCGATTGATCGCTGGGGTTGGCTTGCGCCAGTTGGCTGAACACCCAGGCATTGACCAGGTCCTGGCGAATGCCGTGACCTTCGCTGAACAACTGGGCCAGGGCGTAGTCAGCGCTGAGCTGGCCGCCGCGAGCAGCACTGAGCAAATGATCGACGGCCTTTTGCGGCTCGACACTGCCCAGGTAGCCGCGCCGGTACAGCTGTCCCAGGTAGTAATGGGCGCTGACTTCGCCGGCATTGGCGGCGCTGAGCAGGTGGGTTTGAGCCTTCTGCGCATCGGCCGGCACGCTCTTGCCTTCGTAGTACAGGCGGCCCAGCAGCAGCTCGGCGCGCGGTTGTTCGGCGGCGCGGCCCTTGTCGATGTAGGCCATCAGCTGGTCGGTATCGCCCAGCTCGGGGAAGTCGTAGAGCAACTGCGCCAGGCTGACCCAGGAGCCTGGATTGACCGGCGCCACCTGCTCAAGCATGGCCTGGGCGGTTTTCTCGTCGGTCTGGCCGAGGCTGCGGTCGGCCAGTACGCGAGCAACGCTATCGACCCGGGTGGCGGGGATCGCACCGCGCTGGTAGGCGCTTTTGACTTGCTCGATCAGCGCCGCCTGTTGCTCGGGTTGGGCGCGTTTCTGGTAGACGGTGGCCAGCTCCACGTAGCAGATATCAGTGCTGGTCAGCGCCGCCTTGCAGATGCGCTCGACCTCGTCCAGGTGCTGGTCGTAGGTGTCCTGGGTGCGGTACAGCAGGATCTGCGCCAGGCCGGCTTCCGGGTAGCCAGCGGCGCGCCATGTGTCGATCTGCTGTTGGGCGTTGGTGCCAGGGAAGCTCTGCGGGTATTGCAGGTAGAGCATCGCCAGCGGGATCAGGGTGTTGCCCTCGCCATTGGCGAAGGCTTTTTTCAATAGGTTTTCGGCTTCCTGGCGCTCAGCCTCGCTGGCGTCCGGTTTGGCCGCCAGCAAGCGGCCGAGGCGGGCCTGGGCGCGGGGAGAGATATTGGCGGCGGCGCGGTAGGTGGCTTCGGCTTGCTTGAGCTTGGTCGGATCCCGGGTTTCCACCTGGATATCGGCCAGGCCCACCTGGGCTTCGCTGTAACCGAGGTCGGCGAGCTGGCGGTAGTTCTGCTCGGCCAGGGCAGTGTCACCGCGTTTGAGGGCTTCGTTGGCCAGGCGCTGGTCGGGCAGGCCGGCGCAACCGGCCAGGCTGATGGCCAGGGCCAGGCTGCACAGACTGAAGGAGCAGGTTTTCATGGGCAGATCCTCTTAGAGCCCACGGGCCACGGCTTTATCGATCAGCCAGTCCAGCGACGGGCCACGATTGCTGTCCACCGCCACCGGGCGACCGGCCAGTTCGCTGGGCAGCGACTCGTCCGGTTTGATCTGCACGCGGATGTCCGAGGACAGGTCTTCGCTGTTCAGGCTGGTGCTGCTGACGATTTGCCCAGTGCGGGTCTGCTCTTCGCCAGCAATGGTGAAGTGAACACGCGAACCGGGTTTGACGTCGTCGAACTGGCGATAGCTGAAGCGCGCCTCGACGGTAGGGATGGTGGTGCGCGGGACCAGCTGGAAGATCACCTGGCCCTTGCTCGCGTACTGGCCGTCATCCACCAGCTGGCGGGCGACCACGCAATCGCAGGGGCTGGTCAGGGTGCCGCTCATCTGCTTGCCGAACAGCTCTTCGACCTTGGCGGGCTCCAACTGCTGGTCATCCAGATGGCCCTTGAGCATGTCCAGCATACTGGTGCTGAATGAGGCCAATGGCGCGCCCTTGGCCACCTGGCCGCCGCTTTCCACCAAGCCTTGCACGGTGCCGTCGCGGGGCATGCTGACATTGCTGGTCGGCACGCTGACCACCCCGGCCTGGGCATGGCTGACGAAGTACAGGCCGTACACCGATTTGGCGATAAAACCGAACGCGGCCACGCCGACCACGAACACGCCGAGGCTGAAGGTCACGGCGCGCAGGCGACCGAAAGCGCTCATGCCGCCGTTGGCATCCTTGTGCTTGCGCGCCTTGGTGAAGTTGTCGCGCTGCAGGGTACTGAGCACATCGCCAAGGGTGATCAGTTCACCCGACAGGTGCGAGGTGATGATGTGGCGCAAGGTGGCGATGTCGCGCGGTTCAAGGTTCTGGAACTGCACGCCGACGCGGCCGCTTGCGGGGTCGAAAGAACGCACCTGGAACTCGATGTCCATGGCCAGGCCGAGTTTGTCGACGGTGAACTGCAGACGCCCGCGCAGCACTTCGCCGACTTTCAGCGGCTGTTTGGCGTTGAAGCTCAGGCCGCCGGCAGAGAGGTCGTCGACCTTCACTTCCAGGGTTTCGCGGTTCTCCCCCAGGTAGCGCAGCTTGGCCGGGATGCGCACCCGGGCGTGCTGACGCTGGGCTTCGGACTCATGCACGACATTGACATTCACGGCGGTATTCATGGCGATTTGTTCCTGTTTAATCCGATCGGGTTCCGGCTCACACGACCATGAACAGCACAGCAACGAAGATGCTGGCCGCCGAGAAGGTCATGGTCCGGGAAGACCAGGTGTTGAACCATTGTTGAAAGCTGGCGAGGTCACGTTTGAGGGCAGTGGGCTGGCGGGTCCAGGACTGCCGATCGAGGCGGAAGAACACGTAGATCTTCATGATCGCGCCGACGATCTGGTTGTAATAAAGAATCAGCGGGTAGGCCGGGCCGATGCTGTGGCCCGAGCACAGCAGCATCAGGGTCAGGATCAACCGGGTGATGCCGATCCACAGCAGGTACACCAAGAGGAACGCCGGGCCGAACTTGATACTGGCGATGACCGCGACGGTCAGGCCGAGCAGGCTGGTCCACATCGACACGCGCTGGTCGAACAGCACCACGCTGGTGAACAGGCCGAGGCGGCTGGTACCCAGGCCCAGGGCGCGGGAGTTCTGCCGCAGGTTGTTGCCGTACCAGCGGTACATCAGTTTGCGGCTGGCCTTGATGAAGCTTTTTTCCGGTGGGTGCTCGACCGTGTTGATCGCCGCATCCGGCACGTAGAAGGTGTCGTAGCCCAGGCGCATGAGGCTGAACCAGCTCGACTTGTCGTCACCGGTGAGAAACTTGAAGCGGCCCAGGCGCCAGTGCTGCAGCGAGTCGTTCTCGACGTCTTTGATGAACTCGGGGTTAGTCACCACGGCGGCGCGGAACACTGACATGCGCCCGGTCATGGTCAGCACGCGCTTGGACAGGGCCATCGAGCACATGTTGATGTGGCGCTGGGCGAAGCGCAGCTTGTGCCACTCGCTCATGATGTAGCCGCCACGCACTTCACAGAATTCGTTGGTGGTCAGGCCGCCGACATTACCGAACAGCTTGAACCAGGGCACGGTCTTGCGGACCACGCCTTCACCGAGCACGGTGTCGCCATCGATCACCGCGACCACGGCGTTTTCATCCGGCAGGTGGCGGGAGATGGCCCGAAAGCCATAAGCCAGGCCGTCACGCTTGCCGGTCCCGGCGATGCGCACGAAGTCGAGGGTTACGCGTGCCGGCGGGTTGTATTTTTCCCACAGGCTTTTCACCAGAAGTTCGTCGGACATTTCTACCAGCGAGCAGACCACCGTAGTCGGGTAGCCGCAGTCGATCGCCTCGCGGATCACCGAGCTGTAGACCTGGGCGGTGGTCAGGGCATCGATGCGAAAACTGGTGACCATCAGGTACACATGCGACGGGTCGGCCGCGCTACCGAGCTTGCGCACCTTGCGCCGCAGGTAGGGGTAGACCAGGTAGAGGAACAGCATGCCGCGCACAAAGTGCGTGGCTCCCATGGAATAGCGCCAGATGCCGACGGCGCCGACCAGGAAAATGAAGTCCTTCGAGTCGGGGTCGAAAATGGAGTTGGGCAAGGCCAGGGCGATCAACATGAGCAGGCTCACGTAGAACAGCCAACCGGCGACCTGTAGCAGGCCGTGCTTGAGCCTATGCATGTTCTGCATCCGTATCGAATGGAAAGGGTGTTGACGTTGCGCGGAGCCTGGCGGCCCCGCGCAGGCTGCGAGTTACCAGCAGATACCTTCGGTACGGCTGCTCGGGCAGGAGGCCTTGCTCATGAAGCCGACCAGGTCGATCACCTGTTTGCCGGCTGGCGCCTGCTGGGCCAGGGCGCGGAACTTCTCGTCGCGGTTGCCCAGCACGATCACCTCGGCGTGGTTGATCACCTGCTCGAAGTCGGCGTTGAGCAGTGACGACACGTGGGGGATCTTCGACTCGATGTAGTCCTTGTTGGCGCCGTTGACCCGCGCATACTCGACGTTGCTGTCGTAGATGTTCAGCTCGTAGCCCTTGCCGATCAGGCGCTCGGCCAGCTCCACCAGTGGGCTTTCGCGCAGGTCGTCGGTGCCGGCCTTGAAGCTCAGGCCGAGCAGGGCAATTTTGCGCTTGTCGTGGCTTTCGATGATGTCGAAGGCGTTTTGCACCTGCGACTCGTTGCTGGCCATCAGCGAGTTGAGCAGTGGCGCTTTAATATCCAGGCTGCCGGCGCGATACGTCAGGGCGCGGACATCCTTGGGCAGGCACGAGCCGCCGAAGGCAAACCCAGGGCGCATGTAGTACTGCGACAGGTTCAGGGCCTTGTCCTGGCAGACCACGTCCATCACCTCGCGGCCATCGACACCGACCGCCTTGGCGATGTTGCCGATCTCGTTGGCGAAGGTGACCTTGGTGGCGTGCCAGACGTTGCAGGTGTACTTGATCATCTCGGCCACTTCGATGTCCTTGCGGATGATCGGCGCGTCGAGTGCTTCGTACAGCGATTGCAGAAGGTCACCGCTGGTCTTGTCCAGCTCGCCAATGACGGTCATGGGCGGTTGGTCGTAATCCTTGATCGCGGTGCTTTCACGCAGGAACTCCGGGTTGACCGCCACGCCGAAGTCGATGCCGGCCTTTTTTCCCGAGCAGTCTTCGAGGATCGGGATCACCACGTTCTTCACCGTGCCCGGCAGGACGGTGCTGCGCACCACGACGGTGTGGCGGCTGGATTTTTCCCGCAGCACGAAGCCGATCTCGCGGCACACCGACTCGATGTACTCAAGGCCCAGGTCGCCGTTCTTCTTGCTTGGCGTACCGACGCAGATCATCGACAGGTCGCTGTCGCGGATCGCCGCGGCAAAGTCAGTAGTGCCACGCAGGCGGCCGGTGTCGATACCCTGTTGCAGCAGGGCTTCGAGGCCCGGTTCGACAATCGGCGACTTGCCTTGGTTGATCAGGTCGATCTTGGTGGTGGAGACATCGACGCCAATCACTTCATGACCACGTGCCGACAGGCAGCCCGCACAGACTGCACCCACATAACCCAAACCAAAGATGCTGATACGCATCGCATTCACCTCATGTGTTTATCTTGCCGGCTCAATAACAAGAGCCAGATCGGGTTGATTAACCAGCAGTTATCGGGCACACGGTTGCTTGGCAAAAAGAACTCACTTCACCGTGTACAGGCATATAAATATCAAGTGCAAAAGTATCTGCACTTAAAGTTGGCAGCCAAAGGCCAATAATTATGGGCGTGCCCTGTAATGCAGCCGTCTTTATTGCAGGTCGGTTGGCCGGCACTGCAGTGCTTGTTCTTTCAAGTGAATAAAATCCTTTGAAATCAACCACAAGGACGATTTGTAGGGCGCGTTTCTCCTGGGTTTAACCGAAGGTCGGGCGACCGACGCTCAAGTCAAAGTTGTCGGAGTGCACAAATACTGTGCGCTCCAATACGCGGTGTAGGTCATCTCTCACATAACGTTCAAGAATCGTTACGGGTGGTATGAGCGATGGCTGAGGGGATAAGTTCCGGGGTGGGTTCAGCGGGGGTGAAAGATTTTTTAATATTTTATCTGATGGCCATACTTTCACTTTGATAGCACTTGGCAGTTTCATCCCTATCTATAAAGGACGAAATCGAGGAGGGATGTTTTTGTGCCAGTACCTGAATATTTTTTTCGAAATTCGTCAAATAAATTACGAACGGGCTTATGGCGTTTGGTGATAAAGCGCAGTGGATAGTTTTTTGGCGTCAATAATGCGGCGAATTCATCGCGGGGCAAGC
>NZ_JAMDGZ010000060.1 GCF_028656935.1 Pseudomonas rubra
GAATGAGTTGACCACTACACTGTTTCAACGGGAGGTGTTGGCTTCCTGCAGCGCTTCCTCTAAAGCCTGCAGTGCATCCGACAAGCGCTGGTTTTCACGAGCATCATCGCTATCAGGCTCATACGCTTTGCAGTGGCGAAGCAAGGCCTCTAAATCGTTTTGATTAAGATCGAGCTGGATGTGCATGGGCATGTCCGTTTGGGGGAGTGGGGCGATTGTGTCGAGTTTCGCTTTGGGACACGATGCGGTTGCTGTGAGGGTACCGTTGGGCGACGAACTAGAAAAGCTTGTGCGGGCTCAGCCCTGGCTGATGCATTGAGATTCGCTGTACGCGATCATCAGAGAATCATTGACCACCCACCACCCACCACCCACCACCCACCGTCGATGATCTGACGATCGAATGTAGCCACTCCCTATATCATTCTTCGGAGCTGCCATGAAGCAAGACGCCGTCGCCAACGCCCTCACTGACCAAGAGTACGAGACCATGATGAGCCAACTCGACTCTGCGCAAGACTGGATGGTTGAGCAGTTGGCTTCGAAGCCCCTAACCTCAATCTGTGTTGGGCAGGGGCTGGCTAGCCTGGATACTTCGTCATCCGAGCAGTGACTGGAAGAAAATCGCAAGGCTGCGGCTCTATGTAAACGAACCTGTCAATCCGCACGGGGGGGGGTAGCGGTGGCACCAGGTGTTTCTGTAGCAAATGACACCCAGTGAAGTCTCAAGCCAGGCGGACAGCGGTGACCGGCTCCGAGTAGGGTTCTGAGCGGAAAATGGCTGGGACTGCAGTCCAGCAGTTCTCGCGCCATCCCCGATGATGTGGCATAAAGCTATCTCATAAAAGAGGACAGGGTTGAGGGCGCCGCCTTCAGATGCTGGCCCAGAATCAACAATCGGCTATGGCGTCGCCATACGCTCAGGCTGTGGGAGTGAGTGCGTGGGAAGGACATTCGCATTTGTAGACGAGTCGGGTAATCACGATCTCGATACCTCGAAGTCGGGTAGCTCCGACTTCTTTGTGATCTGCTCCGTCATCGTCACTGAAACGGATTTGCCGAAAGCTTACGAGCTTGCTGGCCTAGCCAGGGCGAGGCATTTCCAGTCAGGGGAGATCAAGTCCAGCAAACTCAGAGCCAAGGACGCGGATCGGCGCCGGCGGATTCTCGTTGATCTCGCAGAGCTACCGCTCAAACTCTTTTTCACAGTGGTAGACAAGCGTCGGGTCTACCAGGACGGGGGGCTTCAGTTCAAGCAGTCTTTCATCAAGCACGTGAACAACCTTCTGTATTCGCGGCTCTTTGATCACTGTCCCGACCTGCACATGACCGTGGACGAGCATGGCGGCCCCGAGTTTCAGGCCAGCCTGAGGGACTACGTATCGGAACGCTATTCGGGAGATCTCTTCGGTGACACCGCGTTTCAGACCAAGAGCAGTAAAGACGACGTTCTGATCCAGGTAGCGGACTTCTTCGCAGGCAGTGTCGCGCACATCTACGAAGGTAAGGCTAGCGCCGAAGTTGTCGAGGCTTACAGGAACATCCTGCGTAGCCGGACGCTGGGGATTTTGGAATGGCCACCGCGCTACCAGTCGTTGATTCCGCCTCCTATGGACGAATCAGCGCTGGCCGATCACCGCGTCCATCAACAGGCCCTTAAGCAAGCCGATAAATTCCTATCCAAGGTCGGACAGCACCTGGATGAGGATGAGCGTCTTCAGGTATGCATCCTGGACTACCTACGCTTCAGGAGCGATTTCGTCGCCGATGAGTATGTCTCCACGGGTGACATAGCCAAGCACCTCGCGGACAGGGGGTTCCATGGTCTTTCGGATCAGAAGATCAGATCCAGTGGGATTGCGAAGCTGCGGGACGCTGAAGTCATCATTGCCAGTGCTGCCAAGGGCTACAAGATCCCCCGAACACGGGCTGACATAAACGATTTCCTGGAACTGGCCTCAAGCCAGATTCTGCCGCTGCTTGAACGAATCAAGAAAGCCCGGGATGTCTACCGCCTCAGCAGCATCGGAGACTATGACATCTTGGGCGCGGATCAGTACTCGGAAATCAGAAAGCTGCTCCAGTCGTTGGAGCCGCTGTGAACGACGACCTGACCTGGACGACGTTTGCGCGTCATTCCACCTCCATCATTTTGGGCGGCACCGGCATTATCGCAGTCTGCCGAGGTCGCTTCAGGGAAGGTGGCTTGATACTCTAATGAAATAAACGCTCAGGTATGAGGCTGACCAGCCCAGAGATCATGGATCTCCTGAGCGCAACCTCACCATGATTGACGTCTGGCCAGGCTCACACGGTGATGGCGAATTCGCTGGTGCGGAGGGGTTGTGCAAAATTTCGATCTTGTTTGGCAAAAAGCTGAAACGGTGTTCGGCGACAAAGCCCGAGCAGCTGTGTGGCTGTCGACGCCCAGGAACCTCTTCGATGGCATGACACCGCTGGAGTTTGTGAAAGATCAGGAAAGCTTAGATCGGGTTATTGAAGTGCTGACGCAGATCGATCATGGGTATGCCAGCTGATAAATAACGGGCTACGGCTCGGGCCAAGAAATCCTCGGCCGAGTGGGCGAGGGTGACGCCGAATCCTTCTGCGGCGTAACCTTGCCCTGTGACGCTATTCAACTTGGCCTCTCAGAATAGATAAAGGGTGTGATGTCGGCGGGGTAAACGAGAACAGTGCACCGTGGCCTGGCGAATACGTGATTCAACGATTGCGTTGGAGCGGTGCGATCAACAGGCTCCAAAGAGTTTCGGCACCACCTTCTTGAGAAAGCTTCTGGTCTTGCCGAGTATGAAACGACATACCGAATGTCTTCAGGTATAGAGATTGATCGTCCGTATCAACCGTTAACGCCTCGTTGTACGAGCCCCCGCCAAACGAATCCCCATGGCTGTAGTAGATCCCCGCGCCTAGCCGCCCTGACTTACGCCACGAGGCCATCAGCTTGCCCGATCAAGTGGCTGCTCAATGTCGAGAGTTGGTACACCGTCTGAACCTGCGATATGGCGCTATTGATCTGGTGTGCGACACAGACGGAAAGCTGTGGTTTTTGGAAATCAATCCAAACGGTCAGTGGGCCTGGATCGAAAATCAAACCGGATACCCAATTGCTGCGGCAATCGTTGATGAGCTGGAGATGATCCGAAATGGCCCGCTTTGATAGAGAGTTGTTTTGGCCGACCCTGGCTCCTCCTACCCCTGAACAGGTTGTGGCAAATGACCAAATGCGCGCCGGGTGGAAAGCATCCGTCAACAACGGCAATTGGGATCTGCAGAGCGAAATAGCGTTGGAAGAGGCGCGCCGGATGTACGACGCCGAACAGGAGCGTCGTAGGGGTGCTGACACGAAAGCAGGGGTCTATCTTGCGGCAGTACGGTCATGGCCATCACCTCACCCAGTGGCACGCCTTGGCGCCCGGCCTCGGTGATAAAGCCAGAACGCAGACTGTGCGCTGCCCAGTCGCCCTCCAGGCCGGCGAGTTGCGCACGGCGCTTAACGATGCGCGCGACCTGATCGCCGGACAGCCCGGCGCTACCGACTCGCCCTCCTTTAAACAGGCGACGAAACAGCGGCCCGCTGCTTGCGGGTGCCGCAGTCAGCCAGGCGCTCAGTGCCTGCGCCGCCGGCCCTTGCAGCGGTTTCTCTCGACGCACTCCGCCGGTATCGGTCTTGGTGGCACCGAGGGCGTACAGCCAGGTGTCCGCATCCAGTCGACGCAAATCCTCGACCTGCAGACCCACCACCTCCGAACGGCGCCGACTGCCACCGCTCCAGGCCAGCAGGAGCAGGGCGCGATCGCGCACGCCGCGCACGCCATCACTGCAGGTGGCGAGCATCGCCTGCAGCGGCTCGAGCACTACCGCGGTTTTCTTGCGCAGCGCCACGCCTTGACGGGCCTGGGCCTTGCGCGCTTCACGCAAAAGGGTCTTTACCGCTGAGGCCTCGCAAGGATTGTCCCACGCGTTGAGGCGGTGCCACTTAGCTAGCACTGCCAGGCGGTGGCTGACCGTGTTGAACGCCAGGGCGCCGAGTTTGCCCTTGACCCCGGCAGCGACCAGGGCCGCATCCAGCTGCGGCGGCAGCAACTGGCTCCAGTTGCCATCGCCATCCGGACGGGCCAGGTGATCGACGATGAATTGCACCGCGACATCAGGCGGTAGCGCGCCGTCGCCAAGCGACCGGTGATAGCGCAATCGAAGCCAGGCGGACCAGTAGCTGAGGGCGCTTTGGTAGCTGCGCACGGTATTGGCTGCCGTGCCTGCCGAGATGAAAGCCTCAGCGGCGGCGCGGGTGCTGTCGGCCAAGCTGTGCAGCGCCAGCGGGGTATTCGGCAGGCCGTCGAGCGGAAGTGTATTATTCATTACGTTCAACGTATTATTTATTGATTTTTCAATTTATAAGGTCGGATAAGATTGCATTATCAGACCTAATATAGCGGAGGGCAGGCCATGGCGGTAGGTGTACCGGAAAACGACGTGTTCGCCGCGGCGGACGCGGTATTGGCCCGCGGCGAGCGGCCGACGGTCGAGCGGGTGCGTCTGGAGCTGGGCCGCGGCAGCCCGGCGCGGGTCGGCGCCTTGCTCGATCAGTGGTGGGAGCAGTTGGCCGGGCGCCTGCGCGGGGAAACGCGTCTACCGGGGCTGCCGGCAGAAGTGGCGCAGGCTTTTGTCGCCCTTTGGCAGCAGGCGATGAGTTGCACGGGAAGATCCCTGCGCCGCTTCGCTTGCCAATGTTGAATCTGCTGCGACAGGTAAACTCGTACTATAGCAACAAGATTGAGGGCAACGCGACGGATCCGGAAGACGTCCTGCGCTCCCAGGAGAAGAACTTCGACGAGGACCTACAGGAGATCAAGCGTCACATAGAGGCTCAAAAGCGTCTTGCCGATGACCCCATTCACAAGGTGGAAGTCTGCTCCCGTAACGCGATTGCCCGGATGCATCGCGAGATTTATACGAGCATGTCTGACCAGTACTTAGATCCCAAGCTTAATGATGGCGGCGCTACAGTTCGACTGGTACCAGGTGAATTTCGGCAGAAGGACGTAGTCGTGGGTAAGCACATTCCTCCAAGCGTCGAGGAAATGCGTTCCCACATGAACTGGTTCGAAAACGCGTACCGGCTTGACAGGATTCACGGGCTTTCCCGCTTCTTTGCGGCTGCAGGAGCGCATCACCGCCTGATGTGGATTCACCCATTCCTGGACGGCAATGGCCGGATCGGCCGGCTATTCACGGACCAGTATCTCAAAGCAGCCGGTATGGGTGGGTACGGGCTGTGGTCGATGAGTCGTGGCTTCGGTCGGGACGTCGAGGCGTACTATGCCGCACTGCGTGCTGCGGACCACCCCAGGAAAGGCGATCTTGACGGCCGTTGTGAACTGTCTGACTCGGGCCTGCTGGTCTTCACTCGATACTTCCTCGAAACTGCGTTGGGCCAAGTGCAGTACTTCAGTTCGGTGCTCGAGCCACAACTGCTCGGCGTCCGTATCGATGCGTACTTCGAATTGCGACAGCGCGGGGTATACACCAATCGCAAGGCCCAAAAGTTATCACCACTACGAATCGAGTCACGCGATATCTACAAAACGTTGCTCTATCAAGGCGACCAGCAACGTGCTGACATCTACGCCCGCCTACGCGTAGGCGAACGAACCACTCAGAGCATTCTCGCGCAGATGGCCAGCGAGGGCCTGATCTATCTGGACGATCGTAAACCTGTATCGCTGAACCTTTCACCAGACTCGATTGAGGTTCTATTCCCCCATCTTTGGTAACTCTGCAGAACCGTGTCGTACCCACAAAGGAAGAGGGTGGCGATCTCTCAGACTCGAAAAATGCTGGCACTGTACCTTGGCTGCCTGGTCTCAATTGTCACATTCCAGCGAGCTCGTAACTTTAAGCAATTCGGACCGCTCCTTGATGAGCCAGGCACTAGACTTGGGAATGCACGGTTTCTCTGAATTTTTCAAATAACCGTTGATGAGTATGGTGGGGTTGGGTTGCATTTCTGAAAAGTCTAAAGGTCTGCGCACAGGATCGATACGTCGATGATTTTTGCGCTAACACAGGTCACTGAATTCCCGAGTCAGACATGCAACCGATAGGCGAGGAAATTTCGAAATTGAGCAGCTTGACGCGATTTTGTTTCAAGCTCGCCCCAGTAAAACGGGCGCGTGACAAATTCCGAAGAGGAAGTCTCGATTTTTTCAGTCGCAGGGAGATGTACGAAGGCACAATGCGTCAGGAAGTAAATATCCGAATCCGGGGAGGCTCTACGGATTCGGATATTTACAGGCCAGAAATTTGGAGATTTACTTCCGTGTAGTGCTATTGGTGGAGGGCTAATGAACACCTCTGACATGGCACACTATTTAACATAATATACATTATGCGAAGCACAATATAGAAGCTTGGGGGCCGGTGGTGGTCAGATTTGAAGCTGTCGCGTCTAGCTAATCGCAGTAATGGTCCATTTCATCGCAGGAATCTATTGAAATCATGAGGTTAACCATTACGTAGTGACACGATCTTATGAATAAATGGAAAGCAATCGTTCAAATCGAGCAATTAGCCTCCAATTTTCACAGACTACCTGTCCTGCATACAGTTCAACGTTCCAAACTCTGCGTGGCCTTCAGTGCTTTTACTCCGTGTACAACGAGCACGTTGCCGATGGTTGACGTACTCGTTCCCGAAAAGACTGAAATTCGGCAAAAATTATTAACCCTGGCTGATTTTTTAGAAACCACGCAGGTAACGACTACCGGTACGACCAGAAAGGTATCGGCGTTTTTACGGTCACCTAATACCATACGGATTGACCTGCCTAGAGAGGCTCCTCGAGAGGCTTGTATTTCAACGTTTCAATTTTCCAGTCGATCACCGTTCGCGTTGATACGTCAACAGTTACCTTGAGTGCAGGACTCGGCAGGCGATTACTCTCCTTATCTACCAATAGTACGTCTAAGTCTAGTTTGTAATTCTCAACGGGTTTATTCATTTTATTGATTCCTCGCAAGGTGTCTATGCCCTATAGAATAGGGTGTGTAGCAAATTTCACCTAACAACTCTACGGAGAATAGGTTAGCTCAACTAAATGACTATTTGGTTGAGTTATATTCACTCCAGTCGCTATTGCAATGTCCTGGCCTACTCCGACCGATATCATGATAGCACTGACCCTAAACATCGCCGGCGCCCGCCTCATGGCTCGAGCCAAATCCAGTTTATGTGCTGAATAATGCATTTGATGCTGCACCGACCGAAACTCAGCGAGTATTTAGTACAGAGAGATGGCTTTCACCCAAAACCATTCGCGCACCCTTGTCCGTGCATTTTAAGGCTCACATGCTCAAATGCTGACACGAAATCTTGAGGCAGCTACGGTCCAGTTCGGAGATTCAGCGCACCGATTGCCACCCTCCCCGTTGGCGGCTCCGACACGGTAGCGCAGACAAACTTCGTCAGTATCAGCGTTAGCACTACAATGTAAGTGCACAAGGGTATCTGCAGAATTACCAAAGGTGGGGGAATAGAAACTCAATCGAGTCTGGTGAGAGGTTCAGCGTTACAGGCTTACATCCGTCTAGGTTGATCAAGTCCTCGCCGGCCATCTGCGCAAGAATGCTCCAAGTGATTCGCTCGCCGACGCCTAGGCGGGCCTGGATGTCAGCACGCTGCTGCTCGCCCTGGTAGAGCAACGTTTTGTAGATATCGCGTGCCTCGATCCGTAGTGGCGATAGTATTTGAGCCTTGCGGTTGGTATATGCCCCGCGCTTTCGCAATTCGAAGTACACATCGATACGATCACCGAGCATTTGAGGCTCGAGCAGCGAGCTGAAGTATTGCACTTGGTCCAATGCAGTTTCGACGAAGTATCGAGTGAAGACCAGCAGGCCCGAGTCAGACAGCTCGCAACGGCCATCAAGATCGCCTTTCCTAGGCTGGTCCGCAGCACGCAGTGCGGCATAGTACGCCTCGACGTCCCGACCGAAGCCACGACTCATCGACCACAGCCCGTACCCACCCATACCGGCGGCTTTGAGATACTGGTCCGTGAATAGCCGGCCGATCCGGCCATTGCCGTCCAGGAATGGGTGAATCCACATCAGGCGGTGATGCGCTCCTGCAGCCGCAAAGAGGCGGGAAAGCCCGTGAATCCTGTCAAGCCGGTAGGCGTTTTCGAACCAGTTCATGTGGGAACGCATTTCCTCGACGCTTGGAGGAATGTGCTTACCCACGATTACGTCCTTCTGCCGAAATTCGCCTGGTACCAGTCGAGCTGTAGCGCCGCCATCATTAAGTTTGGGATCTAAGTACTGGTCAGACATGCCCGTATAAATCTTGCGATGCATCCGGGCAATCGCGTTACGGGAACAGACTTCCAACTTGTGAATGGGCTCATCGGCAAGACGCTTTTGAGCCTCTATGTGACGCCTGATCTCCTGTAGGTCCTCATCGAAGTTGTCCTCCTGGGAGCGCAGGACGTCTTCCGGATCCGTGACGTTGCCCTCAATTTTGTTGCTGTAATACGAGTTTACCTGTCGCAACAGGTTCATCATTGGCAAGCGAAGCGGCGCAGGAATCTTCCCGTGCAACTCAATGTCTTGTTGGATAAGCCTGTCCACTGCATCCTGTAGGTCTGCTGGGGCTTTGTCTTGTGGAATGAAGGGAGTGAGTGCCATTTGCCGGTTCTATAATTTATCGGTTGCCTGATAAATTCAGGCTTAAAACAGTCTTCAGCGATGAAGGGTGTCCCCCTCCTCCTCCAGCCGAATTTCCGCCTATGCGAATTGTCGGAAATTCTGAGGGTGGCTGAGGCCGCATCGTATTCTCAAACCAGCAGGTCCCTACCTCACCGAAGTACCGATCATTAACCCGGCCGCGCGAACCTGCTGAGGCTATCGCGAAGTGCGGATGAAAAATACCTGTGGGCCTTTACTGGACATCTCAGCCCCCCTCTGCGGTGAGATCGTCAATTGCGTTCCGACTTTGCTTTTTCTGCGTGTATTTCAAAATGAGGGAACTGTTTGCGATCCTTCCTGGCGCTGGCCACAAAGGCAGGCTTCTTCTGGAAAACAGAGAACTGCCATAGCCTTTCAGTTCGTTTCGGGAAGCGGATCTCTATGCTTGCTCAAGTAAGAACGCCTTTGGCCTTGGCGACAGCAATCGCCTGGATGCGGCGAGTGACACCCAGTTCGCCGTGCCATCGCTGACCGCTCATGAATCGATTCACAGTCCAAGTTGTTGCTCAAGACGCTGTTAACACTTGATGGTGAACCCAAGTCTTGAAACGCGGGGCGAGTAAACGGGTAGCCTTTGCGCATTCGTAGCAATTTTTTGTGATTGAGAGCGTTAAGCTCATGATTTCCAGTGATCCCGAAATCAAACCATTGGCTGACGAAAATCTAGAATGTCGGGCCTTGCCCCGTTACATTTTCTTTAATCCGCTTTCTCTGCGCGAGCCAACGCCGGTCGCGCCTCTACGTATACACGCCGTACTGCAGGCGCACCAAGTAATCATGTACAGCCTCAAATCCCGTTGGAGTCGATAACAGCACGCACGGCGTAACATGACCAAGCCCCAACGCTGGTTCGATGAGCCAACGCTGAGCGATACTGTATTGGCCAAAAACACTCATAGCCTGTTTCAGAATTATTCCGCGCCTGGCTAGAAAATGCCCGTATTGAACACTCCAGAAATCAACGCGGGTCCTTTCAGAAAGTCGCAAAAGCATCGTAGTGTTCCCCCCTCCCGCCGTCATTTCCAACTCCTACTGGCCTCAAAACGGCGCTGAGACAGGGCGTTTTAGTCTCTCATGATCACTGCCGGACCGGCCAAAGCAGGGAGGACAAGCACCTCCACATTAATGACACCCAGTGAGCTATCGCTGTTGCCAGCTAGCCTGCATCTGAAACCCGCGCAACACCTTGCCAAGTGAACTGCATGGAAAACGGGGAGCAGCGGCGGTGCCCATAGGCATTTCGGTGTAGAAAGGGGAGCCACCTTAGACATGTTATCTATTGCACATGTCTACGCTGCTCCCCGAAGATTGTCACAAGAGAGCGATGCGATGGTAAACGAGAATGCACTCAATGAACACTATAGGGCTCATTCTGCGCGTTTGACCTGCCGGATTCAGCGTCAGTCTCTAATCAACACCTCAAGGCTCGATGACCTCCTCTCTCATCCGGCTGATGAGTCCGTCGATACCGATTTCAGGGTCTTGCATCAAATAAGCGGTCACGATGAGACTCAGTGGGTGGACACCGATCCTGCCGGCCAGGTCGTCAATCTTTTGCAGGGTTGGCGCCTTTATCCCTCGTTCGAGCGCGCTCACATAGGTTCGACTGCTCACCAAGCCGAAATCCTCCTGGGTCAGACCGTGTAAATTTCGCATTCGCCGCAGCGCTTCACCCAGGGCCTCACGGATTTCCATCGTCATTCCTCGCAAAAGGAATGATGAAGCGCTAACGAACACAATAGGGCTACAACCTATAGTGTTCATTGTGGGATAATTTGAGGTTTCCAGCCCTTGCGACGAGTCGCCTAAGGGTTATCAAGTGCTCAGTGGAGCCCGTTTTGATCTATTTGTCTGAATCTCACACCCGCACTGTTCATACAGGCTCTTACTGTGAAATTGAGGGGTTGTGCTTCTGGGTGACCTTACGGTCGGTTACCTCAGGACAGAGGGAACGTGCTGCTGTCGTTGAGAATGCTTACGAGCTCAACCTGTTTCTCACCCAAGCCACTGGCGTCGATATCGAAACAGTGCAAATGCTATGTCCTCCATCAATCACTGGACGTCCGCATTGGAGCTTGGAGGAGCTTCACAAGGTTGTAATTCATCGCGGGATTGAATCCTCAAAAAGCGCGGTGGTCTACGAGACCACGGTGGCCACTTATAAATTGGGAGACCTAGACTTACGCATGCGTAAGCGCTCGCACGTGTTGTACTCTGCAAAAATCCTAAAAGCGCGTGTTCCCGATACGGTCATACCTCCAAAATCTGGCGAGGCCCCGCAACTGTACGCGCGCTATTAATGCAGGGGCGCCCCCGTTAAAGTCCATTTGCCAGAGGTTGTTGGGTGCCTCATGTTTGAGGCGAGTCCACCCTTGGGGCAATGCACTGGCTTCGGTTGAAATCAGGCGTGCCTAGTAGAGCCCACTTTTGATCTATTTGTCTGAATCTCACACCCGTACTGTCCGTACACAATCACGGACGATTAAGCGGCTGTATGAGTTCCATACAGCGTAGGGTCGAGACCGATGGTCGCTACCCAAGCTTTCACAATGCGCGCGTATTGCCGTGTTGCGATGTGGGCCGAGCGACGAGCACGAAGGGAAATAGGAAATCATCATTGCGGCGGCGAGCTGCACGGGACGTGACAACAGGTCAGATCATCATGTTTGGCCTAACCGGCGGCCTTATTCCATGCCCGGCAGCTATCACGGTATTGCTGCTCTGCCTCCAGGTTAAAGAGGTCGCACTAGGTGGAACATTGGCTTGGCACTTACCCTCGTTGCAGTAGGGTGCGCAGCAGCAATCGGTGCAAGACAAGCGTCCAATCGCTGCCCATGGCTGGGTACCGTGGCACGGCGTGCACCCTTACCTCTCCAGCGTCCTAATTATCGGTGTGGGCCTCTACGTGGGCTTTCATGGCTGGATCGGGTTGAACACCTAAGGGAGCTGTTCAGTGTTCGAACTGACCAGCTACATCGGCCTATTTCTGGCGGCACTCGGTGCCGCCAGAAATAGGCTGCCCCATACAATCAGAGGCAGTGCTCGCCGGCATGCTGGCCTCCAATAAATGTCTGCTACTGGTGGCCACAACCGGCAACGTTCTGGGCTCGTTGGTCAACCTGTTCGCCAGTGCGGGTATTGGTTCTTTCCTGGGTACTTGGTCGCGTTGCAAGCACTTCGCTTGTGTCTGTGATGCACAAAAATACCGTTCATCAGCTGTTCTGCAACCGGACCCGTAAGCTCTTGTCGAGTGAAGGCAACTGGCCATATCCTGCGCATGGTGGAAGATTCGACCTATAAAAAATTCGCATGGAGTTAGCCAGATGAAAGTCGTTTCTCTCGTTATTGCCGCTGTTCTTTCGTTCGCTTCGGTTGCTGCGTTCGCGCACAGTGGTGGTACCGATGCGAAGGGTTGCCACACCAACCACAAAACTGGCGGCTACCACTGCCACTAAGCAGCACAGCCCAGCAGCGGCTGGGCCTCCCCCATGGTGGTCACCAGTACCACATTTGAAAAAATGCTCCCCAGTGCCCGTTGCGTACTATGTACACCAGCAAGCCGACCACACCGCAGCTAAGCAGCACCTGAATAACGCCGCGCTTGAATTGAAACAACGCAATGGCAGCGGCTATCGCAATCACTAGTGATGGCCAGTCCAGGCCTGCACCAAACCCATTGGGCCACAAAACGTGGTACCCGAAAAACATTGCTAGGTTCAGGATCACACCCACCACGGCAGCTGTGATGCCAATGAGCGGCGCGGTGAGCTTCAGTTCGTTGTGAGTCGACTCGACCAAAGGGCCACCTGCGAGAATGAACAGGAACGAAGGCAGGAAAGTGAACCACGTTACCAAACTCGCTGCTACCGCACCTGCTAGAAACACCTGCTCAGGGCCAAAAACCTGCTGAACGTAAGCACCAACGAAGCCTACGAACGCCACGACCATGATCAACGGACCTGGTGTGGTTTCGCCTAGAGCCAGGCCATCGATCATTTGGGTTGGGGTCAACCAGCCGTAGTGTCCCACGGCGCCCTGATAGACATAGGGCAGCACCGCATAAGCACCACCAAATGTCAGTAGCGTTGCCTTGGTAAAGAACCAACTCATTTGAGTGAGCGTACCGTTCCAGCCATACAGCGCCGTCAGGATTCCCATGGGTAACAACCAAAGAAGGGCCCCAATAAGAATCAGCAGCACCAGGCGGGACCAACGAAATCGAGCGTGTACAGGCGTTGGGGTTTCATCATCGATCAGGGCTGCGCCGTAGGTTTTCTTCGCAGCGCCATGACCACCGGTCCGAAATTTCTCCGGGGTAAGCCGGCCGCCCAGATAACCCAGCGATGCCGCAACCAGGACAATGATAGGGAAAGGCGCATTCAAGGCGAAAATTGCGACGAACGATGCCGCGGCAATGGCCCACAACCACCCGCTTTTGAGTGCTCTTGAGCCAATCCGATGAGCCGCATGGACCACGATGGCGGTTACCGCAGGCTTGATGCCATAGAACAACCCGTCAACCATGTGTTCGGTCTCTACACATAGCCGCATTGAGTGACAACGTAGAACCCAGCTGTCGAACCGGCCTGTTGATACCTAAAGAACGTTCAATAATATGGACAACTGCCCCGGCGATTACATCAGGGCTTAGAGCGCTGCTCTTGAAGTCTGCTGGGAGGATTCATTCTGACGGGGAAATCACCAAACTCGTCGATGATGCACAAGTAGTCTGGATGTAAGGCCTTTAGGCCGAGGCGGTTATCTAACCAAGCATTCAACTCAAACATCTTTACTGGAGCGGCGCAAAAAAAATCGCGAAGCGCTGCGGTCACTTCGTTGGAAAATCCGGCATCGGATTGCAGGCCCCTGCTTTCGACATACTGATTGATGAAGCAACCAATTGAGCAATGTTCGGAGCTTGAGATGATGATTTGACCTGCGCTACTCGTATAAGGCCTTGCGGGGTGAGGTGACACCGTGAACTCCTGTGCTGAACGTCCGTAAGATGGGGCGGCTTCCAAATCGTCGACCCAAAATAGATCAGAAAAGCGCGGCGAACATTTTACTTAATTCCCTATAAAAAGCATGACAAAGCAGGCTCTTCCGATAGACGGCATCTCAAACACCACTTCCAAGACTTAATTGCTGACCTTTTGCTTTTCATTCCTACGCTCCAAAACAGAGGAGCTCGAGCTGGCCCATATGCATGTGAAAGACCCTGGGCCTTGGGCAACCGTATTCACTTGGAGCTAGCCCACCAGCTGCAGAAATTGAGGTCTGTAAGCGACATGAAACGGTCACTCGAACCCAGTAACGCTGTGTTGCCGGAGCTCCAACGCATACCTGTCGTTGCTCTCAGCGATGGATTGCCCCCCGCAGAAGCTCCACTACCGGAGACTGCAGCACTCAATTGCCACAGTTTACCTGAGCCGTTCTCCGAAGGCATTCGCTACACAGAAAACGACCGAACTTTCAGTGGGCCTCACCTTCAGACTTCGTTAAGAAATACCCTGGATACTCCTCCCCAATCTATACAGGGAGGCGATCTGCCCATGCCCCATTTCGACTGGAACACCCCCCTGCCCCTGCGCTTCGGCCAAGCCGAGACGCCGCAGCTGACATTGACCGGTGCCATTCCAGGCGACAGCCTGCGACCCGCATTCGAAGCGTTTATTCAGCAACGCTTTCGCAAGGCTCACGGCGCCGACATCCGTCATTTCATGCCACAGCTGTTTGGCATGAGCAAAGCTTATGGCGAGTTATGTGCGGTCGCCGGGGTGCGCCTTGCACATGACGAACCACTGTTCCTGGAACGTTACCTGGACGAGCCCATCGATCCGCTGATCAGTGCTACTGCCGGATACCCGGTGGGTCGGGCCAGCATTGTCGAGGTCGGTAACCTGGCTGCCTGCGATACCGGCAGTGCAAGACTGAGCATCATCGCCATCACCTGGCTACTGGCCATGGGCGGCCTGGAATGGGTGGCATTTACCGGCAACATCGGCTTGGTCAATAGCTTCCATCGCCTCGGTCTGAAACCGGTGACGTTGTGTGCAGCCGACCCGGGCCGACTGGGTGACGATCGCTACAGTTGGGGCAGCTATTACGAGAGCAAACCCTGGGTACACGTCGGTAACATTCGCGCGGGATTCATCCATTTGCGCAACAGTGGTCTGTTCACTCGGCTGGGTCTGCCGTCATCCATTGAGGGCACTAGCCATGTCGCTTGAGTTACAACGTTTCCAGAAGATCCTGCATAGCCATATGGAGCGCAACCCACACGCGATTGCACTTTGGGATGATCGGGTGAGACTCGATTACGCCACTCTTTACGCCGAAGTGTCGTACCGCCAGCAACGACTACGCGACGAACACGTTCAGGTTATAGCCCTGGCACTGGATAACGGCGTTGAAGCAATACTCTGGGATCTTGCCGCGCTGTTCGAGGGCTTGACTTGCGTAACCTTGCCGCCCTTCTTTAGCCCTACACAGCGCGCCCATTGCCTGGAGCAAAGTCAGGCGACAAGGGTGATTTCGGAACCGGAGCTGGATGCTGAATTGCTTGCCTTGGGCTATGAAAAAAGCGGCGAGTTCTGGCGCCGTACATTCGCCGGCCCGAACCGGATGCCCCCAGGCACGGCCAAACTGACCTTCACCTCCGGTACCACCGGTACCCCTAAAGGCGTGTGCCTCAGTGCTGAAAACCTACTACAAGTAGCAAGAGAGCTGGATCAAGCCAGTAAACCTGCTGACCCGCAGCATCACTTGGCATTGTTGCCACTAGCAATCCTGCTGGAAAACCTCGGTTGCTACGCCGCACTGTACGATGGCGCAACCTTGAGCTTACCGAGTCAGAAAGCTTTGGGCATTCAAGGCGCCAGCGGCGTCAACTTACCCCGGCTACTCGAGCACCTTACCAAGCGCGCACCCGAGAGTCTGATTTTGGTGCCGCAGTTGCTGCAGATGTTGGTCAGCGCCACTGAGCAGAAAGCCTTCGACCCACAGAAATTGCGCTTTGCTGCTGTAGGAGGAGCGCGCGTCTCTGAGGACTTGTTGCTCCGAGCTGAGCGCGTCGGTCTGCCTGTTTACGAAGGTTACGGATTATCTGAGTGCGCCTCGGTGGTGTGCCTCAATCGTCCCGGTGCACAGCGCCCGGGAAGCGTTGGTAGACCCTTGCCTCACATCCAGGTGAAGCTGGCAGACGATGGTGAAGTACTGATCAAGGGCTCGGCACTGCTCGGCTATCTGGGCGATGCACCTTACGCCGAGGATTGGTGGCCCAGCGGCGACCTCGGAGAGCTAGATCCGGAAGGCTTCCTTTACCTCAAAGGTCGCAAGAAGCATCAATTTGTCACTAGTTTCGGACGCAACGTCAACCCGGAATGGGTAGAGGCCGAACTCACCCAACGCTGCCACATTGCCCAAGCCTTTGTGTACGGGGAATCGCTTCCACGCAATCACGCCCTGTTGTGGCCCCATCGTACCGATTGTACGGATGCAGAACTTGCTGGGGCTGTAGCGGAAGCAAATGACGCATTGCCCGACTACGCCCAAGTTCATAGCTGGACGCGCCTGCCCTATCCCTTCACGGCTGCCAACGGCTTGCTGACTGCCAATGGCCGACCGCGCCGCGACGCTATTGTCGAGACGTTTCACGCGCAACTTACCGAATCTGCCGTATCTGAGGAGTCTGCATCATGAGTTTTTTCGACACGCTTCAAGAAGCTACACATCAAGAGCGCCACGAACTGTTCAACCTGCCGATAATCCTCGACGCACTTGAAGGTAAGGTCAGCCTTGAGAGCTATCGGGCATTTCTTGCGCAAGCCTACTACCACGTCCGCCACACTGTGCCACTGATGATGGCCTGCGGCGCGCGACTGCCAAGCCACCTCGAATGGCTACGCAAAGCGGTATGCGAGTACATCGAAGAAGAATACGGCCATGAGCAGTGGGTGCTTAACGATATAGCGGCCTGCGGTGGCGACCGTGACGCCGTGCGCGACGGCCAACCCTCAATGCCGATTGAACTTATGGTCAGCTTTCTGTACGACTTGATTGCCCGAGGCAACCCGGTAGGCCTGTTCGGCATGGTCAATGTGCTGGAAGGCACAAGCATTGCCCTGGCCACCCATGCAGCGGGCAGCATCCGCCAGCATCTGGGTCTTCCAGAAAGCGCCTTCAGCTATCTCAGTTCCCACGGTTCACTGGATATCGAGCATATGCAGACCTACCGCCGCCTGATGAACAGGCTGGAAGACCCCGCAGACCAGGCGGCTGTCATCCATGCGTCAAAAGTGGTGTATCGGCTGTACATCGATATGTTTCGTGGCTTGCCCCGGGCTGCGGAGATTCATCATGCAGCTGCATGATGCCCGGGTAGTTTTGACTGGCGCCAGCGGTGGGATCGGCCAGGAAATTGCCAGGGCTCTGTGCGCCGCCGGCGCCCAGGTGCTGGCGGTAGCTCGACATCAGGAATCCCTGATGCCGTTGCTTGAGCGCTATCCGCAAAACTTGTTCTGGGTAGCCGCCGACCTCACGCTCCTCAATGATCGTCGCAAAGTACTGGCCGCCGCCGAAGCCATTGATGGCATCAACATGTTGATCAATGCTGCCGGCGTCAACCACTTCGCCATGCTCGAACAGCTGGATGACAATGAAATCAACACGATGTTGAGCGTGAACGTCAGCGCCCCAATTTGCCTGACCAAACTGCTTCTACCGTTGCTCAAGCAGGCCGACAGCGCCATGGTGGTCAACGTCGGTTCAACCTATGGCTCGATTGGCTACCCTGGATATGCCAGTTACTGTGCCAGCAAGTTTGCACTTCGCGGCTTTTCCGAAGCCCTGCGCCGGGAGCTTGCCGACACCCGGGTCGGCGTCCTCTATGTCGCACCACGCGCCACCCGTACCTCGATGAACAGCTCTGCCGCCCAAGCGCTCAACGATGCACTCAAGGCAAGCGTCGATGATCCACAGGCGGTGGCAGCGGCGGTGATCCACGCCATTGCTGGTGACCGTCGCGATCTCTATCTGGGGTGGCCGGAGCGATTTTTTGTGCGGTTGAACAGCCTGTTGCCCAACTTGGTGGATCGTGGCCTGCGCAAGCAATTGCCGCTGATCCGGCGCCTTAGTCACACCCACGAAAATGAGCACCTCAAACCATGAAAAAGACCGTTGCCTGCCTGCTGCTCGGCATGTTGAGCCAAGGCGTCTGGGCGCTCGACAACGCGGATCAGCAACGCCTTAATGGCATTCAGCAAAGCTGGGCGCACATACAATATGAACTGCCAGAGCAACAGCGCGTAGCGGCGTTCGCGCAATTGGCGGCACAAACATCGTCGTTCACGCGAGATCGCCCAGTGTTAGCCGAAGCGTGGATCTGGTCAGGAATCGTTACCAGCAGTTGGGCGGGTGCTCAAGGCGGGCTGGGTGCCCTAGGCAAGGTCAAAGATGCCAAGACCGATCTGGAAAAAGCCCTAACTCTAGACGCCGATGCCTTACAAGGCTCGGCCTATACCAGCCTTGCTGCACTCTACGACAGAGTACCCGGCTGGCCGATCGGTTTCGGTGATGCTGACAAGGCAGAGCAACTGCTTCAGAAAGCGTTGCAACTCAATCCTGCCGGCATCGATAGCCTATATTTCTGGGGCGATCACCTCTACCGCCAGAAGCGCTACGCTGAAGCCAAGGTTGCCCTGCAAAAGGCACTACAAGCGCCTCCACGGCAGGGCCGGGAAAGTGCTGACGTTGGACGGCGCAAAGAAATCGCCGCGCTACTGGAAGACGTTAACAAGAAACTCGACTGACTGGAGTTTGCGTGCGTTTATTGCTGATCGAAGATGATGTCGCCCTGGGCGAGGGTATTCATCAAGCGCTAGGGCGTGAAGGTTACACTGTCGATTGGCTCAAGGACGGGAGTAGTGCTCTGCACGCCATGCTCAGTGAGACCTTCGACTTGGCAGTGCTTGACCTTGGTTTGCCACGTATGGACGGACTAGAAGTACTCAGGCGCCTGCGCGATAGCGGTTCCAACCTGCCGGTGCTGATCCTCACGGCCCGTGATGCAACAGAAGACCGTATCGCCGGGCTGGACGCAGGCGCCGACGACTATCTGATCAAACCGTTCGACCTGGCCGAACTGAAGGCCCGTCTACGTGCGTTGTTACGCCGCAGTGCCGGACGAGCACAGATGTTGATCGAGCATGCGGGCATCTGTCTGAACCCTGGCACCCAGCAAGTCAGCTACCAGGGCCTGCCTGTAGCCCTGACACCCAAGGAATATCAGTTGCTGCATGAATTGCTGTCACCTCCTGGTCGCGTGATGACCCGAGATCAACTGATGCAATTGTTGTACGGCTGGAGCGAAGAAGCCGAAAGCAACACGCTGGAAGTACACATCCATCACCTGCGCAAGAAGTTCTCGACTGATCTGATTCGCACAGTTCGCGGCGTGGGATATCTGGTGGAGGAGCGTCGATGACGTCAATCCGACGTCGCACACTCACCCTGATAATCGGCTTGATGCTCTTGGGGTTTGCGGTGATCAGTGCGCTTAATTTTCACGACAGTAATCACGAAATCACGGAAGTCTACGACGCTCAGCTCGCACAAAACGCACGGCTTCTACAGGGTGTCATGCGCATGCCGCTACAGAGAAAGGAGTACGCCGAGCTCTATCAGGCCTTCAATACAGCATTAGGCGAAGCCGTACCCAGAGTCGACGGACATCCTTACGAAAGCAAAATCGCGTTCCAAGTCTGGAACAGCCAAGGTGAGCTCCTTGTGCATACGGCGAGCGCCCCCTCTTTTCACACCCTGCCTGGCAAGCCCGGTTTCAGCGATGTCGTGGATCTGAACAATCGGAATTGGCGCGCTTTCATGTTGGAAGACAAACGCAACGGTATGCGGATTTGGGTGGGCGAGCGCGATGATGTGCGAGCTGACCTCGTTGAGCGTATTGTGCGCCACACCTTGTGGCCTAACGTTTTGGGCAGCTTGATTCTTGCGGCAATAGTTTGGCTTGCCATTGGATGGGGTCTCAGGCCGCTCGCGAATATGGCTTCTACCCTTCGTGCTAGACACAGCGGGTCACTGGAGCCACTTCAATTGACCCCCCTTCCGAGCGAGCTGGAGCCAATGCAGGCAGCGCTCAACCGTATGCTGGCGCAAATTCAGGAAGTGCTTGGGCGTGAGCGACGTTTCATTGCCGACGCTGCGCATGAAATGCGCACCCCCCTGGCGGTGCTAAAGGTACATGCCCAGAACTTGTTGGAAACACAGAGTGAAGAAAGTCGGCGCGAGTCACTAGAGCATTTGATTGCGGGTGTGGATCGTACCAGTCGATTGGTCAACCAGTTGCTTACGATGGCTCGCATCGAGCCGCAATCAGTATCCACTACGCCATCAACCATTGATCTTGCAGCCACCGTCCGCGACAGCCTGGTTCAATTGACGCCTTGGCTGCTGAGCCAGGGACTTGAACTGGTATTCGATGTCAGCGACGACACCTACAACGTCAGAGTTGATCCGACTGCCATCAATATTGCGATAAACAATCTGGTAACCAATGCGGCAAATTTTTCTCCGGCACACGGCCTGATCACGGTGCGTCTTGGAAGAAAAGGCGACCACTACGAACTGTCTGTCGAAGACGACGGCCCGGGTATCGATGAGTCCGAGTATGGCCGGCTCCTTGAACGTTTCTATAGTCGAGGTAATGACCAGGGAGCAGGACTGGGGCTCGCTATCGTGAAAACAATTGCAGATCGTATGGGAGGGCAGATAACGCTAGAAAATCGTAGTCAGGGAGGTATGCGTGCAACGTTAGACCTACCCTTCAAGTAATACTCTCGGATTCGCAATCAGTCTCCCGTCGGTGGGCCCAGTGGCTGGGCGCACGTCGGACAAAGCCTTGAAAGTAGCCACCCGTAAATTGGTTGGGAAGACTCATGTTTGACATACATCAAACGGGGGCGCCCCGACAGGTGTAGATAAGAATGGTGATTTACGAACCTCTCCATCCCTTCGGAGTAAATCCCATGGCACCTGTTCAATCTAACGCGCAAACACCATCTACTCCCGCCTTTCCTCCTGAAAAAGGCGAACACTGGATCGAGCCGCTAAAGGATGGCGGGCACGTCCTCATCAGACCTCTGCGTGCAGAGGATCGCGAGCGAGAAAAGGCCTTCATCATGCGCCTTTCACCAGAGTCGCGACACTTTCGCTTTTTGTGCCAAATCAAAGAGCCAGGTGAAGCCATGCTTGATCAGTTGATGACCGTCGATCAGCGGGAGAAAATGGCATATGTGGCTTTAGCACATGTAAAAGGCGAGCTCATAGAGGTCGGTATTAGTCGTTACGCAGCCGGCGTCCAACCAGATGAATGTGAGTGTGCGGTTACCGTTGATGATCAATGGAAGCATCGCGGCCTAGGAGCGCTGTTACTTAGCCACCTGATCGATAAGGCTCGGGCGAATGGGTACCAAGAGATGTACTCAATCGACTCGGCGGCCAATACGGCGATGCATGACCTAGCTCGTGATTTCGGCTTTTCGACTGCGCGTGATCCCAGCGATGCCTGCCAGGTTATCCATCGCCTTTCATTGACTTGATGAGCGCTGCGAAGCTGCAGACTGCTCACCAGAAATCACACGGTTCAAACATTGCTGCTCGTCCTCCTCAGTGATGCCTTGGAAATCACTTACTTCAAAGACTGAAGTGTTGAACAGGGCGAGCCGCAATACACCATTTCTGTCCAGAAATACCTCAGACAAACACAAGCAGATGGGCGAAGAAATAGATACCGACCTCCCATCCTCCCCCGGGAACGCAAGCTGATCGTTGAGGTTCGTTTCACAGGCAGCAACGATGGTACGAATTGATCGAGCCGCGTAGTACAACGTTGTGGGATACCCCACCCCTATGGTTATCAGAAAACACAAAACCAAGTTCGATTCTTTAGCGTAGGTCGAGATACGATCAACCTTATGCCGCCACCCTGTTGAGCCAGGATTGAAAATAACTTTACCAACAAATAGGGTGTAACGATGTTGCACAATGGCCCCAACGCACAGACTGATCGCAACAAAGCCCAGTAAGATCCAGGGCTTGGCCGAAAGCAACTCGACAGTACCATCGAACCAGCCTGCAATAGATACCAACACTACGAAGCTCACCACTCCAGCAATTATGCCGAAGCTAGCTCGTGGCCTTTTCAACCAGGCTTTAAGCTTCTCTTTACTGGTTGCGTTCATGGTCAATACCCTCACATTAGTCCGTGCCAAAGTAGGCTATACGGTGCTGGGCAACTAAAGCTCTACGGTTTCAAGGTGCTCTGGCACTGACACCGACCAACCAAGCTCAAGGCTGATTCGGCGCCGCAGCGTATCAGCTGCGTGGGGTTCACCATGCACCACAAAGGTATGCCGAGGGGGCCTCTTGAAGCCCCGCAACCACTGCATGATTTCATCAGCATCGGCATGCGCCGACAGACTCTCCATGGCAGAAACCTGAGCGCGTATCGGGACATTCTCACCGTGCATACGGATTGTCCTAACTCCAGCAATGATGTCCGCTCCGCGAGTACCACCGGCCTGAAACCCAGAAAACAACAACGTATTGCGGGGGGTGGGAGCCAGCGCCTTCAGGTGATGCAGTACCCTGCCCCCGGTTGTCATGCCACTGGCTGCGATGATCACCGCAGGGTCGCGAAGCTGGTCAAGGTGTTTTGATTCGTCGACTGTACGAATGATATGGGTGCTACGGCACATCGCTGCGCACTCCTCGGCAGATAGGCGATGCTCTTGGTGAAAGCGCTGATACAGCGCGGTGGTATCTGATGCCATTGGACTATTGAGGTAAACCGGAATGTCTGGGATTCGATGCTCTCTTTTGAGCGCATACAGGTAGTACATCAATAATTGCGCACGCCCAACGGCAAATGACGGCACCAGGGTGATGCCGTGCCTTAGCAGTGTTTGATTAATGACATTGGCGAGATACGTCTCTGGAGCCTCCTTCGGGTGCTGTCGGTCACCATACGTAGATTCGACCAAAAGAATGTCTGCGTTCTGGATCAGCTCCGGGGTTCGCATGATAGGGTCGTTGGGGCGCCCTAGGTCACCAGAAAACACTATGGTTTGGCCTCCTGCATTTATTTCGACAGTCGCGGCACCTAAAATGTGACCTGCATGATTCTGACCTCGAAAGCTGGTCGGAGGGCTCTAGTTGCCGGAATTAACAGCCAGTACGCTGCAATGTGCCGAGTTCACTATCCGGTCTGTCGTATCACCGAGCAGTTTGCCCAAGCCTTTAGGTTGCACTATCCCCATAACCACAACATCAACAGCCAAATCGCGCACCAGATCGCTGATAGCGTTCACTGGCGGCCCTTGGACAAAATGTCGACATTCAGTAGCGACGCCGTAGAAGTCGGCCAGTTCCTCATAAGGTTCACGTAATACAGCAATTAGCTCCTCAACCCAGTCCAAAGCCGCATTCGAATCGGCAACAAATATTGGTGAAATGTCATAGGCAGAAAGTAGGTGCAACTGAGCATTGCATTGCAGCGCCATGGCCGTGGCTGCGCGGATTATTTTGTGATTGAAGTCGTTTCCTTGCTCCGAATTGGCCGTATCGACGGCTGCAAGGATTACGTTGGGAAGAGGCACATTGCCATGCTGGACAAAATGTACAGGTACCGGACTGGCGCGCATCAGCTCGCTATCGAAAGAGACCCCAAACACCCGCTTGAGCGCTGAAACCTCATCAATGTCCTTGATGACCATGTCGGGACGAAGCGTTTGAATGCAGTCAACCACGTCCTTGACGGGATCGTCGGTCAATGCTGCCTGGCTGGTAGCGCACGCTTCGTCTATATGTATTGCCCCAACCGTTTCCGTCAATCGATCACGATATTGTGAGAACTGCTCGGCGATTTGCTGTTCAACCTCTACTTCTTCTCGCCAGTTGCTAAGCCCATGAGGTTCAAATAAACCCAAGACATGCAACCCTGCCCCCGTCGTTTTAGCCAAAGCCTTGGCGCGTTGTGCCGCTGGCGAGGTCAAATCGGCATCCAGGGCAAGCAGCAACAATTGTTGGTACTGACTCATCGCAAACCTCCAATCATGTCATCGCCTACCGGGAATCGAAGCTCAGGTACTAAATTCTGTGCCTTGACCCCGCTTCAGACTTGATTCAGATCAGAAAGGCTGCGACACGCAACGAACTTGATTCAAGTCAGAACGAGGATGCTGGTGAGCAGTACAACAGTAATCGGCAAGCTCCCTTTGATGACTGTAAGCCCGGAGAGCGCGATGAATAACGATATCGATTTTGGCGATCTGTCCAAGGAGCACTGGATAGAGTCGTTGAACGACGGTACTCCTGTACTGATTCGACCACTGCGTGAGCCCGACCGTGAGAGGGATCATGAGTTTGTAGGGCATGTGTCTTACGAGTTGAGACGCTTTCGCTTCCTAGCAGGGTTTAGCGGGGAGGCATCATCGTTTTTCGAACGGTTGATGGATGTGGACTACCAACACCGCATGGCTTACGTCGCGTTGATGTATGACGGTGGCCAACTGCGTGAAATCGGCGAAAGCCGCTATGCGGCAGTCCCCGACAGCAAGAACTGCGAGTGTGCGGTTGCCGTAAGCGAGCCATGGCAGCGCAAAGGCTTGGGTAGACTGTTAATGAATCACCTGATCAGCGCCGCACGCAGCAATGGCTATGAGCGCATGATTTCACGTGATCTCTCAAACAACTACGGGATGCATCGACTTGCGAAAACACTCGGTTTTTCCTCACGCTACCTGGCTGGAGATGTAACTGAAATCATCCATGAGCTCGACCTACATGGATGATCATTTACCTCAGCGCGGTATTATACGAGCTCCGAAACCGCGCTGAGGCAGGTTCTTTGTCAGACCACTGGAGTTTCCGGGGTGATTACCAGGACACTGCTAGGCATTTTGTAAAGTACCCTTTCAACCGTGCTGCCGATGTACTTGGCCAAACCACGGTGGTGCACCCGCCCCATCACTACGATATCGGTACCTTGAGCTTCGCAGAAGATGCTCAAGACTTTTGCTGGGTCGCCCATGATCATATGGCAACTCTCCGGATCAATACCGTTGCGCTCAGCTAGCTCGCGAAAGGCGTCGCTTTGGGCTTCATGCAAACTTTCGGCAACATTTGAGCCAAACAAAAATGATTTACGCCCGAGGTTCTCCGCATCCGTTTGCATAGAGGTCAAATCATAGGCATACAAGATCTCCACCTGCGCCTTACATTGCATGGCCAATTTCAACGCTTCATTGATGATGCGGTCATTGAACCCTTGGTACTGATCCTCGGGACGCGATAGGTCAACGGCAGCAAGGACTTTGCGAGGCATAGCATGGCTGGCCTTGTCGACAAAGTGCAATGGAACCGAGCACTCCCTTAACAGCCGTATATCGAGTGTGGTGAACATCGCCCGCATCAGGCGCGACTCATGCTCTATGTCCTTGACCACCATCGCAAACGGCTGCTCTTTCAGGTGAGTCAGGATTTCGTCCAGGACGTTGTTGACCCAGACTACTTCTGTGGTGACAGTCAGCCCGTTCCTACGCAGGGGTACAGCCTGGGTTTCCAGCCACTGGCGGTGCTTTTCGACATAGGCCTGGCGCATCACTGCCAGCGCCTGTTCATTGACCAGCCCTGCGGTGGCAAGCCCCTCAAGGTAATCGAAAGCCACTATATGTAATGCAATGCCTTTGGCTTTTGCCAAAGCAGCAGCACGGTCAAAGGCGTCAGTGCGCTGCATCAAAGGGGGGGCGATGAACAACAAGCGTTGATAGTCGGACATGACACACCTCGCACTAAGCGATGAGTAGGTACGCACCATCCTGCATCCGTCCAAGGCTGTGTGTTTGACTTGCATCAAAATCGGATGCACACCACCTCAAAAGGACACGGCGATTGGGTGTAGCACACGACCATCGGCGCAGTCCGACGCACGGTAACCTAACTACAAAAAATGGATTTGATTCCTTGATCCCAGTCAATTGATTCGATGATTTTCAGCGCACGCTAAGCAGAAGTGAATGCCACGATCCCAAAGAGGAACCGCTGCCATGGCTACCATGAAAGCTGCAATTTTTGTGGAGAAAAACCGGATAGTACTGGACGACAAGCCAATTCCGGACATTGGCCCCGCCGATGCGTTGGTGCGGCTCACAACCACGACGATCTGCGGAACCGACATCCACATCCTTCGTGGTGAATACCCTGTCGCCAAAGGGCTGACCATAGGTCATGAACCCGTTGGTATCATTGAAAAGCTCGGCGCCCAGGTTCAAGGCTTTAGCGAAGGACAGCGGGTCATTGCTGGCGCAATAACCCCAAGCGGCCACAGTAATGCGTGCCTGTGTGGATGCTCATCTCAGGATGGGCCGGGCACCCTTCATGGATTCAAAGCTATTGGTGGTTGGAAGTTCGGCAACACGATTGATGGCTGCCAGGCCGAGTATGTTCGGGTGCCTGACGCCATGGCCAACCTTTCACTGATCCCCGATAATCTTAGTGACGAACAAGTTTTGATGTGCCCAGACATCATGTCTACCGGGTTCAGCGGTGCAGAACGGGGTGATGTAAAAATCGGTGATACGGTCGCCGTATTTGCGCTAGGGCCTATTGGTCTTTGCGCGGTGGCCGGTGCCCGCTTGAAAGGTGCAGGCACGATCATCGGTGTCGACACCGTAAATGCGCGTATGACCGTTGCCCGTCAGCTAGGTGCTACTCACGTAATCGACTTCACACAAGGCAACATCGTCGAGCAGATCATGGCGATTACCATAGGCCGTGGGGTCGATGTTGCGATTGAAGCACTCGGAACCCAATCGACATTTGAATCAGCGCTGCGGGTGCTACGTCCCGGAGGAACCTTATCCAGCCTTGGCGTTTACTCTTCAGACTTGCGCATTCCACTTGATGCCTTTGCTGCTGGCCTAGGCGACTACAACATCGTGACCACACTGTGCCCCGGTGGCAAAGAGCGTATGCGACGCTTGATGGAAGTCATCGCCAGCGGGCGCATTGATCTGGCGCCACTGGTGACGCACCGGTTCAAGTTGGACGACATTGAAGCCGCCTACGAACTATTTGGACATCAACGGGACGGTGTCATGAAAGTAGCCATTACGCCCTGAATTAGACGTGCTTTTAGCAGCTTGAACACCTGATGGCATGGACGCCGTTCCTGATTCGATCGAATGTGGAGCGCGTCAAATGTTCAAATCACTCTTTCTGTCCATCCTGCCGCGACTAGCCCCTGGTTTAATGCTTAACCAGACTAGAAAACGCTTGCTTGGTCTCGTCGGTGGCAAGCGGAGCTACCGCGCCCCAGACTTAGAACTCATGTTGCGCCGCGAAGTGGGATTGCCCTACCAACCTGTCCTGTTCGCCAGGAACATCGGGGATCAGTTCATCGTCACCGCGGACTTGCAGTCTGTAGGTATCGACAGCTTGCAGATTGGGATTACAACGCAGCAATTCACCTTAAGCGGTTGGGTGATGCCGGATGCTGCCGACGCCTCGACGACAGCTATCTCATCTGAGTGTGGATGGTTTAGTTCTTCACGAACCATTCCGCCGTCAATGGATCTTGACCATTTCACTCTCAATTACCATCAGGGTTTGTTGGTATTCAGCGTACCTAGAAAGCACTCACTAAACCGGCGTCCTTTGCATTCCACTGCATCGATTACGGAGTAGCATCAATGAACGTCTACATTGAAAATCATCCGCGTCAAAACCGTTGGTGGGTTCACCTGGACGTATGGATGGTGAGTTTTCGCAGTATTGACGAAGCGACAGCCTTCGTTGATCGACTTAATACTCGATTGAACGCCCCACACTCCCTGGCGATGATTGCTAGCTATCCTCTGGTACCTGGCAAGCTCATAAATCGCGACCTGCATGACCCTATTGCCCCATCAGGATCTGCTACCCCGGTATCGGAGGTGAGAAATGCATAGCCTCCTGAACGTTGCCACTGACCTAGAGGAACGTAATCCCATAGGGGTGGTACCCCCCATCAATGTAAACCCATACAGGGCGGCTTGCGTGGATTGCAGGGTCAGTTCGTTGTGTCTTCCAACTGGCTTGTGCAAACACGGAAACGACCGTTTCAGTGAGCTGATCAGACAGCGCATACGGATCAAGAAAGGTTACGGCTTGTATCACGCCAACGACCCGTTGGAATACCTCTATGCAGTACGCCTCGGAAGTTTTAAGACCTGCTTTGCAAATGCGGAAGGACAAGGGCTGGTAACCAACTTCTGGATGCCAGGAGACACAATGGGGTGCGATGCGATCAGCACCAACCGGCATGTATGCAGTGCGTTTGCTCTTGAGGACAGTGAAGTTTGCCTTATTCCTTATCAACGCCTGGAGTCGTTAGCCCATGAGTTCCCGTTCCTACAACAAAGCCTCAATAGGCTACTCAGCAGTGAAATTGTTCGAGAGCATAAGCGGCTGTTAATGATGTGCAACCTCACCGCAGAAGAACGAATGGCCAGCTTTCTACTAGGCTTGTCCAAACGATACGTAGAACGCGGGTTTTCCGCCCATAGCTTTGTTCTGCGCATGTCGAGAGATGACATTGCGTCCTATCTGGGGTTGAGACTTGAAACCGTCTGTAGATGCATAGCACACCTGCGCCACCTGGACATAGTGCAGTTCAGCGGACGTACAGTGGAAATTTTGAATTTGCCTGGCTTGAAGGCTCTAGAACATGGCTACAGTAAAGGCTCAGCGGCAAATCAATAAGCTGGGATGTATTTCAGCCCGTCCCAAGCAGCCTCGACAACTGCCCTCCCCCGCGCATCGATGCGGCAGTCATGCTTGAAACCCTGGACATTACCCATCTCGCTGCTGCCTTGGGTATAGGTATGCTCGTAGGCCTGGAGCGTGAACGCAAAAAAGGTACCGGGGAGCATCGTGAGTTTGCCGGACTTAGAACCTTTGCCATCACGTCTGTACTGGGTTACGTATGCATGGCCGTAGCGGGTACGATGTTGGTCGCCATCATGAGTATTGCCTTGGCAATCATCGTTGCAGTCGCCTACTGGAAACACTCTGGCAAGGATCCAGGCATCACCAGTGAAATTGCTCTGCTTTTCGTCTTGCTACTCGGCGCCTTGAGTTTTGACCAGCCCGAACTGGCTGTCGCTGTCGGGGTCGTGATTACGGTTGTTCTCGCATTCAGGCAAGAACTGCATCGATTTGTCCGCAATCAACTGACTGAAAGCGAAGTCCGCGATGGGTTGGTACTGCTGATAGCCGTGTTGGTCATTCTCCCCTTGGCACCCGATCGCTTCGTCGGCCCATTTGGTGCCATCAATCCCCGCACAATCTGTACCCTGACCGTACTGCTGATGGGGGCTGGGGCATTGGGTCATATTGCCTTACGTGTGGTAGGCAAGCGCTATGGCTATACCCTCAGTGCCATCGCATCTGGGTTTGCTTCAGGCTCGGCGACCATCGCCCTGATGGGACATCTGGCCCGAAGTGAACAGTCGTCTGTCAAAGCGTTCAGCGCCGCAGCGATATTCTCTAACCTAGCGACTATCGCGATGTTGGGTCTGGTGCTGGGTACAGTCGATCCGGCTTTTTTGGGGGAATTATGGGCTTCTATTTTGCTGGCTGCGTTCACAACAGTGGCATATGGTTCGCTGCTCCTCGCCCCATGGAACCCTGCGCTTGTGCAGGCCGCAGCCCAAGTCGGCGACAGTGCTTTCAATCTCAAGGTCGCCCTCGTTGTGACTGTGGCCGTAACGGGCATCACGTTGCTGTCCTCGGCACTGCTGCATGCCTTTGGACACAATGGTGTACTGATTGCGTCGGTATTTAGCGGCCTGGCTGATGCTCACGCAACGGCAGCATCTATCGCGTCGGTGGTAAAGTCCGGGCAACTATCAATGGCCGACATTGCGGTGCCCGCGCTGACCGCAATGAGCAGCAATACACTTACCAAATGTGTTCTAGCCTGGATCAGCGGGGGCGCAAAATTTGCCGCTTATGTCATAGTCGGTCAGTTGGCGATCATTACTTCGATGTGGGCTGGATTGCTGCTCCAGTAAAGGATCCGCCCCCTTCTCTCAAGGCTGAGACACGATGGCACTCATGGATCTTTAACGAGCACGCCAGCTTTCAAGCAGGCTGAAGAGCGCCATTCCCACCAACATCGCAAGTACGAATACTAGTATTTGCCAGTGGCCACTTAACACCAGGGCGAGTGCAGGCCCCGGGCAGATACCGGCAATACCCCAACCGACACCAAATACCAGGCTGCCCACCACCAACTGCCGATCTAGTGCCCGCATCCGAGGCATTTGCATCGGCAAACCAAGCATCGAGCGTGTTTGTTTGCTGCTCCACTGCATGGGCAAAAGTGCCACCCCGATAGCACCCACCATTACCAACCCGAGTGATGGATCCCAGCTTCCTGCCAGATCCAGAAAGCCGATTACCTTGGCTGGATTAACCATGCCCGCCAACAACAAGCCAAGGCCAAACACCACACCGCAGATAAAAGCCATTACCCATCGCATGCTCATACTCCTGCCAGGTGACGGCTAACGAATACAACTGCAAATCCCGCGCACATAAAGCACAGTGTTGCGACAAGTGAACGAGGCGACAGACGCGCCAGTCCACAGACACCATGCCCACTGGTGCAACCTGCCGCGTAACGTGTTCCCAGGCCAACCAGCAAACCGGCCACAAGCAACCCTACCCAGTCTGTCTGAAACTGTACGACCGGCCGACCCGCAAATAACCACCACACTAGGGGGGCGACCAACACCCCCAGGAGAAACAGTGCTTTCTCGCCTCTGCCCTCGCCCTTCTTTTGCAGCAAACTGCCCAGCAGCCCGCTAATACCGGCAATACGGCCATTCACAAGTGCAAACAGGCTCACGGCAAGCCCGATCAACGCACCGCCGAGCAAGGCCGACCAAGGTGTGAAATTGACCCAGTCGATAGTCATTTCGGCTCCTTCGCACAGAACCATTGATACAAGGTTTTAATCACCGCCAGGGCAGCTGGACTATCGATGCGATAGAAAATCTGCTTACCTTCACGCCTTGTCGCCACCAGATCTTCGCGCCTCAAAACCCCTAATTGCTGAGACAAGGTGGGCTGCTGAATGCCAAGCAGGGACTCCAGCTCACTTACACTGCGCTCACCTTCAGACAACTGGCATAGCAACAGCAGTCGCTCTGGATTTCCCAGGGTTTTAAGCAACTGAGCTGCTGCTTCGGTGTTGCCGCGTAACTGCTGAACATCCATCGCCAGTCCTTCTATGACTGTAATCTCGCTCACATGATACATCTAAATATATTATATAAAATAATATAATATAATACAAAACCTGCAAGTACCACGACCGATCAGGTTCCGACGATATGCCCCGGCGACGTTGGTGCCGAAGGTCTCAAAGGGCCTGCCCATGCCTTGGAAGGCCAATAGAAATTAGCGCAGCCAACAGCACGAATGCCGAGGAAACCAACCTTCCGAGGCACCGGGTATCGAGCGTGTCCTCGCCGGCTTGAGAGAGTGCATCGGCGATGACGATCAACTGACAACTGAATCGCCCCGGGTTTTCTAGACACCTTGCAAGCTCTTTGCGTAACGCTTTTCAAACTCTATCGGTGACAGCTGATTGTTGAAGCCATGCCTGCGTTTTGCGTTGTAGAACATCTCGATGTAATCGAACACATCACTACGAGCGTCTTCCCGCGTGGTGTAGATTTTCCGCTTGATTCGCTCCCGTTTTAGAAGCTGGAAAAAGCTCTCGGCCACAGCATTGTCATGACAGTTGCCTCGGCGACTCATACTGGCAACCAAATTGTTTGCCCTCAAAAAACTGCGCCAATCGGAGCTACTGTACTGGCTGCCTTGGTCGGAGTGAACCATCACCTCCTGCTTCGGTTTTCGTCTCCACACCGCCATTAATAACGCATCAATGGCCAAATCACTGGTCATCTGCGGCTTCATTGACCAGCCAACGACCTGACGCGAAAACAGATCCAGCACCACAGCCAAATACAACCAGCCCTCATACGTACGAATGTAGGTGATGTCAGTGACCCAAACTTTGTTGGGCTCTACGACATCGAACTGGCGCCTCAGCAAATTGGGTGAGGCGACCGCTGGCTTACCGCCGTGCTTTCCAGGGCGTCGTCGATATCCTGTCTGAGAGCGCAGACCTTCGAGACGCATCAGCCTCGCCACACGATGCCGACCACAATCCTCACCGACCTCGCGCAGATCATCATGGATTTTGCGATAGCCATAAACTCCGCCGCTCTCAAACCATGAATGCTTGATCAAACCCAGCAATCGCTGGTCGTCTTTGGCGCGTGCAGATTGCGGCTCAGACAACCAGGCGTAATAACCACTAGGATGGACCTTCAGCGTCTGGCAAAGCCGTCGTATGGAATAGTCGCCCGCTCGCTGCTTGATAAAGGCGTACTTCAGCCGCACTCCTTGGCAAAGTACGCGGCGGCCTTTTTTAATATGTCTCGCTCTTCGGTGACCCGTTTGAGCTCCGCTCGCAGGCGACGCAGTTCAGCGTGCTGATCATCGTCCTGCTGCCGCTCTTCTTGAGGTTTGCTGTAGCGCTTTATCCAGGCATAGAGGCTATGTGTCGACACACCAAGACGTGCTGCCACATCAGCGACAGGCAGCTTCTTTTCAGTCACTTGATTGACCGCTTGGATTTTGAATTCTTCGGGGTAACGCGGGTTGCTCATGGAACCTCCTAATTGGCCTCAGTTTAAGGCAAAGAGGTGTCTACGAAACCCGGGGGGATTCAGACCGATGGATGGCTTAATAGCAAATCAGGAGCCCTGAGGGCATTTTTTAGTACCCCGGAATTCAGTCCTTGGCACCCTAGATGCACTGCAGTTACGTTAAAAATGGCTTATCTACGGACAGTCCCCAACGCACCCAAGACGTTTGTCAAGACCCATCAGACCCGCTGGGAGCAGGTTCCTGCCCATGACCTCCTACTCGCCTCGCCCTGCAGCCGGGGCCACTCTAACGCCCGCGGCAAAAAGTCGAGAACACTGAGCACGATGCCTCGCGCTCGACGGCCTGGGCCCCGGCGTCGTAGCTGGAGTTCCACCGGCCACATGCGGCACTAATTGACGACGTGTCGGAGTTCACCGACTGAGTGCTGTACCTGGGATGGTGCAGGCTGCACAGGCATTGGGATATCAAGCCTCGCCGCACATTGTGGACTGCGCCGTCCTCGACGTACCGGAGAACCAGGTACGCATGGTCATGGTGCTGACGCGCGCCAAGGCACCGCTGATGCAGCAATTCTCGCAGATACCAGATCAATAGACCGAAGATGAGCGACTCTTTCCCCGCTCACACTACACTCCGACAATCCGCTATGTTCAACGCGCGAGCACTAAACAGTCGAACGGGTTGAAGAACATAGTCAGGCAACAGGCAGCGCAACGTCTAAGGCCCTTGAGCGCTCAGTCAAAGCTCCAAAGCGCCCCTGAGCAATGCATCCAGTTTCAAACTAGCTCCAACGTTTCGCTGATCCAGAAGCGCGATCGGAATATCGTGCAGAACTGCAATCGAGTCAGGCAACCCGTCCCCAATCAATGCAAGTGGACAGGCAATGTCCATCTGTAAGGAACATAGCTTCTTCGCCAGTGCCGTGTTTACGGGCCCCTGGAGTGCGAGCACAAGTGCTGCAGGCTGGAGGGTCGCGCACAACAATGGCAGTTCCTCGAGCGGCTGCCCACTGCCTAACACCTCGATACGCCACCGCTCACTACTGAGAAGTAAGCCGTTGCTCAGCAAATCCAGCTCAGCGCTTCCTTCAATGCCGGCCAGTAACACACATGGGGCACCGAGTTGATTTAGTTGCAGACGTAGCAATAGGCGAGCTCGCAGAAAAGTATCGAGGAACAGCCATTGGCTACGCTGACCGAAAGCGCTGCCAGACAACAGACTGCGCCAGACCGGCATCAGCACATCGAGCAACACCGTAGCCTTGGGGTACAAGGTGAAAAGCTGACCATGAATGCCCTCGAGCGCCTGCCGGTCGAATGCTTTCGTCGCTCGTAGTACAGCAGCGCGCCAATGCTCAATGGAATCGGTCTGCGGCCCGGGCGGGCGGGCGACTTCGTCGTGCTGGCGTGCGAGCAACTCACCCACCTTGCTGATCGGCAAGCCACTACCGGTCCAGTGCAGTATGTCGCGTATGCGCTGTACATCCTGGGCCGTGTACAGGCGGTGCCCGCCTTCGGTGCGTTGTGGGCGAATCAAACCATGACGACGTTCCCAGGCGCGCAGGGTCACTGGATTTATGCCAGTCAAGTTGACGACATCGCGCATGGGCAGCAAATCGGTGGAGGTCGCTTCAGTCATCGCAAGTGATCATCAGGGCGGTTGCACATTCTAAACCCATACCAACCTTCTACGGCGATCGTTCTTCCATCATGATATCGACAACCGCACCTTAGCCTTCCAGCACAAAGGTCTACGCTGCGCATACCGAAAACGCTACTTGAGTGGGTGGGCCACATGATCGACGCAAAACTCTTGCAATTAATGGTCGAGAGCTCCAACGATGGCATCGTCGTCGCCGAGCAGGAAGGCGACGACAGCATCCTGATCTACACCAACCCTGCCTTCGAGCGCCTCACCGGCTACGCCACGGACGACATCCTCTATCAGGATTGCCGCTTCCTCCAGGGCCAGGACCACAACCAACCAGGTATCGCAGCCATCCGCGAGGCAATTCGCGAAGGGCGCCCGTGTTGCCAAGTGCTGCGCAACTATCGCAAGGATGGCAGCCTGTTCTGGAATGAGCTGTCTATCACCCCCGTACACAACGATGCCGATGAACTGACTTACTACATCGGCATCCAGCGTGATGTTACGGCACAGGTCTTCGCCGAAGAGCGGGTCCGCGAACTGGAGGCAGAGATAGTCGATTTGCGTCGACAACTCGCATCAGGCAACGGCTGACCTTGCAACAAATCTATACAGGGCCGTTGACTTGTATAGATTTAGACGTAAGCTCCTCTTATATCTGTACAGAATTTCACTGTTGTACAGGATTTTCGGGAGCCTTGCATGTCCACTTATCTGCAGTATTTCGCGGAGCGCTTCTCCAGCCTTGATGGGCGGAGCCTCGATAGCCTCGAAAAACTGTATAGCGATAACGTAACGTTCCGTGATCCGTTGCATCAGATCGATGGCCTGGCAGCGCTTCGTCGCTACTTCACCGAGCTTTACGCCAACGCACAGGACATTCGTTACGTTATCGCCGGCGCGGACGAAGTTCAGCCGGGCCAGGGCTACCTGCGCTGGACGCTAGAGTTCCGCCACCCCCGACTCGCCAATGGCAGGCTGATCAGTCTGCAGGGCTGCAGTTTTCTCAAGTGGCAAGAGCGTGTTCACTTCCACCAGGACTACTTTGACGCAGGTGCACTGCTTTACGAGCACGTACCAGTCATGGGCGGCGCTATCCGCTTGCTCAAGGGCCGGCTGGTATGAGCCGTTGCTGGCTGACGGGGGCAAGTAGCGGAATCGGCGCTGCCCTTGCCGTCCAATTGCTGGACCAAGGGCACCGGGTTGCCTTGGGTACACGTGATGCCAACCGCTTATTGCACTTGATGCAACGATATCCGGGGCAGGTATTGGCGGCCGTCGGCGATGTCGATTGCGCTGAGCAGGTCTCCAGGATCACCGCACAGATCGAGCACACCTGGGGGGCGCTAGACCTGGTCATCCTCAATGCCGGAACGTGCGAATACCTCGAACCAGGACTCTTCGACCCGGCACTGGTCGAACGTGTGGTGCGCACCAACCTGTTTGGTGTAAGCCACTGTATTGCAGCGGCCCTCCCTTTGCTGCATCGCGGTGAGCGCCCGCACCTGGTCGTAATGGGCAGTGCGGTGACCTGGTTGTCGCTCCCTCGTGCCGGAGCCTATGGCGCCTCCAAGGCGGCCGTGCGCTACCTGGTGGAATCGCTTCGCTTCGACCTGATCAATGAAGGTATTGCCGTAACGCTGGTCAGCCCTGGATTCGTCGATACGCCGTTGACCCGTCGCAACGACTTCCCCATGCCTCAGTTGTGGACCACCGAGCGTGCCGCCGCACATATCACTGCACGCCTGCCGCGACGCCCGCTGGAAATTAACTTCCCCACTGCATTTACGCTGGGCCTGCGCGTGATCGGCGCCCTGCCGGTGCGCTGGCGACTGAAGCTTTGCCAGCGCCTGGTGCGTGCCCCAAAGGACTAAAACTCATGCGTATCGCCATCATCGGCACCGGCATCGCTGGACTAACCTGCAGCTACCTGCTGTCCCGCCGGCACGAGGTGACGGTATTTGAGGCCGCCGATTGGATCGGCGGCCATACCCATACAGTCGATGTGCAATGGCAAGGCCAGCGGTACGCGGTGGATACCGGGTTCATCGTGTTCAACGACTGGACCTACCCAAACTTCATCCGCTTGCTCGACCATCTAAAGGTTGCCTCGCAGCCCACGCAGATGAGCTTTTCAGTGCATGACCCACGTAGAGGTTTCGAATACAACGGCCATGGCTTGGACACGTTGTTCGCGCAGCGTCGTAACCTGGTGTCCCCCGGATTCTGGGGCATGCTGAAGGATATCCTGCGTTTTAACCGCGAGGTTCTGGCCGATCTGGACAACCAGCGCATTGATAGTGAAACGACCCTCGGTATCTACCTTAAGACACAGGGCTATGGGCAACGCTTCATCGACCATTACATCGTGCCCATGGGCTCGGCAATCTGGTCTATGTCACTTGCCGACATGCTCGCTTTTCCCTTGAAGTTCTTTGTGCGCTTCTGCCGAAATCACGGCCTGTTATCGGTGAGCCACCGTCCGCAGTGGCGGGTGATCGAGGGCGGCTCACGCAGCTATGTGGCGCCGTTGTGCCGGCCCTTTGCCGAGCGCATCCGCTTGAACTGTCCGGTCAAGCGGGTCGAGCGTGACGAAGGCGGCGTAACCCTCTTCAGCGCGGCGGGCATGGAGCGTTTCGACAGCATTGTGTTTGCCTGCCATAGCGACCAGGCCCTGGCCCTGCTGGGAAGACCCAGCGTGGCCGAACGCTCGGTGTTGAGCGCCATCACCTATGCCAGCAATGACGTAGTGCTTCACACCGACACCCGACTGCTGCCGCGCCGGCGCAAGGCCTGGGCCAGTTGGAACTACCGCCTGGGCGGCGAGGAACAGGCACCCGCGGCTCTGACCTACAACATGAGCATCCTTCAAGCAATCGAAGCGCCGGTAACGTTCTGCGTGAGCCTCAATCAGACCGCGCTGGTGGATCCCGCGCAGATTCTGGCCCGCTTCAAATACGCCCACCCCCAATACAGCCTCGCAGCATTGATAGCCCAGGCCCGCCACGGCGAACTACAGGGCAGGCAAAACAGTTACTACTGCGGAGCCTACTGGGGCAATGGCTTTCACGAGGACGGGGTGCTCAGCGCACTTAAAGTGGCCGAGCACTTTGGAGAGCGCCTGTGAACAGCAGTTTGTGCCAGGGCTGGGTCAGCCACCGCCGGATGGCCCCGCACCACCATGCATTCCGCTACCGGATCGGCTTGTTCTACCTCGATCTGGATGAGCAGGCCTGGCTAACAGGTCTCTCTCCCTGGCTGGGCCGGTCGCGGTTTGCGCCCCTGAGCTGGCGCGAAACCGATTACCTGCCGGGGCTGACCCGTGATGGAGAATCATTGGCGCAGGCCGCGCGTCTATTAGTGGAGCAAGCCACCGGACAGCGCCCCGAAGGTGCCGTGCAATTGCTCGCCCAACCACGCTGCTGGGGGTTGTCGTTCAACCCTGTGAGCTTCTATTTTTGCCATGACGTTGACGGGCACCTGGCAGCAATCCTGCTGGAGGTGCGTAACACACCTTGGCGCGAACGCTTTCACTACGTGCTGCCGGTACAGGAGGGTCAGGGACGCTCATTCGCCATGGCCAAAGCGTTCCACGTCTCGCCGTTCATGCCGCTGGATATGGATTATCGCCTGCATTTCTTCCTCGATGAGCAACGCGTGCGCATCCATATGGAGAACTGGCGTGCGGGGCACAAAGTGTTCGAGGCCGATCTGGCATTGCAACGCCAGCCGCTCAATCGCGCCACCTTGCATCGGCACATTTTGGCTTTTCCGTGGATGAGCCTACGCACTGTTTCATCCATCTATTGGCAAGCCTTGCGCCTCTTGCTCAAGCGCACCCCCATTCACGACCACACTGCCGGCCAGGGCAACCTAGTGCTCGGTAAACCTTGCAAGGACCCCGATCATGTCCAATCCCACTCTGAGCGTTAGCAAGTCAACAGGCATCACCCCATTCCTGGGCGGTCTCACCCGAAACACCGTGCTCGCTCAGTTACGGCGGTTGAGCCAAGGACATCTACGCGTGCTCAGCAAGGGTCAGCAGTGGAGCTTCGGCGACCCGGCGAGTCAGTTGCAAGCCGAGGTGGAGATCCTCGAAGACGCGACCTGGAACCTGATCGCCGGTAATGGCTCGATTGGTGCTGGGGAAGCGTATATCCACGGCTATTGGCGCAGTCCTGACCTAGCGGCTGTGACCCGTCTGTTCGTTGCCAACCTCGATGTCCTCGACGCCATGGAGGCAGGCCTGGCTCGACTCGGGCGCCCGGTCCTGCGCTTGCTGCACCGGCTCAACCGGAACAGCCGACGAGGCGCTCGACGCAACATTCTCGCCCATTACGACATGGGCAACGCCCTGTTCGAGCGATTGCTCGACCCGACTATGATGTACTCCGCCGCACAGTTCGACAGTGCCGAACAGACCCTTGAAGCGGCCCAGCTGAATAAGCTGGAACGCATCTGCAAGAAGCTTGAGCTCAAACCCCACGAGCATCTTCTGGAGATTGGCAGCGGCTGGGGCAGCCTGGCCATCCATGCCGCTACCCGCCACGGCTGCCGCGTTACCACCACGACACTCTCCGACGCGCAGTACGCTTATACGTGCCAACGTGTGAAGGCGCTGGGCCTGGAGCAACGTATTACGGTGTTGCGCGAGGATTACCGTGATCTGCGCGGACGTTTCGATAAACTGGTATCGATCGAGATGATCGAGGCCGTCGGACACCGCTATCTACCCACCTATTTTCGCCAGTGTGAGTCGTTGCTCAAAGACGATGGCCTGATGCTGTTACAGGCAATCACCATTCGCGACCAGCGCTATGCACTGGCCCGCCGCTCGGTGGACTTCATCCAACGTTACATCTTCCCCGGAGGCGCGCTACCTTCGCTGAGCGTGATGCTCGAAACCGCTAGCCGCCAGACCGCGCTGAACCTGGTACACCTCGAAGACTTCGGTCTGGACTACGCGCGTACCCTACGTCATTGGCATGACAACTTGCGTCAAGCGCGGACGGTGCTGACGGAACTGGGCTACGACGACACCTTCCAGCGCTTGTGGGAGTTCTACCTGTGCTACTGCCAAGGCGGCTTTGAAGAGCGCGCGATCGGCGTGGCGCAGTTACTGTGGGCTACGCCGCGGGCTCGCCGGGCGCCATTGCCGGGCACGTAAAATTGGGCCGCGGGTGGATGATCGGCAATGCCCTTTGGCTTCAGGTCGGCTGGTGGGCATGCGTCTTGGGTGCACACGTTCAATGGCTTCTGCTCATTGTGCCGATCGGACTAGCTTTACACCTGCGCCTTTGTCAGGAGCGTAGCGCCGAAGTGCGTGCGCTTTTGCGCGTGGCACTTGCAGGGTGCTTGCTGGACACTCTGTTGGGCTCTGTGGGGGTGTTCAGCTTTGACCAGCGGCCCTTGCCTGTGTGGCTGGCATTACTGTGGCTGGTGTTAGCCAGCGGCTTGCGCCATAGCCTGGCTTGGACAGGACGCCCCTACTGGCGGGCGGCTCTGGTGGGCATGTTCAGTGGCCCGCTGGCATATCTGGCCGGTGCCAGGCTCACAGGTGTTGATCTGCCGATGGGGCACGTCGGCACAGGCCTGCTGCTAGCGCCGATCTGGGCGCTGGTCTTGCCCCTCGCCGTGCGGGTCGCGTCGTGGCGCTGAGCGGCGACAGCGCTCAGAACAGTAGCGAACGTGCTCCCAGCAGCGTGCCCAACGCTTGCGCCAGGTGAACGGCAAGCCACACACGACGCAGAACTTGCTCGGCAACAATCGCTTGTTCATATCGACTCCCCCGCATCCAGGTGTGCCAACAGCCTCTGGCCACGTAGCCACACCGCATCGCGCCGGGTCGACGACATGCCATCCAGACTGCGATAGACCAATGCCAGTCGAGGGTTTTTCGACAGTAACTGGCGATGACGGATGAGGAAATGCCAATAGAGTGCATTAAACGGACAAGCGTCCTCCTCCACGGCGTGTTCGACTTTGTAGCTGCAAGATTTGCAATGGTCGGACATGCGCTGAATATAACGGCCGCTGGCGCAATAGGGCTTCGAGCCAAGGTAACCACCATCTGCATGCATCACCATGCCCAGTGTATTGGGCAGCTCGACCCAGTCGAAGGCATCCATGTACACGGCCAGGTACCATTCGCATATCGCGGGCGGCGCGATGCCGGCCAGTAACGCGAAATTACCGGTGACCATCAGTCGCTGGATATGATGCGCGTAGCCCAACTCCAGGGTCTGATCAATCACCTGGGCCATGCAGCGCATGCGGGTCTGCCCCGTCCAATAAAATTCGGGCAGCGATCGGTCGTTGCCCAAGTAATTCAGCGCCGCGTATTCGGGCATGCGTAGCCAGTAGATACCCCGCACAAACTCGCGCCAACCGATCAACTGGCGGATAAAGCCTTCGGCGGCGTTGAGCGGTACCCTCCCCTCGCGCCAGGCTCGGTCGACATCGTCACACAGCCGGCGCACATCCAGCAGGCCGATATTCAGTGCTGCACTGATGCGTGCATGAAAAAGGTATGGTTCGCCCTCAGCCATCGCATCCTGATAGTCACCGAAGGCCGCAAGACTGAACTCAAGAAAGTGCTCCCAGAGCTGCTGTGCTTGGTCATGAGTGACCGGGTAGTCAAAGGTATCGACTGCACCATAATGGTCGGCAAAACGCTCACGTACTAATGTCACCACCGCCGCTGTGATCGCATCATGAGCAAATTGTGCGGGAATTGGCCCGCGCAGACCACGCGGCAGTGGCTTACGGTTGTCGCCATCAAAATTCCAGGCACCTCCGGCAGGGCTTCCTTCAGGTTCCAGCAGCAGGCCACAACGCTTGCGCATTCCCCGATAGAAGTGCTCCATTCGCAAGTGCTTGCGGCCAGCGGACCAACGCGCGAAGGCTTCGCGCGAACATAGAAAGCGGGTGTCACGATGCCACACAAGCGGCAACCCGGCATCACGTAACGCCTGTTCTAGCCGCCACTCGCCACATTCGGTTACATGCACCTCGTCTGCATGCAGTAACGCCTGCCACCGCTGTAGCTCCCCGGCGATACTACCGCTGTTGCCCGGCGTATCCAGTTGCTGGTAGTGCACATTCCAGCCTCGCTCGCGCAGGGCCTGAGCGAAATGGCGCATTGCGCTGAGTATCAGCACAATCTTCTGCGGATGATGCGGCACATAGCGTGCTTCACCCTCGACCTCAGCCATCAGCAGAACGTCGCGTGCCGGGTCCAGGGCGCGCAGCACCGCCAGGTCAAAAGACAGCTGATCGCCCAGCACCAAACCCAGGCGCCTCCCCTGCGCTACCACTGGCTGGTTAGCGTAAACGGCACCCGCAGCGGGGCAACAGGACCGCCGCGCTGGCCGCATATTTCCTCGTGCACCAAATACTGCACCAGCATGCACGGCACTGGAGGCACATCGGCCAGAAATTGCCGCAGCTCGGTGGTCGAGCGCAGGCGCAAAACTTCGCCGTTCGCGTCGCACAAGGAATAGGGCCCGGTGTCGGTCAACACGCGCAACACGTTAAAGCCCCCTTCAAGTAACAGAACTTCAAGCTCATTGATATCGCGAGCGCTCGCCGACTTGATCAGCTGCTTCAGGTTCATGGTGTGCCCTCCGGCAAGCGGCGGAAGAACAAGGTTATCTGCCCAATCTCCACACCGAGTTTGCTCATGCTCGAGCGGTTTAGGAGGGTGTCATCGTCCATCAGGTACATCCAGTCATCCAGGTCCACCTCCCAGTGCCGCCCATCAACAGGCAGGTCCAGGCGGTAGCGCCAGCGCAACGTATTACCCGCTACTTCACCGATGGCCTCGCCAATCACGTCACCAGCGGTGCCGCGCCAGCGACTGGGGCCGTCCGGGGTTAGGGTCCAGGTTCTCTGCTGGCGCGTACCGTCGCTGTACAGAAAATGCTCGTCGAGGATCAGTCGTTCGCCCTCGCGGCGGCTGTCGATACGCACATGGAAGCGCTTGACTACCTCCCCCGAGCGCTTTTGGAACATGCCCCAGGCCTGCACCGGCCGCGAGAAAAACTCCACCAGGTTGAGGCGTGGATGCTCCCCAGCGTAGCGCTCAACGCCGACGTTTCCGCAACTACCTAGTAGCAAGCAGCCGATCAACAGAAGCACTTTGTACATATTTCAGTCTCCTCGGTCGCTCCCGGCCAGCCCGAGCAGGCGCTGGCGCAATTGTGGATCACGGGCCCGCGGATCAACCCAAATGGCGAAGAAAGCACGGGCGAAGGCCGGGTCGGTCACTTCAAGGCTGAGTTGGCCATCGACATAGAATCGGCAACCTTGCCCCGGTAGGTACAGACCGGTGATGCGCATGCCCGGGCGCACATCCACAAACGCTTCCTGCATCGCTTTTGACCATCGCTTCACGGTTTCCCTCGCCATTGGACGGTCAGCTAGGCGCTGCATTTCATCAATGCTGGCCTGCACCAACGTTTCCCGGGTCAATGCCCGGTGGTAGATCAGCTCGAGGGCGAACGGCTCATTCCAGCTCCATGCAGCACCGGCGCTCCACAGGCGGGCGGTGTAAAGACGCAGGCCGAACCAGGTGAATTCGCCGCTGCCGACCACGCGCGCCTCTGAAAGCGAAGGCCTCCAGTCTGACAATGCAGGCTGTGTGATCGTCATAAGAAAGGCCAAGGCGAATAGGCTGAGTGCTGAGGTTCTGCTTGCCATGTGCGGGACACCGGGAAGAGGAAATACTGTACAAGTATATTTTAATGTACAGTTTTGAGTACAGATATCGAAGGTGATGATCAATTTCGTATGACCCGGGGGTTAATACCGCGGCAACATCTTGCCGGGAGAGCAATATGACGCTGATCACCAATCTAGCTGTGGCAGCAAACACTCTTGTCTGCGGCGCCAGCGAAGGCATCGGTCTTGCGCTTTGCTCACAATTGCTAGCGCGTGATGACGTTAGGCAGGTGTTTGCTGTCTCGCGTCAGGCTAACCACTGCGCGGGTCTGGAGGCGTTGGCCCGGCAACATGGCCGGCGTTTGATACGCATCAATTGCGACGCCCGCTACGAAAAGTCGCTGGAGAAACTGACTCGTCATATCGGCGCAACTTGCGAGTGTTTGCATCTAGTGATCAGCACACTGGGCGTGCTGCACGACGCTCCAGCACGGGCGGAAAAAAACTTGCGCAGTTAGACTTAGCAAGCCTGCAGGCCAGTTTCGTCACCAACAGCTTTGCCCCCATCTTACTGCTTAAACACCTCTTCCCGCTGCTGCTGCATCAGCCTACGACCTTCGCCGCGCTTTCGGCGAGAGTCGGCTCAATCAGCGACAACCGTCTGGGTGGCTGGTACAGCTACCGGGCCAGCAAGGCGGCGCTCAACCAACTGTTGCGCACCGCCAGTATCGAACTGAAGCGGCTGAACCCCGCGTCGACGGTGCTGGCGCTACACCCCGGCACGACGGCTACCCGCCTTTCTCAACCGTTCCAGGCCAATGTACCGCCAGACAAACTGTTCGCGCCTGCGTTTGCCGCGCAGTGCATCCTCGAACTAATCGCTCGGCACGGGCCAGCTCACAGCGGCACTTTCTGGGCATGGGACCATCAGCCGGTCGCCTGGTGAACCTCCCTGCCTTTGTCACAGCAGAAAGCGTTGCATGAAACCTACCAGCATCCAGTTTGCCAACAGGGCCTGAAATTAGAGTAGGAGCGCGATTTAGGTTGCAGTTATGACTATCAATCTCGCTCTAACGTTTCATCCAGCTTGGACCCGGAGCAGACAACTACAACCAAGCCTGGAGGGACCATCAGATTACTTTCACGGCACGGCCGATGAATTGCACCGGTCCTGTGGGTTTGCCAGTCTTCGATCCAGTGGGACTTTCCAGCGTCAGTTCAAAGAGCTGGTTGGGCTCCAGCGGTGGCAGTTTATCTAGAGGGACAGAAAGTGTTTGTCCAGGTGTGACCAATCCAAGAGATACCGGTCCTTGCCAGCCGTCGGCTTTGGTCCAGAACTCAAGTGCTTTGTCGGCAGGGACTTGCGTGCCCCCCAAAGGTATCAGTTGGATTTCCCGTGGACTGCTCGCCTGAATCACCCAGCCGGGCGTCTGATTTTGTGGCGCCACCAGAACGACCAGGTAGGTGATCGGTTTCATCTGAGCGGTTTGGGTCAGGAGTGCGGTTGCGAGCAACAGCGATGCGACAAGACCTGTCGCCGCCAGCCCACGCCATAGTGCAAGACGGTTCCACCATGAGTTCGGCTGTGCGGCGGCCGTTGCTCGTGGTGCTTGTCGCTCAATGCTGTTCACGCTGCGCTCGATACGCTCCCAGAGGCGTGGCGTAGGCGATTGCGCTTCAACCAGTTCAGTCAACGGGTATAAGCGCTGCTCCCAAGCATCTACAGCGGATCGTAGTTCAGTGTCTTGGGCCAGACGCTTTTGTACTTCGATGCGCTGCTCGGCCTGCAGCGTGCCCAGAACATACTCACTGGCCAGCGCGTCGATGTCGTCCGGGCTTTCATCTTGAGGGGTCTCGGTCATCCCATGCACTCCCGCAATGCCACCAGACTGCGTTTGATCCAGGCTTTGACCGTCCCCAGTGGTGTACCCAGTTTCTGTGCGATTTGTGCATGCGAATAGCCGTCGACATACGCATGAAGTATGCAGGTGCGCCGCGCCGGCTCCAGTTGCTCAAGGCAGGTATAAATGCGCCCTGAATGGCCGTGATAATCGAAGGTTTGCGCAGTCTCTAGCGATGCCTCCATGGAGGCTGAAGCGTGCAACGCCGTTTCGCTCTGCTCACTGACCTGTACTTCCCTGGCGCCATTACGCATGAAATTAAGCGCCAGGTGCCGCGTCACGCTGAAAATCCAGCCACGTGCTGAGCCTCTTGCCGGGTTGAAACTGGCGGCACGGGTCCAGATCCTGATAAAGGCATCGTGCACGATGTCTTCGGCCAGTACGTTGTCACGCGCAATGCGCCTGGCGACACCCAAAAGTCGAGGACTTTCCTGCTCATATAAATCCCGTAGTGCCTGCTGGTCGCCTCTGGCGCAGGCAATCAGGCAGGATTCATAGTCAAAACCGGGCTCGGGCAAGGACAATTTTTCCGCTGTCAGCAAGGGGTAGCCCCCAGCCGTATAGCTGGAGTTCGATCAGAGCAGCGTAGACGACTTTGTGCGCTGTCAGGCTGCTCTGAATCGCTGGCTTAATTGGCTGTCCAGAAAATATAGTCAGCCTGATATTTGACCATCTCTTGTTTGCCCTTGTTTGCGGCGGAGCATTCGCTACTGGGGGCTACGCCGCCTTTGACGGCCACCCGCTGGATATAGCTGACACCGTTCATCGCGCCTTTGCCTTCAGCTGGGTTGGCCTTGACCAACTGATAAGGGAGGTCACCGGTGCTTGAAGGGGCAACAGACAGTTGCGTCCCGGTGACTTTGGAGCCGTCTTTGGCTTGCCAGGTGGCAGGCGGTCCAAAGTAGGTGCCGATCTGTTTGCCGCTACGATCATTGAGCACCGCCTTGGGCCCGACAAACACCCATTCGGTCTGGCCGGCGGCGTTGGCTTTGTCGCGGCATTCATAAGTGATTTCGCCCACGCCTACGGCTTCCAGTACGGTCTTGTGGCCGTCCGGAACCTTGATGCTGTCGGGCAGATTTGCCTGTCCATAGGCCGCAGGGATCATGAGTGACAAACAGGTGACAGCGAGCGTAGTACTGGTCATGCAGAGGAATCGTATGGCGTTCATGTAAGCCTCTCCAGAAGGATAATCAGCTCAGCAGCGCGATGGCTACTACCTGTACTACCCGCTGGAGGTCGATCTGGATGCAGTTACATTAGAAATATCAGTACAACTAACGCCGTAGAGCAAGTCCTTGATCGCTTGCCGGTGTGAGTGTCAGCTCTTGGATTGGGGGCAGCAGATTCTGACCGGATACAGGATCGCGTGGTCTTCACGTTTGCCCTCTCCAGTACCCCAATTTCCCGCTGCTGCAAAGCGGGCTTGAATATCTTGCCCACGGCAGTCAGTGGCAACGCTTCGAGGAATTCAATTCGTTTGGGAACTGCTGCCCGCTCGCTGATGTTGACCCAGACACCGCCAGCAATCAAAGCGCCGGCTTTAAGCAGGTCCCGCCGGCCAAACCGGGTTGAGGTGTACGACATGGCGGCAGCTCTAGGGGCACATTGCAATACGTCTCGCCGTCGCCCAGCCAGAGTTCAGATCTGGCGGGGCGACGCTGACAGGTGAGTCGAGCGGCCCTTGCTCAGGTGACTAAGCAATCGGGGCATCAGGTAACAGGCGTCTGCACCCACGCCCCTGAGTGTTGCCGAAGCGAAGTTCCTTTGTTTAGGCAAGCCCACGAAGTACAGGCCTGGCACCTGGCTGGCCACACCGTTATGCTGCAGCACACGCCCACTCCGGTCTGCGACCGGGAGGCCCGTCAGGAAATCTAGGTTTGGCTGGAAGCCCGTCGCAAAAATCAGCGCATCGACCTGAGTAGTGCTTCTGTCCGGCCAGACAACAGAATCGGGTAGCACTTGCTGGAACATGGCCCTGCGCTGGAATAGACCGGCGTTGAGAGCCTTCCGGTACTTACCGGTATCGAGCACGGGCCTGCTCTGGTCACTCAACCATCGTGTTTGCTCCAGCTTGGTGAATTTCAGCCAGGTATGAAAATCGAGTCCGAGGATTCGCTGCGGGAAGAAACGGATTTTCTCGCGGGTTGCCAGCACTACCTCGGCGACGCCTGCAAGCTCATAAGCGATCTGGACAGCTGAGTTCGCGGCTCCAACCACTACGACGCGCTGGCCAGTAAAGGGCTCTGGCGTTCGATATGCTGAGCTATGCAGACATGTCCCTGAGAAGCCCTCCAACCCAGGAACGCTGGGCGTGAACGGCCGGCTAAATCCTCCCGATGCTACGACCACAGAACGTGCGGTGAGGATCGCTCCGGTGTCGCAGCGAACCTCAAACACCTTTTCCTTCTGCGCTACGCCCACCACTCGGATGCCGCCCTGAAAAGGCAGTCGAAACTCGGCAGCATAGGCTTCCAGGTACTGCACCACCTCGTCTCGTAGCGGATAGCTCTTGGGGTCACCAGGAAACGGCAGCCCTGGCAACGCCGAGTATTCCGCCGGGGAGAACAGCTGCAGGCTGTCGTAGTAGTTCCGCCAGTTCCCGCCAGGAGATGCCTGCTCATCCAAGATGAGGAATTCCAAGCCGCGCTGCTGCAAGTGCCAGCCAGTCGCCAAACCTGCTTGCCCACCACCGATGACAACCACATCCAAAGTACGACTCAATTCATTCATATGTGCACACTCATGCATATATCAGGAGAAAAAAAGCCACGCTACGGGCAGCACAGCGAAACCAGACCCTTGGTTCGCTGGAGGAGGCCCTCCAAACGCTCGACGATCGCCCCGCCATTCACTTCATAGAAAACCTGTCTGCCCACTTTGGTGGCTTTCACGATGTGAGCGTCGTGCAGCACCTGTAAGTGCCTTGAGATCACAGAGCGCTCCTGCGGCAAAGCTTTGGCGATTTCGCCGACATCCGCCCTCCCTAACTGGGGTTATGCCGAGATAAAG
>NZ_JAMDGZ010000061.1 GCF_028656935.1 Pseudomonas rubra
GGGGTTATGCCGAGATAAAGGAAAATTAGGACATCTGCCATATAACCTTATGATATTTAAAGGATTTAAATATTATTTCGTACAACCTTTCCTCATCCCGAGTTTAGCCGTCTATGCTGAAGGCTTTGCTTTTTCTTGAGGGACGAATTCCATGGCCTCTCTGGAGCGGACCGCTTATCCGAAATTGCCGGCGAATCTGTCGTCGAAAGAGCTTCATCAGACCTACTCGCCCTCAGAATCTGAACTCGAATGGCTCTCTAGAACGGCTAAAAGCCCTGCTCTTATCATTGGGTTAGCCGTTCAGCTTAAAGTATTTCAACAGCTACATTACTTCCCCACTTTCGAGGAGATTCCAGCTGAAATCGTAGATCATGTCAGGTCTTGCCTGAGTTATGGGGCGCGCATAGTTCCTCGTTATGCGAATCCTCGAACCTTGTACCGTCATCAAACAGCCATCCGCCAGTATCTACAGATCACCCCGTTTTATGGGAGCGATGCCCTGAAAATTACGGTGGAAGCTGCCCACGAAGCAGCAGTGATCCTTGATCAACGTGTTGATGTCATCAATGTCCTGATTGGCGAACTGCTTGAGCGAGGCTACGAGCTCCCGGCCTACTCGACGCTCAATGACGCTGCTGAAGACGCTCAAGTCGCTCTCCAGGAAAAGATCTTCAATCAAGTCGTCGATAGAGCGCCGATTGATGTGATCTTCCGTCTCAGAGAACTTCTAAACACCGATTTCGGTCGTCGCCAAAGCGACTTCAATGCCCTGAAGCAGGTCCCCAAGAAACCTTCTCGCAAACACTTGGAGATACTGATCGATCACTTAAGCTGGCTGGAGGGATTCGGTGATCTCGACGCCATCTTTGAGGGAATCGTTGATACCAAAATTTGGTTTTTTGCTAATCAAGCGGAGAAAACGGATGTTTCTGAACTTAAGGATTGTTCGCTTCCAAAGCGTTACACCTTGATGCTGGCTCTGATCTACCTCATGCGTGTACGAGCACGTGATCATCTTGCTGAAATGTTCATCAAACGAATCGCGACTATCCACAAACGAGCCAAAGATGAGTTGGAGCAGATTCAGACTCGCCAACGCAAGAAACTGGAACTGCTGGTTGGAACCTTAGGAGGAGTACTTGAAATTTTGGCGCAGGAGCCGGACGACCAGGAAGCTGGAAGCCTGATCCGAGAGTACCTCTCACCTGAAGGGAATATTGACCGGCTTCGCGAGGCATGTGCCGAGGTTCAGGCCACGGGCGGCAATAACTATTTCCCGCTACTCTGGAAGCACTTCAAGTCTCATCGCTCATTGCTGTTCCGTTTGAGTCATCTGCTGCAACTGGAGCCAACAACCCAGGACCGCTCGCTGATTGAGGCTCTGTTGTTGGTACAGGATAACGAGAACCTGCATAGGGAGTGGGTTGACGAGCATGTGGACTTGTCGTTTGCCTCCGACCGCTGGATGAAAGTCGTCCGGCGATCATCCAGCGAAGGACCACCAACCAACCGGCGCCTCCTTGAAGTCTGTGTGTTTTCCCACCTAGCCAACGAACTTCGCTCTGGCGATATCTGTGTACTGGGCTCGGAGTCGTTTGCGGATTACCGCAAACAGCTACTGCCTTGGGATGAGTGTCTGGTGCGTTTGCCAGAATACTGCGAAAAGGTTGGCCTGCCGAGTACCGCCAAAGAGTTTGTCGCCAGCTTGAAGGAGCAACTTGAGAGTACCGCTCAGCAGCTGGATGACAAATTTCCCAGCTGCCGTGGTGACGTGTCGATTAATGAGGTGGGTGAACCAGTGCTACGGCGCGTAATCGCCCGTGACATCCCTCCTTCAGCGATCTCGCTACAAACGGCGATTACTCAGCGTATGCCCGCCAGGCATGTGCTCGACATCATGGCCAACATCGAACACTGGATTCAATTCACCCGCCATTTCGGACCGATGTCCGGTAGCGATCCCAAGCTAAAGGAACCGGCCGAGCGCTACCTGATGACGATCTTCGCCATGGGTTGCAACCTAGGACCGAATCAGGCTGCTCGCCATCTGGCGGGTAATGTGACTCCACACATGCTGTCCTACACCAATCGTCGGCACCTGCCACTCGACAAGCTGGATAAGGCCAACCGGGAGTTGGTCGAGCTCTATCTCCAGCTCGATCTGCCCAAACTATGGGGGGACGGCAAGGCTGTTGCTGCGGACGGAACCCAATTCGATTTCTACGATGAAAACTTGCTCGCGGGCTACCACTTCCGTTATCGCAAGATGGGCGCCGTCGCCTACCGGCATGTGGCAAATAACTACATTGCTGTCTTTCAACACTTCATCCCACCGGGCATCTGGGAGGCTATCTATGTCATCGAGGGCTTGCTGAAAGCGGATCATAGTGTTGAAGTCGATACGGTTTATTCAGACACTCAAGGCCAGTCTGCGACGGTGTTTGCATTCACCCATTTGTTGGGTATCAATTTAATGCCTCGCATCCGCAACTGGCGAAACCTGGTCATGTATCGGCCCGACCGCTCGGCCAAGTACAAGCATATCAACAGCCTCTTCACTGATACCGTCAATTGGAGCCAGATAGAAACCCATTGGCCGGATCTGATGCAGGTGGCGCTGTCGATTCAGGCAGGCAAAATATCCTCACCAATGCTGCTGCGCAAACTCGGTTCTTACAGTCGGCGCAACAAGCTCTACCATGCAGCGCAGGAGCTGGGATGTGTGATCCGGACCATTTTTCTACTCAAATGGATTGGCAATCGTGAATTGCGCCAAGAAGTAACCGCCAATACCAACAAGATCGAGTCCTACAACGGTTTCTCGAAGTGGCTGTCCTTCGGCGGCGATGTCATTGCCGAGAACGATCCAGATGAGCAACAGAAGCGCTTGCGCTATAACGATATGATCGCATCCTCGGTGATCTTGCAGAACACCGTCGACATGATGCGCATCCTGCAGAAGCTCGCCCGTGATGGCTGGCAGTTCACCGATGAAGATGTATCGTTTCTCAGCCCCTACCTGACCAGCAACGTCAAACGCTTTGGGGAGTTCAACCTGAAACTCAAGCGCCCACCGGAGCCCTGGATCAAGGATTCCATTTTCCAGCAGGCTGCGGGCTCAATGCGTGCGCAACAGATGCCCAATAGCAAAGTTGAGGAGGCGAACTGATGCACATCCCGCCGGCTTCGTTTCGAGTGACGCCCTACGGCGAAGTGGATGCTGCAGCACTGGACAGGCTGCGAGATAGCTTTGACACCTCCGAGATTCTTCGGCTGGTTGACCGACTAGATACCTGTCTGGCTGAGCTGGGTGGAGTTGTGGCTGTCCGTGATGAGTTGCTGAAGCTCCACGCGATGGCCCTAACCCTTGTAGAGGGGGCTCCACTGACTATACCAACTGAGAATGCCTGCATCTGGTCGGAGGCTGAATCGCTGCAACAGGGTATCGAGGCACTCGCTGGGTGGGTGCGTTCTGCCCAAGCTGGGATATCGCCTTTGATCAATCTGGCACCCGACTGGGAATAGTGAGCAGACATCCTACGGTCAAGACCGTTCTGAGGGACAGAAAATCTCCCTCCCTGAGTGGCAGATTTTCCTTTAGAGACTAACCTAATTTCTTGTAGTCATTCTCGAAAGGAACCGAGTTATGAGAATTTCAAAGTTATCAATGGCTTGGCAAAAAATAAAGCTGAAATTACTCTTGCGATTTTCTATCAATGATTAGTTTCCATGAAGAATTAAAATCCTCATTTTAAGTTAATTGGTGATTTTCCTGAGCGCAACATTTTTGTAAAGATTGAGTGGGTGAGGTGTGTTTCGGGTTAGCTGTTCTGTTTATTGGCGAGCATTGCTTGCATGGAGTGCAAAGCATTACATGCATATACTAAAGGTTATGTTTTATATAACGGTTTCGCTATTGCTAGTGGCCCCCATCAACCAACCCTTGGTTATGAGTTTCACTGGCTGCGAATAAACCAGCGTGTAGACACCGAAAAGGTATGTCGCGTGGTCACGCTGTGCGAGTAACCAACCTAAGGATGGAAATTATGAACACACTAGCATCTCGCGTAGGTCTTTCACTGCTTACTTTCGCGTTAGTATCCAATGCTCATGCGGCTACGACGCTTAAAGGTCAGATTAGCGCTAGCATCACCCTCACTGGTAGTTGTCAAGTTGTCGGGGGTGGTAAAGATGATGACGCATTAAAGTTTGGGAAATTGGACTTTGGTACAACCAATACCGGTTTTACAGATGCAAGTGCTGAAGTGCTGGGACAAGGCGGAGGCGCGCTCTCGATTCGCTGCTCAAAAGGCGCTAACCCTACAGTGAAGCTGGGGGGCGGTGACCATGATGGAAAATCTGAAGGCGGTAGTCGTGCATTGGCGGATAATGGTGGCAATTTTGTGCCCTACGACTTATATGCGGATGCGGGCCATACACAGGTACTGAAAGTTGGTAGTGATATCCCCCTCGGAGAAAGTACTGGCGAGCCGCAAGATGTAAAAATCTATGGTCGAGCTGTAGGTAAAGCAGGTCTACCTGCTGGAAAGTATAGTGACACAATAGCCGTAGAGCTGAGCTTCTAAGTTAATGTCTTGGCGCGACCTGCTAATTTGTCTAGTGCTGTCTGGCTGCATGAGTTTCCCCGCATGCTTGACAGCAGCTACAAACAGTAGCTTTCCAGTTAGCGCAGTGGTCGTGCCGGGATGCCTAATTACTAAAGAAATTAAAAATTACGGCGACTTGGATTTTGGTAGTCACTCTGCTTTGGCGATGGAAACTGTGTTGGTGCGGCTGAGCTATGAAGTGCACCTACAATGTACGCTGGGAGTGACACTGAGCGCAATGATTGATGGTGGTCAGTACAATAGTGGCGGGCGCAACATGCAGCTAAATAATGGCAGCAATAAAATGGCCTATCAGTTATTTTACGATTCGGCTTTAAGTAAAGTTATAGAGGTAGACCAGCCCGTGATGATTGATCATCAAGGCGGGAGTGACATCAGCTTTCCGATTTATGGAAGAGTTCAGTTACAGGGTGATCTACCTGAAGGCATCTACAGAGATGTTCTACAGGTCCAATTTTCTTGGTAATGTATATAGTGCTTTATAAGGAGCCAATCTGTGTGTGCGCAACCTCTCTCGAGTTCTATTATAAAATACTATCTATTACTGCCGTTAGTCGCACTGCTAGCCTCTGTCGAGGCATACGCGGCCAGCTCTGTGCTCATATGGCCTATTGATCCAGTCCTAGAGGCCGATCAACAGGCCAGTGCGTTGTGGCTAGAGAATCGTGGAAGTGAGACGGCCAATTTGCAAATCCGGGTTTTTTCATGGGCCCAAAACGGTTTTGATGATCAATATCAGAACCAGCGCGACGTAGTTGGCAGTCCACCTGTAGCGAAGATTGAGCCTGGTCACAAGCAGTTGGTACGTTTGACTCGTACTCGCGATGTTCCTCCGGGGCAAGAGCTGGCGTATCGGGTTATTATAGATGAAATACCCTCGGCAGAACCTGCTGCTGGCGACTCTGAAGGCAAAACAGATGCCGCAATTCGGTTCCAAATGCGTTATTCGGTACCTCTGTTTGTCTACGGCTCAGGATTGTGGAGCAAGGAGGATTTGACTCGTAGTCGCGATCCAAAAGGTGCTGGGGCTGCTGATTTGATTTGGCGCAAGATGGTAATCAATGGTCGTACTTTTATTGAAATCCAAAATAGAGGTGCTGTTCATGCACGTCTGACCGATGTCAGTTTTAAGCAAGCGAATACCCTACATCCGATAGCAGAGGGGTTGCTCGGCTATGTTTTACCTGGCTCTACTATGAGATGGCCGGTGCCGGATAAAACCCCAATCGAAAAAGTATTGCAGATGCGAATCAACGGCTTGCCCATTATCCAGGAGCTTGCTGCCAGTCAATAAGCAGGTCTCATTTCGGTATTAAACCGTTAACTAAAATCTCACCCATGGAGGGTGGGGTGACTTGCCAATGGATAGGCGCAATGCGTTATGAGACCAGTGTGGGGTCGTGCTTGGCGGAGTCCAATTTGGTTTGTCGCCACTCTTTATTGTACAAGCTGTATTTCTGATAGTTTACCGCCGCGACCGCGCAGCATGGTGAGTTCTGATCATACGCAGCTATATTTAGAGTTGGTTGTTAACAGTTCTAGTGCCCGGCGCGTGATTGCTGTAAGGCAACAAGCTGGACATCTATTCTTGTCTGCTGCTGATTTACGTACCGCTGGGATTAAACTTCCCGGCCAGGTTGTTGGTGAGATTGCTCTTGACAGTTTGCAAGGCTTGCGCAGTGAGTACGACGCTCAAGGTCAAAGACTATTGTTGAACGTACCGCCTGACTGGTTGCCTGAGCAGTTAGTCGGTCATCGTGAAGTTTACCCACGCGTGCCGGCCATGAGCAGCTTTGGAGCCCTATTTAACTATGACTTGTATCTGAGTGACTCCGATGCAGGTGGAACCTACCTCGCAATGGGGAGCGAGTTACGGCTGTTCGATAATTGGGGAACGCTATCCAGTAGCGGACAATATCGGCGCACCCTATCAGGTGAAGCAAGCAGCACGCTGAATAATGGCTATAGAAGATATGACACAACCTGGCGCTACTCTAACGATGAGCGTCTACTGACTTACGAGGCAGGCGATATCATTAGCGGATCGTTACCGTGGAGTAACTCTGTCCGCTTGGGAGGGTTTCAGCTCTCTAGAGACTTTGGTGTGCGCCCTGATCTTGTCACCTACCCATTGCCACAGTTTGCTGGCGAGGCGGCTGTGCCGTCTTCAGTAGACCTTTTTATCAACGGTTACAAGTCCAATAGTGTCGAGTTACAGCCCGGCCCCTATACTCTAACAAACATTCCATTCATTAATGGCGCAGGCGAAGCCGTGGTGGTCACTACCGATGCTTTGGGCCGCCAAGTATCGACAACAGTGCCGTTTTACGTCACCAGCAATTTGCTACAAAAAGGTCTGACAGATTTCTCGTTGGCTGTCGGTTCCCAACGCCGCGATTACGCGATACGCGATTTTGGTTATGGTCCGGGATTGGTATCCGGTAGCCTGCGCTATGGGCTGAATGACAACCTGACACTGGAAAGTCATACCGAGGCCTCAGACTCGTTAGTTCTTGGTGGTGTCGGTGGGAATCTGCGTCTCGGCAACCTTGGTGTGCTCAATACTGCGGTGAGCCAAAGCCAGTCCAGCGGCGATAGCGGACAACAAATCAGCCTTGGCTATCAGTACAGCAGCCAACGTTACAGCTTGTCCTATCAACTCATACAACGAAGAGAGCAGTATACCGATTTAACGGTGGTTGACAGTCCTTATAGAAGTCTCAGCCAGCGCAGTGAGCAGCTTACTCTGAGCCTTAACCTTGATACCTACGGTAGTCTTGGTGCCGGTTACTTTGATGTGCTAGCTGCTGATGACTTACGAACACGGCTACTTAACCTGACCTGGAGTAAACCTCTGTGGCGTAACACTAGTTTCTACTTGTCTGCCAATCGTGAGATCGGTGATGGTGAATGGGCGTTGCAAGCCCAGCTGGTGATTCCCTTCGATTTGCGAGGGAGCTTGAGTTTTGGTGCTGAGCGTAACCAGTCTGGCGTGAATCGCCAGCGCATTAACTACAGTCACTCGGTGCCGACAGAAGGTGGTGTCGGCTTCAACTTAGGGTATGCGCATGGCGAGGGCCCAGACTATCGCCAGGCGGACCTTACCTGGCGCTTGCAATCTGTCCAGTTGCAGGCAGGGATCTACGGCAGTGGCGATGTGCAGACCCACTGGGCAGATGCCACTGGCTCAATGGTGTGGATGGATCATCAGGTGTTCGGGGCCAATCGTATCAATGATGCTTTCGTCGTCGTCAGTACCAATGGCTACTCTGATATACCGGTGCGATACGAAAACCAATTGATTGGACTGACGGACAGTAAAGGGCATTTGCTCGTACCTTGGAGCAGCGCTTACTACCGCGGGAAGTACGAAATCGATCCACTGAATTTGCCTGTCAGCGTACAGAGCACCATTGTAGAGCAGAAAGTTGCGGTGCGCCGTGGCAGTGGCTATCTTTTGAAATTTCCACTTAGTCGAATTATAGCTGCAAGTGTCGCACTAATAGATGTAAAACAACATGAGTTACCACTGGGCAGCAGTGTAGTCCACGAGCAAAGTGGGACATCAGCAGTAGTAGGATGGGATGGGCTGGTCTATTTGGAGAACCTTGTCGAACACAATCGTCTGAGCGTGACCTTGGCCGATGGCAAGAACTGTAGTGTGCAGTTCACGATTGATATTAAAACGGATCAGATCCCTATCATCGGCCCGTTAATGTGCCAATGAATAAAGTAAGGAGTTAGCACGTGCGTCTCTGCGATGAGTGGCTATGTAAACTATTGGGGTTTTCGACGTTTTTTCTATCAGTTCATTCCTACGCTTTATGCTCTGTGATCAGCGCGGTGCCTTCAAGCTTTGGCTTGGTCAGCTCGAACACTCTACTAACCACCTTGCAGTCAACATCTACGACCAATGCGGGCTTGAGTTGTACTGGCTCTTTGGCGTCTTTACTGGCTAGTAATGACCATCTCCATGCCACTATTACCTCGGCAAATTCTGGTCTGACTGGACCATCTGGAGATATCATTGGCTATACACTGTACGCAGATGACAGTACTAGTTATCCAATTACTCGTGGAGTGGCGTTTGACTTTGCGCGGAGCTCAATTGCCGACGCTCTTGGTTTGATAGCCAGCCCTACGGCAGCCAAAACAGTACCTATTTATATTAAGACGATAATCGGAAGCAATGTAGCGGCCGGGGTCTACCAAGAAACTTTGAGTGTCTTTTGGAGTTGGAACTATTGTAAAGATGCTGGCCTGCCAGGAATATGCTTTGGGCGTGATATCGGAAGTGGCTCAAGTTCGCTAACGGTTAGTCTAACAGTGACTAACGACTGCTTGATCACTGCCCCAAACATAAACTTCGGAAGTGCTCCAGTCGTGAGCGCTTTCAGCACTGTCAATCAGTCGATTAATTTGGTTTGCACAAAAGGCAGCGCCTATAACATTGGCCTTGATGATGGTCGGCACGTAGTTGCGGGGAGGCGACAAATGATCTCTGAAAATAATTACTTGGCATATGATATTTTTAAGGGCGCTGGAACTACACGCTGGGGTAGTGTAGCTTCTAGCCGTCGGGCCAGTTCCGAAGCAGAGATCAACCCGGGTAATGGTTTAGGGGTCGGCAGCCAGGTTTTCAACTACAATGCCAGAATTTACACTGATCAACTAACGCCACCAGCAGGTGCGTATTTGGACAGTATTATTTTGGATGTGAAGTTTTAAGCGTGCAAGATATAATATTTGCACTTTTGATGTGGGACTATTACGAATGTGACGTCTGGCAGTTTCTTGCCGAAAACTATCGATTCATACTCTGATGCTAAACGCCGAGGCCCAGCGGTAAGGGCGCGAAAGATTGAGTTTTTTGCTGTCTTGGTTTTAAGTGATTGCAGTTTAAACCATCCCTAGATTGGCAAGCTTAACTGGCGGCGGATGTGCATTGCGGCCGCAACGGTGGCACGGATTAGTCGAGCAGATGAGTTAGGCTTATAGGAATCGTTTGCGCTGTATCTCTTGGAGGGTTCCACTTGATGCCGTGAGGTTGACTCCAAATCGCTAGTCGGCCGGCGCATTCCAAGTCATTTTCGCCAATTCCATTCCGGTTGGCCTAACCACGGCACGCCGATGCTAGTGACACGCTGGCAGCTGCATTAGCTCCGGCATTCAGCTCGAGGGTAGGCTTAGCCGCCAGGCCGCCAAAGGATATGGTAGGGTCGATGTAGCGCATCGCCGATTTGATGTCCTTCCAGCCTACATAGGTCATCAGTGCCTTGAGATCCCAACCATTGGCCGTAGCCCAAGTGGCAAAGCCGCGACGCAGCGAATGGCTGGTATACAGCTCGGAGGGAATGTCGGCGCGTTGCAAAATGTGCCGTAGCAGACTGATCAGGCTGCCGGGATGCAAGGCGTCTCTGCCCAGGTGCCCCCAGCGATCCAGGCGACAGAATGCTGCGCCACGGACAATGCCGGCAGCACTGATCCAATCGAGATAAGCCTGTACCGGGCAGAGGCATTTCAAGGCTGGGACGTAATGAGTCGTGCCGAGGTTTTCCCGGTCCCCCTTACTTTGCGGCAGGAACAGGCTCATGCCCGCACCGGCTTCGGCCTGGATATGCTCGACCTTCAGTCGACAGAGTTCGTCGCTGCGAAAACCTCGCCAGAAGCCGACCAATAGCAACGCAGCATCGCGCCGGCTGCGCAGCAGGCTTGCCAAATCGCCAGACTTCTGAGCCCGTTCGGCTTCCCGATTCAGCCATTGAATTGCCTGCTCCAGGTGCTGCAGCTGCAACGGTGCAGCCTGCTTCGTTTGCGCCGGATGCAATGTACGGATGCCTTTGAGCACCTGGCGCACCGTGGGCGTCTTGGTCGGATCAGGAAAGCCCTGAGTGATATGCCACTGAGCCAGAGCGGCCAGGCGCTGTTTGAGCGTGCTGCTGCTTAGGGTGTCGGCGTGGTCCACCAGGTAGCGCAGGATGTTATCGCCGGTGGCGGGCAGAAAACCGCCCCACGTCACTTCGAAGTGTTCGATGGCCGACTGATAGCTACGGCGTGTGTTTTCCCGCGTACCGGCTTGCAGATAGTGTCCAATATCCTTCATCGCCACGCTTGCCCTTTACGTACTGGAAAACGACCGCTAAGCGACCGTTTTTGCCTATCCTATTCAATAAC
>NZ_JAMDGZ010000062.1 GCF_028656935.1 Pseudomonas rubra
GAGTTCGCCGGACGCTTACATCCTTTTTGCAAAAAACGCGGTATGAAATGCTGGTAGACCCCTGCCATAACCACTCCTTCGGATCCTTTCAGGCGAAGCTCAATATGGGTTAGCGCTGCATTTGAGTGAGCGGATGGCGAATACACCTATCTCACTTGCTAACAGCCTCTGGACATACGCGCCGGTACTGAGAGTGCGTAGGCCCAAGTGGTCGCGGTGTTCGATGCGGCGAAGCCACAGTGTGCTTATCAATGTGCCAACTCCAAGCACTAGCCAATGATCAGTAGTGGCATCAACCAATCAGCGACGACGCCCGACTCAAACCGACAACCCCAGCGCTGCGAGATGTTCTCTCATGTACTTGTAGATCAGCACGCGACTGAACGCGACGTATGGTTCCGTAGGCATCAAAAACGCTTCGAGGTCTTCCAAATCGGCACCAGGATCACGGCCTTCCTTCAAGGCACTTAGCGTGTGACGAATTGCAGCACGAACCATCCGACCATGGCGTGCGCGCATCTGAAGTAGCTCCGCGCGAGCCAGTCCCAGGTAGTAGATGCTGGCCGTACCTTTTGCGCTTGGCACACCGTCAATCACGCGCGCCTCCACACGCCCGTCCTCCAGGAACACTAGGTGCTCTGCGGGATCATCAATGCAGGGATTAAGCAGCAGTGGTTCCTCCTGGCGAACCCGCCATGTCCCTTTTGCTCGCTTGGTCTCGTCGACCAACGGGAAAAAGTTGGCCTTACCGATTACCCGAGCATTGCCATCAAAATCATCCTGTGTTCTGGGTCGATTGCAATCTGAACATGACAACAACAGGTTCGGCCATTTAGCTCCCAACCAGAAATATCCGGGGATTACCTCTGCTGCAACTTTCGCCGTTTTGACGGTGACGACCACCTTCCCTTTTGGCCTGTAGTGCTCCACATCACCGGACTGGGTTCCTGCCAGCAGCGACTCGCAGAACATACATTTGCGACCGAATAGCTCTGCCAGCCTTTCCCTGACCGCCGTTGAGCCATACTCTTTGAAAACCCGCTTCTTAGGTTCGAGCGCTAAGTTTTTCCTCAGCTCAGCACGCCCCCTGCGTATCAAATCTGCGGGTGCGCTATCCCTTGGGCGCGTGATCTTAATCATTGCTTGTCCCCGCCCCCATCCGCCAGCGGCGTGACCTGCTGCATGAGAAATTTGAGCTTCGACACCGTCGAATCGGTGAATTGTTTTACATTCGCCGCTGCATTTACCGGTATGTCCAGTGCGCCTGTTGTGTCGAGCATCTGCAAGGCCATTCGCTCACGGCGACTTCCGCCTAGATAACGGGTGTCAGTGAGGTCAGCCACCAAGTCAGCAAGCGCTTGCTCTTCATCGTATGATCTCGCTGGTTTACTTAAGAGCTCTTCGTACGCCTCTATCTTGGTTTCGAGCTCTGGATCGACGGTGCTCCGCAGTCCGAAATGCTCGGAGGTAAGGAGCTGATCAACTCTGAAATTGGCGACACTAGGAAGATTCTCCAGCGCGTAGATATGATTGAGTCTGTCTCGACGCAGCACCGCTACCTCGCCCTCCTTCAAGCCACGGAGGCAAAGAGGGTCATGGGTGCTGTAGATGATCTGAGCTCCGGGGAAGGCTTCGCGTAGTGCTGGCAGGCACTGGAGGCGCCAAGCAGGGTGGAAGTGGTTGCCGAGTTCATCAATCAGGACGATTCCCTCTGACGAATCAAGCGCAGCCCCTGACTGTGAAAGCACATGCATGATGTCTACTGCCATGCCGATCATGCACTGATACCCATCGCTGAGCTCACGAAGCTGACGCCCATCGACACCACCTACGTTGAGGTGCATAGCACCATCGTCGGATACCATGACTTGTACCTGGTGATCCTTGGGCATCAACTTACGAAGGACGTCGTTGACCTCGTCCAGACGATCGCGACCCAAATGCTTTAGCCACTCGGTAGGATCGCTGATTGGTAAGAAGGGGTCGAACAAGTTGTCGATCTTCGCGTGATCTTTTCCGGGCTTTGATTTATGGCGCGCAGTCGCCAAAAGCCGAGTGGCGCCATACGCCACGACGAGTGAACGAGAGTGCTCGTTACTAAACTCAATTTTTTTGTTGCGTTTGAAACGCATCGAGACCTGATCACCGCCTACCAAAGTTACAACAACCGAGCCCTCATGCGCTCCGGTCGCCAGTAATTGGTTGCTCGTGCGGCGAAGGGCTTTCGAGTACGCCTCACCCGATAGCGTCAAAGCTAGCGCTTTGAGTACGGTGCTCTTACCTACACCATTCTCACCGAGCAAAGCATAGCAAGGTGCATTCGACCCCTCTTGCACTTCTAGATTGAGATCCAGATGATGGATAGGCCCATAATTTTTGATCTCCAGCCGTGTCACGTATTGCGCTTTTGCAAGGTAGGCCTCCATGCCTTTCTTGGATTCAGTGTCGATTATCTCAACAGGCGACTCTTCCTTGTGGCGATCGAAATCCTGTTGGCGCCTTGGAACCTCACCGGGAAAGCCATAAGAAGGAGCTTGATGTCTCCCCGCCTCTCCAAGCTGGCGCCATACCGCCCTGTGTGCTGGATGCTCGTCGACTGAATGTATCCTGCCCGTGCTCTGCAGTAGCTGTACCTGCTCGAATCGAGTCTGGATCAATTGCCGCCGGTTTAGATCAAGGAGCTTAATGGTGATGTCACCGCGAACGCTAAGTGGAGACACCTCACCCGTTTCAGAGAATTCTAGATGCTCGTCTGGATTGTCTCGACAAGGATCCAATAACCCGGGTTCCTCAAACTCAACTGTTTCCAAATAGGGACGCTCGGGCAGCGGCGAGCCCATCAGGGGAAACCGATTTCCCTTATATCGATCGCAGACCGGGCATGCCCAATACATGTTTCGCCAATCCGAATGAAGGTGCAGATAGGGATGCTCTCCGCGTACGCCGCTTCGAGGCCGGTGACGCTCTATCACGCCACTCCCGGGATGAGCATAGCTCTCGCAATAACAGCAGATCGGCCCAAAAACCTGAACTAAGTCCTCCACCAATCTGCGTCTGAACTTTCTCGTAACATCGTCCGAACGGCTGCCGTCATACCCTTCAAGCCCCCAACGCTGTCCCAGTTCATGGGGGCCATTTGCAAGATATGGAAGAAGATAGTCAGGGCATTCAGGGCGAAAAATAGGGGTCACTATGGCATCCTTGGCAGTCGTTCCCCACTTCAGGTTCTCGGGGGAGGCGGCGAAATCATACGCCGCAGCGATCGAGTCATGCCACAGAGCCAGTAAAAGTAGTGGTCATATAACCCTGACACTATGTAAGGTTTCCTCAGCTCACTTTGGTCAGCCCACTCGCGCCTTCAGCTCAGCCGCCAATAGGTAAAAACCTCCCACCTTTTTTCAATCATCAAGCGATGTCACAAGCGAGCACTGACCATTGATCCCTCCTTCACTGGCCTTACGCGCTCTCAATGAGACTTACGACATGGCCTCTACCGAACTCCATCATCAAGAGCGATCACGTCAGCTTAAACATACGCAAACACCACCGCTTTTGATGCTGGGATTTTAAAGGTGTGTTCGCCGGCCCCCTATGCATCCGATGCGGCCCGTGCAAGTCATTCTGGGCACAAGAATTAGCTGGCCAATAGTACGTTGACAGCGATCTAAATGGACGTTAGCGCCCTTGCCTGTCGCGACCAGAGCGCTGAGAACGAACGTTGATCAAGCGCCGGCCCGACGGCTTCCGGAAGCAGGTCACAACGGAGGTTCATAATTTGGATCGAGCAAATAAGGGATTTCTGGAAGGTGCGGCGAGAGCGTTTCGATCAAGCTAGCCCGCAGGCGGCTATCAATGTCTTTATGCAGGCGGATCTTTCCGATCGCCAGCGCGATCACGAACTCCAAGGCGGCTTCTCCCCGCTCTTGGCCATACCCTGCGGCGACACGCTTGATGATATCGCTCATCGACAAGCTGTGGGTTTCCTGAGCCCGGTAATCGAGCTCGGCAGGTAGCGCGGCACGCAAGAACGCAGCCTGGATAACACCATCGTCGAACCGGGAGAACACGTCGGGCGAGAGGAGCACTTGCTGAAGCTCCCCGGACTCCAGTCGCTTGGCGTTCTGCACTTTATCGCTATGCCGGGCATTCTGCAGAATCCACAGGATGGTGAGGTAGATGTCAGTCGACGTCGCGAGCCTCACATCTTGCGTACCGTCGACAAATGCGAAACCTCGGCTCAGGGTCATCGGTTCACTGGTGTTGCTACTGGGCCAGAAAGGGTGCTGCCCGAGCCCACCTGTGCCTGCGTTATCAAACACCTCCATGCGCTGCGTTATTGGCGCTGAGAATGTGTCGACGACTGAGTGCAAAGAGTCGAGCAGGCGCTGCTCTTCGGCCCAGTGATTCGTGCAGGCCAGCTCAGCCGCAGGGATTTCCATGAAGGTCTTGAAAACGTACCTACTGTGATCCTTGGCGGGCTGGGTCAGGTTGCTCTGCAGATCCTTCATCAGCGCATAGCTGCGCCCGAAAAGTGCCCCAGTGATGTACAACCGGGTGCCGGACTGCTGCGCGGTGCGCAGCCGACGGCTTACGCTCTGTAAACGCGACCCACGCTCAGCAGCAGCTGCAATGATAATGACAGACCCGTCAAAATCCACACTGGCATCAAATTTATCGAATGACACCTTGCTCTCGACCGTCACGCCACAGGACGCAAGGTACGCGATTGCCCGGTCGGCCAAAGCCTCGCTGGCCCTGTCGTCATCGTGAATGATCCAGCGGGTCGATGCGACCGCTTCCTCCAATAACACCCGCTCGAACCATTGCACGAAGTCGTCGGCAGCGACCAGATTGTCTTTATCGATGCACACCGTCCGAGGCCTGAGCCCTGGCCGATCATGGGCGTAGCAGCTGAAAAGGTTCGCCCCCATGAAGGAGTGAAACAGTTTTTGCAGCAAGGCCGGCGCATGATCGGTTCCGATGTTCAGCGCTTTGGTTTCGCTGTGCTCTGCAACGAATCGCTCACCATGGATCCGAATCAGACGGATACCGCCCGCTTCACCCTCCCCCAGTATTTCGAAGTCGTCTGGCTGCTTGAGTGTGTACAGGACAGAACAGGAATCCGATGACCGCTCGAAGGAGAGGATGGTCGCCACACGCTCTGGAGGAGCGCTGTTCACTTTTACCCACTGTTGCGCGAGGCCGCACTGGGTTGAGGCAGAGATGAGGCACAAGGCGGAAACCGCCTTGGGCAAAGGCCCGTCTTTGATCAGTCCCTCGTGCGAGTGGAAAGAACGGACGTTGGCGAAGCCTGGCAGCCCGAATTTCATGAGGTACATTTGCATGCACATCGCCAGGGGCAGCAAGGCAATCGTGTCCAGGTAGAGGGTATCAGGGCGAGACGCGCCCTCGTCCGTGGCCTTTTCGATCAAGGGCAGGCATGCGAATGCCAGGTAATAAGCGTGCAACGTCTCGGACAGGAGGTCTTCAGCGCGGATGAAATAATTTGAGGCCCGAGAGGAAGGCTTTGAATAGAAGAAACCCGCAGGGGCTTTCTTTAGAACACTGGAGCGCTCGACAAGGTTCGTCAGACCGGCTTTGGCAATGGCCCTGGATTTGTCCTTAATGAGCGTTGCCAAGCCCTCCTCGGGCCCTGAGATGTGCACATACTCAGTTATGGCGCCCTTTACGTCGTAGAACGCACACGCATAGGTGCGAGGCGACCCCGGGCCTTTGCGGCTTAGCTCCGCCATGAGCGGGGATGTTGTGTCTGCTTGCTGAGCGCGAAATTCCGCCAAGATGTAGCCTGGCATGAGAAACACCAGGAGATCGGGCATGACATAGCCGGCGAGCTGATGCTGGAGGGCGTGCGCTGCTTGCGTCTCGGTCAGGAGATCTGGGCCGGTGAAAAACACCACCGCGTGAACCGGCTTCCCGGCGTGACTTAGCTCGACTTCAAAATCCACGAGATCGAACATGTCAATTCACCGGAATGCAGATCGTGAAGACAGTGCCTTCGACAGCAGCCAATACTCGGCCACCGAATCGAGTCGACGGTTCGAATTCCATAACCTCATCTCTTCCATGAAAGGCCTGGTGCAATGAGAGCCGCCCCGTCCGGACACGTACAAAGGCTTTCAGTTTGTTGAGTGCCTGAACAGCGTTGTGCAGGCCCATTCCCGAATTCGGAGACTGCGTCTTGGAAGTGACGTGCTTCTTGAAGCAGTCAAGCGTGGCCTCAAGTTCAGCCTCTAAGCTCAGTCCATCCAGCGATTCGACTGGTCGTTCCTCCTTGACCGTTAGCCATCGCCGGGCCAGGCCAGGCCCGCTGTCGATGACCGAAATCTCCAGGAATTCCAGTACTTCAGCTTTGACAAAACGCTTCAGAATGAATCGAGCAAGTTCTGGCTCAACGTCGGAGTACTCCAGCGCATCCTGACGACTCATCCTGTTGAGTTTGATCGAGGTGCCCCGCAACGCCTTCTTGTACTTGTTCCCATCAACGTCTGTGACCGCATGCTGGTCAGCGTTCGAGATTAGCTCCCAGAGTACGCTGCCCAGTGCAGGGAGGCCTGATCTGAGCAATGCACCTTGGTCACTGCGAGTAGTCATCAGCTTCGACGACGTCTCTACGAGCGTTGAGAACCACGTCCTGGGCTGGACTTTTGGGACGGAGTGATCGAAGTAGAACGGCTTGATGAATTCACGCTTTGCGTTGTTCACGCAGAATAGGTTGATGGCAGTTGGTCGCGCGCCTCTCAGGTTCGAGGTGTTGCGCAGATCACCTGCAAACATTGCATCGACCAGGGGTCTGATCGCCATGAGGGCTTCTCGCCGATCAATCAGTTGATGATCCCGAGCGTGCACTTCACTGCACATGATCAAGGCAAAGAATCCAGCGGCGCTGTGAGCCAACTGCGTGATTTGGGTGATCGCTTCATCAGCAGGCGAGTACAGGTGAAGGACGGTCTTTTCGTAGGCACGAGCCCAGGTCACGATGAACTGAGCCAATGCTGCATCAACACCCAGCCCACCGCCGTGGCTCATGCTGCGGGGAAGCCTGAGGTTGGGATCAGTGCCTAGCGACTGATAAAGATCCTCAATCTCGTAAAGGTTGAGCTTTCGGCTTATTTGCATTCACGCCCTCACATTCCATCGATGACTTGCCTGGCTGGGATTCCCGGCTGCCAGTGTCGTGACCTGCCTTAGCCGCCTCAGGCCTCGCATCGGAAAGGGCGCAGGCGGAACATGCTCCAGACTCTACTCGATGCAACAAATTTAGGCGATGATCCGAATAGTTTGCGCGCAACGCTTTGTTCGGCTTTTGGCAAGCTTGCATCTTTACCCACGACCCAGCAAAGAAATGAGAACTGACCAGCATCGAAAAGGATTTCGCAGATATCAGGCGATTGACTCGTATCGCCCTGCCCGAGAGTGACCGCTATGTATTTCGTCTGGGGGCAGCTGTCTACGGGTTCGCTTCGGTCAGCAGTTTTATGGCGGAAGTGATCTGCCATATGGATCCCGAGAGGTCTCGTCCCGAGCTCGAAGCCAAAATGGGAGGTCGCCTTGCAGAAGCGTTCAATCAAACGGTTAAAAAGATCGAGCATTTGGAACCGGAAGCCTTTGTCGCCGGACAACAGGCCTATGAGCTGTTCAAGACGCTCAACGATGAGCGATCGGACATCATCCACTCCTACCCGATCACCAGCACTACCGGTAACCAAATTCTGCATCGACGCCAGGACGCGACAGAGTCCAGAGGTCAGGGCGATACGCTAACCCGAGGTAAACCGGCTAAGCACTTCGAAGTTACCGATCAGTTCATGGATACCTTCCTAGCTCGCCTGCATCAAGTGAACAAACACCTGTATCGCATCCGTGACATCTTCCGTCCCCCCGTAGAACCCCACGTCACGGTACCCGAAGAAGATGCAGCCCTCATGTTTTCGGTGGTACTGGCGGATTCGTGCTTGAAGCTCATGGCACTGTCGATTACGAGAAAGGCGTCTTCTCTCTGCAGGGCTCCCCGCAAGGGAATACGCAGCTGACACTTCAGGCAACTGGTAAACGCATCGGTGACGTAGCGTAAAGGGCATGGCGCAGCTGCTCTCACGCCGGCTGCGCATGCTTCACCGTCTAAGTGCTGGCCCGTCAGACCTCGTCTAGTAACCAGTGCGTTGAATCCACTTCGCCACCGACAAGAACGCCCGTGACGTTTCGCATGCAGCTTTCATAAACGTTGGCATTGCGCAAATCCGTACCTTCCAGATTTGCGCCACTGAAGTCGGCCCCACGAAGGTAGGCCCACCTCAAATCAGCACCAGAGAGATTGGCTGCCATAAATTTCCCCTCATGGATCACCATGCCCGCCCTGCACTGACCATCGTCAAAATAGCGAACGAACTTCGCGTTACTTAGATCAGCGCCGGCAAACGATGTACAGATCGATACCCAGGAATCTGCAATGACACTGCTGGACGCAGAAATCCCCTCGAAACTCAAGAGTGAGACGCCCTTACCCTCAACGAGAAAATCAAGAAGCGCAGGACTGAAGTCAAAATTCTCGAACGTGACACGGTGCTTTTTGGCTGCCTCTGCCAGACTGAACTTACCCTCAGCAGCACTCAGAAGCGCCTGCAACTGCCGCTCGAAGACATCAGGCTGATAAAAGAAGCGAACTGGGGTGTTCCAGATGCGCATTTGCGCATTGTGATCGCAGTAATCTGTGAGACGTGCGTTGCACTGGGAAACTTGGTTGTACTCCAACCCCAGATCTCGGGCAACGTGCTGGAGCCACTGACTGTGTTTAAGTGGACGCCCACTGAACTGTTTAAGAAGCCCCCGCCCTTCTGGACTCAGAGGTGCATCTGGATCATTTTGAAAACGCTTGGCGAGGAACGAGATGTGACGAAGGAGCGGTGATGTGGTGCTTTTCATGGCCTATTCCTTTGGGCGGCAGTGTCCTAGTCGCTGCCACCAAAAGAAATGGCGGGAGGTTGTGAAGCGTGATGCAACGGTGCAATCGCTCTACAGATCTAGGACTGAGGGTGGCCGTCACCACGGAGGCAATATCGTGGTTACAGCGACAGCCATTGTCAACCAGAATGAGTGATTGTTCGCCCTCGTTTGCCGTCTAGATGGCCCCTAGTCACTAAGGGCTAGAAGGCTCGTCAATCTCATCGATCTCACCAGAATCGTCCGACTCAAAATCATCATCCCGCCCTCGAATCCAATCATGGTCAAACACCTCCAGGGTGCCAATGAGTCCCTCCTTCGACTGCCTCAACAGCTCTTCTTTCTCACTGACTGCAAGCGCAAGCATCTGGATGGCTGACCTGGCTACACGAAGCGCAGCAATGGCCGTTGCAGTAAATCGATCAAAGTCGTGATGCTCGACTTCAGCAGCCTCTCTGCACTGGGTGATATCGCCTAGATCATGCAAGACCACGAAGCGGTGCGTGCCGGCGTTACGTAGGTTTTTCAGGGGGCGAAGAATTCCGCTTCGCGCCTCATAGTCATCGGCAAGCTCGACCAAACCGTAAAGAGCATGCACACCCTCTCGAACTAAGGATTCGACCTGGGGAGTCAGTGGGGTTTCACCTGTCTTGTTTGGTCGCACGCGCCAGATTTTTCCGAAAAAGATGTCATGCGGTTTCAGGCCAAGTTCGAAATAGTGATTCGCGGCAGCGGCGACTTTGTCCAAAAGGTCTATGGCTGTACGGTGCGCAAGGATCAATGCAGACGTAGCCGGGCCGTATAAGGCGTAATCAAGGGTGTCATCGAAGTATCCCGAGGTAGGCCATCCCGCTTCATCCCGAGAACGCCAGGACAAATCACGGGCCAGAATGAAGTCGCCTTTCATCTGGTTGAACATCGCGAATATCGGCGGGGGCGTTGCTCCTTTTCCAGCCTCTCGCTCCAAAATGCCCGGCAGCCGCAACCAATCAAGCTTTCCCATTTCGGGATCGACAAGCTCAACAGACGGGCCAAGAGTCAGCCGCTCTTTCTCAACCCAGGCAACGAAGGGGTCATTATGCGGCGCCCTGGGCGGCGGATCTTGGAAGCGATTGAGGAAGCCAAGCATGCCGTCCGCTGCCTGCAGTCCCGCGTACTCTATGATTCGATCCCGGTTTTCCCGTCCCACCTTGGCATACGCTGCAGCTTCTAGGACGGCCAGATCCGAACAAAGGCCCATTTGGTAACAGTAAATCAGGTACCTAGCGGCTGCGTGAGCAGCAACGCCGTTTTTTGGATCTAGCGCTAAGGCTGCAAGTCGCGCGTCATGACATTCGCTCAAACGTTGGCTATCTGCCAATTGATTTGCAAGATTTGTCCAACTCTGACTACGAGCTGACATGCTTGCTTCAGCATCCTGAGCCACATTCCAAAAACATGCTCTGGCCTCCGAGCCCAGGTGCCTCGTGCTTTCCTTATGATCCAACCATCCATCACCGTTGGGTGTATAGCCGATCGAGCTGACAATCGCTGTGCCAAGGTTGAAGACAGTATCCGGTGTCGGGTACTCGCTGTGGAGTTCGCGATAGAGAGCAAGCCCGTCATCAATCGCATCTTGCTGCTGGCATTGCACTCCAGCGTTAACCAATGTTGCTGCGCGCAACTGCATGTTGTTGAGCCGATTCCGCCCCTCAAGGCTCAGCTTTCTCGCCTGCCTCAATGCCTCATGGGGATCATTGTTTGTTAGGTCATCCAAGTGAGCAGCTATCTCGCCAAAATCATAAGAGTCGCCATCCATGATCCTTCCCCCTCCAGCTATCCACCTATATGGTTACGCCCGATAAAGGCGCAATCTGCATGATCGCACCTTGGATCGGTTCGCCCTTCATGTCTGTAACCACAGCTCGTCGTTAAGTCTCGCCCACATCACAACCCTGATGGCAATTTTTATCGGGAGGCCGTTAACTCATCCCCATCACCGCTAAATCGTGTAGTGGTCTACTAACCCC
>NZ_JAMDGZ010000063.1 GCF_028656935.1 Pseudomonas rubra
GATCGGAGAATCCCTAAAGCCTTGTTATAAGCCGATTGCCTAGCGTCGGGATTTGCATGGAGTGCTGGCAGAATGAACGGGCCGCTAGTAGCGGGCCCTTCCAGCACGTCCTCACACTGACTGTCTTTGCCGGGCAGCACGTTCCACCATTCGCCCCCGGCGCGGGCTAACAGAAGTAAACGTACTGGCTGAATCTGCGACTTGTCCTTGAGCCCCTTGATCAGGGCAAGCAGAAGCGGCTGGCGGGTCTCGGCGTAGTCGATCACGATCAAACTGGGGGTTGGACTTGCAACCAGGCTCCGAGCCAGTTCCTGCACTTTGTCGGTGTCACACTCACCCGCCAGAAATCCTGCATTCCATCCCTGTAGTTGCATCCGTCGGCACATTTCCAGTGCCATGCGCGTCTTGCCGACACCCCCTGGGCCACAGAGCAAACGCACTTGCAAGGTAAAGTCAGATCGCTGTACCCACTCCAACTGCGTTAGCAGAAAGGGTTCACGGTTGGCATCGAAAGGCACGATTGCCTCTTCGGCACGCAAGAGCTGACTGTCGCTCAAGCCCTGTCTCGGCCGCCAGGTTGCCTTGGGTAATACAAAACCAGGCAGGACCTGACTCGCGACCGTCTCGATTGGCGCAGTCGTGTCGGTAGCAAGCGGTGCATTCGGACGCTGTTCATGCACCTGCACCGGAGCGCTCTCCAACACCCAACCCAATGCTTGCCCGCAGGACTGCGCGCACTGCGCCCACGAATAAAGGCCGCACAGTTTCTCCCGCAGGCGAAAGGCATCGTGGCGTTTGGACGGGTCATGGGCAATCAGCGTCAACGCCTTGACCAGCCGTTCTACATCAGTTGCTGAATGATAAGGCGCCTGCTCGTTGCCTTCGACATCCATTGTCGTGACCCAGGACTTGTAAGCCCCGTGTTCAAGCTCTTCGAGCAACTTGTACGCACCACTTTTCACACTCAGCACCAGCGGCACGCCTGCGGCGATCGCCTCCCAGGCTACCAGGCCAAACCCTTCATGCCAGGACGGCATCATTGCAACGGATGAACCTCGCAAGTCGTCGAACAGTACCTGCCGTTGCGCAGTAAAAGGCAGAGGCTGGATGTTGACCACACGCCCCGCTTGCTCCTGTGCGTAATGTCGCAGCTCCGCTTCCGCATCGTCACCGGCGCCTTGCGTGATATTTTCGAAATCTACGCCACGCAACAACAACTTTGGTTCGTTCTTGCCCTGAAACCTGTTGGGCATTTCCGGTTGTGCGTCTGCTTGACGAATCGCCTGGGAGAACGCTGCAACCCCCAGATGCGCCTGTTTGATTTTCCTTGCGTCAGCACTCAGACGCCCACTCAAGAATCCTTTCAATGTCTTGGGTTCACGCTTGGCAGTTATTTCCGCCAATCCCGGAACCAACATTGGGATCGACTCATGGTCGAGCATGTCGTACAACGCATCGCGTAGCAGCGGGCCGACAGCCATCACCACGTCCGCAGCCTGAAACAATTGCCGTTGTTCATCCTCTTTCGCCCTGGCCCGCTGGGCGTTCTCGACAAAGGGCTCATAGCGTTCATAGCTCATATGGTGGATCAATGCCGACCGTCCACCTCGCGCCTTCGACGCTAGGGCAATGGCACCGGTAATGCGGTCATGCCCCAACCAGACGCACCGCGCATCTATCTCAATCCCTGCCGCTGCCAACGCTTGCCAAGCCATATGCTCGTGGCCGGATGCAAACTGCTTTTGCTCCTCCAGCCCCAGCGAAATCAGCATTACCTGCTGGGCTGCGGCATCATCGCGCTCCTGTTCACTGGCCCAAAGCACCACACAGACAGTCCGGGCCTGGCGATAGTACAGCGCAGAAAACGCCCCCAGCAGGTCACTATTGAAACTGTTGATCCCACCAAATTGAGGTCCCCAGCGAGTGGCAAAACTGATCAAGGTATCGAGCGCAGGCATCATGCGTAAGTTCTTTCGGTCCGGGATAGGCTGACAAACAATGGTGGCATTGTACCTTCATCCTGATCCCGATTCTGATCAACCTAACAGGAACTTTTCCACCCACTCACTGCACTTCGCCGCATCTTCCTGCATAAAGCAGTGCCCGCCCGGCACCTGGTTGGCCGTGACCTGAGGGTTGTTGCGAGCCCAGCGCTGAACCGACTGCGGCACGAAGGGATAAGTGCTTTCGCCATAGAGCACCAGGGTCGGGGTGTGTACCTGGGCCAGTGATGCCCACATGCGCCGCGGGAAGGAGCTGAAGATTTCCACTTCGCGGCTGGGCCGGCACTTGAGCACCACGCCCTCACCGCAGTCACCAATGGCGTGTTCGATGTAGGACTGCAACGCCGACTCGCTCCAGCCCTTGAAGATCCCCCGACCTTCCAGTGACGCCCGCGCGGCGCTGCGATCGGGCCAGTGGCTGCGGCGGGTGGCGGCCTTGCGGGCCAGGGCGTGGCGACGGTGCAGGCCGACCAGTGCCGCAGCGCCCATGATGCCCATCATCGAACGGGTGAAGAGCACCGGGTCGAGCAGTACCGCGCGCTGGAACAGCGGTGGTTGCTGCGCCAGCATCAGGCCGGTGAGCACCCCGCCGAAGCTGTGGCCGACAGCAAAGCGCGGCACCTCGTCGTACTCGCCGCGCCCCGCTTCGAAAGCCTCGATGGCCAGCGTCGCGGTGCGGTTCCAACCGGCGAACGGCCCGCCATGATCACTGTCGCCGTGGCCCTGGACATCACACAGCCACAGGTCGAAATGCTCGGCCAGGCGCGCCAGCAACGGCTGGTAGGCCAGGCAGCAAAAGCCGTTGCCATGCAGGAAATGCAGCAACGGCTTGCCACTGGCAGCAGAGCGCCAGCCGCGCAGGGTGAAACCGGCACTTGTGTCGTGGGACCAGGGAATCAACTGCATGGGCCTGCACACTCATCAATGGAAAGCGGCGATTCTACCGCTGCAAGGCCTGTAGCGTCTGTTGCAATACCCAGGCCTTTTGTGCCTGTTCCTGGGCTGTGCCGATGTCGTTCATGCCATGCATATAGCTCAAATCGCTCATGTCACTCTCGCGGCTCATCAGTTGCTCCATGCGCAGGTAGAACGGCTGGTTGAGCGCTTCGAGCTGGTCGGCAAAGGTTTCCTTGAGATGGGCCACCCAGAAGTCGCGGCTGGCGATCGACTCCGCCAACTGCGGGGTTGCCTCTCTGGCCAGCACCTCGGCGCGCATGCGCTTGAGGTCGGCGGCGCTGACGTCTGCGCTAAAACGGTACTGCATCGAGCGCGGTTGGCCAGGCAGGTCAAGATCGGCGGCAAGGCCGCTGCGGTAAGCCAAGGCCACTTCAATCTCATCCACGGCTTCATCCTCGGCTTCGCGCGCGACAATCTGCACGCGGGTCAGACGATCGACCTCATCGAGGCGAAACAGCGCCCGGGCCACCTTCAACAGAGCGGCCTCGCGCCCCTGTGGCATGATGCCCACCACCGCCGTGGCGACGAAGGTACGGATCTCCAGGGCACTGAAGTTGAATGCCACACTGTCTGCGCAACTGCGCGGCTGGGCTGCGAGGGCAAACAGTTCCTGGCGCAGTTCGCTGTTCTGTTCACAGGCCTCCAGCACGGCCCACACCCGACGCCGCAGTTCCGTGGCATGGCGCTGGTAGTCGGCCGTCTGGCGCAAGTCGCCGAGCATGCGAAACAGCGCATGGGCACCAGGTTCAGCCTGTACCGCGTCCCAACGTTGCGACAGCGCGGGCAGTTGCTCAGCTGGGGTACCGATCAGCCAATTTTCGCGCAACTGGTCGAAGCGCGCATGGCTGTAGCCGGCCAGAGCCGGCAACCGATTGGCCCGTTCAAAGTCCAGCAAGCGCTGGCGGCTGACTGCATCCAACGGGTTGTCGTGAAAATTGATCCGCTCCAGCACCCGCCGTGGCGCGTTGAACAGGCCTTCATGCAGGACCACGATCGGGTTGTCGCGCAGGTCGGCGCTTTCCAGCAGCGGCCTGCTCAGCAAACCACCCGGCACAGCAACCATCTGGGTATTGCGCACCCTGAGTATGCGCAGGCGCGGTACCCCGGCGACATCCAGGTTACGGCGAATCGGGTTGTGCTCCAGGTCCAGCACCTCCAGCCGCGGCAAGGCCGCCAGCAAGGTATTGTCAGCCGGCCGCCAGGCGACGTTATTGTGCCGCAGGTTCAGCCAGGTCAGTTGCTGGAGGTGAGTCAATTCGGCCGGGACGTGGGTCAGGGAATTGTTGACCACATCCAGCCAGCGCAGGTTGGGAAAGCTGCGCAAAAAGCCATCGGCAATGCTGTGCAGGCCCAAACGGTTGAGTATCAGCTCTTGCACGTGGTTGAACTGGACGCTATCGGGCAGGGTCGGCAACTGACCGATATCCTCGTCGACGAGGCGTAATCGATAGTCAAAGCCACGGTTGCGCAAGCGCAGCGACTGACGTCGCCAGCACTGGCGCAGCAAGGTGGCAACGCGTGCACGATTGGCGCTGCGTAGCGGCTGGCTGGCACCGGGAGCGGTGCGCCAGGCATACAGGACTTCATTGAGCTCGCCCAGAGCCTGTTGCAATTCGCCCACCACCGTCCAGAAGTCTCGCCCCCCGGTGCGGACTTCAGCGAGAAACTCATTGACCTCGGTCTCACTGAAACTTGGATACAGCTCCCGAACGGCACGGTATGCGGCGCGGTTGCCAGCACTAAATCCCGGGCTCAGCGGGTACCCCAGGCGAACATCAGCAAGGCGCTGCGGTGCGTTGAACACTCGCGCGGGCCGGGGCACGCCGAGCAGCTCCAGGGCCTGGGCACGCCGCGCAACAGCCAGCGCTGCCAGCCGTGCACGCAAATCGGCTGCCGGGTCGCTGGCGTCCAGGGCCATGGCCTGCTGTTGGTCCGCTGACAGCGCCGCCGCCAGTTCGAGAAAATAGTCCTTACCCTGGCGATAGCTGCCAGAACCTGTAAACCCCAGCCCAACGGGCCATCCGGGCAAATGCGGCAGCAACGCCTGGGCCAACTGGCGAGTATCAGCCGCCGCCGGGTTGTCCAGGAAAAAACCTTGCACAGCACGATTGACCCGCAGCGCTTCAAGCATACATCGGGCTTGCTCGGCCATGGCTAACGGCACGCGGCCCTGGTTGTTCAGGCGCTCAAGCTGGGCAGGCTCGCCATAGGCGATGAGTTCTTGCACAACGCTGGCCGGCAATCCGGGAAATTGCCTGCTGAGGACACGGGCGCCCTCCTCCAGCGGCGCCTGTTGGCCGTTGTAGAGAAACTCAAAAGACGCCTGACGCGTGCCCTGCAACTGCGCGCAGGGGGTTCCCGCCTCCCCGCTCAGGCACTGGGCGATGGCAGCATTGAGCTGCTCGTCGAGCGCCAGGCGCAAGCGGGCGTCGTGCATCAGTGCGGGCACTGCCAGGTCGTGAACATGCCAGCGCCGCAACTGGGCGTAGGTGGTGCCCGTCACCTCCATGACCTGCTGCAGTTGGCGGTCGCTTGCCAACTGCCATTCACCGGCAAAACGCCTGAGCAGGCCAAGACCGTCCGGCCAGTCAGCCGGATTCTCCAGCGGCGGTGCATTACCAAGTCGCTGTTGGCCATCGGCCAGGCGCACCGGGAGCATTTCATCGACGAATGCCGAGCGCTGCCACACCTTGCCCAGCGCCCAGCCGCCACCTGCCAACACGGCATTGGCAGCCAGGTTCTGGGCAACGTTGCACAGGTGGTTGAGCGCGCCTTCACGGTCCCCTTGCTGCCAAGCTTCATGGCCATGAAACACTTCACCCAACAGTTGTGCGGCGGCCACACCGAGCATGGCCTCGCCGACCCCCGGGACAAATAAACCGAGTAGATTCGCCAGGTCCAGTCCCGCCTCTTCCAGCGCCTGCAGACGCTGCTGGCGAAGGTTATGGTCCTCGACGTCGGTGGACACCGCCATTTGCAAGGCGTCATCGAAGATGGTTTCACGGCGTGAGCGGACCTGGGCTGTCAACCAGTCGCTGGCATAGCCGAAGTGCCGGCCATCAAGCTCAATGGGCACGCCATCGGTGCCTGCCTTCTGTTGCCTGACATAACTTGCGGCGAACTGCACGCGATCGCGCTGACGCACGAAACGCTGGAAAAATGCCGCATAACCCGGAGTGTCGAAGCGCTTGGACAGTGCGGTGTAAGCGTCTGCCCAGGATTTATGCTGAGTCAGCGCCTGGAGCGGATCGTCCGGTACATACAGCAGCACCGACTGCACCGGCGTGGCCCAGGACTGCGCCGAAAACCACTCGCGGCACTCGAAGCCACTGACCCCCACCAGGCGCTTGCCGAGGAGGTTGAGCTGATAGGCTTTCATGCCCCAGGTACCCGGGGGTTGGTGATCGCCCAGCAGCTGCAGCAGGCTGGCGTGGTTGTCGGCGTCCACTGCCCCCTCGATCACTGCCCGTTGGGCGGCCACGCGCAACTGCGACTCCATCGCCTGTTTCAGTATCAAGGTCACATGCTGCTCGGCATTCGTTTCTGTCGGCTCCAGCACGGCTTTCAGGGGAAATGCTCAGCATGGCGCCATTGGCATCAACGAGCATACTGCCCTGGCCAAAAAATTCATCGGCACTGAAATTTTGCAAAGCTGCCACCAGCAGGCTGAAGTCGCGGCTGTGCGAGATGAACCTCAGCGAAGTAACGCCAGTTGGGATGCTGCTGCGTACCAGTGTCACACGGCGCAATCGGCACAGTCGGGCATCGAGGGTCGGGGTGAAGGCCGCTGCCATGGCGCTTTGCAGCCTGGGCAGGGCGAAGGCCTCAAGCGGCTCAATGCGGTCGAGCACCTGCTGCAGCTGGCGCTGCGCCCGGTCATGCTCGATGAGCAGGCTTTGCAGCCCTTGAATCAGTTCCGGGTTCGGGCCCTGCAGCCAGGCAGGCAGGCGCTGGCGGATGAAGTGGTCAATTGAAATATCTGGCGCATTGTCCATGCCGGTTTCCTTGATTAGACAAAAGAAACCAGCAAACCCCGGCAGCGAAGTCCCTAGGTGTTAATTAATTCAATGCTCTGCTCCCCGGTCTAAGCAAAGCTTGCTCCTGTAAACAGCAAGGGATACAGCGATATCACCAGCAATGCCGCCATCAGCAGGTTGAACAACATCAGCCAGCGCGGGTTCTGCAGTACCGTGCGCAAGGCGCTGCCGAACATTACCCAGACGCAAACGCTGGGCAGATTGACCAGGGCAAACACGGCAGCAATGACGATTACGTTAATGACGTAACCCTGGGCCGGGGTGTAAGTGGTGATCGCGCCCACGGCCATGACCCAGGCCTTCGGATTGACCCACTGGAAGGCCGCCGCCCCCCAGAACCCCAGCGGGTTGCGACTGTCGGCGTTACTCACCGACAGTGGCCCGGAGGTGGCAATCTTATACGCCAGGTACAGCAAGTAAGCGGCGCCAACATAGCGCAGCACGGTATAGATCGGCGGGTAGGCCTGGAACACCTCGCCCAGGCCAAAGCCTACCGCCAGGACCATGACCATGAAGCCAACGCTGATGCCCAGCGCATGAGGAATCGAACGACGCACGCCAAAATTCACCCCGGAGGCCAGCAACATGGTGTTGTTGGGCCCCGGGGTGATCGAGGAGACGAAGGCGAACAGCACGAAGGCGCTGAGCAGGTCCAGTGAGCCGAGCATGGCAGGCATCCTGTTTTTTATTGGGCTGCACTGACACTAACGGAGTCCCGAGTCGCCTCGACCATACAGTTGTTGAAAATAATGCCGCTACACTTGACTGTCCTGCTCCGCCAACGCCTCGATGACGAACGCCAGGCGGTCCTGGCCGAAGAACATCTGCTCGCCGACAAAGCAGGTGGGTGCGCCAAACACACCGCGGTGCACCGCCTCTTCGGTGGCCTCCTTGAGTTCCGCCTTGACCACTGGCTCGGCCGTCCATGCCTGGTACTGCGCAGGATCAAAACCGGCCTCTTGCAGCACAGCGGCCAGCACCTGCAGGTCGCCAAGATTACGCTGATGCACCCACAGGGCCTGGAACATCGCGCTCAGGTAAGTCTCGAATCGCTCCGGCTGATAGCGCTGCACGGCAACGGTGCCGCGCATCAGGCCCAGGGTGTTGATCGGAAAGCCCGGAGGGAAGGCCAGGGTCACGCCATAGCGCTTGGCATAGCGCTGAAAATCGACGAACACATGCCGGGCCTTGGCCGGCACCATCACTGGCGAAGCATTGCCGGTGGCCTGGAACACCCCGCCCAGCAACATTGGCCGGTACAGCAATTGCGCATCGTGCTGGGCGCACAGTTTAGGTAGTTGGGTCCAGGCCAGATAGCTGGCCGGACTGCCCAGGTCAAAGAAAAATTCGACGGTCTTGCTCATTGGCAGCAGTTCCTATTTTTGTTGTTGTGGGAGGGTTTACCAGCGCTCCATCCACGGCCGCAGGTCGAGCTCGAAGGTCCAGGCATCGCGCGGCTGGCTGTGCAGGAACCAGTAGCTGTCGGCAATGTGCTGCGGGTCGAGAATGCCGTCCTGGTCCTTGAGGGCATAGCGCTCGGGAAAACTGTCACGGATGAAGGCGGTATCGATAGCGCCGTCCACCACCACATGGGCGACATGAATATTGCGCGGCCCAAGCTCCCGGGCCATGCTCTGGGCCAGGGCGCGAATACCATGCTTGGCCCCGGCAAAGGCGGCGAACCCGGCAGCGCCGCGCAAACCGGCGGTGGCACCGGTAAACAGGATGGTTCCACGCTTGCGGGTGACCATGCGCCGGGCCACGGCCTGACTGGTCAAGAAGCCGGCGAAACAGGCCATCTCCCAGATTTTGAAGTACTTGCGCGCGGTCTCTTCGAGAATGCTGCAGGGCACGTTGGCACCGATGTTGAAGACAAAAGCCTCGATCGGGCCAATGGTGCTTTCGATCGCCTCAACCAGCGCCGCCACCTCCTCTTCCTTGCGCGCATCCGAAGCAAAACCATGCGCCTCGCCACCGGCCGCGCGGATATCGTCCACCAGCGGTTGCAGCTTGTCAGCACTGCGCCGGGTCACGCAGGCGACATAACCCTCGCGAGCAAAACGCCTGGCAATCGCGCCGCCGGTGGCATCGCCGGCCCCAACCACCAGTACCACCTTCTTGCCTTGAGTCATGTCTTGCCTCCATTGGTAAACGATCATTTAGTAAACGAACGCTATGCTATGATTCAGGCTTCGTCAAGCCAGCCCTGCGGAGCGTGTCGGCGTGCGCTATTCCACCACCCACAAACAACAGACCCGGCAGAAACTGCTGGAAAGCAGCGGCGCCCTGGCCAAGCGCGGTGGCTTCGCGGCCACCGGCGTGGCCGGGCTGATGAAAGCCATCGGCCTGACCGGCGGCGCCTTCTACAACCACTTCCCGTCCAAGGACGACCTGTTCACCGAGGTGGTACGCCGCGAGCTGTCCAGCAGCCCGATTGCCCAGCAACCCATGAATCGTGCGCGGCTGGAACGCTGCCTTGACCAGTACCTGAGCATGGCGCATCTGCACAATGTCGAAGGCGGGTGCGCGATCCCCACCCTGGGTGCGGAAATCGCCCGCGCCGAGTTACCCGTGCGCGCTGAAGCCGAGCACTGGCTGTGCAGCCTGCAGCACGCCTGGACGCAGACCCTGGAAGATCCGGACCTGGCCTGGGCGCTGCTCAGCCAGTGTGTGGGCGCGCTGTTGATTGCCCGCATGCTCGCCAGCGAGCCGCTTCAGGAACAGGTGCTCAAGGCCTCCCGCGACTTCATCACCGGGGCCTTGCATGAAGCCCCTTGAGTCGCTGCTGCTGAGCCTGGCCCTGACTGTCCCGCTTACCGCCCTCGCCGCCTGCCCGGTCGGCCAGTACGAAATTTGCCTAGGCAGTTGTATCTGCTCACCCATCGACCCCGGCCAGGCCGGCAGCGTGCTTGACGACCTCGGGCGCGTGGCCAGCAGTTCCCTGGCCCTGGCCTTGCAGCAAGCGCGCGCGACTGCGGCGGCCGGCACGGTGCTGCCGATCCCGCTGCACATCCGCGCCCAGCTCGAACCCTTTTACGACTTCCAGGTGCTCGATGCGGCGCGCTACAAGGTCGGCGATCAACAGGCCCTGGACAGTGCCAACGCGCTGCTGCAGAACCCCGACGTCAATGCCGTGACCCTGATCGACATCATCGTCTTTCGCAACGAAGCCGACGCCCAGGACAACGTCGCGCTCTGGGCCCACGAGCTGCAGCATGTGCAGCAGTACCAGCAATGGGGAGTGGAGGAGTTCGCCCGGCGCTATTCGCGCGACTTCAACGCCGTCGAAGCCCCGGCCTACGAAATCCAGGCGAAGGTCAGCAAGGCCCTGAGGCAGCGCTCCTCCGGCCAGGCCCGCTGAGTCAGGCGCAGGCGCCGTGTAGCGCGCTCAGCGCCGGTTTGATCATCGCCTGCAAGCGCGGTGCGGCAATGCCGTCGCGGGCCTGAATGGCAATGCCGTGCAGCAAGGTGGCAAACAGGTCGCCCAGCGCCTCGGGGTCGGCATCAGCCTTGAGTTCGCCACGGCCGTGGGCCTGCTGCAGCAGGTCGATGATCGACTGGGTGCGCTGGCGGCGCAGCTCGCTCATCCAGTCGAGCACAGCCGTGATATCCGGCCCGCCGCTGGCGGTCGAGGAGACGGCCAGGCAGCCCCGCGGGCTGTCGGCGGCGGTGTAGGTGGTGATGGCATCGGCAAGGATCTGCTGCACCGCCTCACTCACCGGCAAGCTGCGCTGGATAACGCGCTCGGTAAAGCCACCCTGTTCGGCCAGGTACAGCGCCACCACTTCGCGAAACAACTGCTCCTTGCTGCCAAAGGCTGCGTAGATACGCGCTGACGCAATGCCCAGGGCATTGACCAGCAAGGCCATCGAGGTGCCTTCGTATCCGTATTGCCAGAAGGTCACCAAGGCCTTGTGCAGGGCCTGGTCACGATCGAATTCCCGGGGACGTCCGGCCATGGGTTGTGTGTCCATCCAATCAGTTGCGGCGAATTCTACCTTGCAAAGCAGTTGACGCAAGCCCGTTGCCACCCTATTATTTGTCGATCGACAAACAATAGGAAATCACCATGCGTACCCTCAAAGGACCCAGCCTGCACCTGGCCCAGTTCAGCGCCGAACAACCGCCGTTCAACAGCCTTGGCGAAATCGCCCGCTGGGCCGCCGGCCATGGCTTCGAAGCCTTGCAAGTGCCAGCCTGGGATCGCCGCCTGTTCGACCTGGAACTGGCTGCCCAAAGCCAGACCTACTGTGACGAGCTGCGCGGCATGCTGGCCGAACATGGGCTGCAGGTCAGCGAACTGAGCACCCACTTGCTCGGTCAGTTGGTCGCAGTGCACCCGGCCTATGACGCCCTGTGCGACAACTTCGCCCCGCAGGCCTTGCACGGCAAACCCAAGGAGCGCACGGCCTGGGCACTGGAACAATTGCACCTGGCAATCAAGGCCTCGCAACGCCTGGGCCTGACCGACATGGGCACCTTCTCAGGCTCCCTGGCCTGGCCCTACCTGTTCCCCTTCCCGCAGCGCCCGGCAGGCCTGATCGAGGCGGCGTTCGAGGAGCTGGCGCGGCGCTGGCGGCCGATCCTCGATGCTTGCGATGCACACGGCATCAACCTCTGCTACGAGATCCACCCCAGCGAAGACCTGCACGATGGCAGCAGTTTCGAACGTTTCCTTGAGCTGGTGGATAACCACCCACGCTGCAACCTGCTGTTCGACCCCAGCCACTTCGTCCTGCAGCAACTGAACTACCTCGACTACCTGGACCTGTACCACTCGCGCATCCGCATGTTTCACGTCAAGGACGCCGAGTTCAATCCCAGCGGCCGCCAGGGCACCTACGGCGGCTACTGCGACTGGAACGATCGGGCCGGGCGTTTTCGCTCGCTGGGCGACGGCCAGGTCGACTTCAAGGCGATCTTTTCCAAGCTGGCGCAGTACGACTTCCCCGGCTGGGCGACGCTGGAATGGGAGTGCTGCCTGAAAGACCAGGAAGCCGGCGCACGCGAAGGCGCAGCGTTCATCCGTGAGCACATCATCCCGGTGACCACCCGTACCTTCGATGACTTTGCCGGCGCCCCGGTCGACCCGCAACAAATCCAGACCCTCCTGGGCCTGGCTTGAATTCCCCTGTTCACATGGAGTGCAGCACGATGCCAACAACCCCCGAACCTCGCTTTGAACACCGCTACCTGAACCTGGAACCCGGTCGCCGTCTGCACTGCGTGCTGGCCGGCAGCGGCCAACCGGTGCTGTTGATCCCAGGTTGGCCGCAGACCTGGTACGCCTGGCGGCACGTAATGAGCGCCCTAGCCCGCCAAGGTTACCAGGCCATCGCCGTCGACCTGCCGGGCACCGGCCTGTCGGACCCGGCCGCCGACGGTCACGACACCGGCACCATCGCTGCACTGCTGCACCGGGCCATGGGCCAACTGGGTCATCAGCGTTATCGCCTGGCCGGCCATGATGTGGGCATGTGGGTCGGCTACGCCCTGGCCTGCGACTTCCCCGAGGCGGTCAGCCAACTGGTGCTCAGCGAAGCGGTGATCCCCGGGCTTGCCGAGGCGCCGCCGATCTTCGTCAGCGCCGAACAGAACATCTTCATCTGGCACTTTCTCTTCAACCAGTTGCACGACCTGCCCGAGGCCTTGATCAGTGGCCGTGAGGACCGTTACCTGACGTTCATGTTCGAGCGCTGGGCGCACCATGTCGACCGCGTCGCCGTCGATACCTACATCAAGGCCTACAGCAAACCGGGCGGCCTCAGTGGCGGGCTGGCCTACTACCGCTCGATTCGCCAGACCATCGCCCAGAACCAGCAACGCGCCCACCAGCGTCTGCTCATGCCGGTGCTGGCCATAGGCGCCGAGCACGCCACCGCCGAGGTGCCGCTACAGACCCTCAAGGCGCATGCCGAGGACTTGCGCGGTTGTGTCATCGCCGACTGCGGGCACTTCGTCATGGAAGAAGCGGACGAAGCGTTCAGCCAGCACCTGCTGGAGTTTTTCCAGGCGAACTAGACTTAAGGGTTGCCCCACCCCACATTGGCCCGAGGTTGCCGGCAGCGCTGGCAACCCCGTTGACGTTGGACTTCCTGGAGGAGAACACGCAATGGACGAAGCCAGGCTTAACGATTTCATGGGCAAGCTGGTGTCCGACATGGGCGCCGCCGCAATGCTTGCCAACCTGATCCTCGGCGATGAGCTCGGTTTGTACCGGGCCATGGCCGACAGCCAGTTCACCACCCCCGAACAGCTGGCCGACAAGACCGGCTGCAATGCCCGCCTGCTGCGCGAATGGCTGAGCGCCCAGGCGGCTTCCGGTTACATGGAACACCGCGACGGGCGCTTTCGCCTGCCCGAAGAACAGGCCATGGCCCTGGCCATCGAAGACTCACCGGTGTATGCCGCCGGTGGTGCCTCGGTGATCGCCGCACTGTTTCACGACAAAGACAAACTGGTCGCCGCCATGCGCGGCGATGGCGCCCTGGCCTGGGGCGATCATCACCCGTGCATGTTCAGCGGCACCGAGCGCTTCTTCCGCCCCGGTTACCGTGCCCACCTGGTGAGCCAATGGCTGCCGACACTGAGTGGCGTGATCGACAAGCTCCAGGCCGGCGCCAAGGTTGCCGACGTCGGCTGTGGTCATGGCGCCTCGACGGTGATTATGGCCCAGGCCTTCCCCGCCTCGCGTTTCAGTGGCTTTGACTACCATGCCCCGTCGATCAGCATCGCCAGCCAGCGTGCCGCCGAAGGCGGCGTGGCCGAGCGCACGCAGTTCGTCCAGGCCAGCGCCAAGAACTTCCCCGGCAACGACTTCGACCTGATCTGCTACTTCGACTGCCTGCACGACATGGGCGACCCGGTCGGCGCCGCCCGGCATGCCTATGATTCGCTCAAAGCCGACGGCACGGTGCTGCTGGTCGAGCCCTATGCCAACGACACCCTGGATGAGAACAGCACGCCGGTCGGGCGGCTGTTCTACGCCGCCTCGACTTTTATCTGCACGCCCAACTCGCTGTCCCAGGAAGTTGGCCTCGGGCTTGGCGCCCAGGCTGGCGAGGCGCGGCTGCGGGCGGTGTTTGAAGAGGCCGGGTTCAAGCGCTTTCGCCGGGCGACCGAGACGCCGTTCAATTTGATTCTTGAAGCGCGCAAGTAATCGCTGATCGCGGGGCAAGCCCGCTCCTACCGGCCCGTAGGAGCGGGCTTGCCCCGCGATGCTTTTCTACCTCCCACCCGTCCCCCACGCAGAGAAATTTGCAGGAAGCCCTTGCACGTCAAATATTATGGTATACCATCAGACAACAAGACCAATACCCTGCACCGGAGCAGCCCATGAGTTTCGAAATCCGCAAGATCGTCACCTACAGCGAACAAACCCTGATTGAAGGCGGCAAGGCCGCTGCCAAGCCGGTGACCATGGTCGGCCTGGCGGTGGTGATCAAGAACCCGTGGCTGGGTCGCGGCTTTGTCGACGACTTGAAGCCCGAGATCCGTGCCCACTGCTCGGATCTGGGCGCGCAAATGGTCGAGCGCCTGTGCGCAGCCATCGGTGGCGCCGACAAGATCCAGGCCTACGGCAAGGCCGCCGTGGTCGGCGCCGAGGGCGAGATCGAACACGCCTCGGCAGTGATCCACACCCTGCGGTTTGGCAACCACTACCGCGAAGCGGTCCAGGCCAAAAGCTACCTGAGCTTCACCAACAAGCGGGGCGGCCCGGGCACCTCGATCCAGATCCCGATGATGCACAAGGACGACGAAGGCCTGCGCTCGCACTACATCACCCTGGAAATGCAGATCGAAGACGCCCCACGCGCCGACGAAATCGTCGTGGTGCTCGGTTGCGCCGACGGTGGCCGCCTGCACCCGCGCATCGGCAACCGCTACATCGACCTGGAAGAGCTGGCCGCTGAAAAAGCGCAATAACAATAATGACGCCCCAGGAGTGAGCGATGATGCAGCCTGCTGCTGAACGCACCCCGGCCGGCACCAGTTACCTGGCGACCGGCCAAGGCCAACCCGTGGTGTTGATCCACGGCGTGGGCCTGAACAAAGAAATGTGGGGCGGGCAGATCGTCGGCCTGGCCAGCAACTACCAGGTGATTGCCTACGACATGCTCGGCCATGGCCAGAGCCCGCGTCCGGCCGCAGGCACTGGCCTGCCCGGCTATGCCGCACAACTGGCCGAGCTGCTTGAGCACTTGCAAGTGCCCCAGGCAACCATCATCGGTTTTTCCATGGGCGGCCTGGTGGCCCGCGCCTTCGCCCTGCACTACCCGCAGCGCCTGGCCGCGCTGGTGGTACTCAACAGTGTATTCAACCGCAGCGCCGAACAGCGCGCCGGGGTCATCGCACGCACCGCTCAAGCTGCCGAGCACGGCCCCGACGCCAACGCCGAAGCGGCCCTGGCACGCTGGTTCAGCCGCGAGTACCAGGCGGCCAACCCGGCGCAGATCGCGGCCCTTCGCCAGACCCTGGCCAGTAACGATCCGCAGGGTTACCTGACCACCTACGAGCTGTTCGCCACCCAAGACATGTACCGCGCCGACGACCTGGGCAGCATCCAGGTACCAACGCTGATCGCCACCGGCGAATGGGACCTGGGCTCGACCCCGGCCATGAGCGAGCAACTGGCCCGGCGCATTCCCGGGGCGCAGAGCGTGGTGCTGGCCGAGCAACGGCATATGATGCCGGTAGAGTCGCCGCGCCTGGTCAACCAGATGCTCCTGGACTTTCTCGGGCGCGCCCGAGCCCTCTCCGATACAGCCAAGGGGATCGTTGCATGACACTTGTACCCTTCCAGATGTGCATCGACGGCCAGTGGCGCGATGCCTTAAGCGGCAAAACTTTCGACAGCCTCGACCCGTCCACCGCGCAGGCCTGGGCACAACTGCCCGATGCCGCGCAAGCCGATGTCGAGCTGGCGGTACAGGCCGCGCAAAGAGCCTTTGATAACCCCGCCTGGCGCAGCATCACCGCCACTGCCCGGGGCAAGCTGTTGCGCCGCCTGGGTGATTTGATCGGCGACAATAAAGAGCGCCTGGCCCAACTGGAGAGCCGCGACAACGGCAAGCTGATCCGCGAGACCCGCGGCCAGGTCGGTTACCTGCCAGAATTCTTCCACTACACCGCAGGCCTTGCCGACAAGCTCGAAGGCGGCACCCTGCCGCTGGACAAGCCTGAGCTGTTTGCCTACACCGTGCACGAACCGATCGGCGTGGTGGCGGCGATCATTCCTTGGAACAGCCCGCTGTACCTGACCGCGATCAAGCTGGCGCCAGCGCTTGCGGCCGGCAACACCATCGTCATCAAACCGTCCGAGCATGCCTCGGCGACCATCCTTGAGCTGGCACGCCTGGCCCTTGAAGCCGGCTTCCCACCCGGGGTGGTCAACGTCGTCACAGGCTTTGGCCCAAGCACTGGCGCCGCCCTGACCCGCCACCCGCTGGTGCGCAAAATCGCCTTCACCGGCGGCGCCGCCACCGCTCGCCATGTGGTGCGCAGCAGCGCCGAGAACTTCGCCAAACTGTCGCTGGAACTGGGCGGCAAGTCGCCGAACATCATCTTCGCCGACGCTGACCTGGACAGCGCCATCAATGGCGCGGTGGCCGGCATCTACGCTGCCTCCGGGCAGAGCTGCGTGGCAGGCTCGCGCCTGCTGGTGCAAGACGAGATCTTCGACGAATTCGTCGAGCGCCTGATCGAGCGGGCCAAACGCATCAAGATCGGCAACCCGCAGGATGAAAGCAGCGAAATGGGCCCCATGGCCACCGCCCAGCAACTGGCGGTGGTCGAAAGCCTGGTGGCGGCGGCCAAGGCCGAAGGCGCGACATTGCGCCTGGGCGGCCAGCGCGCCGAGGTCGAAGGCGATGGCTGGTACTACCAGCCGACCCTGTTCGAATGCGACAGCCACTCGCTGAAGATCATGCAGGAAGAAGTCTTTGGCCCGGTGGCGGCAGTGATCCGCTTCAAGACCGAAGCCCAGGCGCTGGCCATGGCCAACGACTCGCAGTTTGGCCTGGCCGCCGGCATCTGGACCCGCGACTTGGGCCGCGCCCATCGCCTGGCCCGGGACGTGCGCTCGGGGATCATCTGGGTCAACACCTACCGCGCGGTGTCGGCCATGGCGCCGATCGGCGGCTTCAAGAACAGCGGCTACGGCCGTGAAAGCGGCATCGATTCGGTGCTGGCCTATACCGAGCTGAAAACGGTGTGGATCAACCTCTCCACCGCGCCCATGCCCGACCCCTTTGTCATGCGTTAGGAGCGCCCGTCCATGATTGAACCTGGCATTTACAAAGACGTGATGGGCTCGTTTCCCTCCGGCGTCACCGTGGTCACCACCCTGGACGCCGACGGCGGCATCGTCGGCATCACCGCCAGCGCCTTCAGTGCGCTGTCGATCGATCCGGCGCTGGTGCTGTTCTGCCCCAACTACGCCTCCGACACCTACCCGGTGCTGCGTGACAGCAAGCAGTTCGCCATCCACCTGCTGGCCGCCGGGCAAACCGCCGAAGCCTACGCCTTCGCCGGCAAGGGCAAAGACAAGGCCAAGGGCATCGACTGGCACCTGAGCGCGCTGGGCAACCCGCTGCTGAGCAACGCCACGGCGATCATCGAGTGCGAGCTGTGGCGCGAGTACGATGGCGGCGACCACGCCATCATCGTCGGCGCGGTCAAGCACCTGATCCTGCCCGAGCAACCGGCCACACCGATGATCTATCACAAAGGCAAACTCGGCGCCCTGCCGCCGCTGGCCTGACTGATTGGGAGCACAGTGATGCACAACGACATGTACGAAAAAGGCCTGCAGATCCGCACCCAGGTGCTGGGCCAGGACTACGTCAACAGATCGATCGAGAACGCCGACGACTTCAACCGGCCCCTGCAGGAGCTGGTCACCGAATACTGCTGGGGGCATGTCTGGGGCCGCGACGGGTTGTCGCTCAAGGAACGCAGCATGATCAACCTGGCGATGATTTCCGCGCTCAACCGCCCGCACGAACTCAAGCTGCATATACGCGGCGCCTTGCGTAACGGTCTGAGTCGTGAGCAAATACGCGAAATCCTGCTTCAAGTCGGTATCTATTGCGGTGTGCCCGCAGCCGTGGACAGTTTCCGGCTGGCCCGCGAAGCCTTCGCCGAGGCCGACTCGGAGCCCACCCGATAACGATGGGCTGTTCCACTGCAACAGCCTTCAGCAGAGCACCGATGATGAAACGCCAGCCTCTCGACGACAGCTTCAAGGTCAACCGCAACCCCGTCACCCTGCGTGAAATCGTCCTCGACAAACTGCGCGGAGCGATCATGAGCTTCCAGCTGTTGCCCGGAGATCGCCTGGTCGAACGCGACCTGTGCGAGCGTCTTGGCGTCAGCCGCACTTCGGTGCGCGAAGCCCTGCGCCACCTGGAGTCCGAAGGCCTGGTGGAGTTCGCCGATGCCAAGGGTCCGCGGGTAGCCATCATCACCCTGGAAGACGCCCGCGACATCTACGAGCTGCGTTGCGTGCTCGAAGGCCTGATCGTCCAGCTGTTCACCTTGAACGCCAAGGCCAAGGACATCCGCGCCCTGGAAAAAGCCCTGGAAGTGAACCGCAAATCCCTGGAAGAAGGCGAGCTGCAGCAGGTGATCGACTCGGTGCAGGGCTTTTACGATGTGCTGCTTGAAGGCTCGGGCAACCATGTCGCCGCGACCCAGTTGCGCCAGTTGCAGGCGCGCATCAGCTACTTGCGCGCCACCTCGGTGTCCCAGGAAAACCGCCGCGGCGCCAGCAACCAGGAAATGGAAAAAATCGTCGAAGCGATCAAGAGCGGCGACCCGCTGGCCGCCCACCAGGCCTCGGTCGATCACGTGCGCGCCGCTGCCAAGGTGGCACTGGACTACCTGCGCCTGAAACAGAACGACAACAGCAAGGTGCGCGACATCGCCGCGCCCATTGCCCTCAAAGAACCCCGCATAGGCCGCTGACCATGCCCGCCGTCCCGCGTTACTGCCCGCATTGCACTGCCCAGCTGCACCAGGGACGGCCCAGCGGCGACACCCACGAGCGCCTGCTGTGCAACGCCTGTGGCTACATCCACTATGTGAACCCGAAGATCATCGCCGGCTGCATCATCGAGCAGGACGGCAAGTACCTGCTGTGCCAACGGGCGATCCCGCCGCGCCCGGGCACCTGGACGTTGCCGGCAGGCTTCATGGAAAGCGGCGAGACGACCGAGCAGGCGGCGCTGCGCGAGCTGTGGGAAGAAAGCGGCGTACGTGGCGAGATCCTCTCGCCCTACTCGATCTTCAGCGTGCCGAGCATCAGCGAGGTGTACATCATCTTTCGCGCCACGGCCCTGGAGATCACCGGCCAGTACGGGCCGGAAACCCTCGACTACCGGTTCTTCGCCCCCGAGGACATTCCCTGGGACGAGATCTACTACCCGGCAATCCGGCAGATTCTCGAACGCTACATCGAGGAACGACAAGCCGGGGTGTACGGGATCTACATGGGCAACGACGACACCGGCAAGGTGCATTTCATCCGTTAAACCCGCCCCACGGCTGTCCGTCTGCCAGGTGTGGCGCCGTGCCTGGATAGTTTCGTATACCATATCCAGAAATAACTTCGGACGACGCCACCGTGACCGTACCCCGCCTCAACGCCCCGGACCTGGGCAACACGCCTTCGACCTCGGAGATCATCACCCGTCACCTGCGCGATGCAATCATTGCCGGGCACTTCGCCGAAGACGAACCGATCCGCCAGGACGACATCGCCCGCCAGTTCAACGTCAGCAAGATCCCGGTGCGCGAAGCGCTCAAGCGCCTGGAGGCCGAAGGCCTGGTGATGTTCCAGCGCAATCGCGGGGCGATGGTCACACGCATGTCCGAAGCGGAGTTGGCGCAGATGTTCGAAGTGCGCATGCTGCTTGAGGACAAGGCCCTGCGCCTGGCCATCCCGAACATGACAGACGCGACCTTCGCCCGCGCCGAACGCATCTGCCAGGAGTTCGTCGGCGAGAACGACGTCGGCCGTTGGGCCGAGCTCAACTGGGAGCTGCACGCCTGCCTGTACGAACCTGCGCAGCGCCCGTTCCTGGTCAACATGATCCGCTCGGTGAACGATAAGCTGGAGCGCTACCTGCGCATGCAGATGAGCCTGTCGGCCGGCAAGGAGCGCGCCGATCACGAACACCGCGACATCCTCGACGCCTGCCGAGCCCAGGATGTCGAGCGGGCGGTCCGGCTGCTTGATGAACACATTGCCGGCGTCTGCAAGACCCTCTTCGAGCATTTGCCTCCCACCAAATAATGGCAACCTGTGCCGATTTCGTCATCGGTGTAGCCTAAAGGCATCAAGCCTGCCCAGCAGGGCACAGGCCACTCTGTCGTTCACTTCCCTGAACGGACGCGGCCTTCCATGAAACGCATTACCGTGATCGACTCCCATACCGGCGGCGAACCGACCCGCCTGGTCACCGACGGCTTCCCCGACCTTGGCAACGGCAGCATGGCCCAGCGCCGCCAGCGCCTGGCTGAGGCGCACGACCAATGGCGCACGGCGTGCATGCTCGAGCCGCGCGGCAGCGATGTGCTGGTCGGCGCGCTGTTGTGCGAGCCGGTGGAGCCAAGCGCCTGCGCCGGGGTGATCTTCTTCAACAACACCGGTTACCTGGGCATGTGCGGCCACGGCACTATCGGCCTGGTGGCGTCGCTGGCGCACCTGGGCCGGATCGGCCCGGGCGTGCACCGCATCGAAACCCCGGTCGGCACCGTGCAGGCGACTCTGCACGAGGACCACTCGGTCAGCGTGCGTAATGTGCCAGCCTACCGCTACCGCAAGGACCTGGCACTGGAGGTGCCGGGCTTTGGCCAGGTGGTCGGCGATGTGGCCTGGGGCGGCAACTGGTTCTTCCTGATTGCCGAGCACGGCCAGCGGGTCGCCGCTGACAACATCGAAGCGCTGACCGCATACACCTACGCCGTGCAGCAGGCGCTGGAAGATCAAGACATCCGTGGCGAAGACGGCGGCCTGATCGATCATATCGAACTGTTCGCAGGCGACCCGGCCGCCGACAGCCGCAACTTTGTACTTTGCCCCGGCAAAGCCTACGACCGCTCGCCCTGCGGCACCGGCACCAGCGCCAAGCTCGCCTGCCTTGCCGCCGACGGCAAGCTACAACCAGGGCAGACCTGGCGCCAGGCCAGCGTCATCGGCAGTACCTTCGAAGGCTCGTTCGAGGCCGACGGCGAGCGCATCATCCCGACCATCCGCGGCCGTGCGCACATCAGCGCCGAGGCCACACTGATCCTCCAGGAAGACGACCCCTTCGCCTGGGGCATTCGCCCGTGAGCAGCACTACCGCCGCCGATGTGATCGTGATTGGCGCCGGTATCATCGGCGCCGCCTGCGCGCAATCGCTGGCCGCCCGTGGCCTGCGCGTGCTGGTGCTGGATGCCGGGCTGCATGGCGCCACCGCCGCCGGCATGGGCCACTTGCTGGTGCTCGACGACAATCCCGCGGAGCTGGCGCTCAGCCAATACTCGCTGCAACGCTGGCGCGAACTGGCCCCGCGACTGCCAGAGGCCTGCGCCTACCGCAGCAACGGTACCCTGTGGCTTGCGGCCAACGCCGAAGAAATGGCCGTGGCCGAGCACAAATTCAACGTCCTGCAAGCACAGGGTGTGACCTGCGAGCTGGTCGCCGGACGCGCCGTGCGCCAGCGCGAACCGGCCCTGCGCGAAGGGCTGGAAGGCGGTCTGCTGATCAACGACGACGGCATCCTCTATGCCCCTGCCACTGCCGGCTGGATGCTAGAAACAACAGGAATCGATCAGCGTCGGGCGCGGGTTAGCGCAGTAGAGGGCAATCGCGTGCGCCTCGACAGCGGCCAGTGGCTGAGCGCCGAGGCCGTGGTGCTGGCCAACGGCATCCAGGCCGTTGACCTGTGCCCGGAGCTGCCCATCGAGCCGAAGAAAGGCCACCTGCTGATCACCGACCGCTACCCCGGCACCGTCACCCATACCCTGGTGGAGCTGGGCTACGTGACCAGCGCGCATAACGCCAGCGGCCCATCGACTGCGTGCAATATCCAGCCGCGCCCGACCGGCCAGCTGTTCATCGGCGCTTCACGCCAGTTCGGCACCACCGACCCGGCCGTGGAAGGCTGGATGCTCGCGCGCATGCTCAAACGCGCGACCGAGTACATGCCGGACCTGGCCAACCTCAACGGCATCCGCGCCTGGACCGGCTTTCGCGCCGCCAGCCCCGATGGCCTGCCACTGGTGGGCCGCCATCCGCAGCAGGATGGCCTGTGGCTGGCGGTCGGTCATGAAGGGCTGGGCGTTACCACCGCACCGGCAACCGCCGACCTGCTGAGCGCACAACTGTTCGACGAAACGCCGCCGCTGGCGGCCTGCCCCTATCTGCCAGATCGTTTCCTCGGAGCTCTCGCCCATGCCTGACCTGACCCTCGATGGCCGCCCGCTGCACGTGGCTGCCGGTACCAGCGTGGCCGCAGCCCTAGCGCTGGGCGGCGATGGCTGCTCGCGCACCTCGGTCAGTGGCCAACGCCGCGCACCGCTGTGCGGCATGGGCATTTGCCAGGAGTGCCGGGTGAGCATCGACGGCCGTCGGCGCCTGGCCTGCCAGACCCTGTGCCGCGATGGCATGCAGGTGGAGACCCGGCCATGAACGAACACGCCAACCTGCTGATCATTGGCGCCGGCCCCGCCGGGCTGAGCGCGGCCCTGGCCGCCGCGCCCAGGGCCAAACGCATCGTGCTGCTCGACGACAACCCGCTGCCGGGCGGGCAGATCTGGCGCGACGGGCCCCAGGCCAAAGTACCCGGTCAGGCGCGCCGACTGCGCGAGCAAGTGCTCGCCTGCGCCAATGTGCACTGGCACAGCAGCACCCGGGTGATCGCCAACCCCGCCCCGAACACCCTGCTGCTGGAGAACGCCGAGCGCGGCTGGCAGATCGACTACGACTGCGTGATTCTCTGTACCGGCGCCCGCGAACTGCTGCTGCCCTTCCCCGGCTGGACGCTGCCTGGCGTGACCGGCGCCGGTGGCTTGCAGGCCTTGATCAAGGCCGGCCTGCCGGTACGTGACCAAGGTATTGTCATCGCTGGCAGCGGCCCCTTGCTGCTGGCCAGTGCAGCCACCGCCAAAAGCAATGGCGCCCGGGTACTGCGCATTGCCGAACAGGCCTCGCCTGCCGCCATCGCCAGCTTCGCCGCACAGTTGCCGCGCTGGCCGCACAAGCTGCTGCAGTCGATCAGCCTGTTCGACCGCCAGTACCGCAGCGCCAGCCATGTACTGGCCGCCTTGGGCCGCGATCGGCTTGAAGGCGTGCGCCTGAAACAAAATGGCAAGGTGGTGGAAATAGCCTGTGATCGACTGGCCTGCGGCTTCGGTCTGATCCCCAACATCCAGCTCGCCCAGGCACTGGGCTGCGCCGTGGAGCGACAGGCCGTTGCCGTCGACAGCTGGCAGGCGACGTCGCAGCCTTGCGTTTACGCGGCAGGCGAATGCACCGGTTTCGGCGGCAGCGAGCGGGCCTTGGTTGAAGGTGCTATCGCAGGTCATGCTGCGGTCGGCAATCGCCAGGCGGCGCAGCGGCTGTGGCACCGCCGCGCGCGCTGGCAGGGTTTTGCCAACGCGCTGAACACGGCCTTCGCCCTGGACCCTGCGCTCAAGTCGCTGGCCGACTCCGACACCCTGGTGTGCCGCTGCGAAGACGTGCCCTATGCTGCCCTCACCGGGCACAGCGACTGGCGCCAGGCCAAGCTGGCCAGCCGCTGCGGCATGGGCGCCTGCCAGGGCAGGATCTGCGGTGCGGCCACCGAGCACCTGTTCGGCTGGCAACCTTCGGCGCCGCGCCCGCCGTTCAGCCCGGCGCGAATCGATACCCTGCTGTGCCTGGAACACACCCGCGACGCTTGAGGTAAGCACCGGGGGCGCCCTATGATCCGGACGGACGCCCCCGGGACCTTTGCGCCATGCACGCCACGCTCAACCACTTCGCGCCCTGCGATCTGCCGACCCTGCTCAGCAGCCTGCAACCCATCGCGCCGCTGCTCGACACGCTCAACGATGTGGTGTTCTTCATCAAGGACCGCGAGGCGCGCTACGCCTTCGTCAACCAGACCCTGGCCCGGCGCTGCGGGCGCAAGCACTGCCAAGACCTGCTCGGGCTCACCGCCGAGCACGTCTTCCCCGCCCGCTTCGGCCCGCTCTACACCGAGCAGGACCGCCGCGTGCTCAGCAGTGGCCGGGAGCTGTCCGACCAGCTCGAACTGCACCTGTACTTCGGCAACCAGCCGATCTGGTGCCTGACCCACAAACGTGCGCTCAAGGATGGCGCCGGTAACATCGTCGGCCTCGCCGGTATCTCCCGCGACCTGCAATTGCCCCAGTCCAACCACCCGGCGTTTCACAAGCTGGCCGCGGTCGATGGGCATATCCGCGCCCACTTCAGCCGCCCCATCAGCCTTGCCGAACTGACCGCCATCGCCGGGCTGTCGGTGGCGCAGCTGGAGCGCCAGTGCAAACGCATCTTTCAGCTCACGCCGCGGCAGATGATTCACAAGGCGCGGCTGGAAGAAGCCTCGCGCCTGCTGCAAGACCTTGAGCTGCCGATCACCGACATCGCCCTGCGCTGCGGTTACACCGACCACAGTGCCTTCAGCCGGCAGTTTCGCGCCCTCACCGGGCTTTCACCCAGCCAGTACCGCGACAGCCAACGCTGAGTGTTCCTTTAGTGGGCGCTGCGCGCAGGCAGTGCTCCGATATGTAACACCTGTGCAGCGCTCATCGCGCGGCAGTCAAATCCCTCCTGACAACCTGCGTGTGCTTCAGGCGCCCTAGCTCACGGGCTTAAGGATTATTCCTGCGTCCAGAGACAAACAGGCACGGCCGTTGCTAATAAAATATCGTATACGAAATTACCAATACGATATCCAACAGCACTTACCCAACCACGAGGCACCTATGAAAAACCGCACATTTGCCGTAGCCCTCAGCGCTGTTCTCAGTACCGCCTGCATTGCCAACGCCCAGGCCGACAAACTCGACGACATCATCGGTTCAGGCAAGCTGCGCTGCGCCGTGACCCTGGACTTCCCACCCATGGGCTTTCGCGATGCAGCCAACAAGCCCGCAGGCTTCGACGTCGACTACTGCAGCGACCTGGCGAAGGTGCTGGGGGTCGAGCCCGAAGTGGTCGAAACGCCCTTCCCCGACCGCATCCCGGCGCTGATCTCCGGCCGCGCCGACGTGATCGTGGCGTCCACCTCCGACACCCTTGAGCGGGCCAAGACCGTCGGCCTGACCGTGCCCTACTTCGCCTTCCAGATGGTGGTGCTGACCCGCGACAATACCGGCATCAACAATTTCGACGACCTCAAGGGCAAAGCCCTGGGCAACACCAGCGGCACCTATGAAGCCATTGCCCTGGAGAAAGATGTGAAAAGCTGGGGCAGCGGCACCTTCCGCGCCTACCAGTCGCAGAACGACACCCTGCTGGCGGTCGCCCAGGGGCACATCGACGCCACCGTGGTCACCAACACCGTCGCCGCAGCCACCCTCAAGTCCGGCAAGTACAAGAACCTCAAGGTCGCCGGCAATGCCCCCTACGTGATCGACTACGTATCGCTGGGCGCCAAGCGCAACGAGTATGGCCTGTTGCGCTACCTGGACCTGTTCGTCAACCAGCAGGTGCGCACCGGGCGCTACAACGAACTGTTCACCAAGTGGGTGGGCACTGAAATCGCCCCGACCGACCTGACCGTGCCAAAGGTCTACTACTGAGGTGGGCAGCATGACCAGCACACCCATCCTCTTGACCGGGCGCAGCCTGGTCGAGGGCGCGGCCGAGGGCCCCTTGCTGTTCGCTGATACCGGGCTGAGCTTCTGGGGCGGGGTCGACCCCGCAAGTGGCGAAGTCATTGACCGTCATCATCCCCTGAGCGGCCAGTGCATCGCCGGGCGCGTGCTGGCTATTCCCAGCGGGCGCGGCTCGTGCACCGGCAGCAGCGTGATGATGGAACTGATCAGCAACGGCCACGCACCGGCGGCACTGGTGCTGGCCGAGGTCGATGAGATCCTGACCCTCGGCGTGCTGGTTGCGCAACGCCTGTTCGGGCGTTCCCTGCCGGTGCTGTGCATCGGCCGGGAGGCCTTCGCCGGTTTGCGCGGCGCAGGCCTTGTACGAGTCGAGGGCCAGCGTACGAACCCAACGGCGCTGAGCCTGAGCGAACAAGATCAGGCGCTGCTCGACGGCGCCCACGGCAAGGCGGCGCAGATGGCCATGCAGATCGTCCTGCGCATGGCCGAGCTACAAGGCGCCGAGCAGTTGCTCGACGTGACCCAGGCGCACATCGACGGCTGCATCTACACCGGCCCCGCCAGCCTGCGCTTTGCCGAGCAACTGGTGCAGTGGGGCGCCAAGGTACGGGTGCCGACCACCCTCAACGCCATCTCGGTCGACCAGCGCCGCTGGCGCGAACTGGGCATTGATCCTGCGCTGGGCGAACCGGCCAGCGCCCTGGGCGATGCCTACATGGCCATGGGTGCGCAGATGAGTTTTACCTGCGCGCCGTACCTGCTCGACAGCGCGCCGAGCCAGGGCGAACAGATCGTCTGGGCCGAATCCAACGCCGTGGTCTACGCCAACAGCGTACTGGGTGCGCGCACCCTCAAGTACCCCGACTACCTGGATATCTGCATCGCCCTGACCGGCCGCGCACCAAGTATTGGCTGCCACCTGGACAGCCAGCGCAAGGCGCAACTAATCGTCGAGGTGTCTGCCCTGAAGCCGCTCGACGACAGCTTCTACCCACTGCTGGGCTACCACATCGGCGCCCTGGCCGGCTCGCGGATCCCCTTGGTATACGGGCTGGAACAGGCGCAGCCGAGCCTGGACGACCTCAAGGCCTTCGGCGCCGCCTTTGCCACCACCTCGGCCGCGCCGCTGTTTCATATCGCCGGGGTCACCCCCGAAGCGCTGGACCCGGCGCAGGTGCTTGAACCCGGTGCAGTCCTGCCCACCGAGCGCCTGCAACCGGCCGAGTTGCTGCACAGCTGGCGCGAGCTCAACAGCGCCCAAGAGTCACAGGTGGATGTGGTGTCGTTGGGTAACCCGCACTTCTCGCTCAGCGAATTCGCCGCACTCGCGCAGCTGTGTCGGGGCCGGCGCAAACACCCGGGTGTGGTCGTGGCCATCACTTGCGGTCGAACGGTGTTTGAGCAGGCCCGCGCCGCCGGCCACATCACGGTGCTCGAACACTTCGGCGTGACCTTGGTGACCGACACCTGCTGGTGCATGCTCGGTGAGCCGGTGATTCCGCCTGCGGCGCGCACGCTGATGACCAACTCGGGCAAATTTGCCCACTACGGGCCGGGCCTGGCCGGTCGCCCGGTGCATTTCGCCAGCCTCGCCGAGTGCGTCGAGTCGGCCTGCAGCGGCCAGGCCAGTGGCCGCTTGCCAGCCTGGCTGCAACCTGCCGCGAGCAAAGAGGACCGGGCCCATGTTTGACTTCGACTACACCTTCCAGTGGCGCTCGGCGCTGCGCGCCCTGCCCGACATGCTCGCCGGCGCCTGGGTCACCTTCGAGACCGCCGCGCTGTCGATGATCTTCGGGGTATTGATTGCCCTGGCCCTGACCGTCATGCGCGAAGGCAAGCAACCGCTGTTGCGCGGCATTGCCAATGGCTGGGTGTCGATTGCACGCAACACGCCCTCGCTGTTCCAGATCTACATCCTGTATTTCGGCCTTGGCTCACTGGGCCTGCACGTCAGTTCCTGGGTCGCCTTGCTGGCGGGTATCACCTTCAACAACGCGGGGTACCTGGCGGAGAACTTTCGCGGCGGCCTCAAGGCCGTACCGACCACGCAAATGCGCGCAGCGCGCTCGCTGGGCATGAGCGCCTTTCAGACCTACCGGATGATCGTCATCCCGCAACTGCTGCGGGTGGTGTTCTACCCCCTGACCAACCAGATGGTCTGGGCGGTGCTGATGACCTCGCTGGGGGTGATCGTGGGCCTTAACAACGACCTCACCGGCGTAACCCAGGACTACAACGTCAAGACCTTCCGCACCTTCGAATACTTCGCCCTGGCGGCGGCGCTGTACTACGTGATTGCCAAGGCAATCGTCGCGCTGGCCCGGCTGATGGCCTGGCGGCTGTTCCGTTACTGAGGAGCTCGGCATGTTTTCCACCGGTTTTACCTGGAACGACTTCATGTTCCTGCTCGACGGGGCGCGGATCACCTTGCAGTTGACCTTCTGGGCCATCCTGCTGGGTACCTTCGCCGGGCTGTTGTTCGGCCTGGCCCGCGCCCTGTGGCCACGGCTGAGCTTGCCGCTGGCGTGGTTGCTGGATGTGTTTCGCAGCGTGCCGCTGCTGATCCAGTTCGTACTGTTCAACTCCTTCAAGAGCATCGTCGGCCTCGACATCAGCGCCTTCAGCGTCGGTTGCATCGTGCTGGGGGTCTACACCGCCGCGTACTTCACCGAGATTGTCCGTGGCGGTGTCTTGGCGGTGTCGCTGAGCGTGCGCCGGGCCAGCCGCTCACTGGGCATGAGTTACCTGCAGGACCTGCGCTGGATCGTCCTGCCGATGGCCACCCGGGTAGCGTTTCCCGGCTGGCTGAATCTGGTGCTGGGGGTGATGAAAGACACCGCGCTGGTGATGTGGATCGGCATCGTCGAACTGCTGCGCGCCTCGCAGACCATCGTTACACGGATTCAGGAACCCCTGCTGGTGCTGTGCATCGCGGGCCTCATCTACTACGTCATGAGCCTGGTGGTTGCCCGCCTGGGCGCCCGTCTGGAAAGAAGGTGGCAGGAAAATGATTGAGATCGAGAACGTACACAAATCCTTCGGCGACCTCGAAGTGGTCAAGGGCGTGAACCTGACCGTGGACAAGGGCGAGGTGGTGTCGATCATCGGCGGCTCGGGTTCGGGCAAGTCGACCTTGCTGATGTGCATCAACGGCCTGGAGCCGATCCAGAAAGGCAACATTCGCGTCGACGGCGTCGAGGTCCACCACCGGGACACGAACCTGAACCGCCTGCGCCAGAAGATCGGCATCGTCTTCCAGCAGTGGAACGCCTTCCCACACCTGACGGTGCTGGAAAACGTCATGCTCGCGCCACGCAAGGTGCTGGGCAAGAACAAGCAGGAGGCCGAGGCGCTGGCGGTCAAGCAACTGACCCACGTGGGCCTGGGCGACAAGCTCAAGACTTTTCCCGGCAAGCTGTCCGGTGGGCAGCAGCAGCGCATGGCGATAGCCCGGGCGCTGGCGATGTCGCCGGACTACATGCTGTTTGACGAAGCCACCTCGGCCCTCGACCCGCAACTGGTGGGCGAGGTGCTCGACACCATGCGCATGCTGGCCGAGGACGGCATGACCATGGTCCTGGTGACCCACGAGATACGTTTTGCCCGGGATGTGTCGGACCGGGTGGCGTTCTTTCGCAACGGCCTGGTGCACGAAATCGGCTCGCCGGACCAGGTCATCGGCAACCCGTTGCAGCCGGAGACGGCGGCGTTTCTCAAGTCGGTGAAATAGAAGCATCGCTGGCAAGCCAGCTCCCACAGGGACCTCTGTGGGAGCTGGCTTGCCAGCGATGGGGCCCTGCACTTCAACACAAGGAGTCCTGTGAATGCGTTCATCAAAGATCATCCACATCGTCAACTGCCACGCCGAAGGCGAAGTTGGCGACGTCATCGTCGGCGGCGTGGCCCCGCCCCCCGGAGCCACCGTCTGGGAGCAGTCACGCTGGATCGCTCGCGATCAGACCCTGCGCAACCTGGTCCTCAACGAGCCGCGCGGCGGCGTGTTCCGCCACGTCAACCTGTTGGTCCCGGCCAAGGATCCGCGCGCACAAATGGCCTGGATCATCATGGAACCGGCCGACACCCCGCCGATGTCCGGCTCCAACTCGCTGTGCGTGTCGACGGTGCTGCTCGACAGCGGCATTCTGCCGATGACCGAGCCCGAGACGTACCTGGTGCTCGAGGCTCCCGGCGGCCTGATCGAGGCCGTCGCCCACTGCCGCGACGGCAAGGTACAGCGGGTGGAAGTGAAGAACGTGCCGTCCTTCGCCGACCGCCTCGACGCCTGGATCGAGGTCGAAGGCCACGGCTCGCTGCAGGTCGACACCGCCTATGGCGGCGACAGCTTCGTTATTGCCGATGCCCGGCAACTGGGCTTTGCCATACGCCCCGACGAAGCCCGGGACATCGTCGAGATAGGCCTGAAAATCACTCACGCCTCCAATGAACAGCTGGGTTTCCGCCACCCGCTGAACCCGGACTGGGCGCACATTTCCTTCTGCCAGATTGCAGCGCCCATCGAGTATCAGGACGGCGTTGCCAGCGCCGCCAACGCGGTGGTCATCCGCCCCGGCAAGATCGACCGCTCGCCCTGTGGCACCGGCTGCTCGGCGCGCATGGCGGTGCTGCAGGCCAAAGGTCTGATGAAGGCCGGCGATCGTTTCATCGGCCGTTCGATCATCGGTTCGCAGTTCGACTGCCGCATCGAATCGCTCACCGAGATTGCCGGTCGCCCGGCCATCTACCCGTGCATTTCCGGCCGTGCCTGGATCACCGGAACCCAGCAATTGCTGCTCGATCCGGGCGATCCCTGGCCGCAGGGCTACCGGTTGTCGGACACCTGGCCCGGCGCCTGAAGCCTAACCCCTTGATTTCGAAACAGCCTTGAAAACCGAACCGCCTCAAACATGAAAAAACACTGGTCCTGCATAAACACTTCAAATATCGTATACGAAATACAATAAACAACCGGAGAACACCATGAGCAAGCACGTAAACTGGAGCGGCGTCTTCCCTGCGGTCACCACTCAATTCAACGACGACTTCTCGATCAACCTGGAAAAAACCCACGAAGTGATTTCCAACGTGATCCGCGACGGCGTCTCGGGCCTAGTGGTCTGTGGCTCGGTGGGTGAGAACACCTCGCTGAGCAGCGACGAGAAAATCGCCGTCACCGAAGTCGCCGTCGACGCCTCCCGCAGCCGGGTGCCGGTGATCTGCGGGGTGGCCGAGTTCACCAGCGTGCAGGCCGCCAAGGTGGCCAACGCGGTACGCCAGGTCGGCGTCGACGGCGTGATGCTGATGCCGGCGCTGGTCTACGGCTCCAAGCCATTCGAGACCGCCGAGCACTATCGGTACGTGGCCAAGCACACTGACGTGCCGCTGATGGTCTACAACAACCCACCGATCTACAAAAACGACGTCACCCCGGACATCCTGATTTCCCTGGCCGACTGCGACAACGTGGTGTGCTTTAAGGACTCCTCCGGCGACACCCGGCGCTTTATCGATGTGCGCAACGAAGTGGGCGACCGCTTCATCCTGTTCGCAGGCCTGGACGACGTGGTGCTGGAGAGCATCGCGGTCGGCGCCCAGGGCTGGGTCTCGGGCATGTCCAACGTGTTCCCCAAAGAGGGCGAGACGATCTTCCGCCTGGCCAAGGCCGGTCGCTTCGCCGAGGCCATGCCGATCTATGAATGGCTGATGCCGATCCTGCACCTGGACGCGCGTGCGGATCTTGTGCAGTGCATCAAGCTGTGTGAAGCCATCGCCGGTCGCGGCAGCGCGCTGACCCGTCCACCACGCCTGGCCCTGCCAGAAAGCGATCGGGCCTACGTCGAGCAGATCATGGCCAAGGCCCTGGCCAACCGTCCGCATCTGCCGGACGTCGGCCTCTGAGTGTCGGCGCGCCAGCGCAGTGCGCTGGCCTGACCCCACCCTTTTTCAGGAGTGTTCCATGGCGGCTATTATCGGCCACAACTACATCGGCGGCGCGCGCAGCGCCGCTGGCACTGTCACCCTGCAAAGCCATGCGGCAAGCAGTGGTGAAGCCCTACCTTATCGCTTCCATCAAGCCACGCCCGAAGAGGTGGACGCCGCCGCTCGCGCAGCACAACAGGCGTACCCGGCGTTTCGCAGTGTGTCACCAGGGCGGCGCGCGCAATTCCTCGAAGCCATCGCCGCACAACTGGACGCCCTCGGGGATGACTTCGTCCAATTGGTGACCTGCGAAACGGCGCTGCCCACTGCGCGCATCCTGGGTGAGCGTGGGCGCACCAGTGGACAGATGCGCCTGTTCGCCCAGGTACTGCGCCGGGGTGATTGCCTCGGTGCACGGATCGACCGCGCCCAACCTGATCGGCAACCGCTGCCACGCGCCGACCTGCGTCAGTATCGCCTGGGCGTCGGCCCGGTCGCGGTGTTCGGCGCGAGCAATTTCCCGCTGGCCTTCTCTACCGCAGGTGGTGACACGGCAGCCGCACTGGCCGCCGGCTGCCCGGTGGTGTTCAAGGCCCATAGCGGCCACATGGCCACGGCCGAACGGGTCGCCGACGCGATCATCCGCGCCGCCGAGCTCACCGGCATGCCCAAGGGCGTGTTCAACATGATCTACGGCGCCGGCGTCGGCGAAGCGCTGGTCAAGCACCCGGCGATCCAGGCTGTGGCCTTTACCGGTTCGCTCAAGGGCGGCCGCGCGCTGTGCGACATGGCGGCGGCGCGGCCACAACCGATCCCGGTGTTCGCCGAGATGAGCAGCATCAACCCGGTGCTGGTACTGCCCCAGGCCCTGGCCAAGCGTGGCGAGCAGATCGCCCGCGAACTGGCCGCCTCAGTGGTGCTCGGCGGTGGGCAGTTCTGTACCAATCCGGGGCTGGTGATCGGCCTGCGCGCCCCCGCGTTCAGCGCCTTCACCGAGCAACTGGCGGCGCAATTGGCCGAGCAACCGGCACAAACCCTGCTCAATAGCGGCACCCTCACCAGTTACCGCAAGGGCGTCGAGGCGCTGCTTGCACATCCGCACATCAACCACCTGGCGGGCCATGCGCACCAAGGCAATCAGGCCCAACCGCAGTTGTTCAAAGCGGATGCGGCGCTGTTGGTCGAGGGTGATCCGCTGCTGCAGGAAGAAGTCTTCGGCCCGGCCACCGTACTGGTTGAAGTGGCCGATGTCGGCGAATTGCATCAAGCCTTGAACGGCTTGCACGGCCAGCTCACCGCAACACTGATTGGCGAAGCGGCAGATCTGCAAACCCATGCCGAGCTGCTGCCGCTACTGGAACAGAAAGTTGGCCGCGTGCTGTTCAACGGCTACCCCACCGGTGTCGAAGTCTGTGATGCGATGGTACATGGCGGGCCGTACCCGGCCACCTCGGATGCACGCGGCACTTCGGTCGGCAGCCTGGCCATCGAGCGCTTCCTGCGCCCGGTGTGTTACCAGAACTGTCCGGATGCGCTGTTGCCTGAAGCCTTGCAGAACGCCAACCCCTTGGGCATCGCCCGCCTGGTCGACGGCCAGAGCAGCCGCGCCGCGCTGTAGAACAGGGCTTGCTCCCACTGGGGGTCAGGCCAGCAGCGCCTTGAGGTCGTTGTACAGGGCATGCGGGATCTCTACCCCCTCCTCCACACTGCGCGCGCGGGCGGCATAACGCCGCTGCGACGGCAACCGCGCGCCCTGCCCTTCAATACTTGCAAACACGCTTTCAGCGCGGGCCAGGTGCAGATCGGCGGCATCACCCAGAAATTTGCGCGGGTCCAGGGCAATCAGTAATTCGCCATGGTAAGGCGAGGCTTTGCTGTCATCGGCATGGGCCAGGGATTCGGCGCTGGTCAGGTCGCCAATCAAGGGACCGGCGATCAATTCGACCATCGCCGCCAGCGCCGAGCCCTTGTGCCCGCCGAAGGTCAACATCGCGCCACGGTCCAGGACCACGTTGGGGTCGGTGCTGGCCTGGCCGTGCTCGTCAACGCCCCAACCTTGGGGAATGGCCTTGCCCGCACGCCGGTGCAGTTCGATATCGCCCCGGGCAATAGCGCTGGTGGCGAAGTCGAATACGTATGGATGCTGGCCTGCCCGCGGCCAGCCAAAGGCGATCGGGTTGGTGCCGAACACCGGCCGGTGCCCGCCAGCTGGCGCAACCCAGGCATGGCTGGGGGTGAACGCCAGGGCCACCAGGCCGGTTTCAGCCAGTTGTTCGATCTCCACCCACAATGCGGAAAAGTGCACACAGCGGTTGATCGCCAGGGCAGCGATACCATTGCTGCGGGCCTTGGCTTGCAACAACGGCAAGCCGGCCTGGAACGCCAGCTGGGAGAACCCGCCACCGGCGTCGACACGGACGATCGAGGGCGCCTGGTCAATCACTTGCGGGCGGGCATCGGCAACCACCTTGCCAGCCTTGAGCGAACTGACGCAGCCCAGTACCCGGTACAGGCCATGGGAGGCGCAACCATCACGTTCACCGGCGACGATGGTGTCGCTCACCGCCTGGGCGTGGTCGGCGCAAAAGCCATTGTGCAAGAGGATTGAATACGCCAGCGTATGGGCTTCGGACAGGGTCAGGCGGGTCATGGTCATCTCCTTGGGCTGACTGTCCAGCCTGCCCTAAACCCGCTGGCGCCGACTTGATCTCTTTAGCCCCGTGCGATGACGAACTCGGCATAGCCGCATAGTCCCTCATACCCCCTCGACAATAATCACCTCGGCCCTCGCCACCCCCTGCCTGAATACACACGCCTGCTGATACGCATCCGACCGGTAGCACGCCAGCGCCTGTTCGTAAGATTCGAACTCGATCACCACACTGCGCTGGGGCGTCAGCCTGCCTTCCATGGCCTCGCTGCGCCCACCACGGGCCAGCAACTTGCCACCAAAGGCGGCAAATGCCGCCGGCGCCCGCTGGGTGTACTGTTGATACTGCTCCAGGTCGCTGACATCGACATGGGCAATCCAGTAAGCCTTCATTGCACACTCTCCCTCTGGATACTTCGTATTACGGTATACCAATAAGGAGCGTTCGGCATTGCCTTTTAGAAGCTATCCATCTGCCTCGGGAAAATTACGGCAACTCTTGCGCTCGGCCAGTTCCTTGTCACTCGGACGCTGGTCGACAAACACCGCATGGCCATCCTTGTAGATCTCCAGATAACCCCACTCCAGATCCTGTTCGTGCTGACCCGGCTTGGGCGGATTACGCCACCAGGGCTCGCGACTGATCAATTCCATGGCAATGGCTCCCGCGCAAAAACATGACTTCACTATAGACGGTCGACCGCGAAGGCTCTGCTGCAGGCATCCGCGCCCCGCCCCGGTGCCGGGTGATAGCCGGTAGCCTGCGGGCTCTTGTCAAAATCTTGGAATACCATAATATGATATCCCGTAGACCTAGAAATCTGCTGATGCTCCCCACTACAAGGCGGGCAGTGCCAAGCCCGCTCAAAACACAAGAAACGAGGGCGTACCCATGCTGTTTTCCAATCGCGCAAGCGCAGTGCTGGCTGCCAGCCTGCTGACATTGACCTGCCAGGCCGCCCTGGCCGCCGACAGCCTGAATTTCGTCAGTTGGGGCGGCACCACCCAGGATGCGCAGAAGCAGGCCTGGGCCGAGCCGTTCAGCGCCAGCAGCAAGATCCGCGTGGTCCAGGACGGTCCTACCGACTATGGCAAGCTCAAGGCCATGGTCGAAAGCGGCAACGTGCAGTGGGATGTGGTCGATGTCGAAGCAGATTTCGCCCTGCGCGCAGCCAGCGAAGGCCTGCTTGAGCCACTGGACTTCAACAGCATCAAGCGTGATCGCCTCGACCCGCGATTCGTCTCCGATCACGGCGTCGGCTCGTTCTTCTTCTCCTTCGTCCTCGGCTACAACGAGGGCAAGCTCGGCGCCAACAAACCCCAGGACTGGAGCGCGCTGTTCGACACCAAGGCCTTCCCCGGCAAACGTGCCCTGTACAAATGGCCGAGCCCTGGCGTACTCGAACTGGCCCTGCTGGCCGATGGCGTCGCTGCCGACAAGCTCTACCCGCTGGACCTGGACCGCGCCTTCAAGAAACTCGACACCATCAAGCAAGACATCGTCTGGTGGGGCGGCGGTGCCCAGTCCCAGCAGTTGCTGGCCTCAGGCGAAGCAAGCCTGGGCCAGTTCTGGAACGGCCGGGTCTACGCCCTGCAGCAAGATGGCGCGCCGGTCGGCGTGAGCTGGAAACAGAACCTGGTCATGGCCGACTTCCTGGTCATCCCAAAAGGCGCGAAAAACAAGGACGCGGCCATGAAGTTCCTGGCCAATGCCAGTGGCGCCCAGGGCCAGGCCGACTTTGCCAACCTCACCGCCTACGCGCCGGTCAACCTCGACAGCATCAGCCTGCTCAAGCCCGAGCTCGCGCCCAACCTGCCGACCGCCTACGCTCAGGATCAGGTGACCCTCGATTTCGCCTACTGGGCCAAGAACGGCCAGGCAATCGCGACCCGCTGGAATGAGTGGCTGGTCAAATGAAAGTCGCCATCAACGCCCTGCAAACCCCGTCCGGCGCCGCGGCCGGCACCAAGGGAGCTGCGATGAAGCACTCGCCGCCACTGCGTGTACGCTGGCGCGGCAGCCGCAACCTGCTGCCGGCCCTGCTGTTCCTCGGCCTGTTCTTTTTTGCGCCACTGATCGGCCTGCTGCTGCGCGGCGTGCTCGAACCCGTTCCGGGCCTGGGCAACTATGAGCAACTGTTCGCCAACTCGGCCTACGCCCGGGTGCTGTTCAATACCTTTTCGGTGGCCGGCCTGGTCACCCTGATCAGCGTACTGCTGGGCTTTCCCCTGGCCTGGGCGATCACCCTGGTGCCACGTGGCTGGGGCCGCTGGCTGCTGAATATCGTGCTGCTGTCGATGTGGACCAGCCTGCTCGCCCGCACCTACTCCTGGCTGGTGCTGCTACAGGCTTCAGGGGTGATCAACAAGGCGTTGATGGCCATCGGCATCATCGATGCGCCGCTGGAGATGGTGCACAACCTCACCGGCGTGGTGATCGGCATGAGCTACATCATGATCCCGTTCATCGTCCTGCCCCTGCAGGCCACCATGCAGGCGATCGATCCGATGGTGCTGCAGGCTGGCTCCATCTGCGGGGCCAGCCCCTGGAGCAACTTCTTCAAGGTGTTCCTGCCGCTGTGCCGGTCCGGGTTGTTTTCCGGGGCGCTGATGGTGTTCGTCATGTCCCTGGGGTACTACGTGACCCCGGCGCTGCTCGGTGGCGCACAGAATATGATGCTGCCCGAGTTCATCGTCCAGCAGGTGCAGTCGTTCCTCAACTGGGGCCTGGCCAGTGCCGCCGCCGCGTTGCTGATCGCCATCACCCTGGTGCTGTTCTACTTCTACCTGAAGCTGCAACCGGAATCCCCGGTCGGCAACAGTAACGCGAGGTAAGCCAAGATGCTCCTGACACCCAATGCCATGAGTCGGCGCCTGCGCCTGGGCCTGTACACCACCACCGGGGTGATCGCACTGTTCTTGCTGCTGCCGATCGTGTTTATCGTCCTGCTGTCGTTCGGCTCATCGCAGTGGCTGGTGTTCCCGCCGCCGGGCTGGACACTGAAGTGGTACGGCCAGTTCTTCTCCAACGCCGAGTGGATGGAGGCGGCCCTGGCCAGCCTGAAGGTCGCGCTGCTGACCACGGTGTTTGCCGTGGCCCTGGGCCTGCCCATCGCTTTTGCCCTGGTGCGCGGGCGCTTCCCTGGGCGGGAGATGCTCTATGGCCTGTTCACCCTGCCGATGATCGTGCCGCTGGTGATCATCGCCGTGGCGGTGTATGCGTTGTTCCTCAAGCTCGGCTACACCGGCACGCTGTTTTCTTTCGTGGTCAGCCACGTAATCGTCGCCCTGCCCTTTACCATCATCTCGATCATCAACTCGCTGAAACTGTTCGATCAGTCGATCGAAGACGCCGCGGTGATCTGCGGCGCTTCAAGGTTGCAGGCGATCGTCAAGGTGACCTTCCCGGCGATTCGCCCGGGGATGATCGCCGGTGCCCTGTTCGCCTTCTTGGTGTCGTGGGACGAGGTGGTGCTCAGCGTGATGATGGCCAGCCCCAACCTGCAGACCCTGCCGGTAAAAATGTGGACCACCCTGCGCCAGGACCTGACCCCGGTGATCGCCGTCGCTTCGACGCTGCTGATCGGCCTGTCGGTGCTGGTGATGATGATTGCCGCCGCTCTGCGCCGGCGCAACCCGGTCAGCGCCTGAGCGCCTGGAGAACAACAAGATGAGTGCAGTCCTCTGTGAACAACAGGCCAAACCCCTGGTCAGCCTGCGCAACCTGAACAAGCATTACGGCGACTTTGCCGCCGTCGACGACATCAGCCTGGACATCCAGGACGGCGAGTTCCTCACCTTCCTCGGCTCCAGCGGCTCGGGCAAGAGCACCACGCTGTCGATGCTCGCAGGCTTCGAGACACCTAGCAGCGGCGAGATTCTGGTCAACGGCGCCTCCCTGGTCAACGTGCCGCCGCACAAGCGCGACATCGGCATGGTGTTCCAGCGCTACTCGCTGTTCCCGCACTTGTCGGTGCGCGACAACATCGCCTTCCCCCTGGCCATCCGCAAGCGCAGCGCCGCCGAGCGCGACCGGCAAGTGGACGCCATGCTCAAGCTGGTGCAACTGGACAGCTTTGCCCAGCGCCGGCCGGCGCAACTCTCTGGTGGCCAGCAACAACGGGTGGCCATTGCCCGGGCACTGGTCTACGAGCCACGCATCCTGCTGATGGACGAACCGCTGGGGGCGCTGGATAAAAAGCTGCGCGAAGACCTGCAGGACGAATTGCGGCAGTTGCACCGGCGCCTGGGCATCACCATCGTCTATGTCACTCACGATCAGGAAGAAGCCATGCGCCTGTCCCAGCGCATCGCCATCTTCAGCCACGGCAAGATCGTCGGCCTGGGCACGGGCTATGACCTTTACCAGAACCCGCCGAATGCCTTTGTCGCCTCGTTCCTGGGCAACTCCAACTTCCTGCGGGTCAAGGCCCATGGCAATGGCGCGGCCAGTTTCGAGGGGCAGCCGCTGGCGATGCGGTTGACGCCGGGGCTGGCTGAAGGTCAGGAAGTGCTGCTGATGGTGCGCCCGGAAAAGGCCCTGGCCCTGAGTGCTGAACAAGCGGCGCGCGAGGCCTTGCCAGCGGGCTGGAACGAGGTAACGGCGAGGGTCGGGGAAGTGCTGTTCCTGGGCGAGAGCCAGACCTGCAGCGTGGTAACCCACGGCGGCACGGCAATGACCGTCAAAGCGCTGTCAGCGGCGGGAATGCCGATGCAGCCGGGCGATAGCGTCAAGGTGCGTTGGGCAGTGGCGGATGCCTGTGTGTACAGCCAATGGGCCCCAAGTGATTTGAACAAGGCTGCTGGGGCGCACTGAAGCAATCGCGGGGCAAGCCCGCTCCTACATAGTCTGTAGGAGCGGGCTTGCCCCGCGATAAGGCCCGTCAGGCCGGCGCCGAAGTGCGGATCAGGTGGTCAAAGGCCGCCAACGAAGCCTTGGCCCCCTCACCCAGCGCAATCACGATCTGCTTGTACGGCACTGTGGTCACGTCACCGGCAGCGAACACCCCCGGCAGGTTGGTCTGGCCGCGGGCATCGACGATGATCTCGCCACGCGGGGTCAGCTCGAGCGTGCCTTTGAGCCAGTCGGTATTGGGCAGCAAGCCGATCTGCACGAAGATCCCTTCCAGCGCGAGGTCATGCACCTCATCGCTGTTGCGGTCTTTGTAGCGCAGGCCGTTGACCTTCTCGCCATCACCGAGCACTTCGGTGGTCAGCGCACTGGTGATCACCTTCACGTTCGGCAAGCTGTGCAGCTTGCGTTGCAGCACCGCGTCGGCACGCAATTGGCTGTCGAATTCGATCAGGGTCACTTGGGCGACGATACCGGCCAGGTCGATGGCAGCTTCTACACCCGAGTTACCGCCACCAATCACCGCCACGCGCTTGCCCTTGAACAGCGGGCCATCACAGTGCGGGCAATAGGCAACGCCACGGCTGCGGTACTGCTGCTCGCCCGGCACGTTCATTTCGCGCCAGCGTGCGCCGGTCGCCAGAATCACCGTCTTGGCCTTGAGCGAGGCGCCGCTGGCCAGGCGCACTTCGTGCAGGCCGCCGTCAGTTGCCGGGATCAAGGCTTCACCGCGCTGCAGGTTCATGATGTCGACGTCGTACTGCTTGACGTGTTCCTCAAGGGCCATGGCCAGTTTCGGCCCTTCGGTTTCCTGCACCGAGATGAAGTTCTCGATGGCCATGGTGTCGAGCACCTGGCCACCGAAACGCTCGGCAGCAACGCCGGTGCGGATGCCTTTACGGGCGGCATAGATCGCCGCTGCAGCGCCGGCCGGGCCACCACCGACCACCAGCACGTCGAAGGCCTCTTTGGCGTTGATCTTCTCGGCCTGGCGCTCGCCGGCGCTGCTGTCGAGCTTGGCGAGGATCTCTTCCAGGCCCATGCGACCCTGGCCGAACACTTCGCCGTTGAGGTAGACGCTGGGCACAGCCATGACCTTGCGGGTCTCGACTTCGGCCTGGAACAGCGCACCGTCGATGGCGACGTGGCGAATATTGGGGTTGAGCACCGCCATCAGGTTCAGCGCCTGGACTACGTCCGGGCAGTTCTGGCACGACAGCGAGAAGTAGGTTTCGAAATTGAACTCACCCTTGAGCGCGCTGATCTGCTCGATCACTTCCACGCTGGCCTTGGACGGGTGTCCGCCGACCTGTAGCAGGGCGAGCACCAGCGAGGTGAATTCGTGGCCCATGGGGATGCCGGCAAAGCGCAAGCTAATGCCCGCACCCGGGCGATTGAGCGAGAACGACGGGCGACGGGCGTCGCTGCCATCTTCACGCAGGGTAATCAGGTTCGACAGGCCGGCGACTTCCACCAGCAGGTCGCGCAATTCGCGGGATTTCGCGCCGTCATCGAGGGAAGCAACGATCTCGATCGGCTGAGTGACCCGCTCCAGGTAGGCTTTCAACTGAGTTTTAAGCGTGGCGTCCAACATACGGGCGATTCCTTTTTCAAACGGTAGAAATAACAACGCCCGGGCGAAAGCGCCCGGGCGTTTTGCGGGGCGGTGACAACGTCAGGTGCGGTAGACCACCGCCCTCGGCTGGCTCACGGTCTTAGATCTTGCCGACCAGGTCCAACGATGGCGCCAGGGTCGCTTCGCCTTCTTTCCACTTGGCCGGGCAGACTTCGCCTGGGTGAGCGGCAACGTACTGGGCAGCCTTGACCTTGCGCAGCAGCTCGCTGGCGTCACGGCCTACGCCACCGTCGTTGAGTTCGACGATCTTGATCTGGCCTTGTGGGTTGATCACGAAGGTGCCACGGTCAGCGATACCGGCTTCTTCGATCAGCACGTCGAAGTTGCGCGAGATGACGTGGGTCGGGTCACCGATCAGCGGGTACTGGATCTTGCCGATGGTGTCCGAGGTGTCGTGCCAGGCTTTGTGGGTGAAGTGGGTGTCGGTGGACACGCCGTAGATTTCCACGCCCAGGTCTTTGAACTGCGCGTAGTTGTCAGCCAGGTCGCCCAGCTCGGTCGGGCAGACGAAGGTGAAGTCGGCCGGGTAGAAGAACACCACGGACCATTTGCCTTTGAGATCGGCATCCGAGACTTCGACGAACTTGCCCTGGTGGTAAGCGGTAGCTTTGAACGGTTTGACCTGGCTGTTGATGATAGGCATGAGTGACGCTCCTTCAGGGGTTGAAAAAACTGATGGGAGAATCGTAGCCAATGGATTGGATTAATGCTCATTGGCAAAGCTCATGTTGTTGATTGGTTTTGGCTATAAGGCAGGATTATTAATAGAAGGTTTGAAGCTATCGCGGGGCAAACCCGCTCCTATACACACTGTAGGAGCGGGCTTGCCCCGCGATTAGGCGCGGCTTAACGCGAAGGCGTACGCAGGGTAACGAATTCTTCCGCCGCCGTAGGATGCACGCCAATGGTCTCGTCGAACTGCTGCTTGGTCGCCCCGGCCTTGAGAGCGATGCCCAGGCCCTGGATGATCTCGCCGGCGTCGGGGCCGACCATGTGGCAACCCAGTACGCGGTCGGTGTCGGCATCGACCACCAGCTTCATCAGGGTCTTTTCCTGCACCTGGGTCAGGGTCAGTTTCATCGGCCGGAAACGGCTTTCGAAGATCTGCACCTTGTAGCCCTGCTCTAGCGCCTGCTCTTCGCTCAGGCCGACGGTACCAATCGGTGGCTGGCTGAACACCGCAGTTGGAATATTCTGGTAATCCACCGGGCGATACTGCTCAGGCTTGAACAGACGCCGGGCTACAGCCATGCCTTCGGCCAGGGCTACCGGGGTCAGTTGCACGCGGCCGATCACATCGCCAATGGCCAGGATCGACGGCGCGGTGGTCTGGTACAGGTCATCGACGCGGATGAAACCACGCGGGTCGAGCTCGACACCAGTGTTTTCCAGGCCCAGGTTATCGAGCATCGGCCGCCGGCCGGTGGCATAGAACACGCAGTCGGCCACCAGTTCGCGACCATCCTTGAGGGTGGCCTTGAGGCTGCCGTCGTCCTGGCGCTCGATAAGCTGGATATCGCTGTTGAACTGCAGGTCCATGCCGCGTTTTTCCAGCTCCTCCTTGAGGTGCGCACGCACGCTGCCGTCGAAACCGCGCAGGAACAGGTCGCCGCGGTACAGCAGCGAGGTGCTGGCGCCCAGGCCCTGGAAGATCCCGGCAAACTCCACGGCGATGTAGCCACCGCCGACCACCAACACGCGCTTGGGCAGGTCCTTGAGATAGAACGCCTCGTTGGAGCTGATTGCCAGTTCCTTGCCCGGAATGTCCGGGATCTGCGGCCAGCCGCCAGTGGCAATCAGGATGTGCTCGGCGCTGTAGCGCTGGCCATCGACTTCCACCTCATGGGCACCGGTCAGCTTGGCGTGGCCTTCAAGCAGGGTCACCCCGCTGTTGACCAGCAGGTTGCGGTAGATACCGTTGAGCCGCTCGATTTCGCGGTTCTTGTTGACGATCAACTGGCCCCAGTCGAACTGGGCATCTTCCAGCGACCAGCCAAAGCCTGCTGCCTGCTCGAAGTCGTCGGCAAAGTGCGCGCCATAGACCAGCAGTTTTTTCGGCACGCAGCCGACGTTGACACAGGTGCCACCCAGGTAGCGGCTTTCGGCTACCGCCACTTTTGCACCAAAGCCTGCGGCAAAGCGCGCAGCGCGCACACCACCAGACCCGGCACCAATCACGAACAGATCAAAATCGTAGGCCATTTCAGTCTCCTTGCCAGGCCGTCAGCATACCCCGACTCACGCGCCGGGAACAAAAAAGCCACCCGAAGGTGGCTTTCTCAGACAACCAACGACTCAGTAAGCCTTGCCGGTCTTGTAGAAGTTCTCGAAGCAGAAGTTGGTCGCTTCGATGTAACCTTCGGCGCCACCGCAGTCAAAACGCTTGCCCTTGAACTTGTAGGCAATCACGCAGCCATCCTGAGCCTGCTTCATCAGGGCGTCGGTGATCTGGATCTCACCGCCCTTGCCCGGCTCGGTTTCTTCGATCAGTTTGAAGATGTCCGGGGTCATGATGTAGCGGCCGATGATCGCCAGGTTCGACGGCGCATCTTCAGGCTTTGGTTTCTCGACCATGTTGCGTACCCGGTACAGGTCATCACCGATCAGGTCACCGGCAATCACACCGTACTTGCTGGTTTCCTGCGGGTCGACTTCCATGATGGCAACGATGGTGCAGCGGTACTGTTTGTAAAGCTTGACCATTTGCTTGAGCACGCCGTCACCGTCGAGGTTGACGCACAGGTCGTCCGCCAGCACCACTGCGAACGGCTCGTCGCCAATCAGCGGGCGACCGGTGAGGATCGCGTGGCCCAGGCCTTTCATTTCGGTCTGGCGGGTGTAGGAGAACGAACACTCATCGAGCAGACGACGGATGCCGACCAGGTATTTCTCCTTATCGGTACCCTTGATCTGGTTTTCCAGCTCATAGCTGATGTCGAAGTGGTCTTCCAGGGCGCGCTTGCCGCGACCGGTAACGATGGAAATCTCGTTCAATCCAGCGTCCAGCGCTTCTTCAACGCCGTACTGGATCAGTGGCTTGTTCACCACCGGCAGCATTTCCTTGGGCATGGCTTTGGTAGCAGGCAGGAAGCGAGTGCCGTAACCGGCTGCCGGGAACAAGCATTTCTTGATCATATACGTCCTTAACAAGGGCTTTGCGTACGAAATTCGGCGCAGTCTAATCAGGCGGCGGTCACCTTACAATGCCCCACCAGCGGGCGGCCGAGTCCATGATAGAGAAATCCAGAGGGATATAGTTCCCCCGGACCCTAAATATAGCGCCGGTGAGTGACCACCGGCACCTGTGTTCGGCTATCGGGCGGCCTACGTACCCTGCCCGATCAGCACCCCCTCGACCTTCTGACCATAAAGGTTCACACCATCATTTGCGTGAAACTTCAGCCGGGTTTTCTCGATCGAGCCCTCTACCAAGCGTGGGTCCTGTGGCCGCTCATGACGGTTGATATAGGCCGCCACATCCCAGGCCTGCTGGTCCGTGAGGCTGCCAGGCTTACCCAGCGGCATATTGTGCTTGATGAATGAAGCCGCCGTGTTGATCCGGTGCATGCCCGCGCCCCAATTGTAGGAGTCCTTGCCCCACAACGGCGGCATGACGTAGTCCTTGGCTACCTTCTGGCCCTCGCCATTGGCGCCATGGCAAATCGAGCACTGGGCCTGGTACACCTGCTCGCCACGTTTGAAGTCATAGCCTTCAGCCGATTGCGGTACTTCCGGGTAGCCACGCCCGGCGCTTTCAACGCCAATGGGCGCCTTGCTCGCCAGCCAGTAGGCATACACCGACAAGGCGGTCATCTGCGGGCTGTCCGCCGCCGGGGGCTTGCCGTTCATGCTGAACTGGAAGCAACCCTGGATACGCTCGGCGAAAGTGTTGACCTTGTCGTTTTTCTTGCGATAGGCCGGGTACATGGGATACGCGCCCCACAGTGGCGCAGAATTACCCAGGCGGCCCTGGTCCAGATGGCAATTACTGCAGTTAAGGCCGTTGCCGACGTATTCGGGCATCAATCTACGAGTGTCGACGAACAAAGCGTAGCCATCGCGGACCATTTTGCCGTAGGCATTGTCAGGCAGTTCGCTTTCCGCTGGCGGCGTGAAGCTTGGCGCCGCGGCGGGCGAGGTCTTGAGTTGAGACTGGTCTTCCATGGCAATCGGCGCTGCCTGGACAGTGCCCAGGCTCAGAGCCAGGGCGACGAATATCATTGGCTTCATGGCTTGACCTCCGGGCTGGCGGGGTTGGCGAAGTAGTTGGCCACGGCCCTTATTTCGTCATCGGTCATGGCCTTGGCCACACCGACCATCAACTGGTTGGGGTCATTACTACGACTGCCGTCGCGCCAGGCGTTGAGCTGGGCGACCAGGTAGCCCGCAGGCTGATGGGCCAAGGGCGGGAAATGCTCGCCAACGCCCGCACCACCTGGGCCATGACACTGCACGCAACCGGGGATGTTGCGCGTCCAGTCACCATAGAGCGCCAGTTTCTGTGCCGGATCTGTGGCCATTTGCTGGCGATGGCGGTCGCTGGCCGGTTCGCTGGGCATGGCGGCCAAGGCTGCGGTTACCGCCTGGATTTCCTCAGCGCTGAGGGCTTTGGCCAGGGGTTCCATGATCGGGTGCTTGCGGCTGCCATTTTGAAAATCATGCAACTGCTTGCTCAGATAAGCCGCTGGCAAGCCAGCCAATCGCGGGAAACCCGCAGGCGCGATACCCTTGCCGTCCGGGCCATGGCAACCCAGGCAGGCCATGGCAGCCGGGTTTTGGCCGCCCTGGGTGAAGATTTTCTGGCCATCGACGGCATGCGCGGCAGGCAGTGAAAACAGCAGCAGGCTGCTGATCAGGATTCGATCCAGTGGGATCATCACGGGCTCCATTTTCTTGTTATAAGCTTAGGCTTAATAAATATAAGCCTATGAATAGTAGGCCTATACGCCGTGAGCTACAACGAAGAATAATGGCGAGATGCCAGGTGAATCGGTTAGCTCAAGGTGAGATCATCCGGAGATGCAGCGCGTCGCCGCAGTCTTTACATCACCCAGGCGCAGGGGGAAATTGTTCAGCCGCTCGTACAGTTTGATGCTGCTGCCGCTACCACGCTTATCGATGTCCACCAGTGCGGCAGGGCCAGCACCGACCTTTTGCGGCACGACCAGGCGCAGACCGTCGTGGCGCTCTTCAACCGCCAGTTGCCCACGCGACTCGCTCAATTGCTGCTGCACGCAAACAGCGTATTCCTCAGGCTTCTTGCCAGAAATCACATTGAGGGTTTCCGGGCTGTTTTCCAGCTCCGAGACACTGACACACCCACCCAGCGTCACTGCCAACGCTGCTACGACCCACTTCATCAAGCACACCTCCACCACGGAAAAAGGATAGGACCACGCGCAGACCATTTTGCTCCCTTGATTGGCAGTTTTATCCTGGGCCTGGCACGAAGGCCGACAGTGTAACCGACATCATGGTATCGTTTTGATTTGCTAACAGATCCCCTGCGGAGTGCAACATGAAATTCGTACACCAGCGCGAGCACCTCAATGAGGAAGACATCGTGGTCATCCATTGCTCCCAGCGCTGCAACATCCGCCTGATGAACGACGCCAACTTCCGCAGCTTCAAGAACGGCGGCCGTCACACCTACCATGGTGGCGCCTTCGTCGACTTCCCGGCCAAGATCACCGTGCCCAGCACCGGCTTCTGGAACATCACCATCGACACCGTCGGCCCACGGGCCCTGTCGGCAGTGACCAAGCCGACCTTTACCCACACCATCAAGTTCATTCGCCGTTCGTCGTCGAAGCTGAGATAAGCCCATGAGCCAGACCACCAAGTACGTCATCAAGTACAAGCTAGACGGCGCGCAACGATTCGATTTCGCCCAGATGAGCAGTGATGCACCTGAGCAGGTACAAGCAGCGTTGAAAGCGCTGCACGGCGAAGACGCCAGTAAAATCACCGATATAAAGGTTAGCAAAGCGCTGTAACCCCCTCAGCACAAGGAACCCCAGGCATGAGCCAATGGCCGGACACCCGCCTGCTCGATCTGCTCGGCATCGACCTGCCGATTCTTCAGGCACCGATGGCCGGCTCTACCGGTTCAGCCATGGCCATTGCCGTGAGCAATGCCGGCGGCCTGGGTTCGTTGCCCTGTGCCACGTTGAGCCCGGAACAGATCCGCGCCGAGCTGCAAGCCTTTGCCGAAGCAAGCCGTGGCCCGCTCAACGTCAACTTCTTCTGCCATCAACCACCGCAGCCCGACCCTGCCCGCGACGCAGCCTGGAAGCTGGCGCTCAAGCCTTATTACGAAGAACTGGGCGCCGACTTCGACGCGCCGACGCCGGTGTCAAACCGCGCGCCGTTCGACGACGCCACCTGTCGCCTGATCGAAGAGTTCAAACCCGCTGTGGTCAGTTTCCACTTCGGCCTGCCCGAGGCCAGCTTGCTCAAACGGGTCAAGGCCTCGGGCGCCAGGGTCCTGTCCAGCGCCACCACCGTAGAAGAAGCCCTGTGGCTGGAAGATCACGGTTGTGACGCGATCATTGCCATGGGCTATGAAGCCGGTGGCCATCGCGGGATGTTTCTGAGCAGTGACCTCAACACCCAGATCGGCACCCTGGCGCTGGTGCCGCAGGTTGTCGACGCCGTGAAGGTTCCAGTGATTGCCGCCGGCGGCATTGGCGACCACCGCGGCATCGTTGCCGCCCTGGCCCTGGGTGCCTCAGCGGTGCAATTGGGCACCGCCTACCTGTTCTGCCCGGAGGCCAAGGTCTCGGCGGCCCATCGCCAGGCCCTGCACAGCGCCATGGCAAGCGACACGGCGCTGACCAATCTGTTTACCGGACGCCCGGCGCGCGGTATCGGCACCCGCATCATGCGTGAACTGGGCCCCATGAGTGACCTGGCGCCACGCTTCCCCCTGGCCGGTGGCGCCTTGATGCCGCTGCGGGCGATCAGCGAGCCGCTCGGCAGCAGCGATTTCAGCAACCTCTGGGCGGGTCAGGCTCTGCGACTGGGCCAGGCACTGCCAGCTGGCGAATTGACGCAAAAACTGGCCGAAGACGCCCTCGCCCAGCTCAAACGCTGAAGCAGTACTTCCCGTTGGTCGGGCATTCGCTATATATTCACCTATATAACGACTACCCCTCAGCCTGTGGAGCTGTTTTTCATGAGTAAGTGCGCACCGCGTTTTGCCCTGGCCGCCCTGGCCACCTTCATGACCTTCAACAGCGCTTGGGCCGACGAGGTCCAGGTCGCCGTCGCCGCCAACTTCACAGCGCCCATCCAGGCCATCGCCAAGGACTTCGAAAAAGACACCGGCCACACCCTGGTTGCCGCCTATGGCGCCACCGGCCAGTTCTACGCGCAGATCAAGAACGGCGCACCCTTCCAAGTGTTCCTCGCCGCCGACGACAGTACCCCGGCAAAACTCGAGAGCGAAGGCGACACCGTCAAAGGCTCGCGCTTTACTTATGCCATCGGCACCCTGGCACTGTGGTCGGCCAAAGAAGGCTATGTCGATGCCAAGGGCGATGTACTGAAGAAAAACGAATTCAAGCACCTGTCGATCGCCAACCCGAAAGCGGCGCCTTACGGCCTGGCCGCCACCCAGGTGCTGGACAAGCTAAAGCTGAGCGAGGCCACCAAGGGCAAGATCGTCGAAGGCCAGAACATCACCCAGGCCTTCCAGTTCGTCTCCACCGGCAATGCCGAACTGGGCTTCGTCGCCCTGTCGCAGATCTACAAGGATGGCAAGCTCAGCAGCGGTTCGGCCTGGATCGTGCCGTCCAGCCTGCATGAGCCGATCAAACAGGACGCAGTGATCCTCAACAAAGGCAAGGACAGCGCCGCTGCCAAAGCCCTGGTTGAATACCTCAAGGGCCCGAAAGCTGCCGCCGTGATCAAGTCCTACGGTTACCAAATCTGATGCCACTGGATGCCAGCGACCTCGGTGCCATCTGGCTGACCTTCAAACTGGCCAGCCTGACCACGCTGATTCTGTTGCTACTCGGCACGCCCATCGCCTGGTGGCTGGCGCGCACGCGCTCGTGGCTGCGCGGGCCGGTGGGTGCGGTGGTAGCCCTGCCCCTGGTGCTGCCACCCACGGTGATCGGCTTCTACCTGTTGCTGGCTCTGGGACCCAATGGCTGGATCGGCCAAACCACCGAGGCACTGGGGCTGGGCACCGTGGTGTTCAGCTTCAGTGGTCTGGTGATCGGTTCGGTGGTGTATTCCATGCCCTTTGTCGTACAACCGCTGCAAAACGCCTTCAGCGCCATCGGCGAGCGACCGCTGGAAGTGGCCGCGACCCTGCGGGCCAGCCCCTGGGACACGTTCGTGCATGTGGTGCTGCCGCTGGCGCGCCCCGGCTTCATCACCGCCAGCATCCTCGGTTTTGCCCACACGGTCGGTGAGTTCGGCGTGGTGCTGATGATCGGCGGCAATATTCCCGACAAGACCCGGGTGGTTTCGGTGCAGATCTTCGATCATGTCGAGGCCATGGAGTACCTGCAGGCCCACTGGCTGGCCGGGGCCATGCTGGTGTTTTCCTTCCTCGTGCTGCTGGCGCTGTACTCCAGCCGCCGCAGCAAATCGGTCTGGAGCTGAGCATGGCCGCGATGATTCACGCCCGCTTGCAGCTGGCCCGCGCCGACTTCAAGCTGGATGTCGACCTGCAACTGCCTGGGCGCGGCATCAGCGCTCTGTTCGGCCATTCAGGTTCGGGCAAGACCACCTGCCTGCGCTGCCTGGCCGGGCTCGAACGCGCACCACAGGCGTACATCGAGGTCAATGGCGAGATCTGGCAAGACTCGCGCCGCGATCATTTCGTCGCCCCGCATCAGCGCCCGATTGGCTACGTGTTCCAGGAAGCCAGCCTGTTCACCCACCTGTCGGTACTCGCCAACCTGACCTTTGGCTACAAACGCATCCCCGCCCGGCAGCGCAAGGTCAGCCTTGAACAGGCCTGTGAGCTGCTGGGCATCGAACACCTGCTCGAACGCAAACCCGCTACTCTCTCCGGTGGCGAAGCCCAGCGCGTGGGCATTGCCCGGGCGCTGCTGAGCAGCCCGCAGTTGCTGCTGATGGACGAACCACTGGCGGCCCTCGATGGCCCGCGCAAGCGCGAGATCCTGCCGTACCTGGAGCGCCTGCACAGCGAGCTGGAGATTCCGCTGATCTATGTCAGCCATGCCCAGGACGAAGTCGCACGCCTGGCCGATCACCTGGTGCTGCTGGAGCACGGCAAGGTCCAGGCCAGCGGCCCGATCGCCGCCACCCTTGCGCGCCTCGACCTGCCGCTGGCCCAGGGCGATGACGCCGGGGTGATCATAGAGGGCAAGGTGAGTGCCTACGACAGCGACTATCAACTGCTCAGCCTGCAACTGCCGCACAGTGACCTGCAACTGCGCGTGGCTCACGAGCCGCTGGCCGTCGGTATGCCATTGCGCCTGAAAGTACAGGCGCGTGATGTGAGCCTGAGCCTGGGCGCCGACCAGCAGTCGAGCATCCTCAATCGCCTGCCGGTAACCGTCAGTCACCACCGCCCGGCCGACAACAGCGCCCATGTGCTGGTCAGCCTCGACGCCGCCGGCACCACCCTGCTGGCACGCATTACCCGCTACTCCGCCGACCAGCTCAAGCTGCATGCCGGGCAGGCGCTGTGGGCACAGATCAAGTCGGTAGCACTGTTGGGCTGAGCCTGCGCTCCATCGCAGTTTCCAGATAACCTGACCGCCCCTTGAAAAAGCATTCAGCGCAACCTACTTCCTATATCACGCAGAGAAATTTCCCATATTCCTTCAACACCCCTATGCTTGCGGGTACGAGCAGCACTCGCTGTTCGGGATCGCTTGGCCAGCCAATCGGCACCTGCGACTAAAGACTCTCACTACAGAATCTGTGTTCGGGGGAATTAATATCCGCCGAAAGCGTCTTTAATGAAGGGAAAGAGGGAAACACCTCCGTGTGATCCCGGCTTGTGCGGGCAACGCCTGCAAGGCAACTTACGTTACCAAGGAGATATACATGCTGATACTCACCCGCAAGGTTGGCGAAAGCATCGTCATCAACGATGACATCAAAGTCACCATTCTGGGCGTCAAAGGGATGCAAGTGAGGATTGGCATCGATGCACCGAAAGATGTACAGGTGCACCGCGAAGAAATTTTCAAACGCATTCAGGCCGGCAGCCCGGCACCGGAGAAAGGAGGCGACGAGCACTAAACAGCCCCCAGCTGACTCAAGCCGCACGGATGCGCTTGATCCTGCCCTGACAGCCCCCAGCTGGCTGCCGACCAGGTCTCAAGGTGCTTCAGGCGTGCCGACCAGTTCCTTGACCTTGGCGATCAGTTGATCGATATCGAAGGGCTTGTCGAACACTGCAGCGAACAGCGCGGGAGCCTCCCGTCCCCTGTAAGCCTGCGCCCCACTCATCAGCATGACCGACACGCCTTGCCATTGCGGCTCTGCGCGAATGCTTGTGGCCAACTCCTCGCCATTCATCCCCGGCATCATGTAGTCGGTGATTACCAGCTCGACCCGCTTGCCTTTCAACAGTTCCAGGGCTTTGTGCCCATTGCCGGCCAGTTCCACGTCAAAACCTGCATCCTCAAGGGCCCATCCAAGAATCTGGGCAATCAGGTACTCATCGTCAACGACCAGAATGGTCTTCATGGCCTTGCCTTCCTGCGTCTCATGACCCGGGTACCGGCGTCGCCGATCCAGACATCACAGCCGTGGCCTGGTTGAAGGCTTTCTGCAGATCGATACCGTGGTCACTGATGATCAGTTCCAACAGGGCCGGATCGTAGTCGCTGTCGCGCACCTTTAGAATCGACAGTAGCCGCTTGAGCTCGGACTCAAGCTCGACAAAACGCATCAACAACAGGTTATCAACGATGCTCGACAGGTCAGGCGCTGGTGCATTTATTTCCGAGCCAAAGATATCGCGCATCTCCCAAGTGGCCAGAACGGTGACATCGCGAGCGCGCAACTCGCCCGTCAAGGCGCGGAAGAATTCGTTGAGCCGGCCAGGATGTGTCGCCAGCCGGGTAAACGCGCCCAGGCTGTCGATCAACACGCGTTTGATCTGGTGTTGATCGACCTTACGCAATAGGCGCATGCCAACGTCATCAAGCAAGCCTTCGGTGGTCGGCTGCCAGGCAATGTGCAAGGCGCCGCTACGTTCCAGCGCGGCAAAGTCGTGACCCAGGGCTCGAGCCTTCAGGCGCAGACGTTGCGGGGTTTCGTAAAAGCCGAAGTGCAGGGCCGGTGCGTCGACGGTTGCGGCGCCCAGAAAGCTTGCGCCCAGCGAGGTCTTGCCAATGCCCGACGGTCCCATCACCAGGGTCACCGAGGCCGCTGGCAGGCCACCGCCCAGCAGGCTGTCCAATACCGGGATGCCGCTGGGCACCCGGCTCAACTCGCCGCTGCCAAGCCCACTGGGGTAGCTGTACAGCGACTCCAGCCGCGGGTAGACCTGAAGGCCGTCCTCGGTGATTTCACATTCATGAATACCCGACAACGCAGCGCTGCCACGGGTTTTGCGCAGCTGGATACGGCGCACCGAGCGACTTCCGTACAACTCCTCACCCAGCTCGATGACGCCATCGACCATGGTGTGTTCCGGGCTACCGTCCTCAAGCCGCGAGCTAGTGAGAAACAGCACGGTGCAGCCGGCAAACGCGGCATGGCCATGCAGTTCGGCGATGAATTTCTTGGTATCCAGCGGGGTTTCCGCCCGCGAGCGTGCATTGAGCAGGCCATCGACAATCAGCAAGCTGGCCTGATGGCGGCTGATCTCGCCGCGCAGCAGCTTCACCACTTCATCCAGGCCTTCCTGTTCGAGGGTGTCGAAGGCACTGACGAACTGCAACTGTCCGCCGATCTTCGTCGGGTCGAAAAAGCTCAGGGTCGACAGGTACTGGAACAGGCGCTCATGGGATTCGCTCAGCAGCGTCGCCACCAGCACACGGCCGCCCTGGGCTACGTGATTGAAGGCCAGCTGGTTGGCGAGGATGGTCTTGCCCGAACCCGGTCGCCCTTGAACGATGTACGAGGCGCCGACCACCAAGCCGCCCTTGAGCAGTGCGTCGAGCCCGGGAATTCCTGTGACAAGGCGTTCAAGTGGTTCCACGATGCTGAGCCTCTTGCGTCAGGGGTTGAGTTGCGAATCAGCGGCGAGGGTATAGACCGGCAGGTAGACACTCATGCGCGTGCCCTTGCCCACCTCGCTGCTGACACTGACCGTGCCATTGCTCTGCTTGGCAAAACCATAGACCTGGCTCAGGCCCAGACCGGTGCCCTTACCAAAGCTCTTGGTGGTAAAGAACGGTTCGAAGATGCGCGGCAGTACCAGGTTGTCGATCCCCCGGCCGCTGTCACTGACGCTGATGCACACATAGCGCCCCACCAGGCCGTCGGGGATGCCCTGCAGTTCGTGGTTGTGCGCCTGCATGATGATCAAGCCTTCGCCATCGATGGCATCACGGGCATTGAAGATCAGGTTGAGCAGCACCATCTGCAGTTGCCCGGCGTCGACTTCGACGTCCCACAGGTTGTCTGCCATGATCACCTGTAGGTTCACGGCCTTGGGCAAGGTCTGGCCCAGTAGCAGTCGGGTCGACTCGACCAGGTCGGCGACCCGCACGCGGCCGAAACGCAATGCCTTGTGCCGGGCAAAACTGAGCAATTGCTGGGTCATCTGGCTACCGCGCTCGCCGGCATCGAGGATATGTTCCAGCAGCCGTTGGGTGCGCTGCGGATCACGGCTGTTGAGGGCCAGCCGGGCCGAACCGATGATGATCGTGAGCAGGTTGTTGAAGTCATGGGCCATGCCCCCGGTCAGTTGGCCCAGGGCTTCAAGCTTTTGTGACTGGAACAGCTGGGCGCGGACTTCATCGAGCTGCAGTGCGGCGTCGCGCCGATCTGTGATATCGCGGGTAATCTTCGCCAGCCCCACCACTTCGCCATCGGGTGCCCTGATCACGTCCAGCGCCACCAGCGCCCAGAACAGCGTACCGTCCTTGCGCATGCGCCAGCCTTCGTCCTGGGCACCGCCGGTGCTCAAGGCCCGTTGTAGCAGCCGGGCTGGCTTGCCATCGGCGCAGTCCTGGGGGGTAAAAAACAACGAGAAATGCTTGCCGATCACCTCGTCCGCTCGGTAGCCCTTGATCCGCTGGGCCCCTGCATTCCAGGACACCACATGGCCTTCGAGGTCGAGCATGTAGATGGCGTAATCGACAACGGTCTGGACCAGTTGCTCGTAGCGACTGGCATGCATGACATGAAGTTCGGAATCGGACGAGACCATGGTTGCCCCACGAAGCCGCACGTGACTTGTCAGGATATGACAACACACGCCGGAAGCGATTCCCTGCGTTGGTCTAAAACTTAGTCGGCCTGTTCAGGCGCTGCCAGCACGCGGTTGACTCTAATATAACGATGGGTTATAAAGCTCGCTTGTTTGAGGGAGCAATGGCATTTTCCTCAACCCAGTGCGAGTGTGGTGGAATTGGTATACACAGCAGACTTAAAATCTGCCGGCGTGAGCCTTGCGGGTTCGAGTCCCGCCACTCGCACCATCTTCTGAAAAGGCGCCTTCGAGGCGCCTTTTTGCTGTCTGGCGTTTGTCCTGCCGCGCCCTTATGCCCTTTTTACCCGGGGCCCGCCACACACCCTTCCGACAACTGCTAAGGTAAAATTGCCCAACAACGAAGGAAGGCCGCCATGCGCTATACCCTGTTCGATAACCAGCGCGACGTGATAATCCTGCTGGCGCGTATTCTGCTGATGATCCTGTTCGTCATGTCCGGCTGGAGCAAGCTTACCGGCTTCGAGGGTACGGTCGGCTACCTGGCCTCCCTGGGTGCCCCGGCACCAACGGTCGCTGCGGCGGTGGCGGTGATCATGGAGTTCTTCGTCGCCATCCTTCTTATCCTGGGTTTCTACACCCGCCCCCTGGCCTTCCTGTTTGCCCTGTTCGTGATCGGTACCGCGCTGATCGGCCATCCATTCTGGACCATGGTCGAGCCCGCCAAGGCAGCCAACACCGTGCAGTTCTTCAAGAACATGAGCATCGTTGGCGGCTTGCTGTTGCTTTCGCTCACCGGCGCCGGACGCTTCTCGCTGGACGGCCGCTGACACTCGACCTACGGGTGCCAACCGGCTAGCTGGCTGGCACCTAAAGATCGTCGAGGGTGTCTACGCCTTCATCCCAGAGTGCATCGTCATCCTCTTCGTCATCGTCATCGTCGTGCGGATCAAACAGTGGATTGACCTCGTCCTGCAGCGCGTCATCATCCTCGAAAAACTCATGGTCAAGCAGGTGATCGTGTTCGGGTTCGTGGATGTCCAGATCGTCGTCGTTCATCTCAAAGTCCTGTAGCCTCGCCAGCATGGGGCGCCTGTATAAGCCCAAGCGCTGGCGCCGTCAATCTCGGGGTGCCCGGTCAGCCCTGCGGTCGGCAACGTACGTACTCAGGATGCCGGAGTGATCGCGCGCGACCCTGCGTGAACCATCAGGGAGGGCTGCTCATCGAGTTCGATGACTTCGGCGGCAATCGCCCGGCAGCGTTTGACACCCCAGACAATTGCCCGGGCTACACCGATCTCGACGAGCCGGTCGTGATACTCCTCGACAATGGGCAGACCGGCACGGGTATAAACCCCGAGAAACAATTGAGTACTTCCACTGCGCGACACACGCGCTTTGACATCAAGTGTAAGTCCGGACTCCAAAGATTCTTCGTGCGCCTGGCTGTGCAGTTGGCAGTCTGCCCAAGCCCAGTAGTGTGCGCCTCTGTACCTCATTATTATTTTCCTTGTTGAGTCGGCAGCTCACGAAAGATATATAAAAAAAGTATGAAACTGAAGAACCCAATTGGGTGATGAACCCGAGCCAATAGTGCCAGTGGCTATATTGCAGACACCAGCAACTTCAAAGCGCCGAGACAAACCATGCGATAAACGCGAGCAACCCGATGCCTTGTAAAATCAGGAGCGTACCGGCGCCTGCCGGCTTTCCGGCAAGCAGCCAGTAAGTGCCGACCAGAGGCAGGCACAAGGCGTTGGTGACACCCAGGGTGAATTTCGCAAGTTCACCGCCAAGGCTTGGGAAAGGACCCCCTGGGCTGAGCAGAATGAGGACGAAAAAAAAGCCGCCCGCTGCCGCGACAATGATCGCGGCAATCGCAAACAAGCGCTGTGGTAAAGAGGAGTCGTGCATGATCAGTCCTTTGATGTGTTGAGCCGGGTATCATAACTGCATTGGCATAATTGGGCGTTGATTGCACCGCGATTCGTGCGCGCAGCGATCGTAATCTGGTCAGCACCTAATGTATTGCTTGAACTGGCCTCATCGCGGGGCAAGC
>NZ_JAMDGZ010000064.1 GCF_028656935.1 Pseudomonas rubra
TGGGCCTGTCCCGTGATAACGGACGCCAAGAAGCTGGCTATCCAGTCTGCTGCTTCAAGCGTTTGGCATATTCGTTCGGAGAACGGTAGCCAAGCGCTGAGTGCAGGCGACTGCTGTTGTAAAAACCATGCACGTAGCTGGCGATCGATTGCTGTGCCTGTTTTTTGGTGGGGTAGACGCCACAAGCCTCCTCTCTTTTCAGCGTAGCGAAAAAGCTCTCGGCCACCGCGTTGTCCCAACAATTTCCCTTTCGGCTCATGCTCTGTTTGAAGTCCTTCTTGGCCAACGTCAGACGGAACTTGCTGCTTGCGTACTGACGGCCCTGGTCGGAGTGAAATACTGCTCCGCTGGTACCAGAGCAGGCGCCCCAGGCATTCAGGAATGCGCTCTCGACCAGCTCGTCAGGCATTCGGTCCGACAAGCTATAGCCGAGTACCTGGCGGGTCTGGATGCTCAAAACTATGGCCAGATACAACCAACCTTCCTTGGTTGGGAGGTAGGTGATATCGCTGACCCAGGTAGGCGTGGGGTTATCGATGGAAAACTGACGAGCTAGCACATTGCTTGCAGCCGGTAACTGGTGGCGGCTGTCGGTGGTACAGGGCCTGAAACCGCTTTTGGACTTGCCCTGTATCCGCTCCTCCTGCATCAACCGCCTAACCCGTTTGTGGCCGACTGCGTGCGATTTCTGGCGCAAGGCTGCCACTAGCCTTGGCCGGCCATAGGTGTTTCGACTGGCCGCATAAGCGCTACGCAACGCAATGCGAATTTGAGCGTCAGGATCAGGGCGAGACTGACGGTGCGTGTAGTCGTAAAAACCTGAAACTGAGACTTCCACTACCCGACACAACACACGTACCGGGTATTGAGTCCGTTCAGTAGCGACGAAGGCGTATCTCACCTGGACTCTTTGGCAAAGAATACCGTCGCTTTTTTTAGGATTTCACGCTCCATTTTCAGCTCGGCAACCTCGGCCCGAAGGCGGGCAAGCTCACTGTCGTGTTTGGTGATGGGCTTGCGCTCGGGCGAGCTCAACGGATCGCCTCTGCGCGTGGCATCCATCCAGTTATCGAGCGTTTTGACGGACATCTCTAGCTGGCGGGCAGCTTCGGTTCTGCCAACACTTTCAGCTAGCGCAACCGCTTGGGTTTTGAACTCATCAGTGTACTTACGGCGAGTAGATGGATACATGGCAACCTCCAAGAGAGCAATTCAAGTATTGCTTCTTGGCGTCCGTTGTCACGGGACAGGCCCAT
>NZ_JAMDGZ010000065.1 GCF_028656935.1 Pseudomonas rubra
CATAGAATCTCCCACAGGAGAAGTGCAGGGCCTGTAGGAGCGGGCTTGACCCGCGATCGCCATCCCGGATTAGTGCAGTATCTGCGCCAGAAATCCCTTGGCCCGCGCACTCTGCGGGTTGTTGAAGAACGCCTCGGGGCTGGCGTCTTCGATGATCTGCCCGCCATCAAGAAACAGCACGCGCTCGGCCACCTGGCGGGCAAAGCCCATTTCATGGGTGACGCAGAGCATGGTCATGCCGGTGTCGGCCAGTTTCACCAGCACATCCAGCACTTCGGCCACCATCTCCGGGTCCAGCGCCGAGGTCGGCTCGTCAAACAGCATGATCTTCGGCTTCATGCACAACGCCCGGGCAATCGCTACCCGTTGCTGCTGGCCGCCCGACAGCTGACTGGGGTATTTGCCGGCCTGGCTCTCGATCCCTACCTTGCTCAGGTAAAAGCGCGCGCGGTCTTCGGCTTCCCTGCGCGACAGGCCGCGCACGCTCATGGGTGCCAGGGTGCAGTTGTCGAGCACGCTCATGTGCGGGAACAGGTTGAAATGCTGGAACACCATGCCGATTTCGCTGCGTACCTCGGCGGCCTGGCGGGTGGTCAGGGCCAGATCGGTGTCGTTGACGCGGATGTTGCCCTGCTCGGCAATTTCCAGGCGGTTGATGCAGCGGATCAGCGTCGATTTACCCGAACCGGACGGCCCACAGAGGACGATGCGCTCGCCCTCGCGTACCTGCAGATTGATGTCGCGCAGCACATGGAAGGCGCCGTAATGCTTGTTCAGGCCCTCGACGGTCACCACGACCTTGCGCGGGTCGGCCTGCGGGGCAGGGGTTGGGGTAGCAAGGCTCAGAGTAGCGGTCATATTGTTATTCTCCCGCGGTCAGTCGAAGCGGCTCGCGCGGTAAGGCGCAGGGTCGGTGAATGGAGTTTGGCCGGTGATCATTTCCGCCAGCAGGCGGCCGCTCACCGGTCCCAGGGTCAGGCCGTGGTGGGCATGACCGAAGTTGAACCACAGGCCCTTGTGGCGGGCGGCCGGGCCGATTACCGGGCGCATGTCCGGCAGGCACGGGCGGCGGCCCAGCCAAGGCTCGGCATCGACCCGCTCGCCGAGTGCAAAGACCTTGCGCGCCAGGGCTTCGCAGCGTTGCAACTGGATCTGGTTGGCGGCATCGCTGCTGGCGGCAAACTCAATGCCGGTGGTCAGGCGAATGCCCATGGCCATGGGCGCTAGCACGTAACCGCCCTGGGCATCGCAGATCGAATGCGTAAGCTCGGCGCCGTCACGGGCACGGTAATGCATGTGATAGCCGCGCTTGATCTCCAGCGGGATGCGGTAGCCCAGCGGCTTGAACAGCTCGGCCGACTGCGGGCCGAGGGCGACCACCACGTCGGGGGCGGTGATCGGCCCCTGGCGGCTGTCGACCTGCCAGTCGCTGGCGACCTGGCGCAAGGTGCGGGCGTCGCCATGAATGAACTGGCCGCCGCGCTGGACGAACAGCTTGGCGTAGCCGCGGGTCAGGCCGCCGGGGTTGCTGACGGTCTTGGGGTCGAGCCAGTGGATGCCGCCGACCACCGTGTCGCTGAGGTCGGCTTCACGTGCGTGCAATTGCTGGCGGTCGAGGATCTCGTACTTCAAGCCATAGGCTTGCAGTGCATGGGCATCGGCCACGGCCTTTTGGTAGGCGCCCTCATTGCGGTACACCTCGATCCAGCCATTGGCCTTGACCAGCTCGCCAAGGCCGGCCGCGTCGATCAAGGCGTCGTGTTCTTCGACACAGCGCTGCACCAGCGGCAGCATGGCCTGGGTCGCCACGGCAATGCCGGCAGGCGAGGAGTTCTTCCAGTACTTGAACAGCCAGGGGCTGATCTTCGGCAGGTGGGTGAAGCTGTAGCGCACGTCGGGCTGGCGGTTCAGGCCATAGCGCAGCAGGCTCGACAGCTCACGGGGGAAGGCATAGGGGATGACACTGGAGCGCTCGATCAGCCCGGCGTTGCCATGGCTGGTGCCACTGCCGGGCTCTTCGCGGTCGATGAGGATGACCTTGCGCCCGCGTGCCTGCAGGTGCAGGGCGGTGCACACGCCAACGATACCGGCGCCCAGAACGATGGTTTGACAATGCATTGGAACGGTCCTCACAAGCAGGCGGTCAGCGCAGGTGGCGGCCCAGGCGGGCTTCGATGTGTTTCAGGCTGCGGCGCACGATCTCGACGATCAGCAGGTAAAGCACTGCGGCCCACAGGTAGATCTGGAAGTCGAAGCTGCGCGAGAAGGCAAGCTTGGTCACGCCCATCAGGTCATAGATCGTCACCAGCGAGGCAATGGCACTGGCCTTGATCATCAGGATCAGCTCGTTGCCCAGCGGGCCGATGGCAACGATCAGCGACTGCGGCAGGATCACCTTGAAGAAGGTGGTCGAGCGTTTCAGGCTCAGGGCTTTGGCGGCTTCATACTGGCCCGGGGCGACCGCCAACAGGCTGCCGCGGAAGATCTCGGCCTGGTAGGCGGCGGTGTTGAGGGTGAAGGCCAGCACTGTGCAGTACCAGGCATCGCGGAAGAACCACCACAGGCCGACCTCCTGCCAGAAACCCTTGAGCGAACCCAGGCCGTAGTACAGCAGGAACAGCTGGGCCAGCAACGGCGAGCCGCGGAAGAAGTAGATATAGCCGGCGCTCAGGCGTTGCAGCACCAGGTTGTTCGACAGCCTGGCCAGGGCCAGCAGCATGCCGAGCAGGGCGCCGAGGGTGAAGGACAGCGCCACCAGCTTGCCGGTCACCAGCAGGCCGTCGATAAAGCGCGGGCCGTAGCGTTCCAGCAGGTCGGGGTCGAGCACCAGCGCCAGCAGTTGATCGAAGCTCATGTGCGTGCCCCCCGCAGATGGCGGCTGAAGTACTGTTCGATAAAGGTGAACACCCGCCCCGACAGCGCCGAGAACAGCAGGTAACCCAGGCAGGCAACACCGTAGAAGAACATCGGCTCCTTGGTCACGCTGACCGCAAGGTTGGTCTGGCGCATCAGGTCGACCAGGGAGATGGTCGACACCAGCGAGGTGTCCTTGAGCAGCGACAGCCAGTTGTTCGACAGGCCCGGCAGGGCAATACGCACCAGTTGCGGGAACACCACCTTGCGAAAGGTAGTGGCCTTGCTCAGACCCAGCGCGGCCGAGGCTTCGTATTGGCCCTTGGCGACGGTCTTGAACGCGGCCAGCCAGATCTCGCTGGAGAACGCAGCGAACACCAGGCTGAAGGCAATCATCGCGGCCAGGAAGGTGTTGATCAGCACTTCGCCTTCATAGCCCATGGCCAGGAGGATTTTTTGCGCGGCTATCTGGCAGCCGTAATAGATGATCAGCAGCGTGAGCAACTCCGGCAGGCCACGGAACACGGTGGAGAACACCGTGGCGGCGGCGCGTGGGAAGCGCTTGGAGGAGCGGGCGGCGAGGGCCACGCCCAGGCCCAGCGGCAGGCCGATGGGCAGGCAGGCCAGGGCCAGGGAAATGGTTACCAGGGCGCCGGCCAGCAACGCCTGGCCCCAGCCGCCGCTGGCGAAGGAAAGCAGTGACAGTTGTTCGAGCATGCTCAAACCCTCTTGCAAGACAGACACCCCTGTGGGAGCCGGCCTTGCCGGCGATGGCATCGACACGCAGTCAGGCAGTGCGCGGCGTCTGCATCGCTGGCAAGGCCAGCTCCCACAGGTCCCTCACAGGGCGTGAGATTTACTGATAGATATCGAAGGCGAAGTAACGACTGGCGATCTTCTGGTAGGTGCCGTTGGCGACGATGGCGTCCAGGGCCGTGTTCAGACGCTCGCGCAGGGCCTGGTCTTCCTTGCGCACGGCAATCGAGGCGTCGGCCTTGGTGCCGTTGACGTCGCCAAGGATCTTGCAGCAGTCCTTGCCGGCCTTGCCCAGCCACTCGGTCAGCGGGAATTTGTCGGCAATCACCCCGTCCAGGCGGCCGGCGGCAAGGTCGGCGTTGGCTTCGTCGAGGGTCGGGTAGAGTTTGACGTCGGCGCCGGCCTTGCCGTACACGTCTTCGGCATAAATGGCCTGGGTCGAGGACGCTTGCGCACCGACCGTGTAGCCCTTGAAGTCGGTCTGTGCGTCGGTGATTTCACTGTCCTTGGCCACGGCTACCGACAAGGGGGTCTTGTAGTAGTGGTTGGTGAAGGCGATCTTCTTGCGTCGCTCTTCGGTATTGATCATCGAGGCCACTACGGCGTCGTACTTCTTGGCCATCAAGGCCGGGATGATGCCTTCCCAGTCCTGGGCCACCAGGGTGCATTCGACTTTCATCTGCTCGCACAGGGCATGGGTGATGTCGACGTCGAAGCCGTGCAGTTTGTTATCCGAATCGACGTAGTTGAACGGGGGGTAGGCGCCTTCGGTGGCGATCTTCAGGGTTTCGGCCTGGGCCATGGTCGAGCCGGCGAGCAGCAGGGCGCAAGCCCCTGCGAAGCGGATAACAGGTTTCATGACACACCTCGATCTGTTGTTTGCACTCTTGCTATTGTTTGCTCGTTGACGTGTAGCCAACGAATTCGTTGTGTAGAGCTGCAGTTGCTTCCAAGCGTTTTTCAACATCCGGTCCTAGCTTCTTGCAGACCTCGTTGACCATCAGGTGTACCCACGACAGCATCGTCGCGGTGGACTCCCAGAACAGATTGAATTCGGTAGGGATGCGAAACACCTCACTGGCGTTGGCATCGGCCCAGTCACAAAACGTGTCGGTCACCAGGGTGACGGCAATGCCCGCAGCGTGCGCCTTGCGGCACAAGGTCAGGGCATGGCGCGAGTAACGGCGCGCTTCGAACACCACCAGGGCGCAGTCGGCCGGATCACTGAGCAGCACCTCGCCAAAATGCCCGGCACTGCCGTCGACCACCTGCACGCCGTCGCGCAGGTATTGCAGCAAGTGGACCATGCACTGGGCGATGCCGCGCTCGGTCTGAAAACCTGCGACGAACACCTTGCGCCGCTGCGCCAGACGTTGGCTGACCACCTGCCAGGTCGGGGTGCGGCTGTACTCGTAAACCCGCACCAGCGCGCCGACTTCCTGCTCCAGGCTGCGGGCCAGGCCGGCGGCATCCTGGCCGTGCTGCTGGCGAAACTCTTGCAGGCGATCACCAACCAGCCAGGGGCCTTCGCCCAGGTCGTCTTTAAGGTCGTGTTTGAGCGCCTTGAGGTGTTCGTAGCCCAGCGAGCGGCAGAAGCGCCCGACACTCGACTCGCTGACGCCGATTTTTGCTGCAAGGCTTGCGGAGGTTTCGAAAGGCAGGTCGGTGAGGTTGGCGAGCATGTGGCTGGCGATCTTGCGCCCGGACGCCGCTGCGTGCTGCAGGCTGTGTTCCAGGCGCTGTTTGATCGGTTGGCTCACAGGGCGATACTCGAAGGCAGTGGCACGTGGAAACAGAAAATGAATGTTTTCTGTCATCAAGTCAATATTTGACAGTTTGCTGTCACAAGAGGAAAGTCAAGGCATTGTCCATCGCTGTCGCCCATTCCAATTCCAATAAGGGAGCTTCAGATGTCCGCACGTCCCGACACTGCTGTCGCGCAGATTGCCTTTGCCGACTTGCAGGCCTTGTTGCAGCGCATTTTTGTCCGTCATGGTTGCAGCCAGGCGGTGGCCCAGGCTCTGGCGTTCAACTGCGCCAGCGCCCAACGCGATGGCGCTCACAGCCATGGTGTGTTCCGTATTCCCGGGTATGTCTCGACCCTGGCCAGCGGCTGGGTCAACGGCCAGGCCGTGCCTGAAGTGACAGACGTCGCCAGTGGCTATGTGCGCGTCGATGCCGGTGGCGGTTTTGCCCAACCGGCCCTGGCGGCGGCCCGCAGCTTGCTGGTAGAAAAAGCCCGCAGCGCCGGGATTGCTGTGCTGGCGATTCACAACTCGCACCACTTCGCCGCCTTGTGGCCAGACGTCGAGCCCTTCGCTGATGAAGGCCTGGTGGCCCTGAGCGTGGTCAACAGCATGACCTGCGTGGTGCCCCATGGCGCCCATCAACCCTTGTTCGGCACCAACCCCATAGCCTTCGCCGCGCCGTGTGCCGGCAGCGACCCGATCGTCTTCGACATGGCCACCAGCGCCATAGCCCATGGCGATGTGCAGATCGCCGCGCGCAAGGGTGAACGGCTGCCTGAAGGCATGGGCGTGGACAACAAGGGTGAGCCGACTTGCGATCCCCAGGCGATTCTCGACGGCGGCGCCTTACTGCCGTTTGGCGGGCACAAGGGTTCGGCGCTGTCGATGATGGTCGAACTGCTGGCGGCGGCGCTGACCGGTGGCCACTTCTCTTTCGAGTTCGACTGGTCGCAGCACCCGGGGGCGAAGACCCCCTGGACCGGGCAGTTGATCATCGTCATTGACCCGAGCAAGGCCGAAGGCAACCGCTTTGCCGAGCGCAGCCGTGAACTGGTGCGGCAGATGCAGGCAGTGGGCTTGCAGCGCATGCCGGGTGAACGGCGCTACCGTGAGCGCGAGCAGTCGGCGAAGGTCGGGGTGACCCTGACTGTGGCAGAGCTTGAACAATTGCAGGCATTGGCCGGGTAGGGGTGGGAGCGGCGGTGCGACGCCTCGACTTGTCCCGCGATGCGGCCACCACCGACCACTGTGCACCCATGCACTAATCAGTTGCACCCAGGGTAATGTTCCTCTGCCCCCGGTACAGGTATCCTCGACACAGCTTTTACTCCGAATTGTCCTGACCCAAGGAGCTGTGCGCTGTGTTCAAACATGTCGATGCCTATGCCGGCGATCCGATTCTCTCCCTGATGGAGACCTTCAAGGCCGACCCGCGCGCCGCCAAGGTCAACCTGAGTATCGGCCTGTATTACGATGCCGCAGGCGTGGTGCCACAGCTGGATGCGGTGCGCGAAGCCGAGCAGCGCTTTGCCGCCCAGCCTCACGAAGCCTCGATGTACCTGCCGATGGAAGGCCTGAACAGCTACCGCCAGGCGATCCAGGCGCTGTTGTTCGGCGCAGGCCACCCGGCAGTTGAAGGCGGCCGCGTGGCCACCGTGCAGACGGTGGGTGGCTCTGGCGCGCTGAAGGTCGGCGCCGACTTCCTCAAGCGTTACTTCCCCGCATCGCAGGTCTGGGTCAGCGATCCGACCTGGGACAACCACCGGGCGATCTTCGAAGGCGCAGGTTTTACGGTCAACACCTACCCGTACTTCGACCAGGCCACCCGCGGCCTGGACTTCGACGCCATGCTCGCCACCCTGCAGGGCCTGGCGCCCAACAGCATCGTCCTGCTGCACCCGTGCTGCCACAACCCGACCGGGGTCGATCTGAGCCAGAACCAATGGCAACAGGTGATCGAAGTGCTCAAGGCGCGCCAGCTGATCCCGTTCCTCGACATCGCCTACCAGGGCTTTGGTGAAGGCCTGGCGGACGACGCCTACGCCATTCGCGAAGTGGCCCGTGCCGGCGTGCCGTGCCTGGTGAGCAACTCGTTCTCGAAAATCTTCTCGCTGTATGGCGAGCGGGTCGGCGGTTTGTCGGTGGTCTGTGACGACGCTGACAGCGCGCAAAGCGTGCTCGGCCAACTCAAGGCCACCGTGCGCCGCAACTACTCCAGCCCGCCAAACTTCGGTGCCCAACTGGTGGCGGCGGTGCTCGGTGATGCCCAGCTGAACGCCCAGTGGCAAGCGGAAGTGGAGAAGATGCGCTTGCGCATCCTCGACATGCGCCAGGCCCTGGTCGACACCCTGGGCGAGCTGCTGCCGGGCCAGGACTTCCAGTTCTTCCTGCGCCAGCGCGGCATGTTCAGCTACACCGGCTTCAGCGTCGAGCAGGTGCGTCGCCTGCGAGACGAGTTCGGCGTGTACCTGATCGACAGCGGCCGGGTGTGCATGGCGGGCCTGCGTCCGGATAACCTGCAGCAGGTGGCCAAGGCGTTCGCTGCGGTTCAATAAGCAAAATCTATCGCGGGGCAAGTCGGGTCGCCGCATCGCCGCTCCCACAGAGGTCATCCAGACCCTGTGGGAGCGGGCTTGCCCCGCGATGCTTTTAACCCAAGGTGCAACCACTCCTCGGCCAGGGCTTTGCAAGTGCAACCAAACGGCGCACAATCGCGCCCCTCTTTGTGTGGCTAAGAGGGGCGAAGCGTCTGTTTCGCCACTCTCAGCTCTGTTGCAGTCTTGCGAGTGGAGTTGCACCCGGATGAATGAGCAGGCCCCAAGCGTTGAACAACGCTTCGAATCGACCCCCGCCGCCCTCGGCAGCTGGGCCCGTCAGGACACGACCTGGATGCTGGGTCTGTTTGGCACGGCAATCGGCGCCGGAACCCTGTTCCTGCCAATCAACGCCGGTCTCGGCGGCTTCTGGCCGCTGCTGATCCTGGCGCTGCTGGCCTTCCCGATGACCTTCTATGCACACCGCGGCCTGACCCGCTTCGTGCTCTCCGGGCGTGACGGCGCCGACATCACCGACGTGGTCGAAGAGCATTTTGGTATCAGTGCCGGTGCGCTGATCACCCTGCTGTACTTCTGCGCCATTTTCCCGATCCTGCTGATCTACAGCGTGGCCCTGACCAACACCGTTGGCAGCTTCATGGAGCACCAGTTGCACATCGAGCCACCCCCGCGTGCGGTGTTGTCGTTCGTGCTGATCCTTGGCCTATTAGCCATCGTGCGCTGCGGCGAGCAGGCCACGGTCAAGGTCATGAGCTGGCTGGTCTATCCGTTCATTGTCGCCCTGGCGTTCCTCGCGGTGTTCCTGATCCCGCACTGGAGCGGCGGCATCCTCACCACCGCGACCCAGATGCCCTCGGGCTCGGCGTTCCTGCACACCCTGTGGCTGGCGATCCCGGTGATGGTCTTCTCGTTCAACCATTCGCCGATCATCTCGGCCTTTGCCGTTGACCAGAAACGCCGCTATGGCGTGCACGCCGATGAGCGCAGCGGGCAGATCCTGTGCCGCGCCCACCTGCTGATGGTGGCCATGGTGATGTTCTTCGTGTTCAGTTGCGTATTGACCCTGACCCCTGCGCAACTGGCCGAAGCCAAGGCGCAGAACCTGTCGATCCTGTCGTACCTGGCCAACCACTTCAGCAACCCGACCATCGCCTTTGCCGCGCCGCTGATCGCCTTCATCGCCATCGCCAAGTCGTTTCTGGGCCACTACATCGGCGCCAGCGAAGGCCTCAAGGGCCTGATCGTCAAGACTGGCAAGCGTCCGGGCGCCAAGGCTCTGGACCGCATGACCGCAGCCTTCATGCTGATCATCTGCTGGATTGTCGCCACCCTCAACCCGAGCATCCTCGGCATGATCGAGACCCTCGGCGGCCCGGTGATCGCCGCGATCCTGTTCCTGATGCCGATGTACGCCATCCGCAAGGTGCCGGCCATGAGCAAGTACCGCGGGCAGATGTCCAACGTCTTCGTCGTTGCCGTAGGCCTGGTGGCCATTTCGGCGCTGGTTTACTCGCTGCTGAGCTGAACCGCTGGATTCGGGAGCCGGCAATCGGCTCCCGAACAACTAAAAATTGTCCACAAAAGTTGTCTGGCAATTCAACAATTTAACACCGGCCCATAGGTAGACGGGCACTTTCATGGTTAACTCTGGTCCTTTACTTAACCCCCGCATAAGGACTTCGTTCATGGCTCAAGTGACTCTTAAAGGCAACCCGGTTCAGGTCAACGGCGAGCTGCCGAAAGTGGGCGCCCAGGCACCTGCGTTTTCCCTGGTCGGTGCAGGCCTGGCCGATGTGACCCTGGCCTCCCTGGCCGGCAAGCGCAAAGTGCTGAATATCTTCCCAAGCGTCGATACCCCGACCTGCGCAACTTCTGTGCGCAAATTCAACGCCCAGGCCAATGATGTCGCCAACACTGTCGTGCTGTGCATCTCTGCCGATCTGCCATTCGCGCAAGCGCGTTTCTGCGGTGCTGAAGGTCTGGAAAACGTGCAGAACCTGTCGACCCTGCGTGGCGCTGAGTTCAAGGAAAACTACGGTGTAGCTATCGCTGATGGCCCACTGGCCGGTCTGACTGCCCGCGCCGTGGTAGTGCTGGATGAGAACGACAAGGTGCTGCACAGCGAACTGGTTGGCGAAATTGCTGAAGAGCCGAACTATGAGGCTGCTCTGGCTGTTCTGAAGTAATAGCAAACCCGTCGGGACTGCTGCGCAGTCCATCGCTGGCAACGCCAGCTCCCACAATGGTCCTGGGTACGCTGTTCCTGTGGGAGCCGGCCTTGCCGGCGATGAAGGCGACGCGATTATTGTTAGTAATTGCTAAAAGTTGTTGCGGCCTGGACATAGTTCAGGCCGTTTTTATTTATAGTTCATTACTTTAGCAACGTAAGCTCAAGGTAAAGTGCCGGTAAAGGCGCTTTGCTTATCCTTCATCAGTGCTTATCGTTCAGCCTCCTCAAAAGAATTCGTTCCCGCACAATGGTCGATCAACCCATGCTTTCTCGTTCCCGTTCCCCTCGTCGCTGGCTTGTCGGCCTGCTGATCCTGCTGCTGGCCGCGGCCCTGTGCTGGTGGCTGTGGCCGTCGCCGGCCGCGCAAAAGGGCGGCGCAGCAGCGGGCGGCAAGGGCGGGCGGCCGGGCTTTGGCGCCTTCGCCGGGCCCGTGCCGGTACGGGTCGAGCCGGCCATCGTGGGGGATTTCCCGGTTTATCTGAAAGCCCTCGGCACCGTTACCGCCACCAACACCGTCAACGTGCGCAGTCGGGTGGGCGGCGAGCTGGTCAAGGTCAACTTCCATGAAGGGCAGAAGGTCAAGGCTGGCGAGCTGCTGGCCGAGATCGACCCGCGCAGCTACCAGATCGCCCTGCAGCAGGCCGAAGGCACCCTGGCGCAGAATCAGGCGCAATTGAAGAACGCCCAGCTCGACCTGCAGCGCTATAAAGGCTTGTACGCCGAAGACAGTATCGCCAAGCAGACCCTCGACACCCAGCAGGCGCTGGTCGGCCAGTACCAGGGCACGATCAAGACCAACCAGGCGGCGGTCGGTGACGCCAAGCTCAACCTCGACTTCACCCGCATCCGCGCGCCCATCAGCGGCCGCCTGGGCCTGCGCCAGCTCGACCTCGGCAACCTGGTGGCAGCCAACGACGCCACCGCACTGGTGGTCATCACCCAGACCCAGCCGATCACCGTGGCCTTCACCTTGCCCGAATCGGAACTCAACGCCGTGCTGGCTCGCTACCGCAGCGGTGCCCAGTTGCCCGTCGAGGCCTGGGACCGCAGCGACATCAAGCAACAGGCGCTCGGCGTGCTGCGCAGCCTCGACAACCAGATCGACACCACCACCGGCACCCTGAAGTTCAAGGCCTATTTCGAGAACCAGGACGAGGCGCTGTTCCCCAACCAGTTCGTCAACGTGCGGCTGTTGGCCGACACCTTGAAGGGGGTAGTGCTGGCGCCCTCGGCGGCGATCCAGTTCGGTACCGACGGCTCGTTCGTCTATGTCATGGAAGGCGACAACAGGGTGCGTATCCGCAAGCTCAAGCTGGGTGCCAGTGATGGCGACCTCACGGTGGTCAGCGAAGGCCTGGCCAAGGGCGAGCGAGTGGTGCTCGAAGGCACCGACCGCCTGCGCGATGGCAGTGACGTCGAGGTGGTCAACGACAGCGCCGAAGTACCGGTCACCCCAGGCCAGCACCTGCAGGGCCAGGACAAGAAGGAAGCCTCGGCCGTTAATGGCGCACAGGGCAAGGCCGGCGCATGAACCTCTCGCGGCTGTTCATCCTGCGCCCGGTGGCGACCACCCTGAGCATGCTGGCCATCGTCCTGGCTGGCCTGATCGCCTACAAGATGCTGCCCGTGGCGGCCTTGCCCCAGGTCGATTACCCGACCATCCGGGTCATGACCCTGTACCCCGGCGCCAGCCCCCAGGTGATGACCAGTGCGGTCACCGCGCCCCTTGAGCGTCAGTTCGGGCAGATGCCCGGGCTGACCCAGATGGCCTCGACCAGCTCCGGCGGCGCCTCGGTGCTGACCCTGCGCTTCAGCCTGGACATGAACATGGACGTGGCCGAGCAACAGGTGCAGGCGGCGATCAACGCTGCCAGCAATCTGTTGCCCAGCGACTTGCCGGCACCGCCGGTGTACAACAAGGTCAACCCGGCCGACACCCCGGTGCTGACCCTGGCGATTGCCTCGCAAACCATGCCGCTGCCCAAGCTCAACGACTTGGTCGACACCCGGGTCGCGCAAAAAATCGCCCAGATCGGCGGCGTCGGCATGGTCAGCATCGCCGGCGGCCAGCGCCAGGCGGTGCGGATCAAGGTCAACCCCGACGCCCTGGCCGCAGCCGGGCTCAACCTGGCCGACGTGCGCAGCCTGATCGGTGCCTCCAACGTCAACCAGCCCAAAGGCAACTTCGACGGCCCGACCCGGGTCTCGATGCTCGATGCCAACGACCAGCTGCGCTCGCCCGAGGAATACGCCAACCTCATCCTCGCCTACAACAACGGCGCGCCGCTGCGCCTCAAGGACGTCGCCGAGATCGTCGATGGCGCCGAGAACGAGCGCCTGGCGGCCTGGGCCAACCAGAACCAGGCGGTGCTGCTGAACATCCAGCGCCAACCCGGGGCCAACGTCATCGAGGTGGTCGACCGGATCAAGGCCATGCTGCCGTCGATCACCGACAACCTGCCGGCGGGCCTGGACGTCACGGTACTCACCGATCGCACCCAGACCATCCGCGCCTCGGTCAAGGACGTCCAGCATGAGCTGCTGATCGCCATTGCCCTGGTGGTGATGGTCACCTTCGTGTTCCTGCGCCGGGTCAGCGCCACGATCATTCCATCGGTGGCTGTGCCGCTGTCGCTGATCGGCACCTTCGCGGTGATGCACCTGGCCGGCTTTTCGATCAACAACCTGACGCTGATGGCGCTGACCATCGCCACCGGCTTTGTGGTCGACGATGCCATCGTCATGCTGGAAAACATCTCGCGGCATATCGAAGAGGGCGAAACGCCGATGCAGGCAGCGCTCAAGGGCGCCCGGCAAATCGGCTTTACCCTGATCTCGCTGACCTTCTCGCTGATCGCGGTGCTGATCCCGCTGCTGTTCATGGCCGATGTGGTTGGCCGGCTATTCCGCGAGTTCGCCATTACCCTGGCGGTGGCGATCCTGATTTCCCTGGTGGTGTCGCTGACCCTGACGCCAATGATGTGCGCGCGCTTGCTCAAGCGTGAGCCCAAGGAGGAAGAGCAGGGGCGCTTCTACCGGGCCAGCGGTGCCTGGATCGACTGGATGATCGACTACTACGGCCGTGGCCTGCAGTGGGTGCTCAGGCACCAGCCGCTGACCCTGCTGGTGGCCGTGGCCACCCTGGGCCTGACCGTGCTGCTGTACCTGGTGGTGCCCAAGGGCTTTTTCCCGGTGCAGGACACCGGGGTGATCCAGGGTATTTCCGAGGCGCCGCAGTCGGTGTCGTTCACAGCCATGAGCCAGCGCCAGCAGCAGCTTAGCGCAGTGATTCTCAAGGACCCGGCGGTGCAGAGCCTGTCGTCCTATATCGGCGTGGATGGCGACAACGCCACGCTCAACAGCGGCCGCCTGCTGATCAACCTCAAGCCCCATGGCGAGCGCGACCTGACTGCCGCCCAGGTGATTGCCCGGCTGCAGCCGGAAGTCGACAAACTGCTTGGCATTCGCCTGTTCATGCAGCCGGTGCAGGATCTGAGCATCGAGGACCGGGTCAGCCGTACCCAGTACCAGTTCAGCCTGTCATCGCCTGATGCCGAGCTGCTGGCGCAGTGGAGCGGCAAGCTGGTCGATGCCCTGCAGCAGCGCCCGGAGCTGACCGATGTCGCCAGCGACCTACAGGACAAGGGCCTGCAGGTGTACCTGGTGATCGACCGCGACGCCGCCAGCCGCCTGGGCATCAACGTCGCCGACATCACCAACGCCCTGTACGACGCCTTCGGCCAGCGGCAGATCTCGACCATCTACACCCAGGCCAGCCAGTACCGCGTGGTGCTGCAGGCCGAGGCTGCGTCGAGCATCGGCCCGCAGGTGCTGGAGCAGATTCACGTCAAGGCCAGCGATGGCGGCCAGGTGCGCCTGTCGAGCCTGGCGCGCATCGAGCAGCGCCAGGCGCAGCTGGCGATTGCCCATATAGGCCAGTTCCCGGCGGTAATGATGTCGTTCAACCTCGGTGACGGCGTGGCCCTGGGCGAAGCGGTCAAGGTCATCGAGCAGGTACAGCAGGACATCGGTATGCCGGTGGGCGTGCAAACCCGCTTCCAGGGCGCGGCCGAAGCCTTCCAGGCCTCGCTGTCGAGCACCTTGCTGCTGATCCTGGCGGCAGTGGTGACCATGTACATCGTGCTTGGCGTGCTCTACGAGAGCTACATCCACCCGGTGACCATCCTCTCGACCTTGCCGTCGGCGGCGGTCGGGGCCTTGCTGGCGCTGATCCTCTCCGGTAACGACCTGGGCATGATCGCCATCATCGGCATCATCCTGCTGATCGGCATCGTCAAGAAGAACGCGATCATGATGATCGACTTCGCCCTTGAAGCCGAACGCAACCAGGGCATGGCCCCCGAGGCGGCCATCTACCAGGCGGCGTTGCTGCGCTTTCGGCCGATCCTGATGACTACCCTGGCGGCGTTGTTCGGCGCCATCCCGTTGATGCTCGCCACCGGCTCCGGCGCCGAGTTGCGCCAACCACTGGGCCTGGTGATGGTCGGCGGGTTGCTGGTCAGCCAGGTGCTGACGCTTTTCACCACACCGGTCATCTATCTGTACTTCGATCGCCTGGCGCGGCGCTGGCGCCGCGAGCCTGATGCCGTGGTGCAGGCCAAGCCATGAACCTGTCCGCACCGTTCATCCGCCGTCCGGTGGCGACCATGCTGCTGAGCCTGGCGATCATGCTGCTCGGGGGCGTCAGCTTCGGCCTGTTGCCGGTGGCGCCGTTGCCACAGATCGAATTCCCTGTGATCGTGGTCCAGGCCAACCTACCGGGCGCCAGCCCCGAGGTCATGGCGGCGACCGTGGCCACGCCGCTGGAACGCTCGATGGGGGCAATCTCCGGGGTCACCACCCTGACCAGCGGCTCCAGCCAGGGCTCGACCCGGGTGATCCTCGGCTTCGACCAGGGCCGCGACATCGATGCCGCCGCGCGTGAGGTACAGGCGGCGATCAACGCCTCGCGCAACCTGCTGCCCAGTGGCATGCGCAGCATGCCCACCTACAAGAAATTCAACCCGTCCCAGGCGCCGATCATGGTCCTGGCACTGACCTCCAGCGTGCTGCAAAAGGGCCAGCTGTACGACCTGGCCTCGACCATTCTGTCCCAGAGCCTGTCCCAGGTGCCGGGGGTAGGTGAGGTGCAGATCGGCGGCAGTTCGCTGCCGGCGGTGCGCGTCGAGCTCGAACCGCAGTTGCTCAACCAGTATGGCGTGGCCCTGGATGACGTGCGCCAGACCATCGCCAACGCCAACCAGCGTCGGCCCAAGGGCTTTATCGAAGACGGCCAGCGCAACTGGCAGGTGCAGGCCAACGATCAGTTGGAGAAAGCCAAGGACTACGAACCGCTGGTGATTCGCTACCAGGACGGCGCGGTGCTGCGCCTGAGCCATGTGGCCAAGGTCAGCGACGCGGTGGAGAACCGCTACAACAGCGGTTTCTTCAACGACCAGGACGCGGTGCTGCTGGTGATCAACCGCCAGACCGGCGCCAACATCATCGAGACCGTGAACAAGATCAAGGAGCAGTTGCCGGCCCTGGAGTCGCTTATGCCCGCCAGCGTCAAACTGGACGTGGCCATGGACCGCTCGCCGGTGATCAAGGCGACCCTCGCAGAAGCCGAGCACACCCTGATCATCGCCGTGGTCCTGGTGATCCTGGTGGTGTTTCTGTTTCTCGGTAACCTGCGCGCCTCGCTGATCCCGACCCTGGCGGTACCGGTGTCCCTGGTGGGCACCTTCGCCGCCATGTACCTGTGCGGCTTTTCGCTGAACAACCTGTCGCTGATGGCGCTGATTCTTGCCACGGGCCTGGTGGTCGATGACGCCATCGTGGTGCTGGAGAACATCTCCCGGCATATCGACGACGGCGTGCCGCCGATGCGCGCCGCCTACATGGGCTCCAAGGAAGTCGGTTTCACCTTGCTGTCGATGAACCTGTCGCTGGTGGTGGTGTTCGTCTCGATCCTGTTCATGGGCGGCATTGTCGGCTCGCTGTTCCGCGAGTTCTCCATCACCCTGGCGGTGGCGATCCTGGTGTCCTTGCTGGTGTCCCTGACCCTCACGCCGATGCTCTGCGCGCGCTGGCTCAAGGCCCAGCCAGAGGGCGAACAGACCCGCCTGCAGCGCTGGAGCGAGCAGCTCAACCAGCGCATGATGGCCGGCTACGGGCGCAGTCTGGACTGGGTCATGCGTCATCGACGCCTGACCGTACTGAGCCTGCTGGTGACCATCGCGGTCAACATCGCCCTGTACGTGGTGGTGCCCAAGACCTTCCTGCCGCAGCAGGATACCGGCCAGCTGATGGGCTTTGTCCGCGGCGACGACGGCCTGTCGTTCCAGGTCATGCAGCCGAAGATGGAAATCTACCGCCGCGCCTTGCTGGCCGACCCTGCGGTGGAGAGCGTCGCCGGCTTCATCGGTGGCAACAGCGGCACCAACAACGCCATGGTGCTGGTGCGCCTCAAGCCGATCAGCGAGCGCAAGGTCTCGGCGCAGAAGATCATCGAGCGCCTGCGCAAAGAGATGCCCAAGGTGCCGGGTGGCCGACTGTTCTTGATGGCCGACCAGGACCTGCAGTTCGGCGGCGGCCGCGACCAGAGCACCTCGCAGTTCCTCTACACCCTGCAAAGCAGCGAGTTGTCGGCCCTGCGCGAGTGGTACCCGAAGGTGGTCGCAGCGTTCAAGGCGCTGCCGGAGCTGACCGCCATCGACGCTCGCGAAGGTGGCGGCACCCAGCAGATTACTCTGGTGGTCGACCGCGAACAGGCCAAGCGCCTGGGCATCGACATGAGCATGGTCACCTCGGTGCTCAACAACGCCTACAGCCAGCGACAGATCTCGACCATCTATGACAGCCTCAACCAGTACCAGGTAGTGATGGAGATCAACCCCAAGTACGCCCAGGACCCGCGCACCCTGGAACAGGTCCAGGTGATCACCGCCGAGGGCGCCCGGGTGCCGCTGGCGACCTTCGCCCACTACGAGAACAGCCTGGCTGACGACCGTGTCAGTCACGAAGGCCAGTTCGCCTCCGAGAGCATCAACTTCGACATCGCCGAAGGCTACAGCCAGGACCAGGCCATGGCCGCAGTGGAGCGGGCAGTGGCCAAGGTCGGCTTGCCCGAAGACGTGATCGCCAAGATCGGCGGCACCGGCGATGCCTTCGCCGAAAGCCAGAAGGGTCAGCCGTTCATGATCCTCGGCGCCTTGCTGGCGGTGTACCTGGTGCTGGGCATCCTCTACGAAAGCTACATTCACCCGCTGACCATCCTCTCGACCCTGCCATCGGCCGGGGTAGGAGCCTTGCTCACCTTGTATGTGGTTGGCAGCGAGTTCAGCCTGATCTCCCTGCTGGGCCTGTTCCTGCTGATCGGCGTGGTGAAGAAGAACGCGATCATGATGATCGACCTGGCCCTGCAACTGGAGCGCCACGAACAGCTGAGCCCGGAGGAGTCGATCCGCTGTGCCTGCCTGCTGCGCCTGCGGCCGATCCTGATGACCACCCTGGCGGCCATCCTCGGCGCCTTGCCGCTGCTGCTCAGCCACGCCGAAGGCGCCGAAATGCGCCAGCCCCTGGGCCTGACCATCATCGGCGGGCTGGTCTTTAGCCAGATCCTCACGCTTTACACCACCCCGGTGGTCTACCTCTATCTGGACCGCTTGCGCCATCGCTTCAACCGCTGGCGCGGCGTGCGTACCGACGCTGCTTTGGAAACCCCGCTATGACCCGACGTCCGCTTCTTTCCGACCGTTCGCTGCAGCCGCTGCTGGCTACCCGTGGCTCGCGCCTGCTGGCCTCGGCCCTGTGCCTGGCGATGCTCAGCGCCTGTACCCTGAGCCCGGACTACCAGCGCCCCGAGACGCCGGCGCCAGTGGCGTTCAAGCACGCCGAAGGCTGGACCCAGGCCAACCCCTCGGACGCCATCGCCCGTGGTGCCTGGTGGGAGTTGTACGGTGACGCCCAGCTCAACGGCCTGGTCGAGCAGCTCAACGCCGGCAACCAGACCGTCGCCCAGTATGAAGCCCAGTACCGCCAGTCCCAGGCCCTGGTGCGCAGTGCCCGGGGTGCACTGTTCCCAAGCCTTGACCTGTCGGCCGGCAAGTCCCGCTCAAGCCAGGGCACCGGCAGTTCCAGTTCGAGCCTGAGCAACAACAGCAGCGGCATCCGCAACACCTACAACACCCAGTTGGGCGTGAGCTGGGAGGCCGACCTGTGGGGCAAGCTGCGCGACGGCCTGGCCGCCAACCAGGCCAGCGCCCAGGCCAGCCTCGCCGACATGGCGGCGATCCGCCTGAGCCTGCAGTCGGAGCTGGTGCAGAACTACCTGCAACTACGGGTGATCGACGAGCAGAAGCGTCTGCTCGAGGCTACCGTCGAGGCCTACGAACGTTCACTGAAAATGACCGAGAACCAGTACCGAGCCGGAGTCTCGGGCAAGGACGCGGTAGCCCAGGCGCAGACCCAGCTCAAAAGCACCCAGGCCGACCTGATCGACCTGGTGTGGCAGCGCGCGCAACTGGAAAACGCCATCGCCGTCTTGCTGGGCAAGGCCCCGGCCGAGTTCGCCCTGGCCGACAGCCAGGCCATCCCGGCACTACCGCAGGTGCCGCTGGCTTTGCCTTCGCAACTGCTCGAGCGCCGCCCGGACATCGCCAAGGCCGAACGCAACGTGATGTCGGCCAACGCCAGCATTGGCGTGGCCCGCGCCGCCTACTTCCCGGACCTGACCCTGAGCATGAGCGGCGGCTACAGCAGCAGCAGCTTCAGCGACTGGATCAGCCTGCCGAACCGCTTCTGGTCGGTTGGCCCGCAACTGGCCATGACCCTGTTCGACGGCGGCCAGCGTGCCGCCGAAATCGACCGCAGCGAAGCGGTTTACGACCAGACCGTGGCCCAGTACCGGCAGACCGTGCTCGACGGTTTCAAGGAAGTGGAAAACTACCTGGTACAGCTCAAGGTCTACCAGGACGAAGCCCAGGTGCGCAGCGAAGCCCTGGCCGCAGCCCGCGAATCCCTGCGCCTGACCAACAACCAGTACAAGGCCGGGCTGATCGCCTACCTGGACGTGGTCAACGTACAGACCACCGCGCTTAGCAACGAACGCAGCGTGCTCAACCTGATGCAGGGGCGACTGGTGGCCAGCGTGCAGTTGATCGCGGCGTTGGGGGGCGGGTGGGACTCGCAGGCGGCGTTTGCTGAACAAGAATGACCCGTTGATGGATACCTGGCATTTTTGTCAGTAGACGCTAATCGAAACCGCGCATTGAATAGGCACCTAAGACGTTCAGGGTAGCAGCGGAGGACCGGTCATCGTGCACAGCTCAAAGGCCACGCAGCGGCGCATCCACATTTGCACGATTGGTCAAAACGACCATGGCAAGACCACCCTGACAGCGGCGCTGTCAGGGTTGAGTGTCGAGGCAGTCAATGACGCCGCAGTAAAAAGTGTCAATGGTGTCGGTATCAGTTTTTCCCGCGTCGAGTATGAGTCGAACAGCCGTCATTACATTCATATGGACTTCCCTCGCTACATTGACTATGAAACCAGCATGATTACCGGTGCGCCGCGCATGGATGGCGCGATACTGGTATGTTCGGCCACGCAAGGCCCGACACCACAAACCCGTGATCATGTGCTCCTTTGCCAGATGCTCGGTATACACCACATCGTGGTGTTCCTGAACAAAGCGGATCTATTGGGTGACGACGGCGTGCCACCAGCGATCGAAGCCAGCATTCGCGAGCTGCTCACCGACTACGGCTTTCCAGGCGATGACACCCCGATGATCATCGGTTCCGCTCGAATGGCACTGGAAAGTCAAGACGTTAATGGTATGGGTGGCAGCGCGATTAGGAAGTTGCAGGCCCTTTTAGACGCCTACATCCCTGAGCCTGTTTCTGCTGTTGATCCTTTGCACCGGAAGTTCAATGCCTTCGTCTATGTTCTATCCAAGGGGGAAGGGGGGCGGGGAACTGCGCTGCTGAAGAGCGAGACTGATGCCGCGCGCGAAAACTGATCCTTCCGCTGCGCGATAAATGCGAAAGCATTCCTTTGCATGAACTGCAAAGGAATTGTGAAAAGAGAGTGGCCCTTGTGTACGTCCTCGATCAGGGCCACCCCTCTGTCAACATGGTTTCGTCAAACGTGCCTGCGTTGTAAGTGGCCAGCAACACCGACTCTCTGTCAAAGCAAGCCTGGACATGTGAGCGAACAGCCACCGCGATCCTGATGATCTGCGCCGCATCCAGTTCGGTAAATCCCTCAATCGTTTTCCACTGGATTCGGCAGTTGGGCTCCAGCATCGCCTGAATCGTGGCACCGGCCACCAGCGCCTGCCCTTCACGGCTTGTGCTGATCTTCCAGTCATCGACCAGAATTCCAGCGATCTCATGCGCGTAGCGCGTTCTGGCGATCAAGTCCTCTATCGCCCCCTCAACGACAGGATGCGGGCGCTTCACCAGGGTTTGGCCGTCCCAGGACCAGATACCGTCGTTCTCCTGGGTGAGTCGTATCCAGTCGGTTTCATCCAGCTGGATTGCATTGCTGGGCAACTGCCCCAGCCCCTTGATATGCCTTGTGGCGATGTCGCCATTCTCACGAGTTGTCACATAGAACGTCATGGCTGTGCTCCTATCGTCCAAACGAAACGAACTTGAAGGTTCCGGGGACCTGGTTTGCCGCGCCATTCGCAGAAACAATCGTCGCCCTGAAAAAGCCGGTCTCGGCGTAGTTGATCTCCACGCCATCCAGCCCAACTGTCGCGTTGGATGCATTGGCTAGGGTGACAAACTCCGCGTTGGGGTAAGTCAGGGGATAGGCAACGTCTGTCGTCGTAGCTGGAATCGTGGCCGATCCCCACTGAATGATGAAACCGCCCAACCAAGAAGGGAACGCGATGTACCCGTTGCGAGCATTGAGCATCGCAAAGCCATACTTCACGACGGCCGGGCTTAATACCTTCGTCTCTAGGTTGGAGTTGATCAGCTCATCGGCGTTGGCAAAGCTCACAATCCCGGCAGCGGTGTAGCTCGCCTGAATCAGCTTTGTAGACAGCCAAGCGGTAAGTTTTTTCGCGGTGACGAACCTGGAGTCGTTCGTGCCCGCATTGAGGTCCGTCTGCGACGCGACTGCAGCAATCCCAAGAGCGCTTTCAGTAGCTTGGACAACTTTCGCAGCAATGGCCTGAGAAACCCTCAAAGCACTCATGGGCTTGCTGCTCTCTACCCCAATCTCAGCCTCAGGTTGAGTGGCAAACAGAACGCCCAACCCAGGCAGCGTCTTGGGCACATTGATGAGAGATGTCCATGGCACGCCTGTGAGGCCGCTACCTACGCCATTGATGGGGCCTTCTACTACGACTCCCGCAGAAGTGATGCGTATACCTGGCCCAGCGTTCCAAGGCGAAGCGCCAAGTCCTAAGTAGATATTCTGGAGGGTCTCGCCTTGGCCGGAGAAACCGATCCCTCCCTGGATACGTGCCAAGTCCGCGCTTGCAGTCAGGAAACCGCCCGCCCATGACTCCCCAACACGAGGTTGTACATAAATGCTATTGGCCCCTGACATGATCACCGGGCCGTGCATCGTACCTCCCGTCAGTAGCAGGGCATCATTGATCCCCAGGTCAACCAGAGAAGTGGGTCTCTTCCCATCGATGACCAGCCCCTGGCGATTCACCCCGAGTAGCGTGTAGTAGCCTGGCGCTACCCCGCTGTCAGACAGCGTCAGGTTCAACGCCACATCCGCACTGCCATCGAATGCCACAGATCCCGACGCAGCACCTGTGACCTTGAAAGCCCGAGCTGTAGCCAGTTGAGTTGCTTTGCCGGCTGCGACAACGCCATTGATCAGCTTTTCGAACTGACCCTTGAGCCAGCGAGTGCGGTTTGCCAAATCCTTAGCGGGTCGGTTATCAACGCCATCCGGCCCCCCGAGTACTGGATCAGAGGTTTCAATCTGGTAGATACCTGGGGTCCACTCTTCGCGCTCTGGTAAGTCGGCCATCAACTGCTCCCGTGATTGTATTGACCGTCGCGGCGGGCCTCGCCGTTGTGGCGGATGGCAACAGCCTGGTAGTCGAGAGACATCAGGCGGCATCTCGCCGGAGCGACGTAAAGTAGAAGGCGCCTGAGTAGGACAGCCTGGTCATTGGTAATCGGGCGTTTGAGGAAAACCCGGTAAACGGCCCAAGAGGACGGATCTCCATGCACATAGCGGCCATCCCGAAAGATCGAGCCGTCGTGGACTTTGCTGTTTAAGCCCTCCTGCAAGGTGATCTCGCCGAAGCCGAGTAGCCTGATGACTTCGCGGACAGCCCAGGGCGTGCCCTTGTAACGGTGCAGCTCGACGGAGTGCTTGATCAGGTTGCGACGTGCGGTGGTCGACTCGGCCAGCAACCAAGCCGCCTCATCCAGCATGGAGAACTGGTGCGCTAGCACCGGCAGCAGCGCTGGTTTAACCAGGTCAACCAAATAGACCAGCATCGCGTCGAGATCGACCTCTGCCATGCTTTCGTCCAAGAGCTCGCACAGCATGGCGAAGCGTTCGTCACCGGCAAGCGCAGGAGGTAGCTGCTGTTTAGCCAATGGCCACCCCCGCTGGAATCAGCTGAATAGCCGTGCAGTTCGCCCATGCGTTGCCCTGCAGCTCACCCAAGCCCGCAGGCAACTCTAGATCTGCCCTATACACACCCGCGACCTGCAGGGTGGCAATCAGTTGCTCGCGCACCAGGTCTTGCCCCAGCTTGGATCGTCTGTCGGCAGCGAAACGCTCGGCGGCCCGCTGCACCGCAGCCATTACCTCGCCCTGTTCGGCAGTATCGTAGAACGTCAGCCGCGCTTTGATGATGTAAGCGACTTCGATGGGAGTGAGGGCATGAACCGTGTCGCAGAGCGGACGGACCTTTTCGGCACTTACATGGCTCTTTACCTGCTCCAGCAGTTCGGCCGACGGTAGGCCCGTGCTAGTCAGTGGATACAGCGCGACATGACCGTCTTGCTGTCCCTCATGAGGGCCGTGTACTGCCACATCGATGATTGATTGGTGAACTGCAAGTGTGTGATAGCGGTAAGCGCCACGGCTACCGGCGTTGCTGAAGGCTTCAGGGGCCAGGATGATCCGCTCGCGATAACGTTCGTCACCCTCATCTTCAAAGCCTTCAGCGGTCACTGTCGTGTTGTTGGCAACCAGCCCGGCCAAGGGGCTGTTGCTGATGACATTGATTTGACCAATCGCCCAACCATTGCCCTGGACCCCAGCCGTCAAGCAGGTCGCCGCAACACTGACCTGCGGCTGTCCTGGAACGATTACGGAATCCTGATTGGTAGCGAAGCTCAACTTGCCATCCTGGGTGCTGACGCGAGTGCCTGCAGCGATCACCAGTGGCTGTGACCGCACAGTAGCCATGCTGAAGCGCAGCATGCAGCGAGCCGGTTGGGCCAGAAGTCGAGGGGTCGCGACCAGTTCGCCCAAGTAGTCGAGGATCGGACCATTGGAAAAGCGGACCAACAGCTGCTCTCCAGCGTTCTGAATGGCCATCTGTAGACGAGAGGTGGCGTAGGCGACCTGGTCGATGAATAGCCGTTCGACCTGCGCCGGATACAGGGTTTTGCCGGACTTGAGTTCGTATCGGGCGATCAAGTCTGCTTCGGTAGCGGCTGGATCGATCTTCACGAACTCCGGCTTAGGCAGCTCGCGCATACGGCACCTCGGTCATTTGCTCAATGCTGTCAGCCACGCGCCATAGCACTTTCAGGGTGAGATGGGACGTGTCGATCTGCACCTGGACCTGAACTACCTGCACGCGGGTCTCCCAGCGGCGGATAGCCTCTATCGTTTCGCGCACCAGGTACGGCGTGACGCGATCATGCGGCCAGTCAATATAAAGGTGCAGGTCACTGCCGAATTCAGGCCGGTGTGCATCGCTGCCCTTGGGGGTGGCCAGGATGATCCGGATGGACTGGTCGATATCGCGTAAGCCCTCGACCACCTCACCGGGTGTACCGAGAGCGGGCTGCCAATGGGCGGCGGTGATGCTGGTATAGGAAGTTGGCGTGGTCATGGAAGCAATGATCCATGCCCAACGGCTTCGTCGCTTTTAATCTTGGTTAAAGAACCGGTAGCTGGATATGCTGAGAGGTACTTTCACAAGGAGTTGGCTCGGAATGAAACTAGTGCCTCCGGCTTTCAAGGCCAAAGCGTTCACTTGCATTTTTTGTGGCGTCCTAACGTCAATGGAATGGGTTCGGCTCTGCATTCCACAGGGATTCGGAAATGGCTATAACCATACTTCGCGCTGGGACTGCACTTGTAACCATTGCTCTCAAGTTAGCTTATGGTTGGACCAGGGTGAAGACTTTGATGAAGCTGGCAATCGGGTTTCGCTTGGCCGACTGCTAGACCCCAGCGCATGCGTCGCTCCTTTAGCTCACATCGACCTGCCTGAAGAGTGCAAACGAAATTTTGATGAGGCCCGTGAAATTTCAGTTCATTCGGCTCGTGGAGCGGCAGCTCTATTGCGCCTTTGCTTGCAGCGACTATGCATCCAGCTCGGAGGAAAAGGTAAAGACATCAATGAGGACATTGCGCAGTTGGTAAAGGGCGGGCTAGCCCCCCAAATTCAAATGGCCTTGGATTACGTGCGAGTCACAGGTAACCACGCGGTGCATCCAGGGAAGATCTCTGAAGACGATATGCCTGAACATGTGGGTGTTATGTTCGCCATGATCAACTGGATCGTAGAAGACCTTATTCATAGGCCCAAGCTCATCGCCGAGAAATTCGAAAAATTGCCAGAGGGTGTTCGCAAACAAATAGAGAATCGGGATAAACCGAAACCTAATGTGAATGGTGGTTAGAGTTCCCCCCTGCATCCATCACCGCGCCTGTCGCATTGATGTTGCCATTGACTTGCAGATTGCCCTCCAAGGTGACCTGCGGAATCCGTAGCGTGGCAGAGGGGGCCATCACGACCACAGGCTGGCCAGCCTCCAAAGTCACGCTGCGAGTGCATTTCACCACGAGCTCGCCGACGCTGTTCAGGGTCATCACCCCCGCCGCCCGGTCATAGCTGACAACAGTTCCGTCGCTGTAACGCACATAATCGGTATCTTCATCGACCACGGGCGGTGGCTCAGCGGTCGAGTAGATCCCGCCCAGGTACACACCACCCACGCCATCCTCATCGAGCAGCACCGCCACCTGTTCGCCGATCTCCGGCATCAACGGTCGGCGCTTTGTGCCCTGGGAGTTGCGCTGCGGGACATTGAGCCAGAAGCTCTCGACCCCATCGCGATCATCCAGGCGCACGCGGATGCGGCACGTCAGATAATCCACGGCGCTGACCTCGCCATATTCCAATTCAACACCCATCAGGCTACGACCTCTCGCTGCGGGCCATAACTGGACAGGGCCAAATCAGGCTGGACGTTCTGCCGAGTCATCGCGATCGAAGCCGCCGCAACGCGGCAGACTTCTTGGTCCACGGTATAACCACCGCTGCGGGTAAGCCGGTGGTGTGCGGCGGTGATCAGGTAGTCACCCCCCATCTTGCCTGCAGCAACCAGGGTGACCACGTTGCCACTTACCAGCTCAGGACGCCCCATGGCCGTCCAGCCCCCTGTTGTGCGCTCTCGGTTGGCCTTGGCCAGGTCGGCTTTGGCACGAGCCTTGGCGACTTCCTCCGAGGCAGCGCGCTTGCGTTGTTTCTTGGTGTCCGCACTGGTGGTGGTCTTGCTGGTGCTGCTCGGCACCGCCACGGTCTCGCCATTGACGATGTCGTAGGAAATCAGCTTTTTCTTAACCGGGTCCTTGTGTTTGACCGCGACCTTCTTCGGCACAACGGTGATCTGGTCCCGCACCCGTACGCTGGTCAGGTCCTTCAACACCAGGCTGGCTACCGGTCTGCCCTTGGCCAGGTCACTGATGGCGTGGAACACCATGCGCTTGCCTGTGACCTTGAAGGCATAGTCATACTCGCCAGCCAGGTTGCGTAGAAAGGTCAGGTCAGAGTCCTGCTGGGTAAGGCGGTCGAGCTTGATTGGCTCGATTCGACCAACCAACTCCAGACCCTGCCGAGCCGCGACCTGCCTGGCTACGGCGTCCAGGGTGGTGTTTTCATAAGCCCGGTACTCTGTGGTGCGCAAGGCGGACTGGATACCGGCGCCCAGAGCGCGAATGTTCACCGTCGAGGGTGGCGCGTTCAGCTCCACTTCATCAATCTCGAAGTTGCCCAGCGTGCGCAGTGGCTTGCCCTGCCAGCCCAACGACAAGGTCAGCATGTCGCCATGTCCGGGATACCAGGCATCGATCCACTTGCCGTCAGTGTCTTCTAGCTCAACGTCCAGGCTGTCAGCCTGGCCGGTGAGGAAGTCCGAGTAAGTCAGTGACAGTAAGTGCTGGCTGATGTCATGGCTGATGTTTCGGTGCTGGTAGCTCAACACGAAACGCGCCTCAGGTACTTGCTGCGGGGTTAGCGCATCCATGGGGGCAGATCCTCGATAGCGGGTACAGGTTCGAGCATGGGGATGGCCAGCGCCAAGCCTGCGGGCAAAGCTCCCGTCAGCGGTACATGCGGATTGGCCTGCACGATGGGCAGATAGCGATGAGCATCGCCGTAGTAGCGCCAGGCCAACTGGTCCCAGCGCTCGCCCTCGGTGGTGATATGGGGTATGAACATCAGGCCCTCCGAGTCAGCACTTGGGCCGCCAGCCCAGCCAAACGGGGTCTTGCGCCATCCATGGTGGTCAACGCCTGGTCCAGAGACTCGCGGGATGCGGCGAAGCGTTCCACGATGTTGCCCAGGTCAACCGGATCAAGGCTGGAGCGTGCACCGCTAACGCTGCCCAAGATGTCTTCACCCAGTTTCGCCAGATCAGCCCCGTCCTGGAGCAGGCCAGCAGCTTCAGTCAGGTTCTGCAGCGGCTCGATGGCGCGCACCGTCAGGCCCAACAGTTGCGGGACTTGACCAAGAATCATCGAGGCGTTGCCGCTCTTGACCTGGTCATAGAGATTTTTTCCTGCCTGCAGCACGTTGGCTGCGGTCTTGGCATGGCCAACCACCAACTGCGTGGTGCTGGGCGAAGGCATGAACTTGGAGAGCAAACCAGGTGTCCCGGCTGCTGCCGCTGGAGTGCCGCTGAGCGCCGGGTTGATCAGCCCTGGCTTGGCGAGCACCTTGCGGGTGAACGCACCGGTGTACTCCCGCAGGCTCAGTAGCACGGTGGCGGACAGCAGTTGCCCGGTGCCTGACATGCGCCGATGCTGCAGGGTGAGGTCCGCAATCACGTGCGGTCCAAGGTAGTCGCCGCTGCCCAGGACAAGCGCCAGCGGTTCGTGCTTGCTCTTGGCCTCGCGCAGCGCTCGCCAACGCTTCTCCGGGTCACCCAGTTTCGGATGCAGCTCAATGCTCAAGTTGACCTCATCGAGCCCATCACCAACCCGCTCCAGCAGCGGCTTACCCTTGATCCGAGCATGCTCGGCCCAATCCACAGTGCCGCGTTGCTCCATACCCGCGATACCGTCCGCGACGGTGAACTCGATGTCACCCAGGAGTGCAAACATCAGGCTCTACCTCCGGTGTCAGGGCCATAGCTGCGGCGCCGTTGATCGTGCTGGAAACGCTCCATGAAACGCACGAACTCGTCGTAACCCCCTCTGAGAACCTGCTCAACCTGTTGTCGCTGTGCACCTGCAGGCAACTCGATTTTGGGCGAGTAGTGAACTACCAGGTCGCCACCGACACCAGGACCTCCACCAGCTGAGGTTCCAATGCGGCTAGCCACTGATACTGCCTCGGCGCTTGGTGGTTGCGGTAATGAATACGACCGCCCCTTCGGTGCCGCCAACTCAACTGCCGTGGTCCCCGCCATATCCAAGGCTGCCTTACGGACCAGGCCAGCCTGAGCAGTGATGCCGATGGCGGCACCTTCACTGATGTTGGAACCGTAGCCAATGAAGACCCGGCTTGGCGACTGTATGCCGAGCGTCTCGGCGAACCAGGTCTTGATCGACGTACCAACGCCGACGATGGACTCTTTGGCAGTATTCAGGGCGTTGCCGATACCGCTGACCAGTCCGCTGATGATCATGCCGCCGAAATCACTGAACTTGGCTGGCAGCTCGACGCCGAAGTAACTCATAACGCCACTGAACGCACGATAGAACAGGTCTAACGGTGAGAAATCGAGGATCAGCTTGGCCATGCCGGCAATGCCACCTTCAAAGGCTTTCGGGATCTCGCCAATGAATTCAAGCAACCAGCGGATAGGTGTGAACAGCGCGGCAACCACGGCGCCCACAGCCCGACCAAACTCAATACCTGACATTGTCGCCCGACCCAGTTCATCACCGGTGAGGTGGACCGGAGTAAACAACTCACTGAACCACCTGATCACCGGTTTGATCATCTGGCCCAAGGCAGAGAATAAAGGCGCGATAGGTTCGAAAGCTGCTGAGAAAGCATCGCGAATCGGCTTGAGGCCTTCAACAAATCCGGTGAAGAAGCCAGAGAAAAAGGCACTGATTGGCTCCCAATATTTGTAGATCAAGAGCCCTGCTATCGCGATAGCGGCGAACGCCGCAATGATCCAGCCGATAGGCGTTGCCGCGAGTACACTACCGAACACACCTGTCACGTAAGACAGTCCTGGGATTACGCTAACCAGGTGCTTGACCCCTGCAATAAACGGCGCCATTTGAGTGGAGATGAGCGTCCAGTTAAAGAGCGCCAACTTGCCTGTGGCAAGCGAGAGAAACGTACCGAAACCATTGAGCGCGGTGGCACCGAGATTCATACCATACCGAATACCGATGAGCCCCAACTTCAGCGCGACGGCCCCGGCCAGAAGCTTCAAGGTACCGCTGATCAGTTCGGAGTTGTTCTCAGCCCAGTTTGAGAATGCTTGCACCACCGGCACGATCTTTTGCGTCAAGTCGACAATCGTTGGCAATAGGATTGAGCCTACGGCGATCCCCAAATCGCTGAGCCCCACGGTCAGTACCTTGAGCTGCTCCTTGGCGCTGCCCATTCGCATGTTCCAATCGGCATCAAGGCCCCCTTTGTCAGCAGCATCCTTACTGCCTTGTTGTATTCGGGCAGCTTCACTCTGATTGGCTAACGCTGGTCGAACGTACGCTAAGACTTGTTGATCAGCAAACAAGGAACTGAGCTTGTAGGCTTCATCCAGGCGCGTCAGAGCAGTCTGGCGCTCCTGCTCATCTTTAATATCCAGTGCCTTTCTATACTTACTTGCAGCGGCAGGAGCATCACTGCCAAGGTACTTGGTGATGATCCTTATCATCGCCTCGGCAGGCGACAGGCCCTGGCTGACCAGATTCTTCATTGCGTCTTCGAGATCTACTCCAGCGTCGTTGAACGACTTCAAGGTGTCGGGAGCCGTTAGTTTGTTTAGAAAGTTCTTGAAGTTGTTGGCCGCCTCATCATTGCTACCCGCGCCCTTCCGGGCAATCTGCAGCGATGCACCGATCTCCGATACTGCCCGCTCTCCAGTGATCCCCAGAGCCTTGAACTGCGGCGTGAGCTGAGGTAACCACTTGGCCATATCCGCCAATTCAAACTGCCCACTTTTCCCTGCAAAAGCCAACATGTTCATGGAACGCTCAAAACCTGCAGCGGTGATACCAAGAATGTCATTTAGCGAAATAGCTACGGCACCGAGATCATCCATCGACGCTCGGGTTGCAGTTGCCGACTTCGCCATTACTGGAGCATAGGATTTCAATTCTTCGAGATCAGAAATGTTGCCAGCGATCAGAACGTTAACCCCGGTGGCAACTTCCATCTGAGTCTGATTCCAACGTAACGCCGCACCACGCATCACATCACTGAGTCCTTTTTCCTTTGCTTCGTCAAACTCTCCAGTAATGGCGATGTCACGCACCAAGTCTTGAAAATCGATGGCGATATCTACCGCCTTGGCCACTGGCGCCCCTACAACCGCTGCGGTGGCAACGGTCTCCATGGCCTCGCCGCGAAGCTCGGATCGTTCATTCTTCAGGGTCTCGCCCCGAGCGATGCTGGTGTTTAGGCGCTCCTGCTTCGACTTGAGCTGATCAATCGCACGACCGACCTGGTCATACTGGCGACGCAAGCGTTCAACGCCCGTACCGCCACGGGCGATTGAGGCGGCAAGCTCGCTACCGATCTGCTTTTGCTTGATTTTCAAGCCATCGGTCGCCCGACCGAGTTGCTGGACCACTGACTTTGCAGAACCAAACGCGGCACTCAGCGTGCCCGATACGGCTGCGCCGATCCTTAATCCCACCAGGACTTCATTGGCCATAATTCGCTACGCTGCAAGAGTGATTGGAAAGGGACGGTGGTGTTGACGTTCAGCCCAGGGGGCTGCCATGGCCACCCCCATTGCGGCGGGTGGCGTATTACTGGCGGCGTGCATGCGGCTATGGCCGGTTCAGTTGCTCGGCGGCCGCAACGCGGCGGTTTATCTCCCGTTCGCAGACCTCACACCAGCGCCAGTATTCATCCATCGGCAGCCGGCTAATCTCCGACGGCTGCATCCTCAGCACTAGCAGAAGCGCTTCGTCCCAGGAATGCAGCGAGGTCTCCTCCACCCACCATTGCGCGAAACAAGTCGCTGGCACGCTTAGAGTCGGCGATATCGAACTCCATCAGGTCTTCCACGGTGATGCCCAGCATCTTCGCGACGAGGTGATCCTCCAGTGCCGCCTCATCACCTTTCGCGTGCAGTTGAGCGGTGCTCAACTCGCGGCGCTTGAGGCGGGTGACCGACATCGAGGTCACGGTGTCGCCGGTGGCGGACTGGAAAGGGAAGTTGAGGGTGAAGCGGACGTTGTCAGCCATCTGATACTCCAGGTTGATCGGAATGATCTGTTGCTCTAAGAGACTTGAGCATCGCACCTGGTCATACCGCTGACTTTTAATCGGGTTTAAAGAGAAGCCCCGCACGGTGGCGGGGCTTCGGTGAGTCACTTCGGACTACGGGAGTGTTTCACTGTCCGATGTTCTTCCGGTACTTGGCCAACTGATCTTCGCCCCCCACCTTGAAGATGTTGGCCAGATAGTCCAGCAACACCACCTCGTTGCCGTTCAGGATCTGCCGCACGTAGGTAGCCGAGAACGGCGATTCAAACTTGCTCGGGTCGCGGGGCTTGTAGCTGCCCAGTTGGTACTCCTTGAACATGATGGTCATCATCGTGACCAACGGCATTTCATCGGTCAGGCCAGCACTGTTGAAGACCTGGACGTTGGAACGGCACTGCAGCTGGACAGTCTTGAAGGGCGTGGCCAGGCGCTTGGCGGCGTCGTAGTACAGGCTGTTCCAGACGATCTTGCCTTCCAGCTTGTCGATGCCGTCCGGCAGTTCAATCAGGCCGACCATGCCCAGGCCCTGGAAGTCACTCATGACGGTCTTGACCGTACCCAGGTCAATCTCTTCGCAACGCCCAAAGAAGCTGTTGCCGTCCAGGTAGACCGCCGCGTTGGTAATACGGTGTGCGCTAAAGCCTGCCATTTACGCAGCTCCCAGGTTGACCAGGTACTCCCCGGTGATTTCGGTTTCAAAGGTGCCGCGCTCAAATGGCAATGGCACCGTCAGTTTGTAGTTGAACAGCAGATGCCCCTGCTCGACCTCAGTCTGTGGGTTACGTGCTGGGTCATACCAGCACTCGGCACCAATCAAGGCCTGGTCGCCAATCAGCTTGCGCATGAACAGGTTGACGCTCTCAACAATGCTGTCGATCAGTGAGTCAGTGACCGGCATGTCAACGAACTGCAACGAGCTGTAGCGGATGGATTCGTCGATGATGTCCTTGGTTCGGCGCACGTTTTCGAAGTTGCGCATATGCGTCACGGTTGGCCAGGCCGCTGTGCGGTTGCCCCACAGGCGCAGGCCGGTACCGAACGAATTGAAGACGGTGGTGATGCCGTTTTCGTTGAGCAGGTTGACCTCACTGCTGGCATCGTCGATCCGGGCAGTCAGTGGACGCTCCAAGCCGATCACGCCCAGCAGCTCTTTGTTCGAGCTGCTCCACCAGTAGCCATTGTCGTTGTCGACCTTGGCGCGTAACCCAGCGGCGCGGATCGACAGCGGCTGCAGGCGATCACCATTGACCTGGTCGTACACCTTCACATGGGGATAGCACAGACGCACCCGGTCGCTGCTGGTGTTGAAGTTGAGGGTGCCAGACGGGCCACGACCGGCAATCACCTGCTGCACCGTGGTGCCGATTGGCGCATCGATGTAGGTGACGCCGCCCATCTTGATTGCTGCCGCGATCAACTCGACGCTCACCGCATTGAGGGTACTGAAGCCTGGCGCGATGAAGATCTTCGGGAAGAAGCCGAACTGGGTGTAGCTATCCTGGAAGGCCAGCAGCCCACTGCGCTGACCTGCCAGCGAGACGGCGCCGATAACATCGGCGGGCGTCACTTTGCTCGGGTCGGCATAGGTGTAGTCACTCTTGACCGAGCCATTGACCGGAATGCTGCCGGTGCTCAAGCGCCGCACTCGACCGCTGAGCATATCAACGCTGTAGTCCGTGCCGAGGTCGTAGGTGGCAGAACCATCTTCGGACTTCACAGCCAGTGCTTGCAGCGCGCCATGGGTGAGCTGCAGCAAGTCGTTGTCGGCAAAGCGCCCAGGCTGGCTTACCAGGTTGCTCTTGTGCACGCTAGGGTCAAGCACGTTGTAGACCAGTACGGTCCCCGCACCGAAGTCATAGATGCCATCCAAGGCCTCGGGAATACTGAAGCCTGGCAAGTGAGTGCCGAACTGGGCGCCGTCAATGTCGTTGAGCGAAAGCGTCAGGGTTTTTACCGGCCCAGCGGGTGCGGTGCCAATCAAGGCAATCACCGCTGACTTGACTACACGGATAGCACGGGGGCCGCGCTCTATCTCCAGGGTTTCGATGCCGTGCAGGTAGTTAGCTGACATTGGCTTTGGCTCCTTTCTTTTCCGCACCAGGTGCAATCGCACTTGGCTTGGTGGTGTCGGCCTCTACGGGCTCCAGCACCAGGTGCTTGAGCTCCAGCAGAATCTGGGTGTATTCATGGTCAGCGGGTAGATCGACCGGCAGCCCAGGCAACAACTGCACATCGAGCAGCTCCTCCTTGGCCCCTACACGCAAAGAGGCAGCGCTTTGTGGGCCGGTGTAGCGATAGCGAGTAAGTTTCATCGAAAGCCCTCATGTTCAAAGGTGGCTAGGGCAAGCCCAGGCTCGTTGCCTGGCAACACGACCTGGACTTGGGTGGCACGGGTGCTGAAGTCCTGGGCGTACTGCCAAACGCCATTCAAATGCCCGATAAAATGCTCGGCTACAGGCCAGCAGGCCTTGTCGCAATGCGGTGGAAACCAGCCCGCAAGACAGCCGCGCAGTCGGTCGAGGTAGCTGATGACACCGTCTTTGCCATGGAGCTGGCGGAAAACTAAGGTCAGTCGAATCACCAAGTTGCGTTGTTGGAACACTGCATCGGTCGCCTCCGAGTGCCCGAAGCTCGACCTGCCGTATGCCAGTAGCACTGCGCCACGGGGATGATTCAGTCGATATCCCTGGGGGTTCTCCGGAAACAACTCGACCATCAGTTCCTTACCGAAAGCCTCCTTGAGCCGAGCCAACACGGCGTCCATCAGCTGCTCAGTCTGCGTTTTGCCGTCGTTCATCGGTAACCCTCCCAGCGGCGATCATCGAACTGCTGACGGCGTGAGCGAACGCGAATTTCACCGGGTTCAGGAGCAGCTTGGCCGGTCGGCATGCCCAGGGTGACCATGCCATCGCGGATACTTTCCAGCAGCTTGACGGTGTCTCGGCGGCTGTCTTTGACCGCATCGGGCACAGGGCTTTCGGGGCGACGTTGATATAGCCAGTGCCGTGTGAGATACACCGCTGCATCGCGCAACACCGTGGGCACCGGATCGAGCGGCAGGTTGTAACGACCGCGCAGGTAGCCATCAATCAGTTCTTCAGCCTGACGGACACCGTCCTCGATCACGGCATCGTCCGGCTGCTGGGCAGCTGGGTCGTCATTGGACAGCTGGATCAGGATCAGCTCAGGGATGGCCTTGCCGATGTCGACGCGAGTGCAGTAGCGCATGGCAGACCTCAGATGCCCCGGACAATGCGGACGATATCGCCGGACGCGGTAGCCACGTCCATGGCAATGCCGTTGCTCGCACCTGTAGCCAGTTTGATGGCGCGCCCATTGGCGTCCGATTCCACCTGGTCGCCTGCAGCAAAAGCACCGCCTGCAGTCACCAGGCAGATGCCCAGCACATTGACCGGGGCGACATTGTCAGCCTCGGTATCCGCCGCCACTGACCCCAGCGCCTTAGCACCTGCCGGACACAGTCCACCGTCGAACCCGGCAAAGCGAAAGCGTGGCAGATCAACCAGGGCGACCACCGAGGTGGTCAGTACAGGTTGTTGGGTTTTCACGGGTTACCGTCCTTCAGCCACTACGTGGCCGCGCTTGAGAAGTGGTGCTGCATCTGCATCGCTTAGGTCGATATCGTCGCCTTCGTGGTACAGATCGCCGTTGTGCAAAACATCAGAGCGTCCCGTTACCGTGTAGCTGCCCAGCTCTGGGCCTGGTTCAGGCTCCGGTCCTGGTTCCGGTGGTGCGTTTGGAACAGGCACTACCGCTGGAGGCGATGGCTCAACCGGCGAAGTCGTTGCAGGGGCGTTGCCCTGCGGTTTCGGCTCACCAGACATGTCAGGTGTGGCTTTGTCCTTGGCTGGGGTTTTGGAAGTCATCTAGCACCTCAACCGTTGATGTCGGAGATGAGGTAGCCCGCATCGGCACCTACCACGACGGGTTTATAGATGTCGGTGTTGCGCACGAAGTGCACCTTGCCACCAGCCCCATCGAAGGTATCGATTTCCGGCATGCCCTTGCGACGCAGGGTGTAGCCGAAGCTCGGTTCTTCATGGTCGGCCTTCTCACCGGCAGCGGGCTGGGCCACGTAGGCCAGGGTCATACTGTCGGACCAGATGTCGGACGTGTTGCTGCTGCCTGCAACCGCTTCGCCGATGTAGATGTTCGGCACACCGAAGATCGCTTTGAGGTGCTCAAGGGTGATCATCTTGCGCTCGTCACTGCCCAGAGCGGCCTGCAGCTTCGGGTGAAACTTCAGTGACAGGTAGACCGATGCCCCCATGGTCATCGTGTTGGGGCGAATACCGATCCGGCGACGCACCACTTCCTTGCCTTGCTCGACCACCAGAATCGGATCGCCGCCACCATTGCTCCATTGGCTGGAACCAGACAACGTCACCTTGGCTCCTGGCAGGTAGGTGCTGGGGTTCTGCGCCAACTTGGCACAGCTGACCTCGCGACGCAGATCAATGGCGCCGACTACGCGGCGCGAGGCGCGTGACTGGGCATCGAACATGGATTCGTTCTGCTCGCGGTAGTCCACCGGGTAGGCCAGGTCGTGTTCACGTAGGACCACGTCCAAACCGTCCAGGTCATCCGGGGTCATGACATTCGACTGCGCCCGGATGGCCCGCTCGGTGTCATAGACCTCGAACGCTTCCTTGCCGAACAGCGGGATGGTGCCTGCTTCCTTGTCCATGAAAGCCACCGGAAACAAAGCTTCACCGATGAACTGGGCATTGCGGTAACCCCGCGCCAGGCTCGTCAGTACCGGGTCAACGACCCGCAGAATCTTCAAACGGTCAGCCATGACGGCTCCTTACTGATTGATGAGTTGGCGTACAGCCGACTCGTAGGGGATGTTTTTGTCGGCGGCCAATTGCGAAGCGCGGACATGCAGATCGAGGCGCCCCGGATCGGTTTCCACCTCGGCGAATTCCAGCTCAGCGCCAGTACGTGCACCGTTGGATTTGCGGTCCTTGCTGGCCTGCTCGGCAAAGCTGATCTGCTTTGGCAGGTCGTTGAAGATGGCCTTCAGGCCGGTGGCGACCGGTTGACGATCATCACCTTCGCCAAACTCCAGTGGCTTATCGGTGCCTTCAGCGAAGTCCAGGACGGCGATCAGCGCAGCGCTGTGTTTGGGCAGCAAACGACCGGCCGCCACCAGTCCTTCGGCGAACGCAACGTTGCCGGTATGGATGGCGGTCTGCGCTTTCTGGCGTTTCTCATCCTTGTGCTGCTGGACTTCACGCTGCAGGCGGGCGTTGTCCGCCAGCAGTTTGGTTTTCTCTTCTTCGGTCACGGGCGTGTCCTCGATGATGGGTAGTTTGGTTTGAGTGGGGTCACTGAAGGCCGGGTGCGGCTTGTCCTCGTTACGGGCCGCTTCGGCGATGGTGTCGATTGCCCAGGTCGGAATGACCTGGTCGGCAACCTCCTGGCCACGATCACCGATCAGGAATTCGCGCAGGCGACGCCAGAGGCTGGCAGTGGTCTCGTGCCCGAAGTCGCCGAAGGCAATGACACCTTCCTCGTCATCTGCCAGTTCGATGGGGCGCAAGCCTTTGACGGCGGGTGGCTGTGCTCCCAGGAAACCGACATGGCGCAGGTAGTACACGCCGGGCACAGGGTTGTTCGCTGCGTTGGGGTGGTAGAAGGAAGCCGAGATCTTCTTGTAGGCGCCTGTGGCGATGAGTTCGGCGAAGGCCGGATCAATCTGCTGAGGCTCAGCGATCAACCCTGCTGCCGATGCCGACAGCGATTTGACCCAATCCGCTGCTGGTGCATCGTGCTTGGGATGGCCGAGCACCAGTGGAGCTTCGTGCAAGGCTGGGTCATAGGCCAGCACGGTCGCGGCAATGTCGCTCTCACTGAAGTTGAAACTGTCACCGCTCATGGCGGTGTGTTTGCCTGGCCTGAATATGTGAAGTGGTTTCATGGTCTGTGCGCAGGTAATGGAGGTGATGCGCACAGCCTGGGCGAATGTTCCGCCCAGGACTTTTAATCGGGTTTAAAGAGTAGCGATCAGTACCGACCTTTTAGGTGGCAGGTCACGGTGAACGGTTTGACGATTGGACCCGTGCGGACCTGGTTCATGAGATTCCAGTAACACGTCTTACTGAAGGGATGCTTTAAGTCACCTGGCGGTTGATACCAGTATCGAAGAGAGTCGCCTCCCTCATAGACGATGCTCCGCTGAAACTCTGGAAGCAGATAAGCTTGGATTCCCCACGCTAGCTCGTTCAAAAACTCAGCGACGGTGCTGTCATGGTAAGCCCCGACATCTCCATGAAAAGTGTCATAGACCTCTTCTTGAGCCAGTATTGCATCATGTAGCTCTACCTCAACACCTGCTCTGGCAAGTAGTTTTTGTAGATCTTCTGCGACACCAACAGCCCGCAGAAAGTTGTGCTTCGATAGATTCCCCCCGATTTTAAACAGAAGCAGCCTTGAGATTCGTAAGTTCTTAACTTCGACGTTGATCGACCCAAGCCAGATGTCCATCGACATTTCAACGTTGAGCCAATCGATAAAAGCATTCACTGCGTGCTTGAGCTTTTGCGCTGAACCGTTGGCTTCGAAGCAAGGAGATGACGATATCTCGCGCAGTGCACTCAAGTAGGATGTCTTCGGAACCGGTGCTTTCGCGTCTGTGAGCGAAAGGAAATCCACCAACGCAATCGAGAAAAAGCGTTTGTGAACCATGCTTTTGAAACAGATACTCTGGTCTCCAGGCTTACCAACAACCTCAAGCAGCTCCTTGTTCACCATCGACCTGATAAGGTCGATCACAGCAAGCAAGTACACAACCTCTTGTTCAATACGCTCTGTTATCGCCACCTTCATCACCATCCTCGTTTAAATTGAACTCCGTACGACTTTATAAAGCGTTTACAGGCTTTTTCCAGTCGGGCAAGGCAAGATGGGGTGACATATGCAAGCGAACGTCACGAGCACGCTATGAGCGGGTCGCCTTAGCGAGATGCTGGAGAGCGAGATCCAGTAATGCTTCCTCTGCTTCAGGCTGCAGCTTGCCTTCAACATCCATGGGCAGATACGGACGTCCTGGGATATCACCCCACAGGTGCGGGAAGTCGGCCTTCTTGCCACCGAAGTGCATCATCGCGGCGTAGGGCTTGTTACTACCGACCAACGCCGAGCTGTCGGTGGCTTGGGTAGTGATCGAGGCGGCCAGGCCCCCGGCGCTGACCTGGAGCATTTGTCCAGGCCAGGTGCCGGCTTGCTCGCGACGTTCGGTGGTGACGCTGGACAATGACTCCCAGTCTGGCCGCCCTTGTTCTTCCAGGTTCTCTTCGGTCACGCTGGCCATCTCGGCGGCGATGCCTTTCATCAGGGGCGCCAGATCACCCACGGCCCATTCAACCTTGCGTAAGGCTTCCTGCAGCCGGGAGTGGTCGAGCTCGACAGTGATCATGTTAAACCTCGTCTAGGCCAGCAGCGGCCTGCTTGCGTTGGAGGGCGTCGGCAAGCCCCGTACCTGGAGCATGGTTGAAACCGGGGTCAGTGCGGAATGTGATGGGCTTGCCGCCCTGGTCGGTGAGGCGAAGTCCGGTCACAGAAGCCGTTCTGATCTCGCCCGTGCGCTTGTTGGTACCGATCTCAACGGTGTCATTGAAGCTAAGCCCCTGGCTGGACATCACCGCCAGGCCACGGCGTTTAACGGCGGCCTCAGTCAATGCCGTCACTCGGCAACGGCAGTTAAAGCCGTTCGGTGGAAAGATCGAAGACCAGATTGGGTCATCATGGCGAAACACCTTGCCGTGCAAGGCACGATGGCTCGGCCTGGTCTTGCCGTCCAGGATGGCCACATACATCCAGTACGGGTGGGTGTCCGCAGTTTCTTCCATGCTGGCCTTTCGACCAGCCATGTAGGCACTCTGCAGGTTGGTCTGGTAGATCGTCTGCAGACGACGCGGACTGCCCAACTGGACCAGCTCGCCGACGCCCTGGCTATCAACGATCACCTGCTTGCCCCACCAACCCTGAGTCTCAAGGGTAGGCTGCAGCGCCTCGGTGAATTGCTTGAGGGTTTGACCTTTCTGCAACGCTGTTTCCAGGGCTTCACGAATGTCCGAGAGTAGATCGAGGCACATGGCTTTGGCCACGGTGAAGGCCTGGTCATGGGCCTGATCAAGCATCTCCTGCCAGTCCCAGGTGATCGCGTAGCCTTTGCCTTTGAGGTAGTCGATGGCTTTCGCGGGTTCAAGGCCGAAGATGGCCTTGAGGTCGGCTGGGTTTGGTTCTTTCGCCTTGGCCGCCATCTCAGCTCTCCTGATCCGCTACGGCGTTCAGGCGTCCCCAGACATCGGCAACAAACATCAGCCGGGCCAACAGCGCTTGCAGTGCTACCGCATCTAGGTCGGGACTGGTCTCGGCCAACAGCCCCAACACTTCGACCTCATCGCGTCCCTGCTGCAGCGCCTCAATGACGGGGCGCAAGGCCTCCATTGCCTGTTCCTGCAGCTGCTCTGCGGTGAGGCTATCGATGGCCTGGTCCAACGCGACCTGGTCGAGGATCGGGCGCACCGCGGCTTCGGCGAACGCCGGGTCAGCGGCGGCTGGCCCTTCGATGATGTCACCGTCCTGCAGGTTGTAGGTGCGCTTCCAGTATTGCGGCGTGAACCGCACACCGGCTTCTGTCAGACCCCGGTCGCGCTCGGCCAACACCTTGTCGATCTCTTCCTGTTCCCACAGTTCGTACACAGGTGCAGTGACCTGCTCACCGAAGTTGAGATCGACGACCAGGCGGATGGCCGCATTCAGGGTCGCGGCGACAATGCCTGCGTCACCATCGCGGATGTCTTCGGTCACCTCCAGGCCTGCCACCGCACTGGCGCGGTTGGCATTGGCCTCAGTGGTCTGGTTCTGGCCCAGCATGGCGACGTTGATTTCACTGCGGCAGTAGGTCAGCAGTTCGCGGTAGACTTCGGCGCTGGAGCTTTTGCCCGCCGCTTCTTTGATCTCGATGCTGGAGTCATCCGGTATCGCTGCCACCGCGTCCTGGACCATCGACTCCAGGCTGTCGAGCAGCAAGTTGGTCTCGGCATCAGTTGCACCACGTGGGTGTTTACCGATGACCCAGGGACTGCCGTATTTCTCGGTGAACTGGACCCAGAACTTCAGCCCACCCTTCATGAACATCACCGGCCAAAAACACATGGACAGGTCAGCGAAGCCGTAGGGGTTGTCGTAGGAGGCATCTTGCCGAGCAACGACAAAGCGCTGTGGGTCGCATTGTTCACCGGCAATACCCGCATCACGGGCACGGAAGCGCAACTGGTCGTCCTGGTCATAGAGGAACCACTCAGCAGGTTTACCCAGCAGATCCTCTGGCACCAGGTTCAAGCCCAGCGGTTTCCACATCAACTCAATCGGTTGGTAACCGAACAGCGGTGCGTTGAGCAGCTCGCGGATGATCCGGTCGAGATCAAGGTCGGCCAGCCAGTCACGGATGAACCGCTCGACCCGCACTGGTGCTGAGCCGCGTTTAAGGTCGCGCTCCAGGGCCAGCACGGAAGACTTGCGGCGGCGGATGTTGCCGCCGACCAGGGCCGAGCTGCGCAGGTCACGATAGACCTTGATGTCCTTGCCCTGGGCTTTGAGGATCGGGTCCGGATTCGGCAGGTACATGCCTAGTGCCTGGGCATCGAAACTACGCCCACGGGTGGCGATATGGTCGGTGAGTCCCTTGTCGCGCCGGGGCTCGGCAAATCGAACGTATTCAGTGGGGCTGACCCACAATCCTTTGGTGCTCATGCGTACCCCTGGATGATGCGAGAAGCCGCTCGGGGGCGGCGTGATTTGGCGGAGACCGGGCCGGAGGCAACCTCCAGTGTGGCGAAATGCGCGAGCACCCCGGCACCGGCAAAGTCGCCATGGCGATACAGGTCGGGGTCCTTGAGGTCTTGCGAACGGGCTTTGACGATCATCGGGATGCCATCCACCAGTTCGATGCCGCGCACGTCCTGTTGCAGGTTGTCGTCTTGGGGGATGGTGATGGTGCTGTCTTCAAAGAGCCCGACAAACTTCGGCATCCAGGCGCCGTACCAGGCACGGCTGAGCTTCACCTGCTGGATGCGGTTGTGGCCAAACTCATCGGCGGTTTCTTCGGCCAGCGTCTCGCCGTTGCCCGAAGCGTCCAGGGCGGCACCGATGAAGCGCGGCAAGCCACGCAAGGTGTAGAACAGCACCAGCTTTTGCTGGCGGGCTGGCACTCGGTGCATCTCGATCACAAACGGCACATCGCGGTGACGGGCCTGGTCAACCGACATCGGGCAGGCAATGGAGAAGTCGCGGTGGCGGGCATAGTCCATACCCAGGAAGTGACGCAGGTCGGGATTGAGCTGGGCCACGACGGGGGCCAGGTTGCGTTCGATCCATTCTTCGACATAGGCATCACGGCGGTACACCGGTTGCTGGGTGAAATCGTCCGGCAGCGCCAGGCGTAGCACGGGCCGACCTGGACGCATGGCGTCCTCGATCCACACGCCTGGAATGCACACGCCATTGCCATCACGGGGCACAGCATCCAGCTCTTCACGCATCTGGGCCTTGCGTGGACCGTAGGCGTTGCGGATCTTCTTGTACCAGGCCTCCTTGCCCTCAGGTGTTGCGGGCTCGCCCTTCATGAAGCAAACGCGTTCGAATAAGCCGTTGGCCACGGCATCGTCAAAGGTCGCCCTATAGACCTGGGCGGCGTCGCCATAGCGCTGGTCACGGATGTCGTTGACCATCTGGTTGAAGGCGTTGCTCTTGCCGTTGTGGGTGCTGATGATGACGATGCGACCGCCCCAGATCAGCAAGGCGGTTGCGGCATCGAGCACTGCCGACACATCGCGGTGGAAGGCGGCTTCGTCGATGATCACCTTGCCCTGCAGGCCGCGCAGATTGGCCGGGTTGCTCGACAACGCGACGATCTTGAAGCCTGAGGCGTAGCGAATGCGGTAGGCGTTGATCTGTCGGGTGTTGCCCGACTCGTCCTGGTCCTCGAACAGGAACTCTTCGATCTGACTGACACCGGAGGCCTGGGCCTCGGCGATCACCCGGCTGAACTTGGCACAGTAGCCAATGAACTCCAGGCCTTTTTCCTTGGTGTCACCGACATAGAAGATGTCCATGCCGCCCGCGCTTTTGCGTGAAGCGGCGGTGATCACCGAGTCCAGGGCCTCGGCAAAGGTGATACCGGTACGGCGACCTTTCTCGCAGAGTTTGATCTGCGCCTGAATGCGCAACCAGTCCACCTGGTGCGCCATCAGGATGCCTTCGGCAATCGGGTTGTAACCCTCTGGGATCTGCCGAACGCTGTCCGGCAGCTCGTCCCACTCGACGACGCGCAGCGTGCTCGAAGAGGGCTTGACCGCTGGGGCGCTCATTTGACCCCCAAGAATTTCTCGCGCCAGAACAGCGCTTGATCTTCGTTCATGCCGCCAGTCTGGACTGACTTCTCCAGCTCGGCGGCTTGCTCGGCCAGCAACTGTTCGCGGGCGGCTTTGGCGATAGCCTGGCGCTCTTTGACGCTGAGGGTGCGGGCCTCCATCGTGGCCTTGGCTGCACGGGCCAAGGTGGCCACTTCCTTGATGGTCACCTCGTCCTTTTCATGAGCGCCCATGGCAGCCTGGTAGGTCAGGGTCGAGATCGCTTCGACCAGCAAGGCACCGGTCTTGTCGCTGGCGTCTTCGCCGAAAGCGCCGACAAAGGCCTCAGCCTGCTCACGGTGTTGCCGGGCTTTCTCGGTCAATTGTTCGAAGCCCTGCTTGAAGCGCCCCAGCGCACTGCGGCTGGGCGCTTTTTCGTTCGGGAAACGCCCCTGGATGTCGGCGATCATGTCATCCAGGGTCATGCGGTCTTCGCGCAAGAGCTTCTGGATGTACGCCTTGACCATGGGCGGCAAGCGGCTGATGGAGGATTTTCCCGCCATGATCAGGCCCCCGGACGCTTGATGCCAGGTACACGCGCACGACCTGCAGCGATGTCCTGGCCACGTTCGGTGAGGCTGGCCACCAGCACTGGGCCGATGTCCTCCAACGAAACAGCGCCTTGCTCCAACAGCCACTGCAGCTCTGTCTTGACCTGGTCGCGGCTGACGCTGTGCCCGAAGTTATCCAGGGCGGCATTGAGTACGGAGCTGTTGGCCCGGTAGGCAGGCATTTCCACCAACAGGCGCAGGATCACCAGGCGCATGTCCTGGCGCAGGAATTCGGCGTATTGGCTCATGGCTTTTCTCGCAGCAAGTAATCATTGATTCGGTCCACCGCACGGGAGATAGCCTGCATCCCGGCCAGCTCGGCGCGCACCGCTTTCATATCGCCCAGCAGCTCGGCGATGGCGGCGTGGTCCGGCAGGTGACGCACGCGCTCTTCCAGGGCGACGATGCGGGTACGCAGCTCCAGCAGTTCCTGGGCACTGGCGGCCTGGCGTTTGGTCAACCAGGTGTAGATGCCAAGCACGGTGAGAATCAGCCACTGCACGGTTTGAAAGCCGAAGTTCAATTCGTTCAGGTTCATCGCAACCCTCGCTTGGCCAAGTGTTCCAGGGTGGTCTTGCAGTCAAAGCAGTGCTCGGTACCGGGCTCTGCCTGGCGGCGGTCTTCAGGTATCGCATCGCCGCATTCTTCGCAGCGATAGGCCGAGGGGCCCGAGCGACGTTGCAGGCCGCTGTTGTGAGCCAGCAACGCGGCTTCGGTGAAGTCGTTGTCATTGGCCAGGTCCGCTACATCCATACGCTGTCAGTCCTTTTCTTGTAGATCGAGCAAGGCATTGAGGTGGGCCAGGTTGTTGCGAGCCCACAGCCCATAGTCCTGGGCGTGAGCCAGGATGTCGGCGGGAGTGACGCCGCTTTCCAGTAGTTCGGCGTCAGTGCCGGGGGCGGCGCTGGTCGCTGCTTGAGGGTGGCTGGCAGCGGCGCCTTGGGTTGTGGCTGGCACACCGAGGGCGGCGTTGTAGTCACGCAACCAGCCAGCAGTGAACACGCAACGAGGAATGGGCTGAGTCGTCGCACCAGGTGCAGGACGGTAGTGGGTGGTGACATGAGGGATGCGCTCCTGCAGCAGCTGCAGCTCGGTTTTATGTTGTTCCTGGAGTTGGATCAGCAAGGCATCGGCAGCATTGGCACGGATGACCTGGGCCAATAGCTGCTCTTGGCTCTGTTTTGCATTGGTTGCGGATTGCTCTGCGTTCTTGGTTTTCAGATCTCCCAGCGCGGTGTCGCCTAGGGCCTGGGCGTGGCGGAACCCCAGGCCATAGGCAACCGAACCACCAGCCGCTGCGCTTAGCACGCAGGCGGCCAGCGCCCAGGCCAACCCATTGCGCAGGGGCAAAGCACTAAGAACGGCCATGCTGGTGGCTCCTGCGGTTATGGGGCTTACGTGCACGTCGCTTGGCTGCAGCAACACCAGAATGTCTGCGGCTTACCGGCATCCTGGTGGCGCAGGTCAGCCAACTACCTGCTGCAGTGCTGGGTGACGACCAGGTCCAGAGCCTGGTCAGGCAGGAGACCAATGCAGATGCCAGCAGCCTCATGATTGAATGTCCTGGTCAGGGCCTTGTTTGATCAGGCGGGCAATGAACAGGAGCAGACCCAGGGCACTGTTGAGTACGGCATACGCCCTGGGTGAAAGTTGTGCCTGCCACATCGGTAGCAACTCCAGTTGCGCGAAGCCGAACAGCGCGATCAGCACACTGATCTGGACGCTGTAGAGCTTGTAGCAACAACGCCAGCCGCAGATCGGCTTCATGCTGGCACCCCAGCGCCTCGGCCATGGGTAGCGCCGCGCTCAATCCCGGCCAAATGCAGTCCATCGGCGACGATTGCTTCGCCGTACCAGAGCCCACCTGGCAGCGGGCCTGGGCCGTTTTCGTGACGAATGATGGCCAGCACCAGGGCGCGCATGGTGTCAAAGTTGTAGACATCCAGGCGCTCGTCATCGGGGGCTACGCCCAGGGCACGCGCGACCGCCATGGCGTATGCATCGGTGTTGTTTTCAGAGGCCGGTGCCCAACGCTCGATGATCTCCCGCACGCTGTCGATGCGGGTGCCGTTCGCGGCGCGGCGCTTGTCCTGGTAAGTGATCAGTACCCGAGCAATGGCACGAATACCCCAGCGTGGGTCTACATACTGGACGAACGCACTGTCGCCCTGGAGTGCAGCCTGGCCTTGCCAGCGCACACCTTTGGCGTGACGGATGTTGCCGGGGTTGTAGTTGCGGATGCCGCGAGGGGATTGCTTTTCGGGTCGCATGGGACGCCTCCTGATTAAGGCGCCCTTGGTAAGTTCAGGCGCCAGAATGCACACACCGCCATGATCGGCGGTGTGTGTGGGAGGCGCTTTTAATCGGGTTTAAAGAGATGGCTAAAGTAAAGGGTGCACTCCTACAAGGTTACTTAACCAGTCCCATTGCCCGGTAAATTCCACGAGCTCCAGTTACAGCATCCGAGTGAGTGTTCCCTTCGATACGGTTCACTGCATACAGGGACATAACCTCAGAGCAGTCCTGCTTGGCCTTTGCCCCCAAGAGGGCTGCGTTGACCCCTTCGATGATATCCGTTGACTCTGCGTACTGACCGCTTTCACGAATTTTCTTCGTGATGAACCACGCAACGTTGGCTAGCTTTTCCTCACTCTCAAAGTTGCATACGGTTAGGCCTCTAGTAAGCGCAGCCTGTGTGCGCTTTACCTCTGGCGAGCTCTCCTTGACCGTTTTATCAAGGCTCAAAGTGGTGAGCTTTTCCGCGATGGTGTCTGCATTCGCGGTCAGGGAGACAAGTGAAACCAAAGTAAAAAGTAAGTATGGGCCTGTCCCGTGACATCTA
>NZ_JAMDGZ010000066.1 GCF_028656935.1 Pseudomonas rubra
AGTTCGCCGGACGCTTACGCCCGAGATTTGCTTGGCGACTTTGTGCCTTACGCTCCAGAGTGAGTGACCATTACTGGATCGGTTTTCTGTGGGCATGGGGATACCTTGAAGAGGTGTCATGTGCTTCAATCTCCTGCTCAGAATTGGAACCACTAGCAAGGAGCGCGACATGAGTGAATTCGAGAGATTTGAAGCGTGGCGATCGGCGAATGAGACCGCTTTGGCGATCCACCGCAAATGGGAGGACCTAGATCCTGATGAGTTGGGTGCTATGGTCCTAAAGCTGCGGAGGGAGCTCGATCCTTTCTTCGACTGGTTTCCCGCGGGCTGGTACAGGAAAGAGCAGCTCCTCGCGCACGTTGGCGCTATGGCCAGCAATCTGTCGTCGGCGAACAAGGAAAGTTGCCATAGGGACATAAACGACCTGGTTTATGCAGACATGCCAGCGCTGTTTACGCACCTGCTCACCGAGTACAAAAAGTCGCTCAGCCGGTAAAACTAAGTGGGGCAATTGGCGACTCGTCCAACAGGAAGTCCATCTGCGCGGCCCCTTCGATCCAAGCTGTGTCCAGGCGCTGTCGGGCGAGGGCGGCGTATTCGGGGTTCAGCTCGCATATGACCGACTGCCGGCCTTCCTGCATGGCAACGAGGGCGGTGGTGCCGGCGCCGCCGAACGGGTCGAGCACCATGCCGCCGCGCGGTGAGCCTGCCAGGACGCAGGGGCGGATCAGGTCTGGCGGGAAGGTGGCAAAGTGGGCACCCTTGAAGCTGTGCGTGGCCACGGTCCAAACGCTTCGCTTGTTACGAGTGGGTCTGGCGCCGATCTTGTGCAGTGAGCCCCGGATATTGGAGTTCTCGGTTGGCCGTTCACCTGGTAGCGATTCAACCGGAGAGACATTTCCAGGTCCTCGCGGCTCAACCGCATCCTCTGCGATTGCCGCCTGGTCGAAGTAATACCGTTTCGACTTGCTCAGCAAAAACACGTACTCATGCGCCTTGGTGCAGCGATCGCGAACACTTTCCGGCATCGGGTTCGGCTTGTTCCAGACGATGTCCTGGCGCAGGTACCAGCCATCATCCTGCAGTGCGAACGCGACTCGCCACGGGATGCCGATCAGATCCTTCTCTTTCAGCCCATCCGGTACTTCCTGGATCGACTTGCAGATTTCCTCCTGCCCGCGGCGCCGGTTCGCGAAATCGCCACCACTCTGCGGACCCAGGCCGCCCTTCCGAGCGTAGCTGTCACCAAGGTTGAGCCACAGCGTGCCATCGTCGCGCAGCACGCGGCGCACTTCACGAAAGACGACGACCAGAGCCTGCACGAATTCTGCGGGTGTAGGTTCCAGGCCAATCTGTCCATCCGTGCCATAGTCGCGCAGTCCAAAGTAGGGCGGGCTGGTGACGCATGTATGCACTGATTGATTCGGAAGCGTCCGCATCATCTCGATGCAGTCGCCCACCAGGATGCGGTGCTGCTGGGTCATGTCGTTGTCCTTGCGTGCAGGCGCCGACCTCGCCGGGGTGGTGTGATTCGTTGAAGTGGGGTATTTGTGTCCGCCCTAAAAAGGACTTGAGAGAATTCTTGGAATGGCGGTCAGAGAACCAACAGATAAGGATCTACAACAGAGCTTGTGGTTATCCTGGGTGATAGTAGGGTTGGCTATTGTCATCCCAATAATGGCTTTGAGCATTCCGTTCCCGCGCTTTGACGGTCTCGACCGCGCGGGCTGGTTTAGCAGAAGCGGGTCCGTGACCACAGTTTTTGCAATCTTGGCGGAAGTCATACTGATCAGAGCGAAGCTCTCCATCACCCCGTTGGGCTTTGGGTGGGAAGGACTTCAAGAGCAGCGCGACAAGTTCATCCCAAAATTTGAGGGCCCTGAATTGCTGATTTTGATTCTGACGGTGTTTGGGACTCTGGTCTGGGGATACGGCGACCTGCTCTACAAGTGGTCAATTACTTTTGTCGCTGCCGTCGGCCCTGTTGTTGAGGGACATGAACTGGAGAAGTTGAAAATTTCCGCAACTACAGTGGTGTGGGTATGCTCAGTTGTTTCCGCTATCACTTGGGCCAAGTCAGCGGCAGCGAACGTCCCCGCCAAACTTCCCGGAAGCCAACTGATCTTTCAGAATGAGGACGGCTCCCAGACGGATTTGATCGCGACAGCGAAGCTACAGGGGAAATGGAACAAGATCGCAGCGCTTTTTGCTTCAATCGCTGCCCTCGCTCAAGCTATTTCGGTGTTTTTGAACTAAATTTCAAGCGTTTGAGGCCAGCTCCGGAGGTCAGGCGGCGTATCGCTTCTTCTCGGCGCGCTCTTCAGCCAGGCGCCGGCGCAACGCTTCTTTGTAGCTCGCCTTGGCCTCCCTCATGGTCGGAGCCCACTCGCCGGTAACTTCGCGTGTCTCGTATGGTGACCACTGGGTGAAGCTGTAGTGGCGTCGAAACTGGCGGTACACACTTCCGCGGGGGGAGCGGACCATCCGGTATTCGCGATCCTGCCACTCGCCGCGCTGCTGGTACAGCGGCATGTTGATGCCGAGGAAGTGGGCGAAGCCGTCGTAGCACTCACATTCGTCGAGATATTCATCGAACCTGGTGCGCTTGAGTGGTGGCGGAGCGGGCGGTAATTTGCCCAGAGCAAACTGCTTGCCCTCGTCTGTGGCGCGATACACAACCTCATCCTGGGAGCAGAAGGCCGGGGCCTTGCCGCAGGTCATCAGGCCGGCGGACACCAGCACGTCCAGGTTGTTCGAATCGTCGTACCCTGAGCTGGTCAGGAAGTGGTTGCGGCTTATGCTGCGGCGGTCTGAGCGCTCAGGGCAAAGGCCCAGGGTGTGCCAGAGCAGGCCGAGCTGCTTCTCGGTGGCTTCGATCATGGCTTTCTCCATGCATGCGCCGCCCTCCGTGGCCGGATGCGGCATGGTGGCAATTTGGTTTCATATCGGTTTTGATAGCGCTCCCACAATTGCTTGATAGCAGGAGTAGTAATGATCAACACGGAAATGCACGATCACTTTGGCGAGGAGCTAGAGTTCGTAGAAATTGATTTGCGTACGTCCAAGCACAAGAATCGGTTGGTTGAAATTTTGGAGAAGCGTAACCAGCTCACCGGGGAGTTCGAATACGACATTCAGGCTAAATGGACCCAGCCGAAGTTCCACCCGAACATGACGATGACTGAGGACGAGCTGCTTGAGCTCTCTGCTGTAATCAACGGCTGGGTTGAGAAAATCAAAACGGCTCGTGAGCTGCGCGATCAGTCTGAGGGCGAATGATCTCGTCACCTGGATCACGCTTGATTTCGGCCGTGCTGGCCGCTTCGAACTGGCGCGCTAGTGTTGGTGAGATATAAAAAGCTGGCGCGTCAGGTCGCTCAAGGCGACGCGATCGCTCTTCAGGGACCTGGGCAATCCACGAAAGCGCCAGGTCATGCCAGAGCTCCTGAACCTGGGCGTAACCGTGGTGCTCGATCTCTGCAGCCATGGCAGCCTTGATCCCAGCGGGCATTTTGAAGAATACCTTCTCGATGCCCAGCTTCTCGGCCACTTCCTTCTGGCGGTCTCGGTAATCCGCCGAGTGCTTGGCTGCCCCCGTCTTCTTCTCGGCCATTGCCGATACCTCTCAAGCCGCTTGGCGGCAGGTTGATCCATTGCTGGCGCCGGCCGTGCCGGACGCGGTTCATGCGCTTCAAGGTCTGTCGCTCCAGCGCGGAAAGTCGATTCCGTTCTCCTCGGCTAGGCGCGCTAGGTGCCTGCAGACGCTGAGTCATTAGATGGCCTTTTGCGCCTCAATGGGGTATTACGGGTGGCCGGCATGGGGCCGGAGAAAAGGAGAAACAATGTACGCTGGGGAAGTTTCAGTCGATGCACTGAAAGCATTCGGGATATCGATCGACACTAGGCATGGGAAGGCTGGCGAACTCGCCGAAATGCTCAATTTCTGTGTTGCGATAGAGAAGAAGAGACTTCAGAACCGGGTTATAAGCCTCTTCTACGATTCCAACAGTTACTGCTGCACATTTGAGCTTTGCCCTTCGGTAGAGGAGTTCGATGAGGTGGCTACCGAAATCCGTAATACAGCATTGGCAACTATTGGCCAATTTGAATGGTTTGGGGTCATCAACCACGGCGCGCCAATTGATGCTGACCTGGAGGAATGATCTCGTCTCCTTGGTCCTGCTGAATCATCAGCATGCTCTTGCGGCTGAACTCCAAGATCAGCCCGGGTGATAGCTTGATCTCATGCCGTGGCGGCGCCAGGAATCTCATGGCCTGCTGTCGCGGCATCGACCGAACGGCGTGAATCATGCGCTCAACCAGTAGGTCGGCGCCGTGCAGCGCCCAGTCGCATAGCGTGTCCAGCGCGCTCTTTGTTCCCGGTCGGGCCGTGAGCCGCAACACCTCGTTCCGCGCCACAAGTTCACCACCTGCCATTTCGTGGCGCAGAAGCTGGAGTAGGGCGGGCCGGCCAAGCGCGGCCAGGTGGTGAATCATTAGCGTCATCGCCTCGCCCTGTTCCTCGATCCCGGCCCACTCCATCAGTTCCAGAAGGGTCTGTTTAGTCCCTGGTCGAACCATCAAGCGCAGGTCTTCTTCCTGCAGCTTGGCGGCCCTCTCTCGGCGGCGCTCGTCGCGCTCCTGCGGCGTCATCGCCATACACCACCTCCTTCAACCCGCTAGGCGGCAAGTGAACCTGTGCCCTGCGCTGGTGACGCTGCAGGGCCATTCGTTTGGGTTTCATGGGATAGCTCCATATCGGTGTCGTGCCAGCCTGCAAGCCACCAGCCGCCATCTACGGTCATGTTGCTGTAGGACTGGGAGAGGCGGCACTTTCCGTCTTGGCGGCATGCCCGGCCCAGGTAATAAGCCGTGGGGTAGATGAGACGAAACCATCGGGCCTTCACGACTACGCCCCGGCCAGGTGATGCAGTGGCGCGAAGGGGATGTCGTCGTCAAAGCTGTCGAAGTCCGGGCCCGGGGCGCCTTGCTGGTTCTGCTGCTGCGCCTGCGGGCGGCTCTGCTGACGTTGCTGCTGAGGCCGAGCCTGTTGCTGCTGGCTTCCTTGCTGCGCCTGCTGCGGTGGGCTGCCGGCAAATTTGATGATAATCACGCGGCCAGTGAGCTTCACGCCCTGGGAGTGGTCGGCCTTGGTATAGGTTTCGACGTGGGCGTCGTCGATGGTGAAGTGCAGCTGCTGGCCCTTGAGCAGATAGGGCGCCATGGCCTCGGCCTGCTTGCCCCAGAGCGTGGCGTCGACCCACTGAATGGGGCGATTGCCACCTTGGCCTTTGCGGCCATATTCGCAGGCCAGGGCCAGGTTGCAGACGGCATTCCCTTCAGGTGTGTAGCGCAGTTCAGCATCGCGGCCCAGGCGGCCGATATCGGTAAGAGTAGGCATCGTGATTCCTTGGTTAAGCGGCCAGGCCGAGCACCTTGTTCATGCGCTCGTCGAGGATTTCGTAAAAGGTCTTCACCCGTTCGGTGAGCTTGCTGATCATGGCTTCGTCGCGGTCCACGCGCTTGACGAACAGGGGCATGCCCGGCCAGTAACTGATGAAGTCAATCCACTCGCGATCCGAGACCCACAGGCCGCCCTGGCACTGGGCGACGTGCTCCTTCGGCACTTCGCCGGCCAGGATCACGCCGACCTGAAACTTGGGCAGCTTGGTCTTGATCTCAGTGAGGCCGTCTTCGCCGACCAGGGCGTCTGGCGAGTAGCCGATTCCATGATTGAGGATGATTCCCACCGAACGAGTCTTGAGGCTTTCGCGGTCCTCGTAGAGCCCGCGCGCCACACCCTCCAACTCATGGCCACGAATGGTTGCCTTGGTCTGGAATGGAATCTCGGCAGCCTCTTCGGTGATGCGCTCGCCGATCAGCTGATCCATGTAGGTGAAGGCGGCCACACCGAAGCCAGCCTCGCCCTTGCCAGCGACGAGCAGGCAATCCAGCTCTGAGCAGGTGATGATGCCCAGGCGCAGGGCCAGCCACTCGGGCGTGCCTTGCTCAATGTCAGTGATGATCTGCATTGGAGGTCTCCTGGCCTGCGGCTGAGTTCTGGCTGGCGGACTTGGTGAGCATGCCGAGCACCTGGTCGAAGGCAGCTTTCTCAACCGCTGATGGGGTGCCATGGATGTTGGCGAACGCGGCTTTGGCTTTGTCGCTGCATCTTTCCAGTAGCGCAGCCAGCTGGGCGGCCTGTACCGAGGTCACGCGCGGCGTCACTACTGCACCGTTGCCGTCGTCGTCCTCACCGGTGGTGGTGAAGTTGAGCAGGGCGCCGGCGGTGTAACGCTTGCCGTAGCTCACACTGGAGGCCACAGCCTGAACGCTATTCTTGCTGCCGGTGGTATCGGCCGGCAGAACCAAGGCGGTGGTTTCTCGGTGCCCGGCGCGATGACTCAGCACGCCCTCGACCTCAATCCCGCGCTCGTTGCGTGGAGTTCGGAAGGAGAGGGCAAAACCGTGGCGGGCAAGTACCGGCTTGATCATCTCGTTGATGTCCTCCCAGAGCGCATAGGTGCTCTGGATGCTGCCGCTCTTGTCCTTGATGCCGCCGCGCTCGCCGATGACAGGCAGCTCTTCCTGCATCTGGGCCAGAGCCTCATCGAACTGCTGTTTGGCCTATAGCGCCTGGATGTTCTGGTGCATGACCATCAAACGCTCCATCTTGTCGATGTCGGCGCTGGGGGACATGGCGACCTGCTGGATGATCTGCAGGATGGTCACCGACTCGGCGGCGATCACTGGGGTGTTGGTCTGTTCGACCAGGGCTACTTGGCTCATGGCGACCTCAGTACTGGATGGAGATGTTGGGGATCCTGCGCAGGGCAATCAGGGTGATTGCCTGTTTTGCACATTCCTCTGTCATGCCGCCGGCGACAAAGGCCTCCAGAGCGGCGCGGTTGACTTTGGTCTTGTGCGCCTTGTCAGCCTCGCGGGTTTCCTGCTGGCGGAGAATTTCGGTTGCCGCGGCATCGGCGCGCCGGCGCTCATCTTGGCGGGCTTGCTCGGCAGCTTCTTCGGCACGGCGGGTGGCGGCCTGGCGCTCTTGCTCGGCGCGCTGCTCGGTGGCGACCCGATCGGCTTCGGCCTGGGCCCTGGCGCGTTCCGCTTGCTCGGCCTGAAGCTTCAGCTCCAATTCCCGGCGGTCGGCGGCGGCCTTGGCTTCAAGTTCGCGGCGCTGGGTGGCTTCGCGCTCGGCCTGGGCCTTCTGCTCGGCTGCGACCCGGGCGCGTTCGGCGGCTTCCCGAGCGATGCGTTCTTCGCGCTCTTTCTGCTCGCGGGCTTCAGCCTCGGCGCGCAGGCGGGCCAGTTCCGCCTGCTCGGCTTCATACTGCTGGCGCGCGGCGAGGGCGGCGCGCAGCACCTTCAACGAATCGTCCTTGGCCCGGGCAGCTTCGGTTTCGAACTCCTCCCACTGATTGCCCAGGGCTACGGCCTCAACCTTGGCGATGCGATCAGCCAGATCTTCGGCGGTTATGCCTTCCAGCGCTTCCGCGTGGAGCTTTAGGTGGGAGATGGCATTGTTGTGTCCGTCTACCCGAGCATCCTCGGCTGCCTGCCACTCGTTCAGCGGCTGGCGCACCTGGTCGCGGAGGTTGTCCATTGCCGTCACGAAATCGCGCAGCTCGGCCTCGACGACTTTCGGCATTTCCTTCAGGCGGCGCAGGTAGTCGCGGCCCGGCTTCTCGACGGCGGTCTTCGACTTGCTGACCTTGGCGGCCAGGCTGGCGATGCGCTCACGGCCCTTGCGGGAGGTCAGGTCAGGCACTTCGCCTTCGACCTCGGCCTTTGCAATCTCGATGAACTGCTTCAGGCCGCCGGCGACGTAGATGGCCGGGGTGTTCTCTTCGCTGATGTCATCGACGGCGATCAGTTGCTGTTGTGCGGACATACGAATCTCCCGCGCCATCCATGCGGTGGGCGCTGATGTAGTGGTTACTGAGTGATTGCGCCGGCCAACGAACTGGCGAGCATGAAGGCGGTGCAGGCGAGAAGGGTGAGGGCAGAGCCGCGCCAGAATGCGATGCGCTTGGCGCGCTGGTAGCAGGTCACGCCTTCACCTCGTAGGCGACCGTCCATTCACCACACAGGCAGGCTCGGCCGCTCCATGCGTGCACATTTGGGATTCCCGCGTCATGGGCCAGGGACAGGGCGCCTAGCCACTTCGGATGGGTGAAGGCCAGGATCATGCGGTCGTTCGGCAGTTCTTCGAGCTGCTCATCGATGAGCGATTTAACCGGTGCAGTGCTCATATAGCCTCCTTGCGCCGCTCGGCAACCCGGCGAACGCGCTCGCAGTAGTGTTTGAACTCGTCGGCATCGAGCGTGCCGGCAGTGAAGTGACTGACGATCAGGGCTTCCAATCGTTTGTCGGCGCGGAGCGAGTAGCGCTCATCCAAGCTGATGATGGCCTCGCCGATGAGGACGTGCGGGCTCATAGCTCGGCATCCTCGGCTTGGGCGATCAACGCATCAGCCGCTAGGGGCTGGAGCAAGTTGCGGGCAATTCCCCGGAGTGCTTCTTCGGGATCAAGACTGTCCAGGACCTCGTCAGCCACGCTGCAGGCCTCCGACGAATCCTTGCGCCTGGCAGCCAGCACCAGACGCCCAAGAGCCGAAGGACTCACAACAGAGACGCTAAGCTGGCCCATCACGAACTCATCAACAGCGACTGCGAACTGTTCGAGGGTCACGCCCTGCTGAGCGCGCAGGCGGCGCTGGAACGTCACGTCGCGGCCTTCCAACAGGTCGCCAGCAGCATTGTCGACCCATACCCGGGCGGCCTCGTTGTTTCGGTTGGCTGGCTCAGGCTCGGCGTGGTCGTAGAGCCACTGTGCATTGCGAAGTGCGTGCATGGTTGTCTCCAGGGCGTGTAACCGCATTGGCCAGATGCCAGGCGCAGTGACCAAACTGGGCGTGAAAAGCCAGCCTGGCACCTGCCTAATGCGGTCGATTGTTTTTGGATGGGGGTTATCCGTGACAGGTGAACTCGCCGTGCAGGCGTTCACGCAGGGCCCGCACTGCAATGGCTGCTGGCTCTAAATGGTCAAAATCGCCGGCGTAGTGCGAAACGCCTTCAAGTTTTACTTGGGCGCGCCATTTACCAAGAGAGGGAATCCAGACAACGCCCTTAACGCCGCTCGTATTTGTGTGGGCGCGTTTTGTGTTGTGGCTGTTCTGCGATGCGGTGGCCTCGCGCAGATTCGCCCAGACATTGTTATTTGGGTTTCTGTCGATGTGACCAACCTGATCGGTAGGCCACACCCCAGTCATGTAGAACCATGCGAGGCGATGGGCGCGATAGCCCTTCTTGTCGATGGTCACGTACATACCTTTGTCCAGGCAAATGTAACCGGCAGGCTTTCCAGCTACGCGTGTTCCTTTCGATTGGAGCCAGGTGAAGACCCCGCTTTCAGGGTCGTAAACCAATAGCTCGCTCAGGCGCTCATGCGTCAGCATTTGCGTCTCCTTGAGATAATTTTCAGGGAAGGGGATGCAGGCGCCCGGCGCTGCCCGGGGTGCGTCGAGTCTGGCTAGCTTTGCCCTCGGACTCGCCTGCGGTGGTGTTGATGGCCGGTACCAATCCCGGCATAGGCCCCGTTCATTCCTCGGAACCTCGCTGGATAGAAGCTCGCTGCTTGGCGGCAGGATTCATCCACACCGCAGAACCCTCGATGACTGTCCCCTGAACACCAATATGGGCAAGGAGGGCTCTGCGCTATGGATTCCCGCATGGGCGGGCACTGGTCGGTGGCGCTGGTTGTTCAGTCGTCCTCGCCTTGGGCCAGCATCTTTTCGATGTCGGCGGCGTCCGGCTTCTTCCAGTTTTTGATCTGGCCTGTCTCCAGGTCGATGTTCAGGATCAGGTAATCGCCGTAGTGCTCACCGGGAAAGAAGCCCGGCACGTAGCCTTCGTAGCTGCCCACCTCGTCGCCTTGCGCGTCCTGCAGGCCTGCGGCAAAGCCGTCGCGCACCTTGATGTGAAGCCGAAGCTCGGTCACGTCGACCTGAACCGTTTTCTGCTGGTTGATCTGCATGCTGCGTTCCTCGGTTGATTTCCCGTCTGGCCCTGTCGCCAAGGCCAGCCAGTGAAATCGTCATGCTGCGAATAGCTCTTGCTGCTCAGGCACCGGCATCAGGTAGGTAACCAGTTGCTCGGTTGGCCATTCCGTTACGTCGGTCCAGTCGGGATGCAGCACGTTGAACACGGTCGGGTGCAGCCATTGGCCCTGCTTCTTGTCCGGGCTGATGCAGAACTTGAAACCTTGGTCTTTCAGGTGCATGTCGTTTTCTCCCAGTAGATTCCCCTCTGATGCGCCCCGCTTGAGGCGCACCGGGGAATCGTCTGTCATGCGTGCTGGGCGTCGAGCCAGGCTGATACTTTTTCCGCAGCCTCGTGCTGCTCTGCATTTTTCAGCTCTTGCACATATGTGCGAGCTTCATGGGTGAATTGGTCTTTGTCCTTGATGACGTCCATCGAATGCTTTAGCGAGTGCAGAACACCGCCGACCAGCCAATCGACTTGGCTCATGGTTACGTAACGCTCGCGGCAGATGCGGGCCGTCCGGATGTGGTTTTCAACAACCATTTTCACGCTCATGGTCTTTCTCCAGTGGATTCCCAGTGCCGCCTCATAGAAGCGGCATCAGTGAATCTCTTGGTGCGCCGCGACCCGCTACTGGCGTCGGTCGCTGGCTTGAATCTTTTTGTTCCTCCAGCCGCGGGCCTCTCGGCTTGTTCTCCCGCTGGATAACTGAACTCGGCGCTTTACGCTGCACGCCCGGGGCAGTTGCCACCCCTCTGGACTGTTGAGGCCTGTCCATCGCTGCCTTTGAATCTGGGCCGGTGTCGATCCGGCAAGGTGTATCGCTAAAGAGCGGCGCGGCTTTCGCTACTGGATCGGTGTTGCTTGACTTGAAACAAATATAGGCAAACCCATATTTTAAGTCAATGGGAATGCCCATAATTTTCCGTTTGCATGCTGCGACCGGAAAAAGCACTCAGTGGCGGGCCTCACTGTCGAGCAGGAAGAGGGCACCAACAGGAACTGCTTACTGGCATACTGCTACGGCAAGGACGCGAGACGATGCTCGCATCCAAGTACGCAAATAGCATTTGACCGGACGGCACACAGAGGGATGACTGGGCGATGATTGACGGCGTTGAGATTTTCAAAGGGCATGGCGGAAGCATCGAGCTGAGTGGTGCCTCAATCACCATCAAGCGGAAGGGGGTGTTGGCTTTCATGACGCAGGGTTTGAAGGGTGATAAAGAGATCCCCATCTCGCTACTCACCGCTATTCAATTTAAGGCGGCTGGCATTTTTACCAACGGTTATATCCAGTTTTCCTTTCAGGGAGGAAGCGAGGCAAAAGGAGGGGCTATTCAAGCTGCCTCCGATGAGAACACTGTACTGTTTACAAAAGATCAGCAGCCGGCCTTTGATATTCTTCGCGAGAAACTTCAGTCGCGAATCGGCAAGCCAGTCCCTTCGAATGGGCAAGGATCCTATCTCGATGACCTTGAACGGCTAGCAGCGTTGCGATCCAGTGGAGCCCTCACCGAAGATGAGTTTCAAATCAAGAAGCGCCAGATTCTAGGGCTTTAATGGTGTTGAATATAAGCCCGGCGTTTGGCCGGGCTCTCTGCAGGCGGGGCCAAATTCCTTTGGCTCAGCCATAGTGTTGGATAGGTGTGACGGGATCGTGAGCGCCATGAAAAGCCTGCCAAAGCTGGCATGATCACCGCGGGCTAGAATTGCGAGGACACCATAGTGCACTCCAATACGCCTGATTGACCTTCTTGAGAGTCCACTACTCGCATACTGCTGCCTGCTGCAGCGAAACCAGCCTTAATCGCTTGGTGGACAAATATATTCTGTCCCGGCACCGCATTCACCTTGATCTGATCAGTGTTCCCACCGTCCGCCGTAATGACATGCCTGCCTGGGGGTAGCTCGGTGTAAAGGAAGCTGTTGGCCACAGTCTTTCCGAGAATCCTCCCGTCGACGGTAACCTGCATCTTGATCGCTCCACCGCGATACTCATTGCGGTAGATGTAGAGGCCAGTCATACCCGTAGAAGGGGTGAAGGCTTTCGCTTGGCTCTCTTCTTTCGGTGTTGCCATAGGCACGAAGGCACAACCGGAGAGAAACAGACTCAGCAGAGACGCCAGGACCAGGGTTCGCATGTGGTGACTCCGTTCGGGTGGGGGACAATGGTACCGCCTTGCCTTCAACCCAGACAGTAAAAATCCCGCAGAAGCGGGCTGATATATGTGGCATGCGAAAAATAGGCTGGCAAATGTCGCCTTGCTAGCACCAGCCCAAGGTGGCTATGTGCGGAGTCAATTTAATGCAATTGTTTGCTTCCGGCCGGGCTCTTGATCGGGCCGTAAATGGAGGGTGTCAATATATGACAAATAACCGCCTGTGATTACCTAGCAAACATACCCCACCAGAATACGTGGCCAAGGATCGCAATCTGCTCCTCCTGAACTTGGTTGAAGGTGTAGTCCTCATCCGGATGCTCGTCCCGATTGAAGCTGCGCAGCCTAATCCCGTTAGGGAGCCTGTAAACCTGCTTCACCCGTAGTTGACCGTTGTGATTGATCGCATAGAGGTCGCCATCAACGATGTCCCCGAATGAATTCTTGCCGGTGTTCACGCCGACCGTTGCGCCGTCGCGTAAGACAGGAATCATGCTGTTGCCGCGGACGACTACGCACTTGGCGTTGCTGAATTGAACGCTGTTGTGCCGCAGATCCTTTTTGAAGAATCGCAGGCGTGCCTGGTCGCTTTCCTGGATCACAAACCGGCCAGAGCCAGCCGCTAACTCGACCTCACGAAGAAATGGGACGTAAACCTCGTCATCGTCCAGCGGGGTGGCGTCATCCCATGGCTGAATGTCCGACATCGAAACACTCGGCTCAATGCGCTGAAGTGGTGAGGTTTCACTCCTGCCTGGGATCATGTCGCCTTTACCTTCAGCAAGCCACATGGGAGAAACCCCGCACGCTGAAGCAATCTGGGCGGCAAAGGCTGTAGCCTTGGATTTCCCACGCTCGAGGTCGGAAATCGAGGTCTGCGTAAGGCCAGCGCGCTCCGCAAGCTCGGTTTGGTTGAGCTTGGCATGTCGCCGGGCAGCTTTGAGTCTGTCTTTGAATTCCATTCGCGAAGTATTACGGGTGCTCCCATACTCTTGCAAATCGGTATTCCCGTAATCTACCATATGGGTATTCCCGTATGGAGGGGTGTCATGACCGAAATTTATAAGGGCCTCGTCGATTACTTCGGAACCCAAGAGGCCACAGCCGAAAAACTTAACGTTGACCAAAGCACTGTTTCCGGATGGGTTCGGGGGAAGCACGGCATGTCTCCAGTGGTTGCCAAACGAGCGGAGGCGTTGACCGAAGGTACTTTCAAAAAAGAATCCCTGTGCCCGTCGTTTCCTTGGGCCGAGATGGCCGCCTGAGCGACATCGCTGTCCGCCGATCCACTGAAGCCAGATTAGAAGAGAGCAGTCCTCATGGAAACGTCCAGTCCAAGACAGGCATCCCAGACCCGCGACCAGGTCCTCATTGCACACGCACAGAACCAAGTCGCCCGCACCAGCATGAGCCAGGACGATTTTGCCCAAGCGCTTAGTCGCGAACTGCACGCCTCATGCCCAGGCAAGGCTGCAGCCAAAGACGTTCCCGATTTCGAGGCGCTTACTCAGGCAAATGACGTCAGCGAGTTCGTGAAGGCTACGGGCCGGTGGCTGAAGCGTGTCCAGCGCTGGCTCTCGGGCGAGAACGATATCCCTTCTTGGCTTGAAGAGTCATGGGTCGACGCGCTCATGCCGGAGTTCCGCGACCACTGCATCAATGAACTGGCGAGCCGCCACGGCCTGATCGGCGCTCGCCATCTGGAAAGCGATCAGTGTGCAAACAAGAGCTTCGGCGCGCTGATCCGCGCCCTCGGCGACGTGATCGACACCGGGAGCGAAGTATTTGACGACCAAGTGATGTGTGCAGAGGACCTGCCACACCTGCCGGCTTTTGCGAAGCAGTGCCGTCAAGTTGAAGCAAGGGCAGGGGAGCTAGGCCGCAAGGCTGAGCAGTTCATGAAAAGCGGTTCAAACCTGAAGGCTGTTTCTTAAATCTCGGGCACAAAAAAACCGGGTTCACGGCCCGGTTCATTGCTACATCAAGTTGAGGTGATCGTAATGCATCAGGCAATCCAAGGCAATACCGGGCGCCTCGCGCCACGAAACGAAAGCTACGAAAACGTGGCGCGCACCATGTCGAGCATCGAGCTTCGCGACCTCATCAATGAGGGTCGCGCTGCCGCTGGCGAGCCAAAAGTGCGGAATGATCAGTTCCTCGCTCGCGTCGAGGATGAGTTGGGGGATGAGCTGAAGGGGGTGCAAAAATATTACACCCCTGTCTACGGCAACCAGGTAGCAACGTACGACCTGACTCTCGATCAGTGCATGCTAGTTGGGATGCGCGAGTCCAAGGCCGTCCGGCGTTCAGTGCTGCAAAAGCTCAAGTCGATGGAGGCGCCACGCGTCATCGCCACGCTCCCCGATTTCTCCAACCCTGCCGCCGCAGCGCGCGCCTGGGCCGAGCAGTTCGAATTGCAGCAGGCTGCCAACCAGGCGCTGGCCATCGCCGCCCCCAAAGTCGAGTTCGTCGACCGCTATGTCGAGGCTACAGGCCTGAAGGGTTTCCGCCAGACTTCCAAGCTCCTTCGGGCCAATGAGGCCCGCTTCCGTGAGTTCCTACTCGACAAGAAGATCATGTACCGCATGGGTGGCGAGTGGCAGGCCTACCAGCAGCACATCGACGCCGGTCGCTTTGAGGTTAAGACCGACACGGCCGAAAACGGCCACGCATTCAATCAAACCAAATTCACCCCGAAGGGCGTCACCTGGGTGGCCGGCCTCTGGGCTCAGTACAACCTGGGCGAGATCTGATATGCAATTCACCGTGACGATCAACCAGACGAAGGCGCTCGAATGGGGACTCAACTCCCAGCAAGCGCTGTTGTTCGCGTTCGTCTTTGAATGTCCGAGCCTGGCCAGGCTGATAGAGACGGAAAGTGGCGACTTCTACGCGCTGAGCAAGGCAAATATTGTCGAACAACTACCGATGCTGACTGACAAGCCAGACACCGCCTATCGTCTGCTGAAGGCCTTGGAAGGTGCCGAGTTAATCGAGTTGCTGGAAGGCCCGGAAGAGGCTTTTCGCTTGACCGAAAAGGCTAAGGCATGGAACCCGGCCTATCAACCCGATTGCTTAGTTCGGCCACTCAGAACTACCTGTAGCCGCCGACGCTCAAACAAGAAGCCTATCCCCCAAGGTGTTAGAACACTCGTTTTCGAGCGCGATGGCTGGGCTTGCCTTCGCTGCGGATGCTCCAAGCAGCACCGGCTGCGCGCTGATCATGTCGTTCCTGAAAGCAAGGGTGGCCTCGCGACTTTGGAGAACCTCCAAACGCTTTGCATGTCCTGCAACAGCTGGAAGGGAGTGAAGACTGTCGATTTCCGTTCGAGCGCGAAGGTGATGGCATGACCTTCCAGGAGCTACTGGATCGGCCCATCGCTTTTCAGCGAGCCTTTGTAACTATCGGTGTGGGCATTACCGGTGCGCTGATGCTGTCCCAGGCGATCTACTGGTCCAATCGCACGGAGAACGCCGAAGGGTGGTTCTACAAGACTATGGAGGAGTGGGAAGCCGAGACTGGCATGACACGCTCCGAGCAGGAGAGTGCCCGTAAAAAGCTGATTAAGGTTGGCGCGCTTGAAGAGATGAAAAAAGGCGTGCCTTGCCGCCTTTTCTATCGGGTGAACATCAATGCAATTCACGCAAACTTGTCTGCTGATTTCCCGCAAACCAGTTTGCAGGATTCCCGCAAACAAGGACGCAAGAAGGTCGCAAGCAAGGCTGCTGAAATCCCGCAAGCTATTACAGAGACTACAGCAGAGATTACACCAGAGACTACGGCAGATACCTTGCAGGACGCCCCGGCTTCGCCAGGCCAGCCTGCCGCCAAGGTTATCGCGCTGGTCACCGTCCACGGCGAAGAGCCACGCTGTGAAATCCCGGCCGACATGCCAGGCCCGAAAGATCACACCTGCAAAACTTTCAAGGTCTGGGCGAACTACGCCATGGCCTACCGCAAGCGCTACAGCACCTGGCCGGTGTGGAACGCCAAAGTCGGCGGTCAGCTAGGCCAGCTTGTCGACCGCCTCGGTGCTGATGTTGCACACCACGTCGCGGCTCACTTCCTGAAAACCAGCGATGCCGCCGTGCTGCGCAAGTGCCACAGCCTCAACGAACTACTGGTGAACGCCGAGAGCTACCACACCCAATGGGTGACTGGTCAGCGCATCAACGGGACCACCGCGCGTCAGATGGAGCGCACTGAGGCAAACCTGTCCGCAGCGGAGCAGGCGGCTCAACTGGTTCTGGCCAAACGCCAGGCGGGAGAGCGCAATGAGTACCTGTGAGATGAACGATGCCCAGGTGGCGGGACTGGCCGCTGCCATTTGTGCGACGGCTGAAGCCATGGGACAGGAAATGAACCCAGGCACTGCCGCGATGATGGCTGAGGACCTCTGCGCTTACCCGGTGGCTACCGTTCGCGCCGCCCTAAAGGCCTGCCGGCTGGAAGTGAAGGGGAGGCTCGCCATGGCCGAAATTCTGCAGCGAGTGCAGGCCGCTGACGGTCGCCCTGGCAAGGATGAGGCGTGGTCCATTGCCCTGACCGCCAGTGACGAAAGCGAGACCGTGGTGATGACTGCTGAGATTCAGCAGGCCATGGCCGCAGCGCAACCGGTTCTTGGGCTGGGCGACAAGGTAGGCGCCCGGATGGCGTTCATGAGCGCCTATGAACGGCTGGTTGCCGGGGCGCGGGCCGAGGCGAAACCAGCTGCCTGGAGTGTGTCCCTCGGTTTCGATCCGGTTCGCCGAGTGACGGCCATCGAATCGGCCGTGCGTATGCAGTTGATCACCCATGAGTCGGGCGCCAAGTACCTGGCCGATCTGCGCATCGGGCCCATCACCGATGACGGCCAGGCCATCGCCGGACTGCTCACCGGTACCACTGTCCAAGCATCCCCGAAGCTTCGCGCCAAGCTCGCTGAAGTTCGCTCAAGTGTTGAGGCGGCTAAGGCCAGACAGGAGCGCGAGAAGCGCAAAAAGGCCCAGGCCGATCGGGTCAACACATATCTGCGCAAGCGCAAGGCTCGCGAGGCCATCGCCGCGGCGCAACGAAAGGAAGGAATCTGATGAACATCGACAAATCGAAATTGCAGCCCCTGCTGTGGGCAGCGGTAGGTGCCTGGAGGGCCGGCGACCAGGACCTAGAGGAGCACACCGACGCGCTGGACGAGTTTCTCGGCGAGCTGACAGTGGAAGAGGTTGCCCTGGGCCTGCTCGAAGACCAGCAGTTGACTCGCCAAGCGAACGCGGCAGAGCAACCGCTTCTGGAGGTGGCCCATGGCTGACCGTATCAGCGTCAACTGCCAGGCCAAGCTCTCCGAGGCCATCACCTGCCTGACCACCATGTACCGCGACAAGAAGTTTGTGGTGGTGAGCCTGCGTCCGGGTAAGGACCGCACGCTTGATCAGAACGCATTGTGGTTCGCGTTCTACAAGCGCATTGCCGAGATGACCCAGATCGGTGACCCAGCCGATGCCAGGCGCTACTGCAAGCTGCACTTCGGCGTGCAGATCCTGCTGAACGACGACCAGGAGTTCCGGGAGTCCTGGTACCGGGTAATGCGCCATCTGCCCTACGAAGAGAAGTTGGCGATGATGGGCGGCTGCAAGCTGTTCGGGCCGGATGGTTTCCCTGTCACCAGTCTGTTCAACCGCGCCCAGGGCATCGCGTACACCGACCGCATCGTGGCTGAATTCTCGGCCAAGGGTGTGTTCTTCGGGGATCTTCTCGGGGAGGAGGCGGCATGAGCAGGCGTGATTGGTATGACCGTCGGCTCGACAAGCGCGTCGCTCTGCAGATCGCAGAAGAGCAGGGCCTCGTCGCTGACTGCACTGAGCTCAGGCAGACCCTCGTTGCCAAGCTCAAATCGGGCGAGATGACGATCGAGCAAGTCCAGGCCGAGCTGCGCAAAGTGAAGCACGATGCCAAGAAAAACGGCAAGAAGACCCGCTCGCAGATTTGGAGGTCCGCATGACGCGAACTGCCCTCAAGGAAGTGAAACAGAAGACCTGCAAGGCCTGCAGTGGGAAGTTCCGGCCGAGCCTGTCGACGCAGAAGGCCTGCAGCGTGAAATGTGCCCTGGACCTGGCCAAGCAGCCGGATAGCCAGAAGGTTGCCCGCAAGGCCATAGCCACCCGCGAGCGCCGCGAGATTCAGGTGCGCAAGGAGAAGCTCAAGAGCAGAGCGGACCACATGCGGGAATGCCAGATCGTCTTCAACGAGTGGGTGCGCCTGCGCGACGTCGCGCTGCCATGCGTGAGCTGCGGCCGGCACCACGACGGGCAATTCCATGCTGGCCACTATCGGACGGTAGGCGCCCACCCTGAGCTCCGCTTCGAGCCACTCAACGTCTGGAAGCAGTGCGCCCCCTGCAACAACCACAAGTCGGGCGACATCGTGAATTACCGGATTGAGCAGGTGCGCCGCATCGGCGCCGATCGGGTGGCTTGGCTGGAAGGGCCCCATCAGGCCCGCAAGTACACCGTCGAAGACCTGAAGGCCATAAAGGCCGAGTACCGGGCAAAGATCAAACGGCTGAAGGAGGCCGCAGCATGACTTGGACCATCATCGATACGGCCGGCATGTTGCTGCTGGTTATGGCAGTTGTATCCACCTGGTGCCTCGTTCGCGGGCAGATGATCGCAATGAAGCGCAAGCGTGAGGAGGGCGGCTCATGCAGCTGAACAGCGCACGGCAAGCCTGGCACGACTGCCTCTACACCGCCTGGGATAGCCAGGGCGCCTTTATCGAACAGCTTGGCCTCCTGGGCGCCATGGTGCAGACCACCGACAAACAGCGCAGCGCGAGTCATGCAGTACACCAGGCGTTGGCAGGGCAGGTGCAGGCCGCCATCTGTCGACTTCATGACCAGGTGCGAGTCTTTGGCAATTTCATGTACGCGCCGCGCTGCAGTGATGATGATCGTGAGCTAGCCGAGGAAACGGTTTTCAATTTGGCAGTGAGCCGATCGCCACGCATGACATCTGCGAAGCGCGAGCGATGCGAATTCGTGGCCAAGGGCGTGATGTTCCGGTACCGCCGTATGCACCAGGGTGGACAGTCTTCCTGTGAAGATCCCTTCGCAAGCCCGGAGTGGTTCAAGAAGTGGATCGATGATGTCTACGGCGTGAGCCTTCCATCGTGCGCCTGGACCAGGGACTGGGAGCCTTTTGTGGAAATCTGCTTCCAGGTGTGTGAGGACATCGACAAGAAGGCTCTTTCACCAATTGGGGCTGTTTTGTACGAAATGAAGGAGGCCGCTTGAGGGCCTATTGCTTTCCCGCACGCGTAGTGGCAAGATTTCCCCATCGTTACAGTTTTGCCTCAGGCAAACATACTCCAAAAACCGGCCAATGAGCCGGTTTTTTCATGCCTGCCAGAAGCACAAAAGCCCCGATCAGTTCGGGGCTTTTTCGTTTGCGCGGAATGGAAAAGAGAGGGCGACTCCAGAAGGTGTTAAGGCCACTTCCTGTAGCCGCCAGATCGCAGACTGTACCTGCAAGCCAGCCAAGGCCCTCACTGCTCGCGCGAGCGGGACGGAGCCTAACAGAAAATCAAACGGACTTGCAGATGCTTAAAGACTTTCGTTGTGGAAATTGCAACAGACTCCTCGCCCGCATGGGTGAGCATACAGAGCTCCAGATCAAGTGCTCCCGATGCGGGACGCTGAATCATGTGAAGGCCGCGAGCCTCGAGCAATCGCCCATGAGCGCCATACGCCCAATACAGAGGCCTGAACTTAAATCAGCTCAGTAACGGAGTTTAAAATGGAAAACGCAAACTCAGCGTCTCAAACCTTGCAAGATCTTTGGACTCAATTGGAACCGGTGGATAACACCGGCATGCTTAGGCGCGTGGTTTTTGCGGACGGCAAGTTCTATGCGGCTGGTGGCAACGGTCTTCCCACAACCACTCAGCTTGTCAGCGGCGACGCAACTGGTACAGCGTGGACCAAGCTTAAGGGCGTCGTCACCTCTGATAGCGGAAAGGTCCTCAACGACCTGTACTGGAACGGTCTTGGGACACAGCTTCAAGCCCTTTCTCAATCCGGCAGTGTGGTCTACGGCAGCACAGCACGACCTGAAAGGGCTTGGACGGACATTACGGCAACTGTTCGCGCGCCCGGAGACTTGCAAGGCATTGTGTATTATGAGCCAGTTCACGGCAGCAACACGACCTGGATACTGGTTGGGTCTAACGGTAAAGTCTATTCCCGTTATGGCGATTGGTCAGGCCAGGTGGAGCGCACTACGACCTTCACTTCTAGCGAGACTGTGTACTGCGTCAACGTCATTGGCGTTTTTGTGTTGGTTGCGGGATCGAATGGGAAGCTGCTTAGCGCTGTGAAGATGGCGACGAATGATTCGCAGTCATTCGCGACCAGAACCAGCACCTTCGGCACTAGCACCATCCTTTCCATGAAGCTATGCAACGGGAAAATGTTTATCGTTGGTGCGGATGGCAAGATGGCATATTCATCCGATGGGATTAGCTGGACTGCTGTTGGAGATACCAGTTTCGGTGGAACCATCATCCGCGACATTGCTTACGGTAATGGCAAGTATGTAGCTGTCGGCGACGGCGGCAAGACAGCCGTTTCCGAGGATGGGATCGGCTGGGTTCAGCAAGCCAACACTTTCGCAGGATCCGATATCCGGAGCGTCGCCTACGGCAACGGCAATTTTGTAGCTGTTGGTGCAGGCGGCAAGATTGCTTACTGGACTCCATGATCTTCTATCTCCTTGCGTAATAGAGCCCAGCCGTCGCGCTGGGCTTTTTCATTTCTGATTCAGGCTCGCCACAGCCAGGGTCGTCCTTCGGGGGATGCCTGGACGCGGATAAGCCGGTAGTGCCGCGATGTGAAAAACACCGGCAGCCCAGGCGATCGCGCCGCTTGCATGCGGATCGGCCTGAGACAGGGAGAGCGAGACCAATGCATATGGGCGTTGGCGCTGGACCTGTCTATGGCGGACGGCGGGAGAGACCGCGCGCCTATTTAGGCCCTCGACATTGATCGGGGCCTTTCTGTTTTCGGCCCCGCCACACCCATCGCTCCAAGCTGGGCGTGCTGCTGGGGCTGTTCTAATTCCAGTCGTACTCAATGGTGTCGAGAATATATAGCTATGCTGCCGGCTTGAAAGACTCGCTTGAACCACAACGGACATCTTTTGGCCGTTGTCGCAGAATAACTCTCGCCTGTGGGGAGGGTGCGCAGGGTTCCAGACCACTTCCCGATGTGCGATCTTGAATTATGTAAAGACCTCGAGTCTCGATTTATCGCCTGTGAGCGACATGAATGCGGCAGAGGCCGCGCAAATCATTCGACTTTAATAGGTGACAAATTATGGGTGCTCGTACACGTGTTCCTTTCACTGGCAGCGGTTCTTCGGTTCTTCCTGCCTATCAAAACATGACTCCAGGTCAGTTTCTGCTTTCTCCAAACGGCCGCTTCAAGCTGCTGCTGCAGGTGGATGGCAATCTGGTCATTCAAGACAACGGCGCCACCATCTGGGTGGCTAACGAAAATCAGCCCTATACCATGACTACTCGTCTGCGCAGAAAGGACCCTACGGCGTTTTACGTTCAGTATGGTGCTTTCTTGGAAGACCGGGTGCGTATGCGTGTGTGGCTGACTCAGAACAGTACCTTCACCAACAATGATCAGTGGAACCGTACCCACTTGATCCTTCAGGACGATGGCAACATCGTCTTAGTCGATTCGCTTGCAGTTTGGAATGGCACTGGCGGTATTCCGCTCGTTCCAGGCTCAATCAATTCGGTAGTCTTCCCGGTTGGTACTGAGCTTGTGAAGGGCCAGGTCTATCAAGCCGGCGCAAGCAAGATTGCATTTCAAGCGGATGGCAACGTTGCTGCATACGGCCCAGGCGGCAACGCTGTGTGGTCGACAAATACCCAAAACCGCGGCGCCACACGTGCAGTTTTCCAAGCTGACGGGAACTTCGTCGTCTATGGAGCGAACAACGTTCCGCTTTGGCAGTCTCACACTGCAGGCTTTCCAGGAGCCATCCTGCGACTACAACCTAACGGCGGCGTAGCGATCGTAAACGACAATCCGGTCTGGGCGCGTTTCGGGTTCAAGCCAACCTATCGACACATCCGGATTATCAACGTCGACAATGGAGTTTGGGTGACCAAGGACATCTTCACCTGGCCCAAACAACAGTAATCACTAAAGCAATATTTTTAGCTGTCTTAGTGATACAAGGTGATATTTCAACCTAACTGAGAGAGCCACAAGCTCCAATGCATCGCCTTTGAGCGACAAGAAAGCGGAATCCTCTGCGACAACTCATTCGACTCAATAGGTGAAAAAATGGACATCCAGACAATCGGCAAGAAATTTGTAAGCGTGAGCGTTAACGGTGCTTTTGGCCCGCATAAGCTTGTAGGCCCCGAACAAAATGTACATGGGTTGATTCTGCGTACCGTGAATTTTAATGCCACTTACACTGTGGTGGTGAGTGCGACACCGCCAGCGGATACCTTCGATAACAGCAAAACCATTGCATTCACTGCGAGGAGTCGGACCGAGCCTTTTATGGTTCCGGCAGGGTTGGGGGTTTATCTTCTGTTGGGCAATGACTACAACCGCAACATCAATGTCACTTGGGACTATCTCAACGCTGACGGCACAGTTGCCTAAGTCACGCTGAAGAGATCGGGCTCTGCGTAAACGCAGAGTTTCAAACAATACCGCGTGGCTTAGGCCGCGCACCTATTCAGGGCCTCGCCATCTTGCGGGGCTTTTTCTTTTTCGGCCCCACCACACCCTTCGCTCCGAGCTGGGAGTGCTGCTGGGGCTATTCTTATTCCAGTCGTGCTCAAGGGTGTCGAGCATACATAGCTATGCTGCCGGCTTGAAAGACTCGTTGGAACCACAACGGACCTCCTTTGGCCGTTGTTGCAGAATAACTCTCGCCTGCGGGGGATATCCCGAACTCCAGATCGCTTCCGATGCGGGATGTTGAATCATGTGAAGGCCACGAGCCTCGAGCGATCGCCTCTGAGCGACATCGGTGCAGCTAAATCTGCACTTACGATTACTCGACTCAATAGGTAAACCAAATGAACAAAATTCTCAGTGCATCACTTCTAGGTATGTTGGCGCTCTTTGGTGCCAGCACAAACGCCTTTGCGGACACCGCCATGTCCTGGAACCTGGCAAAGGACACGATTATGGCGAAGGAGAGTTCCCCAGCAGGTTTTGCTTGGGCTTTCATGCAGAACTCATCTGGGGTGAACAAGGCAGAAAACTACATTGCGCTGCCGAATTTCAAGGCAGACACGTGCAGTGATCTGCCGGTGACATGTTGGCAGGATCTCGCATCCCAAGCCCACGTATCGGTGCATCTCAAGCAGTACACCTATCCCTTGAACGGCGGCTTTTCCATCCCGGCAGGCAACGTGGCTTTTCACCCCGGGAAAAATAGCCAGACAATCATTCGCTGGTCGAGCCCAGTTTCTGGCGCGGTCAATATTCTCGGTCGCGTGAACAGCATCCACAGCAGTTGTGGCGATGGTGTGGCCTGGTCTCTGAACTCGGGTGACACAGTTCTTCAGTCGGGCAGCTTGGACAAAGGTAATGGCGCTGTATTCTCGGTCAGCAAGGTGCCCGTCACCAAATCGTCCGCTATTTATCTGGTTCTGGACAAGAAGGCCAACTACTCCTGCGACACCAGCACCATCGATATGCTCATTACCAATTAACCACGGTGCTGTTCAGTCGCTTCAGGAGATTGTGCGCGCCAGGTGAAAGAGGATGCGCAAGACCGAACGACTGATGCCAATGCCCAATAGCCCCGACATCCTCGGGGCATTGTGTTTTGAGCTGCTCCGGGCCAATGCAGGCCTTTTTTATCAAAGCTCCCTAAAGGGGAGGAACCGAGATGGCACATATGCCCGACAAACCAGACACCTGGCTCATAGCGCTTGCGTGGCTCAGTCAGCATGCACCCGCTTTCTATGCGGCCGGCCTGGCCGTGACGATTTCAGCGCTGCGGATCATTTACGGCGGAGGCACCAAGAAGGCGGCCTTCCTCGAAAGCCTGCTGTGCGGTTGCATTACCCTGGCGATGCTTTCCGGGCTTGAGCTGGTGGGCATCCCCCAGTCGGCCGCCGGGATCGTTGGCGGGATGATCGGCTTGCTTGGCGTAGACAAGATCCGCGCCTACGCCGACCGCTTCACTGGGTTCAAGTTGCCGGGGCGTAATCCCGAGCCGTAATCCGCTCCACAAATTCAAGGTGTGCCGTTTCGTGGCGCGAACATCACCAGAGGAATGAGCCATGGACAACCAACACAAGAAGATTACCGGCTACCGCGACCTGAGCCAACGCGAGATCGACGGTATGAACTCGATCAAGGCCTTGGAAGCGGACGCCGGCGAGCTGTTCAAGCAGATCGGCCGGATCGAGGGGGTTGATCCGCGCCTTCTGGCCCTGGCCAAGACCAACCTGCAGCAGGGCTTCATGTGGTTTGTGCGCTCGATCGCCAAGCCCGCTGACCCGTTCGCCTGAGGATGCGCAGATGGCCGTCAAGGTTCTTGAATTCAAGCGGGAAGACTGGCGTGACGCCGCCAAGACCCTGCGCAAGATCGCCGATGACCTTGATGCTGGCGAGCATCCTGAATGCACCGTGGGCGCGCTGACTATCATCGCTCCAAAGGGAGAGGTGACCGTATTCGGTCTTGGTCCGAAGTGCGACGACCTGCAATGCCTGGGTGCCATGCGGCTGGGTGAGCAGAAGCTGATTGATGTGTTGCTTGATGGCGGGGAAGGGTAGGTGTGCCGCAGGTGAGTGCGGCACTACTACTTATCAGACTTTCAATGCGTCTTGTATTAGTTTTACGTATCCGGATAGCCTTTCCATCTCCCAGGGGAGCTGTTCGTTATTGTTTGGGGAATTTGAAACCTTTTCTGCAATCAGTTCTAAGGCAGCAGAAACAGCAAATGCCCTTTGTGCGTCTGGCGGGAGGCTGTGGTAGGTACCCTTACTAAGGGTGGTAATTGCTTTGATTGCTTCTGACATGTCGCGCTCCTTGCGTTGAATTGAAACTCACCAATACCGGCAAACATCCACCATTTCAAGCTCCAGGTGACCTATGGACAGGCCGTACCCGCCATCGTCACTGCTTGAGCTGTCGGAGCTATCCGACTTCGGTGTTCGCCTGATACCGGCTCCCGAAGTGTGGGAATGGCTCCAAGCCGAGATCCTTGCCGATGCCGGTAGCATCCATAACCCTGAGCATGCCCACTTGATCGACGCCAACATCGGCGTGCTGTGGGCATCGACGGGGTTCGCCAAGCAGGGGCGGGTTGTTCTCGGCCAGGCCGAGCAGATGATGTTTCGCGCAGGTGGATGGCAGAAGGCTCGCCAAGAGCAACAGATGTTGGACTGGTTTGGCGAAGTGCCGGACTACCTGATCACCCTGGCCGCTGACTATTGCGCCCAATGCACCGACGCGGAGTTCTGCGCCCTGGTCGAGCACGAGCTCTACCACATCGCCCAGGCGACCGATCAGTACGGCGCGCCCAAGTTCACCCAAGAAGGTCTTCCCAAGCTACAGATGCGCGGACACGACGTTGAAGAGTTCGTCGGTGTGGTTCGCCGCTATGGGGCAGGGGAAGACGTTCAGCAGCTGATTGATGCTGCAAGCAGGTCGCCTGAGGTGGCCAAGATCAACATTTCGAGGGCCTGCGGAACCTGTCTACTGAGGTCGGCCTGATTCTAGACAGGCCCTAGACGGATGAAACCATATGGCAGCCCTGACAAACGAGGTGAAGGGCTTCATTGTGCAGGCCCTGGCATGCTTCGACACACCTACCCAGGTGGTGGAGGCCGTCAAGAGTGAATTCGGCCAGGTGGTGACCCGCCAGCAGGTGGAGAGTCACGACCCAACCAAGGCATGCAGTCGCGGCCTGGCCAAGCGCTGGGTGACCCTGTTCGAAGACACCCGCAAGCGCTTCCGCGAAGAGACAGCAGAGATCCCGATCGCCAACCGTGCCTATCGACTTCGCGCCCTGGGCCGGATTGCGGAGCGCGCTGAGACCATGAAGAACTTGCCACTTGCCATCCAGGTGCTGGAGCAGGCGGCCAAGGAGGTTGGCGATATCTACGTCAACCGGGCCGCCAAGGTTGACGACTCACTGAATTCAGTACCACCAACTTCCGTCCGGGTAGAGGTGGTCGACGCGAGGAAGCGGGATGCCGACGCTTAATGTGCCCCAGGCGCAGTTCCTCGCCATGCCTCACAAGTTCCGCGGCTTCGTTGCTGGGTTTGGCTCAGGGAAGACCTGGGTAGGTTGCTCCGGGCTTTGCCAGCACGTCTGGGAGTGGCCACGCATCAACGCCGGCTACTTTGCCCCGACGTATCCGCAGATTCGGGACATCTTCTTCCCAACGATCGAAGAGGTGGCCTTCGACTGGGGGCTGCGTATCAAGATTAAGGAGTCGGACAAAGAGGTCGACTTCTACAGCGGCGGGCAATACCGCAGCACGGTGATCTGCCGGTCGATGGAGAAGCCCGCGACCATCGTCGGCTTCAAGATTGGTCACGCCCTGGTCGACGAGCTCGACGTAATGGCCAAGCTGAAGGCTGAACAGGCCTGGCGGAAGATCATCGCGCGGATGCGCTACAAGGTGCACGGCCTGAAGAATGGCGTGGATGTTGCCACGACACCTGAAGGGTTCAAATTCACCTACCAGCAATTCGTAAAGCAGATCAGCGAGAGACCAGAGCTGAAGACGCTGTACGGTCTGGTCCAGGCCAGCACCTACGACAATGAGGCGAATCTGCCGGATGACTACATCTCGTCCTTGGAGGACTCCTATCCGCCACAGCTGATCAGAGCTTACCTGCGTGGCCAGTTCGTCAACCTCACCTCCGGCGCTGTCTATCCCGACTTTGACCGTAGGCTGAATCACAGCAACGAGGTGGAACGTGAGCGTGAGCCGCTGCTGATTGGCATGGACTTTAACCGGCTGAAGATGAGCGCCGTGGTGTATGTGCTCCGGGGCGGCTGGCCAATTGCGGTGGCTGAAGTCACCGATGGGCGCGATACGCCGTACATGGCTGACCTGCTCAAACGCCAATACGCGAGTAAGGGTCACCCGATCCAGATATTCCCGGATGCCTCGGGTGCCAACTCCAGCAGCAAGAATGCCAGCGAGTCGGACTTGAGCATCCTGCGGCAGGCAGGCTTCTCCATTCGCGTGAACAGCACGAACCCCGCCATTGCCGACCGAGTGAACGCCGTGAATGCCCTGATCCTAAATGGGCAGGGCGAACGACGACTGAAGATCAACACGAACAGGTGCCCGCACCTCACCGACGGCCTGGAACAGCAGGCATACGACAAGAACGGCATGCCGGATAAATCCAGCGGCGTGGACCACCTGAACGACGCAGGCGGCTACCCATTGGCGTTCCTGTTCCAGATTTCCAAACCGATGACGACGACCCAATCCCTGAGAATGTGACCATGAGCGATAACCCGAGCATCACGCTGCCCGCTGTCGACGCGATGCGCGCCTACTGGGCCGTGATCTCGCCGCTGATGGGAGGGACGATGGCGATGCGCGCGGCGGGCAAGACCCTGTTACCGCAATACCCCGCCGAGGATGACTCCTACAAGGAGCGTCTGCGCCTCTCGACGCTGCTGCCGGCGTATTCCGAGACGGTCGGCAACATGACCTCCCGGGTGTTCGCCGAGCCGCTGCAGGTCGGTGACGATGTGCCTGAGGCCATCCAGGTGATGGCCAAGGATATCGACTTCGCTGGCAATGACCTCAATTCCTGGTCGGTGGAGTTCTTCCGCGAAGGCCTGAACCATGGTCTGTGCCATGCGTTCGTTGATCACCCGCCTGCTGAGGGTGTTCGCACCCAGGCAGATGAGCAGGCTGCCGGTGTGCGTCCCTACGTTGTCCTGGTGAAGCCTGAGCAGGTTCTGGGCTGGCGCTCCAAGGGCGGGGTGCTCACGATGATCCGCTATATCGAAGTGGTCGAGGAGGAGGACGGCGACTTCGGCGCCAAGTGCGTCGAGCAGGTCCGAGTGTTGGAGCCAGGCAAGTGGCGGACCTACCGCCGTGCCGAGAAGGGCGGTGCATGGGCGCTGCATGACGAGGGCACCAACAGCCTGACCAGCATCCCTTGGGTGACGTTCTACACCGGGCGAACTGGCTTCATGACTGCCAAGCCGCCGCTGCTGGAGCTGGCTCACCTCAACGTTAAGCACTGGCAGAGCCAAAGCGACCAGGACAACATCCTGCATGTGATTCGGGTACCGATTCTGGTCCGGATTGGCGTGCAGCCGACTTTCAACGATCAAGGCCTTCCGGTGCCGCCAGAGTTCAAGGTAGGCACTGGTGCGCTGACCGACCTGCCGGCCACCGGCGACCTCAAGTATGTCGAGCACACCGGTCAGGCGGTTGATGCTGGCCGTACAGCGCTGCAAGACCTGATCGGCGAGATGCGCATGGCCGGGGCCAAGCTGCTGACCCCCGAAAAGGCCGCCACCAAGACCGCCACGCAGGCGGAGGAAGAGGCAGCACAAGAGCTTTCGCCGCTGGCGCGCATGGCGAGTCACTTCGGCGACTGCTTAGCGCAGCTGCTGCAGTACATGGCCGACTATCGTGGCCTCGGCGAGGGTGGCGCGGTGGAGATGCGCGGTAACTTCGACGTGGACTATATGCCGGAAGTGTCACTTCCGACCCTGGTGGCCATGGCGAACGCCGGCATGATCTCCAAGGAGACGCTATTCACCGAGATGCAGCGCCGCGGCGTGATCAGTGACGAATACGACTGGGACGAAGAGCTTGAGAAGATCGAGTCCCAAGGCCCTGCGCTTGGTGCGCTGTGATGAAGACGGCCAACGAAAGGCTGTTGAATGAGCTGATCGGGCACGAGGTGGACCTTTCCCGGCTGAGCAATGGCCAGGTCAGGGCGATCATCAAGATCCTGAACAGCAAGGATGCCGAGCTGCGGGCTGCGCTCATTGAGGCTATCGATAATCTCGGTGCTGATCTATCGGCGCCGGCAGTAGATAGGGCGCTGGCTGACGTACTGCGCCTTAACCAAGCCACGCTCGTCGAGATCCGGCAGGCGCTGGACCAGGCCACCGATAGCTTGATCAGCTACGAGCTCGCTTTCCAGCAGGGTGCGCTGCGAGCAGTTCTGCCTGCGGTGGTGCAGGACGCTTTCCCGGTCGCTGCGCCAGTGTTCAGCCAGGTCAGAGCGATTGCCCAGGCCAGGCAATTCCAGGGGCGCTTGCTCAGGGAGTGGGTGGCCGGCATCGAGGCGAACCGCGCTGCTGCAGTTCGCGATGCGGTCCGCGCCGGCGTGGTCGAGGGGCGCACGACTGCCGATATCGTCCGCACCGTCATGGGTACTCGGGCACAGAACTATGCCGACGGCATCCTGCAGAAGCCCAGACGCGAGGTTGAGGCGGTCGTCAGGTCCGCCATATCGCACACCGCTGAAACGGCCAGTGACGCCGCCTACGAGGCCAACAGAGACATCATCAGCCATGTTGAATGGCTCAGCACCCTGGACACGCGCACGTCGTCCGATTGCCGCATCAGGGACCGCCTGCCGTACACCTTGGGCACCTACAAGCCGATCGGGCACAAGATCCCGTGGCTGGCCGGACCGGGGCGCATTCACTTCTGTTGTCGTTCGACCAAGCTGCCGATCCTCAAGAGCGCCGCGAAGCTCGGCTTCAGCGACAGCGCGACGCGGGCCAGCATGGATGGGCAGGTTCCGCAGTCGACCACATACGCGGACTGGTTGCGTCGGCAGCCAGCAGCGCGCCAGGACGAGATTCTCGGGCCGACGCGAGGGCAGTTAATGCGCGAGGGTGGCCTGAAGCTGGAAGCCTTCTACAACGACAAGGGCAAACTCCTTACGTTGGAGGAGCTGCATGAGCGGGTGCTGATCACGTCGGAAAACGCGTAATACAGCAACCATCTAGAGAGGTTGATCACCCACAAGTTTTGCGGCTTAATGCGAGCGCTCATGTCGAAAGGCCACTACATATGTGGATAGATCGGCTGGGCATGACCAGAAAACGAAAGTTTGTTTAGAGGTTCGCATATGATCGGTAGCACAGGTAAGTTCAAAGTGAAAACCATCTTATTCAATGATGGTGAATTTGCGATTGCTCAGGGGCACTGGGAAGGGCAAGACAATCTGTCTACAGCGTGTAGGTGGCATGAGCCGGAGGGGATAGGTTATCCGCAGACATTTGGGAAACCCCAATGGATGATTTTGCCTACAAGTGATGTAGAAATTGACGCGTCTGGGAAGACTAGCGCGCCATTGATAAAGCTGGGTTTCGGAAAGAAACGTAAGCCTTTCTATTCGTTGGAGCTTATCGACGAGGAGTCTGGTTGTTCCGTTCATACGATGAGCTCGGAATCGCCATTTAGCCCAATCGCAGTCGGCGATTTTTTTAGCGCGCCGCAAGCTAGATTTCCCGGCGAGACGCCATCTAAAGGCGGGCGCCTGGTCAAGCGTATACAGCACATCATTAACGAAGTAGACGGGGCAATTTGGCATTCGACCATGGTTACTCTCGGTTCCTCAGCTACCTGACAGTTTGCTACAAGCAATCCAAACAAAGACCTCGGCATTGCCGGGGTTTTTTTATGCCTGCGGTTCGGATGGACGGGGCGCAACTGGGGCCGGATGGCCTGCGATGGGCGGATGCCCGGAGACCGATATGAAACTGAAGCTCGACGACCAAGGCCATGTTGTTGTTCAGGATGGCAAGCCCGTCTATGTGCACGATGACGGTAAAGACACCATCGCCCTTAATGCTGGAGTTCGGAAGGTGAGTTCGCCGGACGCTTACCGATGTACCAAAGGCGAAGGGCGACTAGCCACGTCTCTGATTGTCATCCCTTCAACTTTCAATACGGCGTTTGCTTTTTTGGCTGACGCCTCGAAGGCCTGAAGCTCCTTTGCGGAAACGATGAAAAGGATGCGGAAGCAATCAGGCCTCAAACGCAAAAAGCCCTGACTAATCAGGGCTTTGAAGGTGGCGGAAGCGTAGAGATTCCAACTCTAGGATAGTTGCCCATCGACGGTTTTCAAGACCGATACGAAGAACCCCGCCCGCTGCACCTTTACGTCACATTTTAGTTCCAAAACTTTCGAGCTACCGCCCGCCTACAGGCCGCATTCTGCCACGGTACGTGCTTTGAGTTTTGGAACTGATTTCCGTGCCTTGAAACCCCATGTCGCGTGGTGGCGACAACGCTGACGTCAACTATATTGATATCGCCTGGATTGGCCAGGAGCCACAAAAAGGATGTTGATATGGCTGATGATTTGAGCAAGCGCGGCCCTCAGGACCGCAACCGCGTGAATACCTCTGAGGCATGGGAGCTAACATACTGGTCTACCACATTTGGGGTGACTAAGGACCAGCTGATTGCAGCTGTCAAAGCTGTTGGCCCAATGGTAGTGGACGTGCGGAAAAAGCTCGGCAAGTAATACTCGGGGCCTTGGCGAATAGCCACAGATCCCACCACTCTTCCGGCGTTCTGCCGACTGAACACACCCCCTCCCCCTACAGCTCGTCACCCTAAGCTAGTCAAGGTGTGCGCTCGATCATAGCGCTCGGCGCATTCCAGCCAGGTTGGACGCACGCTTCCTGAAAGCCAGTATCTACGTGGTCTTAAAGGGTTGCTGCGATAGCATGTACCATTTGAGCTTTCAGAATCGCCTGATGTCCATTGATACTTTGATTGATTAAGCTGCAACGCTCTTTCCGCCCTGTAGCCCTCTTCATGAAGCATTTGACTCTACAGAATCCCCTGCTCGGCATTGTCGTGACAACATTGCTGGCCTGCGTGTCGGACGCGATGGGGGCGAATTGCACATTCAACACTTCCACCACCACTCAAACCCTCAACTTCGGCTCGGGCCTGGCCAGTGGTGGCCTGACAATCCCCGCCGACACGCCGGATGGTACAGTGGTCTACCAGGACACCGTGCAGCAATCGACATGGTACTATTGGTCGTGCAAGTATAACTCGCTGTATGGTGTAGCAGTAAATCCAGCGCTGGGCACCCCGCCCAGTAACGTAACGACCTTCCCCTTAGGTAAAACGGGGCTCTCGTTCCGTATCTGGATGGACATATTAAGTCGATATGAGCCTTCTTTATTTTCGATCGCCCCCAAAAGCTATGCTGTTCCATCCGGTACGGTCCGCCTGGAAATCATCAAGTCAGGCCCATTGGCATCGCAAGTCAATATTGCTGCCGGTAATCTGGGCAACCTGCAATCAGGCGAGCTGATTCTGAATAAGTTCAACCTGGCCAATGCTCTGATAGTGAATGCTGCCTCCTGCCAGACGCCTGCCGTCCCCGTAGCCATGGGTGACGACTATCAACTCCAGGAATTTCGCGAAGCGGGCGCCACGCCGCGCACGGTGCGTTTCGACATTGCCTTGAATCAATGCCAGACCGGCATCAAAAAAGTGACCTATTCGCTCAAGGCCAACACCCCTGTCATCGACGGTCCGAATGGCATTGTTGCGCTCAACGCACGGTCCACCGCCAAAGGTATCGGCCTGCAATTGATGAATGCTCTCGGCCAGCCAATCGCACTCGATACCACCTACCCGTTCGACGCGTTCACCACGACCGGCCTCAACTTCAAGATCCCGCTATCTGCAGCCTACTACCGTCTAGGCACTGAAGAACTCCGGGCGGGCAGCGCTAACACCGAGGTGACCTTTATCGTGAATTACCTGTGAGGCATTGTAGGGACGTCTGATTTTCCCCCACTGCATCTGATGTATTCGAATGATTTTGGGAGAGCACTGCAGTGGGAAATGTGCGCAACCGGGGGGGGGGGGGGGCGAACTGATCAGGCCTGATTAGTGGCGTGTTGCGCTTTCGCCGCCCAGCGCACGTAACTGATACTCGGTGACAGCCTGATAAAGCGACTCGGCCTGCAGCCTCAGACGCTCAACCTCCTCTGCTGGCTGGCCGGCGTCCCGGGCCACCTGGTAGCACGGTTGCGCATCGATGGCCTGCTGGATCATTCCCGCAATGGTCTTCCTCACGCCACTGCTCCGGCTATTTGATCAGAGCAGTATAGGGCGCCTCACACGCCAGCCCAGCTAGTCGGGCTCGGTCATACGCTTTCGCCAGCTCTCCCGCTCGAGCGTCAGCCCGTGTGAGCAGGTCGGAAAGCACCATGGCGGTGCGGGTGGTTGATGAACACTTGCCCGCCCTGGATAACGAACGGCGAGGACAACGTGCCGTTAATCCCGTTCACCGAGAGGTGTCGGGTCTGGTAAGCAACTGGCTTCCCACCCACACTGGATGGGCTACCAGGTCCGCGCTACAGTTCCTGGAAGGGCAGGTAACGCCTAAATCACGAGCAAGGAGGTTGCTGATGTTTGCGAAGCTGTTGGTGACGGTTGGAATCGTCTTTTATGCGGTGGTCGTACCGATTTTAGAAGTCAACGAGACTCATGTCTTCAACCAGGCGTGGGAGCCACACGCACGGCTTCATGAGGTCTGGCAGCTGTTTACCAACACCGCGCTTGGAGCATTTAGTACCTGGCTTGTCTGGGGCAAGAATAATCTCCGGCTTGCGAGCCTTCTCACCATTTTTGTGACCGGCGGATTCTTGATGGCTTACTGGTTGCGGGATGGTTACGGCGGGTCGATGGTTCTTTCTGACGGCTCTGAAAAGATGATCCTGGGTATGAATTTGGGGCTGTTTGCTTACGCCCTTGCCATTGTATTGGCAGGTGTTGCCATTGCGATTGACCAGCGAAAACGGATCGTGTCCCAGGAAGTGCTGTAACTGAACCAGCCGAAGGCGCCCTGTGGGCGAAAGAGGATGGTCATCGTGGTTCTTGGCTAACGTTGAGTTTGCGAAGACCTAACACTCACCAAGGACACCACGATGACCAAGCCCACTATCGCATTGACCGAGCTGGTGTTCCCTCGGTGCTGTCCGATGTGTAACTGAAGCTGGCGAGCGATCGAAAATACCCGGCACAGGCCGCAATGCTGTTCACTCAAGCGCAGCAACCTTGCGATCCACCGGAAGCCGGGTCTTTGATCGCTTCACCGTCCTCGGCCTTGAGGGCTTTGGACGGTAATCCTTAAATATCCCTCCTACAAGCCAACAACACCGGCCACACAGCCTGACAAAGCACAGATACAAAAATTAACATTAGGAAAACTCATTTAAATCAATCTATTAGCTACTTTCTAGAGTTAAGATACAAAAAATTTCAAAACTCCCGTGTACAGGTGTGAAATGCCAAGGGTAACTTCACCCTCAAGCTATGCGGTCAACTGCTAATGGAATGCAGGCTGTAGCAAACCGGATCTTCATGCCTCCACCGGGTTTGCACCTACTACAATAAAGGGAGCTAATCGTGAACTGCATTTTCTGTTCAATCGCCAAGAAAGAATCACCGGCTGCCGTTGTCTACGAAGACGAGCAATGCCTGGCCTTTCTCTCTATCCAGCCGATTACTCCTGGCCATGTCCTGGTCATTCCCAAGGCCCACGCAAGCGGCCTGGGTGATATCCCTCCTCAAACCTGTGGCCACATGATGCGTGTGGGTCAACGGGTGGCGGCCGCCCTGCGTGAAAGCGGCTTGAGCCTCAATGAACACCCCTGCGAAGGTATCAACCTGTTGCTGTGCGATGGCGCGGTGGCCGGGCAGACCGTGGGCCACGCCCACCTGCATGTACTGGCCCGCTTTGTCGGTGACGGTTTCAACCTGGGTCATGCGGACCTTCCACTCGCTACGCCCCAAGTGCTGGGCGAGCGCGCAGAGCAGATCCGTCGCGCCTTGACCTCGCTGCCACCGGTTTAACTGCAAGTCGCTTTGGTTTAAAGGCACGCCCGCGATAAGCGGGGTGCGTGCCTTGCTGTGCGCAGTCAGCTAATGATCAACTTGTAGGTATCTACGCAAGGAGGCGAAGCCATGTATTGTACTGTGGAAACTTAGGTTGTGCGCTGGGCTGAGTTGAACACTACAAATCACAATAAGAAGGGAATTCTCATGCCGTCACTCGCAAGTAATAAGGCTGCCTTGCCTTCGGCGAATATGCAGTTGGTAAAGGATGATTCAGCCGGTTCGGCAATCTACAGTTTCTATGATTCAGTACTTCAAGAGTTGTGCCAGTCTGACAAGGTTAACGTCAGGCAGGTGGTGACGCCCGCGCAGTTTCTCGAACTGTCTCGTGCCCGCAGCCGGTTGTACGGGCAGCGAAAGGTTTACTACAAGACGTTGTTTGGTAACGCGGTCGACGACACCGTATGCCTGGATGACTACGACCCGCGTTCCTACGTGTTTGCCTTTTATTATGATGGAGAAATAATCGGCACCCAGCGTATTACGCCTTTCCCTCACGAGTCGGGCGAGTTCATCAGCCATGAACAACTGGTACGGTTCTCCGGGCCCAATTACGAGAATGAGTGCGTCGAGCTCTCGCGGCTTATTGTCGACAAGCATTCCCCGGTCAAGAACGTGGTCAATGGATTGGCGATGACCGGCGCCTCGCTGGTTGCCCTGGAAGGCGGCTACAAAACCTTCATCACTTACGTAAAACCACGGCTTGCGCCGAAGTTCGACAGCTTCGTCTTTGATCAGGACGGTATCTTCTTCCAGATCAAAGCCCGCGGTGATCACTACTACGCCCTGTACAAAGGCGATCTGATGCCGTCGGTCACGCCCTTCTTCGGCCTGCAAAGCTGCCCTGCCGACTTGAAGAACATTGATGACTTGATTCGCTACACCTTGGCCGCCCGTACTGCGAGGCAGTCACTGGCGGGATGAACATCCAAAAACAACGACAACATTGAGGTTGATCCAAGATGGAAGCCAGGAACAAAGAAGTGGTCATCGAGTTTTACGAACGCATGTTTGTTCAGCGGGAACTGGCGGTCGCCGATACGTTGATTGCCAAAGATTATGTGCAGCACAACAACGTATTTATTCCACCGCGCCGTGAAGGCTTCAAGACCTATTTTACGCAGTTCTTCAAAACATTCCCCGAGTCGGGTGCCAGCATTGAACGGGTATGCGCCGAAGGCGATTATGTGTTCCTGTATGCCAAGCACTGGGCCAAGCACAGGTTCTTCACCGTGAATTACAAAGTGATCGATATCTACCGTGTGGAAAACGGTGTGCTGATGGAGCACTGGGACACTATCGAAGGCCTGGGGTTCTTCTCCAAGTTCATCTATATCATTAAGTCTGTACTGCGCCTGTAAGTCCGTGTTTGCCTGAAATTATAAAAAGTGTCATGAATGATTTATCAATCCGCCAAGGAAGAGAGTGAAATGACTGAAGTGACCGCGTTTCGCAAAGAGCTGAAAGCCGTCTGTGATGCCGAATGGGAAAAGATCAAGGCCGGCCGCTTTTTCCAGATGATGAAACGCCCAGAGTTGCAGCGTGACCTCTACATCAAGTCGATTGTTCAGGTGTATCACTACACCAAAAACAACGCGATCAACCAGGCGGTGGCGTGCTGGAACCAGGACCATAAAAAGGTCGGCCTGCTGCGTTTTGCGATGAAGCATGCGCTGGAAGAACTGGGTCATGAAAACATGGCGTACAACGACCTGATCGCCATTGGCGTCGACAAGTCCGAGTTCGATAAACCGATGTTGCCGGCCACAGAGGCGTTCTACGGCTACCTGGATTTCGTCTCTGTGTGCCGCGGCATCATTCCACGGCTGGGCTACAGCTTCTGGGCCGAGGACTGCTACGAGCACCTCGAGCCATTGATGGATGTCTGCAAGAACCATCTCAAGCTGACCGACCAACAACTTACCTTCTTTGTCGCCCACGCGATCATCGACGAGAAACACTCCGAGCAAGTCAACGCAGCGATCGACCGCTGGGTCGTGACCGATGAAGAAAAAGAGGCGGTCAAGCAAGTCGCACGCACCACGGTTTACTTGATGGGCAAGATCCTCGAGTCGGTCGCCGACGAGTTCTGAGGCTTGGCAACAGGCGTCCTCGCGCACCCCGCTGCGCGAGGACTTTTTTACATGGCGTGCACATCAATAAAACGATCGGTCGGTCTGGCGCTTGTCCAACCGCCTGGCTGCCACGGTCAATTCACGAGGAGGTGACATGAGTAGCAATAGCGACATGATTACCTGGGGCATGATGCTGCGCAAAATCCCCTTGATCGCCCGGGCCATTCCTCGGCTCGTCAGGGGAATCAAAACTTCCAAGCTCAAGGTCGATCAGCCCTGCGGCCTAGGGTGGGCCTTCGAACAGGCGGTTGCGCGCAACCCCCACGGGCCGGCGTTGCTCTACAAGGACAATCGTTTCAGTTATGAACAGGTCAACCAGTGGGCCAACCGTTTCGCCCACTACCTGCTTGCCCGTGGCCTGAAAAAAGGCGATGTGGTCGGCATATTTATTGAAAATCGCCCGGAATTGCTGGTCAGCGTGCTGGCGGTCAGCAAGATCGGCGGTATCTGCGCCATGCTCAACACCTCGCAGACCAACAACGTCCTGATCCACAGCTTGAGCCTGGTCAATCCCTCGGCGATTATCGTCGGCGAAGAGTTGGTGCCATCCTTTGACGCGGTGCGTAACGAGGTTGCCATCGATGAGCTGAGCACGTTCTTCCTGGCCGACACCGACACCACTCTCGATGCCGGCGTCGCCCCCGAGGGTTACATCAACCTGACCCGCGCCAGCGAAGCGCATTCTGCTGTCAATCCGGCGACCACCCAGCAGGTCTACCTGGACGACGCCTGCTTCTACATTTACACCTCCGGCACCACCGGTTTGCCCAAGGCCGGGGTGTTCAAGCACGGGCGCTGGATGAAAGTCTACGGTAGCTTTGGCATGATCGCCCTGGATATGCGCCCCGATGACATCGTCTATTGCACCTTGCCGCTCTATCACGGCACCGGGCTGTGCGTGACTTGGGGCTCGGCATTGGCCGGCGCCTCGGGTTTCGCCATCCGCCGCAAATTCAGTGCCAGTCAGTTCTGGAATGACACTCGCAAATTCAAGGCCACCACCATTTGCTACGTCGGTGAATTGTGTCGCTACCTGATCGACCAGCCGCCCGCCGGCAACGATGGCGACAACCCGGTGGTGAAAATGATTGGCAACGGCCTGCGCCCGGGCGTGTGGAACGACTTCAAGAGACGCTTCAACATCGAACGGGTCTGCGAGTTTTATGCCGCCAGTGACGGCAACATCGGCTTTACCAACATCCTCAACTTCGAAAACACCATTGGCTTTGCCATCAATGCCTGGTCGCTGGTGGAGTACGAACACGACACCGGCGAGCCGCGGCGCAACGCGAACGGTTTCATGCAGAAAGTCGGCAAGGGTGGCCAAGGCTTGTTGCTGGCCAAGATCGACGACGATTCCCCATTCGACGGTTACACCGATCCGGAGAAGAGCAAAAAGGTGGTGCTGTACGACGTTTTTGAAAAGGGCGATCGTTACTTCAACAGCGGTGACCTGATTCGCGATATCGGCTTTGGCCACGCCCAATTCGTCGACCGCCTAGGGGACACCTTCCGCTGGAAAGGCGAAAACGTCTCCACCACCGAAGTCGAAAACATCATGGTGCAACATCCCCACATCGCCGAAGCCGTGGCCTACGGTGTGGAAATCAAGAACACCAACGGTCGCGCCGGGATGGCGGCCATCACCCCATCGGCTCCGCTGGAACAACTGGATTTTTGCGACCTGCTGCGCTTCGTCAAACGCCAGATGCCCCACTACGCGGTGCCGATGTTCCTGCGCATCAGGACCTGCATGGAAACCACCGGCACGTTCAAATACCAGAAAACCAAACTAAGGACCGAAGCCTTCGACCCCAGCCAAACCGGCGAAGACCCGGTCTACGCTTGGCTACCGGGTACCGAAACCTATGTGCGCGTGACTGAGCAGGTGCTGCAGGACATTCATGGCGGCAAGTTCCGCTACTGAAGGGCAACTGCGCGAGCGTCAAACCACAACGCCGAAAAAATGCGTAATGCTGCTCACTCAAGGGGAGCAGCCTTACGCTTCCTGGTATCCCCGTTATAGCGCTTCGCGCCTGGCAGTGTTCTTTGAGGCATTGCGTCGCTACGAAGAGGCGAAAGGTTTGCTTGCTGTTGATGAAGTGGAACAGCTTCGCATCTATGCAGAGTGATTTTTCGAAGCTGTTTAGGCATATCAACGTCGCGCTGCGCGGCTGAGAGGGCCCCATTCGAGAATCTTGGGTTGTTGATCGCGAGCGCCAAGCTTTCGATTCGACTCTTGCGACGCTTGGAACTCGGCTCGAATTCACTGCATCGTTCGGGCTGAACCATGGAAACGTCCTTGCAAAATGCATCCTCCTCCTGGGGGGAAGGATGCACCATGACTTTCCGCGACTGAACACATAAAGAAAATCTAGCGCATCGATCTCGAAAAATATCTGTTCTGGATGGTGGCATGTTGCTACATTTTGCGCCGAAATTTGACAAGGATCGGGGTCTATATGAAACATCTACTTTTTCTGACACTCATCGCAACCAGCTCTGTCATGAGCGGCTGCGTTGTTCAAAGCACTTACAGCAAGACGATTGCCGTCACCAAGGATGCAGAGGGGAAAGTGGTGCAGACCGTTGAAACTGAAACTGTCATACAGCCAGCCCAAGGCTACCCGATGCGTCTTCAGCTCATAAAAGGCATTCAGACAAACTGACGAGCGCTTGCATGCATAGAGCCCACTTTCGAGTGGGCTTTTTGTTTTCAGGAGTAAATCACAAGCCCATTACCGGGTAGTTGCTGGAGATCCCAAGGTCTGAATCGCCCCGGATTCTCTAATCTAATCAGCAAGGCGCTCTCATCGAGTCCAGGCTATCGTCGAGCGCGAACGGCGCAACGCAATGCTCTGGGCGCTGAATGCTGTCGACATACATAAAAGACGGCGGAGTACTAATGTACTCCCATGCTTGAGTCGCGAACTGTCCGAAGATGAATGAGCCAAAAATCATGGCTGATGGCTATTACGGCAATGTACGATCCACGTTTTGTCATAGGCATGGATAGCTGCTCATGGAGTTTCTGGCATTAATCGCAGGCATAACCGCCTGTGTGTTTCTGGTGCAAAGCCTCAAGGCAAAGGGACTGATCAGTCAGCTGAGAATGGAGCTGGGGTCCAGGCAGAACGAGTTGAAGAGTAGTGAAGAGGAGGTGGTCTCCCTTCGGCAACAATTAGATCGAGAACTGAAAGAGCTGGAGCGCTTCAAGGACATCTTGGATGCGGAGACTGAAGCTGCGCGTATCCTGGGTGAAGCCAGATCTGAACGGAACCGCCTTTTGCAGCAGGCCCAGGCGAAAGTTAACCAGGCCGAAGACCGCCTGCAGCAGGCCGTTGCAGATGCCGCCAAGATTATTGCCGATGCCCAGACGCGTGCTGAGCAGGTCGCCGGAGATGCTTTGGCGGCAATGGGCAAAGCCAAACATTACGCCGATGCCGCCCAGGCCATGAAGAACGTTGTGGAAGGGTACGGCGACGCGTACATCGTTCCGACCTACAACCTCTTGGATGACCTCGCAGAGGAGTTTGGCTTCACTGAGGCCGGCCAGAAACTCAAAGCGGCTCGAGACTTCACGCGTTTCATGGTCAAGGCGGGAAGGGCGGCAGCGTGTGATTACGTTGAAACGAATCGACGTGACACCGCCGTGCGGTTCGTGGTGGACGCTTTCAATGGCAAGGTCGACTCAATCCTTTCCCGCTCCAAGTCCGACAATCACGGCAAGCTTGAGCAAGAGATTCGTGATGCCGCCGCTCTGGTCAACCTGAACGGGGCTCCTTTCCGTAACGCTCGAATCAATGAAGAGTATCTGGTTTCCCGACTGGAAGAGTTGCGCTGGGCCGTGACCGCAAAACTGCTCAAAGACCAGGAGCGTGAAGAACAGCGTCAACTGCGCGAGCAAATCCGTGAGGAAGAGAAAGCTCGCCGGGAGTATGAGCGGGCGATCAAAGAGGCTGCCAAAGAAGAAGCCACCTTGCGTAAGGCGCTTGAGAAAGCCCAGGAGCAAGTGGCGGCTGCCAGTGCCGCCGAGCGAGCCGAGTTCGAGGCCCGGCTGGCATTACTTCAGGAGCAGCTGCAGGCCGCTGAAGACAAGAACCAACGTGCGCTGTCCATGGCTCAGCAGACTCGCGCTGGACATGTCTATGTCATTTCCAACATCGGTTCATTCGGTGAGCAGGTGTTCAAAATCGGCATGACGCGACGCCTGGAACCACTGGATCGGGTGCGTGAGCTAGGGGATGCAAGCGTTCCGTTCGAGTTTGATGTACACGCAATGATCTTTAGTGACGACGCACCTGGGCTTGAGAAACAGCTTCACCGTCACTTCCTGCGAGAGCAGGTCAATAAGGTCAACCCACGCAAGGAGTTCTTTCGCATTGGCTTGCCTGCCATCCGGGCCGAGCTCGAAGAGCTGGGTGTCGAAACGCAATGGACAATGAGTGCCAAGGCGCTTGAATTCAAAGAGACGCAGCGCATCGAGCAGCAGATCATCGAAAACCCTGCCATTGCCGCAGAGTGGACGCGCCATCAGCTTGAAGTGGAAGAAGCCATCGAGCTGTCCGAAGAGGAGGCTTTGGCTTCGGCTTAGGTTCTCTTGGGGCAGGTTGGACACTGTTGCAACACAGACAGGTCAGGTTCGAGGGCGCGGTGGTTGAGCGTCCACACATCGTCCCAGGCCTCTTCCCCATAAACGATGAGTAGCCACTCACTCCTCTTCTGTAAGCACTTTCACCTGACCTGAGTTCACCGCCTTGAGCAGTTGCTCGTGGTCGTGCTCCGTCTGGTCGGCATAGCGCAGGGCAAAATCGCCCAGTGCTTCGTCGAAGGCGTCGCCCTTTCCCAGGTAGCCTGCGATCGTTGCCGCGTCGCCAGACTTGGCGTGAGCGCGTGCCAGGGTCAGGCCGCAAAAGTCCGCATAGCGCTCCAGCTGCACGGCATTGATATGTTCAAGCGGTACTGACATTTTCATGTCGCGTAACTGTCTCACGAAAAAGTCATATCCGGCCCGGCCCCGCGTCCAGCCCAGGAAGATGTCGCTGGACGATTGCATCAGGCGCTGTCCCATGACTACCCGTTGGCCTTGATTCTTGAATTGACTCTTGCCTGCGTAAGGTTCGAGTACGGAACGACAGGACTCTTTAAACTGTAAAATCAGTGGGTGGTTTTCCTCGGAAACGGTGCGTGTCAATGTACC
>NZ_JAMDGZ010000067.1 GCF_028656935.1 Pseudomonas rubra
GTGGGTATCTTAGTGTGAGGGCTCCATGAACCCCACATTCAAAGTGCCCGGCTGATCTCGGATGCTGTGCTCCCGATTTCTTTCTGGAGCCCGCCCGCCATGATGCGACCCGACGCCAAAGTCGAAAAAGTTTACCTGTACCCCAAGCCTGTGGACTTTCGCAAATCCATCGACGGCTTGGCGGCTCTGGTCGAACTGGATATCAAAGTAGCGGTGTTCGATCCCGTGCTTTTTGTTTTTCTGAATCGCCACCGTAACCGGGTGAAAATCCTCTACTGGGAGCGCAATGGCTTTTGCCTTTGGCTCAAGCGCCTGGAGTCGGAGCGTTTCAAAACTTCGCCCGACGTCACCGACGAAGCCATCGTACTGAGCGTTCAGGAACTGAACTGGTTACTCGACGGCTTTGATCTTTGGCGCAATCGTCCCCATCAGGTTTTGACCCCACGCTTCGTGGCTTGACCCGGTATAATCCGGGCAATGATCTCCTTGCCCGATGACCTTCCCGATGACCCCGTTCTGCTCAAGCAACTCTTGCTTGAGGCACTGACTCGCCAGGCGAAAACGGCCGAAGTTTTGGAAGCTCACGAAGGCCATATCGTCGACCTGAAAGAACAGATCAAGCTGCTGCGCGACCGTCTGTTTGGGCGTAAATCCGAGCAAACGACCGAGCCCAACACTCCGCAACTGGCGCTGTTCAACGAGCCGGAAAGTGATCCACTGCTGGCCGTCGAGGATGCAGAAGAGGAAGTGGTTACGCCGACTGCGCGCCGTGGCAAACGCAAGCCGCTATCGACTGACCTGCCGCGTATCGAAGTCATCCACGAACTGTCCGAACACGAACTGACCTGTACCTGCGGTTGCCGCAAGCATGTGATCAGTGAAGAAGTCAGCGAGCAGCTGGACATCGTGCCGATGCAGATCCGCGTAATCAAACACATCCGCAAGGTCTACGGTTGCCGTGGTTGCGAAACCGCTCCGGTCACCGCCGACAAACCTGCGCAGTTGATCGAAAAGAGCATGGCCAGTCCAAGCGTGCTGGCGATGCTGCTGACGACCAAGTATGTCGATGGCTTGCCACTGCACCGTTTTGAAACGGTGCTGAGCCGACACGGTGTCGAGATTCCGCGTCAGACCTTGGCACGCTGGGTCATCCAGTGCGGCGAGCATTTGCAACCGCTGCTGAATCTGATGCGCGACCGGTTGCTGGAAAGCCCGGTGATCCACTGCGATGAAACTCGCGTCCAGGTCCTTAAAGAACCTGATCGAGACCCGACCAGCCAATCCTGGATGTGGGTGCAAGCCAGCGGGCCACCGGATCGAAAAGTTGTGTTGTTCGATTACACCTCCAGCCGAGCGCAGGAAGTACCTTTGCGTCTGCTGGATAGTTATCGCGGCTACGTCATGACGGACGATTACGCCGGCTATAACGCCTTGGCGTTGCAACCTGGTGTGGAGCGTTTGGCGTGCATGGCTCATGCGCGGCGCAAGTTCGTCGATGCTCAAAAAGTGCAGCCCAAAGGCAAGACGGGGCGTGCCGATATCGCGCTGACAATGATTAACAAGCTGTACGGCATCGAGCGTGAACTGAAGGACGTCAGTGACGAGCAGCGATTTATGGGCCGGCAGGAACAGAGCCTGCCGATCCTGGCGCAGTTGAAAAGCTGGTTGGATAAAACCCAGTCACAGGTGACGCCGCAAAGCGTGCTGGGCAAGGCTATTAACTATCTGGCCAGTAACTGGAGCCGACTGGAGCGTTACGTTGAGGCTGGTTTTTTACCAATCGACAACAACCCTGCGGAACGCGCGATTAAACCGTTTGTGATCGGGCGCAAGGCTTGGTTGTTCAGCGACACGCCCAAGGGCGCCACCGCCAGTGCGCAGATCTACAGCCTGGTCGAGACCGCTAAGATCAACGGCCAGGAGCCCTATACGTGGCTGCGCCACGTACTGGAGCGGCTACCACACGCGCAGTCGGTGACGGATTACGAAGCACTGCTGCCGTGGAACTGCTCGCCAGAGATGCCACGGTAAACCGAGATCCCACCTTGCGGCAGGTGGGGTTCATGGATC
>NZ_JAMDGZ010000068.1 GCF_028656935.1 Pseudomonas rubra
GGGCTTGCCCCGCGATGGGATCAGCGCAATGTCGCATCTGGAACACTCACAACAGCTTGTGCTCCATCGCGTACTTCACCAACTCCGCCAGCGAAGTCACATTGAGCTTCTGCATCAGCCGCGCCTTGTGGGTGCTGATGGTCTTGTTGCTCAGCGCCAGTTGCTGGGCAATGTCGTTGACGTTAGCGCCTTGGGCCAGGCGCTCGAACACCGAAAACTCGCGCTCCGACAGCAACGAATGCAAGGGCCGGGCATCGGTCAGACCGACCTCGAAAACCATGCGATCAGCCAGGTCCGGATCGATGTAGCGCCCGCCACCCGCCACTCGCCGAATGGCGGTCAGCAGCAGGGCGGGATCGCTGTCCTTGGTTGCATAACCGGCAGCGCCTATCTTCAGCGCTCGCGCCGCCATCTGCGCTTCGTCATGCATTGACAGCACCAGGATCGCCGGTGGGTTGTTCAGCGCACGAATCCGCGGGATTGCCTCCAGACCATTGACCCCGGGCATGGAGATATCCAGCAGCACTACCTCGCAGTCGGTATGACGCAAGGTTTCAAGCAATTGCTCGCCGTTGCCGGCCTCTCCCGCCACCTGCATGTCCTTGGCCAAGCCGATCAACTGCTTGATGCCTTCGCGGACAATGGTGTGGTCTTCGGCAACCAGTACTCGAATCACGCAACGCTCCTAATCCAGGGGGATGGCCACGCTCAGGCTAGTGCCCTCGCCCGGTTCGCTTTCCAAGGTCATGCGGCCGCCCAGCATCAGCACCCGCTCGCGCATGCCGACCAGGCCGAATGAGCTTGGCCGGCTTTGTTCCAGGACAAATCCTGCGCCGTCGTCGATCACCGTCAAGCACAGTGCCTGGGCGTCAAGGCTCAGGCTGATTTGCACAGTATGCGCCTGAGCATGACGCATGACATTGGTCAGCGCCTCCTGCAGGATGCGGAACAGGCCAATGGCCTTGGCATCACTCAAGGGTGGCAGGTTTTCCGGCACATGCACCAGGCAAGGTATCTGCGTACGTGCTTCGAAGCGTCGCGCTTGCCACTCGATGGCCGAAGCGATTCCAGCATCGAGGATCGGCGGGCGCAAGGCGGTGGCCACATCACGCACCAGTTGAAAAAGCTGGGCGATCAGACGCTTCATGCTGCCCAGGCGCTCGTTGAGGCCTGGGTCCAGTTCAGCGTAGGCCAGTTCGCACATGGACGTTTCCAGCTTCAGTACCGTCAGCATCTGTCCCAGTTCATCGTGCACTTCCCGGGCGATACGGGCTTTTTCCTCTTCGCGAACGCTTTCCAGGTGCGCCGACAGTTCACGCAACTGCTCCTGAGAGCGGGCCAACTCCAGCTCGACACGTTTGCTCTGGCTGATATCCCAGACCACCCCGTCCCAGACCACCCGGCCATCCGCCAGGGTACGGGTACTGGCCTTGATATCCGCCCAGCGCTGCTCACCCTTGCGGGTCAGGATGCGCCCTTGCCAGGACCAGTCGCTATCGCTGGCCAGGGCCAGGTCCTGAACCCGGTGGTAATCGGCGCGGTCCTCCGGGTGCACCAGGTTGCGCAGGCCCATGTCCGGATGCTGCAGCGCCACTGGTGTGTAACCCACCAGTGCTTCACTGCCCTCACTGATATAGGGGAACTCCAGTTCGCCTTCCGCCGGGTTGCGCTCAAGACGAAACACCAGGCCCGGTACGTTGCCGGCAATGCCCTTGAGCCGCGCCTCGCTCTCGCGCAGCGCTGCCAGCGCACGCCGACGTTCGGTGACATCGGTGAGAAACACCACCAGGTATTCGGCGTCGCGAAAACGCAGAAAACTCAGCGACACATCCACCGGCAACAGGCTGCCATCAGTACGCAGGCATTGGGTTTCAAAATGCTGGGGGGCTTCATCGCTGGCCCGGGCGCGCTTCCACAGATCAAGCCAACGGTCCATGTGCAGGTTCGGCTCGAAGTCGATCAACGGCCGGTCAATCAGCGCCCCGCTGGCATAGCCCAGCATGCTTTCGGCCGCGCGGTTGGCATAGCGCACATGGCTGTCCCAATTGACCCAGAGAATACCCACAGTGCTCTGGTCGATGGAAAACTGGCTCAGGCGCAACGCTTCTTCACGGGCCTGGCGCTGGGCCAGGGTATCGCGGGTGGCCAACAGGCTGTGTTCGAGCTGATGCAATTGTCGACGCTGCCAGATGACGATGGCCACGCAACTGAGCAGCAGCGCCGCCAGCAGCAGGCCAAGATTCTGCCAAAAGCCCGGTGACTCGCTCAGGCGCGGGTACTTGGGTTCAAGCCAGCGTTGGTGCAGTTGTTCAAGGTCCTTGGCTGCAATCGCCTGCAGGCCCCGCTCAAGCACTGCGGCCAGTTGCGGCCAATCGCGACGCGAGCCGACTCTGAGCAACTGCGGCAGACCGATATCCCCGACCACCACCAGCTCGCTGAACTCACTTTCCCGTGACAGGCGGCTCAATTGCGCCTCATCCACCACGGCAAACCTGGCTTGCTCACTGAGCACCAACTGCAAGGCCTCACGCTCCTGCGGCACACCTTGCAGGTTGAGGTTCGTGTAAGTGGCTCGCAGATAGTCGGCGACGGTGCTGGGCATGCGCACGGCCACCCGGTCGGTGCTGGCCAGCTTTTCCAGGTCCACCGCCACGGCGCCAGAACGCGGCCCGACAATCAGTTGCGGCACCCGCATGTACGGATCACTGAACAACCACAAGCGCAAACTGGCCGGGGTCTGAGTCAGGCCTGGTGCAAGATCGATTTCTCCGGCCTGAAGCGCGTGCTCCAGTGCTGCCTGGTCGGGGAAGTTGCGCCAGGTGAGGTCCAGGCCCAACGAACGGCCGAGCCAGTTCATCAACTCGACATTGACCCCGTAAAGCTGTTGCAGGCGCCGATCGAACTGGGCAAAGGGCGCCTGCAGTACCAGGCCGACCCGCAGGCTGCGATGTTGCTCGAGCCACTGCTGCTGGGCCGGCTCCAGCACAACCTGCGCAGGCGCGACAGTGGAAGCCGCCCACGCGATCAAGGGCGGGCAAAAACAGCCGATAAGTAATAGGCAGCGCAAAAGCTTCATCTGCACTCTCATCAAGGGTAGGACGGCCACCGAGCATGGCCGTCCCGAGCAAATACTATTAGGCTGCCGGTATTAATCTGGCCTGGATCGATCCATGTTCGCACTTTATCGCACGACGCTGCCGGCGTTATGCCTGTCATTGATACTACCTTGTACCGTACAAGCGGCCGCTGGCGAAACGCCAGAGCCTGCTGCAGACATTAAACCTGCCGCCGTCGAGCGTCAGCCTTTGGCCGAACGCAGCCAGGAAGATGCCTTGGCCCTCGAACGCCAAGTCCCTCAAGCCGAACAGCAAACCCTGCAGGCTGGCAGCGACAGTTTCCTGGCCCTGTGGAAACCGGCCAACACCCCCGACCCTGAAGGCGCCCTGATCATTCTTGCCGGCGCGGGAGAGACTGCCGATTGGCCGAAAACCGTCGGCCCACTAAGGCACAAGTTTCCCGATGCAGGATGGCACAGCCTGAGCCTGGCTCAGCCGGACTTGCTCGGCGACAGCCCGCAAGCGCGTGTTGAAGCCGCGCCGGCACCTGCCAAGAAAGCCGAGCAAGGCGAAAGTGCGCCGGTCAAGGACACCCCGGCCAATGCCAATGCCAGCATCGAGCAGGCCACGACGGCCGAGAACGAAACAAGCGAGAGCACCGAGCAGGCCAAGGCCCCGGTAGAGGATGACAAGGCCGATGCCGAACGTATCTTCGCCCGCCTCGATACTGCCGTCGCCTATGCCCAACAACACAATGCCCGCAGCATTGTATTGCTCGGCAACGGCACTGGCGCCTATTGGGCAGCCCGCTACCTGAACGAGCGGCAACCGGCGCAGGTGCAGAAACTGGTGATGGTCGCAGCCCAGACCCCGGCACGCGCCGAACAAGGCCTGGATAGCCTGGCGCCGAGCCTGAAAGTACCCACTGCGGACTTTTTCTACGCGGCCCTGCCTCCGGCAAAACGCGCGGCCGAGCAACGCCTGCAGGCCAGCAAGCGTTTGAAGGACGCCAACTACCGCCAGATCAGCCTGACCGCCATGCCAGGCAACAGCGCAGCGGAACAGGAACAACTGTTCCGCCGCATCCGTGGCTGGCTCAGCCCGCAGCAGCTCGACTAGAAGCCGCGGCGCTTGCGTATGACAGCGTAGGCCTGATGCAGCTCGCGGGTACGTTCTGTTGCCTCGCGAACCTGCGCCGGGCTTGCGCCATTGCCCACCAGCTTGTCCGGGTGGTGGCGGCTGAGCAACCGTCGATAGGCTTGCTTGACCTGCCCGGCTTCGGTATCTGCATCAACCCCGAGCATGCGCAAGGCCTGTGGATAACCCAGAGAGCCGTCGGTGAGTGCCGCCTTTTGCGGTTCATAGTCCAGAGCCAGTGCCTTAACCTTGGCCGACGACCACCCCAGAGCCTGGCCCCACGCCAGTAGCAACTCACGCTCGTGTCGACCGGCCTGGCCATCGGCCCAGACCATGCGCCAACAGGCACGCAAAATGCCTTCGGCGGCATGGGGCTGTTGCTTCAGGCGGCGCAGGTGCGCCCCCAAACGTTCCTTGCCACGCTTGCCTCGATTGAAGGCGGCAATGGCCCGGCGCCTGGCCGGTTCGCTCATTTCCAGACGTTGCATTTCCACTCGCGCTTGCTGGATATGGCCTTCGCCCACCCGCCCGTCGCTCTTGGCCAGGCGCCCGAGCAATACAAACAGTACCTCGTCGTCGCGCATAACCGGCCGCCCGCCCAAGCGCTCGCGCAAGTGCGCCCAACTGTGCAACTGCAAACGGCGGTCCATCGCCTGACCCAGCAACGCCCCCAGCAAAGCCCCTGGAATACTGGCGATGGCAAAGCCTGCCCCGGCACCTATCACTGTGCTCGGCCACAACATGTCAGCGGCGCTCGGCGAGCAGTTGCTCGACTTCGGCCAGGCGTTCCAGAGTGCCAACATCCACCCAGCGCCCGCGGTAATGCTCACCACTGACCTGCCCGGCAGCCATCGCCTGGCGCAGCAGCGGTGCCAGCTTGAACGCCCCGGCCTGGCAATTGGCGAACAATTGCGGGGCCAGCACGGCGATACCGCTGTAGGTCAGGGTATCGGCATCGGCAGCCCCATCACTGACCTGACCTTGCTCCAGAGCAAAATCGCCTTTGCCATGATGGCCAGGGTTATCTACCAGCACCAAGTGGGCTAAGCCATCGATACTCTTCGGCAGGCTAGCGAAGTCGTACTCAGTCCAGATATCGCCGTTGACCAGCAAAAATGGCTCACTCCCCAGCAATGGCAAAGCCTTGAAGATGCCGCCACCGGTCTCCAGTGGCTCGCCTTCGGGCGAGTAGCTGATGCTCAGGCCCCAGCGCGAACCATCGCCCAGATGATCTTCGATCCGCTGCCCAAGCCAGGCATGGTTGATCACTACGTCCTTGAAACCTGCCGCCGCCAGCGCACGCAGGTGATACTCGATAAGCGGCATGCCAGCGACCGGCACCAGCGGTTTTGGGGTGTGCAGAGTCAGTGGACGCATCCGCTCGCCTTTGCCTGCAGCGAGAATCATCGCCTTCATGGACGCGCTCCAGCTGCGGCCTGCAGGCTCTCGATCAGCTCATCGAGTTCGGCCAGCTCCGGACGGCGGCTGATCACTTCATCTATATAGGCAAAGAACCGCGGCACATCGGCCAGATAACGCGGCTTGCCGTCGCGGTGGCAGATGCGTGCGAAGATGCCGATGACCTTGAGGTGGCGCTGCACGCCCATCAAGTCGCTGGCGCGGTGGAAATCTTCGAAATCGGCCTGCACCGGGATGCCCTTGGCCTGGGAGCGCTGCCAGTAATCCTTCAGCCAGCCTTGTACCCGTGCCTGCGGCCAGCTCAGGAAAGCGTCCTTGAACAGGCAGGTGATGTCATAGGTGACTGGCCCGTATACGGCATCCTGGAAATCCAGCACGCCGGGGTTCGGCTCACTGTCCATCAGGTTGCGTGGCATATAGTCGCGGTGCACCAGCACCTTCGGCTGAGCCAGGGCGCTGTCGATCAGCAGGCTGCTGATGCGCTGCCAGGCGGCCAGTTGCGCGTCGGTAAAGCCCAGGCCCAGTTCGCGGCCCACGTACCATTCGGGAAACAGCTCGAGTTCGCGGCGCAGCAACGCGACGTCGTAGCTGGGCAACAGCGCGTTCATCGGCAACTGCTGGAAGGCCAGCAGCGCTTCAATGGCGTCGTTGAACAGGACATCGGCGTTGTCTGCGTTGATCACATCGAGGTAGGTCTGGGTGCCCAGGTCACTGAGCAGCAGGAAACCACGCGCAAGGTCCTGGGCATGAATGACCGGAACATTGACCTTTGCACTGGCCAGCAAGTGAGCAATGTCCACGAACGGCCGGCAGTTTTCCTGTGGCGGTGGCGCATCCATGACAATAAAACTGTGGCCTTCGGCCTGCCAGCGAAAGTAGCGGCGAAAGCTCGCATCGCTGCTGGCGGCGGTCAGGCTACCCGCAGGAACCGTGCCCCAGCCCTGTTCATTGAACAGATTTGCCAGCTGCTCGGCGAGCCAGACTTCCAGGTGTTGCAAGCGTACATCGTGATCGGGCATTACAAGGGTCTCCGACGGCCCTAGCCGTCAAGCGGGTCATGCTTTATTATCCAGCATCTTTTTCAGACCATCGAGAGGCGTGCGGCCCCACACGCGGGCAGATGGCACGCAGGAAGCCCGGACTAATAAGATGGCATTGAAATCCCCCGCGTTTCGTAAAAAATTCCCGTTGCTGGTCACCGGCGGTTTGCTGGCGATGCAACCTCTGGCCACCCCATACGTGGTTGCCGCTGAGCAGTTCGACTGCCAAGTGTCTGCTGCCGGAGGCTGGGACTGCAAGCCCAAAACCCCTGCCGCCGCATTGCCGCCGCGCCCGGTGCACGTCGGTGCTGCCGCCAGTTCGTCCGGCGAAACGCCAACCGGCTCCGCCGAAGTCGCCCAGGAACAGGCTCAAGGTCCTGTGCTGGTCACCGAAGCCGAAGGTCGTGTGTTGAAATCGCGCAGCCCCGATGCCAGCCACCTGGACTGGGTGCCGCGTGATCAGCTCACCCCGGCCCAGCTCGCCGAAACCGGGCCATATTGCGCCGGTGCCTACATCGAGCCGACCCGTCCGGGCATGACCGATACCACGCCCAAAGACGAATCGCCGACCTTCATCGGTGCCAAGGTCTCGCGCTACCAGCAGGAGCAGCAGATTGCCACCCTCGCCGGTGACGTGGTCATGCGCCAGGGCAGCATGCAGGTCGAAGCCGACGAGGCCAATCTGTATCAGGCCGAGAACCGTGGCGAGTTGAGCGGCAACGTGAAGATTCGCGACAACGGCTCGCTGGTCGTGGGCGACCATGCCGACATCCAGCTCGACACCGGTGAAGCCAAGGTCGACAACGCCGAATACGTGATGCACAAATCGCGCATCCGCGGCAGCGCCCTTTACGCCAAGCGTGCTGAGAACGCCATCATCCGCCTCAAGGATGGTACCTACACCACCTGTGAGCCGAACAGCAACGCCTGGCAGCTCAAAGGCAACAACATTACCCTGAACCCGGCCACCGGGTTCGGTACCGCGACCAACGTCACCCTGCGGGTCAAGGATGTGCCGGTGTTCTACACACCGTATATCTACTTCCCGATCGATGACCGTCGCCAGTCCGGCTTCCTGCCGCCGTCGTTCAGCACCAGCAGCGATACCGGCTTCATGCTGGTCACGCCGTACTACTTCAACCTGGCGCCGAACTACGACGCCACCTTGTACCCACGCTACATGGCCAAGCGCGGCATGTTGATGGAAGGCGAGTTCCGCTACCTGACCAAGTCCAGCGAAGGGCAGTTTGGTGGTGCTTACCTGAACGACAAGGACGATGACCGTAAGCTGCAGACGGACTACAAAGATCAGCGCTGGATGGTCAACTGGCAGCACAAGGGTGGCCTGGATGAGCGCCTGATGACTGAAGTCGATTACACCGACATCAGCGATCCGTTCTACTTCCAGGATCTGGAGTCGGATCAGATTGGTGTTGAAAGCCGTGATTTCATCAACCAGCAGGGTAAGCTCACTTGGCGCGGCGACGACTACACGGCTGGACTGAATGTTCAATCATTTGAGCTGGCGACCATTTCCCAGATTACACCGTATGATCGCTTGCCGCAGATCACCTTTAGCGGCCTATTGCCATACCATCCGGGTGGCCTGAATTTTTCTTACGCAACCGAAGCAGTCAGGTTTGATCGAGACCTAGACAGTGGGTTTGTAAAGAATAAAGACGGCGAACTGGACACAAGCGTCAATGCGTCTGGGCGGAGCATCGACTACAACGTCGCCGGCCTCGCACGCGCGAATGGCACCCGGCTGCATGTCGAGCCCTCCGTGAGCCTACCTATGACTTGGAGCTATGCGTTCCTCGTCCCGTCCGTCAAGTACGCTTACACGAACTACGACCTCGACCTCGATCAACGTGGCAAGAATACTTTGCTTGCTGATGAGACGTTCCGAAGTTCACAAAACCGCGACGTGCCGATTTTCAGCGTCGATAGCGGCCTGTACTTTGATCGTAGTACCCAATGGTTTGGCAAGAACTACAAGCAGACGCTGGAACCACGCTTGTATTACTTGAACGTGCCTTATAAAGATCAGACTGATATTCCGATCTTTGATACCAGCGAGTCTCTGTTCAATTACGCCTCGTTGTTCCGCGACAACCGCTTCAGCGGCAATGATCGCATCGGTGATGAGAATAAGTTGTCTCTCGGCGTAACCAACCGCTGGATCGAAGAGAATGGCTTCGAACGCCAACGCTTCAGTATTGGTCAAGCCTATTACTTTAAGGACCGTAAGGTTCAACTGCCTGGTATCGCTTACAAGGACCGCCAGGACGCACAGTCGGATGTGTCCCCGTACGCTCTCGAGTACGAGTACCGCTTCAACCGCGACTGGCGCTTCAACTCCGACTTCAACTGGGATCCGGACAGCCGCAGCACCCGTTCGGGCAGCGCCATGTTCCACTACCAGCCTGAAGACAACGTCAACAAGGTGGTCAACCTCGGTTACCGCTACCGCAATGACATGGTCACCTACAACACCACCACCGGCCGCTGGCAAGTGGGTGGCGGGGACTATGGCAAGCCGGGCGACGATAACTATGTGAAGGACTACTACAAAATCCAACAACATGACTTCTCGGTCATGTGGCCGATCGTTCCACAGTGGACCGCGATTGCACGCTGGCAGCACGACTACAACCGCAACCGTACCCTGGAAGCCTTCGGTGGTTTCGAATATGACAACTGCTGCTGGAAGCTACGTCTGATCAACCGTTACTGGATTGATTACGACGACTTTAGCCAGGCAACTCCACAAAACGAAAAAGGCGACCACGGCGTCTTCCTGCAGATTGTGCTGAAAGGCCTCGGCGGCGTAGTGGGCAATAAGGTCGAGTCTTTCCTCGACAAGGGCATTCAAGGTTATCGTACTCGTGAAGACCAAGCTTACTGATTGTCTGCGCCCGCTGTTGCTGGGCGCAGTATTGCTGGGCGGCGCGGCGCATGCCGCCCCGCAACCTCTGGACAGCGTTGTGGCCATCGTCGATAACGACGTGGTGATGAAAAGCCAGCTGGACAGCCGCGTGCGTGAAGTCCAGCAGACCATCGCCAAGCGTGGTGGCGGCGCGCCGCCCGCCGGCGCGCTGGAGCAACAGGTGCTCGAGCGCCTGATCGTCGAAAACCTGCAACTGCAGATCGGCGACCGCTCAGGCATCCGCATCACTGACGAAGAGCTGAACCAGGCCATCGGCACCATTGCCCAGCGCAATGGCATGAGCCTGGAGCAGTTCCGCGCGGCCCTGGCACGTGACGGCCTGTCGTATGACGATGCCCGCGAGCAGGTGCGTCGCGAGATGATCATCAGCCGCGTGCGTCAGCGCCGAGTCGCCGAACGCATCCAGGTTTCGGAGCAGGAAGTGAAGAACTTCCTTGCCTCGGAGCAGGGCCAGATGCAATTGTCGGAAGAATGGCGACTGGCCAATATTCTGATCCCGACCCCGGAGAGCGCCAACTCGACGCAGATCCAGGCGGCGGCCCAGAAAGCCGGCGAGGTGTACTCGAAACTGAGGAGCGGCGCTGACTTCGCTCGGATGGCAATCGAAAACTCCGCCAGCGAAAACGCCCTGGAAGGCGGCGAAATGGGCTGGCGCAAAGCCGGTCAGCTGCCACCTGACTTCGCCAGGATGCTCAGCAGCCTGAGCGTCGGCGAGATTACTCAACCGCTGCGTATTCCTACCGGTTTCATCATCATCAAGATGCAGGAAAAGCGCGGTGGTAGCGAAGCGATGATGCGCGACGAAGTACATGTGCGCCACATCCTGATCAAGCCGAGCGAAATCCGTAGCGAAGCGGCGACCAAGGAACTGGCCCAACGGCTCTACGACCGCATCCAGAATGGCGAAGACTTCGCTGAACTGGCGAAGAGTTTCTCCGAGGATCCAGGTTCAGCCCTCAATGGTGGCGATTTGAACTGGGTCGATCCAAGCGCCCTGGTACCCGAATTCCGCGAGCAGATGGCCAACGCCCAACAAGGTGTGGTGACCAAGCCATTCCAAACTCAGTACGGCTGGCACGTCCTAGAAGTGATGGGCCGTCGCGCCACCGACAGCACCGAACAAGCCCGCGAGCAACAAGCGATGAACGTGCTGCGTAACCGCAAGTACGACGAAGAGCTGCAGACCTGGCTGCGTCAGATCCGTGACGAAGCTTATGTCGAAATCAAACTTCCTGGCGTCGATCAGGCCGCGCAGTGAAACCTCAGCGCTTCGCCCTCACACCCGGCGAGCCAGCCGGCATAGGTCCCGACCTGTGCCTGCTGCTCGCCGCGCAAGCCCAGCCGCACCCCCTGATTGCCATTACCAGCCGTGACCTGCTCGCCGAGCGGGCCACGCAGCTGGGCGTGGCAGTCACGCTGCTACCCGTCAGTCTCGACGCGCTCCCCGACCAGCCTGCACCAGCAGGCAGCTTGTACGTCTGGGATACGCCGCTGCACAAACCGGTGGTAGCGGGTCAGCTGGACAAGGCCAACGCCGCGTTCGTGCTGGACACCCTGACCCGTGCCGGGCAAGGCTGCCTGGACGGGCATTTCGCCGGAATGATTACCGCCCCAGTGCACAAGGGCGTGATCAACGAAAGCGGCATCGCCTTCTCTGGCCATACCGAGTTCCTCGCCGACCTGACCAGCACCGCGCAAGTGGTGATGATGCTCGCGACCCGCGGCCTGCGCGTGGCCCTGGTGACCACTCACCTGCCCCTGCGCGAGGTTGCCGACGCCATCACCAGCGAGCGCCTGGAGCGTGTCACGCGGATCCTGCATGCCGACCTGCAACACAAGTTCGGTATTGCCAACCCGCGCATCCTGGTCTGCGGCCTCAACCCGCATGCCGGCGAAGGTGGCCATCTGGGCTTTGAAGAAATAGACACTATCGAACCAACATTGGCGCGCTTGCGCCGCGAAGGCATGGACCTTCGCGGCCCGTTGCCCGCCGACACCCTGTTTACCCCCAAATATCTGGAGCACTGCGATGCAGTGCTGGCGATGTACCACGACCAGGGCTTGCCCGTGCTCAAGTACAAAGGCTTCGGCGCTGCGGTCAACGTGACCCTGGGCCTGCCGATCATCCGCACTTCGGTCGACCACGGCACCGCCCTGGACCTGGCCGGCAGCGGCAAGATCGACACCGGCAGCCTGCAAGTCGCCCTGGAAACCGCCTACCAGATGGCCGAGACCCGAAAATGACCGAGCAATACCAACACAAGGCGCGCAAGCGCTTTGGCCAAAACTTCCTGCACGACGCCGGGGTCATCGACCGCATCCTGCGCTCGATCCACGCCAAGGCCGGCGAACGCATGCTGGAGATCGGCCCAGGCCAAGGCGCCCTGACGTCCGGCCTGCTGGCCAGCGGCGCACAGCTGGACGTGGTCGAGCTGGACAAGGACCTGGTACCGATCCTCAACCAGCAGTTCGCTGGCCGCGACAACTTCCGCCTGCACCAAGGCGATGCACTGAAGTTCGACTTCAACACCCTCGGCGCAGCACCCAACAGCCTGCGCGTGGTCGGCAACCTGCCGTACAACATCTCCACCCCGCTGATCTTCCACCTGCTGGCCAATGCCGAGCTGATCCGCGACATGCACTTCATGCTGCAGAAGGAAGTGGTCGAGCGCTTGGCCGCAGGCCCGGGCGGTGGTGACTGGGGCCGTCTGTCGATCATGGTGCAGTACCATTGCCGGGTGGAACACCTGTTCAACGTTGGCCCAGGCGCGTTCAACCCGCCGCCCAAGGTCGATTCGGCAATCGTACGTCTGGTCCCGCACCAGACCCTGCCGTTCCCGGCCAAGGACCATCGCCTGCTGGAACGCGTCGTTCGCGAAGCCTTCAACCAGCGTCGCAAGACCCTGCGCAACACCCTCAAGGCCCTGCTCAGCAGCGAAGCCATCGAAGCCGCCGGCGTCGATGGCAGCCTGCGCCCGGAGCAACTGGACCTCGCCGCGTTCGTGCGCCTGGCCGACAAGCTGGCCGAGCAACAGGGCGCAGCGTAAGCCTGCCCAAGGCCAGTCATGCCCGCATGACTGGCCTGCCACCCCGCTGATAGCCTAGACTGACGCCATCGCCGTATCCGCGTCTGTTGCCAAGGCCCCTTGCATGTCTGATCCCCGCTACCAGATCGACGTCAGCGTCGTGACCCGCTATCTCAAAGAACAATCCGACCCCGAAAACGATCGTTTCGCCTTCGCCTATACCATCACGGTGAAGAACAACGGTTCTGTGCCCGCCAAACTGCTGTCACGCCACTGGCTGATCACCAACGGTGATGGCCATGTAGAAGAGGTCAAGGGCGCCGGCGTTATCGGCCAGCAACCGCTGATCGAGCCCGGGCAAAGCCATACCTACAGCAGTGGCGCGGTGATCAGCACCAAAGTCGGCACCATGCAGGGTAGCTATCAGATGTTTGCTGAAGACGGTAAGCGCTTCGACGCAGTCATCGCGCCTTTCCGCCTCGCCGTCCCCGGAGCCCTGCACTGATGGCGGTATACGCAGTCGGAGACTTGCAAGGCTGCCTGCAGCCACTCAAATGCCTACTTGAGAGGGTTGCCTTCAACCCGGCAATCGATCGCCTGTGGCTGGTTGGCGACCTGGTCAACCGCGGCCCAGAATCACTGGAAACCCTGCGTTTCCTCTACTCGATCCGCGAATCGCTGGTGTGCGTGCTGGGCAACCATGACCTGCACCTGCTGGCCGCCTGGCACAACATCGAGCGCCTGAAGAAAAGCGACACCCTGCGCGAGATCCTCGCCGCCCCCGATGCCGACGAATTGCTCGACTGGTTGCGCCGGCAAAAGCTGCTGCACTACGACGAACAACGCGGCGTGGTCCTGGTGCATGCTGGAATCCCACCGCAGTGGACCCTGGGCAAGGCCCTGGAACTGGCAGGTGAAGTCGAGGAAGTGCTGCGCGACGACAACCGCTTCAAGCCCTACCTCGACGGCATGTACGGCAACGAGCCGAACAAGTGGAGCAAGGACCTGAGCGGCGTTACCCGCCTGCGGGTGATCACCAACTATTTCACCCGCATGCGTTTTTGCACCAGCGAAGGCAAGCTCGACCTCAAGGGCAAGGAAGGCGCCGACACCGCCCCACCCGGCTATAAGCCGTGGTTCGCGCACAAGGGCCGCCGTTCACGGCATGTGAAGATCATCTTCGGTCACTGGGCAGCCCTTGAAGGCCGCTGCAAGGAGCCCGGGGTGATAGCCCTGGATACCGGCTGCGTGTGGGGCGGCGCCATGACCCTGTACAACGTGGATACCGGCGCATTTCATCATTGCGAATGCACCGACCAAGGCACTCCCCGAATACCATCTGCGCCTGCGCAAGCGGCTAGAATGAACGACCAGTCCTGAAGGAAACCGTCCCCATGAGCGAATTCAAACGCATCCCTCCCGAGCAGGCCCAAGCGCTGCGCGAGCAAGGTGCGGTCGTGGTCGATATTCGCGACCAGCCAACCTTTGCCGCCGGCCACATCACAGGTTCAAAGCATCTGGACAACCACTCGGTAGCGGACTTCATTCGTGCTGCCGATCTCGATGCACCCACCGTGGTGGTCTGCTATCACGGCAATTCCAGCCAGAGTGCTGCCGCCTACCTGATCAGTCAGGGCTTTTCCGACGTCTACAGCCTCGACGGCGGCTTCGAGCTGTGGCGCAGTACGTATCCTGCAGAAACCGCCCAAGGCACTGCCGAATAATTTTTTTCATCTGCCGCAGCCCGCGTCCTGAGCGGGCTCGCGCCTGACCAGACGAACGGTCACGGCGAACTTCATGTACAACCGCCCTTGACCTCCCGGATTACCAACTATCCTTAAGCCCAGGCCATCCAAAAAGGGGAGAGCCGGTACACCGGCGTGCGGGTCATCGGTAGCGAGTTCTAGGTGTTCTGGGGGGTATACAGCAGTCGGCAGTGCCGATTGCATGCCAGCATCAACTGACTGATCCGGCGTCGGCTCCACGTATCGAGCGAGGTGACGTCATGAGTATCTTTAGCCACTTCCAACAACGTTTCGAGTCCACCCGTCAGGAAGAACTTTCGCTGCAAGAGTACCTTGAGCTCTGCAAAAGCGATCGCAGCGCTTATGCCTCGGCGGCCGAACGCCTGTTGATGGCTATCGGCGAGCCTGAGCTGGTCGACACCTCGAACAATTCCAGGCTGTCGCGCATCTTCTCCAACAAGGTGATCCGCCGCTATCCAGCCTTTGAAGACTTCCATGGCATGGAAGAATGCATTGACCAGATCGTTTCCTACTTCCGCCATGCGGCCCAAGGCCTGGAAGAGAAGAAGCAGATCCTTTACCTGCTTGGCCCGGTAGGGGGTGGTAAATCCTCCCTGGCTGAAAAGCTCAAGCAATTGATGGAGAAGGTACCCTTCTACGCCATCAAGGATTCACCCGTATTCGAGTCTCCGCTAGGGCTGTTCAACGCCACCGAAGACGGCGCCATTCTCGAAGAGGATTTCGGCATACCACGGCGTTACCTGAACACCATCATGTCGCCTTGGGCAACCAAGCGGCTTGCCGAATTCGGGGGCGACATCAGCCAGTTCAAGGTGGTCAAACTCTACCCGTCGATTCTCAACCAGATCGCCGTAGCCAAAACCGAACCGGGCGATGAGAACAACCAGGATATTTCCGCCCTGGTGGGCAAGGTCGATATTCGCAAGCTCGAGGAATACCCGCAGAACGACGCCGATGCCTACAGCTATTCGGGCGCACTGTGCCGGGCCAACCAAGGCCTGATGGAATTCGTCGAAATGTTCAAGGCGCCTATCAAGGTGCTGCACCCGTTGCTGACAGCAACGCAGGAAGGCAACTACAACAGTACCGAAGGGCTCGGGGCGATCCCCTATTCCGGGATTCTGCTCGCCCACTCCAACGAATCGGAATGGCACACCTTCCGCAATAACAAGAACAACGAAGCCTTCATCGACAGGATCTACATCGTCAAAGTACCGTACTGCCTGCGGGTAAGTGACGAGATCAAAATCTACGACAAACTGTTGTTCAACAGCTCACTGGCCAAGGCTCACTGCGCGCCCGACACCTTGAAAATGCTGGCCCAGTTCACCGTGCTGTCGCGCCTGAAAGAACCGGAAAACTCGAATATCTACTCGAAAATGCGCGTCTATGACGGGGAGAACCTCAAAGACACCGATCCAAAAGCCAAGTCGATACAGGAATACCGCGACTCCGCAGGGGTCGATGAGGGGATGAATGGCCTGTCGACCCGTTTCGCCTTCAAGATCCTGTCGAAAGTATTCAACTTCGACCCACATGAAATTGCCGCCAACCCGGTGCACCTGCTTTATGTGCTGGAACAGCAGATCGAACAGGAACAGTTCCCGGCCGAAGTACGCGAACGCTATCTACGCTTCCTGAAAGAGTACCTGGCACCGCGCTACATCGAGTTCATCGGTAAGGAAATCCAGACCGCTTACCTGGAGTCCTACAGCGAGTACGGGCAGAACATCTTCGACCGCTACGTGCTGTACGCCGACTTCTGGATCCAGGACCAGGAGTACCGCGACCCGGAAACCGGCGAGATCCTCAATCGCATCGCCCTCAACGAAGAGCTGGAGAAGATCGAGAAGCCGGCCGGCATCAGCAACCCGAAGGATTTCCGCAACGAGATCGTCAACTTCGTGTTGCGCGCCCGGGCCAACAACAACGGCAAGAACCCGACCTGGCTCAGCTACGAAAAACTTCGGGTGGTTATCGAGAAAAAAATGTTCTCCAACACCGAAGACCTGCTGCCGGTCATCAGCTTCAACGCCAAAGCCAGCAAAGAGGATCAACAGAAACACAACGACTTCGTCACCCGAATGGTGGAACGCGGCTACACAGACAAGCAAGTTCGGCTGCTCTCGGAATGGTACCTGCGGGTCAGGAAATCGCAGTAAGCGGCAAGTGACGAGCCGCAAGCTGCAAGTTGCTCAGCACCGTCCCTGAGGCCGGTGCACCAGCTTGCAGCGGCGGTGGCTGCTCTTTCTTGCAGCTTGAAGCTTGAGGCCTGTAGCTGCATCCAGTCACCGGAGGGACCATGAGCTACGTAATCGACCGACGCCTGAACGGTAAGAACAAGAGCACGGTCAACCGCCAGCGCTTTTTGCGGCGTTACCGTGACCACATCAAGAAAGCCGTCGAGGAGGCCGTGAGCCGCCGCTCCATCACCGACATGGAGCATGGCGAACAGATCAGCATCCCCGGCCGCGACATCGACGAACCGGTGCTGCACCATGGCCGCGGCGGCAAACAGACCGTGGTACACCCGGGCAACAAGGAATTCACCGCAGGCGAACATATCGCCCGTCCACAAGGCGGCGGCGGCGGAGGCGGCCGTGGTAAAGCCGGTAATTCCGGTGAGGGCATGGATGAGTTCGTCTTCCAGATCACTCAGGAAGAATTCCTCGAGTTCATGTTCGAAGACCTCGAACTGCCCAACCTGGTCAAGCGTCACCTGACCGGCACCGACACCTTCAAGACCGTACGCGCCGGCATCAGCAATGAAGGCAATCCGTCGCGGATCAACATCATCCGCACCCTGCGCTCGGCCCATGCCCGACGCATCGCCCTGTCCGGCAGCAGCCGGGCGAAACTGCGCGTGGCCCAGGAGGAACTGGCGCGACTCAAGCGAGAAGAACCAGACAACTTCGGTGATATTCAGGAAATTGAAGGGGAAATCCAACGACTGAGTGCGCGCATCCATCGCGTACCGTTCCTCGACACGTTCGACCTCAAGTACAACCTGCTGGTCAAGCAACCCAACCCCAGCTCCAAGGCGGTGATGTTCTGCCTGATGGACGTTTCCGGCTCCATGACCCAGGCCACCAAAGACATCGCCAAGCGCTTCTTCATCCTCCTGTACCTGTTCCTCAAGCGGAATTACGACAAGATCGAAGTGGTGTTCATCCGCCACCACACCAGCGCCCGTGAGGTGGATGAAGAGGAGTTTTTCTATTCCCGGGAAACCGGCGGCACCATCGTCTCCAGCGCCCTGAAGCTGATGCAGGAAATCATGGCCGAGCGCTACCCGGCCAATGATTGGAACATCTATGCAGCCCAGGCATCGGACGGTGACAACTGGAACGATGACTCACCGATCTGCCGCGAAATCCTCACCAATCAGATCATGCCGTTCGTCCAGTACTACACTTACGTCGAGATTACCCCTCGTGAACATCAGGCATTGTGGTACGAGTATGAGCGTATCGGCGAAGCCTTTGCCGATACGTTTGCCCAGCAGCAGCTGGTGTCGGCCGGCGATATCTATCCGGTCTTCCGTGAACTCTTCCAGCGCAGGTTAGTGACATGACCGCTAGAGAGCAGAAGCGCCACCCAATCTCCACCGGGTCCGAATGGACATTCGAACTGATCCAGGCCTATGACCGGGAAATCAGCCGCCTGGCCGAGCGCTATGCCCTGGACACCTACCCCAACCAGATCGAAGTGATCACCGCCGAGCAGATGATGGATGCCTATGCATCGGTCGGCATGCCCCTGGGCTATCACCACTGGTCCTACGGCAAACACTTCCTCAGCACTGAAAAGTCCTATAGCCGCGGCCAGATGGGCCTGGCCTATGAGATCGTGATCAATTCCGATCCCTGCATTGCCTACCTGATGGAAGAAAACACCATCTGCATGCAGGCGCTGGTGGTCGCTCATGCCTGCTACGGGCACAACAGCTTCTTCAAGGGCAATTACCTGTTTCGCACCTGGACCGATGCCAGTTCGATCATCGACTATCTGGTGTTCGCCAAGCAATACATCACCCAATGCGAGGAGCGCCATGGCATCGATGCCGTGGAAGACCTGCTCGACTCCTGCCACGCCTTGATGAACTACGGCGTCGACCGCTACAAGCGGCCGTACCCGATCTCCGCCGAAGAGGAGCGGCGCCGGCAGAAGGAACGCGAAGAACACCTGCAAAAGCAGATCAACGACCTGTGGCGCACCATTCCCAAGGGCGCCGACAAGAACAGCGATCGCGACAACGCACGTTTCCCGGCCGAACCCCAGGAAAACATCCTCTACTTCATTGAAAAGCACGCGCCATTGCTCGAACCCTGGCAGCGCGAAATCGTGCGCATCGTGCGCAAGATCGCCCAGTACTTCTACCCGCAACGCCAGACCCAGGTCATGAACGAAGGCTGGGCAACCTTCTGGCACTACACCTTGATGAACGACCTGTACGACGAAGGCCTGGTCACCGAAGGCTTCATGATGGAGTTCCTGCAGTCGCACACCAGCGTGGTATTCCAGCCCGGTTTCGACAGCCCCTACTACAGCGGCATCAACCCGTACGCCCTGGGTTTTGCCATGTACCGCGACATCCGCCGCATGTGCGAACACCCCACCGAAGAGGACCGCCGCTGGTTCCCCGACATCGCCGGCAGCGACTGGCTGTCGACCATCAAGTTCGCCATGAGCAGCTTCAAGGACGAAAGCTTCATTCTCCAGTACCTGTCACCCACGGTAATCCGCGACCTCAAGCTGTTCAGCATCCTCGATGACGATCAGCGCGAAGACCTGCTGGTGCCGGCGATCCACGACGAAAGTGGCTACCGGATCATCCGTGAAACCCTGGCCGCCCAATACAACCTGGGCAATCGCGAACCCAACGTGCAGATCTGGAGTATCGACCGCCGTGGCGACCGTTCCCTGACCCTGCGCCACCAGCAACACGACCGCAAACCCCTGGGCGACTCCACCGAGGAAGTCCTCAAGCACCTGCATCGCCTGTGGGGCTTCGATATTCACCTGGAGACCCTGCAGGGCGATCAGGTGATGAAAACCCACCACGTGCCGCCCAGAGGCGAGCATGGCGAAGCGGACTACGGTCGCCTGGACTTGGCTGTAGTGCACCTCTAGCGCGTCCTCCGTTGCTGCCAGACAGGTTATCCTGTGGCATCAACGGAGGTTTCACATGCAGATCTACAAAGTCGGCGGCGCCGTACGCGACCGTCTGCTCGGCAGGCCGGTCAGCGATATCGACTGGGTCGTCGTCGGCGCTACAGCCGAACAAATGCAAGCCTTGGGTTATCGACCGGTCGGTGCGGATTTCCCGGTGTTCCTGCACCCCCAAAGTGGCGAGGAATACGCCCTGGCCCGTACTGAGCGCAAAAGCGGACGGGGCTATGGCGGCTTCACCTTTCACGCCAGCCCCGAAGTCACCCTGGAAGAAGACCTGATCCGCCGCGACCTGACCATCAATGCCATGGCCGAAGATGAACAGGGGCAGGTTTACGATCCGTATAACGGCAAGAAGGATCTAAATGACCGTATCTTGCGCCATATATCCCCGGCGTTCGCCGAAGATCCTCTGCGCGTACTCCGTGTTGCCCGCTTTGCCGCACGGTACGCCAGCCTGGGCTTTAGCGTGGCCCCGGAAACCCTCGAATTGATGCACCAACTCAGCGAATCGGGCGAGCTGCAGGCCCTGACCGCCGAGCGCAACTGGAAAGAAATTGCCCGAGCCCTGATGGAAGATCAACCGCAGGTGTTCATCCAGGTTCTGCGTGATTGCGACGCCCTCAAGCAGTTGATGCCGGAGCTCGATGCGCTATTCGGCGTGCCGCAGCCGCCAGCCCATCATCCAGAAATCGACAGCGGCGTCCACACCCTCTCGGTGCTCGAACAAGCAGCCCTGCACCAACAGCCCCTGAGCGTGCGCTGGGCGTGCTTACTGCATGACCTGGGCAAGGGGCTGACCCCTGTAGAGGAATGGCCAAGGCACATCGCTCACGAGCAACGCGGGCTGAAGCTGATCAAGACAGTCAACCAGCGCTTCAAGGTACCACGCGAATGCCAGGAGCTGGCTTTGCTGGTGGGCGAGTACCACACCCACTGCCATCGGGCACTGGAACTGAGGGCCTCGACACTGCTCGAACTGCTGCAAAGCTTCGACGTGTACCGGCGGCCGCAGCGTTTCGAGGAGTTTATCGCTGCCTGCGAGATGGACGCCCGGGGCCGCAAAGGGCTGGAGCAGCGTGAGTACCCACAGGCGGAGTATCTGCGCGGCGCAGCAGCAGCGGCACGGGCAGTTCAGGTCCAACCACTGGTTCAGAGGGGATTGACCGGGCAGGCGCTGGGCGAGGCGCTCAAGGGCGAACGGCTGAAGGCGTTGAAGGCTTACAAGGACAGCGCCAAGCGTTGAGGCCATCGCGGGGCAAGTCGGATCGCCGCATCGCCCCGCGATTGAAACTAAAGACCGGTCAGTTGCTGCCCGCACCACTCGAACGGTACCGGCGCCAGCACCTGCTCGATCTGCGCCTCGGCCCACAGCTGGCCCATGGTTTTACAGGCCCCCGGATGCATCAGCTGCGGCGCAATCAACGCCAGCGGCCACAACACAAATGCATTTTTGAGAATCTCCGCCCGCGGCAACACCAGCCCGTCAAAGCTGCCATGCAGATCGTTGTACATCAGCACATCGATATCCAGCGGCAGGCCCTTGCGCTCTGGTGCGTAGCGGCCATTATCGGCCTCGATGAACTTGAGCCGACGGTCCAGCTCCATCAATGGCATATCGGTCAGCCCGGTCACCACCAGATTGAAGAACGGGCCGCTTTTGATTCCCACAGCCTGGCTTTCGAACACTGCCGAACACTGCAGGTCCTGGAGAAAACCAGCCAGCGCATCCAGCCCCGCCGTCAAATGCCGTTCACGCTCGACATTGCTGCCAAGGCCAAGGTAAACCCTGTTCAGAGACATCCGCGCTCGATCTCCACACCCACCCCGCTGGCAGCAGGCACTGCGCCCGGCTTGGTCAGTTTCAGACGCAACCAGGGAATCTGGAACTCGCTCATCAGCACCGCCGCCAGACGTTCGGCGAAGGTTTCCACCAACTGGAACTCGGATTGCTCGGCAAACGCCTGGATACGCGCCGAAACACTGGCATAGTCCAGCGCCAGGGTCAGGTCGTCACCGGCCGCTGCCGGACGGTTGTCCCAGGCGAAACTTAGGTCCAGACGCAGGCACTGGCGAATTCCGCGCTCCCAGTCATAGGCGCCGATCACGGTATCGACTTCCAGCCCCTCGATGAACACTCTGTCCAAGCACTTCTCTCCACAGCACGACAAGGGCGACTTGCGCCGCTAGAATCAGGGCGTCCTCGCCCGGAATGGTTAGCATGTTTTGGTTACTGGCGCTGTGCGCCTACCTGCTCGGCTCTCTGTCCTTTGCCATTGTCCTCAGCCGCCTCAATGGCAGCCCGGACCCGCGCATGAGCGGTTCTGGCAATGCCGGTGCAACCAACATGCTGCGCCTGGCCGGCCGCAAACTGGCGGTCCTGACCTTGCTTGGCGACCTGTGCAAGGGCCTGTTGCCCGTGCTGATCGCCAATCTTGCTGGCCTCGACCTGCAGCAACAGGCCTGGATCGGCTTGTGCGCAGTGATTGGCCATCTGTTCCCGGTGTACTTCCGCTTTCGCGGCGGCAAAGGTGTCGCCACCGCCGCCGGCATGCTGCTGGGGCTTTACCCGCCAGCCGCCCTGCTGGCCATCGGCGCCTGGCTGCTGACCTTCTACCTGACCCGTACCAGCTCGCTGGCGGCACTGATCGCAACACCCCTGACCCTGCCGTTGCTGGCCTGGCGCGAGCCGGAAGCGCTGTTGCCGATCAGCGTGCTGACCGTGCTGATCGTCTGGCGTCACCGCGGCAATCTACGCGACCTTTTCGCCGGACGCGAACGGCATTTCTGAATCCCGCGCATGAGCGGCACTCACCTTAAAGCGGTGCCAACTGCTCCATCGGCCAACGCGCCTGCACGCTGATCGCCAGGCTCTCCTTTTGCCCGGCAGCCAGTCGTTGGCAGCCAGCGTAGGCAATCATGGCGCCGTTGTCGGTGCAAAACTGTGGCCGGGCGTAATACACATTGCCCTTGAGGCCCGTCAGCATGTCTTCCAGCGAGGCACGCAAGGCCTTGTTGGCGCTGACGCCTCCCGCAATCACCAGACGCTTGAGGCCAGTCTGCTTGAGGGCACGCTTGCACTTGATGGTCAAAGTCTCCACCACCGCGTGCTGGAAGGCTAGCGACACGTCGCAACGCGTTTGCTCACCGTCATCTCCAGCGCTCTGGCACTGCTGCCAGGTGTTGAGGGCGAAAGTTTTCAGGCCGCTGAAGCTGAAATCCAGCCCCGGACGGTCGGTCATCGGCCGCGGGAAGACAAAACGCCCCGGCACGCCCTGGATCGCCAGTCGGGCGATCTCCGGGCCGCCCGGGTAGGGCAGACCGATCAGCTTGGCAGTCTTGTCGAACGCTTCGCCAGCGGCGTCGTCGAGGGTCTCGCCGAGCAGCTCGTACTGGCCAATGCCGTCGACACGCACCAGTTGGGTATGCCCGCCCGACACCAACAAGGCGACGAACGGAAATTCCGGCGGCTGCTCTTCGAGCATCGGCGCCAGCAGGTGGCCTTCCATGTGATGCACGCCAAGGGCCGGGATGCCCCAGGCAAATGCCAAGGCCTGGGCGCAGGATGCGCCCACCAGCAAGGCGCCTACCAGGCCGGGACCTGCAGTGTAGGCGATAGCATCGATCTCGGTGGCGACGCAGTCGGCTTCAGCCAGCACCTGGCGGATCAACGGCAACATACGCTTGACGTGATCACGCGAGGCCAGCTCCGGCACCACCCCGCCATAGACACGGTGCAGGTCGATCTGACTGAACAACGCATCGGCCAAAAGGCCGCGCTCGCTGTCGTATAATGCGACGCCGGTTTCGTCGCAGGATGTTTCCAATCCCAGTACTAGCATGGGTCCGTGCCTTGTTGAGGCTGAATTCGAAGGCGCGCATGATAGTCCCCACTCCCGACGCCGACCAGCGGTTTTCGATCAGAGGCTTTGCATTCCGGTCAGCTAAGGGTTAACATCCGCAACCCTTAAAAACCGACGTTCTCCAGCGCACATTTTTGCCACGAGTTCGTTGACCCCGGTAATGAATGAAGGTAGCTCTGGATGCCAGCCGTCAAAGTTAAAGAGAATGAACCCTTCGACGTAGCTCTGCGTCGTTTCAAGCGCTCCTGCGAAAAAGCCGGTGTTCTGGCTGAAGTTCGTAGCCGCGAATTTTACGAGAAGCCGACTTCTGAGCGTAAGCGCAAAGCAGCAGCCGCTGTTAAACGTCACGCCAAGAAAGTTCAGCGCGAACAGCGCCGCGCCGTTCGTCTGTACTAATACAGACGTTCGTCGCAAGCTTCTGCCTCGCCCGGCCTAAAGCCGGGCTGCCGGCAGTCGCTGCTTGAACCTTTGGCCTTCGGGCCCGAGGCGTCCTGCTGCCTAGCAGCATGGACAACCTGCCTGAATCGTCAGAACTGGCCGCAACGCCAGCTGTGCACGTCCTTCCTGACGAGCCCTCACCGGCTGCAGACGAGCACGTCTTTCCGTATTTTTTGTTACGCCATTCGACACCGCTCGAATGCGCAGCCGTTCCCGCCGCATTAGCGATTACACTTGTTTATCGCCTGATGATGAGAATGCCATGGCCGGGCTGATTCCCCAGAGCTTTATCGACGACCTGCTAAACCGCACCGACATCGTCGATGTGGTGAGTTCGCGCGTGCAGCTGAAAAAAGCTGGCAAGAACCACACCGCCTGCTGCCCGTTCCACAAGGAAAAAACCCCGTCTTTCAGCGTCAGCCCCGACAAGCAGTTCTACTACTGCTTTGGCTGTGGCGCTGGCGGCAATGCCCTTGGCTTCATCATGGACCACGACAACCTGGACTTTCCCCAGGCCGTCGAGGAACTGGCCAAGGCTGCCGGCATGGAGGTACCCCGCGAAGAAAGCGGGCGCGCCCACAAACCCCGACAACCCGTCGACTCGCCGCTGTACCCGCTGCTTGAAGCGGCCGCCGAGTTCTATCGCCAGGCACTGCGCAGCCACCCGACACGCAAATCGGCCGTCGACTACCTCAAGGGCCGCGGCCTGTCCGGTGAGATTGCCCGCGACTTTGGCCTGGGTTTCGCCCCGCCCGGCTGGGACAACCTGTTCAAGCACCTGAGCAGCGATACCCTGCAGCAAAAGGCCATGATCGACGCCGGGCTGCTGATCGAGAACGCCGATTCCGGAAAACGCTACGATCGCTTTCGCGACCGGGTGATGTTTCCGATCCGCGACAGCCGCGGCCGGGTCATCGCCTTCGGTGGCCGGGTACTGGGTGATGACAAGCCCAAGTACCTGAACTCCCCGGAAACCCCGGTATTCCACAAGGGCCAAGAGCTGTACGGGCTGTACGAGGCGCGCAAGTTCAACCGCAATCTCGACGAGATCATCGTGGTCGAAGGCTACATGGACGTCATCGCCCTCGCGCAGCAAGGCCTGCGCAACGCGGTAGCGACCCTGGGCACGGCGACCAGCGAAGAACACCTCAAGCGCCTGTTTCGCGTAGTGCCCAGCGTGCTGTTCTGCTTCGATGGCGACCAGGCCGGCCGCAACGCCGCCTGGCGCGCCCTGGAAGCAACGCTTTCGAGCCTGCAGGACGGGCGCAAGGCACGTTTTCTGTTTTTGCCCGAAGGCGAAGACCCCGACACTCTGGTACGCGCCGAGGGCACCGACGCCTTCCGTGCCCGCATCAACCAGCATGCGCAACCGCTGGCCGATTATTTTTTCCAGCAGTTGACCGAGGAAGCCGACCCGCGCTCGCTAGAGGGCAAGGCGCACATGGCCACCCTCGCCGCACCGCTGATCGAAAAAGTGCCCGGGGCCAACCTGCGCGCATTGATGCGCAATCGCCTCAAAGAAATCACCGGGCTGGACAACCAGCAGGTCGAGCAACTGGCGCACAGTGCGCCGGCCGAAGCGCCGCCCAGCTATGACCCCGGCATCGATTACGACGCCATTCCCGACTACACGCCGGATTACAGCGATTTTCACCAGCCCGAGTACACGCCGCCGCAACAGCAGTGGACGCCGAACAAGGGTGGCAAGAAAAAATGGGACGGCAAACCCTGGGACAAGAAGGGCAAACCTTGGGAGCGCAAAGACGCACCAGCACGGACTCCTATCTCGGTCGAACCGCCCATAATTACGGCCCTACGCTCCATTCTCCACCGCCCCCAGCTGGCCACGAAGGTAGAAGATGCCAGCCATTTTGCGGCGGAAGAGCATCGCTACTCACAATTGCTTGTGGCACTACTCGAGGCGTTGCAGAAAAATCCTGGGCTACGCTCTTTACAGCTGATCGCTCGCTGGCATGGCACAGAACAGGGGCGATTACTACGTGCTCTCGCGGAAAAAGAGTGGTTGATTGACGCCGAAAACCTTGAACAACAGTTTTTAGACACCATAACTAGATTATCAGCCCGCCAACGCGAGCAGAGGCTGGATAATCTACTTATGAAAGCGAATGTGAGCGGGCTGACGGCAGACGAGCAAAAACAGCTGCTTGACCTGTTAAGCCGTAATGTTCCCGCACAAACCCCGACCTCAACTGGCGCGTGAGGTCCTAGCTCGGGTATAATCCTCGGCTTGTTTTTTGCCCGCCAAGACCTTCAGTGGATAGGGTGTTATGTCCGGAAAAGCGCAACAGCAGTCTCGCATCAAAGAGTTGATCACCCGCGGTCGTGAGCAGGGCTACCTGACTTACGCGGAGGTCAACGACCATCTGCCAGAGGATATTTCAGATCCGGAGCAGGTGGAAGACATCATCCGCATGATCAACGACATGGGGATCAACGTATTCGAGAGTGCTCCGGATGCGGATGCCCTTTTGTTGGCCGAAGCCGACACCGACGAAGCCGCAGCTGAAGAAGCTGCCGCTGCGTTGGCGGCTGTGGAAACCGATATTGGTCGCACGACTGACCCGGTGCGCATGTACATGCGTGAAATGGGTACCGTCGAGCTTCTGACCCGCGAAGGCGAAATCGAAATCGCCAAGCGGATCGAAGAAGGTATTCGTGAAGTCATGGGTGCTATCGCCCACTTCCCGGGTACTGTCGAGCACATCCTCTCCGAATACGACCGTGTCACTACCGAAGGTGGCCGTCTGTCCGACGTCCTCAGCGGCTATATCGACCCGGACGACGGCATTGCGCCGCCTGCCGAAGTGCCACCGCCAGTCGATCCGAAAGCACCGGCCAAGGCTGATGCTGACGACGACGAGGAAGAGAAGGAAGGCGACGACGAAGAGGAAGAGACCGAAAGCGGTCCCGATCCTGAAGTCGCTCGTCAGCGCTTCGGCGCCGTTCAGGATCAACTGAACGCGACCCTCAAGGTTCTGAAAAAGAACGGCCGCAGCCACAAGGACAGCCTCAAGGCGATGCTCGATCTGGCTGAGCTGTTCATGCCGATCAAGCTGGTACCCAAGCAGTTCGAAGCGCTGGTTGAGCGCGTTCGTGGCGCTCTGGATCGCCTGCGTCAGCAAGAACGCGCCATCATGCAACTGTGCGTCCGTGACGCCCGCATGCCGCGTGCCGACTTCCTGCGCCTGTTCCCGAGCAACGAAATCGACCAGACCTGGGCCAGCGACCTGGCCAAGCGCAGCACCAAATGGGCTGCCGCCCTGGGTGAGAAAAGCGACGCTATCGTGGCCTGCCAGCAGAAGCTGATCGACCTCGAAAGCGAAACCGGCCTGACCATCGCCGAGATCAAGGACATCAACCGTCGCATGTCGATCGGTGAAGCCAAGGCTCGTCGTGCCAAGAAGGAAATGGTCGAGGCCAACCTGCGTCTGGTTATCTCGATCGCCAAGAAGTACACCAACCGCGGCCTGCAGTTCCTCGACCTGATCCAGGAAGGCAACATCGGCCTGATGAAGGCGGTGGACAAGTTCGAATACCGTCGTGGTTACAAGTTCTCGACCTATGCCACCTGGTGGATTCGCCAGGCGATCACCCGTTCGATCGCCGACCAGGCCCGCACCATCCGTATTCCGGTGCACATGATCGAGACGATCAACAAGCTCAACCGTATTTCCCGGCAGATGCTGCAGGAAATGGGTCGCGAACCGACCCCGGAAGAGCTGGGTGAGCGCATGGAAATGCCTGAGGACAAGATCCGCAAGGTATTGAAGATCGCCAAAGAGCCGATCTCCATGGAAACCCCGATCGGTGACGACGAAGACTCGCACCTGGGTGACTTCATCGAAGACTCGACCATGCAGTCGCCAATCGATGTGGCCACGGTTGAAAGCCTCAAGGAAGCGACCCGTGACGTGCTCTCCGGCCTGACCGCACGCGAAGCCAAAGTGCTGCGCATGCGTTTCGGTATCGACATGAACACCGATCACACCCTCGAAGAGGTCGGCAAACAGTTCGACGTGACCCGTGAGCGGATCCGTCAGATTGAAGCCAAGGCGCTGCGCAAGCTGCGCCATCCGACGCGAAGCGAGCATCTGCGCTCCTTCCTCGACGAGTAATGACGAACCCCGGCCCAGGCCGGGGTTTTTCTTTCCGGCGAACGGCGCTTTTAAGCCTTTGCCCACTACCCCGACGCTTGAATGCCCGTCTACACTCGAATCACTCCACCTGTGTGACGAGGCCGTTATGCCCCGAATGCCGGCCCTTCTGTTGGCTCTCCTACTCGTCTGGAGTGCAACGGCCGGCGCCCTGACCCTGACTGACGAAGAACAAGCCTGGCTCAGCGCGCATCCGCAGCTGCGTCTAGGCATCGATGCATCCTGGCCACCTTTTGAATACCGGGACCAGGACGGTCGCTACCAGGGATTGGCCGCCGACTACATTGCCCTTATCCAGGAACGCCTGGGTGTGCAGTTCAAGCCGATCGAACCGATCAGCTGGACCGCCGTGCTCGAGCAGGCACGTCAGAACAAGCTCGACCTGCTGCCCGGCATCATGTCGACCCCCGAGCGCCAGAGTTTCCTGGCCTTTACCCGCCCCTACCTGGATTTCCCGATCGTTATCCTGGCCCATGAAGGTGGCCCGCAACCGCGCACGATCAAAGACCTGTACGGTTTGAAAATCGCCGTGGTGGAAAACTACGCGCCCCATGAACTGCTGCGCACCCATCACCCTGACCTCAACCTGGTGGCCCTGCCCAACGTCAGTTCGGCGTTGCAGGCACTGGCGACCGATGAAGTGGACGCTGTGGTGGGCGATCTGGCCTCAAGCATCTGGAGCCTGCGCCAGCTCAAACTCGACGGCCTGTACGTCAGCGGCGAAACACCCTACCGCTATCAACTGGCAATGGCTGTGCCACGCCCGCAGAAAATCCTTGTCGGTATCCTCGACAAGGTCATGGCCGACATGACCCCTGAAGAAATCAGCAATATTCAGGAGCGCTGGGTCGGCAAGGTTCTCGATCACCGCACGCTCTGGTACGACCTATTGATCTATGGCCTGCCGGCCTTGCTGCTGATGGTTGCGATACTGGCCGCAGTAATCCGCGTCAATCGCCGCCTGAGTTCGGAAATCTCCCGGCGCATTGCCCTGGAGCAGGAACTGCGCAGCAGCGAATATCACTACCGCGGGCTGATCGAAAGCCTTTCGGCCATTGCCTGGGAAGCCGACGCCAACGATTTCACCTACAACTACGTCTCGCCCCATGCCGAAGACCTGCTGGGCTACCCCTTGAACCAATGGCTGCGCCCGGGCTTCTGGCGCAGCATCATTCACCCGGACGACGCGCTCTGGGCCCAGGCCTATTGCGACAGCGAGACTGCCGCCGGTCGCGACCACAGCCTGGACTACCGGGTGATTCGCGCCGATGGTCGCAGCCTGTGGGTACGTGACATCGTCAGCCTGATCGAGCACGGACACAAACCGGTGATGCGCGGGCTGATGATCGATATCAGTGAAACCAAGAATGCCGAGGAAGCCCTGCGCCTGTCAGAACAGAAGTTCGCCTCGGTTTTCCAGCAATGCCCGGACATCCTGCTCATCGCCCGCCTCAGCGACGGTTGCTTGCTGGAGGTCAACGAAGCCTTCGAAGAGCAGATTGGCCTGAGCCCGGCGCAAGTGCTGGGCCGCACTGCGACCGAGCTGAATATCTGGGGGATCGACGGTGTTGGCCCCGACCTGCTCAAGCGCTTGCAGGCAGGCAGCATCCGCAACCTGGAAATGCTCTTCCGGCGTAGCAACGGCCAAGTGTTCACTGGCCTGACCTCTGCCGAGACCTTCCAGCTCGACAGCACCCCCGCACTGGTTGTAGCAGTACGCGATATCAGCCAGCTCAAAGAGACCCAGGAGCAGTTGCAAACCTCCGAAGAGAAGTTTGCCAAAGCCTTTCACGCCTCCCCCGACGGTCTGCTGCTGTCGCGCCAGAGCGATGGGCTGCTGATCGAAGTGAACGAAGGCTTCTGCCGCCTGACCGGCTTCGACACCCACATGTCGCTGGACCACACTGCGCTGGACCTGGGCATCTGGGTCGACCTCAACGAACGTCGCCGACTGCTGGAGATGCTCCAGCGCGATGGTTTCGTACGTGACTTCAGCTGCCATATCCGCCGCAGTGACGGTCAGATCCGCCTGTGCGAACTGTCTGCCAGACCGCTACCGATCGCCGGCGTCGACTGCATGCTGACCATTGCCAGGGATATTACCGAACGCCATCTGATGCAAGAAAAGCTGCAACTGGCTGCCACGGTATTCGAGAACACCGCCGAGGGCGTGTTGATCACCGACACCGACCAGCGCATCAGTGCAGTCAACCGTGCCTTTAGCGAAATCACTGGCTACAGCGAGTTCGAAACCCTGGGCCAGACCCCGCGCCTGCTGGCGTCTGGTCAGCATGACAGCGCCTTTTATGTGGCCATGTGGCACCAACTGACCGCTGAAGGTCATTGGCAAGGCGAAATCCACAATCGCCGCAAGAACGGCGAGATCTACCCCAGCTGGCTCACCATCAGCGCAGTGCGTAACACAGAGCGGGTCATTACCCACTTTGTCGCGGTGTTCGCCGATATTTCCAGCCTCAAGCATGCCCAGGCCAAGCTCGACTACCAGGCCCATCATGACCCGCTCACCGGCCTGCCCAACCGCACGCTGTTCGAAAGTCGCCTTCAGGCCGCGCTCAATTGTGCCCAGGCGTCGCAGCGCCAGGGTGCAGTGCTGTTTCTCGACCTTGACCGCTTCAAGCACATCAACGACAGCCTCGGCCATCCGGTCGGCGACCTGCTGCTCAAGGGGATCGCCCAGCGTCTCAAGGAGCAGGTGCGCGACATCGACACCGTGGCACGCCTGGGTGGCGACGAGTTCATCATTCTGCTGCCCGGCCTGCACCAGCCCAGCGACGCCGAGCACATCGCGCACAAGCTGCTGGCCTGCTTCGGTGCGCCTTTCCAGGCCGGCGAGCACGAGTTTTTCACCAGCGCCAGCATCGGCACCAGCCTTTATCCACAGGACGGCACCGACGTCGCCTCGCTGATTCGCAACGCCGATGCGGCCATGTACCGCTCCAAAGCCAAGGGGCGTAACCGGGTCGAGTCCTACACCCGTGACCTGACCGCCCAGGCCAGCGAACGCATCGCCCTGGAGCACGAACTGCGCCGGGCTATCGAGCGCAATGAGCTGAGCCTGTGCTACCAACCCAAGTTCAGCCTCAAGACCCAGAGCCTGGTAGGTGCCGAAGCGCTGATCCGCTGGAGCCACCCGACGTTTGGCGACGTGCCACCGGAGCACTTCATCCCACTGGCCGAAGAGAACGGCATGATCCTGCTACTGGGCGACTGGGTGCTGGAACAGGCCTGCCGGCAAATGCAGGACTGGAAACACCACTACCTGGCGTTTGGCCCGCTATCGGTCAACCTGGCTGGCGCCCAACTGCGCCAGCCAAGCCTGGTCAAGCGCATCGAACAGCTGCTCAGGACCCACCAGCTCAAGGCTGGCGACCTGCAACTGGAGATCACCGAGAACTTCATCATGAGCCAGGCCGAAGAAGCCCTGGCCATCCTCCATCAACTCAAACACCTGGGGGTGCAACTGGCGATCGACGACTTTGGCACCGGCTACTCCTCACTGAGCTACCTCAAGCGTCTGCCACTGGACATCCTCAAGATCGACCAGTCGTTCATCCGCGGCCTGCCCGACGACCCTCACGACGCCGCCATCGCCCGCGCCATCATTGCCCTGGGGCGCAGCATGCAGCTGACCATCATTGCCGAAGGGGTCGAAAGCCAGGCCCAGCAGAAATTCCTCGCCGCCGAGGGCTGCGAGCAGATCCAGGGGTACATCGTCAGCCTGCCGCTGCCGGCCAGTGAATTTGCCGCGACGTTCCTTCGCATAGCACTTTCAGATCTTTCGGATAGCACAGCCTGGAAACCCTCGTTATAATCCGCGTCCACTGGGGCCTATAGCTCAGTTGGTTAGAGCAGGGGACTCATAATCCTTTGGTCCACGGTTCGAGTCCGTGTGGGCCCACCAGTTAATTCAAGGGCTGCAGCGCTGCTGCAGTTTCGAGAGGGTGTTTTGGAATGCTCCCGAGGTACAGTTTCGGTACAGTCCGTGCCGATGTCCTTCGGAGAACAGCATGGCAACTCTCGTAAAAACCCCATCAGGTACGTGGAAAGCAGTCATTCGAAAAACCGGATGGCCAACAGCTTCCAAAACCTTCCGCACCAAACGCGACGCAGAGGACTGGTCACGTCGAGCCGAAGACGAGATGGTCAGAGGCGTCTATATCCAGCGGAGCGGATCAGAGCGCATGACCCTCGAGGCGGCGCTGAAGCGTTATCTGTCCGAAGTGACTCCCACCAAAAAGCCTTCAACTCAGCGTGGCGAAGCGAACAAGGCGAAGAAACTTATCACCGAGCTGGGTAAATACTCGCTGGCGGCCCTCTCTAGCGAGATCATCGCAGCTTACCGTGACAAACGGCTGTCTCAGCCCGCAGCCCGAAAGTGCACACTGACCAGCAATAATACAGTTCGGCTTGAGCTGGCTCTCCTCGGTCATCTTTACTCAACAGCAATCAAAGAATGGGGCCTCGGCCTCACCTTCAACCCTGTTGCGAGCGTTCGAAAGCCTAAACCTGGAAAAGGTCGTGAGCGACGTTTCGTGGATGACGAAGAGGACCGGTTATTGAACGCGGTTGACGCACACAGCAACCCAATGCTCGGTTGGATCGTGCGGATCGCCTTAGAGACGTCCATGCGCTCGTCCGAGATAGCAACGTTACCGCTCTCTCAAGTTGATCTCAAAAAGCGTGTAGCCCGCCTTCCTGACACCAAAAATGACACCTTTCGGACCGTTCCCCTGAACAAGTCCGCGACAGATGCGATGCAAGCGGCGGTGGATAACCCCCTCAGACCGAAAGGCTGCCAGCTCATCTTCTTCGGTGAACCAGGCAAAGATGGCAAGCGTCGGCCCTATGCCTTCAGTAAAGTTTGGGCGACGCTGAGAGAGCAGCTCGGGATGAAAGACTTTCGCTTTCACGATCTAAGACATGAGGCCGTCAGCCGATTTGTCGAATTAGGCCTTTCCGATCAGGAGGTTTCTGCGATCAGCGGACATAAATCGATGCAGATGCTCAAACGGTACACTCATCTACGCGCCGAGGATCTGGTCGAAAAGCTCGATAGAATCGAAAAAGACTAGGCTTATGTAGGCTAGAAAAGATTCAGCATGCGAAAACTTTTCTAGCCCTCTTTACTCTGCGCCTACCGTGCACTCCGACTAAGCAGCGCGAAGGATTGTTGAGCGCCCCCCCTCCCAATTCGAATTTTTTTCCGATTCTTCTCCGGGGCAGCCCCGAAAAAGCTAAAAATGGAGCAGTCCCTTTCCACTATTACAGTCATCAACCTGAATCATGGATATCCAGATGACTGCAAGCAACGCCCGTTTTGAGCAACAGCTCATTGACCGATACGGCCCACTGTTAACAAAGAAGCAGCTGGCAGAGCTGCTACACAGAAGTGAAAAAGGACTGGACTACACCATTGCGCACCCGGCCGAAAGCGAGTTCGCTGCCTCGCTAAATGCCATGAAGCTTCGGCTTGGCCGCCTGATCTATTTCCGTGCGGCTGATATCGCAACGTTGCTGGCTGGAGATGAGTGATGCCAATAGACCTTAGGTCAGTGTTCGTCACCCCACCTCCTGCATTGGACTATGTGTTCGGAAGCTTTGTAGCAGGGACAGTTGGCGCATTCGTCGCACCCGGGGGAACAGGGAAAAGCTTCTGGGCTCTGCAGACAGCAATCGCAGTGGCTTGTCATGTACCCGAAGGAAACCTTGCTGGAATCGCCCCTCCCTCGAATGGTCCGGTGTTATACCTCGCTTTGGAAGATAGCGAGCAGGTTCTCGCTCACCGGATACATGCCATCGGTCGATGCATACGGAAACGATCAAAGTACCCGGACGATGCCGCTGAAGCATTAGATGCCATAGCAGCGAATCTGATGATCGAACCGATGATGGGCAAGCGGCTGGACGTTATGACCGATAAAGGTATGGAAGCGGTCTTAAAGCTCCAAGAAGCCCCCCGACTAATCGTCCTCGACACCGTAAGCCGCATTCATGGCCTAGATGAGAACAGCAACAGGGACATGTCTCTTCTGATCTCGCGACTGGAAGAGCTGGCCACCAAAAGCGGCGCGGCAGTACTTCTCATTCACCACGTAAGCAAAGCCAGCAGACGGGATGGTCAACTCGATCAGTACTCCTCTCGCGGAGCTTCAGCATTGATTGATAACGCTCGATGGTGTGGCTACCTCACGCAAATGACCGAGGATGAAGCCAAGCGCTTGATCGAAGGCTCCCGGTTCTCAACTCCGCTGACTGGGCTACATAGCCAGTATGTTCGCCTAGGCGAGAGTAAGCTCAATTATGGATCTGCCGTACTTGAGCAGCAGTGGTTCAAACGCTCGGAAGGCGGGGTGCTGTTACCGGCTCTGATCAGCGAAGCGAAGTCGCGCGCGACAAGTATGAGGCCTCGAAAAGGACGGGAGGCAGCAAATGCGGTCTGAGATTCGTGGTAAGGACGTCATATACACACTTCTAGACCCGGCTTTGGCTGCCGCGTCACTATTCCGGGCTTTCAAATCCGGTCAGCGACCGGTCGGGCTTGCTGTCGAACACAAGCACGACAACACACATTTCTTGTTCACCTGCTATGAGTGGCTAGATGTCCGAGATCAATCAATCCTTCTGGCCATTGTAGGCTTGGCCGGACTTGGCCGCGATCTGTTAGGGGCAGAAAACGACTCACTAATAGCTCGGCAGCTTTGGTCAGAACTGCACCCCTTGCGCGATGCACTAGAAGGTAGAGCTTTAGTACTCACAACGACGTGCTACCGACTGTTGATGGCCGCCAATCTTCCCACTCGCTCCGACGATTACGGTCGCCTGAAAGACTCCCTTTATAGGCTTTCTCAGGTCGGCTGCCGGGCCAGAAGGGATGGTTTTGATTGGTCCATGCGCTTACTTAGCGTCGCAACAGCACCAAACGGAGAGATCCTCATTGCGCTCAACTCTCGATTCGTCCAGGCGCTATTATTTGATGGGCAGTATGTAAAAGTATGCTTAAAGGAGCGCAGGAAGCTAAACGGCGATCCCGCTAAGCTGCTTCATGCGTGGTTATCGGCCACCATCCGTGAAGGCAGCGAATGCTACTGGACAGGTTTAGATACTGTGTCGCAAAGAGTCTGGGGCCCAATAAGCGTCGTACCGACAACACAGAGGTGGCGTCGCGCACAAAGTCGCAAAGCACTAGTTGAAATTAGCCAAATTGGTTGGCGCCTCAAATTTCGCGGCGAGGGCATACGGTCCCACTTCCAGATTTATCGACCTCGAATCAGATCCGACTGACACGTTTTCACCAACAACATATCGCGCTTTCACCAACAGGCTGTCGCGCTTTCACCAACGGAGAAACATAGCTATGTTGCTGGCGAGCCACGAAATACGGGGGTTTCAGACTAACCAAGATTTTGCTTACTAGGAGATCTCTATGAGATCCCTACACGTCGGCCCCTCATACGCCGAGGCGGCCTTGTGAGCTTACTAACTATCACCAACGGCGATCGGTACCGAAGCACATCCATCGCCCTGCTGCTTTTTTCTAATCAGAGGCTTTCATTCTGCCGTCGACGCGGTGACGGAGGATATGCGGGGATAGGAGAATCTAGCGATGGGACTTGGAAACAAGGAAGCTTGTGAGCTGACGTTAAACTTAGCGCAGGTAAGTGTCAGTGATCTCTGGACGAAAATGCCCTAACTCTTGGGAGACAATTGCTTTTGCGCGCTGTACCTCGCCTAAACGGGCTTGAATCTCGCGGTTTCTATCCTGGGCATAGGAGTGTCTCAAGCCATGCGCTCCATTGCTAAAGCCCAGTGCCGAGTTACTCGCCCGAGAGAAGGATTGAGACCACGCTTGCCCCCCTGCAATATCGTAGAAGCTTCGGTAATGAATTAGACGATCTATGACAATTACAGGCTCATCTAGGCGTCGAGTTTCCAGTTGTGCAGCCAAGTGACTAGGTAAACTTACTTCGCGAACAAGTCCGCCTTTTCCTACCACAGTATATCGAACACCCTCTCGAAATTTTTCAGGATCCGCAGGACGATCATCCATAGGCCTCTCGGACGCTGGAAGCAGTGTCCGTAGTTCGTGAGCCCTCAAGCCTGCTGTTGCAGCTAACTCAGTGCTAAACCCATTTCGTACGGTCTGATGAGAAATAATTCTTTGTACTTGGTCTGGCGTATAATTCCGGCTTCTAAGACTCTGTGGCTTTTCCGCCTTGATTACATTCAAACGCTGCTTATCATTTAACTTTCCAATTTGGCGTAGCACAGCTTGGAGAGCCTGCCTGTCTCTGTCCAAAGTCTTTTGACCTACTTCTCTGGAACGCTCATGCAGATAAGCTTTAGCTGCCTTTGGAGTAAGTTCGTGCAACGCTCCTCGGCCCGAACTACGGAGCCACTGTGCTGCCAGTTTTAGGCTAGCCTCGTAGCTATGCGAAGTTCCAAGCCCTGAAATTAGTCCAGAATTGTACATTGACTTACTAAGAATTTTTGCTTGGGTAGATGGCTTGGCAAATGTTCTTCTTTCTTTAGCACCGGAACTCTTTGTTTTTCTGCTCATTAATCACCTGTAACATTCTAACAATAGAACTCAGAGAGGTTTTCACTCCTTTGGCTCGCAACTCTATAAGAATTTGTTCAGCACCAAATCCCTTCACATACCGATAATTTTCAATGAGACCAATATATTTGTTCAAGTGTCGACGATAGGTCCGACGCTGCAAACTGGCGTCTACATCGCTTCGGTAGCGGTCGAAGTCGGAACCTGAAACAGATAGTGAGTGCTGCCTCTGAGTATTTAATGATCTGCGAATCGATCTTGAAATTGCGGAAATACAAACATTTACCTGACGCTGTTCAGAGAGCCAGCGTTGAATCATTCCCAGCGTATAGCTCTGTATCCGCAGAGACAAAATCTCTTCGTGGTGCCCATTCAGTTTGCTATTCATAGGTTTCTTGTAATCCTACTGTAAGTTACAGCAACCACTTTAAACTCTTAAATCTCAGCCGCAACTCAAAAGAGGCGCTCGAAATTCAGGTATGTGGTTCCGACATCCAGCGGATGCCTAGCCCCTTTTTAGCAGTGTCGGACTTATCAGGTGCAGATACCGTAGTACCGCACCGATGCGCTTGCGCACTCTCACTGTTTTGCTTCGCTGTCTACTCGACAGAGTCGAAGGGATGAACCCTTGCCAGGTTTTCGCGCCTGATACAACTCAATTTATTGTCAGAGTTAGACAGTGGTAGATCAGATGCAAGGTCGAAGCAAACCCCACACCTAGCCAGATGCAACCCCTTATGTTGATGGCCAATCAACTCAGGATAACCAAGCATGCAGATTGAATCAGCAAACTGATACTTGGGAAGCGAGGCGAGGGCAGCAATAGCTGCCGCATAACCCCGCACCACTCACGGAGACTGAATTAGCAGTCTCGAAAGGGCGCACGAAATAGCGTGACGTCCTGTGAGGTGAACTCATATAGCTAGTTCGGGTGCAATCTGATCTTGCTACCCACACTAATTAAGGTCAACAGCAAATATTGAATGTCACATCAATTTTGCTTTTGATCGCGGGACGCGGCTCTGTTCATGGTGTTGAGCGTAGCGAAGCACCCTGACAGAGCCGCGTGCTTCGCACGCTGCAGCGCGTAGAGCGCTGCACGTTCAGCCTAAGCTGAACGAATGAGGATTTCGATGGCGCTGAGTTTTGTGGGATGTTTTGACTGGTTTACCGCTTACTCGGTGTGACTGAATTTCGTTGACCCATTTTGAGTTGCGCTTTGCTTTGGTTGCTTCACAGTAGAGCTCCTTACGAATGAAAAGCAGAGGAATCTATAGTGAAGGTACTGAATACTGAGATGAGTAAGCAGAGACTGGCAACGCTAGTCGTTCTGGTTGTTTTATTCACCGCTCTGGAAAATTATGCGTATGCCGAAGCAGGTCCCGTATGGGCAGCGGTCTTTTTCATCGCTGGAACAGCCTCAGTGTTTTTCGCTGTACCTAGAAAAATTTACTCCAGCATTGAGGCTTGATACATGGGCGATTTCGGTAGTTTTGGATGGCTATTCCAAAGCGGTCTAGACGCCATGATTTCATCACTCCTGTCGATGGGGGCGAAGCACGCTGAACTGGCTGATACTGTCCGTCAGCTAGCCAGATCGGTACCTTTTATTTCCTTAACCTGGATCGTCTGGAACTTAGTGCGTGGTAAGCCAACCAATATTCCGCTTGGAGTTTTCATTACCTCGCTCTTGATATTTGTCGCATTACAAAATCAGACAGTGACTTTCCCTGGTCGCGCCGGTATGGAAATGACAAAGGGTCAATCAATCGCGCTCGAAGTAATTCTCCCTACTTATGAAAAACTAGCACAGGTGTATCGCACCAAGGATAATGAACAGTCAACATTAATGATCGCCGATCTTACCGAGCGGGAAATCAGTCCTTTCATGGGGAGCGACTTGGCGAACCTCATGAAAGACTATAAGCAATATTGCGAGCCCGGTCCCAACGATAAAGCAAACATCACTGATACTGCTTGGCAAGCAGTAGGATTACGAGGTGGTGGCGCACTTGGGGTACCGGACTCTCAGGTCTCTGTGTTCAGCAGTGCAACTGCTGATGAGCTTTCAGGTCTTAGCTTTTCTTGGTTCCCACAGATTCGCCAAGCATTGGCCATAATTGATACTTACAAGGCGGGTGATCGGAGATCTGCAGGCAAAGCTGCGCTTGAGCAGCTCAGCAGTGATAAATGGCCCACCGGGAAAAGATATCTGTTGCCTAGTGAAACGGGATGGCAGTCTAGACTGTCAGGTGGCGTTGATAAACCTACCGGCTTCTTGAACCCTTGGAAAGTCGCGAATGGATCGCTAGCGGATCCGGCATTGTTATCCGAGCCATCTGGTGTAGCTAATCGATACTTTGTCCCGGAAAATTGCTACGAAGCTTATCAAGCTGCTCAAGCGGGCGCTGAAGAGGGATACCGGGCGGTCGGAGATCGTATTCGCCCTTCTAATTTATCGCCTGACTCAGAGCCATCTATTGTGGCTGGAGTCAGAGCGTGGTCAGACGTTGTAAATAAAAGTCTGAGCTCTCTTTACTCTAATTCTGGTGATTCGTCGTTTGCATCAAAGATTCGCGAAAATGCTTCTGAGGCAGTCGGGGCACTCAATGAAGCGAAAGGTGCTCTCGCAACATTGGATCTCGCGGCGAAGCTTCCATGGTTCGTCTATCTCACAGCAATGGGGCAGGCTGTCCTCATCCATATATTTCCATTAGTAGCACTCTTCGCGTGTGTCTTTGGAATCGAAATTTTGCTCTACTGGATAAGGCTGCTTGTATTTACCTTCCTATCTTTATTTTTCGCCGAAGGCATTTTGTATTTGCTGGCCAGCCAGCTGGCTAAAATTAGCTTTATACAAGCCGCAACTGCTATAAGCAGCTCGGGTACGCCTTTAGATATTGATGGTATACGTGGGGTTCTAGCCAGTGGCGCCGGCTTCGTTATTCTGGCCGCGACCTGGGCGGCGGGAGCGCTTTTAAGGATTCAGTCGTTACCAAAGGCTGACGGTGCTACCAGTTTTACGCAACTCGGGAGCGTCGCGGCATCTATTGCAGGCTCAGTAGTAGGCGGGTTCACTAAGATGGCGGCAATGAAGACCGCTGGCTTGAAGCAAGACCTACTTCGCGCAAAGATTCAAAAAATTCAAGGTCCCGTGGGATCTCCCGGGGCATCGCCGAGCGGATCCCCTACTGGCAGTGTGAGTGACACGCCGGCACCTTCTCGCCAAAGCCGTGAGTCTGCCGGTCAGCGTCTGTCTCGGCCAGGCGCTCCCGATCAAGCAGAATACCAGCAGAAAAATCGGACGACTCGCGCTGACCGTGCCGAAAGGCGTCGTTCACTACTCAGCCCTCCGGACAATAAGTCATGAGGGATCCTCACCGCGTTTTTGTGGGCGGGGTTCTGGCACGCGGAGCCCCATGCTCGGATGTAGGCTCGTCCCTGAATGAGTGCATCCAGATGAGCTTTACCTTCGATTACTACCTGACGGCCACCTACTGCGAAAGCTGGGATAACCCGATCGACCTCAGGTATCTGTTTGATGGCCTCGCCCCTTGGCCGGGATTGGTGTGGGTCATGCGTGGGGATCAGCAATTCCTGTCGCCACAACTGACCGGGATAAGTGCCTATGAGCGGGAGGAAACTACCCCTATCGAGATACGACTTTTTGAGACACCGTCGCTGGACGCGTTGACCTGGTACCTGGTGACTGCGGAGCTGAATCGGCGAAATGGCTTCGATGACCGAATGGTTGAAATTCATGAAGTACAGCTTCAAAGCTTGATCAATGAATTACCCGTGGCGACGGTTGCCTACGTCGGGAGAGCATAAAAATGAGCTATTCACGGATTGTCGTGGCGTGGCTGATTTCTGCGGTCGCTTTACTTCCCGTGTCTGCTGCATTGCCTCTTGAGGCCCCCTCCACCGCTGCACACAAAGCTTACTTGGCACTCCTGATGCTCTCGACCCTGATCGCAATGTATGCCGCGCAACGCGGGCGGCGTAAAAAGCTTAGAAATCGGTTCTGGTGGGTCTTATGGGGGCTTGCGGTCGCCTTTCTCTGGAGCTGGTATTAATCAAAGGAGCTTGTCTTGAAGCAGCATCAGAAGGTGCTTTGCGTGTTGGGGTGTTCTGCCCTTGTATTAATGCCTTGGGGGAAGACTCTGGAGATGATTTCTCCCGATGTGAACGGTTATTACATTAGTGGCGGGGGGTTGAACCCTGGGTACAAGGTACTCAAGGTCGACCGTTCAGGGCACGGGAAGATGTACTCATACGATGCGATGTACGGCGGAATCCTGAATTCCTACCCTTTCACATATTCGTCCAGCCTGCTGAGCATCACCCTCAATTTTAGCGACGGGAGCCAGTCGATCCTTTCTCAAGGCTTGTGGGGACTGGAAGGGTTACTCCACTGTACGGCAGGGAGCTGTGGGGGGATGGGTAATGTCAGCCACGTAGGTGAGAACGAAGCTGATCTTCCAGAAGGATTTCTCCGCGCCCTATCAAAAACCAATTATAGATAAATCAAAATTTGATTATTGACGATAAAGGGCATAGTGCTATCATCTATCCCGCAGCGCTTTAGAGTAGTAGAAGGGTAAAATCCAAAAAACTCTGCTGCTGGTGATGGGGGGGAAGACCTACGGGCTGCCCCCCTGCTCCAATTCTGATGCGTGGTCTATGTCCTTAATTTTCGAAGCTGATCTACGGCGATACCTAGCTGCTGGTCTTGTGAATGGTATTTCGGTCCTTCACACGAGCGACGGTTGGTTGCTGCGTATTCGAATGGGTTCCGAATTGGTGTCGCTGCGCCGGCAGCGCGGTGGCGAACGGATGTTCAAGAGCCTCGACAAGCTAGCGAATTTTATCGCCGAGCTTGGGCTAGAACAGTTCGATGTCCAGCTTAGGAATTGAAGAAATCGCACTGAAGGTGCTTCTGCCACACCGCGTAGGCGCCGAGCATGAGCTCTAGCGTCATTTTTCCCAGGAGATATTCAGCATGATGTTGAAAAAAGCCACTGGTCTCATTGCCCTCTGCATAGGATTGAGCGGCTGCGGTAACGAGTTTGAGGGTAGCTACAGAGCTATGGACGGCGTCCTAGGGCCGGTGATCGCTATCGAGGTTAAAGGTGACAAAGCAAACGTGGTAAAGGTCGACCCATTTCGCAAAGTGATATTGAGCGACCAAATTTGGGAAGCCGAAGAAAAAGGCGAGAAATTGTTGTTGACCGACCTAAGAGGCAAAACCTTTGCTTTCAAGAGAGCAGTTGACGAAAAAGGCCTGGATTGCCTGAACTGTGGACTCATGCCCGATTCTTGGCAGCGGTTTGATCCAAATAAGTAATCACCCGATCCAAGGAAAGGTCATGCATTTTAGAAAACTAATTTTTACCCTTGCGGCTCTACCGGCGATCGCGCTGGCAGATGTGCACATCTTTGATGGAAATTACTCTGTAGCGGTAGGCCCAGGGCCGCTGAAAGAACTGTATGTCTTGAGCGTCACCGGGGTCGGCGGCACAATGACACTGGCCAAACCATTTCAAAAGCCTCTACCCGCAAGGGCTGTCAATATTGAGCAACTTCCTAAACGTATGACGGTTACGTCCGACGAGGACAAGCAACTTAAATTGGTTTTTGAGAAGACAGAGAAAGGTTTGGCCTGCATTGAAGGGTGCAACGCCTATAGCAGAAACTGGGAAGATATTCAGTTAGCCAAAGAGATGAGGGATCAACAGGTAAATCCGGCATCCAAAGTCGATTTCGACGCTCTGCCCACAACCGACCTCGGAAGCATAGACGGCGCGTGGATACAATCTAAGACTGATCCAGCCGATACCAATGACACCGCCTATGAAATTAAAGGTGAATTTGTTAAGCGCTATTATTTTCTGTTCGGTCTTTACCCCAAGAGCAGCACCCCCGATGTCCTCCTGATTTCAGGTAACTATTTCAAATACCCCAAGTCAGGCGACAAGGGTATTCAAGTAAAAAAAATCAGCGACACCAAACTCATCGCTCGATTTCCTCAATCCAAAGATCTGGTCTTCCTCTACAAAGCCAATTCGATAAATTTCACTGACCTCAAAAAGGCACTCGTCGAAGCTGATCCTAGAACCTGACCTTGAAGGTTGGTGAGTCCTCTGGCCGCAGTTGCCGACGATCGTAGATGCGGGTCGTGCTGATGTTGGCATGGCCCAACCAGGCTTGAACCTTGGCGATATCGGCCTCGTGCTCTAGGGCATTAGTGGCCGCCGTTGCCCGCAGACCATGCACGCCCAGGCCAGCCACATCGATGCCGGCGGCCTCGGCGTAGCCTCCCACCATCGTATAGATGCCATTGGCGGTCATACCGGCGCCGGTTTTCCGACCGCGCAGCGGCACGAACAATGGCGCCCGAGCGTCCTCCAGGTGATGTTCTGAACACTGCAGATAGGCATAGATGCGTTCGGCCGCAATCGGGTGCAGCGGTAAGTAGCGCAGCTTGCCACCTTTACCATGGATCTGCAGATGCTTGATACCCCGGCGCTCCTGAATATCGCCCACCATCAGTTGGGCAGCTTCCTCACGGCGCAGGCCGTGGTACAGCAGCACTGCCAAAATCGCCCGATCACGCAGCCCTTTCAGCGAGTCCGCCGACGGTGCATCGAGCAGCGCTTTGGCCTGATGATCACCAAGTGCCGGAGTTTTGCCTTCATTGCTTTCGATCTTCGGGCGCTTGACCCCGTGTACCGGGTTTCCGCCGGCCACCGCGTTGCTCTCCAGCAGGTGATCGAACAGGCTGGCCAGCGCGGCCAACTTGCGCCGGATCGTCGCCCCGGCCAGTCCCCGGGTTTCCAGTTGAGCGCGCCAAGCTAGAACATGCGCCCGGGTTACGGCCCGGAACTCATCGGCCGCAGTTAATCCAACGAAGCCGCAGAAGTCTTCAAGGTCTCCCTGATAAGCACGTCGGGTGCGCGGGTTATCGATGTTAGCAAACCACTCAACCGCCGCTGGCACTGCAGCCAGGTGCTGAAACTCAACCGCAGTCAGCCGACGCTCGCCAGCGCTGCCTGGGGTGACGAACTGGCTCATAACGTCTGCCTCGCTTTGAACCCAGCTTCAATCTCAGGCCATTCAGGGGAGGCCATTAGCTCGCGAATCTGCCGTTCGTGTGGGAGCTCGGGCACTAGATGCTGCCAGCGCAGTTGCTCTTGCAGGAGCTCAGCTGTGCGCAATTCGCCCTCAATATCAGCGCCGGCGGCCTTCAGCCTTAGTCGCGCATTGTTCCAGAAACCATGGGCTTCGTTTGTGCTGTAGATAGCAACAGGGACAATAGGTAAAGCGTTCTCGCAATGCAGTTGCCATAGCACCGCGAGCGCATACCCCCGGCGCTTGAACTCGGGGTGGATTTCGATCTTGTTAATGTACAGCCGATCCCTTAACGGATTGATGGCATAGTCAGTCCGGCCAACGGATTGGCCATCGACGGTGATTTCCGCGATGAACTTAGGCGCAGGGTAGTAGGCATTCCCGCGCGCAGGCTCGATGTACTCAATCTGTAGGTGAACGGCGGGCAATCTGGCGCTCAACCGCTTGGCCTGCAGTGGCTGATAAAGGTCGCGAATCGGGTCAAGCCAGTCCATGGAGCCTGCTTTTTATAATTGGTGATAACGTATTTTATCACCAATTGTATGGCCGACTGCCCCCTATCTCGCTGAGAGACAGCCAAGGGCTGTCATAACGCTGCGAGATAAAAAACCTAGCTAGATATGGATATTTTTTACAGGGGCACTGACAATGATAGCAGCAGCTTCATTATCTGCTTTGCCCCTTGACTTAGATAACCTTGAAATATGAACGAGTGGAGCGTTGTTGCAGCGATTGCTGGAATCCAACAAATAGCCCTCAGGGCTAGCAATGAACGCTTGAGCTTCCTCTCATTTTCCTTGAGACCGTCAACTGCATCCTCAAGGCACCGCTTCAGATCTGCTGGATATTGACGCGCGGAACTAAAGTGCGCCGAAAACATCATTCTCCGCGAATGCTTAATACGATCGTACTGAAGTTTCTGCGCTGCCAACGTCTCGGCCAAAAGTGCAGAAGTAATAGTAAGCCCCGCCACCAGTATTGTGCTCTCGAGTCCGCTGTCAGCTTTAGCGATCGCAATTACCGCCACCAACGAAACTGGAACACTGAGAATTTTCCCACTGATATCCCCGACCACTTTTGACATCTGATCAGCAATGGTAATCTGCGCCGTGGCGATTTCCTGCTTTATCTTGTGGAAGGAAAAACCACTGAGATAGGTAGCAAGATTATTCTCGTATAACTCAACAAATTTTGACCAAGTTGATACCAGAAGTCTGAAGCGCTCTCTGCCGTCGAAATGCCCAGCCAAATGCTCAATCAAACTAGCTCGAAAAATCGCCCTCTCTTTAAGCAAGTGAGGATTCACATCCAGATTGCTACCCTGCAGGCTGTCAACGAGCGCGATCCCCACCTCGAACGCAAGTAAGCTTTTATCCAAAAAAGGATAGAGTGTTACCGTTCGCTCGCCTTTACTGGAATCATCTGCAACAAAAACCAGCTTATACTCATCGCTCGATTTTTTTTCATCATGAAAATGCGCCAAGTCAGCCAAGCAGACGATCAAACGACAAATCGCCTGCAGGGATTTCACCTGAGGGTCAAGTGGTTCCTCTGAGGACAGCACATCGTCGTCTAACAAATAAAAATGTGGTGGCAGTGACTGGCGCACATAGCTTTTTGAACGCGCCATCAGCTGTTCAATATTCTTGAAGACTGGCACCGCCCCTGAGGCATCGAGCACGTAACATAGTTCGATGTTCGACCAAGGATTGGATAGTGTCGCCGCCTGCGGCCTCACCTCCTCACCATCGATCAAAAGCTCATCAAATCGACCCGTTTTAGACTCCATCAACGCAAGCACGGCTTCGGCCAGCTCAGCGCTATACGCCCCTGCCTTAAAATGAAAGGAGTTTCCTGTCGTCAGGACCGGACGTCCCAGCAGGCGATAAGCGCGAACGAACTCAAGGACATCGGCCATATGCGTTTACTCAGCTACAGGCACATCTATTTTGTCTGCTAGCGCCTGGCGGATGACCTCCACAGCCTGATCAGAAAGGTTGTTAATGATCAGCTTGCGGTCTTGTTCAACAAAACGAATTTCTGCATCGACCCCTTCGCCCAACGAGTTACGGTCGAATTTAAGCTGCCAATTATCAGCTTTGTAAAGCACGTGAGTGTATTTATCCAGGGTGACTTTGCTGATCGGGAACTCGACAGGAACCCCAACTGCTTCACTGTTCAGATGGCCAGTAAACTCGCTCGCCAGGTCATCAGCTTGCCCTTCCATCTCCGCTGGAAAAAACTGACGCGCAATTGCTTCCACTTCAGACAGTTTCACCGACAATCCAGTGTCACGCTGCTGTTCCAAGTAGCGCAAAACCTCGTCTTTGAAACGAATTCGATTCGGATACAGATTGGGTCGATCGCGGAAAAACCTAACACTTTCCACGATCAAATTTTTGGTGGCTGCAGCTGACGCCGTCCCCACCGCACAGCCTAGTGCGGTGACAAAATACCCGGCTGCCGAGCGGCCGGCACTCTGACTTAGGAAGCTGAGGTAATTAAGTTCCTGTTTGGCTTCGTCATCGGCATCGGCGTACTCTCCAAACTTACTGAAGTTTATCCGCGCCGCATGATACAGACTGTTCAAGTCGAGCTCGATTAACTCTTCCGGCTCCAGTTCTTCATTAAGCCGGAGGCCATCACGCTTCTTCAGCATTGCAATCAGTAAAAACCGTGCATTGCCACTTTCATAATCCACAAAAAGAATGTAACCGCCGGACGCGGCGGTGGCTTTCTTGGCAGCTGCGTGCAGCTCTCCCATGGCCGAACCCGTGATTTCCAGAAAAGATTTTTCCGAGATCACGATTTTCGTGTAGCCGTCGAATTCTTCCGGAAACTCACTCGCGGTTTTCTTGGCAAATATCCCGTAGTGGGCCGCATTGTTTTTCTTACCGTAAATCGACGTCGCACCAACTATCAATTTGCTCACGGCAGGTTTGGTAACATCAAACACTTTTTGGCGAATGAAGGATGGCTGTATATCTTTGAACTGTTCCTTTCTCAGTTCATGGACTACCGCAAAATTAACTTTGATATCCATTACCCATCCTTGTTCAACGGTCGTTTGGACGGTGAATCTACTTCATGGTGTCGAATAGCCACAAGTGGATTTTCCGCTGACGACCAGCTCAAGCGCCCCGTTAACTGTATATCCATACAGCCACCCAGACAATACTATCCTCGATCATCCGACGAAGGGCGCTGACGGACTTACCTGAAACCGCAAGCCAGCCAGGAGAGGCAACCTGGAAGGTCGTAGGGGCTCATGCTGCAAAAGCGGTCATCGTGTTTCGTCGGAATGCGGGCACCTGACGCAGATCATGCTGCGGATGGGTTCAAGCTATTTAGCTTTAGCAAGGCTCACCGCCAGTAATTGCCGCGCTACAGTAGTCGGATACCACATTATAAAAATTAGGACGATGAGGTGCCGCAGCTTCCTTAGCGGCGCCCTACCGCACGACGAATTGGGCTCTAATCCAGACCAAGTGCTCTCCGCGGCTATTAACGAGGTTCAGGCCGCTCGGCATGGGTAGCCATTCGCCTCAAAACTTAGCGCGGCGTTTGTCAGTGAGAACATTCAGCACTACCTACACGTTACCCACGCGACTGAAACCAGCGAATTTTTTGCGGACTTATCGGCTGGGATCGATTACCCCAGGAAACGTCGCTGCAATGGCTGACGCGCTCGAACGGTATGTTGTGCACCGGACCCCCTACCCCGCTTGCAGCTTTCCATCGGACAATGGAAAGCTTGAGCCCTAGCGGTTCATGAGTCCCCGTCGCGCTTTTCGCGCGGCGGTTGCTGTTTCATCTGAGAGGAAAAGATGCGTAAAGTTTTCGTGCTGTCCGTTATGGCAGGGATGCTCGGCGGTTGCGCCCTGCCACCCCCACCTCCATCACCTTACGAGGCCTACCTGAAACGCGAGACGACAGTCGTTGCGCTGCGTCCCTACGTGGATTCGACCAAGGTTCCTGTTTTCAGCGACTCATCGAAACTGCTGGATTTCGCCGACAAGATAGGTGGTGGTCAAGGCAAATATGAGACGGATGCTGTGTATCAGAAGCGCGTCTCGGCGCTCAGCCTGTTTTCGGTGATCTCTACGATCCCTGAGAACAACATCGAATTTGATAAGCAGACCGGTGCCATCAAATTCTCGATGATGCTACTGCCCAGCGATTGCTCTGGCGCCAAGAACTACAGCTATATGGCCCCTGTATGTTATGGGTTGTGGCTGCCCGAAGTCCGCAAGGTGATGGACCACTATGAGGGCCAGAACGGTTACGGCGCCAAGGCCGGCGTGGACGTTATCAAGGTGAAGCGGCCGATGCTGGTACTGCCTCCGGTCAAACCACCTTCGGCGGTACCTATTGCCCGCATCAATGGTTCTTTGCGCATCACCCCGGAGCAACTGGCCAAAGAGAGAGACGACCTGCGGCTCGCTATCAACCTCGAATCGGTCCCCCAGCATCTTCGGATGACCACCAATTACTCGCAAGCGACTGTCCAGAACCAGCGTGAGCTTCTGATCGACAACTACATTTTCGACATCAAGATCGCGGGCGTGAGCGTGGTAAACATCAAGACCCATCAGGTCTATTCCGACAAGTTCGACATCAGCATCCGCTGACCCTCCCTGTCCCCATCTAGTCATGACGCCAACTTGGCGTCATGACCAGACTTCCTCCCCAGCTGTAGGTCGCCCACGAATTTTCCTGCTGATCAAAGCCAAGATTGCCCCCAGGCTGGTTGCCGCTGGCCAGAAAGTTTCGCAAATGAGAGTCCATCGATCCGTGAGCACCTTTTTGCACTATTAAGCTATCTATGGTGCAAACGGACAGTGATTTTGCCTTATTGCTGCAACCGGTGCTTTTAAGGTGTGGCATAGGAAAAGGACAGGGGCATTGAGGGGGGATTAAAGGCAGCTAATGGGTATGTTGCGGGCACGCTATGTCAGCGGAACGGGCATCTGCTGCGCCCCCGTAGGGGATCATGATCGGGTCAATTCAGGCATTTGAGGGGCGCCAGGGGGTATTTACGGTGGTGTAGGGGTGCTGTGCGGGCACTAGAGGGGTGACCGCGCCCCCCGCTTGGGTCCAAAGCAGCGAAAATGCTCTCCGAAGCTTAGAAACGATCTGAGTAGACGACATCCCATAATATTTCAGCCATGTATGGCTATTTGCCACCCAGGTTGACGCCCTCAAGCAGCAAACACACTCAGAGAATGAGTCATCGGTATCGGAGAGAATTTCAGTTTTCGTTGAAGTCCTTCACTCAGCCCGCAACATCAGCGACCGGTGGCGCTGGTATTACTGCCCAGGTGTACTTTTCTTGGTAGGGAAGCTCCGGGTTACGTCCGTAATCACGATGTCCACGGAAGGAGGAAACATGTCCACGATATGCTTAGAAGGATTCACTCATGCTGCCAGCAGGGCCTATTTTGAGCGAAATCAAGAGTGGCCAGACACACCTGAGAATCGCCGCTTGCTGGCCGGCTATGAGGCGACCTCCAGAAACTCATCCAGGTATGCCATAGCTGCGCTGAAGGCCGAGAGGGAAGAATCGCCCAATATCCAGAAGTGTAAGGCGCAGGCTGCCTACTGGGAGACCGTGGCTGAGACGCTCGAAGCCGTGCTGAGTATGGTCATCGCTGGGGGAGCTGAGGAGATTGTGCTTTCGGATCCTTGGTATTACGGGTCGCCGGTATCCAGCCGACAATAACCTCGTCATCAGTTATTGTGGTGCGAGCCAACTGCATCTTGGATCTGTTGCAAAGCAAGACTGGTACGCGAGCCTCGGGCGATTGGGAATTTCGGGGGTCTGTCGGCCTGTCATTTGTCGCCTCCTGAAAGCCCTTCAGCGGTACGTTACGACTAGAAATGACTGCAAACAAACACACTTGAACGCCAGATGCCTACTCGTTGAAGGTACGCTGGCGGTACAGTCCCCAGCCTTACCTAATTTGCCTAATCTAGCAAAAACTCCGTATTAACAGGGGGTTAGCCCTGTTGTACCCTGGCAGCCCCTAGCCTAGACTTATAAGGCCTCGGGGTGTCATTCGGTGACTCATAATCCCTTGGTCGCAGGTTCGAGTCCTGCTGGGCCCACCACCTTCAAAGCCGCGCACTGCGCGGCTTTTGTCGTTTTCAGGAAAGCTGGAAGGCTGAACGTTTAGCTCCAGTGTCCACAAGGCGTCCACACAGTCGCTTAGCGATTCAGAGGCCTCTGCTTTTTCCGTCACATACCCCTCACGCCTCCTGTAAGACTCGAAGCGCAGCTGATGCCAGAAAGCCCGATCGGCTTTTCTGTTCAGGATGATTCTTCACGTAGCTATCGATGCGCTGCAGCAGGAACTCCGGCAGAGACGCATTGAACCGCACTGACTTGCCCAAGTACGGCGTCACATCAAAATCAACGACTGCCCACACACCGCCCGCGAAGTCGGGATTATCGATATGGACATCGATTGCCTGGCCCTGGGGCAGTGGCTCTTCATCTGCGACCAGTGATTCGAAGTGCAGGGCCAAAGCCTCCTGGACATTGTCCAGTGCTTCCTCGACGGTTGTACCTGAAGAGAAGCAGCCCGCGACATCCGGCACCGTCACGCCATAGTCTGAATCGGGGTCTTTATGAATGACGACTGGAAATTTCATGAGCGCTCCTGAAGGAGAAGTGTTCCCCAGCCTCTACGTGTGTACCGCACACACCGTGATAGGCTACTGCAACAGCCTATACACACAATACACAACGGCATCAACTTAATAGGGGGTCGATTCATCGCCCTTTGCCAACCAGACACACTGTCAGCTACGCAGCTCAGCAGCCCACAACCCTGGCGTCTTGCCGTAGTGGCGCTGAAACAACGCAATGAATGCCGACACCGAGTCGTAGCCCAGCTCGTTGGCCAGCGCCGTGACACTCATGCCCTGGGCCAGCAATGGCAACGCCGCCAGCAGGCGCAGGCGTTGGCGCCATTCGCGGAACGACAACTGCGTCTGCGCCTGGAACAGCCGTACCAGGGTGCGCCGCGAAGCGCCGACCTGCTGCGCCCAGTCTTCAATGCTGCGGTTGTCTGCAGGGTCGGCCTGTAAGGCTTCACTGATACGCCGCAAGCGCGGGTCATTGGGCAGCGGCAGGCCGAACGGCGCTTCAGGCAGTTCGCGCAACTCATCGACCAGCACCTGCAGCAGCCGTGCTTGGGCGCCTTGTGCAGGATATTGCGGCGCAAAGCCGCTGGCCTTGGCGATCAGCTCGCGTACCAGCGGCGTGACTTGCAGTACGCCACAAGGGCGTTGGTAGCCATTGAGCAGCGAGTCGTCCAGGTACAGCCCGCGAAACTCGATGGCCTGCTCGCTATAGGCGGTGTGTTCGACACCCGCGGGTATCCACAACGCACATTGCGGCGGCAACAGGTAGCTGTGGTGCTCGGTGACCACCTGCATGATTCCGGCGCTGGCGTAGGTGAACTGCACCCAGGGATGCCTGTGCATCTGCACCCGATGACCGGCCGGGATGGCAAACATGCGCCGGTAAACCGGGCCCGGCAGCTGCTGGCAGTCCAGCAGCGGCGGCACTTCACTGGTTTGTCTCGTTGACGGCATCACCTGTCTCCTTTGCTCAAGTGAGCCAATAAAGGCCGATGATAGCCTGCGCCCGGCTTCGTTGAACAACCCTTGGAGAGACCGATGAGCAGCCATGTGCGTGAAAACCGTTTGAGCGTGCCCGCCATCCAGCAGCGCAAAGGCGCTGGCAACCTGGTGGTACTGACCGCCTACAGCATGCCAATGGCGCGCTGGGTAGATGCCGAGGCTGATGTGATCATTGTTGGCGACTCGGTGGGCATGGTCCTGTATGGCATGCCCAGCACCCTGGGGGTCACCCTGGACATGATGATCGCCCACGGCCAGGCAGTGATGCGCGGCGCCCAACGTGCCTGTGTGGTGATCGACCTGCCATTCGGCAGTTACCAGGCCTCGCCCGAACAGGCGTTTCTCAGTGCCGCCCGACTGCTGCGTGAAACCGCTGCCCAGGGCGTCAAGCTTGAAGGCGGCGAAGAGTTGGCGGAGACCGTGGAATTCCTCACCCGCCGTGGGATTCCGGTCATGGCCCATGTCGGACTGATGCCGCAGCAGGTCAACTGCCTGGGCGGTTTCAAGGCCCAGGGCCGCGACGACCAGAGTGCCACGAAAGTGCGCCTGGATGCCCTGGCCATGCAGGCCGCAGGCGCTTTTTCGGTGGTGCTGGAAGGCATCGCCGAACCTCTGGCCCGGCGCCTGAGTGAGGAGCTGGCAATCCCTACTATTGGTATCGGTGCTTCGCCTGCCTGTGATGGCCAGGTGCTGGTTACTGAAGACCTGCTTGGCCTGTTCGGCGAATACCAGCCACGCTTCGTCAAACGCTTTGTCGACCTGCAGCCGCAAATTTCCCAGGCCCTGGCAAGCTATGCCCAAGAAGTGCGCGATGGCAGTTTTCCCCAGTCCGAGCACTGCTTCAAGGCCGGTTGAGCACGGGCGCCTTGCCCAAGGGTGAGAGCAATGGATAGGCTATCGCGCTTATTCCATGAGCCGCGCAACGCGGCTCTCGCCAGAGACTGCCCATGTCCGACAGCCGCCCCGTCGCCCTCGACGAAATCGATCGCCAGTTGATCTCGCTGCTGCAGATCAACGCTCGCGAAAGTGTTGCCACCCTCGCCCGGCAGTTGGGCATCGCGCGCACCACGGTGACCTCGCGCCTGGCCCGTCTGGAAAAGACCAAGGTCATCAGCGGTTACGGTGTGCGCTTGGGTCAGCGCTTGATCGACGGCGGCCTGCAAGCCTATGTTGGGATCAAGGTGCAACCACGCTCTGGCAAGGACGTAGTCCGGCGCCTGAGCACCATGGGCCAGGTTCAGCAATTATGCGCAGTCAGTGGCGAATTCGACTACGTCGCCTGGCTGCGCAGTGATTCGCCCGAGCAACTGGACCAGTTGCTCGATCAGATCGGCAGCGTTGAAGGGGTGGAGAAAACCACCACCTCGATCATTCTCAGCAGCAAGGTGGATCGCGGCCAGCCGGTTTGAAACACCAGGCAATCATCCACCCGGATGAGCCCTAGCCACACGTATAGGCTGGTTAAAGCCACACCGCTTGACGGTGAGGGATAACACCCACAGACTATACGCAGGTAACGTATAAAAGATGGAAGCCCTTTTTGCCGAACTACCGGCCTTTGCTCGCTACCGTTGCGATTACCTGGATGACCAGGCTTTCAGGGCCTTGCAGTTCATCCTGCTGCTCAACCCCCACGCAGGCTCAGTCATTCAGGGCACAGGTGGCCTGCGCAAGATGCGCTTCGCCGATGAGCAGCGGCACAAGGGAAAGCGCGGTGGCACGCGGGTGATCTACTACTGGTGGAACAGTGGTCAGCAGTTCTGGTTGTTCACCTTATATGGCAAGGATCAGCAAGACGACCTGAGCGCGGCTCAACGCCAGATGCTCAAACAGATGCTCGATCAGGAAATCGAGGCGAGGACATAAAATGACGCGCAATATTTTTTCCGAGCTGAACGAAGGCTTCGATGCCCTTGCCCAGGAACGTCAAGGCAAATTGACCCTGCGCTCGCACAAGCTGCAACTCACCGAACTGATGGACGTTTGCGCCGAAGAGCTCGTAACAATTCGCGAACGGCTCAACATGTCCCGTGCGGTGTTTGCCATGTACCTGCGCACCAACGTTCGTACCCTGGAAAACTGGGAACAGGGCAGAGCTCGCCCCAATGCCCAGGCAATGACCTTGATTCGATTGGTGGAAAAATACCCGGAAACCGTCGAGCATTTGGCCGCACTCAGCTGATCCGTCATTCAGCAGCACTTCTTCGTCATAACGACAAAAATAAAACCAAAACGACGACACTCTGCATCTTAATAACGTAATCCCCACCCCCTAGAATGACCGCCAGCGTTTTCTATACTCAAGCTCCGCACCCCGCGCAGCGCCTGGCAAGGTCATCTATGAACAAGAACAATCGCCACCCCGCCGACGGCAAGAAACCCATCACCATTTTTGGCCCGGATTTCCCGTTCGCTTTTGACGACTGGATCGAACACCCCGCCGGCCTGGGCAGCATCCCGGTTGAACGCCATGGCGAGGAAGTGGCGATTGTCGGCGCCGGCATTGCCGGGCTGGTGGCAGCCTACGAATTGATGAAACTGGGCCTCAAGCCTGTGGTGTACGAAGCCTCGAAAATGGGCGGCCGCCTGCGTTCGCAAACCTTCGAAGGTACCGACGGGATCATTGCCGAGTTGGGCGGCATGCGCTTTCCGGTATCGTCTACGGCGTTCTATCACTATGTCGACAAGCTTGGCCTTCAGACCAAGCCCTTCCCCAACCCGCTGACGCCCGCCTCCGGCAGCACGGTCATCGACCTGGAAGGCCAGACCCACTACGCAGAAAAACTGTCCGACCTGCCCAAATTGTTCCAGGAAGTGGCCGACGCCTGGGCCGATGCCCTGGAAGACGGCTCCCGCTTCGGCGATATCCAGCAAGCCATCCGTGACCGTGATGTGCCGCGCCTGAAAGAGCTGTGGAACACCCTGGTACCGCTGTGGGACGACCGTACTTTCTACGACTTCGTCGCCACCTCCAAAGCCTTCGCCAAGCTCAGCTTCCTGCACCGCGAGGTGTTCGGTCAGGTCGGCTTCGGCACCGGCGGCTGGGACTCAGATTTCCCCAACTCGATGCTGGAAATCTTCCGCGTGGTAATGACCAACTGCGACGATCACCAGCATCTGGTGGTCGGCGGCGTCGAACAGGTACCGCTGGGCATCTGGCGCCACGTGCCAGAGCGTTGCGCCCACTGGCCAGCCGGCACCAGCCTGAGCTCGCTGCACCGCGGGGCACCACGCCCTGGGGTGAAGAGCATTGCCCGTGACAGCGACGGGCGCCTGGCGGTTACTGATAACTGGGGCGACACCCGCCATTACGCCGCCGTGCTGACCACCTGCCAAAGCTGGCTGCTGACCACGCAGATCGAGTGCGAAGAGTCGCTGTTCTCGCAAAAGATGTGGATGGCCCTGGACCGTACCCGCTACATGCAGTCGTCGAAGACCTTCGTCATGGTCGACCGGCCATTCTGGAAGGACAAGGACCCGCAGACCGGCCGCGACCTGATGAGCATGACCCTGACCGACCGCCTGACCCGTGGCACCTACCTGTTCGACAACGGCGACGACAAGCCTGGAGTGATCTGCCTGTCCTACTCGTGGATGAGCGATGCATTGAAGATGCTCCCGCATCCGGTGGAAAAACGCGTCAAGCTGGCCCTCGATGCCCTGAAGAAGATCTATCCGAAAGTCGATATCGCCGGGCACATCATCGGCGACCCGATCACCGTGTCCTGGGAAGCCGACCCGCACTTCCTCGGCGCCTTCAAGGGCGCTCTACCCGGCCATTACCGCTACAACCAGCGCATGTACGCGCACTTCATGCAGCAGGACATGCCGGCCGAACAACGCGGCATCTTCATTGCCGGTGACGATGTGTCCTGGACCCCGGCCTGGGTCGAAGGTGCGGTACAGACTTCGCTCAATGCGGTGTGGGGTATCATGAATCACTTCGGTGGGCAGACCCACCCGGACAACCCAGGCCCGGGCGATGTATTCCATGAGATCGGACCGATCGCCCTGGCCGACTGACGGGAGAATCGCCATGCGCATCGCCCTGTTTCAAGGCGAACCGCAACCGCTGGACGTCCCCGGCAATCTCGAGCGCCTGCACCAGCAGGCGCAACTGGCTGCAGCGTGCGGCGCCGAGTTGCTGGTATGCCCAGAGATGTTTCTCAGCGGCTACAACATCGGCAGCGAAGCCGTAGCACGCCTGGCCGAGGCCGAAGACGGCCCCTCGGCCATGGCCGTGGTGGAGATCGCCCAGAGTCATCGCATCGCCATTGCCTACGGCTACCCGGAACTGGCCGAGGACGGCCAGGTCTTCAACAGCGTGCAGTTGATCGACGCCCATGGCAGCAGCCTGTGCAACTACCGCAAGACCCACCTTTTCGGTGGCCTGGACCGGGCGATGTTCAGCCCCGGGCCAGACCATTTCCCGGTGGTCGAGCTCAATGGTTGGCGCCTGGGTCTGCTGATTTGCTACGACATCGAGTTCCCGGAAAACGCCCGACGCCTGGCCTTGGCCGGGGCTGAGCTGATCCTGGTGCCGACGGCGAACATGGTGCCCTTCGACTTTGTTGCCCAGGTCACCGTGCGCGCCCGCGCCTACGAGAACCAGTGCTACCTGGTGTACGCCAACTATTGCGGCAGCGAAGGCGAGATCCACTACTGCGGGCAGAGCAGTATCGTCGGCCCGGATGGCAGCATCCTGGCCATGGCCGGCCGCGACAGCGCACTGCTGAGCGCTGACCTGGATCTGCAGCAGGTGCAGCAAGGGCGGGCCAACACCCCCTACCTGCATGACCTGCGCCCCGAGCTCTACAGTACGAGAGGTCAATAATCCGCTAGCATGACGGCTCTCTTATCTGCGGAACCGTCATGCCCAGCGACATTCGCCTCCTGACCCTCGACAATGGCCTGCAGGTCAGCCTGCGCCATGCCCCGCAGCTCAAGCGCTGCGCGGCGGCGGTGCGGGTCCGGGCCGGCAGCCATGACGCACCACGGGCGTGGCCGGGCCTGGCGCACTTTCTCGAGCACCTGTTCTTTCTCGGCAATCAACGCTTCGTACTGGAAGATGGCCTGATGCGCTACGTGCAGCATCACGGCGGCCAAGTGAATGCCAGCACCCGTGAACGCACCACCGAGTTCTTCTTCGAAGTGCCGCCAGCAGCCTTTGCCGGGGGCCTGGAGCGCCTGTGCGAGATGCTTGCGCAGCCTTGCTTCGAGCTTGAGCGGCAACTGCGTGAACGGGAAGTGATCCATGCCGAGTTCATTGCCTGGTCACGTAGCTCTCAAGCTCAACGGCAGTTTGTGTTGCTTCAGAGCGCAGGCAATGAACATCCGCTAAGCGCTTTTCACGCGGGTAACCGTTACAGCTTGCAGGTTCAAAGCCAGGCGTTCCAGGCGGCGCTAAGGGATTTTCATCAGCGGTTCTATCACGCCGGGCAAATCACCTTGAGCCTGAGCGGACCACAAAGCCTCGAAGCTCTGGAATCGCTGGCGCACCAATACGCTCACGTGTTCAGCGCCGGGACGCAAGTGCCGCAATCACTACCGCCGAGCTTCAACAGCCGGGCACCGCTGCGGCTTCACAACGAGCAGCAACTGGATTTGCTGTACCCGTGCGAGCACCTTCACGCAGGTGCTGAACACGCCATCGACTTTCTTGCGACCTGGCTAAGCAACACCCAGCCTGGCGGCTTGCAGGCAACGCTGCGTGAGCGGAATTGGCTGGCGAAGTTCGAGTTTTCATCGCTCTACAGCTTTGCCGGCCAGACCCTGCTGCATGCAGGCCTGACACTCACCGATGCAGCCGATGCCGAGCAGGCGTATGCGCTGCTGAGCGACTGGCTGGCGTTCTTACGAACGGCTGACTTGAGTAGCATCAATCAGGAATATGGCCGACTGCAGCAATGCCGCGAACTCAGCGCCGGCGCGCTGGAACTGGCACGCCGGGATAGCGCCGGGCAACCCTTCCGGGCGCTGGACGAGCAAGGGCTCGCGGCGCTTGGGCTGTTACTCGAGACAATGCTCGATGGCCAGCTGCACACAGCCAGCGAGCCTTGGCGGCTGCCCCCGGCCAATCCGTTGCTCAACGTTACACCTGTGACCGTTCCTGCAACCGCCGTTCCCGAGGGCCTGGCCCTCTCCCCACTGTTACCGTCGACACGCCAGCACGCTGTTATCTACTTGCGTTGGCAACTGACCTCGGCCTTGCGCGAGCGCCTCTGGCAGGTACTGGATCGCGGGCTGGAAGCCCTGCGCGAACAGGCGGCGCAAGCAGGTGTGCAGGTGCAATTGAGTAGCTGCGACCGATACTGGCAATTACGCTGTGCCGGCAACGGCGCCGTGGTGGTCGCGGTTGTCGAACAGGCGCTGGCGATTTTGCGGTACCCCTGCAGCCAAAGCTGGACGCCCGGCACTGCCGAACAGCCTGACGCCATGCCGATACGTGCCCTGCTCCGGCAGCTCCCGGAGCAGCTGCTCGGCCGTGTCGACGAAGCGTTACCGGCCTACACCATCAGCCAGAGCGATCTTGACGCGCTGTGGGAGTGTTCGACCTGGAACGGGCTAGCGACCGGCTTCAGTGCCACTGAACAATCGGCACTGAACCACGCCCTGGGCAAAGTGCCTGGGCGCGCAGGACCGCATCTGCCCGCTAGAATCGAAGCCGTGCGGCGCTGGCAAACCTTGCCGCCAGCCGCCAGCGAACAGGCACTGCTGCTGTTTTGCCCAGTCGCTGATCACGCCGCAGGCCGGTTGCTTGCACAGCAGTTGCAAGGGCCTTTCTATCAACGGCTGCGGGTCGAATTGAATCTGGGCTATGCGGTGTTCAGCGCCTTTCGTCAGATCGAGGGCTGCGATGGTCTGCTGTTCGGCGTGCAATCGCCATCCGCCAGCCACGCTGAAATTGTCGGGCATATCCAGACATTGCTGGATGACCTGGCCGATCAGCTAAGCTGCACTGACACGGATAAACAGGCGCTGGCCGCACAGTTCGACGAACCGGCCATGGCCAACCATGACGTAGCCGAATGGGCCTGGCAGGCGCATCTGGCAGGCAATCATCACGCGCAGCTGAGCGATCTGCAGGCAGCGATCCTGGCACTTGATACGCCACAGCTGCGGCGCTTGGCCCGCCAGACAAGCCAGGGCGAACTAGGCTGGTTGTGTCTGGCCAACGGCCCGGCACCCGGCGCACACTGGCACTGACGCTGGCGATTCTTACCGTCCCGGTAACGGCGTTTATCGTAGATTTAACCTTTCAGCACCTGTTTTTTTAGTAAGATAGCGCAATCTCGGCTACGGGAACCCCTGATCTGCAGGGTGGACCAAATAAGTAGCTGTCAAACCCAGACTCAACCGGAAGGAGTAATCTCATGTGGACCAAACCTGCTTACACTGACCTGCGCATCGGCTTTGAAGTGACCATGTATTTCGCAAGCCGCTGAGCCTGCTTGCGGTACAACGCCTCGGTCCGCCGGGGCGTTTTTATTTCAGGACGCGGCAGGAGTGGCCATGTATATCCAGATTCTAGGTTCCGCCGCCGGTGGCGGGTTTCCGCAGTGGAACTGCAACTGCGCAAACTGCCAAGGCTTTCGCAACGGCAGCTTGCGCGCCTCGGCGCGAACCCAGTCATCGATTGCCCTGTCTGACGACGGTATCCACTGGGTGCTGTGCAATGCCTCGCCGGATATCCGCGCGCAGCTGCAAGGCTTCGCCCCGATGCAACCGGCCCGCGCCCTGCGCGACACCGGGATCAACGCCATCGTTTTGCTCGACAGCCAGATCGATCACACCACGGGCCTGCTCAGCCTGCGCGAAGGCTGCCCGCACCAGGTTTGGTGCACCGACATGGTCCATCAGGACCTGAGTACCGGCTTTCCGCTGTTCACCATGCTCAGCCACTGGAACGGCGGCCTGCAATGGAACCGCATCGAGCTCGAAGGCAGCTTCGTCATCGACGCGTGCCCGAACTTGCGCTTCACCCCCTTCCCGCTGCGTAGCGCTGCACCGCCCTACTCGCCGCACCGCTTCGACCCACACCCGGGCGACAACCTCGGGCTGATGGTCGAAGACCTGCGCACAGGCGGCAAGCTGTTCTATGCCCCGGGCCTGGGCCAGGTCGATGCCAAGCTCTTGCAGATGATGGGCGAAGCCGACTGCCTGCTGGTCGACGGTACCCTGTGGGAGGATGATGAAATGCAGCGCCGTGGTGTCGGCACCCGCACTGGCCGCGAGATGGGCCACCTGGCGCAGAACGGCCCCGGCGGCATGCTCGAGGTGCTGGACGGCTTCGCGCGTCAGCGCAAGGTGCTTATCCACATCAACAACACCAACCCGATTCTCGATGAGGATTCGGCTGAACGCGCCGAATGTGAACGCCGCGGCGTCGAAGTCGCCTTCGACGGCATGAGCATCACCCTCTAGGAGCTGCCATGAGCGCTGCCAAACTGCTGTCCCCCGCCGAGTTCGAACAGGCCCTGCGAGCCAAGGGCGCCTATTACCACATCCATCACCCCTACCACGTGGCGATGCATGAAGGTCGCGCCAGCCGTGAGCAGATCCAGGGCTGGGTCGCCAACCGCTTCTACTACCAGGTCAACATCCCGATGAAGGACGCGGCGATCCTGGCCAACTGCCCAGACCGAGAGATTCGCCGCGAGTGGATTCAGCGCCTGCTCGACCATGACGGCGCCCCCGGCGAGGACGGTGGCATCGAAGCCTGGCTGCGCCTGGGGCAGGCGGTCGGCCTGGACCCGGATCAGTTGCGCTCCCAGGAACTGGTACTGCCTGGCGTGCGCTTTGCCGTGGATGCCTATGTCAACTTCGCCCGCCGCGCCAGCTGGCAGGAAGCAGCCAGCAGCTCGCTGACCGAATTGTTCGCCCCGCAGATCCACCAGTCGCGGCTGGCCAGCTGGCCACAGCACTATCCGTGGATCGATCCGGCGGGCTATGAGTACTTCCGCACCCGTTTGGGCCAGGCGCGGCGTGACGTTGAGCATGGCCTGGCGATCACCCTGCAGCACTACACTACAGTTGAAGGCCAGCAGCGCATGCTGGAGATCCTGCAGTTCAAGCTGGATATTCTCTGGAGCATGCTCGACGCCATGAGCATGGCCTACGAACTGAACCGCCCGCCGTATCACAGTGTCACCTGCGAAAGGGTCTGGCACAAAGGAATCGCCCTATGAGTTTTGATCGCGCGCAAGTCCCGACATGGCGCCCGGGTTATCGTTTCCAGTACGAACCAGCACAGAAGGCTCACGTCCTGCTATATCCGGAAGGGATGATCAAACTAAACGAGAGCGCTGCACTGATCGGCGGGCTGATCGACGGCCAGCGCGACGTCACCGCGATCATTACCGAGCTCGACCAGCAGTTCCCCGGCGTACCCGAGCTCGGTAGTGACATCGAGCAGTTCATGGAGGTCGCCCGTGTCGAACACTGGATCACCCTTGCCTGAGCTGCCGGCCAGAGCCGAGGTCGGCCTGCCGCTGTGGCTGCTCGCCGAGCTGACCTACCGTTGCCCCCTGCAATGCCCGTACTGCTCCAACCCCCTGGATTTCGCCGCCCAGGGCCAGGAGCTGAGTACCGAGCAATGGTTCAAGGTCATGGCCGAGGCGCGAGAGATGGGCGCCGCACAGCTGGGGTTTTCCGGCGGTGAGCCGCTGGTGCGCCAGGACCTCGCCGAGCTGATCGGCGAAGGTCGGCGCCTGGGCTACTACACCAACCTGATCACCTCCGGCATCGGCCTGACCGAGCAGAAGATCGCCGCCTTCAAGGAGGCCGGGCTGGACCATATCCAGATCAGCTTCCAGGCCAGCGACGAGCAGGTGAATAACCTGTTGGCCGGCTCGAAAAAGGCCTTCGCACAGAAGCTGGAAATGGCCCGAGCAGTAAAAGCCCATGGCTACCCGATGGTGCTGAATTTCGTCACTCATCGGCACAATATCGACAAGATCGACCGCATCATCGAGCTGTGCGTGGCCCTGGAAGCCGACTTCGTCGAACTGGCTACCTGTCAGTTCTATGGCTGGGCGCACCTCAACCGTGTCGGCCTGCTGCCGACCCGTGCCCAGCTCGAGCGCGCTGAACGCATCACCAACGAGTACCGGGCCAAACTGCAGGTCACTGGCAGCCCGTGCAAGCTGATTTTCGTTACCCCGGACTACTACGAAGAACGCCCCAAGGCCTGCATGAACGGCTGGGGCAGCGTGTTCCTCACCGTTACCCCGGACGGCACTGCCCTGCCCTGCCACGGTGCTCGACAACTGCCGGTACAGTTTCCCAATGTGCGCGAGCACAGCATGCAACATATCTGGTACGACTCGTTCGGCTTCAACCGCTTCCGTGGCTATGACTGGATGCCCGAGCCGTGCCGTTCCTGTGACGAGAAAGAAAAGGACTTCGGCGGCTGCCGCTGCCAGGCCTTCATGCTCACCGGCGATGCCAGCAATGCCGATCCGGTTTGTGCCAAGTCGGCCGACCACGGCATGATCCTCAAGGCCCGCGAAGAAGCCGAGCATGCCCATCAGACCATCGACGAGCTGACCTTCCGTAATGAGCGAAACTCCCGTGTCATTGTCCGCGGCTGAGCGTTTCAGCGCTGAACAGGCGGTCGCCGCCGGTACCGATTTTGCCGAGCTTCGGGTTGCGGCCCAGGGGCTGTTCTGGAACGAGTTCCGTCCCAGCGACGGCGCCTGCCGGATCTGGCACTGGCGCGCAGGCCAGGCCCGTTGCCTGACGCCCAATGGCTTCAGCGTGCGCAGCCGGGTTTACGAATACGGCGGCGGCAGCTTCTGCCTGAGCGACGATGGCCTGGTGTTCGTCAACGAGGCCGACCAACAGCTCTATGCCCAGGACCTCAAAGGCGGGTTACCGCAGTTGCTGTCCGCAGGTCAGCGCCGTTACGGCGATCTGCGCTGGTCTAACGGACAAGTGCTGGCCGTGGAGGAAAGCCATGGCCCCGGAGCGGTTGAGCATCGCCTGGTTGCCATCGCCCAAGGCAGCCGTGAAGTGCTGGCCGAAGGCGCCGACTTTTATGCCTCGCCAACCCTGAGCAACGACGGCTCGCGCCTGGCCTGGATTGAGTGGAGCCGCCCGGAACAGCCGTGGACAGCAACTCGATTGATCTGCTGCCAGCGCCAGGCTGATGGCCAGTGGAGTAAGCCGCGCTGCATCGCCGGTGAACAGGGCCCACAACAATCCCTGCAGCAGCCTCACTTTGATGCCGCCGGGCGCTTGTACTGCCTGTCCGATTGCAACGGCTACTGGCAGCCCTGGGGCGAAACCGTCACAGGCTGGAGGCCGTTGCCGGCCGCCACTGCCGATCATGCTGGCGCGCCCTGGCAGCTGGGAGCCAGCACCTGGCGACCACTGGATCGGCAAGGCTATCTGGCCAGTTGGTTCGACAACGGCTTCGGCCGCTTGGGCGTTTGTCTGCCTGATGCTTCGGTAGAAAACTACAGCGGCGACTACAGCCGCTTCCGCTGCCTGGACCTGGACGATCAGCACATCTATGCCATTGCCGCCTCGGCCACGTGCTCACCGGCGGTGATCGCCATCAATCGCCACACCCATGCGGTACAGGTACTGGCGGGGGGGGGCCCCCCCCCCCCCCCCCCCACGCGCCCCCCACCACCGCTCCCGGGGGGGGGCCCCCCCGGGTTTTTTCCCCCCCAAAAGCCCGCGCGCCCCCCCCCCCCCCCGGCGGGGTTTTTCTTGGGGTGCCTCCCCTGGGGACCAGCACCCCCAGCCCAATCCCGCGCGCCCCCCGTGCTCACCGGCGGTGATCGCCATCAATCGCCACACCCATGCGGTACAGGTACTGGCGGGCGGAGCCCTGCCGCTGCCCGTCGAACGCATCAGCCGTCCGCAAGCACTGCGCTACCCCAGTGGCGACGGCATCGCCCATGGTTTTTTCTACCCGGCCATGAACGCTGACGCGCAGCCCCCGCTGCTGGTGTTCATTCATGGTGGCCCGACCTCGGCCTGCTTTCCGGTGCTCGACCCGCGCATCCAGTACTGGACCCAGCGCGGTTTTGCCGTCGCCGACCTCAATTACCGTGGCAGCAGCGGCTACGGCCGTGATTACCGCCAGACCCTGCACCTGCGTTGGGGCGAGGTTGACGTCGAAGATGCCTGTGCCGTGGTTGCGCACCTGGCCGCACGCAAGCTGATCGATCCGCAGCGAGCGTTCATCCGCGGCGGCAGCGCAGGTGGCTATACCACCCTCTGCGCCCTGGCCTTTCACGCCGTATTCCGTGCCGGCGCCAGCCTCTATGGTGTCAGTGACCCGCAGGCGCTGGCCCGGACCACGCACAAGTTCGAAGGTGACTACCTGGACTGGCTGATTGGCGATCCAGTTGCCGATGCAGAGCGTTACCAGCGACGCACCCCGTTGTTGCATGCGGCGAACATCAAGGTGCCGGTGATCTTCTTTCAAGGGGAACTGGATGCCGTGGTGGTACCCGAGCAGACCCGTTCGATGCTGGACGCGTTGAAGGCCAACGGTGTTCAGGCCGAAGGGCATTTCTATCCTTCAGAGCGTCACGGTTTTCGTACTGCAAGCAACTTGGCGCATGCGCTGGATGAAGAGTGGCGTTTTTATCGCCGGGTGCTGGAAGGTTGTTAGATCGCTATCGCGGGGCAA
>NZ_JAMDGZ010000069.1 GCF_028656935.1 Pseudomonas rubra
GGGTTCATGGATCGCATACGGTGTTTTGGCAGTGGTGCTCTTGGAAAGCAAAAAGTCCAGAACGCGGCTCAAGGCCACCCTCGACGCAAGCGTCGAGCGGCATAAAGCTCTGCTTAAGGAGCACAGCGACGCACTCAAGGAGATAGAACTGCACCACATTGGCCACATTGCTGGCATTTCCAAACATCACCATCAAGAAATTGAAAGCCTGCGTGACATCCTTGCCATTTCTGACCAAGACCGAGACGTAGCATTGAGAGCCGCTTACAGAGATCAAGATCAGGTCCGACTGATGCAAGATCGGCTGGATCAAGTCACTGCATTGATGGAGTCATGGGCCTCTGGCTGTGATGAAACAGCTTGCGCCGTAAGACATGCTCTCAATGCCCAGCGCTCTCGTGACTTTCACCATCTCCCATAGGCCCATTCATGGATCACCGCGCCACTTTCCTAAACCAAGTGCCTGGCAAACGTTCGTAACCATAATTGGGAACCCCACGGGCGCAGCCGAAACGGCAGGGATTAGAATTGATTAAGAATAGATTAGTGTGCACCGCAAAAATTGCTGCACCCCTGATCTTTACTGGGCTAGAGCGCTATTCCACAGTCGAACTCACGGGGTGCTAGAACGGTACATCATGGGTGCTGGAACGGCATCACAGGGGTCTTGGAACGGTAGCCTAGGGTGCTGGAACGGTAAGATCAGGGGCGCTGGAACGGCATAGGTTAGGGGTACAAGAACGGTATTAGCGCTTTTTGGCCAAATGGCGCTGCTGAGACGCGCTTGGGGTGGTGGTAACTTGCACAAGATTTCCTTTAAACACATAACTAAGCGGTCTCCCTTCGGCAGCACTAGCACCCACTAAAAACTCAAGAGAACGGCGCAAGTCCTTTTTGAAGTCAGACAATGACTTTGCACTACTCCCACATAATTGATGCAAGGTCTCAACCTTATAATCATAAGACTTTGCATGAGATGAATAAAACCCATGCAACCATTGAGCAAGCGGCTTTCCCTGCAATGCCTGGCGTACAGACCAGTTCACATTGGTATGCTGTTTTCCATTGAAAAGCACATGAAGCCTGGAATTCAAACGAATGACGTACATACGTTTACTCCGCTCGCCCTGCCCCCGATAGACCTCATGAATTAAACTCCCTTCGTATGAATATTCACCCACTTCAATCTGCAAGGCGGTAGCCTTAAGCCTACTAATACATGCATCTAGATCTCTTCGGTTTTTCCCCGAATCTGTTTTGCCTAGCAACTTTAAAAGCCGGTAAGCTGTGACCTTACACTCCTCGCCCAACTCCTGTTCTTGCGCTTGGTGCAAGACTGCACCCCAGACATTCAAGTCTCCCTGGTTCAGTAACGCTCCGGTATAAAACATACTGATTCCACCCAGTGAGTACACCTTGACTCGCTCTAGATATGTTCGATCCCCACTCTTTTTAATCGGCCCAACCCCAAAGAGCGCTGAGCGAAGAATCACATTAGGAATGGGACGTACCGTCTCGGAGAATTTTGGTATTGAGGCAACCTCATCGTTTACCTCCACTACCTTGGGCCTCGCGACGGATCGTTTCCGGCTTTCCTCTAGCCTGGCCATCGCATCAGCCAGTAACATGTTTATACTCATTGCTGAGGAGTAGCTGCGTTGATTTTCGCGGCCACCCAGGCGCGAACTTGCTCGGTGGGCCAAGCTACAGAGTTCGCCCCAAGGGAAATACCGGCAGGAAACTCTCCAGCCCGGATCAGGCGATAGATCTGAGATTTGCTAAGCCCTACCAGAGCACAGACGCCAGGCAAGCGGAGCAATAGAGGTGAGATAGATTGACTAGCCATCGGGACGGGTCTCCTTGGGACCGGGTTGGATGGCTAGGTATTCAATGGCACATCGAACGAAGAAGCATGGGAATCCCCGAGTTTCCAGGGAGAATCCCAAACTCATTACTAAGACGGCTTATTCCCCGCTACTGGTTTTGGATTCACCATGCATATATCTTCTAAGGGTCTGGCGATCCTTGACCAATTCAAATCCAGCGTCTTCTGCAAATTCTATTAATTCTCTATACAGATCCGAATTCTTTCGTGGTGGCTTGTTAAGCCTGGAAGCGCGCAGCTTGATCCTATCCGAGCGTCTCTTTTCATCATAATTATTAGGCTGTTCGCAGTGAGCCTTATCAACCTCTTTAATCAGCTGAACTAGGCCAACCATTATTTTCCTAATACTTTCCAGCTCCAAGGTTTTTAAGGCGCTGTCATTTGAATCCTCTAAAGATTTTCTAACCGTACCGGCTTTGGATATAGAATCTGGCGGATCAATTCCTGCCTCCACAGCCCACTCCGAAAACTTGCATCTGGACATCCACACGAGGCTCGCAGGAATATCTTTAAACCTCTCATCAGACTCGGAATAGCAGCTGACGCAAGCAGGGATCACCTCAGATGCCGAGGCAAAAAATCCTTCAAAATACTGACTCAGTAGCTGAAAATGAAATTTATAATTCTTGGAAGCTCTCTTTGAGGACTCAGGCTTACCCACCCAGAAAATTTCATTAATCGAAAGCCTATTCCCACGCCTTTCACCATGCTCGGAATATAGATCATCAATGAGCTCATGCAGAGCATGTGCGGCTTCTTTGGGAGTAACTTTATAATAACGAGAGTATTCCGGAACTAAATCGGATAAGCGAACGGAATCATCACTCATGCAATTTACCCTCCATTGCTCTCGCATGCGATAAAACGTCTAAATGCTCCGCATACCACTGAAGCATCTCTCGGCGCCCCTCAAGATACTGGGCATGATTATAAGTGCCGCGAATACTATTCTTATCAACGTGCGCAAGCTGGGTCTCGACCCACTCACTTCGATACCCCTGCTCATGTAGAGTGGTGGACATCGTGTGACGGAATCCATGGCCCGTAGCACGGCCATCATATCCAGAACGCTTAAGCAGCTGGTTGATAGCGGCCTCACTCATCGGCTTGGCCGGATCGTTGCGGCCAGGAAAAGCGAGCGTGTAGCCACCTGTAATACCTTCCAGCTCTTTCAATGCAGCCACCGCCTGCCTTGAAAGAGGGACCAAATGTGCGCGACGCATTTTCATACGTGAAGCTGGGATCTGCCAGAGAGCGTCCTTGAGGTCGAACTCCGACCAAAGCGCTCCCCTCAGTTCAGCTGTGCGCACCCCCGTCAGGATCAGCAGGCGAGTAGCGATTTTCACCACGTCGTGCCCTGGACACGCCTGAAAACTGCGTATCAATTCCGGAAGCTCTGCAATAGGCAGGAAGGGATAGTGTCGAGACGTAGGCGTCTGAAGTGCTCCACCGATATCAGAGATAGGGTTGTACTCAGCACGGCCAGTGGCGATCGCGAAACGATAGACCTCCTGGCAGCGTTGCCTGACCTTGCGCAGCTTCTCCAGAGCACCCCGCGACTCGATGCGACGAAAAACCTGTAGCCACTGCATAGGCTTTATGTCGGTTAGGGGGAGACTTCCCAGCAGGGGGAAGATGTCCAGCTCGAACGCTTCCATCACATCATTGGCATAACCTACCGACCAGCGCTGCGACTTGTGTTGATGCCACTCCAGCGCAAGGCTTTTGAACGTGTTGGCACGAGAGATTGCCGCCTGCGCTCGCGCAACCTTCCGTTCAAGTCCAGGATGCCGCCCCTGCGCTACAAGTTGGCGAGACTCGGAAGCAAGCTGCCGCGCCTGTGCAAGGGTTACCTTGTCGACTGTGCCAAGGGAAATGTGAGATTGCTTGGCATCCAGACGGAAGCGAAAGCGCCAGGACTTGCCGCCTGCCGCGCGAATCCAGAGGAAAAGGCCACCGCCATCCGCAAGGCCATAGTCCCTCTCGCGTGGAGCTGCATTCTTAACCTGCAAAGCCGTCAAAGGCATGCTGAGTACCCATAGATTATTGAACTAACCTAAGGTACTCGGATAGGTACTCACAAGACAAGCGCTTGGATGAAACTGGATGGCACTGCATGAAGCAAGAAGCCCTTACTAGACGGGCTTCTTGGGGGTTTCATGCGACTGCTTGGCACTGCATGAATCTATTGACTGGTGCCGGGGACAGGAATCGAACCTGCGACCTTCGCGTTACGAGTGCGCTGCTCTACCGACTGAGCTACACCGGCGTGGCGATAACGCTACCACTGCCGGGGCGCTTACGCAAATCACTGTTTATTAACAGCAATTGCGTGTGTTTCAGATTGCTTTGCAGCCTGCCGGGGCGAGGTCTTCGTTGAGGGTGCTGGTGCAGGCCCAGCCCGTGGCGGAGCGGGTCAGGGTGAGGGTTTTGTCGGTGGCGATGGCCGGGGCGTCGATCAGGGTGCAGACGATGCTGCCCACGCCCGTGGCCGCGGTGCCGCTGGCGGCGATGCTGCAGTGGGCGGTGCGTTCCTGGCCGCCGAGGGCGGCGACGTTGGCGATGTCTTTGCCTTCGTTCAGGCGCAGGTCGAAGGCGGTCTTGAGGGCGGAAATTTCGACCAGGGCCGCCGTGGCTTTGGTGCGTACCTGGCTGTTGGTGTAAATCGGCAAGGCGATGGTCGCCAGAATGCCGATGATCGCCACGACGATCATCAGTTCGATCAAGGTAATACCGCGTTGTCCTTGCATGGACACTCTCCCTCACAAAATCGGTTCATGCCGGGCCGCAGGGGTGCGGCACCAGCAGGCGCGCCAGTAGGCCCGAACAGACACCTTTTGTCACCCCGTGACGGTCATTCGGTCATCCTCGCTCGACTACTCTAGAGGGCAGCGGGCAACACTGCTCGCCACTCGGGGCCTGGAGCTGTTACCAGGCTTGTGCAAGGCAGCGCAGCAAGGATGTCGCGATGACCGCAAGCAACCGTATGTACCACTGGCAAGGCACCAACGCCCAGGGCGCCTTGGTCAATGGCCAGAGCGCCGCGCGCAGCCCGGCGCTGATCAGGGCGCAGTTGCGCCAGCGCGGGATTCGCCCGGGGCGCATCGCCAGTGTGCGCCCGCCGCTGTGGCAATGGCGCCGGCCACTGGATGGCAAGGCGCTGAGCCAGTTCAGCCGCCAGTTGGCCACCCTGGTCAAGGCCGGGGTGGCGTTGTTGCAGGCGCTGGAGGTGGTCGCCCAAAGCAGCGCCAACCCGGCGATGGCCAGCCTGCTGGGGGCGATCAAGGCCGATATCGCCGCCGGCAGCAGCCTGGCCAATGCCTTGCGCCGGCATCCGCAATATTTCGATCGGCTGTACTGCAACCTGGTGGACGCCGGCGAGCAATCCGGCAGCCTGGAGATTGTCCTGGCCCAGGTGGCGGCGCTGCAGGAGCAACGCCAGGCCCTGCGCGCGCGGCTGAAAAAAGCCATGACTTATCCACTGCTGGTGCTGCTGGTGGGCTTCGGGGTGTCGGCGTTGTTGCTGCTGGAGGTGGTGCCGCGCTTTCAGTCGTTGTTCGCAGGCTTTGGTGCCGAGCTGCCGGCCTTCACCCAGCAGGTGATCAACCTGTCACAGTGGTTGGGCGCGCAAGTCGGCTGGCTGTTGATAACCTTGTGCGGTGTGACCATCGCGGTGCTCCAGGCCTATCGACGCAAGCCCGGGTTTCGTTTGTGGCTGATGCGTTTGGCCCTGCGCCTGCCTGTGCTTGGCAGCCTGTTCCAGCATGCCGCCCTCGCCCGCTTTGCCCGCACCTTGTCGACTTCGTTTGCTGCCGGGGTGCCATTGGTGGAGGCGCTGGGGCCAGTTGCCGGGGCCTGTGGCAATCCGTTGTTCGAGCAGGCGCTGCACAAGGTGCGTGAGGACCTGGCCAGTGGTCAGGCCTTGCACGTGGCGCTACGCGCCAGCGGTTTGTTCCCGGCGCTGGTGGTGCAGATGTGCGCCATTGGCGAGACAGCCGGCACGCTGGACGATATGCTCGCCAGGATCGCCAGCCACTATGAACAGGCCATCGACCATCTGCTCGATAGCCTGACCGCCCTGCTCGAACCCTTGATCGTGTTGATCCTCGGGCTGCTGGTGGGCAGCCTGGTGATCGCCATGTACCTGCCAATCTTCCAGCTGGGCAATGTGATCTGACCATGAACCTGTTGAACACCCTGGCCAGCCAGCCACTGCTGTACCTGAGCATCGCCCTGTTGCTCGGGCTGATTGTCGGCAGTTTTCTCAATGTGCTGGTGCATCGCCTGCCGATCATGCTCGAACGCCAGTGGCAGGCCGAAGCGCGTGAGGTGCTGGCGTTGCCCGAGGCGGCGCAGACGCCGCGCTTCGATCTGTTTTTGCCGCCGTCGCAATGCCCGCATTGCGCCCACCGCATCCGCCCCTGGGAAAACATACCGGTCGTGAGTTACCTGGCCTTGCGCGGGCGTTGCTCCAGTTGCCAGGCGCGCATCAGCCCGCGCTACCCACTGGTGGAGCTGGCCTGCGGGGCGCTGACGCTGTTTGCCGCCTGGCATTTGGGCTTTACCGGCGGCGCCCTGGCGCTGATGGTGCTGAGCTGGGGCCTGCTGGCCATGAGCATGATCGACATCGAGCACCATCTGTTGCCCGATGCCCTGGTACTGCCGTTGTTGTGGCTGGGGCTGATCGCCAATGCCTTCGAGCTGTTCGTGCCGCTGGAAGACGCGCTGTGGGGTACGGTGGCCGGTTACCTGAGCCTGTGGTCGGTGTTCTGGATGTTCAAGCTGATCACCGGCAAGGAAGGCATGGGCTATGGCGATTTCAAGTTGCTGGCGCTGCTCGGGGCCTGGGGCGGCTGGCAGATCCTGCCGCTGACCTTGCTGCTGTCGTCGCTGCTGGGGGCCGTGATTGGCCTGATAATGCTGCGCCTGCAGCGCAAGCAGGCCAGTACACCGATCCCCTTCGGTCCTTATCTGGCCATCGCGGGCTGGATCGCGCTGCTCTGGGGTGGTCAAATAACCACTTCTTACCTGCATTTTTCTGGATTGTGATGACCACCGCTGCTTTCACTCCCTGGATTCTCGGCCTCACCGGCGGCATCGGCAGTGGCAAGAGCGCCGCTGCCCAGCGCTTTGTCGAGCTGGGTGTGCACCTGGTCGACGCCGACCAGGCCGCACGCTGGGTGGTCGAGCCGGGCCGCCCGGCGCTGGTCAGTATTGTCGAGCGCTTCGGCCCTGGGGTGTTGCTTGAAGACGGCCAGCTCAACCGCGCCGCCCTGCGTGAGCTGATCTTCGCCGACCCGCAACAGCGGCAGTGGCTCGAAGCGCTGCTGCACCCCCTGATTGGCCAGGAGATCTTCAGCTACCTGGCCAAGGCCGAGTCGCCCTATGCGGTGTTCGTTTCGCCGTTGATGGTGGAATCCGGCCAGTACAAACGCACCGACCGCCTGCTGGTGATCGATGCGCCGCAGGAGCTGCAGGTACAACGCACCCTGCTGCGCGACCAGACCAGCGCCGAACAGGTGCAGGCCATTCTCAAGGCCCAGGCCAGCCGCGAAGAACGCCTGCGCCACGCCCACGACGTGGTGGTCAATGACCGCGACCTGGCCTGGCTGCATGCGGAGGTCGAGCGCCTGCACCACTTTTACCTGACTTTGCGAGGAGGCCAAGCATGAGCCAACCGATGACCGTAGATTGCCCGACCTGTGGCGCCCCTGTGGAGTGGAGCGACGCCAGCGCGTTCCGGCCGTTCTGTTCTGATCGCTGCAAACTGATCGACCTGGGTGCCTGGGCCTCGGAAGAGCACAAGATTCCGGTGGCACCGGATGCCGAAGACGAACTGTTCTCCGGCGAGCTCGACCCGCGCCACTGAGCCGTCAGCGCTCGGGGTCGTCATCCTTCCACGGGGCCTGCAGGTAGCGGGTCCGGTTGAAGGTCTCCAGCCACTCCGGGCAGAACACCACCAGGGCGCTGACCACCATGCCGTTGATGAAGGCTTCGGGGAAGATGATCAGCCAAAGGTAGCCGATAAAGTCCTCGATCCACTCGGGCATGACGAAACGCCCATCCATCCACAGCAAGCCCAGGCCACCGAGCAGGCACAAGAGTGCCGACAGCGCGGCGGCAAAAAAGCCCGAACAGAATATATAGACGAACAGGTTGCGCGGCTGTGCCCGCTCCACCAGGATCGCGCACACCTCGGTGACCAGCACCGGCAAGCCGATCAGCAGCAAGCCATTGACGCCCATCGCGGCCAGGTCCTGGCGCCCCAGTGCCAGCAGGCCGAGCTGCGCCAGCAAGCCACCGACAATCGCCAACGGCCAGTCCAGCAACAGGGTCACTGCGGTCATGCCGATAAAGTGATAGGACACCCCGGTGTCGAAGTCGCGGCGCACCAGCCACAAGGCAAACAAGGCGAACACCGTGCCGAACAGCAAATGCTGGCGACGGCTGTCGGCGAACAGTTCGAGCCAGCGGGTACGCGCCACCGCCCAGATCAGCACGGGCACGTAGGCGACCCAGGCGATGGTCAGGGTCTGACTTGAAAGCACGGCGGCACTGATCACGGCAAATAACCCTTATTCGAGTGAGGCAATAGGCGTGGGGGCAGTCTACACCTCGGGGCTGGCTTGATCAGCCTCCTCCGGCGCTTTCGGTGCGTCGAACAGGCGGAACACGGCGCCGTCAACCAGCCAGTCCGGCGGTTGGCAGCTGGGGTTGCGCTGCTGTTCGATGACGCTGATGGTGGTCGCCGACACTTGCACATCGGCCCAGGCGCCATAGCAGCCGAACTCGTTCAGGGTCAGACGCACGCGGTAGTCGCCGGGCATGACGCTGAGCACCTTGGGGTTGAACTCGGCATAGCTGCGTACAACTTCCGATTCGCCGCGGCGATGGTCGATCAGCTTGATGCTGTAAGGCGCTGAATCGTCTTCCTTGAGCAGCACATAGCGGCCGTCGGCCGTGTCGTATGGCAAGGTCGGCGACCAGAACAATGCCCCTATGCCGTACACCACCAGGGCGCATACCACCGTGCCGGAGCCGAATATGCCGCCCATCTTCACTACGCTCATCGTTCTTCCCTGATAGTCACTGAGCCCATAACGGGTGCGCAGTCTAGGCGTTGGCTTACGCGTGGGGCAATGCTTTGCAGACATTTCCTGTAAAGCTCAATTGAACGCTAAGCTTGTGCCCATGGACGACTCAGACTACTTGCGCCTGCTCACCATTCAGGCCGAACAAGCCAATGCGTTTCTTTCCAATGCCCGTAAATGGGAACGTGAGCGTTGGGTCTGCCAGCGCCTGCTGCAAGGCCTGAATATTCCCTACCGCAGCGAAGACTTTGCCGCCGCCGGGCAAGAACCGCCCGACGTGCTGTTTCGCGATGCGGCCTTCGAGGTGTTTTTCGTGCTCGACGAAGGCCGGCGCCTGAACGATGAATGGCGCGAAGAGCTGCAGCGCCGGCGCAGCGCCTTCTCCCTCAGCCAGTTGGTGCGCCGCGAGGCCCGGCCACGACGGATCAGCGCCCAGGAGTTGCTGCAGCGCCTGGCGCCGACCTTGCGCAAAAAGTCGCACAACTACCAGGAGCGCGGCCTGGACCTGAGCGAGCTGGACATCATTGCCTTTGCCAGCCTCAAGCGCGAAGTGCTCGACCTCAACAGCCACTTCCCGCCGCCCACCGAGTACCTGCGCCAGGGCTGGCGCTCGTTGTCGCTGGTGGGCCCGACCTTCGCCCGGGTGCTGTTCGCCCACCCGGATGCGCCGGATTTTCTGCGCAGCAACCTGGGGCGCAGCATTGTCTTCGATGTCGGTATCAGTCTCTGAGCTGGCCCCCTGCCAACGCCGGATGGCATAAATTCCGCGCCGGTGATACAAAGCGCAATCATTCGTTATAAAGACAGCCAAGTGACTGAAAGATGGGCGACCTTCGAGCAACTACAGTGAACACTGTAGCTTTCCCACAGTCACAAGCGTCTATCTGACGAGGCCCTCATGACCAGCCGCCTGAATCCCGAAGACCAGCGTCGTGTCGATGAATACCTGCGAGCCCCCCAGCACCAAGTCGAGCGCAAGCCTTTCCGGCCCTGGCTGCTCCTTGTGCTGGTGGTGGTCGTGACCGTTGCACTGGGCTTGTTGAGCCGCCTCTTGAGTCAACTGGTGCTATGAGCTGCCTTGCGCTCGCCCACAACGCCCGCCCCGTGCGGCCGACCACTCAAGACCCGAATTCCGTAAACCTTATGAGATATCTCCATGACTCACCGTATTGTGATTGTCGGCGGCGGCGCCGGCGGCCTGGAACTGGCGACCCGCCTGGGCAAGACCCTGGGTAAAAAAGGCAGCGCCAGCATCACCCTGGTCGACGCCAACCTGACCCACATCTGGAAGCCGCTGCTGCACGAAGTGGCCGCCGGCTCGCTCAACTCGTCCGAAGACGAGCTCAACTACGTGGCCCAGGCCAAGTGGAATCACTTCCAGTTCCAGCTTGGGCGCATGAGTGGCCTGGACCGCGAGACCAAGCAGATCCAGCTGGCCGCCACCCTCGATGAAGACGGCCGTGAGCTGCTGCCGGCGCGCACCTTGGGTTACGACACCCTGGTGATCGCGGTGGGCAGCAACACCAATGACTTCGGTACCCTGGGCGCGGCGCAGCACTGCCTGTTCCTCGACACCCGCAAACAGGCCGAGCGCTTCCACCAGCAACTGCTCAACCATTACCTGCGCGCCCATGCCGGCGACCAGGCCAGTGAACGCATCAGCGTCGCCATTGTCGGCGCCGGCGCCACCGGTGTGGAGCTGGCCGCCGAACTGCATCACGCGGCCCACGAGCTAGCGGCCTATGGCCTGGACCGGATTCAGCCCAAAGATATGCACATCACCCTGATCGAAGCCGGCCCGCGGGTGTTGCCTGCCCTGCCGGAGCGCATCAGCGTGCCGGTGCACAAAACCCTGGAAAAGCTCGGGGTGACGGTGATGACCAACGCGTCGGTCAGTGAAGTGACGGCAGACGAGTTGCGCACCAGCACGGGCGAGGTGATTCAGGCCAGCCTCAAGGTCTGGGCGGCAGGTATTCGCGCACCGGGGTTCCTCAAGGACATCGACGGCCTGGAAACCAACCGCATCAACCAGCTGGTGGTCCGCCCTACCCTGCAAACCACTCTGGACGACAATATCTTTGCCTTCGGTGACTGCGCCGCCTGCCCGCAACCAGGCAGCGACCGCAACGTGCCCCCCCGGGCGCAGGCTGCGCACCAGCAGGCATCATTGCTGGCCAAGGGCTTGAAGGCGCGCCTGGAAGGCAAGCCGCTGCCGACCTATGCGTATCGGGATTATGGTTCGCTGGTATCGCTGTCGCGCTTCTCGGCTGTGGGCAACCTGATGGGCAACCTGACTGGTAGCGTGATGCTTGAAGGCTGGCTGGCGCGGATGTTCTATGTGTCGCTGTATCGCATGCACCAGATGGCACTGTACGGGACCTTCCGCACGTTGATGCTGATGCTCGGTAGCCGGATTGGCCGCGGGACTGAGCCGCGGTTGAAGTTGCACTGATTTAACGGCCTTTTCGCGGGGCAAGCCCGCTCCCACAGAATTCTGTGTTTACCTCAGAAGGTGAACTTGATGAAACTACTGTGGGAGCTGGCTTGCCAGCGATCGACCGCGAAGCGGTCGCAATCCCGGCCATGCAAAATGAGCTGGCTGCTCTGGCCTCATCGCTGGCAAGCCAGCTCCCACAGGTCCGCGCTGTAAGCTCTACTTGAGTACCCGATAAGTACTCTGCACAAACCCGCTCTCAAAAGTGGTGCTGCGCAAATGCTGCAGCGTCACATCCGCCGCCAGGGCCCCGAACAAGGGGATGCCACTGCCCAGCAGTACCGGTATCCGGGTAATGGTCAGTTCATCCAGCCGCCCTTCGCGCAAAAAGCCCTGAATCACTTGCCCACCATCCAGGTACAGGCTCTGGGCGCCAGTGTCGCGCAAATAATCGACCAGTTCGGCAATCGGCCCGGGATGCACCTCGACCCCGTTGGCGACATCTGCCGCCCCCAGGGTGCTGCTCAACACCACGACACGCTTGTGTGGATACGACCACTCGCCAAAGGTCAGGATTTTTTCGAAGGTATTGCGACCCATGACCAGGGTGTCGATGGTCGCCATGTAGGCGGCGTACCCATGATCGTCACTGGAGCTGGTGGCAACCATCAGCCAGTCCAGCTCGCCGCTCTCGCGGGCAATGAAGCCGTCGAGGCTGGTGGCGATGTAGACAGAGGCTTTCAACGTCATGGCGCAGCTCCCTTGCCGGAAATAGCCGGATAGTATCAGGCAGCGCGCAGAAACGAAAAAAGGGCACCTTTTGCAAGGTGCCCTTCTTTCTGAAGATGGTCGGGGTAAGGGGATTCGAACTCCTGACATCCTGCTCCCAAAGCAGGCGCGCTACCGGACTGCGCTATACCCCGGTAAAAAAAAGGCACCAATTAAGGCGCCTTTTTTATGGCTGGCTGCTAATGGCAAACCAACCTTTTAAGATTTGAACCCAGCGTACCGGCTTCAAAAATGGTGGGTCGTGTAGGATTCGAACCTACGACCAATTGGTTAAAAGCCAACTGCTCTACCAACTGAGCTAACGACCCAAAAATGGTCGGGGTAAGGGGATTCGAACTCCTGACATCCTGCTCCCAAAGCAGGCGCGCTACCGGACTGCGCTATACCCCGGCTTGAAATTTGGCTCCGCGACCAGGACTCGAACCTGGGACCCAATGATTAACAGTCATTTGCTCTACCGACTGAGCTATCGCGGAACTATCAATTTCAATTACAACAGTGCTGCAATTTCGAGTGCTGTATCACTACCGCTTCGAACTCTTCGACCTTGTGCATCGCTGCGTTCATGTCTCTGAGGCGCGCTATTCTACAACTTTCAAAACCCTTGTCAACCCTTAATTTGCATTCAACTTACTGATTTGCAACTTTTTTTCAGATTCCCAATTTTGCCGGAAACCTGCGGGGCGACATACAGCGGGGCGCACTTTACAAGCACTCGAGAAAAAAAGCAAAGAAAAAAGGCCTCGAAAATCGAGGCCTTAACGTAACCCGCCGAAAACTCAGGCGAAGACGATCTCTTCGCCCTCCACTTTCGCCGTGATGGCGCTACCTGGCAGGAACTTGCCTGACAGGATCAGCTGCGCCAACGGGTTCTCGATCCAGCGCTGGATCGCGCGTTTGAGCGGCCGTGCGCCATAGACCGGGTCGTAACCGACGGCGATCAGTTTATCCAGCGCCTCGGGGCTCAGCTCAAGGCTCAGCTCACGTTCGGCCAGGCGCCCGCGCAGACGACCGAGCTGGATCTGGGTAATGCCAGCGATCTGCTCGCGGCCCAGAGGCTCGAACACCACCACTTCGTCGATCCGGTTGATGAACTCCGGCCTGAAGTGCACGCCCACGGCATCCATCACCGCCGCACGCTGCGCTTCACGATCGCCCACCAGTTCCTGGATCTGCGAAGAGCCCAGGTTGGAGGTCATGACGATTACGGTATTGCGGAAATCCACCGTGCGCCCGTGGCTGTCAGTCAGGCGACCGTCTTCAAGCACCTGCAGCAACACGTTGAACACATCCGGGTGAGCCTTCTCGACCTCGTCGAGCAGCACCACCGCATAAGGTTTGCGCCGCACCGCTTCGGTCAGGTAGCCACCCTCTTCATAACCTACATAGCCTGGTGGCGCCCCGATCAGGCGAGCCACGGAGTGTTTCTCCATGAACTCGGACATGTCGATACGCACCATTGCCTCTTCTGTATCAAAGAGGAATTCGGCCAGCGCCTTGCACAGCTCGGTTTTACCGACACCGGTCGGGCCGAGGAACAGGAACGAGCCGCTTGGGCGATTCGGGTCCGACAGGCCTGCACGCGAACGGCGCACGGCGTTGGAAACCGCCACGACCGCTTCGTCCTGGCCGATCACCCGATCGTGCAGCAGGCTTTCCATCTTCAGCAGTTTTTCCCGCTCGCCTTCAAGCATCTTCGACACCGGGATGCCGGTCCACTTGGAAACCACTTCGGCGATTTCTTCCTCAGTCACCTTGTTACGCAGCAACTGGTTCTCGGCCTTGCCGTGCTGGTCGACCATCTGCAGGCTGCGCTCAAGGTCCGGGATTACCCCGTACTGCAGCTCGGCCATGCGGCTGAGGTCACCTTTGCGGCGGGCTGCTTCAAGCTCCTGACGCGACTGCTCGATTTTTTGCTGGATCTGCGCCGAGCCCTGCACTTCGGCTTTTTCCGAAGTCCAGACCTCTTCCAGGTCAGCGTACTCGCGCTCAAGCCGGGCAATCTCTTCGGTGAGCTTCTCCAGGCGCTTGATTGCCGCTTCGTCGTCTTCTTTCTTCAGCGCCTGGGACTCAACCTTCAGTTGAATCAGGCGGCGCTCCAGACGGTCGAGCACTTCGGGCTTGGAGTCGATCTCCATGCGGATGCGGCTGGCCGCTTCGTCGATCAGGTCGATGGCCTTGTCCGGCAACTGACGGTCGGTGATGTAGCGATGGCTGAGCTTGGCCGCGGCGATGATCGCGCCGTCGGTGATCGCCACCTTGTGGTGCACCTCGTAACGCTCCTTGAGGCCACGCAGGATGGCGATGGTGTCTTCTTCGCTCGGCTCTTCTACCAGCACCTTCTGGAAACGCCGCTCAAGCGCTGCGTCCTTTTCAATGTACTGGCGATACTCGTTCAGCGTGGTGGCGCCAACGCAGTGCAACTCGCCTCGGGCCAGGGCTGGCTTGAGCATGTTGCCAGCATCCATCGAGCCTTCGCCTTTACCGGCGCCGACCATGGTATGCAGCTCGTCGATGAACAGAATGATCTGCCCTTCCTGCTTGGACAGCTCGTTGAGCAGGGACTTGAGGCGCTCTTCGAACTCGCCGCGGAACTTGGCCCCGGCGATCAGCGCGCCCATGTCCAGCGACAGCAGGCGCTTGCCTTTGAGGCCGTCGGGCACTTCACCATTAATGATGCGCTGGGCCAAGCCTTCGGCGATGGCGGTCTTGCCCACGCCAGGCTCACCGATCAGCACCGGGTTGTTTTTGGTACGGCGTTGCAGGACCTGGATGGTACGGCGGATTTCATCGTCACGGCCGATCACCGGGTCAAGCTTGCCGTCTTCGGCGCGCTTGGTCAGGTCGACGGTGTATTTATCCAGGGCCTGGCGCGACTCTTCGGCGTTGGGATCATTGACCGCCTCGCCGCCACGCAGGTTGCTGATGGCATTCTCCAGGGCCTTTTTGGTGACGCCCTGGCTGAGCAGCAACTTGCCGACTTTGCTGTTCTCGTCCATGGCCGCCAGCAGCACCAGCTCACTGGAGATGAACTGGTCGCCCTTTTGCTGGGCCAGGCGATCGGCCTGGTTGAGCAGGCGCGCCAGGTCCTGGGACATGTTCACGTCGCCCGTGGGGTTCTGGATTTTCGGCAGTTGGTCGAGCTCTTTGCTCAACGCCTTGCGCAGGCTGTTGACGTCGAAGCCGACCTGCATCAGCAGCGGCTTGATCGAACCACCCTGCTGATCGATCAGGGCCTGCAACAGGTGCGCAGGCTCGATGGCTGGATGGTCCATGCCCACAGCCAGGGATTGGGAATCAGATAACGCTAATTGAAGTTTGCTGGTCAAACGGTCTATTCGCATGGGTTACCTTCCTTTATTGGGCAGGTCGGAGCGATGGACACACCTGATGAATAAAAACCTGCCAGAGATACCACTGTAGATAAGGGTGATTCTGGAAGATTCAAGCTACACGGGCTTGATCCAGGTCAGCGCGGTGCCAGCCAGACCAGGGAAGCGAAGCGGCCACCCAGGGGGGTGCGCCGATAAGAATAGAAGCGCGGATCGCTGACGGTGCACAAACCACCACCATAAACCGCTTTGACACCGCGTGCCGCAAGGCGCAGACGGGCCAGCTGGTAAATATCGGCCATCAGCTTGCCGGGTTGGGCACCGGGCACGAAGGCCTGGGCGGTTTGCGGATGAACGGCGGTGAATGCGTCGCGAACTTCCAGGCCCACTTCAAAGGCTTGCGGACCGATGGCCGGGCCAAGCCACACCAGCACCTCTTCTGGCGCCAGCGCCAGGCGGTCCAGGGTGGCTTCCAGAACACCATTGGCCAACCCGCGCCAGCCCGCATGAGCGGCGGCCACCCGGGTACCGACGCGGTCACAGAACAGCACCGGCAGGCAATCGGCGGTCATTACCGTGCAGGCAATACCGGGGGTGGCGCTGTAGCTGGCATCGGCCTCGGCGATAACGCTGGGGTCGGCATCAGCCACCACAACGCCATGTACCTGCTTGAGCCAGGCCGGCTGAATGCCGAACGCGGCGGTCAGGCGTCGGCGGTTCTCGGCCACCGCTGCTGGCGCATCGCCAACGTGGTCACCGAGGTTGAAGCTTTCATAGGGCGGCAGGCTGACCCCGCCGCTACGCGTGGTGACGCAGGCGCGAACCGCGGCTGGCGCAGGCCAGTCAGGGATCAACAACGCTTGCGTCAGCTCGCTCATCCGACAAATGCCTCGCGGTCCTGCTTGAGCAGCGACAGCAGCCAGACGAAATCATCCGGCAACGCCGACTCCCAGCCCATGCGCTCGCCGGTCACCGGGTGATCGAGCTCCAGGAAGCGTGCGTGCAGGGCCTGGCGCGGGAAAGTCTTGAGCGCATCGACCATGGTCAGGCTGGCCGCTGGCGGAATACGGAAACGCCCGCCATAGACCGGGTCGCCGACCAACGGGAAGTTGACGTGGGCCATGTGCACGCGAATCTGGTGGGTACGCCCGGTTTCCAGCTTGACCCGCACGTGGGTGTGCGAGCGGAAACGCTCCAGTACGCGGTAGTGGCTGACCGCCGGCTTGCCGCCTTCAGTGACCGCCATGCGCTGGCGCTGGCCACCGTGGCGGCCAATTGGCGCGTTGATCTTGCCGCCAGCGGTAACCACGCCGATCACGATGCATTCATAGATGCGGCTGACGCTACGGCTTTGCAACTGGGCGACCAGTTGGGTCTGCGCCTGAATGGTCTTGGCCACCACCATCAGACCGGTGGTGTCCTTGTCCAGGCGGTGGACGATACCGGCGCGCGGCACATTGATGATGTCCGGCACGTGGTGCAGCAGGGCATTGAGCAAGGTGCCATCGGCGTGACCGGCAGCCGGGTGGACCACAAGCCCGGCAGGCTTGTTGATCACCAGGATGTGGTCATCTTCATAGACGATGTCCAGCTCGATGGCCTGAGCCACCCACTCGCCCTGGGCTTCCTGCTCGGCGTCGAGCGCCAGCAGCGAGCCGCCATGGACGATGTCGCGCGGACGCAGGACTGCGCCATCAACCGTCAGGCGCCCCTCCTTGATCCAGGTGGACAGGCGCGAGCGCGAGTGCTCAGCGAACAATTGGGCGGCGATTTGGTCGAGGCGTTGCCCGCCCAATTCGGACGGCACCTCTGCGCGAAGTTGAATGATCTCGGACATGCTCGAATCAGCGGGCGGTACAGCCTTTGGTTTCGACTGCACGCTTGTGGTTAAATACGACGTCTTTTGCCCCGAGGGTTGCATCGGGGTGCTCATCATAACAGGACGGCCACGCCCAAGACAGCGGCCGTCATAGGGACGCAAGCCGCCATGCAAGTGAAACACCTGCTGCTGATCGCCATCCTCGGACTGACCGCTGCTTGTTCTTCGAAGGAAGTCGTCGACGAAAACCTGAGCGAAGCCGAGCTGTACCAGCAGGCGCAGGCCGACCTGGACAACCACAGCTACACCAGCGCCACAAGCAAGCTCAAGGCTCTGGAATCGCGCTATCCGTTCGGCCGCTATGCCGATCAGGCCCAGCTCGAGCTGATCTACGCCAACTACAAGAACGCTGAACCGGAGGCCGCCAAGTCTGCCGCCGAGCGTTTCATTCGCTTGCACCCACAGCATCCGAACGTCGACTACGCCTACTACCTCAAGGGTCTGACCTCTTTCGACCAGGACCGCGGCCTGCTGGCGCGCTTCCTGCCGCTGGACATGACCAAGCGTGACCCAGGTGCTGCCCGCGACTCGTACAACGAGTTCGCCCAGCTGACCAGCCGCTTCCCCAACAGCCGCTATTCGCCAGACGCCAAGCAGCGCATGATCTACCTGCGCAACCTGCTGGCCTCCTACGAAATCCACGTGGCCGACTACTACCTGACCCGTCAGGCCTATGTCGCTGCCGCCAACCGTGGCCGTTACGTAGTCGAAAACTTCCAGGAAACCCCATCGGTCGGCGACGGCCTGGCGGTGATGACCGAAGCCTACATGCGCCTGCATCTAGACGAACTGGCTGCCACCAGCCTGGAAACCCTCAAGCTCAACTACCCGGATCACGCAAGCCTGGTCGATGGCCAGTTCGTGCCGCAGCAGAACGAGGCCGACAACCGCTCGTGGCTGTCCAAGGCCACCCTGGGCCTGATCGATACCGCCACGCCGCTGCCGCCGGGCGAAACCCGCGCAAACCAGGACGTGATCAAGCAGTATCAGGATGCCAAAGACGCGATCCCGGAAGAGCTGCAGCCTAAAGATGCCAACGGTGACGTCATCCAGGAAGAGAACCACGAAGCGCAAGGTAACAACGACGACCGCTCCTGGTTCAGCTACATGACCTTCGGTGTGTTCGACTGAGCCATCGTGTAATCGTGTAATAGATAAAGGGAGGCCAAGGCCTCCCTTTTTTCATGCCCGAGCCCTAGACTGAAGGCTCTTCACTGACAAAGCTGGACACCATGGTTCGCCTACTTTTCTGGATTGCCCTGATTGCCGCCGCGTTCTGGCTGTGGCGCAAGTTCAAGGCCAGCAACGCTGCTGCGCAGAACAACAGCCTCGAAGACCCGCTGAAGATGGTGCGTTGCGCCCATTGCGGCGTGCATTTGCCCAATGATCGGGCCTTGCATCGCGGCTCGCAGTGGTATTGCAGCCAGGCACACCTGGAGCAGGGGCCTGGGGCGCAGCGCTGATTGCGCGGCGCGGCCATCGCTGGCAAGCCAGCTCCCACAGGAGAGCAGATATCTTCAGGCCTCTGCTGTACCTGTGGGAGCTGGCTTGCCAGCGATAGGGCCCTAAAGAGCAGCCAATCGCCCAGCCGGTGCATACGGCGCCGGGTCAATGATCGGCGCACGCCCCAGCAACAAATCGGCAAACAACTGGCAAGACGCTGGCGCCAGCACCAGGCCATTGCGGTAGTGCCCGCAGTTCAGCCACAGCCCGGTATAGCCCGGCACCTCGCCGATGTACGGAATACCCTCAGGCGAACCCGGCCGCAGCCCCGCCCAATGGGCCACCGGAGTGGCATCGGCCAGCGCCGGCAGCAATTCAACCGCTGACGCCTTCAGGCTTTCCAGGGCCTCTTCGGTCGGGGTCTTGTCGTACCCGGCATGCTCCAGGGTGCTGCCCACCAGAATATGCCCATCACGCCGGGGGATCGCATAACGCCCTTTGGCCAGCACCATGCTCGGCAAGAAGTCTTCGGCGCACTTGTACAGAATCATCTGCCCTTTTACCGGCTCGACCGGCAGCTCCAGCCCCAATGGCCGCAGCAAGTCACCGCTCCAGGCGCCAGCCGTCAGCACCACGCGATCAGCCTGGATCGGCCCATTCAGGGTTTCGACACCGGTGATGCGCTCGCCCTCGCGGCTGAAGCCGGTGATTTCGCAGTGCTCGCGAATGCTCACATTGGGCAGCGCCAGCAAGGCGGCCTTGAGGGATTTGACCAGCCGCGGGTTGCGCACATTGGCAACCCCGGCCATGTAGATGGCGCGCTGGAAGCCACCGCCCAGCACCGGTACCGCGTCATAGGCTGCCGAGATATCCACAGCACTCAACGGCCGCCCTTCGCGCTTGGCCCAGGCCAGCGCCTGGGCTTCGTCGTCCAGGTCCAGCCAGTACAGGCCGGTGGTGTGTACCTCCGGGTCAACCCCAGTGCTGGCGAACAGGCGCTCGCCCAGCTGTGGATAAAAATCCTGCGACCAGTGCGCCAGGGCCGTCACCGCCGCGCTGTAGCGCCACGGATAAAGCGGCGAAACGATGCCGCCGCCGGCCCAGGAAGACTCCTGGCCCAGCGCGCCACGATCACACAGCACCACCTGCTCGACCTCGGCCGCCAGGTTGAACGCTGTCAGCAGGCCGATCACCCCGCCACCGACAATCACTACTTGCTTGGTCATGTATTGATCCAACGTCTGAAGTAAACCCTCAACCACCCCAACAGCCACGGCCGCCATCAATGGCACCCGGATTACCACGCACACCGGCCTGGTCGAGTTCAAAATCGGCGCAGCGGTCACTGCTCATCAAGCCTCCCGGGATACGTCGGGCGGTGAGCATGAATGACGCCGAATACCGAACGGCATGCAGCCGATAGTGCTCGGTCCCGGCCGCCAAGGGGGTGACCAGGTCCTGGCTGTCGGCATATTGGCCGGCGCGTGAATAGTGGCGCTCCAGCAGCTGTGTGCTTTCGAACAGCAACCCGGCAATTTCCGTGCGTGCGGCCTTGCGGACCTGTTCGCTGTAGCTGGGATAGGCAATGCCCGCCAGCATGCCGACCACGGCGACGACAAGCAACAGTTCAATCAGGCTCAGGCCTTTGTGCAGGTTGTACATAAGTCGAACCCCTAATGAAGTTGCCGCCAGAGGATGCGCCTGGGTGGGTGGGCGCCCTCGTCTTCAGCCTGTGCATAAACGCTTTCCAGCACGCTGCGCCCTGCCCCGCCATGGCTGACGGCGGTTATCCGGTACAGGGTGACCGCCAGGTTGGCCGGCAGCTGTGCGGCATGGGTGCTCTGGCCAAGGTTCTGCACTAGGTAGAAGCCGCTCGAAGCTCCGTGCCAGCTCAGACCGGAACTTGCGCCTTCGCCACGATAGACGCCCGCCGCCCTCACCCGCCCGGCCTCAGGCGGCGGCAAACAGTAAGTGCACGGCAGCGCCCGTACCACCTGTGCCTCACCCAACAGCAAAGTCTGCTCGGCATGCTCGAAGTTTTGCATGGCTGCCACCAGGTTGCCCGCCATGCGCACCTGCAGGGTGGCACTGACCATGGCCGAGATGCCAAGCACACCCAACAGTCCCAGCAGCACCAGGCTGATCAGCAGGATCATCCCCCGCTGGCTCCCGGCCCTAGCCATTGCGTAACGCTACCGTGAGTTGATACTGCTGCGGCCTGACCCGTGCTTGCGGGTCAAGTAAGGTCAGGCTCAGGCGTAGACCGGCGATACCGCTAGTATCTCGCCTGATGATGTCTACCCGCAGTTCGCCGAGGTTGTCGATCAACGGTGCATAACTGGCACCGCTGCCGAGCATCAGGCTGGCGCCCTCAACACGATAGGCCTGGCGCCGTATCGGTATCGCGTACTGCCCGGCAGGCGCGCCCTGTAGCTCGGGATAGACCCGCGCCTGCTGGGTGCAATCGGTGATCAGCGTCCAGTTCGGCCGCCCGCCAGCGCCCGGCAGCTCGGCGCTGATCAGGTTCAGTTGCAGCAAACGCCCATCCGCTGCCCGGGTGATGTCCAGCGGGTGGGCAAAGGCCTGGGCCGAAGACGGGTGCACATGACTGATGGCATCTGCTCGCAGGCAACCGAACATGCCACTCATGCGGATGTCCTGGGCCAGACGCTGCAAGGTCAGGCGCGCATCTTCCTGCAATTGCGCAGCGATGCCCTGAGCCTGCCAGTTCTGAGTGGCCAGCAGAAACAGGCGGCTGGCACCGAGGATCAGCAACAATCCGAGGCTCAGGGCCAACAACACCTCGACCAGGCCGAAACCGCCTTGCCGGATCATCGCTGAGGCCCCGGCTGCGCGGCGTTGATGCGCGCCAGTTCAAGTACCCCATGCTGCTGATACGCCGCCTGGGTGCTGTGCAATGCATTGTCGGTAGCCTGCAGCGCCCGCACTTGCGCGCCCGCCGCTGAAAACAGGCCAAGCCCCAGCACCAGCATGGCCAACAACACCTCGATCAGGCTCATCCCTTGTTGCCGCTCGCCGTCCATGGCGTCTTCCCTCCTGCGACTTTTCCACAGCCGTTTGCCAACCTGGCCGACTGGACGCTCATGCCTGCCAGCCTGACTCTATAGAAGCACTTCCAGGGAGGAATGCACGGTGAAGCAACAGGGCGTAACACTGATACAAATGATGTTCGCACTAGCACTGGTGGGGATGCTCGCGCACATCGGCGTGCCGGCCTACAGCGCAATGAGCCGCGGGCTACAACAGCAGGCGGCCGCCCGCGACCTGGCGCACGCTCTGCGTTCAGCACGCAGCGAGGCTTTGCTGCGTAATCAGGTGGTCCGCCTGCAGGCGCTGGAAGACAACTGGGGCAATGGCTGGCGCATGGTTCTTGAACAGGATGGTCTGCAGTTGTTGTATCAACAGCGGCTTGAGCGGGTGAGCATCGTCGGCAATCAACCGGTGGCCCGGCAGGTGCGCTTCAGCGGGCTGGGCGTGCCCATGCACGAGGGAGGTGCTTTTCAGGCCGGGACGCTGTTTATCTGCCAGCGCCCCGATCCCTTCAGCCAGTACCGGGTGGTACTGGCACCCACAGGCCGGGTCAGCCTGCGCGAGGAGCCCGGCGAACAGCCGCTGTGCGCGGCTGGCGGGTCAGATCAGTGAACGTACGCGCAGCTCTTTGGGCATCGAGAAAGTGATGTTCTCTTCGCGGCCATCGAGTTCTTCGGCACCCGTGGCACCCCAGGCCCGCAGCTGCTCGATCACGCCACGCACCAGCACCTCGGGCGCCGAGGCCCCGGCGGTGATACCAATGCGCTCGACGCCATCGAACCAGCTTTTTTTCAGGTCTTCGGCGCCGTCGATCAGGTAGGCCGGCGTCGACATGCGCTCGGCCAGCTCACGCAGGCGGTTGGAGTTGGAGCTGTTCGGGCTGCCGACCACCAAGACCACGTCGCACTCATCGGCCAGCTGCTTGACCGCGTCCTGGCGGTTCTGGGTGGCGTAGCAGATGTCGTCCTTGCGCGGCCCGCCGATGTTGGGGAAGCGTGCGCGCAGGGCATCGATCACCCGGCTGGTATCGTCCATCGACAGGGTGGTCTGGGTCACGAACGCCAGTTTGTCCGGGTCATTGACCTGCAGGCTGGTGACATCGTCCTCGTCTTCGACCAGGTAGATGGCGCCGCCATTGCTGGCATCGTACTGGCCCATGGTGCCTTCGACTTCCGGGTGGCCTGCGTGGCCGATCAGGATGCATTCGCGACCGTCACGGCTGTAGCGTGCCACCTCGATGTGCACCTTGGTGACCAGCGGACAGGTAGCGTCGAACACTTTCAGGCCACGCCCAGCTGCTTCCTGGCGCACGGCCTGGGAAACACCGTGGGCGCTGAAGATGACGATGACGTCATCCGGCACCTGGTCCAGCTCTTCGACAAAGATTGCCCCGCGCGCGCGCAAGTCCTCGACCACGAACTTGTTGTGCACCACTTCATGGCGCACATAGATCGGCGGGCCGAAGACTTCCAGGGCGCGGTTGACGATCTCGATCGCCCGGTCCACGCCGGCACAGAAGCCACGGGGGTTGGCGAGTTTGATTTGCATGGGTGACTCCTGGCTCAAAGGGCCTGGACCGCGAGGATTTCCACCTCGAAGTTCAAGGTCTTGCCGGCCAGCGGGTGGTTGAAGTCGATGGTCACTTGCGCGTCATCGAATGCTTTGACCACTCCGGGCAACTCGGCATTGGCGGCGTCGTTGAAAATCACCAGCAGGCCTTCGGACAGCTCCATGTCGTTGAACTGCGAGCGGGGAATGATCTGCACGTTTTGCGGATTCGGCTGGCCGAAGGCGTTCTCCGGGACCACGGTCACGGTGCGCTTGTCGCCAGCCTTAAAGCCAAAGATCGCTGCTTCGAAGCCTGGCAGCAGGTTGCCATCACCGACCTTGAACACCGCTGGCGTCTTGTCGAAGGTGCTGTCGACGGTGTCGCCGTTTTCCAGGTGCAGTGCGAAGTGCAGAGTCACTTCGGTGTTCTGGCCGATACGGGTCTCAGTCATGGACGGGTTCTCCGGACTTTTTGCTCTTGAACATATCCAGCGCCAGCATCACCGCACCGACGCAGATGGCGCTGTCGGCCAGGTTGAAGGCCGGGAAGTACCAGCGGTTCTGCCAGTGCACCAGGATGAAATCGACCACGTGGCCAAGCACGATGCGGTCGTAGAGGTTGCCTAGCGCGCCGCCAAGCACCAGCGCCAAAGCCACTGCCAGCCAGGTCTCGTTGCGCCCCAGGCGCTTGAGCCAGACCACCAGCACGGCGCTGACCACCACGGCGATCAGGGCGAACAGCCAGCGCTGCCAGCCGGAGCTGTCAGCCAGGAAGCTGAAGGCAGCACCGGTGTTGTAGGCCAGGGTCCAGCTGAAGTAATCAGGGATGACCACGATCTGCTGGTACAGGCTCAGCGCACCTTCGAAGTAGAACTTGCTGGCCTGGTCGAGGACCAGGACCAGCACGCTCAGCCACAGCCAGCTGAGGCGCCCGAAGCGCCCCACACCAGGGTTAGGCATAGTGGCGCACCTCGCCATTGCCGCTGATGTTGTCGGCGCAACGGGCACAGATTTCCGGATGCTCGGGGTTTGCGCCAACGTCTGCACGGAAGTGCCAGCAACGGCCGCACTTGGCATGGCCAGACTTGACCACTTTGAGCTTCAGGCCAGGGACTTCGGTCTCGACCGCATCGGCAGGTGCCTGGACAAACGGCGCCACGCTGGCTGCCGAGGTGATCAGGACGAAACGCAGCTCGTCGCCCAGCTTGTTCAGGTCGGCGCTCAGGGCGTCGTCGGCGAACAGGGTGACTTCAGCTTGTAGGTTGCCACCGATGGCCTTGGCCGCACGCTGGTTTTCCAGCTCTTTGTTGACCGCCGTTTTGGCTGCCATCACGCGCTCCCAGTAGGCGCGACCGAGTTCGAAGCCGTCTGGCAGCTCGCTCAGGCCTTCATACCAGGTGTTGAGCATGACCGAATCGTTGCGCTCGCCCGGCAGGTACTGCCACAGCTCATCGGCGGTGAACGCCAGGATCGGCGCGATCCAGCGCACCAGCGCCTCGCTGATGTGGTACAGCGCGGTCTGGCAGGAACGACGGGCAACACTGTTGGCGCCCGTGGTGTACTGACGGTCCTTGATGATGTCCAGGTAGAAGCCGCCCAGCTCCTGCACGCAGAAGTTGTGGACCTTGGAGTAGACGTTCCAGAAGCGGTATTCGCCGTAGTGCTCTTCCAGCTCGCGCTGCAGCAGCAGGGTACGGTCGACGGCCCAGCGGTCCAGCGCCAGCATGTCTTCGGCCGGCAGCAGGTCGCGGGCCGGGTCGAAACCGGTCAGGTTGGAGAGCAGGAAGCGCGCGGTGTTGCGGATACGCCGGTAGGCGTCGGCGCTGCGTTGCAGGATCTGCTCGGAAACCGCCATTTCACCGGAGTAGTCGGTGGCCGAAACCCACAGGCGCAGGATGTCGGCACCCAGGGTGTCGTTGACCTTCTGCGGCTCGATGGTGTTACCCAGCGACTTGGACATCTTGCGGCCGTTCTCGTCGACGGTGAAGCCGTGCGTCAGCAGTTCGCGGTACGGCGCGTGGTTGTCGATGGCGCAACCGGTCAGCAAGGACGAGTGGAACCAGCCACGGTGCTGGTCGGAACCTTCCAGGTACAGGTCGGCGCGCGGGCCGGTGTCGTGACCGATGCTGTGCGAGCCGCGCAGCACGTGCCAGTGGGTGGTACCGGAGTCGAACCAGACGTCGAGGGTGTCGGCGATCTTGTCGTATTGACCGGCCTCGTCACCGAGCAGCTCGGCGGCATCGAGCTTGAACCAGGCTTCGATCCCTTCTTTTTCGACGCGCTTGGCCACTTCTTCCATCAGCTCGACGGTGCGCGGGTGCAGCTCGCCGGTTTGCTTGTCGAGGAAGAACGGGATCGGTACACCCCAGTTGCGCTGACGCGAGATGCACCAGTCCGGACGGTTGGCGATCATCGAGTGCAGGCGTGCCTGGCCCCAGGCCGGGACGAACTTGGTCTGCTCGATGGCCTGGACCGCGCGCTTGCGCAGGGTCTCGCCGTTGTCCGGCTGCTTGTCCATGCCGACGAACCATTGCGCGGTGGCGCGATAGATCAGCGGGGTCTTGTGGCGCCAGCAGTGCATGTAGCTGTGGCTGATGGTTTCGGTGTGCATCAGCGCACCGACTTCAGAGAGTTTTTCGACGATGGCCGGGTTGGCCTTCCAGATGAACTGGCCGCCGAAGAACTCCAGCGATGGCACGTACACGCCGTTGCTCTGCACCGGGGTGAGGATGTCGTCGTTGACCATGCCGTAACGCTTGCAGGTCACGAAGTCGTCTTCACCGTAGGCTGGCGAGGAGTGAACCACACCGGTACCGGCGCCCAGTTCGACGTAGTCGGCCAGGTACACCGGCGACAGGCGATCGTAGAACGGGTGACGGAAGTTGATCAGCTCCAGGGCCGAACCTTCTGCGGTGGCGATTACCGAACCTTCCAGCGAATAACGCTTCAGGCACGGCTCGACCAGCTCTTCAGCCAGCACCAGCAGCTTGTCGCCGGTATCGACCAGGGCGTACTTGAACTCCGGATGGACGTTCAGTGCCTGGTTGGCCGGGATGGTCCACGGGGTGGTGGTCCAGATCACGATCGCGGCAGGCTTGGCCAGCGAGGCCAGGCCAAAGGCGGCAGCCAGCTTGGCTTGATCGACCACCGGGAAGGCGACGTCGATGGTCTGCGATTTCTTGTCGGCGTACTCGACTTCGGCTTCGGCCAGGGCCGAACCGCAATCGAAGCACCAGTTCACAGGCTTGAGGCCCTTGAACACGAAGCCGTGCTTGACCATCTCGGCCAGCGCGCGGATTTCACCGGCTTCGTTGGCAAAGTTCATGGTCTTGTACGGGTTGTCCCATTCACCCAGTACACCCAGGCGGATGAACTCGGTCTTCTGCCCTTCGATCTGCTCGGCGGCGTAGGCGCGGCACAGCTCGCGGGTCTGGTCAGCGCTCAGGTGCTTGCCGTGTGTCACTTCGACCTTGTGCTCGATCGGCAGGCCGTGGCAGTCCCAGCCTGGGACGTACGGGGCGTCGAAACCGGACAGGGTCTTGGAGCGGAGAATCATGTCCTTGAGAATCTTGTTCAGCGCATGACCGATGTGGATCTTGCCGTTGGCGTAGGGCGGGCCGTCGTGCAGCACGAACTTCGGACGATCCTTGCCAATTTCGCGCAGCTTCTGGTACAGGCCAATGCTGTCCCAGCGCTGCAGGATCTGCGGTTCGCGCTGTGGCAGGCCGGCCTTCATCGGGAAGGCGGTGTCCGGAAGGTTTAGCGTGGCTTTATAGTCGGTCATTTCAGGCTCTTCGTTAGCGGTTGACCGTGCCAATGGGCACGTGCGGCGGCGATATCCGCATCGATCGCCGACTTCAGCGCCTCCAGGGAGGCGAATCGCTGCTCTTCACGCAGCTTGTGGTGGAATTCCACCGTCAGACGCCGGCCATAGAGATCGCCGGCAAAATCCAGAAGATGTACTTCCAGGTGGGCTTTGCCATCACCTGAAACAGTAGGCCGTACGCCAATGTTGGCGACGCCCGGCCAGTTATTGCCATCGAGCTCGACGCTGACCAGGTAGACCCCGGTGAGCGGCACGCGATGGCGTTTGAGCTGGATGTTGGCGGTCGGCGTACCCAGCTGGCGCGCCAGCTTCTGCCCGTGCAGCACCCGCCCGCAGATACGGAACGGCCGCCCGAGCAGACGTTCGGCCAGGGCGAAATCGGCGTTGGCCAGCGCATCGCGTACTTGTGTGCTGCTGACCCGCAGACCATCGAGCTCGACGGTTTGCGCCGCTTCAACGGTGAAGCCCTGGCTCAGGCCGGCCTGCTGGAGGAATTCGAAATCGCCTACCCGGTCGCAACCAAAGCGGAAATCGTCCCCCACTTCCAGATGCTGCACACCCAGGCCATCGACCAGGATGGTGTCGACGAACTCGGCGGCACTGAGCTTGCTCAGGCGCTGGTTGAACGCCAGGCACAGCACCCGCTCAACACCGGCGGCGGCCAGCAGGGCGACCTTGTCGCGCAGGCGGGCCAGGCGCGCGGGCGCGGTGTCGGGGGCGAAGTACTCACGCGGCTGTGGTTCGAAAATCACCACGCAGCTGGGCACGCCCAACTCATCCGCTCGCTCACGCAGGCGCGCCAGGATTGCCTGGTGGCCGCGGTGAACACCGTCGAAGTTGCCAATAGTGGCGACACAGCCCCGGTGCTGGGGGCGCAGGTTGTGGAGGCCTCGAACCAGCTGCATAACGCGCTTCTTGCTCATAAAGTGGTCGATTATAACCACACCCGGGCGCTGACGACAGGCAGCAGCGTCACCCCGTGGCGTGGAATGTGTAAAACCGACGTCTGACCGTCATTACGCCTTAATGCAACGCGTTGCGGGCAAAGTCACGCGGGCGGAATCCAAACAGCAACAGACAGCCGAAATAGGTCACGACTCCAGCCAGGATCAGCGCGCCCAGGCGCAGGAAGCGCTCAAGCATCTGCCCTTCGGCCCAGGCTGGCATGTAATGCATGCCCACCAGTAATACCGCCGACATCAGCAGCACCGCTACCACCAGCTTGGCGAGGAACTTGGCCCAGCCCGGTTGTGGCTGGAACAACTGCTGCTGGCGCAGCTTCCAGTACAGCAAGCCGGCGTTCAGGCAGGCACCAAGGCTGATGGCCAAGGCCAGGCCGGCGTGCTGCAGGTGAGAGACGAACATCAGGTTGAATAGTTGGGTACAGACCAGGGTAAAGATGGCGATCTTCACCGGCGTACGGATGTTCTGCTGTGCATAAAAGCCTGGAGCCAGCACCTTGACCAGGATAATCGCCAGCAGGCCGACCGAATAGGCGACCAGCGCGCGCTGGGTCATCGCCGCGTCGAAGGCGCTGAATTTACCGTACTGGAACAGCGCCACAGTCAACGGCTCGGCCAGAATCGCCATGGCCAGGGTACATGGCAGCACCAGCAGGAAGCACAGACGCAGGCCCCAGTCGAGGATGCGCGAATACTCGTGGCGGTCGCGGTTAGCGTAAGTCTTGGCCAGGGTGGGCAGCAGGATAGTGCCCAGGGCCACGCCGAGCACCCCGGAGGGCAGCTCCATCAGGCGGTCGGCGTAGTACATCCAGGATACCGAGCCTGCCACCAGGAACGAGGCGAAGATGGTGTTGATGATCAGCGAGATCTGGCTTACCGACACCCCGAGGATCGCCGGCAGCATCTGCTTGAGCACCCGCCACACGCCGCTATCGCGTACGTTCAGACGCGGCAGCACGAGCATGCCGATCTTCTTCAAATGAGGCAGCTGGTACAACAGTTGCGCCAGGCCACCCGCCAGCACACCCCAGGCCAGGGCCATGATCGGCGGGTCGAAGTACGGGGTCAGGAACAGGGTAAAGCCAATCATCGCCACGTTGAGCAGGGTCGGCACGAAGGCCGGCACCGAAAAGCGGTTCCAGGTATTGAGGATGGCCCCGGCCAGCGATGACAGCGAGATCAGCAATATATAAGGAAACGTCACCCGCAGCAGGTCGGTGGTCAGCTGGTATTTCTCGGTACTGTCGACAAAACCCGGTGCCGTGACCCACACCACCCACGGCGCGGCGAGGATCCCCAGCGCGGTGACCACAGCCAGCACCAAAGTCAGCAGGCCGCTGACGTAGGCGATGAAGGTGCGCGTAGCCTCCTCGCCCTGCTGGGTCTTGTATTCAGCCAGTATCGGCACGAACGCCTGGGAAAACGCGCCTTCGGCAAAGATGCGCCGCAGCAGGTTGGGCAGTTTGAAGGCAATGAAGAAGGCGTCGGTGGCCACGCCTGCACCGAAAACTCGCGCCAGGATGGTGTCACGGACAAAGCCCAGCACCCGCGAGATCATGGTGATGGAGCTGACCGCGGCCAGGGATTTGAGAAGATTCATCGAAAGTTTTTTACGCCTGAGGATAAAGGGCTGTGCCGCAACGTGCCCAGTTGTGCGATACTCCGCGCCGCAACGCAAGCAGAGCAAAAACTCCCGAGTTTACAGGTCGTGCCGCAGAAGGGAATCACTCCCTTGTACAGAACGACCACTCAGCGGAACCATGCAAGTGCCCTTGACAACCGATTAACTCATCGGCATGATTCGCGGCCTATTTTGTTTGCTATTTACCAAGTCTTTCGAGGAGCTCGACGGTGGCCAACTCACCTTCCGCCAAAAAACGTGCAAAACAGGCTGAGAAGCGTCGCAGCCACAACGCCAGCCTGCGTTCCATGGTTCGTACCTACATCAAGAATGTAGTTAAAGCCATCGACGCAAAAGACGCCGAAAAAGCGCAAGCTGCTTATACTCTGGCTGTTCCAGTTATCGACCGTATGGCCGATAAAGGTATCATCCACAAGAACAAGGCTGCTCGCCATAAAGGCCGTCTGAATGGCCACATCAAGGCGCTGAAAGAAGCTGCAGCTGCCTAAGCGACATGCTTGTTGAAGAACCGACCTCAGGGTCGGTTTTTTATTGCCTGTAATTTGTGTTGGTGCCAAAAAGTATCGCGGGGCAAGCCCGCTCCCACAGTGTAGGAGCGGGCTTGCCCCGCGATCGCTAACGACTACTTACCAATCTGAATCTTCGGCGCCCACTGCAGCCATTCATCCTCAGCCTTGTCGAACAGGGCAAAGGTCTGCTCGGGTCGGGCCGGGTTGCCCATCTTCTCGCCGTCCGGCGTTGCGAAGGCAATGCCACCCTCGATCAGAGTCTCCAGCGACTCTGTACGCACCGTAGCGCCCTTGAACAGGCCGATATCGAAGCCAAAGCCGCTGCTGTTCCAGAAACGGCTGCCACCGCGTACCAGTGCTGCGTACTTGGGCTCGATCAGGATATGGATCAGCACTCGATCCGCTGTCTGCCCCAATTCGAAACCCGTGACCTTGCCCACCGCAATCTCCCGGTAGGTGACCGGCACTCCCGGCTTGATCGAGCCCCGGCGCGCAGCACTTAGCACCAGCGACAATCCGGCTTCGCGCTCAGAGAAATCCGGCGCCTGGGGCAACGCATTGAAGTTGCGCTGAGGCCCAAGATTCTTCACTGCCGGCTGCACTTCCAGGTACTGGCCGGTAACCAGGGTTTCCAGGTTGGCGGTCTTGACGATGCCCAGGGCCGGCTTGACCACCCAGAACTGGGTCCCTTCGCGGGCAATGCGCTCCGGCACTTCGGTAATGCGCACCTTGAGCAGCACCGCCTGCAGATCATTGGTCAGGTCGACCTGCTCGACCTTGCCAACATCCAGGCCCTTGAAGCGAACCGGCGTACCTACCTTTAGGCCATCGGCGCGATCGACACGAATGGTTACCGTAGTCCCACTGCGGTTGGCCGCGTCCTGATTCTCATACAGACTGAAGAACGGAATACGGCGCTTGAGTGCCACGTTCGGGATAGGTGTGTCGAAGGCGATACCACCGGCCATCAGGCTTTGCAGCGATTCACTCTTGATCTGAATACCCGACAGCCCGCCACTCAAGGTGATGCCGCTAGCATTCCAGAAGCGCGTCGAACCGTTGACCAGGCCGGCGTACTCTTTCTCGATATGTACGCCAATCAGCAGGCGTTTACTCTTCTTCGAGAACTGGTAGCTCTGCACCGTACCGACTTTGACCTGGCGGTAGAGGATCGGACTGCCCACTTCCAGTGAACCTAGGTTGTCGCTGTACAGCACCAGATGCAGCCCGGGCGCCTTGAGATCCAGTGGCGGCGCCTTGGCCCGCGCCTCGAACTCACGCAGCGGGGTGGCGCCCTTGTCACCCGGGCGGATGGCGATGTAGTTGCCTTTGACCAGCGCTTCCAGGCCGGTGATGCCGGCCAGGGAGATCGATGGCTTGACCACCCAGAATTGCGTGCCATCGACCAGGTAGTCCTCGGCCAGCGGATCGAGGGTCAGTTCAGCCGTGGCGCTCGACAGGTCGGCATCGACCTTGAGGGTCTTTAGCGAGCCCACCTGGATGCCTTTGTACATCACCGGGGTACGACCGGCCTGCAGGCCTTCAAAGTCGCTGAGTTTGACCTTGGCGCGAATCCCGGCCTGAGCTGCATCGAAGTCTTCGTACAGGCGAAACGGCAGGCCCGGATCGGTTGGCGGGCTGTCCTTGCGGTGCTCGGGCGTAGCGAACGCGATACCACCGGCGACGATGCTGGCCAGCGACTCGCTGCGCACCTTAACTCCGGAGAGGTCGGCATCAATGCTGACGCCACTGGCGTTCCAGAAGCGCGTGTGCTTGCGCACCAGGTCAGTGTAAGCCGGCTCGATGAACACTTTGAGCTCGACCGTGCCCTGGTCATCGGCCAGGCGATAGCTTTTCACCCGACCGACCTGGATCTGCTTGTAGAACACCGGGCTGTCGCGGTTGAGCGAGCCCAGACGGTCAGCCTTGAGAGTCAGGTGCAAGCCCGGCTCGCTGTCAGACAGCGGCGGCGCCTCATCCAGCGCCTTGAAGCGCTTGATCGGCTCGCCCTGCCCTGGGCTTACGGCAATGTAGTTACCCGATACCAGGGTCTCAAGGCCAGTGATCCCGGCCAGGCTGACGCTTGGCTTGACCAGCCAGAAGCGCGTACCGGTGCTCAGGTAGGGCTCGGCCTCCTTGTTCATCTCGATGGTGGCAATGACGCCAGTTTTGCTGCCCTTGGCATCGAGTACCAGCTCTTTGACCTTACCGACCGACATGCCCTTGAAGACCACTTCGGTCTTGTTGGCGACGATACCCTCGCCGCTTTCAAAGCGGACCTGGATGTTCACCCCTGACTCGCGATAGGCCTGCCAACCAAGCCAGCCGCCGATCACCAGGGCGATCAGGGGCAATATCCATATGGCCGACCAGTTCGAAGCTGGGCGGGTTTTAGCCGTAGGCAAATCACTCATGGTCGTCATCCGACTCCGTGTTATCCCAAATCAGTCGGGGATCGAAGGTTACTGCAGCGAGCATTGTCAAAATCACCACACTGGCGAAGGCGACAGCGCCCCAATTGGCTTCGACACTGGCGATCCTGCCGAAATTCACCACCGCCACCAGAATGGCGATCACGAAAATATCCAGCATCGACCAGCGTCCGATGAATTCAATGAAGCGGTACATCAAAATGCGTTGCCGGGCCGACAACGGTTGGTGGCGCTGCACCGAGTAGAGCAGCAGGGCAATACCCACCAGCTTGAAGGTTGGCACCAGGATACTGGCGATGAACACCACCGCAGCAATCGGCAGCATGCCGTGCTTCATCAAGGTGATAACGCCGGACATGATGGTGTCCGGGCTACCCTGACCCAGGGCGCTGACGGTCATGATCGGCAGCACATTGGCCGGGATGTAGAGGATTGCCGAAGTGATTAGCAACGCCCAGGTTCGCACCAGGCTGTTCGGCCGCCGTGCGTGCACCACTGCCCCGCAGCGGTTGCAGGTTTGCGCGTCACTGTCCGGCTCCTGGCGGTTCAGTTCATGGCAGTCGCCACAAACCAGAATGCCAGCATCAATCGCACGCATGCAGGTCTTCCCCCGATAAAGCACTCCATATCTGGTGGGGTGACATCACCACCTCCAGCCACACCTGCACCAACAACAAACTGATAAAGCAGGCCAGCCCCAAACCCAGGCTCAGCTCCGCCAGGTCGACCAGCTTGACCATCGCCACCAGCACGCCCATGAAATACACCTCGAGCATGCCCCAATCGCGTAGATGGTGATAAATCCGATAGAGCAACAAACCGTAACTGCGGCCGATGTTCAGGCGAATACTCAACAGTACCGCCAACTGGCACAGCAGCTTGAGCAAGGGAATGGCCATGCTGCAGAGAAACACCACCACTGCCACGCCGCCCATACCTGTGTTGTACAGCCCGACCACGCCACTCCAAACTGTGTCGTTGGAGCTTTGCCCCAGCAGGTGCAGTTGCATGATCGGCAGGAAGTTGGCCGGCACGTATAGCAGCAAAGCTGCCAGTACCAGGGCCAGGCTGCGCTGAACCACATTATGTCGATGGGCGTAGAGCTCGTAACCACAGCGCGGACAATGCGCCTTTTCATCCTGTTTGAGCACAGGCTTGCGCATCAGCAGGTCGCATTCGTGACAGGCCACCAGATCGTCCAGGGGCAGGTCGGCGAGCTGATGAGGGTCGGCAGGTTCTGACATAGTGAACTTCTGAGTCAACGCGAGGGGGCCATTCTAACTGATGTGAGATCCATAGGAGCGGCGCCAGAAAGACAAAACCCCT
>NZ_JAMDGZ010000070.1 GCF_028656935.1 Pseudomonas rubra
GGATGCTCCGAACAAGTCACCAAATATCCGTCCCCTGATCGTATGCAGCGTCGGTTCAGCCGGTTTTTCAGCCGCGCATTACACAAAAAACCAGAGACGCCTCTGGTTTTTCTGCATCACAGGCGCACCTCTCCCGTCACGCTCAATAGTTGCCGCCGGGCCATCCACAGATTTGACAACGCAAATAGCGTGGTCAGTTGTGCCGTGTTCTTGGCCAACCCGCGGAAACGAGTTTTCACGTAACCGAACTGCCGCTTGATGACACGAAATGGGTGTTCGACCTTGGCCCTTGCCTGGGCTTTGACCTTTTCAATCCTGCGTTTTGCCTTGTACAGGACGCTGCGCTTACTCAACTTTTTGTAAGTACTGCGGCGTGCTGCGATCTGCCAGATCACCTGCCGACCGTCATGTTCAGGCCGCTTCTCTACGCCGGTGTAACCCGCATCAGCACAGACAACATTCTCGTCACCATGCAACAGATGGGCAACTTCCGTCACGTCAGCCACGTTGGCGGCGGTGCCATGGACATGATGTACCAGACCCGATTCAGCATCGGCTCCGATATGCGCTTTCATGCCGAAGAAGTACTGGTTTCCCTTCTTCGTCTGGTGCATTTCCGGATCGCGTTTGCCCTCCTTGTTCTTGGTCGAACTGGGCGCGTGGATGATCGTGGCATCGACGATTGTGCCCTGGCGCAGCGACAAGCCTTTGTCTCGCAGGTAGGCGTTGATGGTTTCCAGGATGCCTGCCGCCAACTGGTGCTTCTCCAGCAGGTGCCGGAAATTCATGATCGTCGTGTCTTCGGGGATCGGAGCGCTGAGCGTCAGTCGAGCAAACTGGCGCATCGAAGTGATCTCGTACAGCGCTTCTTCCATAGCCGGGTCACTCAGTGAAAACCAGTTTTGCAGCAGATGAATGCGCAGCATGGTTTCCAATGGATAGGGTTTGCGACCGCCACCTGCCTTTGGGTAATGCGGTTCGATCAACGCGACCAGTCCGCTCCACGGCACGACCTGTTCCATCTCGGCCAGGAAACGCTCACGACGGGTTTGCTTGCGCTTACCGGCGTATTCGAAATCGGAAAAGCTCATCTGACTCATGGGGTGGAGGCTTGCTCGGGGACAGTTGGGCGGAGGGCTATTTCAGCACAGGTCAGATGATCTGTGCTGACTTGATCGGAGAATCC
>NZ_JAMDGZ010000071.1 GCF_028656935.1 Pseudomonas rubra
ATAAAGAATGCATCGTTTTCAAGCGACGATAGAAGCAAGCCAGCGCCTCTTGGTGAAACCCCTTCAAGCCGAAAAACCATAACCTCAGGAGCCGTCCATGGCAATGCGGGTAGATAAGTTGATCGTGGGCGTGGATGTTGCCAAAGCTGAGCTGGTTGTTCATCACGATGACCGTGATGAGCTCATCAGACTGAAAAATTCCAAACTTGAAATCAAGCGCTGGTTGAAACAACAACCGCGCAATACTGCCCTCTCTGTTGAAGCGACCAACATCTATCACCTGGACTTGGTTGAGCTGGCTCATGGTGCGGGTCTGACCGTCTACATCATTGATGGATTTCAACTGAGCAACTACAGAAAAAGCGTTGGAGGGCGAGTAAAAACAGACCCTTCGGATGCCCGGTTATTGTCTCGATTTTTGAAAAACGAGGGGGCGGATCTTCGCCCTTGGAGCCCACCTCCGGCCGTCTACGGCAAGCTTCAGAGCCTTCTTCGACGCAGGGCCTCCTTGGTGAGCGCTCGCACGGCAATGACTCAGAGCTGGGCGAACGAAGGGCTTTTGAAAGTGGCCTTCGACACCTTCGTTAAGTCAATTGACGATCTGGATCTTCTGATCCACACGAGAGCACTATATGAGCAGGTACGCTGTCAGGTAG
>NZ_JAMDGZ010000072.1 GCF_028656935.1 Pseudomonas rubra
ATCGGAGAATCCCTAGGAGTTGTTTCATTTCCGAATAGGCTCTTGCGACCGGGGTGTCCTTGGTCAACAGCTTGCCAAAGAATGAAGCTGTAATTACATAATCCTGATCAATCAAGTCGTTTGTTATGCGAGCGGCGGGGCGACTGTCGATCCCACCCTTGCTGACCCATTCCATATTGTGCCAAAAGCAAGATATGAAATACCTCAGAACGAGTGGCTTAGTTTTCAGAAACCCTTTGATGCGGACGTCCGAAAATCCTTTTTTCCTGAGAAATACTGTCGCACACTCAAAGGCCATTGAATAAATAGCCCCAAGACGATGCTCATCCGGTGGGGTTTGCCGTAGTTCTTTGGATGCGGTCGGCCCCAAAACCGTTTTCAGCAGGCCGTCTCTTTTCAAGAACTTTTCTTGATTTTTGACATGATTTAGCTCGTGCTTTTCAATATCTGGCTGAATTTCCTCGATATGTGCAGCGATGAGGCCTAGCCCGGCAGGTGAATCAGATCCTGCTTTCAAATCGTTCATCGCCCTTCGAACGACCTTGGTGAAAGCTTTGTCGACCAAGCGACCTTCCATGCTTTTCAGCTCGGCGCACTCCATTTGAAACGCGACGCCGACAGAAAGCGAAACCGACACGCGACCGGGAATAGACGACAGGGTGGCCAGTGATCCGCGCATGGTTTCGCGCCATTGGAGGCCTTTGCACATTTCGAGGAGTGCAGCGTCCGGAATTAAAAACTTGGCCTTGGGCCTGTCTTCAATTAATTGCTTCAGCTCCTCCGAACGGAAGTAATTCTGATCCAAGGTGTAAATTTCTGTCATGGGGGAGACCTGAGTTACGCAATCGCTTGTGGAGCAGTCGGAATGGTTCAGGGTGGTTATTACATACAGACCATCAACACGGTTTTTGGATCACGGACGTAGGCGATTCTGGTCGTTTGTCTCAGATGCATCAGCCATCTCATCCTGAATGGCTGAGTCTTCCGTCGTCATGAGGTGTAGATACCATTCCCATCATTCTTGAACTATTGGCGCAGGCTCCTCGCTACCCTCAGCCCGACTACCGCTCTCATTAGTCTCAACCATGCGCAGCATCTGCTCCCTGACCAGGGGCTCACATTTGTGGCAGGCAAAGTATTGGATTCTCTCCATATCCCCAGTGACGAATTCATCGCATCGCTCACACGTGACAGCACCCCAGCCCCGGTCGAAGCACGATACACAGCTCCACATCCCGTCGATAAAGAATACTGAAGGCTCAGGGTGCTCGCACTTGTGGCAGGACGCGATATGCTCCTGGCCTTCCTCACACCATTCATCTCCCTGGGTAAAATGCTTGGCGCAGAGGTTGGTCAGGACGTCAGTGGTGATGTCGTGACCGCAGCTTGGACAGGCGTTTAAACCCTTTTGGAAGAATTTAAACGGAGCGTTGCAGGTGGGGCAGGGCAGCTCTGCGTTGCACTCTTCCACAGCAGTGTCGTCGACGCCACACACCATGCAGGTGTAGTCAGTACCCCATGAGTGAGTCTCGCCAACAATAGCGGCGGGCATGTGGCAATGGCCGCAGGGGACGATTTTTTTGCCTTTCTTCTCTTGGATCTCGATTTGAGGCTTCAGGATTTCGAATCGGGTTTTGATGAATTCGCCCTGGCGCATCATGCGCTGGTTGAGCACTTGAAGCTCTACTGCATAGGGTTGAAACACGCCTTCCCATAACCCGGTCAGAAGCGCATGCAGGTAGTGCCAAGATGCCCAAGCCTCGGCGATCACGCCGGCCTGTGTCTTGCTCGGATTATCCATACCTGAATGTGCGAAATGGACAATCTGATTTCGGTGCTCGCCCAGTGCCTTGAAGTTGTCAGAGGCGTTCTTGTCGATTTTCTCGCCAAGAATGGATGGGATTCTGTTGAGCGCGTCATCGAGATAGACGGAGAGAAAATCACCTACGGCGAGATTCTGAAGATCGCCGGTCTCGGGCTTTGAAAGCATGAGCGTCCAATGCTCTTTCATTAGCCGGGCTTTCAGGAACAGCTCAACCGCCGTATACAGATCGACGATGGCATTCTTGGGTTTGGTTTGGAGATGGTCGATAGAGCTATTCACGAAGCCCAGGGCGTTTCGTACCAAGGCGTCGAAGAGCTCTTCTTTCGTCCGGCGTTCCTGCTTCAACCATCTGCGTGCCATAACGCTTTACCGCCTCTGTGTTGATTACTTGCTGCGATTGTAGAAGCGAATGCACCTCGACGGTTCCCCTTCCGTAACGCTCGTTACGGCCCAGGCGGGAGCCTAGGCCAAGTATTGGCTATTCCTGGAGGGTGACTGTGATGGCAGTAGAATCTATGCCATAAAACCGGGCCATGGCGTCTTTGGCCCCTTTGATCGCTAGGTAGGGCTCGCCCTTCGTCTCTGCTACAAAGCCTTCGACCTCAATGGGAGTACCCCTGCTGAATAGCTCTCTCACTCCGCGAGCTAAACCTACGTTCTCATTGTGTTTGAACAAATCACTGACGGATCCAGAGAACTCGATCGCTTTTCTGAATTTCACATCCCATTGCTTCTCGCCGTCAGGGGATAAGACCTTGCACCACTCACAGATTTCGAAAATCAAACCACCTGGATCATGCGCAGATCCATCAGATCTGCCCTTAGGCCAGTATACGAACGATACTGCCAACGCCTCCGCGTCATCTACCACGGGCAAGCGTAAAGAGGCGCCATCGGTTTTGCTCCACGGAGCGGCGGTCTGATGTCGATAAATGAATTCTCTGTCATTCATGGCAATTCCTTAAAAGATTGCGTTGACTCTTAGACGGCTCGTTTTCGAGACCTTGTCCCGCGATGGCTCGGGAGAGCATTTCACTGGCAGTGAAGGGGGGGTGGATTACGGGTCAGGTGTTGAACAAATGTGGCAAAACTGAGGCGATCGAGTCACACCTTGGCGATCTGCGATTACACGGCCAGCGTCAGAGTTAACCGCCGATTGGTATACGTTTTGAAAAAAACCTCTCCTTCGTGGCCGAGCCGGTGCTCAGGTCAGCGGTGATCGAGGCAAGCAGTCTACTGGCCTAAGCGCTGTTGCGACAGGACGCTTTTTGGGTGTCTGGAAGAGATCAACCTTGAGGGCATTTTCGGGTTGATTAGGACGGCGGGCCTGTACCTTCGCAATGAACGTTGCGCTATGGGATGCGTGCGTACCTATCGTGAGCTGGAAAAATTTTGAATAGGTACCGACTCTGCAGGTGCCGAACGCTAGCCTATGCAGACATAAATCAGACAGGTATCACTAAGTGCCCCACGAATCTACCGAAGCGGTACAAAAATGCGAAATCCTACTGCGCACTATGATGGAGGATCTTCAGGCCAAGCGAATCTGGCCGAACATGTCCAGCATCATCGACGGCATGCTCAAGCGCCGCATAGAGCTTGCGGAGGTGTACCAAGAGGTTCATGCCTCCCTGGCGCACGCACCCAGAGCCCTCTTCATTTTCTGGGATGTCTTCCTCCATACTGCTGATGGCTGGAACCTCCAGAAGAATCGAGCTGCGCGGCAAGCCCGTGAGGAATTGGTTGGTGTAAACCGCCGGATTAGCGAGCTCGCTGACCAATTGGCAGCATTGCTGGATCGGCGTGATGCCATTCATAACTACTCAGGTTTTCGTTCGAATACTCACTATCACATCTTGGATATCGTGCACGAAGCGTCTGAGCACAATGGTCTGTATGAGAGCTATGTGAAAGAAGATCTGGATCGTCTTCAGTACCAATTCGACCTGAAATATTGGCCGCCGCTGAGTGATGTGCTTCAGGCAATCGGCACCGACGCCGAGCGCGCAGAGGTGACTGCCACCGACCCAGCTACTGCAGCTGCCACCGCAAGTAGGAAATCAGGGCGTTCAGATTTCGTGAGGGCGTTTATGACGCGGATCGACGGCAGCAGAATTAAAAATTGTGGCTACATCCCTGATGAATTCACGCTGTCTGATAGCGGCATGGCCTCGCTCGTCAACTGTGGCCTGGATTTGGCTGTCGATGAACTGGTAAATGCCGAATTCATAAAGCGATTTCGGCAGCGACAGCGTCAAGCGAGTAAGGCCTGACCGCACCTGGGCCAGCGTAGCGCAACAGTGGGTGGCACGATCCTACGAATACCTCGATGCTGACCCTGTCAGCTGTGGGCCAAGAGGGGAGCTAGGACTTCGCCGCGTCCATCCAGCGCTGATAGCTCTGCTCGGCGTGAACCGGGTTATCGAGCCTCGGTTTTGAACGCAAAGCGAACGTCTTTTCAGCCAAGGTCTCCAGCCGCTCTGCTGCTTTCGGAAGCCAGCCATTCTTGATCGCCCAAAGCTTGATGTTCTCTGCCGGCTCTTGGTGGTTACGCGAGCGCAGGATTCTAAGGGTGCGTTTGGCGTGGTCATCATCGGAGGCGTTTAGGACGGCGGTGCCCAAGTTGATCACTGAGGTCAGGGACTTCATTGCTTGCTCAACGATTGGATCGGCGATGAGCTTGATCGCCGGGGCAGCAGACTTCCCAGATTTTGTGGGTTTACCCAGCACTTGGGGTGACCAGGTTCTATTCCAATTTTCAATTGCATCGGGCGTCCATGGGACAGCTACGACAGCTACCAGGTTTTGCAGCGAATCGATTTTGTCCATCATGTCCTGGCCGGCAAAGATGGCGATCAGCACGGATGGTTTGGATACCCATTTCAAGGTCTTCATCGTTTCGCAGCGCATCTGGGCGCCGCTAGGCAATGTCACAGGCATTCCTTTGACCAGCTTGCTGTGCATCGTCGCCCCTAGCGCCTCATGGAGGGCGCCAGAGGTGAGTGATGCTTTGGCAGGTACCAAGAAAATGACTTCGAGCGTGCCGGAGGTTTCGCAGAGACGGTCTGCAACTTTGACACCTGCCATGATGTGCACAGGGCTCTGATTGGTGTCGGGTAGGAGTATCCGTTGTACGTTGGGCATGCAGTCGTCCTTGTCAAAATGGTCGTCACGGGTGGGAGCCGGATCAGGGTTTCGGAGCTTGTCTCGCTTCGTCTGATAGATCAAGTGATGGGGTTGAATGCCCCTCGGTTGTCGCTAGCTCAATTAACGCGCTCCTGCGCAAGAGCGAGGTGTGAGCCGTCAATTGAAAGGTGGTAGTGGCAAGCAGCGTCTGACCTTACACTGGGCTTCCCTTTGACGCGCTTGGACTGTTCAATGAGTTTTCCATCCGACATCAAGCTGGCCATGCGGCAGTGTATTCTCAACGTGCTTTGGCCAAAGGACGACATCCTGAGTTTTTTTGGCAGCAACAGCTGTACCAAGGCAGATATTAACGCCTTGGGTGATTACAAGGCGCTCTCCCGCTCAGCGATCGTTGACGCGATGTTTACTCACTTAAGCCAGAAGCCAGATGAGGGACTGGGTCAGTTTAGGGCGATGTTACAAACGCTTGTCACGTGGACGCATTTTGACGAGTACTACTTTGATCGGCTGCAAAAGCTGGATCGTACGCACGCCCAGAACGCGATCACCCACCTCAAGCAATTGCAGGAAATTCGTGACCATAAACTCCAGGAACTCAGAAAAGAGCGGGAGCGGCGTGAGTCAGAAAATCGAACAGCCAAATCTACCCTGCCAGACCTCCAGAAGCAGTTCATTTCGCTGCTTCAGGGCGAGCAAACTGGAAGTAAGCGCGGGTATGCTTTGGAGCGAATTCTTCATGAGCTCGCTCGCGTCTCTTCGTTGGAAGTGACCGAGGCATTTCGAGAAAGGGGTGAGCAGATTGACGGCGCCATTAAGTACGACGGAGAGCACTACCTTATCGAGGCGAAGTGGCAAGAAAAGGCGGCTGCAAACGAGTCGGTGTACCAGTTTGCGGGCAAGGTTGAAGGCAAAATGTATGGCCGAGGTCTCTTCATCTCGATCCACGGTTTCAGTGAGCAGGTTGTGACCTCGCTGATCGCCGGAAAAGCAATCAAGACAGTGTTCATCGACGGGGCCGATCTCATACTCGTATTGGAAGGATTACTGACGTTCACACAGATGCTGGATTGCAAGATCAAGGCTGCTCAAACACGAGGCTTGATCTACGTTGACGCCATGTCCGGAAGGGCAAAGCTATAGAGCCCCAGTTCACTGGCCTAAACGGCTCTCGCGGCATGGGCTCTGCCCAATGCGAGTCGTAAACCTATCGCCCAAAAAATGGTTCTCTCCGGTGCTGCTCCGTGCATGGTGTAGGGAGCCGTCTGGACGATGGTAGTGAATTACCAACAAAGTGCCGAGTAGTCGGAAAGGTATTGAGGAGTTGAGCAGGCGGTGCAACTGAGCTCTTCTGATCTACACGACTTGACGATTGAATCGTCCCCAGGCTGGACTACACCGAAGCCTCATAGCGAAGCGTCCATCGCTTGCGGCCTCGCACTCAGCGTTCAAATTTGGGGCTTTGTACCGCTATTCGTGCTGTCGTGTAGGCGTTAGCGAACTCGTACTGGTCAATCGTGCCCCTCGTTAGGCTCTCATTGAGCTCGGTAAAGATTCGTAAACCTTCGCCAGCCTCTACGGATTCCAACTGAGCACATTTTGATCCTAGCAGCCGGATGGCGACGATCTCTAGACGTTCGTCCATGTAGTCACCATGGTGGGACTCGACCAACAGCCTGTAAACCGCCCAAAGTCGTTTGGCGCAAGCCTTCGACAAATGACCCATGAGTGCCGAGGTGATGATCAGAAGGACTATGGTCTCAAGGGCCTGATCAGGAGCATCCTTTTTCATGGCTGCTTTGATATGCCAGTGCCGCATCAGCGAAGCTAGTCCAATCTCAGGAAGCTGAGCATGCTCCATCAGTACATGCAACGCCGATGCTGCATGCCCCAGCGATTTTTCAAAGGGTACGCGGTAATCCCAGAGCGCCGAGATCATTGAAATGAACCCAGGTTCTGCATCAAGGATTGCTACGCCTTGACGTACGGTTCGTGCAGTAAAGACAGCCGGAGGAAGTAACTGCACAATTTCGGATAGCTGTACGATTATCCCGACCCGCCATTCGCACAGCTGGGCAATTTTGCCCGCTTTTTCAAGTGGTGAAAGCTGCCCAACTTCTGTCAGGGCGGAAAGGACGTCAAGTGTGCAGAAGCCATCCACCTTGGAACCTGCGGCGCAAAAAATGCGCAGCGCTTCGTCATCAGAATAGAGCCGGTACCGTTCTGGCTCTTTGGCGCATATCTCCGCCATTTCGCTGTTGCTTCGCCCAATCACTTTTGAGGGCAGTGCTTCGTTTGCTTCTTCTGACGAGGAGGGTTGAAGGATGGAAGCGAGATTGGCTTTCAAGGCGTTCTGTAGTGCCAAGCACTTGCTTCGCATCGGGCTTCCGAATACAGGATTCGTGAACTCGGCAAGCTCCTCCATTGTGGCTCTGGCCACTGCAATTTGACCGAAGAAAGTGATGACGGCGTCGATGAGCCCCAAATCATTGAGGACTAGCAGCGCTGTCCAATCCAGCAGAGGCACACGCTTGCGCAGGGAATCGGCACCGGCGGGTTGCCAGCCAATATCGTTGACCATCGCCAGGTGATACTGGCGATCATCCCGGCTAGACACTTTGGCAACTTCCCACAGATGCACGACATCGCAAATGCAGGACAGCACCAGTCGCGGGCGCCATGAGAAAGGGATGGTGGTTAATCCCTGCTGTAGGGAACGCTCCAACCGCTTCTGGAACGCTTCTCTGTCGGGCGTCAGCCCAGTCAGTGCTTTCAGGCTTTCAACCAACTCCCTGCCAGAGCCGCCATCTCGAGCCTCGCCTCTCCAGAGCATCCGGGAATTCGGGAAATTTCTGAAGAATGCATCAGCGCGTGTTCGGAATTGCTCCCTATCCGTGGCAAGGTCAATGTCACTGCGTCCACCCAGGGTACCGCTCAGATGCATCATCAAATAGGTGCCTTCCTGGCTCTCTACGCTCTGATCCACCAGTTCGCCTGCTCGCAGGGCCAGCTCCAATAGCCTGTCGCTCGTTGGGTCGGAAAACTGAATGAGAAAGAACAGTAACTTCACGAACTCCAGCTGTTCTCCTTTGGACTTTGCAGTTTCGAGAGCCCTCTCCGCCGCCTCTACGGCGTCATCGACGTAGCCGCAGCGAGTGGCGATCGTGGCATAGGTGTTCAGAGCCAGTGGGTCGTCGGATCCTGTAGCAACAATTTTCAACAACCGATCGCGGGCTTTTTCCGTTTCGCCTAGATGATCAAGTGCCAATGCCTCGAAGGCCCCCATTCGATCACCCGACTCAACGCGGACTTTATTGCTTTGACACAGTTCTACGATGCCCTGCCAATCTTTCAAGGCTACCAACGCCATCCCGAGGCGCGCCGCCATCGCAGGCGAGAGTACGTAGTGCTCTGTTATTCTTTCGGCGAGTTGAACACACTCCATCGCACTGTCTGAATCGGTGGGATCAAGCTCGTGGATGAGTGTGAGTGCAATGCTCACGGGCTGATCCAATTCCTCATACCGTGCCTGCAGCGTCTTCAAAGCTTCATCTTTGGCCAACCTGCTCATCTCCAACTGGAGATAAAAATGTGCGAGGGCGGCTTGGGGAGCTAAATCAGGATCTGATTCGAGCAGACTCATCCACTGTTTCACGAGGCCAGGCTGAACTGATTTGTGAGCAGAAATCGAAGCTGCGGTGACAGCCGAGCCAAAAAGCGGATGGCTGCGTTCCACGGTGCCGACGTATGTGCCAAAGCTTTGGTAGCATGCCCGGAATTTACCGGTCTCATATAGCAAGAGCGTGTTCCAGAGATGCTTGTCAGGTGAATCGGGCAACTGATCATTTGCCGACAATGCGAGGGTGAAGTCCGATAACTGACCAGCAATGCCCCGTAAGACCTCATGGATATGAGGCAAGTCCGGGCGCTTCTGCACAGCATCCTTCAGGTCTGCAATTATCGACTCTGCCTTTCCGAGTGCCGACGCTGTAGCCCCCCATATGTCGACAAGCTGCTCTACGTTGGAATCCCAGCCTGACGCCTTTATAGATAACACCGCGTCGTTAATCGCAGCCCAAGCCTCCTCAAGCTTCTGAAGGTTTACACCCGGAAGACCTGCGGGTGGGATTGATTCACGTCGCTGCGTACTGGCGGTGGCCAAAGCTAGGGAAAATTTGGCTCGGGCCCTAAGCAAAAGCAACAGTTCACGTATGTCATCGGATGCCTCGCAGGATGCAAGGCCCGCTTCGCAGTCAGTCAGGGCGTTTGCAGGCTGCTCAGACAACCAATGTGCAAACGCTCTCGCGAAAGACCGTTGAGGTTCTGGCAGCAAATCAGCCAGCTCAATGGCCAGCTCATAATGCCCTTGCACAGCATGGAGTCGGGAGCGAACGGCGATGACTATCGGGTCTTCACCCTCCAGCAGATCATGCAGCTCAGCAAGCGATTCGTTATCGTGTTCGAATCTGATGCGGATCTCTGCTTCCACCAAAGCGGCTCGGTACTTGGGCAAAGGCGTTGTCTCATACGCGTTCTGGTATGAAGAGGCTGCCGCTTCGTTTTCCCCGGTTTGAACCTGCCAGTTGCCACGTAGACGCCAATATTCTGCGCGCTCCAGCGTGGTCGAGTTTTCGAGCTTTGGCTCTGCCTCGTCGAGCTGTATCTTCGCTCGATCCAGCGCAGTTACCTGGAGATCCGCTTTGGCCTGAGTCAGATTCCAGGCAAGCGTGCCCCGAGCTGGGTTAACCCAGTAGTCTTCCGTTGAGCCTGCCAAGGCGTTCATCAGCGCAGGCCCTCTTGCAGCCACGCCTTCTACCACCCCCTGAACCAAGGTTAAGCGGTCATCTGCTTGCATCCCTGGGTGGGTTTGCTGCGCGCGCTGGCTTAGGACGTGCCCTACGCGAGACAGTTCGTTCTGGTGACGAATGCCCTCAGAGAGATCCGTAGTCCTTTTCAGAACGTTTTTTGTTGGCGCGCGAAGGGTGACGTATTTCTGTTCGGCAGACAGATCATCGACGGTGATGCGGATCAGCTCATCCCTAAGCCAAACGTAGTAAAGAGGGCAGTCAACAGGATCTTCATTTACCGAAAGGTCGCAGATCACTAGGAGCACCGGTTCAACGGCTCTGGCGTAATAGCGGACAGTGGTGGCTTTCAGAGTCACCGAAATGTATTCGCCATCCGCCGTCAGGCTCGGAGAGCGGGTGCCTTTAAGTTGGATACGAAAAATATCCGTCGCGCGTTGATTCGGCGTGGTCTGCACCTGGAAGTCATAGCCATAGTCGTCAGTCCCTTCTAGGCTTTGCACCCGCCAATCCTTGGGATGACGAGCCATCAGACAACGTGTTGCATCTGCATTGATGTCGTGCTGATCACCCGTCCCTGGTAAAGGCCCATCAACTGGCATGGTGCTTCCTCGGCATAATCAAAAGGGCGCAGATGGCGTAAAAAAGGCGTTTCTCGGTGCATTTTATTTAGGAGTATACAGCCCTCTAAACGGGGCTTGGGGTCACCTACGTGATCAATATCTTTGTGTCTGGGCTGATAGGCAGGTTGGGCGCATACCCGTCTCGCACAAGACTGCCCAAGGTTATCCGAGTTCCGGGCTTTCCAGAGCGCCTCGTAATGGCTTCTGATGCCAGCCCGGTCAGTGCATGCCGGCGGAACGATACCCTACCTAAAGCATCCGGCTAGGTGGGCTCTCATGGGGCCCATCCGCCCCTGTCACTTCCAATTGTCCCCCGCGCCCATCTAAGCCTTCGATGTGCCCAGCTCCTCAAAAGGCCGTATAGCCCGTGCGTTATCGAGCCAGTCCTCAGGGTCTTCAAGTTTCTCTCTGACGTAGTCGCCGTCGCGATTGCGGTAGCCGAACGCCAGGTACCGCAGATTTTCACGGCGGATCATGTACGCCGCCGTGACCCTAGCCTGGCAGGCATACTCTGCTCCATCGAAGACGGGGGCGAGCAATCCCATCCTGGCCAACGTGAGCTCAGTCTGCTCTCGCACAAAATCGACGAAAAGTTGCTGTGTGTCTGCCTGCTCTGCTTTGAGCTCCTTAGGCCTACCATCTTCATGTTCGAGGCCGTATAGGTAAGCAGTCTCCTGAGATTCCACAAACAACACATTCTTGAAAACCCGACATGCTCCTCCAGGCTCGCAAGCCTTAATGTCAGCGAGCCAAAGCTCGTCATACTGCGAGTCTGGGAAACGCCCAGCGAAACGCGGGTTTGAGGCTGAGTAGATGGTGGCTGGTGTGATGCTGTCCTGCATGGCTGCGCTCCCAAAAATGCCGTCGAGTGTCGTCCGTCATCGAGTGTAGTCGCTCACGGTGACGATCAATGACGACTATTCTGGCCATGGACTTGGGCGTTGAGGTGTAGGCTGGAATCTGACCCGTCACGAACGAGTAGTGTTAATGGCATGCTAGGCGTTCACTTCTGGGGTTTGCTGGCTTGGAGCTTCGAGCAGGACAGCCCACTCGCGCAGCACAATATAGGAGATAAGCCATGCCTCTCGGCTATGACCCAAATGCCTCCAAACAGGCAGTCAATCTTCTCGTCAACAGTGACCTACTGGTCAGAGCAGCGGTCATCGATCTGAACCTCTCCGTCGTCTTAGAAAACGCCATAGCTGAAGCTGTTGCACGGTCTCATGAAGGTGAGCAGGGCCTTGAAGAAAACCGAGACGCCACACTGGACGAATCCGTGGATCAGATTGACCCCAATGTGCTGACGGCAGCTATCGGTGTTTTCGGGAACGCGACTCTCGCGAAAAAATGGCTGATAACTCCAGCGCGAGCGCTGGGCAACAAGCGCCCATCAGAGGCGGATGCTGAAGAAGTCATGGATCTGATAGGGCGAATTGAAAACGGCTTTGGTGCCTAGTAACTCGCGTCGGATTTGGCGACTGTCAACATGCCCGAAATCACCTCAGCCCCAAATCGTGCTCAACGCTCACGCCAATGCCGCTGAACGGTGGATCTTGGGAGCCCGAGTTCTTTCGCTGCCTCAACCTGAGTCAGCCCCTTGCTTTTGAGCGTCTGCACATCCGCGCGCGTAGCAGCAGCGCGAATGGTGGTTGGGTGCGTGCTATCTACGGTCTCTGCGGATGCCGGTGGAATCTGATCAGCCAACCCAAGGAGTTCCAATTCGCTGATTGCCCGCATCAGCACAGCCCTGGGCGAGTCCTGAGAATCAGAGGCTGTGGCAACTGCTACTAGAGCTGAAGGGGAGAGGTCGAGCTTATAGGCTAGGTCTGCTGCTACTTTGAGTGTCGGTGTGGTCTTCCCGCTTTCAAGCTGGCTGACGTGCGACGCGGCCACCGTGCCGCTGAGGTCTTTTTGCGTAAAACCTTTGGCCAGGCGAATGACGCGCAGCGCGGCGGCGAAGCCAGTTTGAATCGACATTAGGCCTTCTCAAAAGGAGACGGTATGCCTCGTTTGCCTGTGTCCAAACAAATCTATATATTGAGTCTTGTGGGTTTTGGTCGCCTCCACGGCTAGCTCCTGGCATGCCGCGCAGCGCGGCGTTCCAGCAACATGCCTGCGATGGGTTCCATGGCGAGGGGTGGCGCCCCCTCCTGGGTTTGTGCCGAGGCGCAATTAAGACTCAAATCGCTTTATGTACAGGGTAGGTACTAAGGAACGCTAGGATGTCAGATCTGAAGAAAGTAACTATCACTGTTAAGAATTTTGAGTCCAGCTCTTCCGACGACTATGCGCGTCTTTACAAAAAAGTTCGTATTTTAGATCCGTCTGGTAAGAATGTTTATTTTAAGAATCTAATTGTTCCAAAATATCTTGAGCGCCGTGGTGCTTTTGCACAGGATGTTTCGCGAACTTGGTATATAAAAAGCATTCATAGATCTGCAGTAGTATTGGTCGCTTTTGAAACCCAGAACGGTACAGTTGAGTATGACCTTGATGAAGTTCGAAACTTGTCTCGCAGGGGCCTCTGGTGGGGAGTCCTGATTGGTATCGCCGCAATTCCTGCCGGATGCATTGTCGCAATTGCGACTTATGGGGTGGGGCTGGCGTTAATTCCTTTTGCTTTTTATCAAGCCTATATGCAGATTTTCAAGATTCCGGCTCGGTTGAGTCGTGAGCAATTGCTTCAAGACTTTTCTCTGCATGGCATTCGCGTAGATGAGAGTTGGTCTCGCTAGGCCTTTGGGGCGAAGGGTGCTCAGACTGCGTAAAGCTATGAGCAGGTGCTCGTCTCGCTGATCAAAGTCGGTCTGCTCCGAGCTTCAATAAACCGATAAACCGTCAATTAGAAGACCCATACACCGCCAAGCGGCTGTTCTAAGGTTGGCCAAGAATGCCACCCCGACTCGTTTCCTGGGAGGCAAGGGTTCCCTAATGAAGATTTTGATTTACTCGGATCTGCACAACGAATTCGACTGCTTCGCCCCGCCCGATATCGAAGTTGACCTGGTGATCTTGGCTGGGGATATCGATCTCCTGCATCGAGGTGTTAGGTGGGCAAATGACGCGTTCACGAGTGATGTTATTTATTGCAGCGGTAATCACGAGTTCTACAAAGGCCATCTCACCCGTACTCGCGAAAAAATGGAGGCAGCAGCAGCCTCGCATGTCCATGTCCTAGACAACCAAGTCTGGACGTCGGACGGTGTCCGATTTCTTGTTGCGACCGCTTGGACTGATTTCTCTGGAACAGGTGATGTGATGGCTGCTTCCAGCGCATGCGTGCGGGAGCTGAATGACTTTCGAATGATCCGTACGGGTAGCGAATACCGTCGCATCCGGCCTGCGGATCTCATCGAGAAAAATCGAACAACTTACGAGTTTCTGTGCGAGCAGCTAGCGATTCCCTATGTCGGCAAGACGGTAGTTATCACTCATCATTGCCCCATCCCAGAAGCCTCTGGGTCAGAGCATTCAGGGCATTTGAGCGCCGGCTATTTCAATCGCTGGCACCAGTTAGTTGACCAAGCCGACGTCTGGGTCTTCGGGCATACCCACCATTCGCTCGATCAGTTTTTTGGGCAGTGCCGGCTGATCTCGAACCCTCGGGGATACCCGTCCGAAGAAACGGGCTTTAACCCTAGCAAGATTCTGGAGATTTGAAGTGTCGAAAGTAGCGAGGAGCTCGGCGGGTGTCGCAACTCCCATCCCTCTACAAGTCTTAGCTGCGAAGCGAATCAAGTGGGGCGTTGTTATCGATGCGTACCTTACCGATGTTGCGAGGATAGGAGCTCGATACTCGGCTATGGCCTTCTCGGATCGTGCGGGTCTGATTGGGGACGGAGAGACCGTCGCCACTCCGCCGGCCAAGGCTGTCGCTGAGCAGCAGGGCTTCGTATTGCTCCGGAGCAATAGTGGTCGTGATCATTACGTCGTTGTGAATTGGCTCGAAGCCGATGAGGCCAGCGCTCATGCCAGTCAATGAAATGATCCGGATCATGAGTCTTGGGGCGGTTTACGGCGGGGCCTGCATGCCCCTGTATGAGGCAACCGCTTCCGCGCAGGCGATGCGCGGATCACTGCCTATGAACTGTCGATACCCAGTTAAGGATGGATTTGAAGCTTTCCTAGATGGTCACCGAGGCGTTAGCAGGGTAGTGCAAGCGGTTATTTATGCTGCTCGCCAGCAACGTTTGCTTTCCATTTTTGGAGCAAAATATCAGGCTCATGATCGCCGCTGTCACTTGGCCGAAGCGGCTTGGAAAACACGCATCTCAGAAAGTTGTAAACCTGTTTTTTGATCTGTTAACCACCTCGGTTTACAAGTCGGAAAACCGGTTTACAGTCCTATGGTTCCTAGGGGCACGCCCTGATTGGAGTGATTGGCGGAACAGACTTGGGTGGCGTTTAGCGACTTTTTGCGCCGAGCACTCATGGCATTTGAATCAGGTCGGTCAGGAGGAAGAGCATCATGATTTCAGCCGCCGTATTCGATGCATTCGGTACCATCGTTCGTATTCGCCAACGCACCAACCCTTATGGTGCTCTCTTTAGAGAAGGCCGGCGACAGGGGGTGGTGCTCGAACCCAACAGCACTCATTTCGCGATGACGGCAAACCTCACTTTTGATCAGATGGCTGAGCATCTGAGTATTGAGCTTTCTCGCTCCAAGCGAGCCGAACTGAATGATGCGTTGGGGAAGGAGCTGGCATCCATAGAGCCATACCCAGATGCTCACGACGCAATTTCCAAGTTCCAGGAAGCTGGGGTGATGATTGGCATCTGCTCCAACCTGGCCCAGCCCTTCGGCCCTGTGATCAGGAAGGCCTTTCCGCACGTGCTGTGTCACGCTTTCAGTTACGAGGTAGGAGTCATGAAGCCTACTCCTGAGATCTATCTGGCCGTATGCCGAGAGATGGGCGTGGAGGCCGGTTATCGCGACGACGGAAAAGGGGGGGTGGTGATGATTGGTGATTCGAGAAAGTGCGACAGAGATGGCCCTGGCGGTGTGGGGATAATGGGGTACCACTTGGATCGGTCAGGTTTGGGGCAGATCAGCGACCTCATGCAATTCGCTAACCGGGTCATCGGGCACGACGTTGCTAGATGAGTTGTAAGGTTCCCGAATGGCGGCCAGCCGGCTCATTCAAGTGATTGCTCAGGCAGCTGTTCAGCCCACCCAAAATAGCGGGAAGACCGTCCCTGGCACGTTGTTAATAAACCCCAAATTAGGGGGGGGTAGTAATCTTTTCAGAGAGAGCCGAAATCCTGTTTTTTGCGGACACCGTCAGACAAGTGTATGTTTTTGCGATATTTAATGTCACTTTCAGGCTTTTTTTGCACCCCCCCCTCTTGAAAATTTTAAAGGGCGACGGAGTTCTTTATTTGAAGGCAAGAGAAAAGCGGCACTGGCCCGGACACCGCTTTTCCCACAGGCCACCACCGGCTTTTAAATCTGATATTTACAGCTTCTGGATCACAAGGTTTTGAGTCCTTGGTTGCCTTGCCGACAGGCATGGCGGAGGCTGATAGGGGGATCGGCGTTTTGGGCCGTAAGGCCCTACTTCCTCTTTGGTTACAAACAACCCAACGATCCACATTTTTTTTTGAGTGGGAGCGAGTCCGCGTGGAATCATATGCAGTTCATTCAACACGCGGCGATGTTGTATGAGGTTGCCCAGCAGGCTCAGAGGGCGGGGTGGGTGGTGCTGGCACTGGTTGCCGATATAATGACGGGCGATAGATGAGCCGAGGTCATCGCGATGCATCGGCTGCCAGTAAAGCCCCCTGCAAGGCTTCCAGGGCGTCCTCTAGGCGTTGATCGTCGCGTCTGTCACCGCTTGCCGGCTTAAACGACTTGCAGTGTCTTAGTAGGGCTTCCATGTCGTTTTGGTTAAGGTCAAATTCGATGTGCATGCTCAGGCTGTCTCGGTAGGTGAAATGATCGCGCTGCGCCTCGATCACAACACCATGCGATGGCGTAATAGAAGCGAGAATTAGCATTGGATGGTGATGTAGAAAAGCTGATGTGGCAAAAGGTGTCGCAGGTCTACGGTGACTCATTGAGCACAGTTTTGGGCCAGGCATTGGCAGGATACAAGCGCGCTGCCGGCATTGATGATTTGACCCGTCTGTACCCCAGCACTGCTGGAATCCAAACACTGCAGATTTTGAAGCAAGAATTGATTTCGCGCTGGCCTAAAGGCCACTTTGGGGATTCCGAGTCGTGTCTCGAACTGCGTTTACGGCTTCGCTCACATCTCATCCATTACCTGCTGCGCCGGCTGGTCAAGGATCAGGTCGATACGCCCATTCTTCGAGACGCTCTTTTTGGGGGAGATGTAGGCGCGTGATGGGGCTGTCAAATCAACGGATGCCAACGAGCCTGGCGTCTCTCATAGAGGCACCATGAAAGATGGCAGCTCCCCCCACGACGCTGACTGAAGCAGAGTTTGTGGACATGATGCGACAGTTCGAATCGTCTAGCCGATGGATGATGGAGCAACTGAAGTTGAAGCGTGAAGCTGCAGGCTTACCAAACCACAGTCAGCCAACGGCAGAAAACCATAGTTTGAGAGAATCTAAGAGATGAGCGATGTTCTCAGCGAGCAAGAGATGCGTGCCGCCTTGTTCGGTACTGCAATCAACTCTGTTGGCAAGCCGGATCGGCTACCAGAGTCCAAGTCCCAATTATCTCCATTTCCTCAGGCACCATCATCGAAGCCGCTTGTTTCTAGGTTGCGCGTAACTTTGCACGTCACGAAGGTTTACGAGGGGGCCCAGGAACTATTCGTCCACGACGTAAATACGTTGAGTAGTTTGGTTGCTGAAGCAGAAGCTAAGGCTGCGGCGAAAAAGAAGAAGTTTCGCTATTTCGAGCTGGTTTCGATAAAGCCGGTGCAGGTCTGAGTTCACGTCGCTTATAAAGTGGCCTGAAGCCACGTAAGCACATTAGCGTAGGAGAATGGATATGGTTCAACGCCGAGAAAGACGGCCAGATACAGCGGCCTGCGGGAATCCCAAGTGTTCGAGAAGCAATCTTGATCTTTCAAACTATCGTAGCTCGTATCCTCGCGACGAGGTAGAGCAGGAACGTATCCATTGGAGCGCGTACCCTGTCCTGGACGGTGATGTACTATTCTGCACGTGTGGCCATTACACGATTTTCTACAATCCGGCTTTCCGGTCTCCGCCCGCTTACTGAGGCGGCTATCGCCAGTAGGGGTTGTTAACCCCTGTGGCGGGTCGCTAACGGCTATGGAACCACTTGGCTGGATTCTTCTATGAGGGTGTCCAGGAAACCGAGCACATTTTCGGAAGATATGAGGTGCAGATGCGGCGGCGTTCCTCCGCCCCGTATGCACATTCCAACGAAGTGAAACTTTTCACCAAACCTCGAAAACACAGGCCCTCCGCTCATTCCATTCAGGTCAACAGACGGAAGGTGTTGGTCAAGCTTCATCGAGTAGATATCGTCCGTGAGTGGACGGTCGGTTAACAGCCCGGACGCTACGAATGGGTGTTCCTCAATGTCGAAATTCTCGGTGTCAAAATTTTCCTCAAACTATGGGTAGCCTACGGCATAGACCCGTTGACCGGGACTTATATCTGAGACCTTTCGGCATAAACCATCAAGATTCCATGACCACCACTCGATACCAGGAGCGGTACTGGCAACGTCGATCTGCCATACGAAGACATCTTCAGAGTCGTCTTGATGGTCTTCTGACCCTGCGAGCGGGTGTCGTCCTGCATGAACTGGTAAAATGTCTTTGGACTCAGCCAGCACTAGCCTGAAAATCGCAGGATCTACTCCGCCAACGACGTGTTTAGCAGTAATCGCGAATTGTTTTCCTTTGTAGGTAACTACAAACAGCGATCCTTTACCAAATCGGGCGTTATGCATGCATGGTTTTCCCGGCAGCGTTTGCCACAAGACCGGTCGCGTGCCTGTCAGCAATGCGCTCTCTATGTCTGTCCACGCAGCTTTTTCCGCCAGCTCACGCCAATAGAGTGCCTCACTCTCAAACTCTTCATCACTCAGAAGCAGTTCGTCCGCATTGCTGGTGGTGAGTAAGCGGTCGAGTTCGAAGATGGCAGGGCTATACAACCAATCCGCTGCGTTTTTAAGGTCGTGGTAGGCCAACCGATCGGCCCTCCCAACCCATCGCATGGCTTTGCCGTAAGCGTCGATGCCTAAGCCCGCCTGCTTACCGAGTAGAACAGTTCGGTAGGCCTCGTTGCCTGATTTTTCTACCTGCTCTGTCAAGAAGGGCAGTGATGCTTCGTCTATGATCCTGTATCGCTCAACATAAACTTCCGGCTCTTCCAAGATGTAATTGCGCGGTGGAAGAAATTGCTGGGTGCTCAAAATCTAGGCTCCTGATCCTCCCTCATGGATCACTGAAAGGGGGAGAATTTCCTCGGTTCTGGTTATGCGTGCTTCAGTGCAGAGGTGATTGTACTCAGGTCGGGGCTGGTTGAGACCGGCCCGGCCATACAGACAGGGCCACTTTGCTGCAGTTCTTTGCCAAGCTGATCCTGGCTTACCTCAGCCTCACGAGGCCGTGTAAACGTAGCTGTACTCGTCAGGTTCAACCCAATTAACAAGCTGTACGTCTGAGTTAGCGGTCAAAGCTTCAATTTTCTTTATGGCTTCCATGAAGTGAGGCGTCTGCTGATGGTCGTGCGTTTGAAGTTTTATAGCTAAACAAGTGTTCAGGAGTAAAGCGGTTTTCGAGGCAGAGTCAGCTAGGGATTCTCCGATCA
>NZ_JAMDGZ010000073.1 GCF_028656935.1 Pseudomonas rubra
CTCGATCTCAAGAGCGCCACCAGCCTTGCGGCGTACACCTGGCAGGCTTTACTCCATCGCCGGGCAAGCCCGTTCCTACCGTCTGAGGCGCGCATTCAGGCATAATGCGCGGCTTTTACTGCTTGCGAAGGTACCTTGAGATGAAAGCACAGGCCCGGCATATTCTGGTCAAGACTGCTGAAGAAGCCGAACAGCTCAAGCAACGCATTGCCAAGGGCGAGGCGTTCGACGTACTGGCCAAGAAGCACTCCACCTGCCCGTCGGGCAAGCGCGGGGGCGACCTGGGTGAAGTGCGCCCGGGGCAGATGGTCGGCGCCATCGACCAGGTGATTTTCAAGAAACCGCTGCGCACCGTGCACGGGCCGATCAAGAGCAAGTTCGGCTATCACCTGGTACAGGTGTTCTACCGCGATTAGAGGCTGTCGCTGCGCCGCTGGGCACGTATCGAACGCTGGTCCGCCAGGTCGTTGCGCAACCCGACGATCAGGTTGGAAATCGCCCGGCTGCTGGTCAGTTGCTGGGCATCGATGCCCGTGACCAGCAAGTCGACCCGTTCGCAACTGCGGTCGAACACCCGCACCGTCAGCGAGCGGTCGGCGGCCAGGGTGCACTGGCAACGGGTGGGTAGAAAACTGCTTTCTATGATGTTGCGCAACTCCAGGGTCGAGAGCATCGGTGTATCTCCTTGGCAGGTGGCGGACAGCGGTTCCGTGTTGCCCGGTCCACCTGCAAGCCTAGGCTATGTTTCCCCGTCGAATCAGACCCTTTCACTATAAGGATCCCGAGCTTTTACCGGCGCCCAGGCAATAGCGGCCACTGGCCACCTAGCATTTTTGCCAGTTGTCGATATTTCTGATTGCTCTATACATCAGGGCAAGACCCATCCAGAACTTACAGGAAAGCTGGATCAGCGGTGGTCTATGACCTGAATGGAAATGGAGCCTGCCTGATGCGAGCCTTGCTTATAGTGGTACTTAGCGCGCTGCCCTTCATTGCCGCTGCGCAAAATCTGGTGGTCAGACCCGGCGATAACCTCGGTGCAGTGGTGCAGACGCCGGGCATCGATGAATACAGGATGTCCGGGGGGACGGTCCAGTCGCTGGCCCAAGGCGATGCCCGCGATTTCTTCGAGATGTTCGCGGGGCTGATCATCGGTGCCTTTGAAGACGGTGACGTGGCGTTCTTCTATGGCGGAGAAATCGGCCGGGTCGACATGAAGCTGGACAACAACCTGTTCGACATGTTCGGCGGCCGGATTCTCGGTAACCTGGTCACCGGCTTTGGCAACGACACGATTTTCCTCAGGGGCGGGAGCATTGGCGGCAACATAAGCACTAGTGGCGGCGTTGACACGTTCACTATCACTGGCGGCGAGCTAAAGGGTAACCTGCTCGCCAGTTTTGGTAACGATGTATTGACCTGGAAAAACGGTGGGATCATCCGCGGCTTCATAGACATGGCGGCGACGACGACCTGGCAACGTTGCTCAACCTCAATGCCAGCATTTTGACCACCATTCTCAACGGTGGCGCAGGCCGAGACATCCTGACCTTTGACAATAGCCAACCCAATGACGGCGCACGCTATATAAACTGGGAAACGGTCAACTTGAACAACGCCAGCCATTTTACCCTGAACAATCGCCTCATTCTGGGTGATGCCAGCACCCCAAGCGCTTCCACCCAGCTGAACATTGATCCAAGCAGTTCACTGGTGTCCACGACCGGAAGCATCCGCCCCTTCACTGCCGGCCAGTCGCTGACCGTCACCAACAAAGGGCTGATTGACCTGAGCAGCGGCAACAACGCCCAAGGCCGCTTGACCATCAACGGTAACTACACTGGCAACGGTGGCACCCTCAAACTCAACAGCGTGCTCGCCGGCGACGGTGCAGCATCGGACCGGTTGGTGGTCAACGGCGGAGCAATCACTGGCACCACCAACCTGCAGATCAGCAACTTTGGCGGTGCTGGCGCATCGACCACGCAGAACGGTATCCAGGTGGTGGAAGCGGCCAACGGCGCCACCAGCAGCCCTGGCGCCTTCGTCCAGACCCAGACCCTTTCCGCCGGTGCCTTCGACTACCGCCTGTTCAGAGGCGGCGTGACCCGTGACAGCGTCAATAGCTGGTACTTGCGCTCAAGTGTCGTGGCCGCCGCGCCGCAACCCCAGCCAGAGCCTGATCCCGGTAACCCGACCCCGGTCGAACCGGTGATCGTACCGCCGCCCACCCCGGCCCCGACCCTCGGACTGCCTGCCGTACCGGCACCGGTGGCCGGCGTGAGCATCCCGCTGTATCGCCCGGAAGTCGCCGTGTACGCCGCCGCACCCAGGGCTGCAGCGCTGATCGCACGGTCCGCGCTGGGCACCTTTCATCAACGCCAGGGCGACCAGGACCTGCTCACGCAGACCGGCGCGCTGTCGGCCAGTTGGGGCCAGGCCTATGGCAACAGCTTCCACCAGAGCTGGTCGGGCACAGTTGACCCAAGCCTGGATGGCAACCTCTATGGTTTCAAGGTTGGCCAGGACCTGTTTGCCTGGTTGAGCGACAACGGCTACCGCCAGCATGTTGGCCTGTATGTCGGCCACAGCCGCCTGAACGGTGATGTGAAAGGCTTTGCCCTGGGCATCGAGGACAGTGCGGTGGGCGACCTGAAGCTGGACAGCGACAGTGTCGGCGCCTACTGGACGCTGATCGGCCCGCAGCACTGGTATGTCGATGCCGTGGTGCAATACGCCAACCTCAATGGCCGGGCAAAATCCGATCGCGGCGACAAGCTCGACCTCGATGGCCGCGCCCTTGTCACGTCACTGGAGACGGGCTATCCGTTTGTACTGTGGGCGCATTGGGTCCTGGAACCCCAGGGGCAAATCATCGCCCAGCAAGTGTCGCTGGACAGCGCCAACGACAGTGTCAGCCACGTCAGCTATGACGCCCAGACCGAGTGGACCGGGCGCTTGGGTGTGCGCCTGGAGGGCAACTTCAAAGCCCACAGCGTACCCCTGCAACCCTACCTGCAGGTCAACGTCTGGCATGGCGACGGCGGCCGTGACACGGTCACCTTCGACAATCTCGACCAGGTCAAGACCGACTACCGCTACACCTCGATGGACATCGGCGCCGGCCTGGTCGCGCAGCTCAGCCAGAACTTCAGCGTACATGCCGGCATCGATTACGCCAGCAACCTCGATGCCCATCAGCAAGAGCGGATTGGCGACAACCTCGGTGTGCGCCTGAGCTACTAGGCCCGCCGCGCTGCCAGCAAACCGGCCCCGGCGCAGCTGAGCAGCGTGGCACTGACCCGATTGAACAATCGCCGTGGCCCTGGCTGGTTGAACCAGCGTTGCAGGTAGGCGCCGAGCCAGGCATAGATGGCAATGGCCAGCCATTCGAGCAGCAGGAACAACCCGCCCAGCCAGGCGAACTGTTCGGCGACCGGCACCGGGCTGCCAACGCTGATGAACTGCGGCAAGAAGGCGGTAAAGATCAGAATCGCCTTGGGATTGCCCGCCGCCACGAAGAATTCCTGGCGCGCCAGACGCAAGGTACCGTGCTGACGCCCACCGGCCGCCACAGCCTCCGCCACGGGTGCGCGCCACAGCTGCCAGGCGATGTAGAACAGGTAGGCGGCCCCCAGGACCTTGATCGCCAGGAACAGGTATTCGCTGGTATGCAGCACCACCGCAAGGCCCATGGCCGCCAGCACGATCATTCCGGCAAAGGCGAACAACCGGCCAATACCTGCCACGCAGGCAATACGCAGGCCATAGCGGCTGGCGTTGTTCAGCGACAACAGGTTGTTAGGGCCTGGGGCCATGTTCAGGGCAAAACAGGCCGGGATGAACAGCGCGAGGGTGGACAGGTCCATGGTGGCTCTCCGGTGACAGGAGGCAAAAGGTTCCGCTGTGGCAGCTTTGCGGGTCAAGGTACAGCTGGACGAAATAACTGTGCCTCTGGCGGTACACCGAGGCCTTTGTAGAACAACAGGTTAGGGGCGGGTTACTGCGAATCGCTTGAACCCACCTGACGATTGATAGCGAAAAATTATCAATCCTCACACCGAGCTTGGCTATACCTCCTCAGGCACAACAGTGCACAGGTGCACGGAGATTGCACACCGGAAAAAGCAGCCTGCCGTCACCTGCTCTTTCATCATTAGGAAAAGGATATTTCCATGGAAAGCATCGGATTACTTGCCACTCAGACCAACTGGAACGGCGGTCAACGTATCACCCTCAAGTCTGGCGATACCGCTACCTGCACGACCCTGAGCCCAGGGCAACTGTACGGGATCTTCATCTACAACTCGGCGCAGAACGACACCAACGCTAAGGTCAATGTGGTCTGGAGCAACAGCCAGCCTCCATGCGCGATCACGGTACCGGGCACCACGGCCAATGCTGGCCTGTCCTCAATGGGCTTTGTCTCGGGTACGGATACCCAGACAGTTTCGGTATCGATTGCACCAAACAGCGGCCTGTCCCAAGTTGATATCTGGCTCGGCAGCGTGAGCATGCCCACCAGTACCAGTGGCTTGAACAACCAACCATTGCAGGCCAATGGCGAGCTGTATCAGTTCAACAAGTACACCCGCTACTATGCAGTGCCACCATCAAAATGGATGAGCCTGACGATCGTCAGCAAGATCACCCAGTTCATTTCCTGTCAGTTCCGCCAGTCCCAGGCAACCGTGTTCGTGGTCAATGAAACCTCCCACGGCCTGCTGGACGGTCAGGTCACCAAAATGGGGCCAACCGCCAGCGAAAAAGGGGCAGTGGACATCAAAACCTCGGACATCCAGAGCATCAACTACAACCTGCAGGGCGACGGCACTCAGTATGTATGGATGGATGCCGACAGCCAGCAGGATTCGCAATCGGCGAGCATCGCCTTGCAGTCCCTGTAATTTCGGCTGAGCCTGCTTAGACGCCCCTCCCGGTAACGGGAGGGGCGTTTGTTTTACCCGGTGAGTGATGCAAGGCAGCTTGATAAGCTGCAGGTTTCTTCCCCATGAGGCTGCTGCGCATGCCCCGGGCACCTGCAATAAGCCACCCCCTGTTCTGGCGCGACCCGGCCCTGCCCCACGTCGAAAGCCGCCGCGCCTGCGACAGCCGGGCCTGCTACAAGGCCCATAGCCATCCGACGTTTTCCATCGGCGCGGTCGATCAGGGCTGCAGTGTGTTCACCGGCACAGGCAACGGGCAAACGCGTCTTCAGCCCGGCACCCTGGTGTTCGTCCCTGCGCAGTGCGTACATGCCTGCAACCCCGAGCCCGGGCTGAGCTGGGGCTACCAGATGCTGCATCTGGACGCTGCCTGGCTGCAGGCCTTGCGTTTGGAGTCAGCCTTGGCGACGCAGGTTCAGGGAAGGCTTGCATACATCACCCGCAACCCTGATACCTATGAGCGTTTTACCCGGCTCAACGACCTGCTGTTCTCCAACGCCTGCGCCCATGACAAAGACGCCGCGTTGATCGAGTTCATCGGTGATCATGACGCTCAGGCGGCGCTCCCCCTGGCCAATGCACCGCAACGCCTTGACCGGCGCCTGGCCCCCTTGTTCGAGCGACTTGAGCACGAAGATGCCGACAGCTTGTCGCTGGCGGAGCTCGCAAGCAGTGTTGGCATGGGCCGTTACCAACTGATCCGTGCGTTCCGGGCCGCGACCGGCCTGACACCCCATGCCTGGCAGTTGAACCTGCGCATTAATCGGGCACGCCAATGGCTGCGTCAGGGCGAGGACATGGCCGATATCGCCTACCGCCTGGGTTTTGCCGACCAGAGTCACTTCCAGCGGGTGTTCAAGGCCCATGCCGGGGTGACGCCAGGCATGTACCGCAGCTAAGGCGCAATTTTCTTCAATACAGGTGCCACCACGGCTGCGGACAATCCACCCACCTATCGCTGAAGAAGTGGGTTGTTGATGGAACAGTTCCTGATGGTTGCGGCTGCGCATTTCCTCGCCCTGTTGTCACCCGGCCCTGATTTTTTCCTGGTGGCGCGCACCTCAATGAACGCCGGCTGGCTCAGGGCGAGCGGTGCCTGCCTGGGCATTGCCCTGGCCAATGGCGTGTTCATTGCCGCCGCCTTCGCCGGGGTGTCGGCGCTGCACCCGGACAGCGCGCTGTTCACCGCCCTGCAGCTGGCCGGTTGTGCCTACCTGCTGTACATCGGCGCCCTGTTCATCCGTCATGCCGGCAGCAGCGCACTGACGCAGGTAGCCGATGATCGGGGGCGGGTGAGCAACCCGTGGTTTCAAGGCCTGGTGATGGGCTTTGTCTCGGGTGTCCTCAACCCCAAGAACGCGCTGTTCTATGTCAGCCTGGCGAGTTTGATCGGTGGCAGTCAGAGCAGCCCAGGCTGGAAGCTGGTGTACGGGCTGTGGATGTTCAGCGCGGTGTTGCTGTGGGACCTGCTGGTGGCGGTGGCCGTTGGCAACCAGGCTGTTCGCCGGCGCTTCTCGCGCACGTTGCCCTGGCTTGAAAGGGTCTCGGGGGCGGTGCTGATGTTATTGGCACTGGGCGTGATCATTCACCTGGCATGTCGCTGATCACCCTCAGGCTACCGAGGTCCAGCAGGCTGAAGCGGCCACTGGCCCAGCCGCCGGTGTCGATATGCCAGACATTGCCCAGCACCCGCACGTCACGTTGCGGGGTGTGCCCGACGATCAGCGCCCGCAGCCCCTCGATTGGCGTGTCATCGCCGGCATACAGGCGCTTGCGCGACCATTGGCAGAACTCCTGAATCGCCTTTGGTGGCGTGTCCGCCAGTTGCTCGCGCAACTCGGCCCAATCGCGCACGGGGCTGTCAGCGTGCAGCAGGCCGATCAATCCCTCTTCGGTCTCGACCTCCAGGGCCAGCGGCAAACGCCGGAATTGCACGGCAAATCGCGTCTGTTCAGCTTCCGACAGGGCCAGGAACCAGCCACCACCAGCGGCCTGGTACTGGCTGTAGTCCAGCACGCCACCGTCGACGTGGGTCACCGCCAAGGCTTCGTGATTGCCTTGCACCGCGTGAAACCACGGCTGGGCCAGCCACTCCAGCGCCTGCGGGCACTCCGGGCCCCGGTCGACCAGATCACCGACGCTGAACAGGCGGTCCACTGCCGGATCGAAGCCGATGGCTGTCAGCCGTTCCTGCAAGCGCAAGAAATGCCCGTGGATGTCGCCCACGGCAATGTCCCGCCCGCGCGTGTTGGCTGTAAATCGCTCGATCCTGCGCACTACCGGCTCCTCTGTTTTCAATCAGCACAGGCGTACAATGAAGCCTGTGCGGCAAATTGCGCAAGGCTGCACCTGGAGGTGAATCATGCGCCCTGCCCTGACCCTGGCCAGCCTGAGCCTGCTGGCGTTCAACAGCCTGGCGCAACCTGCGGCCACGCCCAACGTCGAAGTCAGCTTCGACAACCCCGAACACTTTCGCGACGCCAGCCTCGACAGTAATGGCTACCAACGCGGCGCCGATGCTTATGTCATGAAGGAGTTGAGCGCCTACCTGGTCAAACTCGGCCAGCGCTACCTGCCGCCCGGCCAGCATCTGCGCATCGACATCCGCGATATCGACCTGGCCGGCCAGTACGAACCATGGCGCGCCAACGCCTACGCGGTGCGGATCATGCGCGACGTCACCTGGCCCAGTATCGACCTGCAATACACCCTGTCGCAACCAGGGCATGCAGTAAGCCAGGCCCAAGCGCACCTGAGTGACAAGTTCTACCTGCAACGCCCTGGTCGGCGCGCCGACACCGACCGGCTGTATGCCGAAAAAGCCATGCTCCAGGAGTGGTTTCGCAAGCAGTTCAGCACCTCGGCCCAAGGCGCCTGACCATCCCCTGTGGCAGCCGGCGTTGCCGGCGATGAGGCCGGTACAGCCAGCATCTGGTATGCTGGCACATTTGCGGCCGTCAGATGGCAGCCACAAGCAAGGACGCTTATGTTCAAACCCTGCCGCCCCTGGGATAGCAACACCCTGGGGATCCTGGCCCTGGCCATCGGCGCGCTGACGGCTGCCGTGTGGCTGACCCTGTCGAGCTGGATAGACCTTGAGCGAGGCTGGACCCGCATTCCACGCGGCGGTCGAACCGGCAACGGATACATCACCTATTACGCCGACCTGCAACCACAAGCATTCCACGACAGCCTGGTGCTAAACCTGTGGTTTGCCGGCGCACTGCTGATTGTCGGCCTGGTGTTGTGCTGGGTGGTGACGAAGATGCTCCGCCCCCCGTCATACAAGCGTCACACCGCGGCAAGCAAAAAACCTCTCGAATAACGGAGCGGCAACATGGACGTGTGCAAGGTCGCAGGGCCGCTGGTCATGCTGTTGCTGGCAATGCCCGCCCTGGCCATCACCACCCTGCAATAGCAGCGAACCGGCCCGCACTCAAGCGGTCCAACCTTTGGAGCCTGTTGTTTGAACAACAGTGCCGAGGAGGATACCCATGGTCACTCACTACAAAACCGCTGGCCACCTTGCCTGTGGTCACCACGGTAACAACCTGGCAGCCACCACCGAACTCAATCGGGTCAAGTGCCGCAGCTGCCGCAATACCGATGCGTTCAAGACCGCCCGCAAGGACCAGCGCAATGCCGCGCAACGTGCGCGTAGAGCCGCCTCTCGACACGCCGCCAGTGACTGGCGTAGCGCCTGGATCGAGCGCCTGAGCGCCCTGCCCGGCCGCCAGCGCTTGCCACGCGGGTTCTACGGTCAGGGCTTCGTCTGAAGCTCAAGCCTCTACTTGGCGTGGATCAGGCCCTTGAGGGCAATGGGCGCGATAAACCGGTGAAACGGCGCAACCGGCAGCATGTACAACCGGCCGAGACGATTGTGCGTGTGCACCACGGTGGACACCACAATCTCACGGCGGTTGTCAGCGCCCAAGGGACGCCGTTGCAACGCGATGTAGACGTCCAGGTGCTTGTCACGATCGACCAGCAGCACTTCATCCGGGCTATTGCTGAGCAGCGTGAAAATCCCGACCCGCTCATTGGCCCGGTAAGTACTTTCGTCGCGCTGAAGGTCAATCCGCGACAGGCGCCCAAGGTCTTTCAAACCGCAGAGCCGCACCAGGCGATTGCGCAGCACCATCAGGTTGTCGATCCAGCGCGGCATGCTGTTCATCAGAATGAGAAAGTGGCCCAGCGCCGAGCGCTCGCCATCGTCGACGCTCACCTGGTGGGCATCGACAAAATCAGCCCCCGGCAACTGCGCGTAGATGCCTGAGCCCGCCGGTACCGCACAGGCATTGATCCTGTTGCTCATCGGTAGCTGTCCTTACTGACACTCGCGCGTCCCAAGGTTATCGAAGAAGCGCAGCAGGTAGCCGTCCGGATCCTGAATGAGAAAGTTGCGCTGGCCAATCTCGCGATCGTCGCTGCGGTACCAATGGCTTTCGACCGCGCGGCGCAGCGGATGCCCGGCCGCTTCAAAGGCATCGGCCAGGGCCTGGGCATTCTCGCAGAGGATCTGCAGGTTCATCCCACGGCCAAAAGGCGCCTCCAGCGGGCCGACGCGCCAGGGCGATTCACTGTGCCAGTCCTGCTCGAGCATCAGCTGGCTCTGGCCAAACGAGAGGAAGGCAAACTTGTCTTCAGGGCGCTGGTACTCCAGCGAGAAACCAGCAATGTCGCAGTAAAAAGCCAGACTGCGTTGCAGGTCGCTGACGATCAGTTCCGGCACCAGGGCGTTCATCGTGAACATGGGGATTTCCGTAAAGGGTGAGTACTGTAGCCAGCTCGACGGACAACGTCGCTTGCCTGGCAAAGCCCCGAGTCTACAGCAAGGCCCGGGAACTTTACCCATGCAAGTTACTGTGACAATTCGTGGCCGGCCGTGAGCCCCCGGCAATTGCACAGGCTCAGTTTCGCCATGATGCTGGGGTACAGAGCTGATCCCAATAGCGAACTGATGCCCCCTTCAAGACTGAAGACAGCAGCCCTGCGAACACCTTGCCCAAGCATCCCCAGGCCCTTCTGGCTGCGCGCACCGGACTGGCAGTAAAGCACCAGACGCCCCTCCTCCAGGCATTGCCCGCCAAGCTGCTGCAACTGGCCAAGCGGCACATGCATCCCGCCAATGGACAGCCGCTCACGCTCATCGGCTTCGCGCACGTCAATCAGGTGGACTGGCACGCCCTTCTCCAGCCATTCAAGCAATTGCGTGGCATTGACAGTTGCCTCGCCCTTGCCCGAGGGCGCCGAGCAAACCATCGGCAAGGCCCGCAATTCGAAGGGCTTGAGCGGATCGCGCAGCGGGTTGTCGACGGTGGCGCTGTAACCGACCTCCTGGGTACTGGCCGCAAGCGCATCGTACATCAGCAAACGATCCACCAAGGGCTGACCAATCCCGGTGATCAGCTTGATCGCCTCGTTGGCCTGGAAACAGCCGATGATCCCCGGCAACACACCCAGCACCCCCGCTTCGGCGCAGTTGGGCGCCAGGGCGGCCTCCGGCGGCTGCGCATACAGGTCGCGGTAGTTGCCACTGCGCCGGCCATCGGCAGCTTGCGCATTGAATACCGCCACCTGCCCTTCGAACTGGATGATCGCCCCATAGACCAGTGGCTTGTCACCCAGGCAGCAGGCGTCGTTGATCAGGTACTTGGCGGTGAAGTTGTCGGTACCATCGATCACGATGTCGTAGTCGGCAACCAGCGCTGCGGCGTTGTCGAGGTCGAAACGGCCAATGTGGGCTTCGATGCTGATGAACGGGTTGAGTGCCTGCAAGCGTTCCTTCGCCACCTCGGCCTTGTAACGGCCCCTGTCAGCCACTTGGAAAATCACCTGACGATGGAGGTTGGACAGCTCGATCCTGTCGTCATCGATAATGCCAATACGGCCTACGCCGGCGGCGGCCAGGTACAACAGCGCAGGGCAACCAAGCCCGCCTGCGCCAACCATCAGCACACTCGCTGCCTTGAGTGCCTGCTGTCCTCGCATGCCGATGTCCGGCATCAGCAGGTGCCTGGAATACAGCCCCATCTCGCCCGGTTCAAGGGTCGTCGACGGAGCAGGGTCTGCAAGTCGTTGAGCCATGATTCATCCTTGATAAATGTCGCGCGGGTCACCCGCTGTGGTGATTGGTCCCTGATTCAGTCCTGGAAGGTCTCGATAACGACCGCCGCCAGGGTGCTCATCCGGGTGAGGTTGATAACCCGGTGCACGAACACCAGACGGCCATGCACGCTGAAGGCCGTGGTTTTCACCTCCCCTTCTTCGAACAGGTAAAACGGGCAACTGATTTTCACCAGCACCTGGCCAAGCGGCCTGCCCAACGTCGCACGCAGCTTGAAAGGGTCCTGTTCGAGCGCGTCAATCAGACGCTCCCGCCCCGCAGAAGCAAGCCCCGGCACTTCAAGAAAACTCCACTGGTCTGCCACCTCGCACAGGTGCCGGTAGAGCGTGAAGGGGTAGTGTCCTTCGCCAATTTTCTCCCCTTCGCCCTCGACCTGCGTCCGCAGCACCTCGACCTGGCGCAATTCGCGGCTCGGGTCGATTTCGCAGGGTTCTAGGCGCTGCAGCACGCTGTCGCGCAACACGCCCGGAGCACCGGTCAAGGCCTGGTCGCCATCGAGTTCGAGCATTCGCCAGAGCATGCGTACCTTGGCGAAAACCTGCCCTTGGGCAGAAAACTCATGGAAAAGCTCAAGCACCGAATTGCCTTGCCTGGCCCGGACCCTCTCGACCGACACGCAGAATTCATCGCTGTCAAAAAGACCAAACGGACGGACATACTCCACATCGCATTCGACCGCCACCAAGCCTTGATGATGTTTGCGGACCAGCCCGGGAAACGAAATACCGGTACGCTCATAGAACCACGACCACATGCAGCTCTTGGACAACAAGAGCAGGTAGCGGGTGTGGAACTGCAGCGGGTCGAACAACATCGGATCCATGGGGCGCATCACGCGCACGGGACGTTCGCTCATTGCTTCAGCCTCCTGCCACGGCGGTGAACAGATCGATGCAACCCTGTGCGTTGACCGGTTGATCCCGCTGGTTCGGCTCGAGCTTTTTGCCGTTGTAGGCAATCAGGTAACCTTTCTTGATATCGCCCTGTTTGTCGTAAATAACATCGTGCAAACCAGGATACGCGTTGACCAATTGCTCGATGGCAGCATTGACGGTCAGTTCACCCGGCAGTTCGATATCCAGCTCACGCTGATAATCGACAAACCGCGCAAGGTTGCCGGACAATTTGATTTTCATTTATCTACCCTCCTGGTATTTCCGTTGTTGGTTCAGCAACTCAAACTCGTGAATCATCCGTACCCCCAAGTCGACCTTGAGTTTTTCTTGCGGGTCGGCACCGGCAAACAATGACATAAAGTCACGGTGTGCCCGCCCTAGCCCACTGTCTGCGGTGTAGCCCCAACCACCGGTAAGTTTTAATGCAGACAAAGCAATCTGGTTGATACTTTCCACCGCGCAATATTTGGCGGCCGAAGCAATGACATCCCAGTCCACATCAAACTGTTCATTGTCTTGGCGTTCAAGTGCGCGAAAAACAGCTGAGCGTGCAGTTTCAAGGGCAATATACATTTCGCCAATAACCGCCTGAACATGTTGCATATCCGCAAGGCAGGTCTGGTAGCGAACAGTTTGCTGCAGGTAGCCCAGGGTGTCTTCGATGACCGCCCGGGCGCGGCCGAGAAACTGACAGGCCTGCAACGAACGGCGGCAGTTCAAGAAGTGCCGTTGCGCCGCCGCCAGGCCATCGGTCTGCACCAGCAGGCGCTGCTCGTCCAGCACGACATTATCCAGTTTGACCAGGGCGGTGCCTAAGGAGCGCACACCGCCCAATTGCATCGGCGTGGTGCTCACGCCGGGGTCGTTGCGCTCGACCAGAAACACCTGCAGGTCGCGGCTATCGCTGGCCACGAACACCGCGAACAGGTCAGCAGTAAGGCCGCCGGTGACATAAGGCTTGCGCGCGTTGAGCACATAGGTGCGGGTGTGCGCATCATACCGAGCGGTGGATTGGAACGAGAACGCGTCGGCATTTTCCGTATAGGCAAACGCCCCGAACGCAGCACCATTCAACAGTTGGTCGATAGAGGGGCCTACCCGCTCGTGCGCGCCTACTTTTATCAGAAACAGTATGAAAGACATACGCACCGATATCAAAAACGGAAACGCGACATCCGTGGACAGGTAACCCACCTGCTCAAGCATACTGCCCCACTGTGCGATACCAATGCCCTGCCCACCGTAGTGTTTTGGCAGATAATTGCGAAACAAGCCTTTATCAGCCAAAGCGCTGAATACTGAATTGGGAACAGGTAACGCTTGAGCATCGCGCTCAACGGTATGACGATTTATTTCTTGTGCTATCAATGAGCCGAATACTGCTTCAATTTGGCCCGCACCCTGCCAGTCCATAGTCATGTGCAGATCCTTCCGCTGTTTTATATTGACCCTCGTAAACCTCCAGACAAGGGACGATAATTAAAAATAAAACCGAACAACAGAACTTAAAGGCTAGCCGTATATATTTATTCGGCCTGCGGCAAAATGCCGCATACAAACAACATAAAAAATACAGTCTCAGAGACTCGCAATTGAAACAGCCCGTAAATCTGATATAAATATTTTTGCATGATGCAGCGCATCAAAGGTCACTTGAGCAAGCGCGGCTAGGCGCGCTCACGCCGTTATCGTCGACTCTGTTGCCGACCCTACTTCCAGGAGCTTCTTGCCAGTGTCTGACATGCCGAGCCACTTCGCTTACACAAAGCGCTTCAACGCCGTACTCGCCTACATTGATGCCCATCTTGAAGGTGACCTGTCGGTGAAAACCTTGAGCGGCGTGGCGAATTTTTCGGCATTTCACTTCCATCGCCAATTCACCGCGTTCGTCGGCGTGCCGGTCTCACGTTATGTGCAACTGATGCGGCTACGGCGCGCGGCACATCGCCTGGCTGCCAACGCTGAACATTCGGTACTGGACGCAGCCCTCGGCGCTGGCTTTGACAGCCCCGAGGCGTTTTCCAGGGCATTCAGGCGGGCATTCGGCATGGCGCCGAGTGCGTTCAGGAAGGAGCCGAACTGGCAGGTCTGGAATGCGGTCTTCGCAATCCCTCATTTTTCCAGGACGATCATCATGCAAGTACGAATTGTGGAGTTCCCCGAGGTCAGGGTGGCAGCGCTTGAGCACCACGGAGCAGCCGGGTTGGTCAATGAGAGCGTGCGCACGTTCATCGAATGGCGCATGCACAGCGGACAGTCCCCGGCGGCATCGAGCCGCACCTTTGGCATTCCCTATAACAACCCCGACACGACACCTCCAGCAGAATTTCGCTTCGCCATTTGTGGCGAGATCCACGAGGCGGTGGCGCCGAATACCTTCGGCGTGCACGAGATTGTCATTCCTGGCGGCCGCTGCGCGGTGGTGCGCCACACGGGTTCACCGGATCATATCGGCGAAACGATTTATCCGATTTACCGCGACTGGCTTCCCGGCAGTGGCGAGGAACTGCGTGACCAGTCGCTGTTCTTCCAATACCTGAGCGTTTATCCCCAGACACCGCTGGAGCAATGGCAAACAGATATATATGTTCCGTTGCAATAACGCAGCAAGCAGCTTTCGCCCCTGAGACCCAGACAGGTCTCAGGCGGCTGCCCGACGCCGGAGAACCCGAAGCACGGCGAATGCGACATTGGGCAACATCATGATTGCGAACATGCCCCAAAACCCGACCTTGCCTGCGCCGTGAAGGGAGGCGCCCAGTGCGATGAAGGCAATCGTGAGCAAAAACTGAAGCGATACGAATTTCTCTAGACCGCGCACCCTGACCCCTTACATTTATGAGTAGATTTGTCAGGATTCTACAGCCTGCAGCGTGGGCATGGAGCGCTAATTACGTCGCGTGACGCGGGATAATTCGTAAACCAAAACTGCTTCAGCCAGCTCGATGTCGCTGACTGTACCTACCTCGTTCTGAGTACGCAAAACCTCGAATACCGCCTCCAGGCTCGCGCCTCGAATACCGCCATCGCTCGCGACAAAAGCGGCAGCATCATTGCGAGCGGCAAGTATCTTTTGGTCGCCGCCCTTGGAACTGTTCCGGCTAATGTCTTGGCTGTCTTCGGTAAGCGTAACGGGGAAAAGAGTCACCGCAAGGCTCGATGAAACAATCGCGCCAAAGGCCGAGACTTCGACTGCCCGGCCATCACCCGCGCTGACGGGAAAAATGCACAGAGAACCGAGCATAAGCACAACGATCAGTTTGCGCAAAAATCCACTCCATGGGCAAGAGTCATCCTTTGAGAGGCTGAATCTATTGTCTTCCTGGTCGGGTATCGAGTGTGAATGACAAGCCAGTAACCGACTGCCGGGGTGCCATAGTAGCTTTGTGCCTCATTCAAACCAATACAGGATTGAAAATAGTCATCAAGGGTTTGCGATGAGGATGGACAGACGGACACCGAGTTGAATCAAGGCGTGCTGTCGCAGGTAGGGATCCTCCGAACAAGTCCGATCCTCACTCGTCGAGCCCGCTGGAGCCTGCGTCTTTACTGGAGAGCGATCGGCCCAAAATGACTTGTTCGGAGGGTTCCTAACCGGAAGATTTGTTATTTGGTAGGTTTTGCTCAAACCCTGGCAGAGTTTGCTCCCTGGGCGGGCCTGGCACTGCAATCGGCGTCAAGGCCGGGCCCGCCTTGGGCATGCTGGCCGGGGTTATCTGTGGGTACGGCGTGGGCGTCGCGGTACCCGGTGAGCTGGGGCCCGCCATCAGTGTCACGGGTATCGATTGCAGCGCTTGCTCTGCACTTATCGAGAGCGCGGCCAACACAATGACCGTTAGAATGGTGCCCTTCATCAATGGCTCCGTTGCCCTTGCTTTTTGCCTCATGGCTACTCACAACCGTGCCAGATTGCCCTTTTCAATAGCTTTACTACTTTCTCGATGAGCTCCCCATGAAACGTTTCGTTCTGCTCGACACCACCCCGATCCCCGAAAACGGCGGAGCCCTGTGCCTGTTCGAGTACGGCGAAGACTTCGTGATCAAGATCCAGGGTGGTGATGGCGGGCAGTTGATGAACACCCGCATGCACGGCTCCGAAGACGCCCTGGCGGAGATCCCCTGCCGCAAGGTAGCCGGCCGGCCCAATTCCCGGGTATTGATCGGCGGCCTGGGCATGGGCTTCACCCTGGGATCGGCGCTCAAGCATTTGGGCAAGACCGCCGAGGTGGTGGTCGCCGAACTGGTGCCGGGTGTGGTCGAGTGGAATCGAGGGCCGCTGGGGGAGAAGGCCGGGCGCCCGCTGCTCGACCCTCGCACGGTGATCCGCATGGAAGATGTGGCCAAGGTGCTGCAAGCCGAACCGCAAGGCTTTGACGCGATCATGCTCGACGTCGACAACGGCCCCGAAGGTCTCACCCAGAAGGCCAACAGCTGGCTGTATTCTGCCGGTGGCCTGAGCGCCTGCGCCAAGGCCCTGCGCCCCAAAGGCGTGCTGGCCGTGTGGTCGGCCAGCGCGGACCGGCAGTTTTCCGACAAATTGAAGAAGGCCGGCTTCAAAGCTGAAGAAGTGCAGGTGTTCGCCCACGGCAACAAAGGCACCCGGCACACCATCTGGATTGCCGAAAAACTCAAGGGCTAAGACTTTACCGGCTGCGCGGGTCCCTAGTCGCAATATGGCGATACCAATCATGGTGTCGCCTGCCCTCCTGATCCATAGCGCTGGCCTATCTCACAACTTCAACGAATCACGCCACCCCGGTGAGGCTGGTGGCTGCCTGGAGATACCCATAACTCCTGCAACTCAAACCCGGCGGCGCTTCGTCCGTAGCCCGGCCATTAGCGGCACAACGCCAGCAATGAGAAAGCCGAGGCCCATGTAACCGAATGTCGGCTGTCCAGCTAAACCGACTGCGATAAAGCCCGCGCCCATAGGAATGAATACAAAGGGTGCTGCACCAAACGGCTTCTTGCCTGCCTTGCTCACTAACAATCCTCCTTATTGATCCCACATTTAACCATATGAGCCCGTCTATTGCGGGCATGGAGAGCTATTGCCATGACGAAAGAAAAACTGGCCGCCCAGCTGAACGGCCTCGAATACCCAATCCGCATCCCCGGCGCACTGATCGTCGCCGCGCAGAGTTCCGGCCTCGTAATCCTCTGCGGCGCCAGCGACGACCTGATGGAGTTCTACGGCGTTCGCCGAGAGGAAATCGGTTGCTACAACGGCGGCACGGCCTTTGTCGATACCGACGGCGTGCTACCTGACCATGACGCCGTTCGTGTTCCCGCCATCGAAGAGCGCGGAATACGTGAGGCATACGTCCGACCTGCACAAGCAGCGGGTGCCGGTGCTCAATGAATTGGGTATCAGGCGTCGGCCCCCATACAACTGCCGTCATACCTATGCGACAATATGCTTAATGTCTGGCCTCAACCCCGCATTCATCTCCCAACAGCTCGGCCACAGCGTGCAAATGCTGCTGTCGACGTATGCGCGTTGGATTAACTCAAGCTCCGACTGGAGCGAGCTGGAAAAGCTGCAAATTGGTATCAAATCGGTATCAGCCGCAATGCCAGCAACGTAAGCTATTGATAGGTAAGCCCTTTGATCTCCACCGCTAACATCACTATGCAGTTCGGCGCCAAGCCCTTGTTCGAGAACGTCTCGGTCAAGTTCAACAACGGCAACCGCTACGGCCTGATCGGCGCCAACGGCTGCGGCAAGTCGACCTTCATGAAAATCCTCGGCAACGACCTGGAGCCTTCCGCCGGCCAGGTCATGCTCGAGCCAAACGTACGCCTGGGCAAGCTGCGCCAGGATCAGTTCGCCTACGAAGAATTCACCGTGATCGATACCGTGATCATGGGCCACGAAGAGCTGTGGAAGGTCAAGGCCGAGCGCGATCGCATCTATTCGCTGCCGGAAATGACCGAAGAAGACGGCATGGCCGTGGCGGAACTGGAAACCGAGTTCGCCGAAATGGACGGCTACACCGCCGAATCCCGCGCCGGTGAGCTGCTGCTGGGCCTGGGTATCCCGCTGGAACAGCATTTCGGCCCGATGACCGAAGTCGCTCCAGGCTGGAAACTGCGTGTCTTGCTGGCCCAGGCGCTGTTCTCGGATCCGGAAGTGCTGCTGCTCGACGAGCCGACCAACCACCTGGACATCAACACCATTCGCTGGCTGGAAAACATTCTCACGGCGCGTAACAGCACCATGATCATCATTTCCCACGACCGTCACTTCCTCAACAGCGTCTGCACCCACATGGCTGACCTGGACTACGGCGAGCTGCGCCTGTTCCCGGGCAACTACGATGAGTACATGACCGCCGCGACCCAATCGCGCGAGCAACTGCTGTCGGACAACGCCAAGAAGAAGGCCCAGATCGCCGAACTGCAGACCTTCGTCAGCCGCTTCTCGGCCAACGCCTCGAAAGCCAAGCAGGCCACCTCGCGGGCCAAGCAGATCGACAAGATCCAGCTGGCCGAGGTCAAGCCATCGAGCCGGGTCAGCCCGTTCATCCGCTTCGAACAGACCAAGAAGCTGCACCGCCAGGCCGTGACTATCGAGCAGATGTCCAAGGGCTTCGACGGCAAGACCCTGTTCAAGAACTTCAGCTTCACCGTTGAAGCCGGCGAGCGCGTGGCGATCATCGGCCCTAACGGGATCGGCAAGACCACCCTGCTGCGCACCCTGGTCGGTGAGCTGAGCCCGGATGCCGGTGCGGTGAAATGGACCGAAAGCGCAGAGCTCGGCTACTACGCCCAGGACCACGCCCACGACTTCGAAGAAGACGTCAGCCTGTTCGACTGGATGGGCCAATGGACCCAGGGCGAGCAAGTGATCCGTGGCACCCTGGGGCGCATGCTGTTCTCCAACGACGAGATCCTCAAGTCGGTCAAGGTGATCTCCGGTGGCGAGCAAGGCCGCATGCTGTTCGGCAAGCTGATCCTGCAAAAGCCCAACGTGCTGATCATGGACGAACCGACCAACCACCTGGACATGGAATCGATCGAGGCGCTCAACCTGGCGCTGGAAAACTACCCGGGCACGCTGATCTTCGTCAGCCACGACCGTGAGTTCGTCTCCTCGCTGGCGACCCGCATCATCGAGCTGAGCCCAAGCGGTGTCATCGACTTCAGCGGTACCTACGATGACTACCTGCGCAGCCAGGGTGTAGTGATCTGACCCAGGCCGGGCTGCCTGCCTGGCAGCCCATTGCCGACGGGGGCGTTACGGGTCGGGCTTGCGCGGATTCTGCCGGGCAATCGACTCCTCCCGTCGGCGCCGTCGGGCCAAGGCTGCTCCGCAGGCAAGCACGACGACGGACGCAATCAGCATCACCGCCAGCAACAGATACCCCCAGTGAATCGTCATGATGCGCACACCCGGGCTTTGATCATGCCCTTTTTGATCAAGTGGTCCTGGGTCGGCGGTACTGCAGCGGGTGAACCAGTCGGTGACCTGAGTATAGAAGGCCGTTAGCGACTGAGTTCGACCAGCACTTTGACCAACGCCAGGTGCAGCGGATAGAAGGCGTATCCCCAGCGCCCTACCGGCCAGATGCGCTGGCACCAGCCCAGGCGCAGCATTACCAACCCCAGCCCCGCCGAGCAAAACGCCACACCCAAGGCCAGCAACGCAAGCGGATGCAAGGTGTGCTGTGCAAGCCAGGGATCAGTGAGGTTGGCCATTGCCGCCGTCACCCCGGGCAACAGCCAGGCCACACCGCGTAAACGCAAGGCCAGCACAAATGCCGCGGGCAACAACACGCCGGGCACCCCGTACATCAGCCATTTGCCCGCCCCTGCCCCGACTAGCAACGCCAGCAACGCTAACAGGCCCATCATGGCTCGGCGATGATGCACGCCCCAGGCAACCAGCAGGCCAAGGGTCAGGGTTGGCATGACGCTGAGGGTTGGCGAGTCGACGTTCAGCCAGCGGTAAGGCGGCTCGGAGACCAACGAGAACACCAGCAAGCCAATCAGGTAGCGGGCGTTGGCCCGGGTATACACCTGCCCCGGCTCCGAACGGGCAACATTGACGGCAATCGCCAGGCAGAACCAGGGGAACGCCAGGCGCCCGACAATGAACAGCCAGACCTGCTCAGGCCAGAGGAAACGCAGGTGGTCGGCAACCATGGTAATGATTGCCAGCCACTTGAGCAGGTCCAGGGCAATATCCCGGTGGGAGGTGTGCTGTGCTGCCATGGCTGTCCTGGTGAAGGGGCAATGCTGGTTGGACATTGCCAACGCGGTGCAGTTTGTCGGCTGAACTGGTAAACAGTTGCAAACATGGATTACTGTATATGCATACAGCAACAACGGGCAGCCATGATGAACGACTACGACGAAGACTTCTGCTTACCTGATTCACCGACCCTGGTGCAAATGTGGAAGCATCAGGCAGTGCTGATGACCAACGAGGCCGAGTACCTGAATACTGAACTGCTCAAGGCGCGGCAGGACATTGCCAAGCTGGTGGCGATGAATGCCGAGCTTGCCGATCAGTTGCTCATCACCACGAGCACAGACCCCTCGTGGGAGCCGGCGTTGCCGGCGATGGGGCCAGTACAGCCAGCGCATCAAGTGTTGCCTGAATGACGACCGCTGCGCGCTCGATCGCTGGCAACGCCAGCTCCCACCGAACCGATGTCCACAGATCCATTGCAGGTCCCATTCATACCGGTTCTTCAGCTTTGAGCACTTCGCCGCGCTCCTCCAGTAATTGGACAAAGGTGCTCAGGCTGCGCGTCACCGTGCCCCGGCGCCACACCAGCCAGGTGCGCAGGTAGCGAAACCGTTGGGACAGCGGCCAGACGCTCACCGTGCTGCAACCGGGCATGCTTTCCAGCATGCTGCGCGGCATCAGCGCCAGGCCCGCACCGGCACTGACACAGGCGAGCATGCCATGGTAAGACTCCATTTCGATGATCTTGCCCGGTACCGCTTCGTCATTGGCAAACCAGCGTTCAAAGTGATGACGGTAGGAGCAGTTGGCGCGAAAGGCGTAAATGGTCATGCCGTTGACGTCTGCCGCGCGGGAAATCGGCGCGTGGTTGAGCGGCGCGATCAGCACCATCTCTTCGACGAACACCGGCACCCCCTCCAGCGCCGGGTGCAGCACCGGCCCGTCGACAAAGGCTGCGCTCAGGCGCCCGGCCAGCACGCCGTCGATCATTGCCCCCGAAGGCCCGGTGGTCAGGTCCAGTTCGACCTTGGCATAGGCCTGGTTGTAAGCCGCCAACAGTGACGGGATGCGCACGGCGGCAGTACTTTCCAGCGAACCCAGGGCAAAGGAGCCTTGCGGCTCGTCACCGGCCACAGTCAGCCGCGCTTGCGCAACCAGTTCGAGAATGCGCCGGGCGTAGTCGAGAAAGTTCCAGCCTGCCGGCGACAGACGCAAGCGGCTTTTCTCGCGAATGAACAGCTCGGCGCCGAGTTCCTGCTCCAACTGCTTGATCCGCGTGGTCAGGTTCGATGGCACCCGATGGATATGCTGGGCCGCCGCACTGATGCTGCCCTGCTCGGCCACCGCCTTGAACATTTCCAGTTGCACCAGATCCATCATCATTCTCGCTGCGTGAATGTTTTGCTCAGTATCATTCAATTTTAGGCAAAGGCACAACGCAGTACCCTGAATGCGTTCTCCTCTTATCAGGACCGCCGTCATGACCGCGATCAACCTTCACACCCACGCTTTGTCGATCAACCCTGCCAGCGGTGAACAGATCGGCCACTACGCCTATGAAAGCGACGCCGCCCTCGACGCGGCGCTGGCCCGCGCCGCCCTGGGTTTTGCCAGTTGGCGGCGTACGCCGGTGGCGGCCCGTACCGAGCTGTTGCAGGCCTTGGCCGGCGCCCTGCGTGATAACGCGCTGGCCATGGCGCGGATGATCACCGACGAAATGGGCAAGCCGGTCGCTCAGGCCAAGGGCGAAATCGAGAAATGCGCCCAGCTGTGTGAATGGTACGCGGCCAACGGTCCGGCCATGCTCCAGGCCGAACCGGCCCCGGTGCCTGTCGGCCAGGCCCGCATCGAGTACCGCCCACTTGGCCCGCTGCTGGCGGTGATGCCATGGAACTTTCCGATCTGGCAGGTGCTGCGGGGCGCGGTTCCGGCGCTGCTGGCTGGCAACACCTACGTGCTCAAGCATGCCCCGAACGTGATGGGCAGCGCCTACCTGCTGCTCGATGCGTTCCAACGGGCCGGCTTCCCGGCGGGAGTGTTCGAGGTCATCAACGTCACCCCTGAAGGCGTGAGCAAGGCGATTGCCGACCCGCGCATCGCGGCCGTGACCCTGACCGGCAGCGTCCGCGCCGGCATGGCCATCGGCGCACAGGCCGGTGCGGCGTTGAAAAAATGTGTACTGGAGCTGGGCGGTTCCGATCCGTTCATCGTGCTCAACGATGCCAACCTCGACGAAGCGGTCAAGGCTGCGGTCATCGGCCGCTACCAGAACACCGGCCAGGTCTGTGCGGCCGCCAAGCGCCTGATCGTCGAGCAAGGGGTAGTCGAGGCGTTCACCCGCAAGTTCGTCGAAGCCACCCAGGCCCTGGTCATGGGCGACCCGCACAACGCCGACACCTACATCGGCCCAATGGCCCGCTTCGATCTGCGCGAGGAGCTTGATCAACAGGTCCAGGCCACCCTGGCCGAAGGCGCGACCCTGCTGCTGGGCGGTGGCAAGGTTGAAGGGCTGGGCAACTACTACCAGCCAACCGTGCTGGCCGAGGTTACCGACCAGATGACCTCGTTCAAGCAGGAGCTGTTCGGCCCGGTGGCGTCGATCATCACTGCCCGCGATGCCCGCCACGCCCTGGAACTTGCCAACGACAGCGAGTTCGGCCTGGCTTCGACGATTTACACCGGCAACGCGGACCTGGCACAGCAACTGGCCGATGAACTGGACACCGGTGGCGTGTTCATCAACGGCTACTGCGCCAGTGACCCACGGGTAACCTTCGGCGGCGTGAAAAAGAGCGGCTTTGGCCGAGAGCTGTCGCACTTCGGGGTCCGCGAGTTCTGCAATGCGCAGACGGTGTGGATTGATCGCAACTGATCACGGCCAACACAGGCACTTAGCGCCCGGTGCCAAACTCGTCCTGCAGCAGAATGGCCCGGGCCAGTTCTTCATCACTGGCCTTAAGGTCCGGGTTCTGTGCGCGGATGCTCTGCAGCATCGACTCCAGGTACACCCCACGGATGGCGCCGTCGCTGGCGATGAACGACGAGGCGTCGTCACGCGCCGCAATGATGCGTTTGTCATCCTTGAAGGTCGAATACAGCGAAGCCGATACCCCGGCCGAGGTGGCGACATCACCGGCATCGACGCGGGCGAAGGCCGAGCCGAAGGGCAGACAGAGCACAAGCGAAGAAACGAGCAGTAGACGGCGCATGATGGTGCCTCCGGAGAAAGAGTACCTAACAACAACTAGGATTGCCGCTGGGGCTGGGGAGTTCCCTGCCCTGCTGCACAAGGGCGACCGATAGACGAGCCTTATCAATTGGTCACTCAAAGTGATTTGACGCAAGAGTGAACGCTACCTACCCTCGGGAACTCTCAACCCTCCCATTGGCAATGCGTTTCGCGCCGCGCGACAAGAGACCCCGTTTTTCATGAGTGCACATGGCACACAACTGGTCGACGGCTACAGTCGTAAAATCGACTACCTGCGCATGTCGGTCACCGACCGTTGCGACTTTCGCTGCGTCTATTGCATGGCCGAAGACATGCAGTTCCTGCCACGCCAGCGCATCCTCACCCTTGAAGAGTTGTATCAGGTCGCCGAACGCTTCGTGGCCATGGGCACCCGCAAGATCCGCCTGACCGGGGGTGAGCCGCTGGTGCGCGCAGGCATCGTCGAGCTATGCTCGCGCCTGGCCGCCCTGCCCGGCTTGCGCGAGCTGTGCATGACCAGTAATGGCTCGCAACTGGTACGCCTGGCCCAACCCTTGTTCGATGCAGGCCTTGCACGCCTGAACATCAGCCTCGACAGCCTCGACGCCCAGCGTTTCAAGGCCATGACCCGCACGGGCGAGCTGGCCCAGGTCATCGCCGGTATCGATGCCGCCCGGGCCGCAGGCTTTCGCCGGACCAAGCTCAACTGCGTGGTGCTCAAGGGCCGCAATGATGATGAGGTGGTCGAGTTGGTGCGCTTTGCCATCGACCGCCAACTGGACATTAGCTTTATCGAAGAAATGCCCCTGGGGGTGATCAGCGAGCACCAACGCAGCGAGTCCTACTGCTCAAGCGATGAAGTGCGCGCACGTATTGCCGAGCATTTCACCCTGCTCGAATCCGCCGAGTCGACCCAAGGGCCGTCGCGCTACTGGCGCCTCGCCGAGGCCCCGGACATTCGCATCGGCTTTATTTCGCCCCACAGCCACAACTTCTGCGGCACCTGCAACCGCGTGCGCCTGACGGTCGAGGGGCGCTTGCTCCTGTGCCTGGGCAACGAGCACGCCAGTGACCTCAAGCAGGTGCTACGCGCGCACCCTGGTGATACGCGGCGCCTGGACAAGGCCATCCGCCAGGCCATGACACTTAAGCCCTACAGCCACACCTTCGATGTCAGCGATCAGGTGCAGATTCTGCGGTTCATGAATATGACCGGCGGCTGAGCTTTGTTGCGCTCTTGAGATC
>NZ_JAMDGZ010000074.1 GCF_028656935.1 Pseudomonas rubra
ACTCGGGGGTGCCCGCGTCACCGCAATCAATGCCGGCGCGTTTCCCGAAGTGTTTATCGACGATCGGCACCACCACGTTCTTGACCGTGCCGGGCAGCACGGTACTGCGTACTACCACGGTATGGCGGCTGGCCTTGTCCCGCAGGGCGGAGCCGATTTCACGGCATACCGCTTCCATGTAGACCAGGTCCAGGTCGCCGTTCTTCTTGCTTGGGGTGCCGACGCACAGCAACGACATCTCGGTGGCCAGCACGGCGGCCTGAACATCGGTGGTGCCGCGCAGGCGGCCGTGGCGCACGCCATCGAGCAGCAATTGCTCAAGGCCCGGTTCGACAATCGGCGACTTGCCCTGGTTGATCATGTCGATCTTGGCTTGCGAGATATCCACGCCCAGCACCTGGTGCCCACGGGCGGACAAGCAACCGGCACAGACCGCGCCCACATAACCCAATCCAAAGATACTGATGTTCATAGTTCCCTCTCTCAGGGTTCAGCGCAGGCTGACCGAGATACTCAGTTAAACGGCATAGTCGAGGTGGCAGACGCGCAAGCAAAAAGCAGCGCGCTAACGGGAGGCGATGCAAACGTTTTTGGTTGTCTTTTTACATCCTAAGGGAGTTTTTTTAACTTCGGCAAGCAGTCTCTAACTCTGCTTTGGATAAAGTTTAAATTGCAGTTGTTAAAGTTAAAAAACTCTTATAAATCAATTAGTTAAAGTTTTATGTTAGTTAGGCGTCAAAAAAATGATATCGGTGTTTTGCCGTGAAAATGACGTCAGAATGTCGTTACTCTAGTGGCTTTTCGCCGCTTTTATGGTTTTTTTGGCGGTGCTTTTTTCTATTGTTCTGAACGCCTTTGTTCTCCCTGTATTGCGTATTTGATACTTCAAACACGTGGGGTGACGGCACTTTGTCTGTTGCGCCAAGTTGCCTGTTTAATCCCCCTTTGTGCGTGAAGTGCGTCGTTGCACTGCACGACTTGCAGCGGTTGTCCTGACAGGCCTGGACAGGTGGATCGGGCTTCGACTTGTGCAGCGCAGCCGATCGCGGCATAGTTCGGGCTTCGTTCGAGGCACGCCATTGAAGGGTGTGCGCTCATCCATCCGGATGCTGGACAAGGGACGTCAGATCAATGAACGGAATCGGTTCGCGTATCAGGGAAGAAAGGGAACGTTTGGGCCTCACTCAGCGCGCCTTTGGCGACATCGGTGGGGTAGAGCCCAACGCCCAGGGCAAGTATGAAAGTGGCGAACGCACGCCTAAGGCCGACTACCTCGCCGCCGTTGCTGCGCGCGGGGTCGATGCCTTGTATGTGTTGAGCGGCGTGCATACGCCGGTTGAACACAGCAGCCTGAACACCGAGGAAGAACAGTTGCTCAGCAGCTTTCGCCTGGCGGCAGTGGCCGACCGGGCGGCTGTCCAGCAATTGCTCGGCAGCCTCGCCGAACACGCGCCGCGGCCGCCGACCAGGGCGGCTGGCTATGGGCGCGGGCTGTATGGGCGGCTGTCAGGAAAATGAAAAATGACGTCAGACAAATGACGGGTTCCGTTAGGTCTACGGCTGTATTTTTTGCTAAGGTGGCGGGATCCAATTACCGCCGCAGTGCGAGGTGTCTGCTTGATTAGGGTGCTGGTGGTCGATGACCACGATCTGGTGCGTACGGGCATCACGCGCATGCTGGCCGATATCGATGGCCTGCAGGTGGTGGGTGAGGCCGACTCCGGCGAGGCGTCGCTCAAAGTCGCGCGTGAACTCAAGCCCGACGTGATCCTGATGGATGTAAAAATGCCCGGTATCGGCGGCCTGGAGGCGACGCGCAAGTTGCTGCGCAGCCACCCGGACGTGAAAGTGGTGGCGGTGACTGTCTGTGAAGAAGACCCGTTCCCCACCCGCCTGCTGCAGGCCGGTGCTGCCGGGTACCTGACCAAGGGTGCAGGGCTGGATGAAATGGTCCAGGCCATTCGCCTGGTGTTTGCCGGCCAGCGCTACATCAGCCCGCAGATCGCCCAGCAATTGGCGCTCAAGTCGTTCCAGCCGCAAGGCTCGCCGTTCGATGCGTTGTCGGAGCGCGAAATCCAGATTGCCCTGATGATCGTTGGCTGCCAGAAGGTGCAGATCATCTCCGACAAACTGTGCCTGTCACCGAAAACGGTCAATACTTACCGCTACCGGATCTTCGAAAAACTCTCGGTCACCAGCGACGTCGAGCTGACGCTGCTGGCGGTCCGCCACGGCATGGTTGACGCCAGTCTCTGAGCTCACTCATGACACCTGTGTTCGATTCAAGCGCTTTCCTGGCGACCTGCAGCGGTCGCCCGGGAGTCTACCGGATGTTCGACGGTGAAGCCCGGCTGCTGTATGTGGGCAAGGCCAAGAACCTCAAGAAGCGCCTCGCCAGTTACTTTCGCAAAACTGGTCTGGCGCCGAAGACGGCTGCCCTGGTGGCGCGCATCGCCCAGGTTGAAACCACCATCACCGCCAACGAGACCGAGGCGCTGCTGCTCGAGCAGACCCTGATCAAAGAGTGGCGGCCGCCGTACAACATCCTGTTGCGCGACGACAAATCCTATCCTTATGTGTTTTTGTCCGACGGTGATTACCCGCGCCTGGGTATCCATCGCGGGGCCAAGAAGCAAAAGGGCAAGTATTTTGGCCCGTACCCCAGCGCCGGGGCTATCCGCGAAAGCCTGAGCCTGCTGCAGAAGACCTTTTTCGTTCGCCAGTGCGAAGACAGTTATTACAGCAACCGCACCCGGCCGTGCCTGCAATACCAGATCAAACGCTGCAAGGCGCCCTGTGTCGGCCTGGTCGAGCCTGAGGAATATGCGGTCGATGTGCGTCACTCGGTGATGTTCCTCGAAGGCCGCAGCCATCAGTTGACCAACGAGTTGAACGCCGAGATGGAGCAGGCGGCCATGGCCCTGGAATTCGAGAAAGCCGCCGAGTTGCGCGACCAGATCGCCTTGCTGCGCAGGGTTCAGGACCAGCAGAGCATGGAGGGTGGCAGCGGCGATGTCGACGTGATCGCGGCGTTCGTCAACCCCGGCGGCGCTTGCGTGCACCTGATCAGCGTGCGTGGCGGGCGGGTGCTGGGCAGCAAGAACTTCTTCCCGCAAGTGGGCATCGAGGAGGAGGTGGCCGAGGTCATGGCCGCGTTCCTCTCGCAATACTATGTGGCCAATGCCGAGCGCGAATTGCCGGGCGAGTTGATCGTCAATGTGGTGCACGAGGACTTCGCCGCCATCAGCGCCGCCATCCAGACCCTGCGCGGCCGTGAGTTGACCATCAGCCACCGGGTGCGTGGCACCCGGGCGCGCTGGCAGCAGTTGGCGGTGACCAACGCCGAACAGGCGCTGGGCGCACGCCTGGCCAACCGTCAGCACATGGCGTCGCGCTTCGAGGCCCTGGCCCAGGTGCTGGCCCTGGAGGAAACCCCGCAACGCCTGGAATGCTACGACATCAGCCATTCCAGCGGCGAAGCCACCGTCGCCTCGTGCGTGGTATTCGGCCCGGAGGGGCCACTTAAAAGTGACTATCGCCGCTACAACATCGAGGGCGTGACCCCAGGCGACGACTACGCGGCCATGCACCAGGCCTTGACTCGGCGTTTTGGCCGGCTCAAGGACGGCGAGGGCAAGCTGCCCGACGTACTGCTGGTGGACGGTGGCAAGGGCCAACTGAACATGGCTCGCGAGGTACTGCAGGAGCTGGCAGTGCCCGACCTGATCCTGCTCGGGGTGGCCAAGGGCGCTACGCGCAAGGCCGGTTTCGAGACTTTGTACCTCAATGACGTGGCCCATGAGTTCACCCTCAAGGGCGACTCACCGGCGCTGCACCTGATCCAGCAGATTCGCGACGAAGCCCACCGTTTCGCCATCACCGGTCACCGTGCCCGCCGAGGCAAGGCCCGGCGTACCTCGACCCTTGAGGGTGTCGCCGGGGTGGGCCCGAAACGCCGCCGCGACTTGCTCAAACACTTCGGTGGCCTGCAGGAATTGACCCGCGCCAGCGTCGAGGAAATCGCCAAGGCGCCGGGAATCAGTAAAAAGCTTGCCGAGTCGATTTATGCCAACCTGCATAGCGAGTAGAATGCCCGCTCACTTTGCAGCCAGTTGTGCCGATGAATATTCCAAATCTGCTTACCGTTCTTCGCGTCCTGCTCATTCCGATCTTCATTTTGCTGTTCTATGTTCCGTATCACTGGAGCTATATCGCAGCGAGCAGTGTCTTCGCCATCGCCGCAGCCACAGACTGGCTGGACGGCTACCTGGCGCGTCGCCTGCAGCAGAGCACGCCGTTCGGTGCCTTCCTGGACCCGGTGGCCGACAAGCTGATGGTGGCGGTGGCCCTGGTGCTGCTGGTGCAAGTGCATGCCAACTTGTGGCTGACGTTGCCGGCGGCGGTGATCATCGGCCGCGAGATCGTGGTCTCGGCGCTGCGCGAGTGGATGGCCGAGCTTGGGGCGAGGGCGCATGTGGCGGTGTCGAACCTGGGCAAATGGAAAACCGCGGCGCAGATGCTCGCTCTGGTGGTCCTGCTGGCCAACCCGCCGGTACTGACCTTCTGGGTGGTTCTGGGCTATGCCTTGCTGATGGTTTCGGCGGGCCTGACCCTGTGGTCGATGGTGCACTACCTGCGCGCCGCCTGGCCGCACCTGCGCGAAGGCTCGGAGCAGAAATAAAGTTTTTTGAATCAAGGGCTTGACGAGATTTTTCGAATCGTTACAATAGCCCCCATCACGACGCGGGAATAGCTCAGTTGGTAGAGCACGACCTTGCCAAGGTCGGGGTCGCGAGTTCGAGTCTCGTTTCCCGCTCCAAATATGGCGCTACAGCATTCAGCAGAGTTCTGTGGTGATAGACAAAAGGCCCTTCGGGGCCTTTTGTCGTTTCTGCCCGCTGTGTGCTCAGATCCGCCATCGACAAGCCCCTCACTCCCAGAGGCTTCGCGCCAACCACACGTATTTTGGCGCCACTGACCTGGCATTTCTGCCAGTAGGCACCCTCATTCCATCCCGATATGTTCGGCGCACGGCCAGTGGATGACATTGGCCGGCTGGGTACCTGCGTATCCGGCGTCACTGCGCGATACGGAATACAGATATGGGCACCTTGCGGATGCGACGGCTTATCGTGCTGCTGGTGGTTTGGAGCGTGGGCACCGAGGTCTGTGCAGCATTGCGCATTGAAGGCCTGGAGCCCTGTGAGCCCTGGCGGGCATATAAACCGCAGGTCTGGTGCATGCAGGTCACAGGCATGGGCCGGGAGCTGCCGACAGTGGTACTCAATGGCAGCGCTTTGGCTACTGGATCCGTGACCCGCATGTTGGATTCGCTGCGCTTTCGTCTCAACCAAAGGCAGAGCGTCAGTGGGCCGATCTGGTTGGCTGCCGATGGACAAACCAGCAATGGCGTGTGGCTTACCATGGGCCAGAGCCGTGTGGTGGCTGCTGGTCAGTATCCGCAAATAAGGCTCAACGACCGTGTCGTAACCGCCTTGGACCTGGTTAGCCTGGTCTTTCGCGAGGATCTTGACGGCCTGATACAGGCGCAACGGGTCGCACGCCAGTATGGCCTGGAAATCGTCGGTGCAATCCCTCCACTGAACGTTTATCAGGTGCGTTTGCCGGTAAATAGCCTGGAAGGTCGAGACATTCTGCTGGCAACGCTAGGGCGCGAGGCGGCTATCGAGGGGGTCGTCGTGGAAGACGACAATCTCGAGATGCCCGCGGACCCGCTCAGGGCAATCGATCCTCCTGACCAGCAAGGCTGGATCGCCAATCGGTTCCTGCAGGCTGTTGACCTGTATACAGACTACGCCGTGAAGGCGGCTCAAGCGCACAAGCTTCACACCCTGTTGGTTGGCGTCATCGAGAGTGGAGTGAACTTCGATGCCGGCGACTTCGCAAGCTACCTGGTACCTTGCGATTCAGGCCAGGTGTGCCTCTATGCGCGGCACAGCCGAGCGGCGACGCATGGCACTGCTGTCTCCGGGTATCTGGCGGCAGGCGCACATCCGAGTGCCAACCTGGGCTTTTTGAGCCGAATGGGCGCAGCTGGAGGGTTCAGGGTCATTGTCGACCGCGGCGCACGAGCGGGTGTGGCAGCTCGTGTCGCGGCCTCGGTGAACCTCGTGCAGGACGGGGTGAGGGTGCTCAACTGGAGTTGGGGTGTCCATCGAATGGGGGGCATCAACCAGCGCGGCGAGCCGATTCAAGCCAATGTGCGTTCCGATCTGGCGTTCAACGGTTACGCAACGCTGCTTAAGCGGTTTTTCGCCTGGTTGGCGCGTAATCACCCTGCTGTGGTGGTCATCAACTCTGCCGGCAACAGCGCGTCGCTCACTGACCAGCACCTGCCTGCATCGCTGTTGGCGGATCAACTGATAGTGGTCGGTGCCCATCAGCGCACTGGTCGAGACGTGGATGTGGAGGATGCAGGTTTCGTGGCGAGCCGAGCCAGCTCCAATGTCGGGCAGCGGGTCGATATCACCGCAGCCGGGTGTCCTCCTTGGGCGAGTAGCGCCCGCGCAGAACCTGGCGGCTGCGGCACCTCTTATGCCGCGGCCTTGGTCACCGGCGCGGTTGCGGCCATGCTGTCCATCGACCCGGAGCTTGAGCCCAGGCAGGTCAGGACGCTGTTGCGACAGAGCGCATTACCGCTGGCGAGCGGAGGCACTGTCGACATTACATTACCGCTCACTTCTGAAGAGCGATCGATTGCAGGCGACAGTGCGACGGGACAGTCTGCGCGGTTGAATATGCAGGGGGCCTTGGAGCTTGTGATAGTGCGTCGGGCTGCTGCCTCCGTGGCAGGGGCGCAGGCCCCTGTGTCTCGTTAGTGGCTGCAGGTTAAAAAATCCTTGAGTTCAGCCAGCTCCCCGCTACCACGCCCCCGAAAACACTGATAGCATCCTGCCACTTTTCTTGAGTGCAGCCGCAACGCCGTGCGTGCCTGTTAACCCGATACTACGCTTGCCATGGCACCTGTGCCTGTCCCGGGACTACGTGTCCTTGAGCAACGGCAGTCAACTTCGCGCCGCTGCAACCGATACACAACGCATACAACGAATAATGAAAGGATGCAGCGAAATGAAGCACGGAGCATGGTGCCTGGCGTTGGTGATGGTCGGCAGCCTGGCGCAGGCTGCGACCGAGAGCGATCCGCTGCTCGACGGCGCCACTTCGAGCGCCAGTGAAGTGCGCGGTGTGCTGCGCGCCCGCTCCCAGGCGGTGCTGGCCAGCGAACTGGCCGGGCGCGTGGTGGACATGCCGTTTGCCGAAGGCCAGTCGTTCAGCAAAGGCGATGTGCTGGTGCGTTTCGATTGCAGCGCTTACCAGGCACAACAGAATGCCGCCGGCGCTGCCGTGCGTGCGGCCCGTGAAGAGTTGCGCAACAAGCAGCAACTGGCCGCGCTCAATTCGGTTGGGCGTTTCGAGGTGACCCTGGCCGAGGCCCGCCAGGCTCAGGCCCAGGCCGAGGCGCAGGTCTATCAGGTGCAGGTGCAGCGCTGCCAGATCAAGGCGCCGTTCGACGGCCAGGTGGTGGCGCGCAAGGTCCAGGCCCACGAAAGCGTGGCCAACGGCGCGCCGTTGCTGGAGATCGTCGACAACCGCTCCCTGGAAGTCCACCTGCTGGTGCCTTCGCGCTGGCTGGGCAAGCTCAAGCCTGAGCAGACCTTCAGTTTTGTCCCCGACGAAACCGGCGCGCCGCTGGAGGCCGTGGTCAAACGCCTGGGGGCGCGCATCGATGAAGGCAGCCAGACGCTGCTGCTGATCGCCACCCTGCCGGCCAACAGTCGCGGCCTGCTGGCTGGCATGAGCGGCACCGCGCACTTTGCCACGCAACCATGAACGCGCCCGCACCCAATGCCATGGAGCAACTGCTGGCGCAGTACTTGCGCCTGGAACATCAGGCCCGTGCTGCGGCCTCGGTCCAGACCCTGGCCTTCAGCATGGTCAACGACCCCCAGGCGCTGTTCGCCTTTCGCCACGCCGCGTTGCTGATTGCAGGCAAGGTGCGGGCCTTGACCGGCATCAGCGTGGTTGAGCCGAATGCGCCGTTCGTGGCGTTCATCGAACATGCCGCCGCGCAGTTGGGTAACAGCGGGCGCCTGGGCAGCAGCGGGCCGCTGAGTGCAGATGATTTCGATCAGGCCAGCCGCGACGACTGGCAGTCGTTGTCGGCGGAGCATGCCTTCTGGCTGCCGCTCAAGGACCGCCACGGCGCGGTCTTTGGTGGCGTGTGGCTGGCCCGCGACATGCCCTGGGTCGAGGCCGAGCACAGCTTGCTCAGCCACCTGGGCGATTGCTACAGCCATGCCTGGCTGGCCTTGCAACCAGGCAAGCCGTGGCGCCTGCGCTGGCCGGCGCGGACCCGCTGGGCGATAGCCGCCGCGGCCCTGCTGGTGCTGCTGGTGCCGGTGCGCCAGTCGGTGCTGGCGCCGGCTGAAGTGGTGCCGCGCAACGGTCAGGTGGTGGCCGCGCCGCTGGATGGGGTGATCGCCGAGTTCCTGGTCAAACCCAACCAGGCGGTGCAGGCCGGGCAGGTGCTGGTGCGCTTTGACGCCACCAGCCTCAAGGCTCAGGCCGATGTCGCCGAGCGCACCCTCGGGGTCGCCGAGGCCGAGCTCAAGGCCAATACCCAGCGGGCCTTTTCCGATAGCGAATCCAGCGCCCGGCTTGACCTGCTGGCGGCCCGGGTCGAGCAGAAGCGCGCCGAGCGCGACTACGCCCGCGAGTTGCTGGCACGCGCCGAGGTGCGCGCCGAGCGCGCCGGTATTGCGGTGTTCGCCGATGCCCAGCGCCTGACCGGCAAGCCGCTGCAAACCGGCGAGCGCCTGCTGGAAATCGCCGATCCGGCCCAGGCCGAACTGCGCATCGAGCTCCCAGTGGCCGATGCCCTGAGCCTTGAGCCCGGCGCCGAGGTCGCGCTGTTTCTCGACAGCGACCCGCTGCACCGCCATGGCGCCGAGCTTGAACGTACTGCCTACCAAGCGCAGACCACCCCGGCCGGCCAGCTGGCCTACCGCCTGGATGCGCGCTTCATTGAGGCGCCGCCGCGCATCGGCCTGCGCGGCACCGCCAAACTGTTTGGCGCGCGCGCACCGCTGGCGCTGTACGTATTGCGTCGGCCGTTGGCGGCCCTGCGGCAGACGGTGGGCCTGTGATGCTGCCGGCGCTGCGCCCGGACCTGCAACTGTCGCCCGCCGCACCAGGGCTGGACGGCGCGGCACAGTGGACCCTGGCCGACCCGTTGCGCGGGCGCTATTTCAAGCTCGGGGCGCCGGCCATGCGCCTGTTGCGCCACTGGGCGCTGGGTGATCCGGCGCGGGTGCTGGCGGCGGCCAATCAGGAGCCTGGCATGCCGCTGCCGGGCACAGCCATCGAGGAGTTGCTGCGTTTTTTGCGTGGCCATGATCTGGTCACGGCCAGCGATGATGAGCAGCGTGCCAGCTACGCCGACAAGGCCGCTAGCCAGCGCCAGGGCTTGTGGACCCAGTTGCTGCACAAATACCTGTTCTTTCGCATCCCGCTGTGGCGCCCGGATGCCTTTCTCAACCGCACCTGGCCTTGGCTTGCGCGATTCGGCCCGGCCTTGTTGCGCTACGGCCTGCCGACGGTACTGGTCCTGGGGCTGTTTCTGGTGCTGCGTGACTGGCAGCGCTTTCTTGCCACCTTTCCGCACCTGTTGAGCCTGGGCGGCGCAGTGGCCTTTGCCATTGCCCTGGGCTTTGCCAAGTTGTGCCACGAATTCGGCCACGCCTACATGGCCAAGCGCGCCGGCTGCCGGGTGCCGAGCATGGGCCTGGCGTTCATGGTGCTGTTGCCGATGCTCTACACCGATGTCAGCGATGCCTGGCGCGTACAGGACCGCCGCAGCCGCTTGCTGATCGGCGCAGGTGGCGTGCTCGCCGAACTGTTGCTGGCCTGTGTGGCGCTGCTGGCCTGGTCATTGCTGCCTGACGGGGCAGGGCGCACGGCGGCGTTCATGCTGGCCAGCGCCACCTGGATCACCACCCTGGCGATCAACCTCAATCCGCTGATGCGCTTTGACGGCTACTTCCTGCTCAGCGACCTGTGGGCAGTCGACAACCTGCAGGGCCGGGCCTTTGCCGTGTGCCGCTGGCGCCTGCGCGAGGCGCTGTTCGGTTATGGTGAGGCGGCGCCCGAGCCTTTGTCGGCAGGCTTGCGTCGGCGCTTGCTGGCCTGGGGCTACGCCTCGTGGCTGTGGCGTGCGGTGTTGTTCCTGGGTATTGCCCTGGCGGTGTATCACCTGTTCTTCAAGGCGCTGGGCATTTTCCTGATGCTGGTGGAGCTGACCTGGTTCATCGCCTTGCCGATCTACCAGGAGGGCCGCCACTGGTGGCAGCAGCGCCAGCGGGCGCAGCCGCGCAAGGTGTTGTGGCTCGGCCTTGGCCTTCTCGCCTTGTTGCTGTTGCTGGTACTGCCGTGGCGCAGCGACGTCGAGGTGCCGGCGTTGCTCGAAGCCTCGCGGGTCAGCGCCTTGCATGCACCGACGGCGGCGCGTATCCGCGAAGTAAAGGTGCAGGACGGCGAGCAGGTGGCCCAGGATCAGTTGCTGGTAGTGCTGCAGTCCCCAGACCTGGATTCGCGCCTGCAGATCGTGCGCCAGGAAATCCAGATCCTTCAGGTGCAGTTGCGCCGCCAGGCCGGGCGTAGCGAAACCGCCGCCGACAGCGGCATTCTTGAGCAACGCCTGGCCGAGGCACTGGCCGAATACCGCGGGCTTGCCGCCCAGCGCGAGCGCCTGAACCTGCGCGCGCCGCACGCCGGGGTGGTGCGCGACCTGACCGAAGGCCTGGCACCAGGCCGCTGGATCGCCGCGCAATTGCCGCTGGCCGCCGTGGTCGAGGAGGGCGTGCGCCTGCGAGGCTATCTGGCCGAAGCGGACTTGTGGCGGGTCGAAGCCGGCGCCTCCGGGCACTTTGTCGCCGACGATCCGTTGCGCGCTTCACTGCCGGTCACGTTAAGCGAAATCGATACCACCGGGGTTGGCGCCATCGATCAGGAAGCGCTGGTTTCCGAGCATCAAGGGCCCATTGCCATCCGCCGTGACGAGAACCGCCGGGCGCAACCCTTGCAGGGGCAGTACGGTGTGCGCTTTGCGCTGCAAAGCAGCGCGCCAGGCATGCTTCAGCGCCCGGTTCGCGGGCTGGTGGTGGTCGATGGCCAAGGCCAGTCGCTGCTGGCTGCGGCTTGGCGACGAATGGCCGCGCTGGGGGTAAGAGAAAGCGGGTTTTGAGCGCGCACGCCTCATGAAAGCTGCAGCCTAGTTCCCCATGCCGACGTTCGCCGAGCTGCAAGCGGCCGATCCCCATGCTTTTGCGCTATCGCTGGGCGCGGACACCCGCGTCGCCATCGAGCGCGTGCAATTGACCACGGGTGTGGCGATGAGTGCCCGCCTCGAGTGCTTCCTGGTGTTTTCGCCTTGCCTGCCGACCTGCTGTCGCAGCAGGGCGTCTACCGCGTCATCGGCCCAGAGCAGCAGGAATGGCTGCTGCTGATGACCCCGGTACAGCCCGAACCTGATGGCCGTCATGTGCTCCAGGCCCTGCTGCACCGCGAGCGCGAGCCGCTGTTCGAAGAGCGTACCCTGGGCAACATCTTTATCCACAACGGCCTGAGCGCGCCAAGCTTCATCGCCCAGGTATTCGCCAGCAGCGACAGTGGTGGCGACAGCGCAGGGCTGGGCTTCCTCGGTTTTGGTGGCGGTGACGGTGGGGGCTTCGGCACCAGTACCTTTGCCGGCCTGTTCGCCCGGGAAGCGGCGCAGGAGGGCGAGTCGATGCGTGTATTCGACGGCAAGCAGTGGCGCACCACCGACCCTGCGCAAGGCTTGCGCGCAGTGTTTGGCGCCGCCTCGTTGGAGCAGCAGTTGCAGAACATCAAGGACGCCGAACAGCGTCCTGTACGCGAATTGGCCATGGCTCTGGCACAGCCGACACAGATCGGCAACCCGCAAGGCCATGCTGCGCTTGCTGCCGGGCCTTGAGTTCTCGGCCGGTGGGCACTACGACAGCAACTCCTTCCTGGTCAACCAGAGCTGGGCGGACTACGGCGTCAAGGTGACCTGGAACCTGTTCAACGTGTTGTCGGCCCCGGCAGCCATCAAGGTCGCCAAAGCCGGTGAAGACGTTGCGGCGGCGCGGCGCCAGGCCATGTCGATGGCGGTGCTGGCGCAGTTGTATGTGGCCAACGCCAACTACAACGAGGCGGCGCGCCAGTTCCGCGCCAGCGAAGAGCTGGCGGCACTGGACGGGCAGATTGCCGAGCAGTTGCGCAACCGCTACCAGACCCAGAACATCGGTGAGCTGGAGTTGATCCAGGGCGAACTGAACAACCTGCAGACGCAGTTGAAACGCGACCTGTCGTACGCTGAGTTGCGTAACGCCTACGCGCAGTTGTATGTCAGCTCCGGCACCGACTTGTTGCCGGACACACTGCCTGATAGTACGTTGGCGACCATTGCTTCGGCATTGCAAAACAGCGAGGAGCGTTGGGCGCAGTGACGCCGGCAGAGCTCAGGGGCAGGGCCCGATCAGTTGGCTCTGCCAGTGCGCCCAGGCGTTCTCCCAGCCCTGTTCATGACTGGCCGCAGGGATGATGATCCGTTGATTGCAACGGCTCGACTCCTCGGTGCCACGAAAACTGGCGGCGATGTCGCCAGTGATCACCGTGTCCCGGCCTCCCAGCAGGTGGCGCTGGGGCAAGGATTTCAGACGCGTCCGATAGACCATCGGGTCCAGTGAGCCGTCGAGGGGCGACAAGCCCTTGCGCCGGACCCACAAGCCCGGGTCGAGATTGCCGGCAATCGTCTGCAACTGGGTAACATCGTCCCGTTGCCCGGCCAGCAGCACGGCCAGCGCCGCGCCACCTGAATACCCCACCAACTCGAACTCGCGATTGCCAAACCGCTGCTTGAGCCGGTCCAACGCCTGGCTGAGGCTGGTGACGACTTCCTGGGCAAAGCGTCGGTCGGTCCACAGCGCGGTTGTGCAGCCGGCGGCCGTGACAAACTGGCATGGCCGTGCAAGGTAGGCGTTGGGGGTTGGATCATTGATTGCCAAGCGCGCTACCAGCAGGTTACGTGGGCTCGGGTCGAGGCTGGGCTGGCTTGGCGTGGCCCAGGCATGGCCGTCGCCTTCCAGGTATACCCGCAGACGTTTGCTTGCAGGTTGCTCAGGCGCTAGCAGGACGAGCGGGAACGGCTGGCCCGGCACTGTTTCCAGGTGTCGGCCGTGCTGTTGCGCCAGTTGCTGGAGTGCTGAATATGGGGATTGGCAGGCACAAAGAAGGGCGCTGACCAGCAGCGCCCCCAAGGTTCGACAAACGCCGGCCCACGGGCGTGGGCCGGCCGGGCGATTACGCATCAGAAGTCGTAACGGACTTTCGCCGAGAACACGTCAGCATCGAAGCCCGACTTGCCGATGTAGTCGTAGTTGACGCCCAGGGTCACCGCGCCCAGCTTGTAGTCGGCACCTACGCCGGCTTCATAGCTGTCACGCGCCGCCTTGGCACCGCTGGTCACGAACGGCGTGCTGCCGAGCAGGAAGGTCGAGGTGCTCTTGGCTTCGTCAGCGGCGAAGTCGTGATAGGCCATCAACTTGGCTTGCGGCTCCAGGGTCCCTGCGCCCAACGGGAAGCTGCCGGCCACACGCAGGCCTGCGCCCAGCTCGATGGCCTCGTAACGCTGGTCTTCGACTTTCAAGGCTGCCGAAGAACCCTTCTCGCGGTAGCCGTCGATGTTGACCAGGCTGTAACGGGCGGCCAGGCGCGGTTCAACCAGCATCTGCGAGTTGATGTGGTAGGTGTAGCCACCGACCAGGTTCAAGCCCAGCAGGTCGCTGTCGTAGTTGGCCTTGGCGCGGGTGCCGGCGATGGAGCGGGTGCTTTCGTTGTCGTTGACGCCGTAGGTCAGGCTGGCATCGACGAAATAGTTACCCTGCTCGAAGCCGCCGTACAGCGTGAAGGCATGGCTGTCGACTTCAGTCTGGTTGCCGCTTTTGCCGTTGACGTCGGTGTTGATGAAGCTGTAAGCCAGGCCCAGGGTCAGGTTGTCGTTCAGCTTGCCATCGGCACCGACCGCGATACCGCGGCTGTAGGCGTTGTAGCCCGCCACGCCGTCGCGCAGGTCCTGGCTGGCGTCGCTGTACAGGGTCTGTACCCAGACGCCGGTTTCCTTGAAGCCTTCACCCGAGGAGGCGCCGCGCAGGGCGCTTGTGCGGTTGCCGGTGACGTTGCTCACCAGGTTCTGGCTGGTGGTGGCGGCTTGAGTCGCGCCACCGTTGGTTTCCGGGGTCAGCTCGGAGGCCAGCTTGGCGACCTGGGCCTCATCGGCGTTGAGCAGGGCCTGCTTGAACGGGTCGTTGTTGGCCAGCTTGCCAATCATGCCGTCGGCAGTCAGGCTGCTCAGGGCTTTCTGGCTGTTGGCCGAACCGCCCTGGTTGGTGATGATCTGCTCGACTTCTTCCTTGCCCTTGCCGGTGACGACCGCCACTACCTGCTGGTTGTCGACGGTGAAACTGTCGACCTTGAGCAGCGCAGAAGTGCTGACCAGGTTGAGCTTGGCATTCGGGTCGACGGTTTCGCCGTCTGCGCCGAGCAGCTCGATCCGGCCGGCTTCGAGCAGTTTGTAGGTGCTGCCGTTGGCGTTGAAATCTTCGCCTTTGGCCGCCAGTTGCAGTTGCGCGCCCTGGCCGAACTGGGTGGTGCCGGTGACCTTGAGCACGGCAGTGCTGGCGTTGGTGGCGCTGCTCAGGTTCAGGCCCACGGCCGAGTTGCCGGCGACGTACAGGTTGCCGTCGATGCTGGTGTGCGGGGCTTCGAAGGTCAGGGTGGTTTTCAGGTTGTCGCTGACGCTGCCGACATCGATCCAGCCGTTGTCCTTGAGGCGAATGTTGGAGCCGTCAGCACGGCTGTCGGTGCCGGTGAACGAGGTATCGCCTTCGATCTCGATATTGCTCAGGTCGATCAGGTTGCCGACGATGACGCTGCCTTTGCGCAGGATCAGCTCGACTGGGCGGTTGCTTTCCGAGGCGTCGATGGCTTCGTCGGCAGAGATGATCGTGCCGCTGTTGAAAATGTTGAAGTCGCCTTCATCTTTGTACCAAGGCTGGGCGCCCGGGCTGTCGAAGTCGCTGAAACCGATGGCGATGGCAGCGTCTTCGGCGCGGATGGTGCCGGTATTGATCAGGTGGTTGTTCATGCCGGTGAAGCTGGCACCATCGATGCGGATGCCTTCGGCGTCGTCGCCATTGGCAATGATGGTGCCGTGGTTCTCGATGCCGGCCAGGTCGACCATGTCGGTGTACATGCCCGAGCCACTGGTGGTGGCGTCGATGCCGGTGGCGCCTGCGCCGGTGACTTCGATCAGGCCGCGGTTGATGACCTTGCCGACGATCTCGCCGCCTTCAAGGTTGATGCCCTTGGCATCTTCACCCTTGGCGATGATCTTGCCGCTGGCGTCATTGAGCAGGTCGCCCTTGATCACCGACGATCCGGAAAAGTCCAGGGCTCGGGCGACGTCGCGGCCGCCACCGTCGGTCAGGGGAGCACCTTCTGCGTAGAGCAGGCCTTGGTTGATGAGGCTGCCGCCGATCTTGGCCGGGTCGATCATCAGCGCGTTGGCGCCACCGCCGATGGCCGAGATGCTGCCCTTGTTGATCACGTCGCCGCCGACGCTGTTGGCAACCCAGGATTGCGTGCCTTCCCAGACATCCATGTCGACGCCACCGGCGAAGTCACCGGTGCTGTTGATGGTGGCGTTGAGAATCAGGTCTTTCTCGATGCTTGAGCCATTGAGTTCGATGGCATCTTCATCGCTGCCGCCGGTGTAGGCACCGTTGATCTCAAGATTGCCGCTGTAGCGTTGGTGTTCGCTCTTGAAGCCTGCGTTGGTCAGCTGGACAGTTTCTGCGAGGGCGGGCAGGGCAGTGGCGGTTATGGCCAGGGCGAGCAGGGTCTTGCGGAACATCACAGGAGTCACGGTTTATTCCTTTAACGGCGTGTTGAGTGCTTCGCTTCCGTGCGGGGCTGGACTTCGCTGCATTAAAAAAGGCGGTGCCACGCAGAAGAGCGCGGCGATGGTAAATTAGTTGACGTCAAAATGATATCACTGAAGAAAAACGGCGCAAGGCCCCCCACTGTGGGAGCGGCCTTGCGCCGCGATGGGATGCCAAGCAGCCCTAGGCAGACAGCAGCAGGATTAAAGCTTCGGCAATTGCCCAACACGCCCCATCATTTCAGTCACCACCTGCAGATCCAGCAGGAACTGCTCCACGGTCTTGAACTCATTGTCGTTGTGCCCGGTGTACTTGACGTCGGGCATGGCCAGGCCGAACTGCACGCCATTGGGCAGCTCGTGCACCGAGGTGGCGCCGGCGGAGGTGCCGAATTCGTGCTTCATCCCCAGGTTTTCACTGGCCACTGCCAGTAGTGCCTTGACCCATTCACCCTCGGGATTGCGGAACATCGGCGCGGCGATCGAGTAGTCGAAGGCCGGTGTGATGTGGCTTTTCTTGCTCCAGGCATCCAGCTTGCCGGCGATCTCGCTCTTCAGGACTTCCGGGCTCTTGCCCTTGGGCACGCGCAGGTTGACCGCCAGTTTCAAGGCTTTGTCGTCCAGGCCAACGTAGGTCAGCGAGGTGGTCAGCGGGCCCATGAAGCTGTCGGAGAAGCCGACACCCAGTTTGCCGCCCAGGTAGTCCAGGCCCCAGTTGTCGGCAGCGTAACGGGCGGCGTCGGTGATGTGGTTGTGCTTGAGCGCGACCTTGCCGTCGAGGCTGTTGATGAAGTCGAGCATCCGCGCCACCGGGTTGACCCCGGACTCAGGCTCGGAGGAGTGCGCCGAGACGCCGGTGACAGTCAGTTTGACATCCTTGCCATCGACCTTGGCGCTGACCTCGAAGTTGCCGCCATTGGCTTTGGCGTACTCAGCACCGGCCTTTTGCAGGGCCGCAGCCAGCTCGGCAGGATTGTCGGTGACCAAGGTGGCGACTGAAGTCGATGGGATCTGATTGGTGGCCAGGCCGCCGGTCAGGCCGGTGATCTCGGCGCCCTTGCCGTCGCCTGCGCGGCGGGCAAAACTGGCCATGACCGTGCCGTAGCCTTTCTCGGCGATCACCACCGGGTAACCACCGTCCAGGGCCAGATTGTAGTTGGGCGTCGGGTTGCGTTCGAAGTAGTAGGGGATGGCGTCGCCGCTGGTCTCTTCGGTGGTGTCGACCAGTAGCTTGAAGTTGCGCGCCAGCGGCAGCTTTTCTTCCTTGATGATCTTCATGGCGTACATCGCCACGACGATGCCGTTCTTGTCGTCTTCGGTGCCGCGGCCATACATGCGGTCGCCCACCAGAGTGACCTTGAACGGGTCGAGGCGTGTGCCATCCTTGAGCACCCAGTTCTCCGGGGTGACCGGCACCACGTCGGCATGGGCATGAATGCCGACCACTTCATCACCCTTGCCCTCCAGGGAGATTTCATAGACGCGGTTGTCGACGTTACGGAAGTTCAGGTTGAAGGCCTGGGCCAGGTCCTTGATCTTTGCCGCGATCTTGATGAACTCGGGGTTGTCGTGCTGCTCGACGCCCTCGACACGGAACGTCGGAATGGCCACCAGCTCACGCAGGGTTTGGGTAGCCGCCGCGCCGTATTTGACCCGGGCATAGATACCCAGCAAGCGATGGATTTCGTTCTGCTGGTCAGCCGTCAGCGGCTTGTTGCCGAGAAACGCGGCGATGCTCTGGTCGAGCTTGTCGGCCTTGGCCAGATCGCTCTTGGCCACACTGGTGAGGAACTCGCGGAAGTCCTTGACCGAAGCGTCACTGAAGCTCTTGAGGATGGCCGCGCTTTGCTGTGGGGTAATGTTGGCAAGGGCAGGCGAGGTGACCGATGCCAGGCCAGCGAGCACAAGGGTGGCCGCAGCCAGTTTTTTCAGGGCGAAATTCATTGCGGGGGACATTCCTTTGCAGGCAAGTGATGAGAAAGGATGGTTGCAACAAAACTTTTCCAAGCTACCACCACGGCGAGTGGCACGGGAGTCCCTGAAGTGGGATGTGTCGCACAGAAATGTAAAAGCGGCGCAGAATCGAAAAAGCCATGCGCGCTGTAGGAGCGGGCTTGCCCCGCGATGCGTTCTGCCAGGCGAACACTGCATCGCGAGGCAAGCTCGCTCCCACCGGGTCTTGACTGCCGTCAACCGCCCGGGCCTGCCGCTGCGTTAGTCTGGACCTCAGCGCCAGACACCCGCCGAGGCTCCAATGCTCTACCCGCTGCTGTTAACCCTGCATCTGTTCTGCGCAGTGATCTTCATCGGTACGGTGTTCTTCGAGGTGCTGTTCCTGGAACACATTCGCAAGCAGCTACCGGCCAAGCTCATGCTGCTGTTGGAACAAGCCATCGGCCAACGCGCCCGGCAACTGATGCCCTGGGTGTTGCTGGTGTTGTTCGGCGCCGGGGCAGGGATGGTCGCCCTGCGTTATGCGCCGCTGCTGGCCGCACCGCTGGCGTCGTCCTTTGCCACCTTGTTGCTGCTCAAGATTGCCCTCGCCGCCAGCGTCCTGGTGCATTTTCTGGCAGCCATGCTGCTGTTCAGGACCGGGCGCATGAGCAGTGGCCGGGTGAAGTTCATTCACCACAGTGTGTTCATCCATCTGCTGCTGATCCTGTTGCTGGCCAAGGCCATGTTCTACCTGAGCTGGTAGCCACCCGCGCCGCGCTTGATGCAAATCAAGGCCTGCAGGCCGGACTCGGCGGACACTGAGGCTCCGTAGCCCGTCTCGGAGCCCCGCCATGCTTGATCCACTCCATCGCCACTGGCAGCAGACCACCGCGCACGGGCACTGGCCGGAAGAGCCGGGCGGGCATGCCGATACCCGCAGGTTCCATGCTGGCATCGGTTCGCTGGATGTCTTGCGTGCACTGCGCGCCAGCCGCCAGCAGCACCGGCCGTTGTCGTTGAGCGTGCAGTTGCCGGCCGGGTTCGATAACCAGCAGCAGGACGCCTACCTGCGCTGCCTGCAGCGGGAGATTGCCCTGGTTGGTTGCCACCTGGGCGCCGACCAGCGCATCGAGCAGTTTCAACTGAGCGGCGCTACCCCGAGCGCCCAGGTGCTGCAAGGGTTGATGGAGCAACTGCGTAGGCGCTTCAATTTTCTTGAACACGAACTGGGCGACTACGGCGTCGAAGTCGATTTGCACCACACCGACTGGGCGACCATGGGCCTGTTGCGTGACCAGGGTTTCAACCATGTCAGCATCGGCGTGCCTGATTGTCGCCAGGACGCGGTGCCGTCGGCCGCCTGCTGCCAGAACCCGGCGCCGATTCACTCGCTGATCGATGCGGCGCGCACCTTCGATTTTCGCTCGGTCAGCGTCGACCTTGGCTACGGCCACGCCTGGCAAACCCCGGACAGCTTCGCCCGCAAGCTGGCCACCCTGATCGAGCTTGAGCCTGACCGCTTGCAGGTCTTCGATTATGCCAAGCCACCTGCGCGGTATGCCCACAGTGCCCGGCAAGCGCCGTGCAGCGCGGCCGACAAGGCCCGGATGCGCCAGTTGTGTTTTGCCCAGTTGCTCGCCGCAGGCTACCAGCACATCGGCCTGGGCCAGTTCGTGCGCGCCGACGACGACCTGGCCATCGCCCAGGAACGCGGGCGCCTGCGCCGCAATTGCCAGGGCTTCACCCGGCACGGTTACTGCGACCACGTCGGCCTGGGCCTTGGCGCCATCAGCCAGTTCGATGAGCTCTACACCCAGAATGCCCTTACGCTTGCGCACTACCTGCAAGCGCTTGACAACGACCAGCTGGCCACCTTTCGAGGCTGGCGCTGTGAGGCCGACGATCAGTTGCGCCAGCGGCTGGCCGAGCGCCTGGCCTGTGACCTGGAGCTGGATATCCAGGCCTTCGAGGCCCGTTATGGGGTGGACTTTACGCAGTACTTCGCCAGCGCCTGGCGCCAGCTGGAGGCCATGAGCCGGGCCGGGCTGGTTGAGCTGTCAGCGCGTTACATCAGCATATTGCCCGCCGGCCGTGTGGAAGTGGATGCCATCTGCCAGTTGTTCGCTCCGAGCAGCCCGGGGCTTTCCCTCCATCAGCAATGGGTCGACCACGATGCCAGCCTTTGAATTCAACCGCGCCCTGGTGAAAAAGTACGACCGTCCGGGGCCACGCTACACCTCCTACCCGACCGCGCCGCAGTTTCACCAGGCCTTCGCCCTCGATGATTACCTGCAAGCGGTGCAGGCCAGCAACCAGGCCGCTGCCTCCAAGCCGCTGTCGGCCTATATCCACATCCCGTTCTGCCAGAGCCTGTGCTACTACTGCGCCTGCAACAAGATCATCACCCGCAAGACCCACCGCGCGGCCGAGTACCTGGGCTACCTCAAGCGTGAGATTGCCATGCAGGGCGCGCTGTTCGAACGCAGCCGCAAACTGACCCAGCTGCACCTGGGCGGCGGCACGCCGACCTACCTGAGCAACGCCCAACTGGCTGAACTGATGGACTGCCTGCACCAGGCGTTCAACCTCGACGACAGCGATGCTCACGAGTTTTCCATTGAGGTTGATCCGCGCACCATCAGCACCGGGCAGGTTCAAATGCTGCGCGGCCTGGGCTTCAATCGCCTGAGTTTCGGCGTGCAGGATTTCGACGCCGATGTGCAGGCGGCGGTCAATCGCCGGCAAAGCGAAGCACAGATCTACGCCCTGGTGGCGGCAGCGCGCCAGGCGCGCTTCAAATCGGTCAGTGTCGACCTGATCTACGGCCTGCCATTGCAAACCGTGCACAGCTTCGATGTGACCTTGAGCAAGATCATTGACCTGCGCCCGGATCGCATCGCCGCCTACAGCTACGCACACTTGCCTGAACAGGTGCGGGCGCAACGGATGATCCGTCCACAAGACATGCCACCACCGGAGCGCAAGCTGGAGCTGCTGGAGCTGACGATCCAGCGTCTGACCGAAGCCGGGTATGTGTACATCGGCATGGACCATTTCGCCTTGCCCGATGACGAGCTGGCCCTGGCCCGCGCCAATGGCACCCTGCAGCGTAATTTCCAGGGCTACTCGACCCATGCCGACTGCGACCTGATCGGCCTGGGCGTGTCGGCCATCGGCAAGGTCGGCAACAGTTACAGCCAGAGCGTCAAGCTGCTCTCCCAATACTATGCGCGGCTTGACCAAGGCCTGCTGCCGATCCAGCGCGGCTACCGCCTCAATGCCGACGATGTGCTGCGCCGCGAGGTGATCAACCAGCTGATGTGCCATGGCCGGGTCGACTTCGCTCAGTTGGAAGCGGCCCATGGGATTCGCTTCAACGACTACTTCGCCGATGCCCTGGGGCAGTTGGCCGAGCAGGTGGATGACCAACTGCTGACCCTGGAGCAGGATGCCCTGCAGTTGCTGCCCCAGGGCCATTTGATGATGCGCAACACCGCCATGGCGTTTGATGCCTACCTTGGCGGCGGGCGCCAGGGTCAGTTCTCCAGGACGGTCTGAGAAGTCTCGGGCTGCGCTGCACTCTCCCGGCTGGAAAAGCCGGCGGGGTAGCGCAGCGTCTGCTCGGCGAACAGCCCGACCACCTTGCCGATCACGGTCAATGTCGGGGTCGCGGCGGGGCAGTGCCGGGCCAGCGTCGGCAGTTGCTCGAGGGTGCCGCGCAGCACCTGCTGGTCGGCGCAGGTGCCACGGCTGATCAGCGCCGCCGGGGTATCGGCAGCAAGCCCGGCAGCGATCAATTGCGTGCTGATCACTTGCAGGTTGGCCAGGCCCATGTAGAACACCAGGGTCTGGCTGTCATCGGCCAGGCTTTGCCAGGGCAGGTTCAGTTCGCCATCGTGCTGCAGGTGACCGGTGACGAAACGGCAGGAGTTGACCAGCTCGCGGTGAGTCAGGGGAATGCCGGCGTAGGCGCTGCAACCGGCGGCGGCCGTGATGCCCGGTACCACCTGGCAATCGATGCCCTGTTGCAGGAGAAATTCGAGCTCTTCGGCGCCACGGCCGAAGACGAACGGGTCGCCGCCCTTGAGCCGGACCACGCGCAGGCCCTGATTTGCCAGGTCGACCAGCAGCTGGTTGATCTGCGCCTGGGGCAGGCTGTGATAGCCGCTGATCTTGCCAACGTAGTGGCGGTTGCAACCCGGCGGGATCAGCGCCAGCAGCTCGCTGCTGATCAAGCGGTCATAGACCACCGCATCGGCCTGCATCAGCAGGCTCCAGGCGCGCAGGGTGAGCAGGCGCGGATCGCCGGGGCCGGCGCCGACCAAGGCCACCTCGCCCGGGTTGAAGGGCGAGTGCAGGGCGGCGGGTAGAACAGAGGCACAATGCATGAGGGCGCTCCTTGATCCATCATCAGGGGTGCCGGGTGGCGCCTGTCTCGGCGCCTTGCCCGGTCAGGTTGTCAGGTCATGACGCAAGGAATGCCGGGCGAGGGCGGCAGGCCGATTTCTTCATCGCTCAGGTGGCAACCGGGGTCCTGGCCCCAGAGGTCACCGGCGGCCCAGGCGCGGGTACGGGTGTTGCCGTTGCAGATGCTCAGCCAGCGGCAGGCGGCGCAGCGCCCGGTTACCGCACGAGGGTGCTGGCGCAGGCGCAGCAGTAGCGGGTCGGGCTCGTCCAGCCACAAGGTGCGAAACGGCGTGCGGCGCACATTGCCCACCGAATGCTGCCACCAGTAGGTATCCGGATGAACCTCGCCGGTATTGTCGATATTGGCGATGGCGCTGCCCGAGGCATTGCCGCCCCAGGCTCGCAGCATCTGCTCAAGTTGCGCTGCGTGTTCAGGCAGATGGCGCTCGGTCCACTGCAGCAAGAGGATGGCATCGGCGTCGTTGTTGCCGCTGACAAAATCACTCTCGCGGCCGTGCTCAATATCCTCCCAGGCCCGGTCGAACAGCAGGTCCATCGCCGTGCGGCTCATCTGTTGCAGGGCGTCGAGCTTACGGCTGCGTTTGCCACGGCCGCTGTAGTTCAGGTGCGAGAGGTAGAACTTGTCGACGTCGTGCTCACGCATCAGCGCCAGCAAGGCCGGCAACTGGGCGTGGTTGTCCTGGGTCAGGGTAGTGCGCATGCCGACGCGGATGCCCTGTTCGCGGCACAGGCGGATGGCCTTGAGCGAACGGGCGAAGCTGCCCTCAAGCTGGCGAAAGGCGTCGTGAGTGGCCTCCAGGCCGTCGATGCTGATGCCGACGTAGTCGAACCGGGCGGCGCGCACCCGGGCGATGTTGCTTTCATCGATCAAGGTGCCGTTGCTCGACAGGGCAACGAACATGCCCCGGTCGCGGGCATGGGCGCTGAGCAGAAACAGGTCGCTGCGCAGCAGCGGTTCGCCACCGGAGAGGATCAGCACCTTGACCCCGGCAGCTGCCAGGTCATCGATCACCTGCAGGGCCGCTTCGGTGTTCAGTTCATCGCGAAACACACTGTCGGCCGAGGTGGCGTAGCAGTGCTTGCAGGTCAGGTTGCAGCGCCTGAGCAGGTTCCAGATCACCACCGGCGGGCGCGGGCTGCCCGGCGGGCTGCTGCGTGGCGCCGGGCTGTGGCCGGCGAGGGTGCGCAGGTAATGGCTGATTCTCAGCATGTCAGGCTCCTTGATCCAGCGCGGTGCTGGGCAGGCGTACACCGGTTTTCTTCAGGATGCGGCTGCTGACCAGCATCTCGTCGGCCCGGCAGGCATCGCCCAGCAAATAGCGCAGGTGTTCGCGGTAGCTGTCGATCTCGGTGGCGCTGCGGCCATGGACCATGGCGAACAGGTTGTATGGCCAGCTGCCGTTGCGCGGGCGTCGGTAACAATGGCTGACGAAGGGCTGCGCACCGATCAGCCGGCCCAGGCGTGGCATCTGAGCGTCGTCGACATCCCAGACGGTCATGCCGTTGAAGCGATAGCCCAGGCGGTAGTGATTGGGCACGGCGGCGATGCGCCGAATCGCGCCGTCGGCCTGCAGGCCCTTGAGCAGCGCAAGGGTCGCCTCGACGCTGAGCTGCAACTGCTCGGCCAGCCAGGCCCAGGGATCGTCCACCAGCGGCAGGCCGGCCTGGGTCAGGGTTACCAGGTGCAGGGCCAGGGCCTGTTCAGAGCGAGAAGTACAAACCGACATGGTAGGTTTCCTCCTTGGGCAGGTTCAGCGGGGCCAGGCCGGTGCGCTGGTGGATGCGCTGCAGGGCGTCGTCAAGTGCCTCGGGGCTGGCGCAGGCGAGCACGAACCACATGTTCCAGGCATGCTCGCGGCGGTAGTTGTGGGCGACTTCGGGCATCGCCGCCAGCGTGGCGGCGACGGCCTCGAAGCGTGCTTCGGGCACCGTCAGCGCGGCCAGGGTAAAGGCGCCGCCCAGGCGCTCGATGTCGAACATCGGCCCGAAGCGGGTCAGGCTGCCGTCGTCGAGCAGCCGCTGCAGGCGTTCGCGCAGTTGCTGGCTGCTGCTGCCCAGTTCTGCGGCGAGCACCTGCCAGGGCTGCGGCACCAGCGGCAGGCCCAGTTGCAAGCGGTTGATCAGGCGCCGGTCAAGTTCATCCATGGGGGCACGCTCCGTGGCTGGCGGGGGCGAAACGGCCACCACACTGTTTGAAGGCCTGGGTGCTGAACAGGATCTGATAGGGCAGGTCGCTGAGCAGGTGCCGCTCGAGCAATGCTGTGATCTGCGCTTCGACCCGCTCGCGCTGGCGGCCATGGACCATGCAGAACAGGTTGTAGCGCCACTGCGGCAAACGGCGCGGGCGCTGGTAGCAGAGGCTGACCTGTGGCTCGCGGCCCAGGCGCTGGCCGACTTCGTCGATCAGCGCGTCGGGGATGTCCAGCACCAGCATGGCGTTGGCGGTATAGCCCAGGGCGCGGTGATTGAGGACCAGGCCCAGACGGCGGAACAAACCGTGCTGCTGCCACTGCTGGACCTGCGCCAATACCTGTTGCTCCTCGGCGCCGATCTGCTGCGCCAGGTGCTGATAGGGACGCGCCAGCAGCGGCAGGCCCGCTTCGAGCAGACGGCGCAGGGCCAGGCTTTGCCCGGCATCGAGCGCGCGGTTCATGGTGCTTCTGCCAGGGCGAAGCCCAGGTCGATTCGGTAGGCTGTGAGCATCGGCAGGTCAAGCGGGGTCAGGCCGGTGTCGGCTTCGAGCTCGTCGAGGACCTGCTGCAGGTGCGGGCGATCCGGCCCGGTGAGCACGAACCAGAGGTTGTAGTGATGCTCGCGGGCATAGTTGTGGTTGACCTCGGGGAACTGGCTGATACGCGCGGCCACCTGCTGCAGGCGCTCGGCAGGTACAGCCAGCGCCGCCAGGGTGCTGGCGCCGGCGTGACGGTGTTCGAACACCGGGCCGATGCGCGACAGACGGCCACGCTCGGCCATCTGTTGCAGGCAGGCGATGAGCTGATCCTGGCTACAGTCCAGTTGCTGCGCCATCTCCCGGTAGGGTTCGGCGCAGACCGGCATGCCATGCTGGAAGCGTTCGATCAAGCGGCGTTCAAGGCTGTGCACTGGCATCTCAGTACCCCATCTGCTGGGCGCGGCTGCTGAAGAAGATGCCGCTGGGCGCGGCAGCGGGCAGGCGGGTGAGGCGCTTGAGGCTGTAGGGGTCCCAGACCTGGACCTGGTCGGCGTCACGCACCGACAGCCATAATTGGTCGCCACGCCCGGTGAACTCCATGTGCAGCACCGCAGGGCCGGGCTTGAGGTCGGCAATCACCTGGTGGGATTCGCTATCGATGACTTGCACCCGGTCGTTGTCCGGGTAGGCGAAGTTGACCCACAGCTGACGGCCATCCGGGCGCGCGGTGACGAACACCGGCTGCCCGGCAACGGCAATGGCGGCGGTCTGCTGCCAGTTGCGCGCATCCATCACCAGCACCTGATGACGGCCGACCGCCGGCACGAACGCCTGGTTGTTTGCCAGCGCCCAGCCTTCCAGGTGCGGCATCTTGTACACCGGCAGCTTGGCCTCGCCGCGACCGTAATCACCGAGAACCCGCTTGACCCCGCGTTCCGGGTGCCAGAGATCGAGCTGGGCCATGCCGTCTTCGCCGAACAGCCCGGCCATGTAGTAGCGTCCATCGGCGGTGATCAGGGCGTCATAGGGTTGCTTGCCGATATTGCTGTAGCGAGTGATCTGTGGGGTGTTGCCCTGGCTGAAGTCGGCGCTCCAGATCTCGCCGCTGTCGAACAGGCTGAAGACAAAGCGTTGGCCTGGCGCGTCGACCAGGCCGACCACCCGCGAACGTTTGTTGCCATCGGCCAGCAGGGTGGCGGGGATGTCGGCAACCAACTCAAGGGTCGCGGCATCGAACACCTTGACCCCGCCGGGCACGTAGTTGGACACCGCAATCAAGGTGCCGTCCTGGCTGATGGCGCCGCCGATGCTGTTGCCGCCCTGGATCAGGCGCTTGTCGATGCGCTGCTTGAGCAGATCGATTTTAGTCAGGCCGCCATCGCGGCCAAACACGTAGGCGTAGCGCTGGTCGCGGGAAAACACCGCCGAGGCATGGGACAAGTCGCCCAGCCCGTCGAGCCGCGCCAGGGCCTGGCCGTGGCTGGTTTCAACGATCTGCACGCTGCCGCTGGCGCGCTCGACCACCAGGCCCAGGTCGCCACTGCCGCGCAACGGCGCTTGCGCACAGGCGGACAGCAGCAGCGCAGTGGCGGCGGGCAGGATCAGGCTACGGATCATGGGATGGGTGCTCCTTGCAAGAGGTGATCGACCAGCCAGCCGATGTCTTCGCTGCTGAGCAGCGCCTGCCAGGCTGGCATGGCGCTGCCCGGGCGGCCGAGGCGCACCGTGGCTATCAGGCTGTCGCGGGGTTTGCCGGCCAGGGTTTTGGGGGTCAGTTCCGGGCCCAGGCCGCCGGTCAGGTACAGGCCATGGCAGGCGCCGCAATCCTGGGCCAGCAGGTGTTTGAGCTGCGCCTGACGCTGGGCGTCAGGCGCGGCGAAAACAGGGACGCAGAGCAGGAGGGCAGCCAGGCTGACAACGCCGTTGCAGGTGTTCATGACGCCCTCCTTGGGGTGGGCTACTTGAGGCTCAAGACCCAGTTGGCCAACAGTTTTGCTTCATCATCGCTAACGGCGTTAGCCGGCATCGGGATCGGCCCCCAGTTACCCTGGGTGCCGTTCTTGATGTGGCTGGCCAGGGTGTCGGCGGCGCCTTTGACGCCTGCGTTTTTCACCGCCACGTCCTTGAGCGAAGGCCCTACCAGCTTGCTGTCGACGGCATGGCAGGCAACGCAGGACTTGCTCTGGAACAGCGCCAGCCCATCCGCGGCCACTGCCGGTTGCAGGCTGGCACTGGCGAGCAGGCCAAGCAGCGAAAGCAGAGTATTTTTCATGACGGCTCCTTGCGTTGATGAGGCTCAATAAATGTCGTTTTGGGTGTTGTAGACATTGAACTTGCCGGTCGGGGTGATCAGCCGCTTGTCCTTGATCACCTGCTTGAGCGCCAGGGTCTTGTCGTCGATCACCACCAGCGCCGACTCCTCGGTCTGGCCGTTCCACACCGAGAACCAGACCTCGTCACCGGCCTTGTTGTATTCGGGCTGGACCACGCGCAGGGCGCCTTGCTTGATCCCCGAGTACTCGGCAATCGGCAGTACCTTGTAGCCGGCATCGAGTTTGTCGATGTCGAACACCGCCACCGACTGGCTGATTTTCGGGTCCGGGTTGAAGGTGGTGTCGATGTACAGGTGGCGCGATTCGGGGTGGGTCTTGATGAACAGTGAACCGCCGCCCTGGCCCTTGAGCGAGCCGACTTGTTTCCAGGCGTACTGCGGGTGCTTGAGCGGGTCGGTGCCGATCATCGAGATACCGGCATCGCCCAGGTGGCTGGTGGCCCACACCGGGCCGTACTGCGGGTGCACGAAGTTGGCGCCACGGCCGGGGTGCGGGGTCTTGCCGACATCGACCAGGGCGGTCAGGCGGCGCTCTTTGGAGTCGATCACCGCGACCTTGTTGGAGTTGTTGGCAGCAGTCATGAAGTAGCGGTGGCTGCTGTCCCAACCGCCGTCGTGGAGGAACGGCGCGGCGTCGATGCTGGTGATGGTGAGGTTCTTGATGTCCTGGTAACTGACCAGCATGACCTTGCCGGTTTCCTTGACGTTGACGATGAACTCCGGCCACTCGTGAGAGGCGATGATCGCCGCCACCCGCGGCTCGGGGTGGTATTCCTGCTTGTCGACGGTCATGCCGCGGGTCGAGACGATCTGTTTCGGCTCCAGGGTTTCGCCATCCATGATGGTGAACTGCGGCGGCCAGTAGGCACCGGCGATGGTGTACTTGTCCTCATAGCCCTTGAACTTGGAGGTCTCCACCGAACGCGCTTCGATACCGATCTTGACCTCGGCCACCTTGGTCGGCTCCTTGGGCCACAGGTCGATCATGTCGATGCGTGCATCGCGGCCTATCACCAACAGGTAACGCCCGGAGGCGGAAATCCGCGAGATGTGCACGGCATAGCCAGTCTCGACGACTTTGACGATCTGTTTGCTGTCGCCATCGATCAGGGCGATCTTGCCGTCGTCGCGCAGGGTCACCGAGAACAGGTTCTGCAAGTTGAGGCTGCTCAGCTGGCGGGTCGGGCGGTCTTCGGGCTTGACCAGCAGCTTCCAGGTCTTGCGGGTTTCGGCCATGCCCCATTCCGGTGGGGTGGGCGGGGTGTGCTGGATGAACTGGGCCATGCTGGTGATCTGCGCCTTGCTCAGCGCGTTGGAAGTGCCCCAGTTGGGCATGCCGGCGGGCGAGCCATAGCTGATCAGCGCCTCCAGGTAGGCCTGGCCACGGGCCTGGGTGATGTCCGGGGTCAGCGGCTTGCCGGTTGCGCCCTTGCGCAGCACACCGTGGCAACCGGCGCAGCGCTGGAAGTAGATCTCTTTGGAGGCATCGAAATCGGCCTGGGTCATGTCCGGCGCGCCGGCGCTGGTGACCATGGCCGCTGGCGTCGCGGTCGGGGGGTTCTGCTCGGCGTTGGCACTGCCGGGCAAGGCCAGCGCCAACGCCGAGCAGAGGCTCAGGGCAAAGGTTTTTCGGGTACTGATCAGCATTCCTTCTCTCCTCAGGCTAGACCTTTGCGATGTGCTGGCAGGCCAGGACAGAGCGCAGGTTCTTGGTGCCGGCAAAGGCTATGCCGGAGCAGGCCGCAGACCGCTTGACGGCGATCAAGTTTGCCGGCTGCGGTGCTTGCCAGGTTGTCGCAGGGGCTCTTAGCGTGGTCGTCGAACCCGCCGTTTATCCAGGTATCTCATGGACCTCACAGAACCTCGCTGCGAACCCTTCTACCACGCACAAGGCAACGAACTGGTACTGTTCCAACAGGCCTGGCGCCATGGCTTGCCGGTGCTGCTCAAAGGCCCCACGGGCTGCGGCAAGACCCGCCTGGTCCAGCACATGGCCCAGCGCCTGAAACTGCCCCTGCACACCGTGGCCTGCCACGATGACCTGAGCGCCGCCGACCTGGTCGGCCGGCACCTGATCGGCGCCCAAGGCACCTGGTGGCAGGACGGCCCGCTGACCCGCGCAGTGCGCGAAGGCGGTATCTGCTACCTCGATGAAGTGGTCGAAGCGCGCCAGGACACCGTGGTGGTGCTGCACCCGCTGGCCGATGGCCGCCGCGAGCTGTTTCTCGAACGTACTGGCGAGGTGCTGCAGGCACCGCCGTCGTTCATGCTGGTGGTGTCCTATAACCCCGGTTACCAGAACCTGCTCAAGGGCATGAAGCCCAGCACCCGCCAGCGCTTTGTCGGCCTGCGCCTGGACTACCCGCCGGCCGCTGAAGAAGCGCTTATCGTGCGCCGCGAAGCCGGCGTCGATGGCGCCCTGGCCAATCAACTGGTCAAGCTCGGCCAGGCCCTGCGCCGGCTGGATCAGCACGACCTGGAAGAGGTGCCCTCGACCCGCCTGCTGATCTTTGCCGCACGCATGATCGGCGCCGGCCTGGGGCCTCGAGAAGCCTGCCGGGCCTGCCTGGCCGAGCCACTGAGCGATGATCCGGTGACGGTGGCGGCGCTGATGGACGTGGTCGATGTCCACTTCCCTTGAACCTGGCGTCCGGCCTTTGCCAGGCGACCTGGCGATGTGGTTGTTCATCCTGGCCGAGCTTACGGTGTTCGCCCTGCTGATCCTGGCCTTTAGCGTTACCCAGCAACTCAAGCCGCAGTTGTTCGGGCAAAGCCGCCAGTTGCTCGACACCTCCACGGGCCTGGCCATGACCTTGAGCCTGCTCAGCGCCGGCCTGCTGGCGGCGCTGGCCCAGGTGCAGGTGCGCCAGGGGCAGTCGAGGCGGGCGGCGTGGTTGTTGCTCGCGGCGATGCTGGTTGCCTGCGTTTATGTCGGGATCAAGCTTGGCGAGTATCGTCACCTGCTGGGCGCGGGCCTGGGCATCGAGCACAACACCTTCTTCACCTTGTACTGGATTCTCACCGGTTTTCACTTTCTGCACGTGCTGCTGGGTCTGTTGATTCTCGCCTGGCTGGCGCTCACCGCCTGGCGTCACGGCTATGGCCCGGAGCGTTGCAGCGGCTTCGAATCCGGGGTGCTGTACTGGCACATGGTCGATCTGGTCTGGGTGCTGTTGTTCCCGCTGGTCTACCTGATCGGTTGAGGAGGGCAGATGTCATCTTCGATATTTTTGTTGCTGTGCTGGTTGGCCCTGGCCTGTCTGAGCCTGGGCTCGGTGCTGCTCGGCCAGAGCGCGCTGGTGCTGTTGTTGGCGCTGGCCAAGGCCTGGTTGATCACCGATGGCTTCATGGAGCTGCGCCACGGCCCGCAGCGCTGGCGCTGGCTGATGCTCAGCTGGGCCCTGGTGCTGGCGGCGCTGCTGGGCGTTGGCCTGTACCTTCGCGGTTAATACCCGAGTAAAACCATCAACGTTTCTTGATTGCCATCAAGCAGGTTTTGCCCTCGCGCTTTCTATCATGGGCAGGCCAAGCAATGAGGAAGCGACCATGTCAGAGACCTTCACCAAAGGCATGGCCAGGAACATCTATTTCGGGGGAAGCGTGTTCTTCTTCCTGATTTTCCTGGCCTTGACCTATCACACCGAACAGACCTTTCCCGAACGCAGCAACGAGGCGCAATTGACCGAGGCGGTGGTGCGCGGCAAGACGGTCTGGGAGCAGAACAACTGCGTCGGCTGCCACACGCTGCTGGGCGAGGGTGCGTACTTTGCACCGGAGCTGGGCAACGTGTTCAAGCGCCGTGGCGGCGAGGAGGGCTTCAAGCCGTTCCTGCATGCCTGGATGAAGATGCAGCCGCTGGGCGTGCCCGGACGCCGGGCCATGCCGCAGTTCAACCTGAGCGAACAGGAGGTCGACGATATCGCCGAGTTCCTCAAGTGGAGCTCGAATATCAATACCAATGGCTGGCCGCCAAACCAGGAGGGCTGAGTAATGAGCATTGCCAATCCCCATCTCAAATTTGCCTCCCAGGCTGTTGCCAAACCCTACTTCGTGTTTGCCCTGATCCTGTTTCTGGGCCAGGTGCTGTTTGGTTTGATCATGGGCCTGCAGTACGTGGTCGGAGACTTCCTGTTCCCGGTCATTCCCTTCAACGTGGCGCGCATGGTGCACACCAATCTACTGATCGTCTGGCTGTTGTTCGGCTTCATGGGCGCGGCCTACTACCTGGTGCCGGAGGAGGCCGACCGCGAGCTGCACAGCCCGAAACTGGCAATCCTTCTGTTCTGGGTGTTTGCCGCCGCCGGGGTGCTGACCATCCTCGGTTACCTGCTGGTGCCCTATGCGGGCCTGGCCAGGCTGACCCACAACGAGTTGCTGCCGACCATGGGCCGCGAGTTCCTCGAGCAACCGACCATCACCAAGCTTGGGATTGTCGTGGTCTGCCTGGGCTTTCTCTACAACATCGGCATGACCCTGCTCAAGGGCCGCAAGACCACCGTGAGCATGGTGATGATGACCGGCCTGATCGGCCTTGCGGTGTTCTTCCTGTTCTCGTTCTACAACCCGGGGAACCTGGCCCGCGACAAGTTCTACTGGTGGTGGGTGGTGCACCTGTGGGTCGAAGGCGTGTGGGAGTTGATCATGGGTTCAATGCTGGCCTTCGTGCTGATCAAGATCACCGGGGTTGACCGCGAAGTGGTGGAAAAGTGGCTGTACGTGATCATCGCCATGGCCCTGATCACCGGCATCATCGGCACCGGCCACCATTTCTTCTGGATCGGTGCGCCCGAGGTCTGGCTGTGGGTCGGCTCGATCTTCTCGGCGTTGGAGCCGTTGCCGTTCCTGGCCATGGTCATGTTCGCCTTCAGCATGGTCAAGAACCGGCGCCGCGAGCACCCCAACCGCGCCGCTACCCTGTGGGCCAAGGGCACTACGGTGACCGCGTTTTTCGGCGCCGGGGTCTGGGGCTTTTTGCACACCCTGGCACCGGTCAACTACTACACCCATGGCACGCAACTGACCGCCGCCCACGGCCACCTGGCCTTCTACGGCGCCTACGCGATGATCGTCATGACCCTGATCAGCTACGCCATGCCGCGTTTGCGCGGGCTCGGCGAGGCCGCCGATGAGCGCTCGCAGACCCTGGAAGTGTGGGGCTTCTGGCTGATGACCCTGTCGATGGTGATGATCACCTTGCTGCTCACCGCCGCCGGCGTGGTCCAGGTGCTGTTGCAGCGTTGGGCCGAAGATGGCAGCGCCTTGCCGTTCATGTCCACCACCGAGCAGTTGCGCGGGCTGTTCTGGGCGCGGCTGGTCAGTGGCGTGGGCTTTCTTGCGGGGCTTGTGTGCTACTTGCTGAGCTTTCGCCAGCGCGCTCGCGCCGCCTTGCGCGCACCGGCCAGGGTAGTGCCCTCGTAATGGCCTTCACGGTCGAGTTGGAAGAATGGGTCGGTAGTCTCTGGCATCGCTTCATCACCCGCCGGGCGAGTGTCGATTTCCCTGAGGCGCAGGTCGAACTGGCACCGCGGCAACAGCGCTTGGCCCTGTTGTTCCGGGCCATGGGCGGGGCTGGCGGTATGGGTGTGGAGGCGGCCAGTGAGCGTGACCTGCTGCTGCGCCGCAGCCTGTTGCAGCAGATCGCCGGGACCTGCAAGCAGGCGCCGCTGGCCTGGTGTGACGCCCACAACCTGCGGCTGCCGGCGCACCTGGCGGTGTTTCCCGACGCCGCCTTGAACGAGGAGCTGTATCGCTGGTTGACCTTGCTCGCAGCGCAGGCGGGGCCGATGCGTCATTGGGGGCGGGACAACCAGCGCTGGACCCAGGCGTTGCTGCAACGCTTTCCCGGCTTGACCGGCCGCTACCAGCGGCTGGTCGAGGCGCACCTGCAACTGCGCCCGGATCCGGCCGCGCTGAGCGCCGATGAGGCGCAGCTTGAGCGCGCCTTGCGCCAGGCCCTGCGCGAGCCGGGCAGCGTCGAGGATTTTCCGCGCAGCGAACGGGCGGCCTGGCCGCTGCCGCTGTGGCTGTATCCGCCCTTGCACCTGGCCAGCCCCCAGGCGGGTGACCTTGAAGAGGCCGAGTACGCGCTACCCGACACCCCCGGCCAGCAGCAGGGTGGGCGCAAACGTGCCACCCGCATCGACGACAGCCCGGCCAAGGGCGGCCTGTTGATCGTGCGCCTGGAGAACTTGTTCAGTTGGACCGAACACGTCGACCTTGACCGTTGGGAGGACGACAGTGAAGACCCGGATGCCGCCCGGGTTGCCGAAGACCTCGATCAACTGACCCTGTCGCGCACCCGCATTCGCAAGGGCGGCGGCCTGAAGCTGCACCTGGACCTGCCGCCGGCGGAGGTCGACGACATTCCCCTGGGCGCAGGCATCAAGCTGCCGGAATGGGATTATCGCCAGGGCCGCCTGCAGGCGGATTTCGTCAACCTGCAACTGCTCGAGCCACGCAACGCAGAAGCCAAAACCTTGCCTGCGCATTTGCAGGTGCCGGCGCGGCGTTTGCGCCGGCAGTTCGAACAGTTGCGTAACGACCGTCAGTGGTTGCGCCATCAACCTCAGGGCAGCGAACCGGACCTGCAGGCCTGGCTGGATTTTCATGTCCAGCGCCAGCAGGGGCAGGGCGTCGAGCGTGGCTTGTTCCTGGAACAACGCTACACCCGTCGTGATCTTGCCTGCCTGCTGCTGGCGGACCTGTCGATGTCCACTGATTCGCATCTGAACGATGAGCAACGGGTCATCGAGGTGATCCGCGACAGCCTGTTGCTGTTTGCCGAAGCCCTCAATGCGGTGGGCGATGATTTTGCCTTGTTCGGTTTCTCGTCGCTGCGCCGCCAGCAGGTGCGCATGCAGCAAGTCAAAGCCTTCGGCCAGCGCTATGACGATGTGACCCGAGGCACGATCCAGGGCCTCACACCCGGTTACTACACGCGCATGGGCGCGGCGATCCGCCAGGCCAGTCAGGTGCTAGGCAAGTGCAAGCAGCGGCGCAAATTGTTGCTGCTGCTCACCGATGGCAAGCCTAACGATCTGGACCTGTATGAAGGGCGCTATGGCGTCGAGGACACCCGCGAGGCAGTGCGCGAGGCCCGGCGCATGGGCCTCACACCGTTCTGCATCACCATCGACCGGGAAGCCGGCGCCTACCTGCCGTACATGTTCGGCAGCAACGGCTACAGCCTGATTCGCCAGCCCGAACAGCTGCCGCTGCGCCTGCCGCAGTTGTATCGGCAATTGACTCAAACCTAGCGCGGCAACCACAAGACCATCGCCACACAAAACAGCGTCAGACCGATACAGAACCACAGAAAACGCAGTTGCTGGCGCGCCCCGGCCAGTGCTGCGGTGGCCGGCAACGGCATGCCGCAGTGCTCGCAAGTGCTGGCTTTGGCCGGGTTGGTGTGTTCGCAGTACAGGCACACGGGCAGGGCATTCATTCGAACTGCTCCAGCCGTGGTCGATCGAGAATGGCGATGCAGCGGCCTTGCTGGGAGATGATCTTTTCATCGATCAGGCGGCGGATGATCCGCGAGAAGGTTTCCGGCTGGATCGACAGGTGCCCGGCAATCAACTGCTTGGCCATCGGCAGCTCGAACTGGCGCGCCACCGGTTGCGCGTGCATCAGTTGCCCCAGCAGGTAACGCACCACCCGGTGGGTGGCGTTCTTCAGCGACAGTGTTTCGATTTCGTTGACCCGCTGGTGCAGGCGCACGCACAGCTTGCCGAGCAGGGCGAAGGTCAGCCGGCTGTTGCTTTGCAGCAGGCGCATGTAGGTGCCGGTCGACAGCCGGTACAACTGCGATTGGCCGACGGCCTCGGCCGAGGCCACATAGTTGGGTGTGTCCATCAGCATCATCGCTTCGGCGAAGGTCTGCCGCGGCCCGATCACTTCAAACACCTTTTCCTGGCCGTCCGGCGTCAGCCGGTAGATCTTCACCGCCCCGGCGATCACGAAGTAGAACGCCTCGGCCGGCTCGCCCTGGCGGAACAGCGGTTCGCCCTTATCGACATTGAGCAGTTGGCTGTTGCCCATCAGTTCATCGAGCTGCTCGTCGTTCAACGGCTCGAACAGGTGGTGGCTGCGCAAAATCTGGTGGTGGACGCGGTGCAGTACCATGGCAGTTCATCCTCAGGCGGGAAATGGGTGGTGCTTGAGCAAGAGCCGGGCCAGTCGGCATTTGCCGTGTTGTCCGTGCTGCGGATGGTGCAGGGTTGAAAATACCCGGCGTCTTTGGGTTGTATTTACCCTGTCAGGGTCATTTGTACCCTGGTGCTGCTTGCGCCGGCCTGCAATTGCGCCAGGGCACGGCCCTTGCACAGAGTTGTTCAACAGCCATTGGCAGCCTACGCGGTTGTACGCCAGGCGCCTTGACGTGCGACAAGGGCAAGCGCTCGTCAATGGCAGATGATGACGCCGGGTTTGTGTGCGGTTCCGGCACCCTGTTAAGGAGAGGCTTGATGCAAGTACTTGATCGCCGTAAAGCGCTGGCCATCGCGCCGCTGCTGCGGCTGGCGTTCCGGCCGTTGTTCCTCGCCGGCTGTGGCCTGGCGATGCTGGCCATACCGCTGTGGCTGGCGGCCCTCAATGGCGCTCTGGGCAGCTGGCAGCCGGCCGGCGGCTGGCTGGCCTGGCACCGGCACGAGCTGGTGTTCGGTTTTGGCCTGGCGATCATTGCCGGCTTTCTGCTGACCGCAGTGCAGACCTGGACCAGTCAACCGGGCCTCAGTGGCAAGCCGCTGGCAGGCCTTGCGCTGCTGTGGCTGGCAGGACGGCTGGCGTGGCTGGGCAATGCGCCCTGGCCACTGCTGGCGCTGCTGGAACTGGGCTTCCCGCTGGTGGTGGCGGTATTGATGGGCAGCACCCTGTGGCGCGTGCGGCAACAACGCAATTACCCGGTGGTGATGGTCCTGCTGTTGCTGGCGGCCGTCGATGGCCTGGCGGTGTATGGGCTGGTGCAAGGCCACGAGGGCTGGCAGCGCCAGGGCGTGCTGGCGGGTATCTGGCTGGTGGCGGCGATGATGGGCCTGATTGGCGGGCGGGTGATTCCGTTCTTTACCCAGCGCGGCCTGGGCCGGGCCACGGCAGTGGTGCCCTGGCCCTGGCTCGACTGGTTGCTGCTGGGCGGCTCTGCGCTGGTGGCGGTGCTGTATGCCGCAGGCCTGGCGCTGACAGCCAATACCTGGATCGGCCTGCTGTTCGCCGCCCTGGCGCTGGGGCATGGCGTGCGCCTGTGGCGCTGGCATGATCGCGGGCTGTGGCGGGTGCCGCTGCTGTGGTCGCTGCACCTGGCTTACGCCTGGTTGGCGCTGGCGTGTTTGGGCATGGCCTTGTGGCATTTTGGGGTTGCGTTGAACCCGAGCCTGGCCGTGCACTGCCTGACCATCGGCGCCATGGCCGGCCTGATCCTGGCGATGATCGCCCGGGTCAGCCTTGGTCATACCGGGCGGCCTTTGCAGCCGCCGGCGGGGATGACCCTGGCGTTCATCCTACTCAACCTGGCCGCAGTCAGCCGGGTCTTGCTGGTGCTGTGGCTGCCGCTGGGCGGCTTGTGGCTGGCGGGGCTGTGCTGGATGCTGGCGTTTGCCTTGTATGCCTGGCGCTATGGGCCGATGCTGCTGCGCGCCCGGGTCGACGGGCACCCGGGTTAAGTGCCTGGAGGGGCAAGGATGATCTATCCGTATGTGTTGGTGATTCACCTGTTGGCGGCCATCGCCTTTATCGGCACGCTGTTTTTCGAGGTGTTTATCTGGCGCGTGGCACGGCGCCAGGTGCCGCCTGTGGCCCAGGCCGGGGTCGATCAGGCCTTGTCGCTGCGTTCGCGCAAGGTGCTGCATGGAGTGGTGTTGCTGCTGTATGGCGCAGGCCTGGTGCTGGCCTGGCACCACCGCGCAGCGCTGAGCCAGCCGGGGGGCAGCAGCTTTGCCAGCCTGTTGAGCCTGAAAATCATCCTGGCCCTGAGCATCATCGGCCATTACCTGCTACTGGCGTACTGGTTGCAGCGCGGACGCCTGAGCGAAGGCCGGGCGTGGTGGATTCGCTGCAGCATTCTTGGGCATATGCTGGTGATCGTGGTGCTGGCCAAGGCGATGTTTTATTGGCATTAGCCTATGGCCTAACCGCGGCATAGGTATCTACACATCTCGCGATTGCATGTAGACCGCCGGTTTGCGGCCTCGACAAGCACTCCCGCCATGCACCAAGGCTGACAACGCCGATCTCACAGGCCATGGTACGTTGCAACAAATGTGGGAGCCGGCTTGCCGGCGATGCGCCGCGCGGGCGGCGCTCGATCTCAAGACCGCAAAAAACCTTTCGACATACACCTCGCAGGCTTTACCCCATCTCAAACCCTGCACCTTTGAACCCCTACACCTCTTGCGATTGCGTGATGACGGTGAGGTGTGGGGATGAGGTTAGGGC
>NZ_JAMDGZ010000075.1 GCF_028656935.1 Pseudomonas rubra
TGCCTATCCTATTCAATAACGCTCAATTATTTTATCTGAATTACTTGCTTGACACGCGCTTTACATCAATCAAATCTAGTATGTAAATACGTGGTATGTATTCCACCACGAAATCGTAGGAGCAAACCATGGCCCGTGGCGGCATCAACAAGGCGCTGGTTCAGAAGGCGCGACAGGCCATCCTGGCGCGAGGCGAGAACCCCAGCATCGACGTGGTACGGGTCGAACTTGGCAATACCGGCTCGAAAACCACCATTCATCGCTACCTGAAAGAACTCGAAGATGCTGAGCGCGGCCGGAATGCAGCCTCGATCCCGCTCAGCGAACAGCTGGCCAATATGGTCGGCCAACTGGCAGATCAGTTAGAGGAAGATGTGCAGGCGACCGTGGCCCAGGAGCGCGAACAACTGGCACGTGAACGGCTCGATTACCAGAACCAGACTCGGCTGGCCGAAAGTCGAATCCAACAGCTGGAAAGTCAGTGCAGCGAGCTCACAGAACAGTTCCAGGCTGCCCAACAAGCGCTACAGCAGGAGCAGCAGCGACGACAACAGGCTGAGGTCGAGAATGCCCGCCTGCTGCAGGCCAACCACGATCAGGAAGCGCGCCTGCAGGATCGCGAAGGGCAGATTCGCTCGCTGGAGGAAAAGCATCAGCACGCACGCGACGCCTTGGAGCACTACCGCCAGGCCAGCAAGGAGCAGCGTGAGCAGGAACAACGCCGACATGAGTCGCAGATACAGCAGCTGCAGTTGGAGCTGCGGCAACTGCAGCAGACCTTGATAATGAAGCACGACGAGCTTACCCAGTTGAACCGCGACAATGCGCGTCTGCTCGCCGAGGCGCGGCAGTTGCAAAAAGAGCAGCATGCGCAGCAACAGCTACTGGCGCAAAAAACTCAGACCCTGGAGGCCCTCCAGAGTGCGCTGGCCGGCGCCGAGCGCTCGAATGAAACCCTTGAACAGCGTTGTCGCACATTGCAAGAGGAGATATCCCGGCTGGGCGAAGCCTCTGAGACTCAGTCGCAGCAAGCGCAGGCCCTGCAGGCGCGCTTAATCGAAGCCACTGCACAGCTGAAGCTACTTGGGGTGCCGCTTGCGAACAGCGATGGCGTACGTAGCACATCACCCGGCACACGGAGCCCATGAGCTGAGGGAGGTGAAGAAAACACTACTATATGTACCTTTCATAGGCCTTTATAGTGTGATTATAGGTCTTTGTAGAATCCAGCCAGTCGAATGTGTCTAGGAAAGCTGATGCGATTCACATCGACTGTGCTGTTTCCGCAAACTGCCATGCGCGAAGTGCTACGTTGCTCGCCGATATGCGGTAGTGATGGAGCTTTGGCCTTTGATGAGAGCTTAACGACAATGAGCCGCTTCAATTGGGTTGAGGACTTGAGTCCGCCAATACGTAAGCTAGTGCTTGAAAAGGCGCGAGTACGTATCTATCCGGACAACACGACCCTCTATTATCAGGGGGACGCCGTTACCGAGGTGTTCCAGATCATGTCCGGAGAAATCCGGAAATGCATTATCACCGACGATGGTCAAGAAGCCCTGATGTACATCTACAAGCCAGGCGACCTTATTGGAGACAGTTCCATCGCGGACGAAGAGCCCTATCCGGTCACGATTATCACAAGGGGAGAAGCAACATTACGGGTATGGTCTGCGAAGGATTTTGCTGACCTACGATCCCTCCATCATGAGGTTGAGACAGCTGTCGCCGGGCAGATTAGCCTGCGTCTGCGCGCTGCACTTCGGCTGCTGGAGGAGCTGCTTACGCAACCCGTTGCTGCGCGCGTTGCCTCCAGACTGATTTGGCTCGCTGATATGCAGGGCGGGGCAGATCAAGGTATCGGCCTGACGATTTCCCAAGCGGATATCGCTTTGATGGTTGGCAGCACTCGGCAGAGCGTCAATCGGGTTGTGACGGAGTTACGTAAGCTCAACTTCATCGAGACTGACTATGGGCGGGTCACAGTCAAAGACCTCGAAGGGCTGCGCAGCTATGTCAATGAGCATCAAAACCAGCGCCATGGTCGTGGTGGTAAAGGTCCTCAATGATAGGCGACGTTTTACCTCCCCTGAAACCTCCTGATATCGACTCTTCAGTGACAAAGTTAGAAAGACTGTCATCTGGCAGACGTTGTTGATTTCCAAGCTCTCCTAGCATCGGCCTCGAAAGCGCCACCCAATAACAATCTGGGCGCTCTGGAGAATATGTCGATGCCTGAGTTGACTCTGGCGGACGTTGCCCGCGCAACTGCCAATACCCACGCCGATCACACTGCCCTGGTGTTTGGCGACAGAAAAACCAGTGCGGCCGAACTTGATTCACGAGCTGATCAGGTTGCCAATGGCTTGGCCGCATTCGGAGTTACTGATCAAGAGCGCGTCGCGATCCTTGACCACAGCAGTGATCAGTTCTATGAAATCTGGCTGGGTGCTGCTCGCGCCAACCTTGTACTAACCCCTCTTAACGCTCGGCTGTCTGCGCCAGAGGTGGTTCAGGTTCTCGCCGACTGCCGTCCCCGTGTGTTGTTCATCGGCCCTCAGTTCGAGGTTCTGTTTGAGCAGATTCGTCCACAGCTGGATTTTGTAGAGCACGTCATCGTAATGGGTGACGTCTACGCCGCATGGCGTGACCAGCAGTCGGATACGCCAGGCTCGGCAACGATGACGGCAGATGATGACTGCCTGCAAATCTATACCAGCGGCACTACCGGATTGCCTAAGGGCGTCCAGCTCACCAGCAACAGTATTTTCCAGGCACCGCTGACCTCCCTGGCAACGGGCGAGATTAGTCCGTGCCGCGAGATCGGAGCCGAAGATGTAATCCTGCTGTGCCTGCCGCATGCTCATGTTGCAGGTTCTATCGTCGGGGCTTTCGGACTACTCAGAGGGGCGCGGCTGATTATTGCCAGTGACTTTGTGCCATCCGATATCGCGGCGCAAATTGAGCGCGAGAACGTGACGCTCACCATTATGGTTCCGGTGATGGTTCGTGGTCTGATTGCCGCACTGGAACAAGACTGTCGCACGTGCAGCAGCTTGAAAACCATTTTGTACGGTGCTGCGCCGATGGCAACGAGCTTGCTTAAGCTGGCGATGGAAAGGCTCCCTCACAGCCGCTTCGGCCAGCTCTATGGCTTGACGGAAACCTCAGGCCCGATCACCTACCTCACCGCCGATGACCACCAGGAAATCGCAGCAGGGAATAGCGACCTTGCACTGTCGTGCGGCCGCGCGACTGCTGGCGTCGAGATCCGGATCATCGATGTTTATGGTCAGTCGCTCCCCGCTGGCGATGTCGGCGAGATTATTTGCCGTTCCGCACAAGTGATGAGGGGGTACTGGAATCGCGGCGAGGACACACTTGCAGCTATCCGAGAAGGCTGGTTTCACACCGGTGACATGGGCTACCTGGACGACAACGGGTACCTCTATATCTACGACCGTAAGCGCGACATGATCATTACTGGAGGCGAGAACGTCTATCCCGCCGAGGTTGAGAACGTTCTCTACAGCCACCCAGCGATTTTCGATGTCGCCGTGATCGGTGTGCCTGATGAGCAGTGGGGGGAAGCAGTTAAGGCTGTCGCCGTCCTCAAGCCAGGTACGACGCTCAGCGCCAATGAACTGATTGAGCATGCCCGAGGCAAAGTCGCCGGATTCAAGATTCCCAAAACCGTCGACTTTGTCGACGACCTTCCTCGCAACGCCACGGGCAAAATCCTCAGGCGTTTGATTCGAGAACCTTACTGGAAAAGCCAGGGACGTGGAGTCGCATGACTTCCTTTGATGGGGCTTGCGCCTTTCAGGCACCGGTAAGCCCCGTCGCCTTCATCACTACTACAGCGACAGGTGAACGATATGACTACTGAGCAAACCGTTGGCGAAGTACGGATGGTTGTCGAAAACCATATTGCCGTGATCTCCGTGGACAATGTGGCGAAACGCAATGCTTTCTCTCCCGAGATGATCGAGCAATTGTCCGGGCATCTCACCACCGTCAACAATGACGACGACATCTGGGTCGCGGTTCTTAGTCCTGAGGGCGAGCACACCACCGCAGGGCTCGATATGCCGAAGTTTTTCGGTCCGAGCGCTACTCGCTGGCGTCGCAGATCCGTACAGCTCGGGCGCAAGAACTTGGTTTGCTCGACGCAGAGGTCGTGCCGTTCCAGGCGCGGATGAAGGTACAGGATAAGAATACGGGAGAGATCAGTTTCCGGGATGTCCTGATAAGCCAGGATGAGGGCAACCGCGCAGATACGACGTACGAAGGGCTTTCTCAGTTGACGCCAGTTGTAGACGGCGGCGTCATTACGGGTGGCAACGCCAGTCAGCTGTCTGATGGCGCATCGGCTTGCGTACTAACTGACGCACGATTCGCCGAGCGTCGTGGCCTGGAGCCGCTTGGAGTTTATCGTGGCATGACCGTTGCCGGTTGTGCGCCCGAAGAAATGGGTATTGGCCCCATCTACGCCATTCCGAAGCTACTGAAACAGCACGGGTTGAAAGTCTCCAATATTGGCTTGTGGGAGCTGAACGAAGCATTCGCCTGCCAGGTTCTGTATTGCCGCGACAAGCTGGGCATCGATCCCGAGTTGTACAACGTCAACGGCGGAAGCATCTCAATTGGCCACCCCTATGGCATGACGGGCTCCCGTCTGGTCGGACATGCACTGATCGAGGGCAAGCGCCGTGGGGTGAAGTTTGTCGTGGTGTCGATGTGCATTGGTGGTGGTATGGGGGCGGCGGGGCTATTTGAGGTCGTCTGATTTCGGGTGATCTAGATGATGCAGCGTTAATTACACCGATTTCAGATTTTTGGGGCTGAAGATCCAAGTATCTTCGCCCCTTTTTTCTGAAAGCAGGGTGGTTCATCAGTGACTTTGGGGGCCGCAGCGTCCCGTAGGAAAATTGCCGATTGCAATTCCTCAATGTCTAACGCATCAGGTAAGCGTTCCGAAAAGCCATCAACTAATTGCCCTGTCCGGTGCCCGCGCAGCGAACGCTCTAGGGCTGACGCAACAAGTGTCGATTCGGGAGGTTTTTGTCACCAGCGGACGGCCGAGAACTCTGCAGTTAGGCAAGGCTCAGGTGAGAATCGAGCATGCGCCACAGTGGCAAGTCGCCCTCGGAGCGACCATTGCTGGCGATGCTGTACGTGCGCTTGCTTGGCTGGTGAAACCTCACGCCCAAGAGGCCGTCGCAAAGCTGCGCGCGTGCCTGTCGAGTAGCGATTGGCAGATCTTGAAATCGCAGAGATCCAACCTTCCTCCATGGATGGCTGAAGCGATTGGGCGCGAAGCGGCCTTCGCTTGAGCAGGACTTTCAATCTATTCTTTTAAATACAGCAAGTTACAGAACGAATGTCCTAATTTTTGCCTTATCTCGGCATAACCCCATAA
>NZ_JAMDGZ010000076.1 GCF_028656935.1 Pseudomonas rubra
GGGCTTGCCCCGCGATCAGTTGTACAAAGTTGTAACAGGTGTTCGATAGCGGTCTCCGATCTGAAATAAAAACCTATTAATTACAGTTGATTAACTGCGTAACTTCATCTGTTACAGCAACAAATCCAGCCAATTGCCGCCTTGTTGAACACTCGTTTAGTATGGCGTCACACCACCTCACACCAACCACAATAATTCGAGGCCACCCATGACCACTCCTGCGTCGCTGCTCAGCCAGGTCGAAGCCGGCATTGCCTGGATCACCCTCAACCGCCCGGATCAGCGCAACGCGCTGGACATCCCCAGCCTGAAAACCCTCCACGCCCTGCTCGAAGCCCACAACGCCGATCCGGGAGTGCGCGTAGTGGTCCTGACCGGCAGCGGCCGCAGCTTCTGCGCCGGGGCGGACCTGGCCGAATGGGCCGCGGCCGAGGCCCGGGGCGACCTGGAAAACTACGGTTGGACCGAAACCGCCCACGCCCTGATGCAGCGCCTGCACAGCCTCGACAAGCCAACCATTGCCGCCATCAACGGCACCGCCGTCGGCGCCGGCATGGACCTGAGCCTGTGCTGCGACCTGCGCGTAGCGGCGGCTTCGGCGCGCTTCAAGGCCGGCTACACCAGCATGGCCTACAGCCCGGATGCCGGGGCGAGCTGGCACCTGCCACGCTTGATCGGCAGCGAACAGGCCAAGCGCCTGCTGTTTCTCGATGAGCTGTGGGGTGCCGAGCGCGCCCTGGCCGCCGGGCTGGTAGGCGAGGTGTGCGCCGATGACCAGTTGCTGGCGGTGGCTGCCGAGCTGGCCGGACGCCTGGCCAATGGCCCGACCTTCGCGTTTGCGCAAACCAAACGCCTGCTCCGCGATGGCGCCCAGCGCACCCTGGCCGAACAGCTGCCGGCGGAACTGGCCGCAGGCTTGCTCTGCGGACGCAGCGTCGATGGCGCCGAAGCCTTGCGCGCAGCAGTCGAGAAGCGCGCCGCTAAATTCGTTGGTAAATAAGCACTTACACGAACTTCTTCAGGACCGACTCATGAATTTCCAACTGACCCAAGAACAACAAATGTTGGTGGAAGCGGTACGCAGTTTTGTCGCCAAGGAGTTACTGCCCCATGAAGAGGCGGTCGACCGCGCCGACGAAGTCTCACCAGAGCTCGCCGCGCAGATTCGCGGTAAAGCCATTGCCGCAGGCTTCTATGCCTTCAACATGCCCGAGGAAGTCGGCGGTGGCGGCCTGGACTACCTGTCCCAGGCGCTGATCGAGCGCGAGCTGTCCAAGGTCTCCTGGGCCCTGCATGTGTTCGTCGCGCGGCCGTCGAAGATCCTCATGGCTTGCAAGAATGAACAGATCAACGATTACCTGCTGCCGTGCATCCAGGGCGAGAAGACCGACTGCTTTGCGTTGACCGAGCCAGGCGCAGGCTCCGACGCCAATGCAATCAAGACCCGCGCGGTGCGCGAGGGCGACAACTTTGTGCTCAACGGCAGCAAGCACTTCATCAGCCATGCCGGGCATGCCGATTTCGCCATTGTCTTTGCCGTTACCGACACCTACGAGCACAACGGCAAGCAGCGCAACGCGGTGACGGCCTTCCTGGTTGACCGTGGCACTCCGGGTATGACCATCCGCCGCGGGCCCAAGTGCGTGAGCAACCGTGGTTACCACACCTTCGAACTGTTCTTCGATGACTGCAAGGTGCCAGCCAGCAAGGTGTTGGGTGAAATCGGCAAGGGCTGGGAAGTGGCCAACTCCTGGCTCACCGCCGGGCGGGTGATGGTCGCTGCCAACTGTGTCGGCCAGGCCCAGCGCGCCCTGGATGTGTCGCTGCAATGGGCGGCCGACCGCAAGCAGTTCGGCCAGCCGATCGGCACCTACCAGGGCATCTCGTTCAAGCTCGCCGACATGGCCACGCAGATTCGCGCTGCCGAGCTGTTGACCCTGCACACCGCCTGGAAGATGGACCAGGGCAGCATGACCGACGGTGAGGCGGGCATGGCCAAGCTGTTTGCCAGTGAAGTGCTGGGCAAGGTTGCCGACGAGGCGGTGCAGATCTACGGCGGCATGGGCCTGATGGACGAAGGGCCGGTCGAGCGGATCTGGCGCAATGCGCGGATCGAGCGGGTCTGGGAGGGCACCTCGGAGATCCAGCGGCACATCATTTCCCGTGAACTGCTGCGCCCGCTGTTGCGCTGATCAGGAGCCTGCTCATGTTACGAAACAACCTCAAACGCCTGCTCGCCCCGCGCCACCTGGCGTTCGTTGGCGGGCGCAGCATGGCCCGGGCGCTCAAGCGCTGCGCCGAGGGCGGATACCAGGGGCAGATGTGGCTGGTCAATCCGCAGCACGACAGCCTCGACGGTGTGCCCTGCGTGGCCAGTGTCGCCGAGCTGCCGTGTGCGCCGGATGCGGTGTTCATCGCCACCAACCGCGAACTGACCCTGGCCTGCGTGGCGGAGCTTGCCGCCAAGGGCGCCGGCGGGGCGATCTGTTATGCCTCGGGTTTTGCCGAAACCGGTGCCCAGGGCCAGGCCCTGCAACAGCAACTGCTCGAAGCGGCCGGCGACATGGCATTGCTCGGCCCCAATTGCTACGGCCTGCTCGATTACCTGCACAGCGCCGCGCTGTGGCCGGTGGCTCACGGCGGCAAGGCGGTAGCGAAGGGCGTGGCGGTGCTGACCCAGAGCGGCAATTTTGCCTACAACCTGTCGATGAGCGACCGTTCGCTGCCGGTGGCCTATATGGCCTCGGTGGGCAACCAGGCGCAGATCGGCATTGCCGAGCTGATGGATGCGCTGCTCGATGAGCCACGGGTCACCGCCATCGGCCTGCACCTGGAAGGCCTGAAGAACGTACCGGGGTTTGCCCGCGCTGCGCACAAGGCGCTGGAGAAGGGCATCCCGATCATCGCCCTGAAAACCGGGGTGTCGCAGATCGGCGCCGAGCTGGCGCTGAGTCACACCAGCTCGTTGTCCGGCTCCGACGCCCTGTACGACAGCCTGTTCGAGCGCCTGGGGGTGATCCGCGTCAGCGGCCCGGTGAGCTTTGTCGAAACCCTCAAGGCTGCGGCCTGCGGTGAATTGCCCAAGGGTGGCCGGCTGATTGCCCTGGCCTGCTCGGGGGGGGATGCCGGGCTGATTGCCGACTATGCCGAACGCAACGACCTGAGCCTGCCTGCGCTGGATGACAGCCAGGTCGGCGAACTGGCGCAGGTGCTGCCAAGTTACGCCAACCTGGTCAACCCGCTGGACTTCACCACGGCGATCTGGGGCGACGCTGCAGCGCTGGATTCCATGCTCGACAGCGCCCTGCGCAGCGAGGCCGACGCGGCGATGCTGGTGCTCGACTACCCGGCCGAGTTTACCGGCGAGCGCAAGGAGTGCGACCTGCTGCTGGAACTGTACTGCGCGGCGCTCAAGCGTCACGGCAAGACCGGCTTTGTTACCTCGGCCTTGCCCGAACTGCTGCCGGCCTTTGCCCGCGAGCGTTTGCATGCCCATGGCATTGCCGCGCTGCAGGGCGTCGAGGATGGTTTGGCGGCCTGGGGGCGGATTGCCGCTTACCAGGCCAGGCGCCAGGCACTGCTCGAGCTCGGCGAGTCGGCGCTGCCGCCATTGTGTCCGCAGGCACTGCAAGGTGAGGGCGAGCTGCTCAACGAGTGGCAGTCCAAGCAAGCTTTGCAGGCGTTTGGCCTGACGGTGCCCAAGGGCGTACTGAGCAGCCCGGAGCAGGCACTCAACGATGCTCAACGCCTTGGCTATCCCTTGGTGCTCAAGGCGGTCAGTGCGCAACTGCCGCACAAGACCGAAGCTGGCGCCGTGGCCCTCAACCTGCGTGACGCCCATGCCCTGGGCGCGGCGCTGGAGCAGATGCGCACGCGGATTGCGGCCTATGCGCCAGGGGTAGCCTTCGATCAGGTGCTGCTCGAACCCATGGCCAGTGCGCCGCTGGCCGAGCTGATTGTCGGTATCAAGCGTGAGAACGACTTTGGCCTGGCTCTGGTGATCGGCACCGGCGGCATCCTCGTCGAACTGCTCAAAGACAGTAAAAGCCTGCTGCTGCCGACCACCGACGGCGCCATCCGCAACGCCGTGCTTGGACTGCGCAGCGCCGCTTTGCTCCAGGGCTTTCGTGGCCGTGACGCGGGGGATATGGAGGCGCTGGTGGCGGCGATCCGTGCGGTCGCCGACTACGCCTGCGAAAACGCCGGGCAGTTGCTGGAGCTGGATGTAAACCCATTAATGGTCGGTGCCCGGGGCACCACCGCCGTCGATGCGTTGATTCGCCTCGGCCAGGTGTAAGGAGATGAACATGCACAACAACAGCCCATTGACCGGCGGCCAGGCCCTGGTGCGCCTGTTGGCCAACTACGGCGTCGACACCGTGTTCGGCATTCCCGGGGTGCACACCCTGGAGCTGTACCGCGGCCTGCCCGGCAGCGGCATCCGTCACGTGTTGACCCGCCATGAGCAGGGCGCAGGCTTCATGGCCGATGGTTACGCGCGGGTCAGCGGCAAGCCGGGTGTGTGCTTCGTGATCACCGGCCCCGGCGTCACCAACGCCGCCACTGCCATCGGCCAGGCCTATGCCGACTCGATCCCGATGCTGGTGATTTCCAGCGTCAACCACACTGCAAGCCTTGGCAAAGGTTGGGGCTGCCTGCACGAAACCCAGGACCAGCGCGCCATGACCGCGCCGATCACCGCATTCTCCGCCGTGGCCTTGAGCGCCGAGGACCTGCCCGAGCTGATCGCCCGTGCTTACGCGGTGTTCGACAGCGAACGCCCGCGTCCGGTGCATATCTCGGTGCCGCTGGATGTGTTGGCGGCGCCAGTGGCCCGTGACTGGAGCCATGAAGTGGTGCGTCGCCCGGGCCGTGGCGTGCCGGCCAGCAGCGTGCTGGATCAGGCCGCTGGCAAACTGGCAGGCGCCAAGCGGCCGATGATTATCGCCGGTGGCGGCGCCCTGGCGGCGGCGCAGGAACTGCAGCAACTGAGCACCCGCCTGGCCGCGCCGCTGTTCACCAGCGTTGCCGGCAAGGGCCTGCTGCCAGCGGATGCGCCGCTCAATGCCGGTGCGTCGTTGTGCGTGGAGGCGGGCTGGCAACTGATCGCCGAGGCTGATGTGATTCTTTCGATCGGCACCGAAATGGCCGACACCGATTTCTGGCGTGAACGGCTGACGCTCAACGGCGAGCTGCTGCGGGTAGATATCGACCCGCGCAAGTTCAACGACTTCTATCCCTGCGCCTTGGCCCTGCAGGGCGATGCCCAACAGACCGTCGCAGCGTTGCTCGCACGCTTGCCGCAAACACCGCGCGATGCCGGCGCCGCCAGCGACGCGGTGGCCAGCCTGCGCCAGGCGGTCAAGGCTAGCCATGGCCCGCTGCAGGCGCTTCACCAGGCGATTCTTGACCGGGTGGCGGCCGAGCTGCCCGCCAATGCCTTTATCAGCACCGACATGACCCAGTTGGCCTACACCGGCAACTACGTTTTCGCAAGCCAAGCGCCACGCAGCTGGCTGCACCCGACCGGCTACGGCACCTTGGGCTACGGCTTGCCCGCCGGCATTGGTGGCATGTTCGCCACGGCTGATCGCCCAGGCCTGGTACTGGTGGGCGACGGTGGCTTCCTCTACACCGTCCAGGAACTGGCAACGGCGGTCGAAGAGTTGGATCGACCCTTGGTGGTGCTGCTGTGGAACAACGACGCCCTGGGGCAGATTCGCGACGACATGATCGGCCTGGATATCGAGCCGATTGGCGTGCTGCCGCGCAACCCTGACTTTATCGGCCTGGCCCAGGCCTTTGGCTGCGCTGTGGCGCAACCGCACAGCCTGGATAACCTGCAACGGGAACTGCGCAGCGGCTTTGCCCGCCCTGGCGTAACCCTGATCGAGCTCAAGCACGCCTGCGCGCGCTGAGCTTCAACCGCAATTTTGGGAGACTGCCATGCGCTTTTCCGATCTGACCCAACGTATTGCCGGTGACGGCGCTGCGGCCTGGGACATCCACTACCGCGCCCTGGAACTGCTGGAAAAGGGCGAAGACGTGTTGCTGCTGTCGGTCGGCGATCCGGATTTCGACACCCCGGCGCCGATTGTCCAGGCCGCCATCGACAGCCTGCACAACGGCCACACCCATTACGCCGACGTACGCGGCAAACTGGCCCTGCGCCAGGCCATCGCCCAGCGCCATCAGCAGCGCAGCGGCCAGCCCACCGCTGCCGACCAGGTCACGGTGCTGGCCGGGGCCCAGTGCGCGCTGTTCTGCGTGGCCCAGTGCGTGCTCAACCCTGGCGACGAGGTGATCGTCGCCGAGCCGATGTACGTCACCTACGAGGCGGTGTTCGGCGCCTGTGGCGCCACGGTGATCCCGGTGCCGGTGCGCCCGGAGCACGGTTTTCGGGTCCAGGCCGAGGAGGTTGCCGCGCGGATCACCGCCAAGACCCGCGCCCTGGTGCTCAACAGCCCGCACAACCCCTCCGGCGCCAGCCTGCCACACAGCACCTGGGAGGCGCTGGCCGGGTTGTGCATTGCTCATGACCTGTGGCTGATTTCCGATGAGGTCTACAGCGAGTTGCTGTACGACGGCGAGCACATCAGCCCCGGCAGCCTGCCGGGCATGGCCGAGCGCACGGCGACCTTGAACAGCCTGTCCAAGTCCCATGCCATGACCGGCTGGCGGGTCGGCTGGGTGGTCGGCTCATCCGCGTTGGCCACGCACCTGGAAAACCTGGCGCTGTGCATGCTCTACGGTTCGCCGGATTTCATCCAGGACGCGGCGGTGGTGGCGCTTGAGCAACAACTGCCGGAGCTGGCCGCCATGCGTGAAGCCTACCGGCAGCGCCGTGACCTGGTCTGCGAGTGCCTGGCCGATTGCCCCGGCTTGCGTGCGCTTAAGCCCGATGGCGGCATGTTCGTGATGGTCGATATCCGCGAAACCGGCCTCAGCGCCCAGGCGTTCTCCTATCGCCTGCTGGACCGTCACGGCGTCTCGGTACTCGCCGGCGAAGCCTTCGGCCCCAGCGCCGCCGGGCATATCCGCCTGGGCCTGGTGCTCGGCGCCGAGGCACTGCGCGAGGCTTGCCAGCGCATTGCCCGTTGCGCTGGCGAACTGATGGAGGCCAAGGCCGATGCGTGACTATTCGCGGCTGTTTATCGATGGCAGTTGGCAACTGCCGTCGGGGCAGGGCCTGGCCGAAGTGATCAATCCGGCCACCGAAGCCGTGGCCGGTAGAGTGCCGTTGGGCGACGAGCACGACGTCAACCGGGCGGTGGCAGCAGCGCGCCATGCCTTTGGCAGTTGGTCGCAAACCCCGTCCAGCGTGCGCGCCGGTTACATTCGCACCCTGGTCGATCAGCTCAAGGCCCGCGCCGATGAGATGGCGGCGGTCATCACCGACGAGCTGGGCATGCCGGTGCAATGGTGCCGGGCGGTGCAGGTCGACGGGCCGATTGTAGGCCTTGAGCAGTACATCGAATTGGCCGGGTTGATGGACGAGGTGCGCGAGGTCGGCAACTCGTTGGTGATGCGCGAAGCAGTTGGCGTCTGCGCCTTTATCAACCCCTGGAACTATCCGCTGCACCAGTTGATCGGCAAGCTGGCCCCGGCGTTGGCCGCCGGCTGCACGGTGGTGGTCAAGCCGAGCCAGGAAACCCCGCTGCACGCATTCCTGCTGGCCGAGATGATTGAAGCTATCGGCTTGCCGGCCGGCGTCTTCAACCTGGTCAGCGGGCCGGGCTCCAAGGTCGGTGAAGCCCTGGCGCGTCACCCGCAGGTGGACATGGTCTCGTTCACCGGCTCCACCGGCGCCGGCGTGCGCGTGGCCCAGGCGGCAGCGCCGTCGGTCAAGCGCGTGTGCCTGGAGCTGGGCGGCAAGTCGCCGTTGCTGATCACCGCCGATGCCGACCTGGACGCGGCGGTGCGCTATGGCGTGCAGGATGTGATGATCAATTCCGGGCAGACCTGTACGGCCCTGACCCGCATGCTGCTGCCCGCCAGCCGCTATGAAGAGGCACTGGCCATTGCCGTGGACGAGACCCGCAAGTTGGTCATGGGCGACCCGCAAGACCCCAATAGCTTTCTCGGCCCGATGTGCTCGGCAGCGCAGCGGCGCACCGTGCTGGACTACATCCGCATTGGCCAGGAGGAGGGTGCCCGGCTGCTGTGTGGCGGCGACACGGGGGTAGACTTGGACCGCGGCTTCTACGTGGCGCCAACGTTGTTCGCCGATGTCGACAACCGCATGCGTATCGCCCAGGAAGAGATCTTCGGCCCGGTGCTGTGCCTGATCCCTTACGCCGATGAGGCCCAGGGGCTGGCTCTGGCCAATGACTCGCCCTTTGGTTTATCCAGCGCGGTGTGGGCGGCGGACGCTGAGCGGGCCTTGCAACTGGCCCGGCAACTGCGGGCCGGGCAGTGCTTTGTCAATGGAGCGGCGTTCAATTATCAGGCGCCCTTCGGCGGCTACAAACAGTCGGGCAATGGCCGCGAGTGGGGCGAGGAAGGCCTGGCCGAGTTCGTCGAGACCAAGGCCATTCAACGTTGAAGCTTCACGAGATAGCAACCGTTCAAGGAATTTTCAATGAATGTACTGATCGTTCACGCTCACCCCGAGCCGCAATCCTTCACCGCCGCCTTGCGCGACCAGGCTGTCGAAACCTTCACCGCCCAGGGCCATCAGGTGCAGGTCAGCGACCTGTACGCGATGAACTGGAACCCGGTGGCCAGCGCCGATGACTTCGTCAGCCGCGAAAACCCCGATTACCTGGTGTACGCCCTGGAGCAGCGCCTGGGCGTAAAAAGCCAGTCGATTGCCGCTGACATCCAGCAAGAACTGGACAAGCTACTGTGGGCGGACCTGGTGGTGCTGAACTTCCCGATCTTCTGGTTCTCGGCGCCGGCCATGCTCAAGGGCTGGATCGACCGGGTACTGGTGTCGGGGGTGTGCTACGGCGGCAAGCGCTTCTATGACCAGGGCGGGCTGGCGGGCAAGCGCGCCCTGGTGAGCGTGACCCTGGGCGGGCGCGAGCACATGTTCGGTGAGGGTGCGATCCACGGGCCGCTGGAGGACATGCTACGGCCGATCCTGCGAGGCACCCTGGCTTATGTCGGTTTCGAGGTGCTGGAGCCGTTCGTGGCCTGGCATGTGCCGTACATCAGCGATGAGGCGCGCAAGGAATTTTTGCGCAGCTACCAGCAGCGCCTGGCGCATTTGTCCGATGACCAGCCGTTGGTGTTTCCTCGCCTGGCGCAGTTTGACGAGCAGTTGTATCCGTTGGCTTGAGGGATCCATCGCCTTGCACCAAAGCTGACAACGCCGCGCTAACCGCGATCTCAAGAGCACTACAACCCTTGCGGCGTACACCTGACAGGCTCGCCCCGCAACAAACCAGACACCTACCCATTCAGGGTATGGTCCCGCGCAGCCTCTGCCTCGATAGTAACCCGGTCGGCTCACACCGAGCAGATCCTGGTGACACAAGGGAGTGGCTATGCGAAAGACACTGAAGGTGATTTCCAGTCTGTTGCTCGCGCCCCTGGCCACGGCGGCGCTGGCCGCCGACGGGGAGGCGGGCAACACACTCAGGCTGTACAACTGGACGGATTACATCGGCGAAACGACCCTCGCCGACTTTGAAAAAGCCACTGGCATCCAGGTGGTCTACGACACCTTCGACGGCTACGAAACGGTGCAGACCAAGCTGCTGACCGGGCGCTCGGGCTACGACCTGGTGGTGCTCAACGCATCCCTGGTGCCGCCGCTGATCCAGGCCAAGGTGTTCCAGCCGCTGGACAAAAAGCTGCTGCCCAGTTGGCACAATCTCGACCCCCAGGTGCTGAGCAACCTGCAAGGCTACGACCCTGGCCTGGCGTATTCTGCGCCCTACACCTGGGGCAGCTCCGGGGTGACCTACAACGTCGACAAGATCAAGGCGCGCATGGCCGATGCACCGATTGGCTCGCTGGCGATGTTGTTCGACCCGAAGATCGTCTCGCGCTTTGCCGACTGCGGTGTGACCCTGATGGATGCGCCCAGCGAAGTCATCCCGCTGGCCCTCAAGTACCTGGGCCGCGATCCCAACAGCGCCAAGCCAGACGATCTGAAAGCCGCCCAGGAGCTGCTGCTCGGGGTACGGCCCTTCATCAAGAAATTCGACTCGGTCAACTACCTGACCAGCCTGCCCAATGGCGATACCTGCCTGGCCCTGACCTGGTCCGGCGACTACGCCACCGCCCAGGCGCGGGCGGAGGAGGCGAAGAAGAACATCAAGTTGTCGTTCTTCATTCCCCAGGAAGGCTCGCTGATCTGGTTCGACAACTTCTACCTGCCCAGCGATGCGCCGCACGCGGCCAATGCCCACCGCTTTATCGAATTCCTCCTGCAGCCGCAGAACATCGCCAAGGTCAGCAACTACATCCACTACGCCAACAGCAACGCTGCCGCCACGCCATTGGTGCAGGCGCAGATTCGCGACGACCCGGCAATCTACCCGGACGCCGCCACCCGCCAGCGCCTGTTCGCACAGAAGACTCAGAGCAGCAAGGACATGCGCGCCATTACCCGGGTCTGGAGCACGATCAAGAGCGGTAGCTGATTCCCCTATTCCCCAGCCAAGGACACTGCCATGGCCACGCCAAACAAAACATTCGTAGCCCCCGTCGCCAATGATGCCCTGGTGGCAGCCGATAAAGCCCACTACATGCACGGTTACCACGTGTTCGACGAACATGCCGAGCAAGGCGCGCTGAATATCGTCGAAGGCGAGGGCGCCTATATCTACGACACTGATGGCCAGCGCTTTCTCGATGCCGTCGGCGGCATGTGGTGCACCAATATCGGCCTGGGCCGCGAAGAAATGGCCCTGGCCATCGCCGACCAGGTGCGCCAGTTGGCCTACTCCAACCCGTTTTCGGACATGGCCAACAACGTCGCCATCGAACTGTGCGCAAAACTCGCCAGCCTCGCCCCGGGTGACCTCAACCATGTGTTTCTCACCACCGGTGGCTCGACTGCGGTCGACACCGCCTACCGGCTGATCCAGTACTACCAGAACTGCCGTGGCAAACCGCACAAGAAGCACGTGATCGCTCGCTACAACGCCTACCACGGCTCCACCTGCCTGACTATGTCGATCGGCAACAAGGCCGCCGACCGGGTGCCTGAGTTCGACTATGGCCATGAACTGATCCACCACGTGTCCAACCCCAACCCGTACCGGGCGCCGGATGACATGGACGAGGCGGAGTTTCTCGACTTTCTGGTGGCTGAGTTCGAGGACAAGATTCTGTCGCTGGGCGCCGACAATGTCGCGGCGTTCTTTGCCGAACCGATCATGGGCTCGGGCGGGGTGATCATTCCGCCCAAGGACTACTTCCTGCGCATGTGGCAGGTGTGCCAGACCTACGACATCCTGTTCGTCGCCGATGAGGTGGTGACCTCGTTCGGGCGGCTGGGCAAGTTCTTCGCCTCTGAAGCGTTGTTTGGCGTGCAGCCGGATATCATCACCACCGCCAAGGGCCTGACCTCGGCCTACCTGCCGCTGGGTGCGTGCATCTTCTCCGAGCGCATGTGGAAGGTCATCGCCGAGCCGGGCAAGGGCCGCTGCTTCACCCATGGTTTTACCTACAGCGGCCACCCGGTGTGCTGCACCGCGGCGTTGAAAAACATCGAGATCATCGAGCGGGAGAACCTGCTGGCCCATGTCGACGAAGTCGGCGGCTACCTGGAACAGCGCCTGCAGACCCTGACCGTGCTGCCGCTGGTGGGCCAGGTGCGCTGCATGAAGCTGATGGCCTGTGTCGAGTTCGTCGCCGACAAGGGCAGCAAGGCGCTGTTTGCCGACGAGGTGAACATCGGTGAACGTATTCATCGCCGGGCCCAGGCCAAAGGCTTGCTGGTACGGCCGATCATGCACCTGAACGTGATGTCGCCGCCGCTGATCATCACCCGTGCGCAGGTGGACGAGATTGTCGAGACCTTGCGCCAATGCATTGTCGAAACCGCCGAAGAGCTGCGCCATGAAGGGTTGTACGAGGGTGCATGAGAAGCCATCGCTGGCAAGGCCAGCTCCCACAGGTTCAGTGCACACTGGCCCATTGTGGGAGCCGGCCTTGCCGGCGATGGGCTGCATGGCAGCCACCAGGCGGGTTAAACTGCCAGGCATGACCAGAGCCTGCGCCGACACCCCGATCTGCCTGTCGTTCTCCGCCCTGCAGCAATGGCATGCCGCGCTGCAGCACGCCTTTGCCCGCAGTAGCGAGGCCGATGCCCTGGCCAGCCTTGCCGCAGCCCTGAGCCAACTGGTGGCGGTCGAGTCGGTGATGATCAGCCTAGAGCGCCATGGCCAGCCGCCGCGCCTGCTCTACCAGCAAGGCATCCCCGAGCGTTACCGCGACGCCATCCTCAACCGCTACTTCAGTGCTGGCTACCTGCTCGACCCGTTCTGCCTGGCGGTGGAAAAGGGCCTGGCCCAGGGCTTTTACCACTTGCAGGACATCGCCCCGGACCACTTCTTCGACAGCGACTACTACAAGACCTACTACCTGGGCACCGGCTGCAGCGAAGACAGCTACTACATTGTCGATATCGACCCCCATAGCAAGATATCCCTGAGCCTGTTCCAGGGCCGTGGCGGCCGCAGCCTGAGCGTTGCGCAACTGAACCTGCTGCAGGCCGTCGAGCCGATGGTCCGCGAGCTGATCAGCCGCTTTGCCCGCCACGGCCTTGAGCCAGGTGGCGAAGTGCACAGCCGGGGTGGCGTGCAGGCGGCGTTCGACAGCTTTGGCTGCGCGCTGCTGACCGAGCGCGAACGGCAAGTGGCGCAGATGATCCTGCGCGGTCACTCGGTGAAATCCACCGCCGGCGAGCTGGGCATTTCGCCGGAAACCGTGCGCATGCACCGCAAGAACCTCTACCTCAAGCTGCAGATCAACTCCCAGTCCGAGCTGTTCGCGCGCTTTATCGACTGGTTGCGCCAAGGCTGACCCGCTGACGTGTGCAGGCGCTGATGAACCTGAACCTCAAGCGGCGCCCTTGATCGCCAGCACGTTGCACAGGCGGTGTTCGAGCACATGCTCGGTGGTGCTGCCGGTCAGGCGTTCGAGCAGTTTGCGTGGGTGGTTGCCCATCACCAGTACATCAGCGCGGCTGTGGGCGATGAACTCGGCGATGCTGCGGGTGATCGGCGCCGACAGCAAGTGCTGACGCTCTGCTGGGACCGCATGACGCGTGGCCATCTGCTCAAAGGTCTTGCGGATCGACTTGCGTACGCTGCCTTCAAAGCCCGGCATGGTCACGGTGCCGGCACCGAAGTCGGCCATATGGGTGTGGGCGCCGTCACACACGTGCAACAGGTGCAGTTCGGCGTTGCATTGGTGGGCGAGGTCGGCGGCAGCGGCGATCACGCTGTCGTTGAGGTCGCTGTGCGGGTGCTCGGGGTGGGTGGGGTCGACGGCGGCGACCACAATGCGCGGCAGCGGGCAATGCACCTCGGTGACCAGGTGCACCGGGCACGGGCACTCGCGCAGCAGTTGCCAGTCCAGGGGCGCGACCACCAGGCGTTTGAACAACGGCTCGTGCTGCACCTCCTTGATCAGCAGGTCGGGGTCGATCTCGGCTACCTGGGCCAACACCGCGTGCAGCACGTCACGGGTCAGGACCACTTCGGTGGTGACGTGTATGCCGTTTTCATGCAGCAAGGTGGCTTCATCGGCCAGCCATTGGCGGTTGTCCTGCATCAGGGTGTCGAGGCGATGTTCGTCGCCGCTCATCAGCCCGAGGGTGTCGATTTCGTCGATAAAGGCGCAGATGTGCAAGGCCGCGCCCGTGGCACGGGCGAGGGCAGCGGCGCGCTCCAGCGCAGGGGTGTGACGCAGGTCGGCCCCGACCATCAGCAACAGGCGTTGGTACTGGCTCATGGTGCACCTCCGGTAGTGTTGCGTTGCCAGCCCCCCGTGCATGAAGTCTAGTCTATGGTGCTGTCTGTAGCGCCGGGCTGACTCCGTGCAGGTTCCTCGGCCGGGAGCGGTTGCGCCACCCAGCTCATGAACAGCTCATAGCCCACGGCCAGCACCACCGGGCCGATGAACAGGCCGATGATGCCGTTGGTCAGCATGCCGCCCAGGGCGCCGATCAACACCACCGGCATCGGTACGGCCACGCCACGGCCCAGCAGCATGGGCTTGAGGACGTTGTCGGAGAGCCCGGCAAGCAACATCCAGATGGCGAAGATCACCGTGCTGGCACCGGCGCCGTCATGGGCAAACACGTAGATAACCACCGGCAAGGTGATCAACAGCACCGGCAGTTGGGTGATGCCCAGCAGCAGCACCAGCAAGGCCAGCACGCCAGCCGCCGGAACGCCCATGACCACCAGGGCGACGCCGACCAGCAGCATCTGGATGAAAGCGATGCCGACCACGCCCTGGGCCACGGCGCGGATGGTCGAGGTGCACAGTTCGGCCAGTTGTTCGCCGCGCTGCGGGCCGGCGATGCGGTTGGCAATCGCCACCGCCGTGCGCTGGCCGATTTCACCCTTGGCCATGATCACGCCGGCAACGATCAGGGCGACCACGAACACCAGGATCCCCGAGCCGATGCCGGCCAGTTGCGCCAGCAGGGTCTTGCTCAGGCCTTTGAGGTGCGGGGCGACCTGGGTCGCCGCCCAGCTCAAGTCATTGCTGGCATGGGCCCAGATGCCGTACAGCGGCGCGCCGATCAGCGGCCAGTCGCGGACGTTGTCCGGTGGCGGCGGGATTTCGATGTGCTGGTCCTCGAAGCCGACGATACCTTGCTGCACGGTGTCGGCGACCGAAGCGGCCAACAGGCTCAAGGGGCCGATCAGGCAGGCCAGGCCGATGATCACCAGAATGATTGCAGCCCAGCCCGGGCGCCCGCCGAGCCAGCCGCCCAGGCGCTGGCACACTGGGTAAAGAGTGATCGCCAGGATCACCGACCAGAGCATCAGGCTCAGGAACGGCTTGAAGATGTCGAAGCAGGCGATCACCAATACGGCGATCAGCCCGGCGCGGATCAGCACGTCGAGCAGTTCCCGGGCGGTGCCCAGGTGAATCGGGCGATTGTTGGCCATGAGCGGGCCCTCGGGCAGGCGAGCAGGTTGTTAGTGAACGGCCGGACAACGGCTGGCGCCGCCGCTGGCGGTTTGGCTGACCAGTTCGGTGAAACGCTTGAGGTTGTGCTGGTGGGCCAGCACCAGCTCATCGATGCTGGCCCCGGCCGGGGTCTGGATCACGCTGCGACAGTCAAGGCTGGCACCGCCATTGCCATTGGCCGGACGCAAGCGCCAACGGGCATCGAACAGCGCGTACTGCCCGGGCACCGAGTCAAAGCGCTGCACATCCACGCGCAGGCCCAGGCGCGGCGCGGCGCTGGTACCGGAGAACTGGTTGGCCAGGGCATTGCGCAACTCGTCGACCAGGGTCGCTCCCCACCATTCGGTCTCCAGGATCGCCAGGCCGCTGTTGCCCTGGCGGATCACCACTTGCGGCCGATCGACCTGCGGCGGCACGCTGACCTGCTCCAGTTGCACCGCCACGCTATTGGCCGGCACCGCTTGCTGCGGGATCAGCGTGTGGTAGTGGATCGGGTCGCTGCGACAGGCGGCCAGCAACAGGGCCAGGCCCAACACGGCAAATCTTGAGGCATGCGCCATGGCGGTGCTCCTGGGGTCAATTGCGCGACGAAGGTTTCAGTGAGTCGGCCGGGGCATCCTTGGGCCTGCCACGCAGCAGCGATTCGGGGTTGCGGCCCAGGTAGTCGGCCAGGTCCCGCAGCGAGCGCGACATGCGCCCCAGCTCATCCAGGGTCTGGGTCAACTGTTCACGCTGGGGCGAGTCTTCGGCCAGGGTTGAGTTGGCCGATTGCAAGGTCTTGCTGACTTCCTGCAAGGTGCCCTGTACGCCCGGCAAGGTGCGGCTGTTGAACTGTTGCAAGCCCTTGCGCAGCTCCACTAGGTTGGCGTCCAGGTTGTTGGCAATGCGCTCCACCGGCAGGCGGTTGAGGCGCTCGACCATGGCCTGGAACTGTTCCTGCAATTGCTCCAGGCTGCCTGGTACGGTGGGAATGCTGATCGGCCGGGCGGTGGGGTCGAACACCACCTTGGGCGCCTTGGGGTCGAAATCCAGGGCGATGTACAGCTGCCCGGTGATCAGGTTGCCGCTGCGGGCCTGGGCACGCAGGCCGTTGTCGATGAAGGTGCCGAGCAACTGCGCGGCGGCTTTTTCATCGTCGGGGTCGTGGTTGAATGCCTTGAGCAGCTTGGTGTGGGCACGGCCCAGGCGTTGCGGGTAGATGACGATGCCAACGTTGACCGGGAAGGTGCGTTTTTCCACGTCGAAGTCCAGGTTGATCGACACCACCCGGCCAATCTCGACGCCGAGGAACTCCACCGGTGCGCCGGTCTTCAGGCCGCGAAGGGCCTGCTCGAAGCGCAGGGCCAGGTACTGGGCCTTGCCGTTGGGCGGGGCGAGGGCGGTTTGCTCGTTCTCGAACAGCTCGAACACTTTGTCTTCGCTGGCCACCTGGTCATCGGGGTTGTACTGCGGCGCGCGGAAGGCAATGCCGCCGACCAGGATCGACGACAATGACTCGGTGCGCACGGCAAAACCGTTGGCACCGGCCTCGACATCGATACCGCTGGCGTTCCAGAAACGGGTATTGTCGGTGATGTAGGCGTCATTCGGGGCGTTGACGAATACCTCGATGTCCACGCCCTTGCCGTCCTTGGACAGCTCATAGGCCACTACCTGGCCAACCGGGATCTTGCGGTAGTAAACCGGTGAACCGATCCCCAGCGAGCCGAGGTCACTGGCGTGCAGGAAAAAGCGTTTGCCCGGCTCGCCATAGGTGATCGGTGGTGGCGACTCAAGGCCGGTGAACACTTTGGCACGGCGGCTCGACTCGCCGGAGTCGGCGCCGATGAAGTCGCCGGACAGCAGCGTATCAATACCCGACACGCCGCCGGCGCCAATGCGTGCGCGCACCACCCAGAACTTGGCGTCTTCGCGGGTGAAATTCTCCGCCTGCTTGACCAGCTTGATCGTGGCGGTGACGCTTTTCTGGTCCTGGCTCAGCTCAACTGCGGTCACCTGGCCGATCACCACATTGCGGTACTTGACTGCGGTTTTGTTGGCTTCCAGGCCCTGGCCGGTCTTGAAGGTGATCTCGATGACCGGCCCTTGCTGCATGACGTTGTGCACCACCAGCGACAAACCCACCAGCACCGCGACAATCGGCACGATCCACACCAGCGAAATGCTGAAGCGTCGGCTCTTGACCCCGGGCGTACCCGGTTGTGGCCTGTCTTCGCGGGTTTCAGTCATCGGCCTGCTCCTTGTCGTGCTGCCAGATCAGTCGTGGGTCGAAGCTCATTGCCGCAAGCATAGTCAGCACCACGACCATGCCGAAAAACAGGATGCCGGCGCGCGGTTCGATGTCGCCCAGGGCCTGGAATTTGACCAGCGCCGCCACCAGGGCGACCACCAGCACATCGAGCATCGACCAGTAACCGATCAGCTCGACGAAACGGAACAGCCGCGAGCGCTGGGTCTGCGCCCAGGTGCTGCGGCGCTGCACGGTGATCAGCAGCAGGCCGAGGGCGACGAATTTGGTGGCCGGTACGGCGATGCTGGCGATGAAGATGATCAGGGCGATGTCCCAGGCACCGTGCTCCCAGAACTCCATGACCCCGCTCATGATGGTGCTGTCGGCGCCACTGCCGAACAGCGTGGTGTTCATCACCGGCAACAGGTTGGCGGGGATGTAGAACACCAGGGCGGCGACCAGGTAGGCCCAGGTGCGGGCCAGGGAGTCGGGCTTGTGGGCATGCAGCGGCGCGCCGCAGCGCTCGCAGGTGTGCGCCTGGTGGCTGTTGTCGCAGGCCAGGCCGCAGGCATGGCAGAGCACCAGGTTGAGCTCGGCGGCCAGCGGCGGGCGGCTCATGGCAACAGCTCCCAGAGTTCGCGAATATCGCGCCCGGCGATACGCAGGATCAGCAGGCTCAGCACCGCCAGGGCAAACAGGCCGATGCCGGGTAACACATCGAGCATGCCGGCCAGCTTGAACACCGCCACCATGGCGCCGAGCAGGCATACTTCGAGCATGCTCCAGGGGCGCAGGGTTTCCAGCCAGCGCATGCACAGGATAAACCCCGGCGCGCGGCCGCCAGCCAGAGCAAAACCCAGCACCCAGATCAACAGCAACAGTTGGAACACCGGCGCGATGATGATCGAAATCGCCGCCACCAGGGCGATGAAGGTGATGGGCCCGGTGGCCAGGGCCCGCACCGAGTCCCACAGCGTGGCGCTGTTGTGCAGGCCTTTGAGGCTGATGCTCATGATCGGGTAGAAATTGGCGAACACCCAGAGGATCAGTGCGGTAACGCTCAAGGCCAGGCGTTGCTGCACGCTCAGGCCGTTATAGCGCTGCAGCACGGCGCCGCAGCACTGGCACAGGGCTTTCTGGTGCTTGCCGAGGCTGACCTTCTGGTACACGCAATCGCAATGTTCGCAGATGATCAGCTGATGAGTATCCAGCATGGCGCACGCTCTGGCTGCGGGCGGGGACTAGCTCAATATAGACGGGGTGCGCGGATCGTCGCGGTTTTTTCCACCGGCGGCCGAGCGATGATGAACATGGGCTATACCTAATGGGCTCGACCCTAAGGTACGGAGTGCGCCGATGAAACCGCTCGACTGTGTTCTGGGCCTGCTGCTGGCGGTCCAGCCGCTGTATGCCCTGGCCGAACAAACCACGCCCGGGCAGACGGTGCGCAACCCGCGGGTGATCGACAAGGTCATCGACATGGGCGAGCACCTGCGCAGCCTCACGGCGTTCAAGGTCAGTGCCCAGGTCACGCGCGACACGGTGCTGGACTCGGGGCAGAAGATCAAAAGCCAGTCGCTCAATGTCTTGCAGGTGGCCGGCAAGGATCGCCTGTATGCCCGCAGCGAAGGCGATACCCGCACCCTTGAGTTCTTCTATGACGGCAAGCAACTGACCCAGTACTCGCCGTACCTCAAGTACTACACCACGGTCGAAGCGCCGCCGAGCCTGACCGAAACCTTGCACCGCCTGGAAAACTACTACGGCATTCAGGTGCCCCTTGAAGACCTGTTCCTGTTCGGCAGTGACCAGGCCCAGATCGATGCCCTGCAAAGCGCGCTGTACATTGGCCCTGCGACCATCAACGGCCAGTTGTGCGACCACCTGGCTTTTCGCCAGGCCGATGTCGACTGGCAATTGTGGCTGACCCGCGCCGAGCAGCCGCTGCCCTGCAAGCTGGTGATTACCACCACCAGTGAGGCCAGCGCACCGGAATACAGCGCCGAGTACAGCTGGAACCTTGCGCCCGACAGCAAGCAGGTGAAGTTCCGCTTCGTGCCGGGCAAGGGCGATGTCGCCATCCCATTGAAAAAAGCCAGCGAGTAGGGGAGCGCCACCATGTTCAGGATCGCCACTAACACTGTGCTGCTGTCACTCTTGAGTGTGTCCTTGCTGACCCTGCTGCCGCTGCCAGCGGTCGAGGCCGGCCCGAGGGCCATGGGCCACGCCCGGGCCTCGGTGAACCGCGCACCGCCAGCCGGTGCGCAACGGGCCCAGCGCATCAATCCGCGGCAGAATGTGGCCGGCAACCGGGTCAACGACAACCGTCAGGTCGCGGCCAACCGGCAAGTCAACAGCAACCGCCAGGTCAATGCCGGCAACCGCGCCAACATCAACAACGGCACGCGCAACGTCAATATCGACAATCACCGCGACGTTGATATCGATGTCGATGGCGGCGGCCGCTGGGGTTATGACGATGACTACCACCCGATTGCCACGGCCGCAGCGGTTACCGCCACAGTGGTGGCCACCTCGGCGGTGGTCGGGGCGATCTTTCGGCCAGCGCAGTTGCCCCCCGACTGCGTGCAGGTGATGCGCTACAACACCCCCTACCTGCAGTGCGGCTCGACCTGGTTCCAGCCGCAGTACCAGGGCAGCAATGTCACCTATGTGGTGGTCAATGCGCCTTGAGCCTGGCGTTGCCGGCTACCAGCCCGGGACCCCGCGCATATCCGGCAGTTTGTGGGCGATGCCCTTGTGGCAGTCGATGCAGGTGGCCTGACCGCTGGCCAGGGACGTCGAGTGCATGGCCGCTGCGCGCTTGCTCTGGCGGGTGAAGTCCATGAACTCGAAGTTGTGGCAGTTGCGGCATTCGCGCGAGTCGTTGGCCTTGAGCCGCGCCCATTCATGCTCGGCCAGTTCGCGGCGGTGGGCGAGGAACTTCTCGCGGGTGTCGATGGTGCCGAACAGCTTGCCCCAGACTTCCTTGGAGGCTTGCATCTTGCGCGCGATCTTGTGCGTCCATTCATGCGGCACGTGGCAATCCGGGCAGCTGGCGCGCACGCCCGAGCGGTTGCTGTAGTGGATGGTGTCCTTGAACTCGACAAACACGTTGTCGCGCATCTCATGGCAGGAGGTGCAGAATTTTTCGGTGTTGGTCACCTCGAGCGCGGTATTGAAGCCGCCCCAGAAGATGATCCCGGCAACGAACCCGCCCAGGGTCAGGAACCCCAGGCTGTAGTAGACGCTCGGGCGCCAGAGCACGCCCCAGTATTCCTTGAGCAGCCTGAACAGTGCTTGCATGGCGCCTCCTCAGGGCTTTTGCGCGGCGTTGGCGTCGTCTTGCAGCAGCTTGTCGATGGTTTCGAAGCTGTTGCCCACCAGCGGCTGCACCTCTTTCTGCGCGACATGGCACTGGGTGCAGAAGTAGCGTCGTGGCGACACCGCCGCCAGGGTCTGACCGTCACGGTCCATGTAATGGGTGATGCTGATCATGGTCGCCTGGCTGCGCGCGCTGTTGGCGCGGCTGTGGCAGGACAGGCACTTGTTGCCGTTGATATCGATCTGGTAGCCGCGAATGGTGTGGGGAATGGTTGGCGGCTGGTCGGGGTAGTTGCGTTCGCGCTTGAGGTCCTTGTTCTCGTCGCTAGCCAGCGGCGGCGCCGGCAGGTTCTGGGTCAGGGTACCGCCCGGGCGGCGGCCGTCCGGGCCCGGGGCGTCGAGGGGGTAGTCGACCTCGGCGGCGAGCGCGAGGCCGATGACGGCGAACATCAGCAACGGCAGGCTGCGAACAGGCATGATGGTTCTCCTCAGGCCACGCTGATCAGCTCGATGCGTACGGCGCATTTCTTGTAGTCGGTTTGTTTGGAGATCGGGTCGGTGGCGTCCAGGGTGACTTTGTTGATCAGTTTGTTGGCATCGAAAAACGGCACGAACACCAGGCCGCGCGGCGGCTTGTTGCGGCCACGGGTCTCGATGCGCGCGCGTATCTCGCCGCGTCGGCTGACCAGCTTGACCTCGCTGCCACGGCGGGCGTTGAGCGCCTTGGCGTCGTCCGGGTGCATGTACACCAGGGCATCGGGTACCGCCTTGTACAGCTCTTCGACGCGCTGGGTCATGGTCCCGGTGTGCCAATGCTCCAGCACCCGGCCGGTGCTGAGCCAGAACGGGTAGTCGGCGTCCGGCGCTTCGGCAGGGGGCTCGTAGGGCAGGGCGAAGATAATCGCCTTCTTGTCCGGGTAGCCGTAGAACTGCACGCCGCTGCCTGGCTCCACGTACGGATCAAGACCCTCGCGGTAGCGCCAGCGGGTTTCCTTGCCGTCGACCACCGGCCAGCGCAGGCCCCGCTCGCTGTGGTAACGGTCGAAGTTGGCCAAGTCATGCCCATGGCCACGGCCGAACTGGGCATATTCTTCGAACAGGCCCTTTTGCGGGTAGAAGCCAAAGGCCTTGGCTTCATCGTTGAGGAATCCGGGCTCCAGTTGCTCGACCCGGAACTGGTCAACCTGGCCATTCTTGTACAGTACCTCGAACAGGGTTTTGCCCTGGTACTCGGGGGCCTTGGCCAGCAGCTCGGCAGGCCATACCTCATCGGTGGTAAAACGCTTGGAAAACTCCATCAGTTGCCACAGGTCCGAGCGCGCCTCGCCCGGGGCCGTCACCAACTGATGCCAGAACTGGGTGCGACGCTCGGCATTGCCGTAGGCGCCTTCTTTTTCCACCCACATGGCGCTCGGCAGGATCAGGTCGGCGGCCTGGGCCGACACGGTCGGGTAGACATCCGAGACGATCACGAAGTTCTCCGGCTTACGCCAGCCCGGCAGCACCTCCTGCATGATATTGGGACCTGCGTGCATGTTGTTGCTGGCCTGGGTCCAGTAGACGTTGAGCAGGCCGTCCTTGAGCATGCGGCTCTGCTGCACGGCATGAAAGCCGACTTTTTCCTGAATGGTGCCGGCGGGCAGTTTCCAGATTTTTTCGGCGGTGGCGCGGTGCTTGGGGTTGGTTACCACAAGGTCCGCGGGCAAGCGGTGTGAGAAGGTCCCCACTTCGCGGGCGGTGCCGCAGGCCGAGGGCTGGCCGGTGAGCGAGAAGGGGCTGTTGCCCGGCTCGCTGATCTTGCCGGTGAGCAGGTGGATGTTGTAGATCAGGTTGTTGGCCCAGACCCCACGGGTGTGCTGGTTGAAGCCCATGGTCCAGAACGAAACCACCTTGCGCTTGGGGTCGGCGTACAACTCGGCCAGCGCCTTCAGGCGCTCTTCTGGCACGCCCGATTCCTTCGCTGCGCGCTGCAGGGTATAGGGCCGCACGAAGGCGGCGAACTGCTTGAAGTCGATGTCGCTCCAGGTGTTGGCCTTGTCCGCGTTTTTTGCCTTGGCTTCGCGCGGATCGCTGGCCCGCAGGCCGTAACCGATGTCATCGGCGCCGAGGGCAAAGCGCGTGTGCTTGCTGACGAAATCCTGGTTCACCGCGCCGCTTTCGATGATGTGGTTGGCGATGTAGTTGAGGATCAACAAGTCGGTCTGCGGCTTGAACACCATGGGAATGTCCGCCAGGTCAAAGCTGCGGTGTTCGAAGGTCGACAGCACCGCGACCTTTACCTGGGGCTGGCTCAGGCGCCGGTCGGTGACCCGGCTCCAGAGGATCGGGTGCATCTCGGCCATGTTCGAGCCCCAGAGCACGAAGGCATCGGTGGCCTCGATATCGTCGTAGCAGCCCATCGGCTCGTCCATGCCGAAGGTGCGCATGAAGCCCATGACCGCCGAGGCCATGCAGTGGCGGGCATTGGGGTCGATGTTGTTGCTGCGAAAGCCGGCCTTCATCAGCTTGTTGGCGGCGTAGCCTTCCCACACGGTCCATTGCCCGGAACCGAACATGCCGATCGATTCCGGGCCTTTGCCCTTGAGTGCTTGCTTGTACTTGGCGGCCATGATGTCGAAGGCCTGCTCCCAGCTGACCGGCTGGAACTCGCCTTGCTTGTCGTACTGGCCGTTGCGCATGCGCAGCAGCGGCTGGGTCAGGCGGTCATTGCCGTACATGATCTTCGACAGGAAATAGCCCTTGACGCAGTTCAGGCCGCGATTGACCTCGGCCTTGATGTCGCCATGGGTCGCCACCACGCGGTTGTCGCGGGTCGCCACCATGACGCTGCAACCGGTGCCGCAGAAACGGCAGGGCGCTTTGTTCCAGTCGAGGCTGACCAGGTCGGCTTCGGTCACCAGGTTGCTGGCGCTGGTCACGATCGGCAGGCCCGCCGCTGCAGCGGCGATGGCGGCGGCCTGGGCCTTGGCAAATTCACGGCGGGTCATGCTCATGGCAGGTCTCCTTCTGGGGCGAGGAGTTCGTGGTAGATCAGCGCGGCATTGAGCACGCCGGGCAGGTTGTTGATCTGTTCGATGCGCTGCAGGATCTGCGCTTCGGCGTTGGCCTCTAGCACCACCACCAGCTTGCCGGCGGGGCTGTGCTGATGCAGCTCAAGGTTGTCGAGCAAGCACAGGTTGGCCTTGACCGCCTCGAACAGCTCGGGACGCACGAGCACCACAAGGCTTGCGATATGCACGCTGTCATCCATGGGGAGGGCCGGGCGGGCCATACACGAGCTGGAAAAACCAGACGAGAAAACCGTAGCCGCCAACGATGGCGACCGACAGCAGGGGGAACAGGCAGACAATCAGAAACACGAACAGCAGGGTTTCCTTTCTGCGCGCTATTTTCTGCTCTTCAGCCAATGACATGGAGCACTCTCCAGCCAAACGTGAAGTGAGCCTAGATCAGCCTCCCTGACCCGGGCCGCCTGGCGCGACCAACGGTATACGTGGCCTGCAGCGTTGCTGGCGCGTCGGGTGAACTACACTCATCCCACGGCTTGCAACGCTGCGAAGGTCAGCCATCATGCTTGATTACTTTGCCTTGGGTGTGTTGATTTTCGTCGGCCTGGTGCTGTTCTACGGGATCATCGTGTTGCATGACATCCCCTACGAAATCGCGGTGCACCGTAATCATCCGCACCAGGATGCAATCCACGCCACCGGCTGGGTCAGCCTGTTCACCCTGCATGCGCTGTGGCCCTTCTTGTGGATCTGGGCAATGCTCTACCGCGAAGACCGAGGCTGGGGTTTTGGCGACGGTAAGTCGCCGCAAAACCATGTGCTGCGCCTGGAGCAACAGGTGCTCGAACTGCAACAGCGCATCGAACGCCTGGAAGCGCAATCAGCAACTGTCGATACCGACAAAGGCGCCTGAGCCATGGACCTGTTGCTGATCCTCACCTACGCCGCCATCTGTGTGGCGATCTTCAAACTGTTTCGCATCCCGCTGAACAAGTGGACGGTACCCACCGCAGTGCTCGGTGGCATCGTCATGATCGGTGCGCTGATCTTCACCATGAACTACAACCACCCGTACTCGGAGGTGGCCCGCTCGTACTTTGTCTCGGTGCCGGTGATTCCGGTGGTGACCGGCAAGGTCATCGAGGTGCCGGTCAGAGCCAACCAGCCGCTTGAGAAGGGCGATGTGCTGTTTCGCATCGATCCGGCACCGTTTGAGCATCGTTTGCGCTCGCTCAAGGCGCAGATCATCGCGGCCAGGGGCGATTTGTACCGCATCAACGAGCTGATCAAGCGCAACTTCGGCACCCGCCGCGAGCAGGAAGCGGCGATTGCCCGGGTCGACGACTTGCAGGCGCAACTGGACAATGCCCAATTCGAACTCGACAACACCGTGGTGCGGGCACCCAGCAAAGGCTTTGTCACCCATGTCGCGCTGCGCGCGGGGATGATGGCCAGTGCCTTGCCGCTGCGCCCATCGATGGTGTTCATTCCTCAGGAGGGCCAGTACTTTGCCGCCTGGATGCGCCAGAACAGCCTGTTGCGCCTGGTGCCGGGCGATGAGGCCGAGGTGGCCTTCGATGGCATTCCGGGCAAGGTCTTTCATGGCAAGGTCAAGAACGTCATCGCGGTGATCGCCGAGGGCCAGGTGCAGCCCTCCGGCACCCTGATCGGCTACACCGGTTCACCGCCTGCCGGACGCGTGCCGGTGATCATCGAGATCGACGACCCGGCTTTTGCCCAGTACAGGCAGCAGATGCCTGGCGGCGCCTACGGTCAGGCAGCGGTGTACAGCCAGCATTTCGAGCATATCGCGACCATGCGCAAGATCCTCCTGCGCATGGCGGCGTGGATGAACTACATCTTTCCGTTCCATTGAGGTTTGCTGTTGTCTGCATCGCGGGGCAAGCCCGCTCCACCCAAATGTAGCGGTGTACACCGTCCTGGTGGGAGCTGGCCTTGCCAGCGATCGAGCGCGCAGCGGTCGTAGGTCAGGTGGCATCTGATGCGCAGATTGTACCGGCCTCATCGCCGGCAACGCCGGCTCCCACAAGGGATCTGTGGTTAGGCCTTTCTATGAACCATAGAACCTCCCACAGAGTGGAGCCTGTAGGCGCGGGCTTGCCTCGCGATTGTTTTGTCAGGCCGCCCGCGTCTGGTGTACCGGTAGTTCGATCCTGAAGGTGGTGCCGACACCGACCTCGCTGAGCACGTGGATCTCCCCCCGATGGCGCTTGATGATGCCGTAGGACAGCGACAAGCCCAGCCCCGTACCCTGGCCCACCGGCTTGGTGGTGTAGAAGGGGTCGAAGATTTTCTGCAGGCTGTCGGCAGGAATGCCACAGCCGTTGTCGGCCACTTCGATCCACACCTGCTCGCCCTCGCAGCCGCTGCGCAGGGTGATGGTGCCGCGCTGCGGGCCCATGGCCTGGGCGGCGTTGACCACCAGGTTCATGATCACCTGGTTGATCTGCGACGGCAGGCACTCGACCTCCGGCAACGGCGCATAGGCCTTGACCAGGTCGGCCTTGTACTTGAGCTCGCTGGCAACGATGTTCAGGGTCGACTCAATCCCTTGCTGCAAGTTGGCCCATTGCCAGTCCTGGTTCGAATCCACCCGGGAGAAGTCCTTGAGGTCCTTGACGATTTGCCCGACGCGGCTGATGCCATCCTTGGACTCGCGGATCAGCAGCGGGATGTCGTCGAGGATATAGTCCAGTTCAATCTCGGTACGCAGGGTCGCCAGGCTGGCACTCAAGGTTGCCGGGTCGATGGCGATTTCTGCCTGGCGATAGGCCTTGAGCATGTCCTGCAAGCGACTGAAATAGTCGTCCAGCGCCCCCAGGTTGGACGACACAAAACCAATCGGGTTGTTGACCTCGTGAGCAACGCCTGCGGCCAGTTGGCCCAGGGAGGCCAGTTTTTCCGATTGCACCAGCTGGCTTTCCAGCAGCGTGCGCTCGTCGATCTCGCGCTGCAGCGCGGTGCTGGCCTGGGTCAGGGCCAGGGTGCGGCGTTCGACCCGCTGCTCCAGTTCATCATTGGCGCCCATCAGGGCGCGGTTGACCCGGTTGATTTCACTGAAACTGCGCAGCAAGCATACCGCCATGTACAACAGCAACAGCATCAGCAGCGTGGAAAACACCAGCAGGTAGAAGTGATAACGCTGGTCGATCAGCAGGGCGGCACGTTCATCGCGGTCGAGCATCTGGGTGATGGTGTCCAGGCGCTCGGCCACCGCCACCGCTTCGATCTGCTCGAGCAACTGATTGACCCTGGGTTGCTCTCGCAGGATCAAGGCGATGTGGTTGCTGAGGATATCGATGGGGCCGTGGAACTCGGCGGGCAGGCGCTCCTTGTTGACCGCCAGCTTGTTCAGGCCCACGAGGATGTCGGCTGCCTTGTCATCGGTGGTCATCTGGGCGAACTCCAGGCTGCTGAGCATCAGGTCATAGGTGTCGGTGGCGATGCTGTGCAAGCGCAAGGTGTCGGTGGCATCCAGTTGCCCCAATTGCACCTGGATGCCATCGGCGGCGGTAGGCAGGAACGCCAGGGAATTGCGCAAGATGGCGTTATGCGACTTGAACCGCTCGACCCACCGCGATTTGTCCTCAAGCGCCTGCTGGTAGTCGGCGTAAGCCGCACGCCAGGCCGGGGTTGCCGCATGCCGATGGTGGGCTTCGATGTTGTCGAAGGCACGCCACAGCTGTTTCATCTCCACCAGCGGCGACACCAGCGGGTCGTAGTTGTAGTTGATGGTGGTACGCGCCTTGAGTATCTCGTTTTCCCATTGCGAGTCGTTCTGCTTGATCTGCCGGATCAGGTCGCGGGCCTGGGCGTAGGTGTCACTTTCATCGGCCTTGGACATCAGGTACAGGTACACCAGCACTGAGGCCAGCAGCGCGGCGCTGGTGGCCAGTAGCAGGAAGCTGCGGCGGCGGGTCAGCATCATAGCGGCTTGCCTTGCCATTGGCCGGTGAGGGTCTTGAGGAACTGGATGATCAGGGCTTTGTCTTCGTCGCTCGGCGTGCGGCCCAGCTGGTAGCGGAACATCACATCCACCGCAGCCTCCAGGGTAGCTGCCGAGCCATCGTGAAAGTACGGGGCAGTGACGGCGACATTGCGCAGGCTGGGCACTTTGAACACATGCCGGTCTTCCTCGTCCCCGGTGACGTTGAAGCGCCCGAGGTCGGCTGGGGTCGGGTTGCCACGGTCCTTGAAGTAGTCGCCCAGCACGCCGAACTTCTGCAGCATGTTGCCGCCAATATTGACCCCCTGGTGGCAGGCGATGCAGCCGTACTCCTGAAAGCGCTGATAGCCGTATTTTTCATCGGTGCTGAGGATCGCCGTGTCGCCCTGCAGGTAACGGTCGAAGCGCGAGCCGGGGGTGAGCAAGGTGCGCTGGAAGGTGGCCAGGGCATTTTGCACGTTGTGTTCATCAACGCCCTGGTCATAGGCCCGGGCGAATCCTGCGCGGTAGTCAGGGTCATCGGCGATGCGCCGCACCACCACCTGCCAGTCGCTGCCCATCTCCGCAGGGCTCTGCACCACCAGGTGCGCCTGCTCCTCCAGGGTTTGCGCGCGACCGTCCCAGAACTGCCGGGCGTTGAGGCTGGCGTTGAACACGCTGGGGGTGTTCACCGGCAAGGGTTTGCCATCGAAACCGGGGGATAGCGGCAGGTTGTCGGCACCGCCCTGGTCAAGCCGATGACAACTGGCGCAGGACAGGCTGTTGTCACTCGACAGGCGCGGGTCGTTGAACAATCTGCGGCCCAGTTCGACGCGCTCCGCTGCAAGCTCGGGCACCGGCGGCAAGGGCGAGAGCGGGCCCCCCACGGTCTGCGCCAGGGCGACGGCGGGCAGCAGTGCCAGCACTGCCCCAAGCTGGCGTAATGAACGCGCGATAGGCATCGAGCAACCCTCCGTGGTGACAATGCGCTATGACCCTGAGAATAGTCAGGTCAGGGAGTGCGCGCTAACCACTGAGGCAAATGTCATCTAGCCTGTGATCAGGAACAACCGTTGAGACAGGGAAGGCCGCATGGATGAAGCCGAAGTGGAAAAGCCGCTGGTATTGCTGGTGGACGATGAGGTCTCGATCCTCAACAGCCTGCGGCGCTTGTTGCATAGCCAGCCGTATGAGGTGGTACTGGCCGAAAGTGCAGCCCAGGCCCTGGAAGTGCTTGAGCAACGTCCGGTCAGCCTGGTGATCAGCGATGCGCGCATGCCCAACATGGATGGCGCCACCTTGCTTGCGCTCGTGCATCAGCGCTTTCCCGCTACCTTGCGCATCTTGCTCACCGGTTATGCCGACATGGACACCGTTGCCAAGGCGATCAACGACGGCCAGATCCATCGCTATATCAGCAAGCCCTGGAATGACGAAGAGCTGCTGGTGACCCTGCGCCAGGCCTTGGCCTACCAGCACTCGGAAAGCGAACGACGGCGCCTGGAGCTGTTGACCCAGACGCAGAACCAGCAACTCAAGGTGCTCAACGCCACCCTCGAACAACGCGTTGCGGCGCGCACCGCCGAGTTGCAGCAGACGGCCGACATGCTCGACCTGGCCTACGAAGAGCTCAAGCGCAGCTACGTGACCGGCACCGAAGTGTTTTCGCTGCTGGCCAACCTGCGCCTGCCCAAGTCCAAGCAGACCAATCGCCAGGTCATCGAACTGATTCGTGTCTATTGCACCCGGCATGGCCTGGGTGAAAGTCGCAGCCGCGACCTGACCATGGCCGCGGCGCTGTACAACATCGGCAAGATGAGCTGGAACGACAGCATGCTGACCTGCCCGGCGGACCTGTTGCCACACACCGAGCGCGACCTGTATCGGACTTACCCGAAGCAGAGCGAATCACTGGTGATGACCCTGGAACCGCTGAAAGAGGCGGCGCGATTGGTGCTTTATCACCAGGAGCGCTGGGACGGCACTGGCTTTCCCGAACGCCTGAAGGGCGAGGCCATCCCGCTGGACGCCCGCTGGCTGAAGCTCGCTGTGGATTTCATCGAGTTGCAACGCGGCCTGGTGCTGGAGCGGCAGATGAACAGCGATGAAGCGCTGGTCTACATCCGCAAGTATGCCGGCAGGCTGTATGACCCGGGGCTGGTGGAGGACTTCGTCAACGTCTGCGCCGAGTTCCTCAGTGACGTGACCCTGGCCGATCCGTCAGTCAAGGTCGTGACGACTCGCGAGCTGGCTGGCGGCATGATCCTGGCGCGTAACCTCAACGCCGATAACGGCATGCTCCTGCTCAATGCCGGCAAAGTGCTGAGTGAAGCGCTGGTGGAAAAGCTGATTGCTTTCGAAACCATGGAGGGCGGCCAGTACAGTGTGTTCGTCAAGGTGCCGGACAACTGAGCGGAGTACAAATGTACTCTTTGGGGCGGGCTTGCCCCCCAAGCTGACAACGCCGCCCTCACAGGCCATGGC
>NZ_JAMDGZ010000077.1 GCF_028656935.1 Pseudomonas rubra
GGGTTCATGGAGCCCTTACAGCCAATTTCCCCGGATGGCTCTGTCAATCACGAAAATAAGATCGGCAAAAATTCTGACTTACGGACACTCACGCATCGGTCACCGCCCCATTACTGAGAGCCACCAGCGTCAGTCGCGAATCTGGACTCGTTGTATTCGCTCCTGAGGGCCATCGTATTTTTTGGCTACCAAAGCAAGATGGGAAATATGTCACGTCGCGTACTCACGACGTAAGACTCTAGTCCATTTTTCTCCGGAATGATTTTTAAGCCCATTCCGGTGCTGAATTTGATGGTTAGCACCCCAAAATCATCAATTGAAAACACTTCCACATCAAGGTTTAAAAAATCAAACAACAAAGGGCTGGTAGTAGCGTTTTCACCATGCCCCTCCTTGCATATTTTTTTGTTTTCAGTGACAAATGGACACTGAACTAATATGCTTCCCATGTCACCAAAAAGCAGCGTCTGCGAACCCACTCCGACAGTTATCCCAGTTAGAGCGGAAGGAGTCATTTCTGCCAAGCCTGAATTACTTAGAGTCATAATCGGGCTCTGTTCTAGCGGTGGATGTATTAGGCATCATATATCTTAAGCGGTTTTCATTTTATGCGGATTATACAAAGTTGCTATGGCTTTCGCTAAGACTGACCGCCCGACTCTTGCCCAAGAAGCTCCGGCGAACATCTGCTCTTCGCCGTTAGGAGCCCATGCTGAAGGGCTGCTATGGGTCGGACAGCGACGGTCATAGACCGTCGCTGTAGGCTCTCAGGCCTCCGTCTGCTCCGCCATCTCCAATGCGTCATCGACTTCGATACCTAGATATCGCACCGTGCTTTCAAGCTTCGTATGGCCGAGCAGGAGTTGAACTGCCCTCAGGTTTTTTGTCCTGCGATAGATCAATGATGCCTTCGTACGCCTCATCGTGTGGGTGCCATACATTGTTGGGTCAAGGCCAATAGCTTTTATCCACGCTTTGACGATTCGGGCGTACTGCCGGGTGGAGAGATGCACTGAGGCGTGTAGGCGGCTTGGAAAAAGGCAATCCTCGCTATGGAGACGGGCTTGATGTATCCAGGCCTCAAGGGCCAGCCGCGTTTGCTCTGTAATCTCAAACTGTACGGGGCGCTGGGTTTTCTGCTGCATCACCATTGCTCGTGATGACACGTGCTCCCCATGAGCAACGTCGCGTACGCGAAGCTTGGTCAGATCGCAGGCTCGTAGCTTGCTGTCGATGGCCAAATCGAAGAGAGCTAAATCACGAGTGTCTTGCGCGATTTGAAGCCTCACCCGAATGGCCCAGATATCTTTCAGTCGGAGCGGGGCTTTCTGCCCGACCAGTTTCCCTTTGTTCCAAGGCTGACGTCTGTTGGTTGCAATGGCTTTCATGGCTTGTCCTCCATGTGAGGGAGGGCAAGGATGGCCAAATCGGCTCAGAGGCGCTCACCGACCCAAAGCTGACGGTGGGCATAGGCAGCAATCGGCCAGCAGCGGACGCTCCCGAGTGTCTACTTAATCAGCGGTGATTCAGGGGCTGGGGGGATACATAGTTGATTGCCACGCTAATCCCCAAGCTCGAATTGCTTAAACCCCACGCGCCTGACGTAAACCCAAAAGTCATCCTTTGGCTCATACTGCTCCATGCAAACACTGTGATTCTGGCACAGTTCATCTACGTCGATCAGGATGTGATCCCAATCGAAGTCAGGGTTCTTGGAAATGGCGTAACTAGGATAAGGTTTGTCGAGATCGAAGTGGATCGAGTACACGAACAACGGAGATTCCCACGGCATGTAGGTTTCGTACAACCGTATCAGTTCGGGCATCTGTGCTTTACAGCGCTGTTCGGCAAACTTCAGTGCCTGGGGCAAATCATCCCACGCAGCCTTGACCGCGCATTGCGCAGCGGCGAGCCTAGCGCAAGGTGGCTCGTCATTGTGGTGTTGGACGTAAATCAATTGGCTGCCGAACTGGAATTCGCATTGCCAGACACCCGAGGGAACACGCCAGTGGCCAAGCATGGATTCGTTCAGTAGATTGATGTCCATATGGGTACCACACAGATTGAAAGGTGCTCAGGTTACCCTCTCAAATACCAGCCTGGGAATGCAGTTGGCGTTTGGGCCATTAGTCCGACACCCACGGGATCCGACCGGCAGTATTGGGTCGCAACCGGTCGGTTGAGGATAACCGCTTTCGACCCAAGTCTTCCCTTAGTACCGCTTGTAAACTGTCGGTAGAGCCCTTTTTCCAACTAGTGCGAGTTGATGCCAGTGGTCCAAAAAACGACAGTAGCCAGCATCTTAGGTCCTTGGAAGGGAGCGGCTTCGACAGCACTACTAGAACGCTGTCGAAATGCGTGGGACACGCCTTTTGTAGAGCTTTCAGATCTCATGGTCGCTATTTTTCTGAACCAGCGAGTCGCCGTTCCTCAGATGCTGGTCGAGGCCAAACGGCGGTTGAGTTCAAAGCCCCGTGATGACACAGAGTATTTTGATGGACAGCTAGCTGAGGCAGTTCTCGGTGCTGACAACTGACCGATCCTGGCCGGTTAGCGACCGTTGCTCTGGTTAGCCATCCTTGTCCCTCCACACGTGGAGGACATGACATGGACACCATCGCAACCCGCAGCCGTCAGCCCTGGAGCAAAGGGAAATTGGTCGGTCAGAAACCCCCGCTACGCCTGAGAGATAGCTGGGCCATCCGAGTGAGGCTTCAAATTGCAGAGAGAACTGAGGATCTGGCTCTCTTCGATCTGGCCATCGACAGTAAGCTTCGCGCTTGCGACTTAACCAGGCTCCGCGTGCGAGACGTCGCCCACAGCGACCACGTATCATCACGAGCCATGGTGATGCAGCAGAAAACACAGCGGCCAGTGCAGTTTGAGATCACTGAACAAACACGCTCCGCTGTCACGGCCTGGATACATCAGGCCCAGCTACGCAATGAGGACTGCCTTTTCCCCAGCCGGATGCATTCCTCAGAGCATCTATCCACTCGGCAGTGGGTTGTAGCGAACTGGGATAAGTGGATCTATCCGGACTGTGAAATTTCGCAAGTCCTTGTGATTAATAGTTATAAACCCGGCTCGCACTCGTTCGCTGAAGTGCAGGAGCTGCCTGTTGGTAACCTTCAAAGTGTGCCGCCACGCAAATGACTGCATTATTGGGTCGATAGCTGCCGGTCGTGGACGACCGCTATCCGGTCAGAAGCGGTCACCGCGTCTGTACTAGCTCAGGAGTGATTCAGTACAGCCTGCAAAAAAGATAAGACGTTTATTGAATGGTCGAGCCCTATTTTTTTTGCCTCGAATTGTTTTACTCTTGAACGATTACCGTCTCGGCCCGCGCGGCTCCATCGGGAAGACTTTTCAAACCACAAGGAAGTGTGCGTAATGAATCGTGTATTTGCGTTGGTATGGAATGCTTCGTTGGGCTGCTGGGCGGTCACTCACGAATACAGCAAGCGCTGCCGTAAAGGCTCGCGACGCCCAGGCAAGTTGGTTTTGGCAGCTTTGCTGCTGAGCACGGGGTTCAGTTCGACGGCCTTTGCAACCTGTTCACCGGCCAGCCCGGCGGCGGGCGCCACCGTCACCTGCAGTGGCAATGCCACGCTCATGCTGACCAATTCCTTCTACAGTGCCGTCGATGACTTGACGGTCAACGTCACCAGCGGCTCGACCTTCAATTCCGTGCTCGGCGGAGCGGCGTTCAACCTCACCGGCAACAACATCACCTTGAACAACGCCGGCACCATCGACCCCTCGTTGCTGGGGCTGGTGACCCTGCTCAGCGACGGCGCGGTGATCGGCAGCGGCGCGGCAGGCACGGTGAGCGTCAACAACACGGCCTCGGGGTTGCTCAGGGGAACTTCGGGCGTGCTCGGGTTGAACCTGGGGACCCTCAACGGCATGGCGCTGAATATCAACAATGGCGCCGGCGGCAGCACCAGCATTGTCAACGACGGTACCATCAGCTCACTGTCCCTGCTGGGGCTGACCCTGGTGAGTGCCGATGCGCCGGTGGTGGCGGTGTATGGCGGCTCCCAGGTGTCGATGAACAACAGCGGCTCGCTGGTCGGTCGGGTGGCTTTCCAGTCCTCCGCCGGCGGCAACAGCTTCGTCAACAGCGGTTCAATTATCGGTGGCGTGTCCCTGGGCGCTGGCAGCACCAACACCTTCACCGCCATTACCGGTTCCACGGTGCAGAGCGGCGGCGGCACGGGGGGGAGCCTGGGCGGCCTGGTGGGGGTCGACCTGACCTTCGCCCCCACCGGGCAGATCGATGGCGGGGCCGGCGGCACCAACAACCTGGTGCTGCAAAATCCCCTCGGGATCGGCGGCGGCACTTCTGGTTCGGGCACGGTGTCCAGTGCCACCTACGTCAACTTCAACAACCTGGTGCTCAACAGCGGCACCTGGACCCTGCAAGGGCCGCTGGTCAGTGGCAGCACCACCCTCAATGGCGGTGTGGCGCTGTTCAACAACAGCGCCACCTTCGGCAACGGAGTGCTGACGTCCAATGGCGGGATACTGCAGGCCAGTAGCGCCGGCCTGACCCTGAGCAATCTGATCAGCCTGGGCAGTGGCGGCCTGGTGCTGCAGGGCAGTAACGGCGCCACCCTGGGCGGGGTGATTTCCGGCAGCGGCGGCCTGACCAAGAACGGCAGCGGACAGCTGACCCTCAATGCTGCCAACACCTACAGCGGCAACACCACCCTCAACGCCGGTACCCTGCAGGTGGGCAACAACCAGGCGCTGGGCAGCGGCAGCCTGACCGTTGGCGGGGCCGCCACGCTTGCCGCGCCAGGTACGGTCAACCTGGCCAATGCGCTGATCCTCAACAACAACATGAGCACCAGCGGGGCAGGGGCACTGACCCTGTCCGGGGTGATCAGCGGCAGCAGCGCAATCAACAAGGGCGGCAGCGGCAGCCTGACCCTCAACGGTGCCAACACCTACCAGGGCGGTACCCTGCTCAATGCTGGCACCCTGACCCTGGGCAACGCCAGCGCCCTGGGCAGCGGCGCGCTGACCGTGGGCGGCGCCAGTTCGCTGAATGCCAGCAGCGCCCTGGCGCTGAACAACGCGATCAATCTCAATGCCGCGCTAACGGTGGGCGGCAGCAACGCCCTGACCCTGGGCGGGCTGGTAGGGGGCACCGGTAGCCTGGTCCAGGCCGGTGCCTCGAGCCTGACCCTCAATGGCGCCAACACCTACAGCGGCGGCACTCTGCTCAACGGCGGGCGTCTGGTAGTAGGTAACAACAGCGCCCTGGGCAGCGGCGCGCTAACCGCGGCGGCGGGCACCACCCTGGACAGCAACAGCGCCGTGACCCTGAACAACCAGGTCAACCTGAGCGGCGGGCTGAATATCGGCGGTACGGCCGACCTGGGGCTCAGCGGCCTGGTCGCCGGCGCCGGCAGCCTGATCAAGAATGGCTCGGCCAACCTGACCCTCGCCGGCAACAACACCTATGCCGCAGGCACCACCCTGAATGCCGGGACCCTGACCCTGGGCAGCAATTCGGCGCTGGGCAGTGGCGCCCTGACCGTGGCCGGGGCGGCCAACCTGGACAGCAACGGCGTCTATGTCCTGAACAACAACCTGACCCTGAATTCCGCCCTGAGCGTGCTCGGCAGCAATGAGCTGAGCCTTGGCGGCCTGATCAGCGGCAGTGGGCAACTGGTCAAGAACGGTGCGGGCAACCTGACCCTCAACGGCATCAGCACCTACCTGGGCGGTACCACCCTGAATGCCGGAACCCTGACCGTCGGCAACAGCAGCGCCCTGGGCAGCGGCGCGCTGACCGTGGGCGGCGCCGCAACCTTAGACAACGGCGCGCCACTGAGCCTGGCCAACGATGTCACCCTCAATGCCGACCTGACTCTGGCCGGCACCAATGACCTGGTGCTGGCCGGGATCGTCAGTGGCAACGGCGGGCTGATCAAGAACGGCCTGAGCGACCTGACCCTGCAGAGCAGCAACAGCTTCAGCGGCGCCCTGGACATTGCTGCGGGCAGTGTCACCACCCTGGTCACCGGTGCCCTGGGCAATGCTTCCGGGGTCAATATCGCCCTGGGCGCGGGCCTCAATCTCGGCGCCAGCGACATGGTGGCCGGGCTGACCGGTGGGGGTTCGCTGCAGGTGAACTCCGGGATGGCACTGAGCGTCGGCAGGGGCAATGCCAGCAGCAACTTTGGCGGCAATATCGACGGCAACGGCCAGTTGCTCAAGATCGGCAGCGGCACCCTGACCCTCAGCGGCATCAATGATCTGTCCGGAGCCACCCTGGTCAATGCCGGCACCCTGAATGTCAGCGGTTCCCTGGCCAGCTCCAACGTCATCGTCAACAACGGCGCCAGCCTGACCGGCAGCGGTGCGCTGCTGGGGGCGGCGAACGTCGCCAGCGGCGGTCACCTGGTCTTGAGCTCCGGCAATGTGCTGTCGGTGAACTCCCTGTCGCTGGCCAGCGGCAGCAACCTGGATGTCAGCCTGGGGGCGCCATCCACCACTGCACTGGTGAGCGTGGGCGGCAACCTGGCCCTCAATGGCCAGCTCAATGTCACTGACGCCGGCGGTTTCGGCGTCGGCCTGTATCGCTTGATCAACTACACCGGCAACCTCTCGGGCCTGGGCCTGAACGTGGCCAGCGTGCCGGTGGGTTACAACCTGGGCGACCTGGTGGTGCAGACCAGCGCGGCCAATCAGGTCAACCTGCTGGTGTCGTCGGCCAACGCCGGTATCCGTTTCTGGGACGGCAGCCAGACCGTGCCCAACGGGGTGGTGGACGGCGGCGCCGGCACCTGGACGGCGGCGGGTACCAACTGGACTTCGGTGGACGGCACCCTCAACCAGACCTGGGCCAGCGATTTTTCGGTGTTCCAGGGCACTGCGGGTACGGTCACGGTGCAGGGGCCGCAGAGCTTCACCGGGATGCAGTTTGTCACCGACGGCTACAACCTCCAGGCCGGGGCAGCGGGGGCGTTGACCGCGGTTAATGGCACTGGCGGCAACACCGCGATTCGTGTCGACCCGGGCGTGACCGCCACCCTGGGCGTGGACATCAATGGCAGCGGCACCCTGGCCAAGCTCGATACCGGGACGTTGGTGCTCAATGGCGCCAACACCTACAGTGGCGGCACTCTGTTCAACGGCGGGCGCCTGGTAGTAGGTAACAACAGCGCCCTGGGCAGCGGCGCGCTGACCGCGGCGGCGGGCACCACTCTGGACAGCAACAGCGCCGTGACCCTGAACAACCAGGTCAACCTGAACAGCGGGCTGAATATCGGCGGTACGGCCGACCTGGGGCTCAGCGGCCTGGTCGCCGGCGCCGGCAGCCTGATCAAGAATGGCCCGGCCAACCTGACCCTCGCCGGCAACAACACCTACTCGGGCGGCACCACACTGAATGCCGGAACCCTGACCGTCGGCAACAGCAGCGCCCTGGGTTCCGGCGCGCTGACCGTGGCCGGCGCCGCGGCCCTGGCCAACAGCGCTCCGCTGGTGCTGGCCAATGACGTCAATGTCAACGCGGCCCTGACCCTGGGCGGCAACAACGACCTGACCCTGGCCGGGGTCCTGGCCGGCAGTTCGACCCTGATCAAGCAGGGCTTGAGCGATTTGACGCTGACCGGCACCAACAGCTTCAGTGGCCTATTCGACGTGCAGGCCGGCAGCCTCAGCACCCTGGGCAGCGCTGCCCTGGATAACAACTCGAGGGTCAACCTGGCCGCCGGCAGTAGCCTCAACCTAGGCGGCTCGGCCAGCCTCAGCCTCAGCGGCAGCGGTGCCGTGGTCATTGCAGGCGGCAATGCCCTGACCCTGGGCAGCACCAACCTGGGCGGCACCTTCGCCGGCAGCCTCGGTGGCAGTGGGCAATTGATCAAGGCTGGCAGCGGCACTCTCACTCTGAGCGGCAGCAGCGGCCTGACCGGCAATACCAGCATCAACGACGGGGTGTTGAATGTCAGCGGCTCCCTGGCCAGTGCCCTGGTCGAGGTCAACAGCGGCGCGACCCTGACCGGCAGCGGCAGCCTCGGTGGTTCGGTGGTGGTGAACGATGGCGCTCATCTGGCCCTGAGCACGGGCAATACGCTGTCGGTGGGTTCGCTGCTGATGGGCAGCGATGCCAACCTGGACGTCAGCCTTGGCGTGCCGGTTAGCGGCGGTGGCAATCCGCTGCTGAATGTCATGGGCGACTTGAATCTGGACGGCACCCTGAACGTCAGCAACCAGGGTGGCTTCGGCACGGGTGTCTATCGTCTGGCCAACTACGGCGGTGTCCTGACCAATACCCTGACGCTGGGCAGCCTGCCTGGCAGTGTGACGCCGGGTGACCTGCAACTGCAGACCGCGGTGAGCAACCAGGTCAACCTGCTGGTCACCGAACCTAACACCACCGTGCTGTTCTGGGATGGATCGCAGACCACGGGCAACGGCGTGATCGAGGGCGGCAGCGGCACCTGGAACAGTGCCGGCAGCAACTGGAGCTCGGTGGACGGCACGGTCAACCAGGCCTGGGGCGGCAGTTTCGCGGTGTTCCAGGGCACTGCCGGGACCGTGACCGTGGACGGCCCCCAGAACCTCACCGGCATGCAGTTCGTCAGCAACGGCTACAGCTTGGTGGGCGGCAACGCCGGCCAGTTGAACCTGGTCAACGGCGGCACTGGCAATACCGCGATCCGGGTCGACCCCAACGCCACCGCGACCCTGGGGGTGACGCTCAATGGCAGCGGCACCCTGGCCAAGCTCGATACCGGCACCCTGGTGCTTAACGCGGCCAACGGCTACACCGGCGGCACCGCGCTCAATGGCGGCAAAATCGTCGTCGGTAACAATGCGGCGCTCGGCACCGGCGCACTGACCACCGCCGATGGCACCGCACTGGACAGCAACGCCGCCCTCACACTCGGCAACGCCGTGGCGCTCAACGGCGGGCTGACCGTTGCCGGCTCCAATGCGTTGACCCTTGGCGGTATCGTCAGCGGCGCGGGCAGTCTGATCAAGGCCGGCACTTCTAGCCTGACGCTCAATGGCAACAACACGTACAGCGGCGGTACTGTGCTCAGTGGCGGAACCCTGGTGCTGGGCAACAACTCCGCGCTGGGCACCGGTGCATTGGTCGCCGCCAAGGGCACCACGCTGGACAGCACTGCCGCCATCAACCTGGCCAACGCGGTGGCACTCAACGGCGGGCTGACGCTGACTGGCCGCCATGACTTAACCCTCAGTGGCGTCGTCAGTGGCAACGGTGAACTGAACAAACAAGGCGCCAGCGAGTTGACCCTGAGCGGCAACAATACCTTCAGTGGGGTGTTGAACATTCTCGATGGTACGTTGAACCTGATCAGTAATACTGCCCTGGGCAATGCCGACTTGAACGTTGCCAGTAACGCGTTGGTCAGTGTCGGCGGGCTCAACAACATCGATGCACTCAGTGGTTCGGGTGCTCTGCTGCTGGCTGCAGGCAGCACCATGCAAGCGGGTGCAGGCGGAGCCAGCAGTGTCTATGACGGCTCGGTCAACGGTGCCGGCCACCTGGCCAAGGTCGGCAGCGGCAAGCAGGTCTTCAATGGCAACTCGACTGTCGGTGGCGGCACCACCGTCGCGGCCGGCAGCCTGATCATCGGCGGTGTCGCAGGCTCCAGCGCCAGCCTTACCAGTGATGTCGATGTGGCTCTGGGTGCCATGCTCGGCGGCCATGGCACCATCAATGGCGATATCAACCTGGCCAGCGGCGCGACCCTGAACCCGGGCAACTCGATTGGCACGCTGAAAGTCGCCGGCGACATCAGCTTCAACAGCGGCTCTACGCTAATCATTGAGGCCGATCCTGACGGCCGCTCCGACCGAGTGATTGCCACCGGCACCGTATCGCTTAACAGCGCGGGCCTGAACATTGTGGCCGGCACTGGCAGCTGGGCACCGAGTACCCAGTACACGATTGTCGAGGCAGGCAACGTGACCGGCACCTTTGGTAGCGTCAAAAGCAACCTGGCCTTCCTCACGCCGCAAGTGATGTACGCAAGCAATGCCGTGACCCTGGGTCTGCAGCGTAACGATGTCGCTTTTACTTCGGTCGCACAGACCTACAACCAGCGTGCCGTGGCCGGGACGCTGGATGCGGCCGGCGCGGGTGGTTTGTATAACGCGGTCGCCGTGCTCAGCGCCGATCAGGCACGCTCGGCTTACGACAGCCTGTCTGGCGAGATCCACGCGAGCACCCGCGGCGCGCTGTTCGATGACAGCCGCTACGTGCGAGATGCGATTGGAGCGCGCCTGCGCAGTGCTCAAGGCCAGGCACCGAGTGAAGGCGTGCTGCATGTCGATGCGGACAGCAGCATAACCTTTTGGGTACAGGGCTATGGCGGCTGGGGTGATGCCGATGGCAATCGCAATGTCGCTGACCTCGAGCACAACAGCCAGGGCATGCTACTGGGGCTCGACATGCCGCTGAACGAAACCTGGCGCGCAGGTCTGGCTGTCGGTTATGGCAACACTGATCTGAAAGCCGATGCCAGAAACTCGTCGGCCAAGGTCGACAGCACATCGCTGACGACCTACCTGGGCGGTCAGTGGGATGCGTTGCACCTGCGCGTGGGCGCTTCCCATGCCTGGAACGACGTTGACAGCAGTCGCCACGTAAACGTCGGCAGCGTGCAAGAGCACGTCAAGGCCAAGTACGACGCCAGTACGACACAGGTGTTCGGTGACTTGGGTTATGCCGTCCAGGCAGGTGACCTGACCCTTGAGCCTTTCGTTGGCCTGGCCCATGTCGAAGTCGACAGCGACAGCTTCCGCGAACATGGCGGCAGCACTGCGTTGCGCGGCGACAGCGAGAAGGACCGTGCGACTTATTCCAGCCTGGGCCTGCGTGCGAGCACTCCAGCGGCAGAGGTGGCCGGGGTGCCGTTGAGCGTACAGAGCAGCCTGGCGTGGCAGCGCGTGCTTGATGGGCCAAGCGAAGACAGCCGCCTGACCCTAGGGGGGTATGACAGCTTCACCGTCAAGGGGGTGCCAGTTGCCCAGGACACCGCGCTGGTACAGCTCGGTGTCAGCGCCAAACTTGCCCCGCGAGCGAGCCTCGACCTGGACTACTCCGGGCAGATCGGCGATGGCTATAGCGATCACGGTGTACGTCTGGGGCTCAATATCGCGTTCTAAGTTAAGAGCCTGCGCGGTGCAACGCCGCGCAGGTTTTCTCGATAGCACAACAGACTACATAAAGCCGCCGGATAGCCCGCGTCTGCGCAATATAAGGGTGAGGCGTATGACAGTTCCAGCCTTGCGGTGTGCGGCGCGTCTCTAACAGTACTCAGAACCAGGCGCTACCTGCACTGATATCGACCGGCAGCTTTTGGCCGATTGCTGTCAGTGGTGACCGGCCGCTGATCGTGTCCCAGGAAGTGGTCACTCCCCACCATGAACGGGCAGTCCACGCCTCATCCCTCAAAAAAACTGCAGCCAACCTTCAGTTTTTTGAATTACCACCCGCCACGCCAACCCCGGCAAAATCCCGTCCCACGCAACACTCAAAAAATTCCATCTCCAAGGACGGAGCCCATTAGGTATTGCCCCTCGCGATACTCAGCCCAGCCAGTTTGGCCGGGCTTTTTTTACTGCCCAGGTGCCCGATTTACCCATGTCTACCCGTGGTCTGAACAACTGGTTCAGCCGGCTGCTGCCGGCCCCGCTGAATATCCCTCCCAAAGAATGGCTACGCGCAGGTGTCGGTGCGTTGCTCGGTCTGTTTCTCGCAGGCTTGGCCTGCAGCCTGGCCTTTGGCCCGACGGTGGCGCTGCATTTGCTCGGGCCGTTGGCGGCCTCGGCGGTGTTGCTGTTTGCCGTGCACTCCGGGGCATTGGCGCAGCCTTGGCCGTTTATTGGCAGCTATGCCAGCGCCACTGCGGTAGGGCTGGTGCTGCACCATTGCTTTGGTTCGGCCTTGTGGGTCGCCGCCTTGGCCCTGGGGATAGCGATCCTGGTGATGTGCCTGCTGCGCTGCCTGCACCCGCCGGGTGGCGGGGTGGCGGTGAGCGTGGTGCTGGCGGACTCGTCGCTGGCGGCGATGGGCGATCAGGTGTTTGCGCCGATCATGCTCAATGCCCTGGTGCTGGTGGCCGTGGCGGTGATCTACAACCGCCTGACCGGGGTCCGTTACCCCAAGACTGCCGCACCGCGCAAAGACCTGTACCACACTGATGATGTGCTGCCCGGGGAGCGCGTCGGCGTCAGTGGTGAGGACCTTGACCAGGCGCTGGAAGAGCTCGGTGAGTTTGTCGACGTCACCCGCGATGAGCTTGAACGCATCATCATGGCCACCGAGCAACAGGCGCTCAAGCGCAGCCTGGGCGGGATTACCGCCGCTTCGGTGATGTCGCGGGATGTGCAACTGGCCACGCCGCAAACCAGTTTGCAGCAGGCCTGGCAGTTGTTGTCGAGCCACCATTTGCATACCTTGCCGGTACTCGATGAAGAGCGGCGCCTGGTGGGGATCGTCACGTTGAGCGACCTGGTCGGGCCGGCCATGGCCCAGGGGCGTTTCAGCTGGCGCGGGCTGTTCGGGCGCAGGCCCAAGGTGCTGCTGGAGCAGATCATGAGCCGGCCGGTGATTACCGTGCGCAGTGATGAGCCAGCAGTGGCGCTGATTCCGTTGCTCAGCGAGCAGGGGCTGCATTGCTTGCCGGTGATGCAAGGGCAGGTGCTGGTGGGGGTGGTGACCCAGACCGATCTGATTGCCGGGCTCAAGCGCCAGTTGTTGAGCCAGGCGACGGGCTCAGATCACCGGGTCCCAGCGCTGTGACCAGTCACTCTCACCGGCGACCACTTCGCGTAGCACCCTGAATGCCTGCTGCAATGCCTCGCTGTCGCGTTCGCGGGCGTACACCAGGTAGGTCGGGTAGGTGAACTCCGGTGCTTGCGGTACGCGCTCGAACACGCCGCTGTCCAGGTATGCCTGCACCACGCGGGTACGGAAGTAACCGCTGCCGCCGTGTTCGAGGATGTACTGCAGTGCCAGTGGCCCGAGGTTGAAACTCAACGCCGGGCGCGCGCATTCGGGCAGGGCGGCGTCGTGGCGGCGGCGAAAGGCCTGGCCCCAGTCGATGTACACGTAGGGTTCGGGTTTGTCCTTGCGGCGGATGCGGATGAGCTTTTCTTCCATCAGCTGTTCCACCTGCAGGCCCGGGCCGTAGGTGGGTTGGTAGACCAGCACGGCATCGAGCACGCCCATTTCCACCTTGTGCAGCAAAGACTCGCCGTCGCTGACTTCGCTGCGGATGGCATGGCCGGGCATCTCTCGGTGCAGGGCACTGACCCAGCCGAGCACCATGGGGTTGCCGAGGCTGACTTCGCCGCCGATGTGCAGCACCTGGTGGCAACCTTCAGGCAAGGGCAGGTCGCGGCGCGCGGCTTCCCAGGTTTGTACCAGCTGGTTGGCGTAGACCACGAAGGCCTCGCCGTCGGCGGTAAGGCTGGCGCCGCTGCGGCTGCGGATGAACAACTGGCAGGCCAGCTGCTGCTCAAGCTTTTGTACCCTGGCGGTGATGGCTGTCTGGGTAACGTGTAGGCGTTCGGCAGCGGACACCAGGCTGCCGGTGCGGACAATTTCAAGGAAGGTGCGGGCCAGCTCGATATCCATGGGGCAGCCTGGTTCTGGGGGTGGGTCATTCTAGTGGCTTTGCACCGGTTTGGGGCAAAGCCTGTGCCTTCATCCGGGAATGGCCATGCGGTGGGTGGCCTTGACCTCGCGCAGGGCCAGGCTCGACTGGATCGAGGCAATGCCCAGTTGCCGGCGCAGCACCTGCTCGATGAAGTCGCTGTAGGCGTCCAGGTCGGTGGCCAGCACTTGCAGCAGGTAATCGGCATCGCCGGTGATCTTGTGGCAGGCAATCACTTCCGGCAGTTGCAGTATCACCGCCTCGAAATCATCCGGGGCCTGGTCGCTGTGGGTGGCGAAACGGATCTGCACGAAGGCCATGATTTCCAGGCCCAGCAGGCGCCGGTCGAGGTTGGCCTGGTAGTCCTTGATCACGCCTTCTTCTTCCAGGCGCCTGCGCCTGCGCCAGCAGGGCGTCAGGCTCAGTGACAAGCGCTCGCTGAGTTCGGCGTTGGACATGCTCGCATCGGCCTGGAGCAAAGCGAGGATGGCGCGGTCGGTGTCATCGAGGGTGACGCGTCTGGATGATTTTTTCGCCATATCTGCCTCGGGAGGATAGTTCGCCTCAAAAAGCTAACACGGCGAGAAGATAAAGCAAAAAAAGATCCGTGTGCCCGGAATAGGCTATTTGCACACCCACTGATCAAGGCTCTCTCGCCATGCTGACTGTCTTCAGCCCCGACCACCGCCTGCACCACGGCACCGAACTCAAGGACGGGGTGCTCAAACCCTCCTTCGAACAACCCAGCCGCGCCGACACCGTGTACGAGCGGGTCAGGCTCACGGGCCTGGGCGATATCGTCTCGCCGCGGGCGTTCGACCGCGCCTGTTACGTCGCCGCGCACAGCGAGCGCTATGTCGCTTTCCTCGAAAGCGCCTGGCGCGAATGGACCGCTATCGGCCGCAGCCACGATGCCTTGCCGCTGGTGTGGCCGGTGCGTGACCTGGCCAATGAGCGCGTGCCGGAGTTCATTGATGGCAAGCTGGGCTTTTTTGCCATGGATGCCGGCGCGCCCATTACCGCCACCACCTGGCAGGCGGTGAAAACCAGCGCCGACCTGGCCCTGACCGGCCTTACGCTGATCAACGAAGGCCAGCGCAGCGCATTTGCCCTGTGCCGGCCACCGGGGCATCACGCCGCGCGCGAATATATGGGCGGCTACTGCTACCTGAACAACGCCGCCATCGCCGCCCAGCACAGCCTGAGCCTGGGCGCCCGGCGGGTGGCCGTGCTGGATGTGGACTTTCACCACGGCAACGGCACGCAGAACATTTTCTATACGCGTAATGACGTGCTGTTCGCCTCGATCCATGGTGACCCGGCGGTGTCGTACCCGTACTTTTCCGGCGCGGCCAGTGAGCGCGGTAGCGCTGCGGGGGAGGGCTTCAACTTCAACTATCCGCTGGCCAAGGGCACCCGCTGGGCGGCCTATCAGCAGGCGCTTGAAGAGGCCTGCCAGCGCTTGCGCAGCTATGGCCCCGAGCTGCTGGTGATCTCCCTTGGCGTCGACACCTTCAAGGATGACCCCATCAGCCATTTCCTGCTGGAGAGCGAAGACTACTTCACCATGGGCGCAGCCATCGCCAAGGTCGGGGTGCCGACGTTGTTCGTCATGGAGGGCGGCTACATGGTCGATGAAATCGGCATCAATGCGGTCAACGTGCTCCAGGGCTTCGAAGGCGCTTGCGCCTGAGCAACATGCAACGACGGCTACTGCCTCGACTCGACAACAATAACCAAGAGCGTGAGCGATGAAAGCAGAGACCCACGGCCACCGGCACAGGGGGCTGCAGCGCACCCTGAGCAACCGCCACATTCAGTTGATCGCCCTCGGTGGTGCCATCGGCACCGGGCTGTTCATGGGCTCGGGCAAGGTCATCGCCTTGTCCGGTACCTCGATTCTGCTGATCTACATGATCATCGGTTTCTTCTTGTACTTCGTCATGCGGGCAATGGGCGAACTGTTGCTGTCGGACTTGAAGTTCAAGTCCTTCGCCGACTTTGCCGGCGCCTATATCGGTCCGCGGGCAGCGTTTTTTCTGGGCTGGTCGTATTGGCTGAGCTGGTGCGTGGCGGTGGTGGGCGATGCGGTGGTGGTCGGCGGCTTTTTCCAGCACTGGTACCCGGATGTGCCCGCATGGGTGCCGGCAATCGGCATGATGCTGACCCTGTTCGCCTTGAACGTGCTGACGGTGAAGTTGTTCGGCGAGGTGGAGTTCTGGTTCGCGATCATCAAGATCATTGCTGTGTTGACCTTGATTGCGGTGAGCGTGGTGCTGGTGGCTACCTCGTTTGTTTCGCCGACCGGGGTGACGGCGTCGCTTGCGCACCTGTTCCAGGCCGAGGCGGCGTTTCCTCATGGCATCAGCGGTTTTTTCGCAGGCTTTCAGATTGCGATTTTCTCCTTTGCCGGCACCGAGTTGATCGGTACCACCGCGGCAGAAACCCGCTCACCAGAGACCGTACTACCCAAGGCGATCAATGCCATTCCGATCCGCATCATCCTGTTCTATGTGGTGTCTCTGGCGTGCATTATCGCGGTGACGTCCTACGCCCATGTGGCAGCGGACAAGAGCCCGTTCGTGGAGCTGTTTCTGCTGGCGGGGTTTCCGGCTGCGGCGGGGATCGTCAACTTCGTGGTGCTGACCTCGGCGGCGTCATCGGCCAACAGTGGCGTGTTTTCCACCAGCCGGATGTTGTTCGGCCTGGCTGACCAGGGCAATGCGCCGGGGCTGTTCAAGCGCCTTTCCGGTAACAACGTGCCGCTGGCGAGCCTGGGGTTTTCGACGCTGTTGATGCTGTTCGGGGTGATGCTGCTGTTCATCTTTCCGCAAGTGATGACCGTTTTCACCATTGTCTCGACCATCTCGGCGATCCTGGTGATCTTTACCTGGTCGACGATCCTGGTCTCGTACCTGTGTTATCGCCGTTCACGGCCTGACTTGCATGAGCGTTCGCTGTACAAGTTGCCTGGTGGGGTACCGATGGCCTGGGTGGCGTTGGGCTTCTTGCTGTTTGTGCTGTCGCTGCTGGCGTTGCGCCCGGACACCCGCCTGGCGTTATGTGTGATGCCGTTGTGGTTTGTCGGTTTGGCGCTGGCGTATCGGCGGGTGCAGGGCAGGGGTGTTGTGGTGGAACTGTAGATTTTTAGCAAGGCTTTGCCTTGCATCGCTGGCAAGGCCAGCTCCCACAGGTCCGGTGTTCACAGAACCATTGTGGGAGCCGGCGTTGCCAGCGATGGGCTGCGCAGCAGCCCCAAAAACTCAGTCATACAGCACTGGTTGGCGATCCCTGTGAACATCGTTCAGGGCGCTGATGCGCTTGTCCCGGGCTTCGCTCAGATCAAGGCGGGCATGGATGATTTGGGTGCCCGCTGGCGCCTCGTGCAGCGGCCCGGCCAGAGGGTAGCCATTGGCATCGACAATCACCGAACCGCCGACCCAATCCACCTCGCGCTCGTGGCCGTTGCGGTCGCACGCGGCGATGTACAAACGGTTGACCGAGGCATTGGCCTGTACCCGCACCACCTCTGCTGGCCGCTCGCCCTGCGGCCGCGGGCCGTCCGGCCAGTTCACCGGTGCGCACAGCAGCTCGGCGCCGGCGAGGGCGGGCAGGCGTACCCACTCGGGGAACTCGAGGTCGTAGCAGATCATCACGGCAATGCGCCCAAAGCGCGTATCGATCACCGGCGGCGGTTGCCCGCCGGGGCTGAAGATGCGCTTTTCGTCATTCCACAAATGCGCCTTGCGGTACACCGCGCGCACGCCTTTGGCATCCACCAGGGCGGCGCTGTTGTACAGCTCGTCGCGCTCGGTACGCTCGCAAAAACCGCCGACGATGACGATGTCCAGTTCCGCCGCCAGGGCTGCCCATTGGCGCAGGGTTTCGCCGCTGGGGGTTTCGGCCAGGCTCAGGGCTTTGTTGCGGTCGGCGAACACGTAGCCGCTTTGCACCAGCTCCGGCAGCACCACCACCTGGGCACCTTGCCCGGCGGCGCTGCGGATCGCCTGCAGGGCGCGTTCGCGGTTGTACTTCAGCTCGCCGATCTGTGGCGCCAGTTGGCAGCAGGCGACCTGTATCAGGGTTGAACTCATGCGTGGGCTTCCTCAAGCAGGCGGTCACTGGCCGCCGCCAGGCGTTGTTCGCTGTGCAGGTCGAGCGAGCGGCACAGCAGGGCATAGACGCTGCCGGTTACCAGCAGGCCAATCACAAATGCAATGTCGGCGCCGCCCAGGGCAGCGGCGGCGGGGCCAGTGTAGAAACTCAAGGCCATGAACGGCACCATCGCCAGCAGGCCCAGGCCGTAGGCGATCAGCCCCGGCTTGCCCCAGGCGCCGTAGATGCCCTCGGGGTTGAAAATTTCGCTGATCACGTAGTGGCCCTTGCGCACGCAATAGAAGTCCACCAGGTTGACCGCGGTCCAGGGCACCAGGAAGTACAGCATCAACAGCACGAAGGTGTTGAAGCTGCCCAGGTAGCTCTCGGGGATGGCCAGGGCCACGATGAAGACGATGCTGGCGATGACGCTGATACCGGCCACGCGAATCTTCAGCGATGGTTGGACCTTTTTGAAACAGTCGATGGCACTGATGCTGGTGAGCATGGCGCCGTAGCAGTTCACCGCCATGATGCCCACCAGCGCCGGTACCGAAATCAGTACGGTGAAGGTGCCCAGGCCGGGGAGGAACTGGTTGCCCACTTCACGCACACTGGCAATGGCGTCCGGCGCTGGCAGCGCCGAGGCAAGGAAGGCGCCCAGGGACATCAGCCACAAGGCCGAGCCGGCCGCGCCCAGGTAGGTCCAGAACACCACTTTGGCGGTGGGGGTGTCGTGCGGCAGGTAGCGCGAATAATCGGAGACATACACCGAATAGCTGATCTGGTAACCGGCGGCTGCCGATAGCTGCACCAGGAACGCGCCCCAGGAAAATTGCGGGGCCTGCAGCGCGGCATCGGCCTGCAGGGTCAGTAGCGCGCTGACGGTGAGCACGCCGAACACCAGGATCATCACGTAGGTCAGCCAGCGTTGCACGGTGTGCAGCAGGTCGTGGCCGACCACCGCCAGCAGCACAGCGATAACGATCAGCCCCAGGTACCAGGGGGTACGCTGGCCAGGCAGGACGGTGTTGATGGCGTCGGTGGCGAGGATTACGTTGAAGACATTAAAACCAATGTACACAAACACCACGGCAGCGAACGGCACGATGGCGCCCTTGAGGCCGAATTGCGCCCGTGACTGGATCATCTGCGGCAGGCCCATGCGCGGACCCTGGTTGGCGTGGAAGGCCATGAAAAAGGTGCCGAAGCACACCCCGAGCACGATCGCCAGAATTGAATAAAGCGCACCCAGGCCCAGGGTCGGGCCGGTGAAGCCGGTGACCATGGTGGTGAGGACGAAGTTGCCGGTGAACCAGAACGGCGCCTGGTGCCAGACCTTGCCGTGGCGCTCGCTGCGCGGCACATAGTCGATTGAGCGAACCTCGATGCGCGGGCGTGCAGCCCCCGTCTTGTTGGCGTTGTCCACGGCAGTACCTCGTGTTGTTTTTATGGGGTAGCTGGCCGATGGTCCGACAGACGGTGGCAGAGGGGAATCGTTGGTATCAAAAAATTACTTCATGATTTTCATAACAATCGGGGCATTGGTGGGAGCAGCGATGCGGCGCCCCGACTTGCCCCGCTCCCACCGGTTTTTGGTGTCAGTAGCGGATCATCACCGACTTGAGCTCGGTGTAGTCCTCGATAAACGCCCCGCCAAACTCGCGGCCGATCCCCGAGGCCTTGACCCCGCCAAAGGGCAGCGCCGGGTCGAGCAGGGTGTGCATGTTCACCCACACTGTACCGGCCTGTACCTGCGGCACCAGGCGCATGGCCTTGCTCAGGTCGTTGGTCCACAGGCTGGCGCTCAGGCCGTACGGGCTGTCGTTCATCAGGGCGATCAGTTGCTCATCATCGTCATAGGGCAGGAAGGTCGCCACCGGCCCGAAGGTCTCTTCGGTGTGCAGGCTGTCGTGCACCGAGTTGGCGAGGATCACCGTCGGCTCCACGTAGCAGCCAGGGCCTTCGATCAAGCGACCGCCATGAATGATCTGGCTGTTCTCGCTACGGGCCTTGGCGAACAAGGCGCCCAGTTTTGCCTGGTGCTGCTTGTTGCTCACCGGGCCGAATTGGCTGGCTTCGTCCAGCGGCGAGCCGATCTTCAGTTGCGCCAGGCGTTCGCTCAAGGCACCGGTGACGGCCTCGATCTGTGAACGGTGCACATAGAAGCGCTCGGCCGCAGCGCAAATCTGCCCCGAGTGCAGAAAGCCCGCCTCGATAATGCCATCTACCGCCTTGTTCACTGGCACATCGCGCAGGAAGCCTGCGGCATTCTTGCCGCCCAACTCCAAGGTGACGCGGGTCAGGTTGGCGGCCATGGCGCCCTGGCCAACGATAAGGCCGGTCGGCACGGAGCCTGTGAACGAAACTTTGTCGGTGCCGGGGTGTTCGATCAGCGTCTTGCCGGCCAGGCCGCCACCGGTGACCACGTTCAGCGCGCCTGCGGGCAGGCCGGCTTCGATGGCCAGTTCAGCGATGCGCAAAATGGTCAGCGGGGTGAATTCGCTCGGCTTGATGATAATGCTGCAGCCGGTGGCCAGGGCCGAGCCCAGCTTCCATATGGCGATCATGGTCGAGAAGTTCCACGGCACGATGCCCACCACTACCCCGATCGGTTCGCGCAAGGTAAAGGCGGTGTAGCGTTCGCCATTGAACGATGGCAGCGACGGGGTGATGGTCTGGCCGCTGAGCTTGGTCGCCCAACCGGCGTAGTAACGCAGGAAGTGCGCGGCCTGGTCGACCTCGAAGTTACGCGAGAGGCTGATCAGCTTGCCCGACTGGCAGGTCTCCAGCTGTGCCAGCTCTTCACGGTGTTGTTCGATCAGGTCGGCCAGTTTGTGCAGAACGCTGGCGCGCGCGGCAGGGGCGGTCTGTGACCATTGGCTGAAGCCTCGGCGCGACGAGGCGACGGCATCATCGACAGTGTGCCCGCTGGCCTCGGCTACGCGGCTGATGACCAGGTCGCTGGCAGGGTCGATCACCTCGAGGTAGCGGGCATTGGATTCAGGCTGCTGGCGGCCATCGATGAAAGAGGTGTGCTGACGCTCAAGAAACGCGCGCACTTGGGGCAAAAGGCTGATGTTGCTCATGTATTATCCTTAACGAAAAGCAAAGTCCCGACGCTAGCATAGCACCAAGGTGTCGCCTTGACTGAGCCTGCCGACAGCCATGTGCGGGCCTGCCAGGCACTTTGTATTTCGCAGGTTTTGGCCTTAGGCTGCGCCATCCGCCGGTGCAGGAGCGCCCCTTGAACCCGATCTTCGCTTCCCTGAGCATTGCCCATTTGCGCGCGCTGCACACCCTGCTGCAGTTGCAGAACCTCAGCCATGCCGCCGAGCGCCTGGGCAGCAGCCAGTCGGTACTCAGCCGGCAACTGGCGCACATGCGCGAGGCCTTCGACGACCCGTTGCTGGTGCGCCAGGGCCGTGGTTACGTATTGAGTGAGCGCGGTGCCAGCCTGCTTGCCCCGCTGGAACAGGTGTTGGTGGAGCTTGAGGCGTTGCGCCAGCCCGAGGTCTTCGACCCGGCGCGCTGCGAGCGGCGCTTCTGCCTGGCGGCCTCGGACTACATCGCCGAACACATGCTGCCGTTGCTGGTCAGCACCCTTGAGCGTGAAGCACCGGGCGTGTCCATCGAGTACCGCACCTGGCAACCGGGCCAGTACGAGCTGCTTGCCAGCGGTGCAATCGACTTGGCCACCACGCTGTTTGACGAAGCCCCGGCCAACCTGCACGGGCGCATGCTCGGCGAAGACCGTGCGGTGTGCCTGATGCAACGGCAGCACCCGTTGGCGAGCCAGGCCGAGTTGAATCAGGAGCACTACTGCGCCTGGAAGCATGTGCGCATTTCTGGTGGCGGCGACAAGGACAGCTTTATCGATCGCCACCTGCGCGAGCAGGGCCTGAGCCGGCGCATCAGCCTGCAGGTGCCGTTCTATTCGGCAGCGGTGCGGGTGATTTGCAGCAGCCAGGTGCTGGTCACCGTGCCCGAGCACATCGCCCGCCAGCTCAGCCGCCTGCATCCATTGACCTGGCGGCCCTTGGCGTTTGTCCAGCACACCCAGCGCTACTGGGTGGTCTGGCATCAGCGCCTGCAGAACTCGGCCGAGCATCGCTGGTTGCGCAACCTGGTGTTCGAGCAGTGGCAGCAGTCGCAGTTCGGCGTGCACGGCGGCCATGCGCATTCGCCATAGCAGCTATGCGCCGGGCGGCGTTTTTCCCCGGCCAGCCAAGGCCTAGACTCAAGCTCCCGTTACCAATGACAACAGGAGCCGTTGCATGAGCCCGGAAGAATTTCGCAAGCAGGGTCACCAACTGATCGACATGATTGCCGACTACCGCCAGGGGGTCGGCGCGTTGCCGGTCATGGCCCAGGTCGAGCCCGGCTACCTCAAGGCGGCCTTGCCGGCTTCGGCGCCGCTGCAGGGTGAGCCCTTCGCGCAAATCCTCGCAGACGTCGATCAACTGATCAAGCCCGGTTTGTCCCACTGGCAGCACCCGGATTTCTTCGGCTACTTCCCCTCCAACGGCTGCTTGTCGTCGGTGCTCGGTGACTTTCTCAGCACCGGCCTTGGTGTGCTTGGCCTGTCGTGGCAGTCCAGCCCGGCGCTCAGCGAGCTGGAAGAGACCACGGTGGACTGGCTGCGGCAAATGGTCGGCCTGTCGGATCAATGGAGCGGGGTGATCCAGGACACCGCGTCCACCAGCACCCTGGTGGCCTTGATCAGCGCCCGCGAGCGCAGCAGCGATTACGCCCTGGCCAAGGGCGGTCTGCAAGGTCAGGGCAAGCCGCTGATGATCTACACCAGCGCCCAGGCCCACAGCTCGGTGGACAAGGCGGCGTTGCTGGCAGGTTTTGGCAAGGACAACATCCGCTATATCGAAACCGACGAAAACTTCGCCATGCGCCCCCAGGCTCTGGCGGTGGCTATCGAGCAAGACCTGGCCAACGGCCTGCAACCTTGCGCGATCGTCGCGACCACCGGCACCACCGCGACCACGGCCATCGACCCGCTACAGCCGGTCGGCGAGATCGCCCGCGAGCATGGCCTGTGGCTGCACGTCGATTCGGCCATGGCCGGCTCGGCAATGATTTTGCCCGAGTGCCGCTGGATGTGGGACGGCATCGAGCAGGCCGACTCGATCGTGGTCAATGCGCACAAGTGGCTGGGCGTGGCGTTTGATTGCTCGTTGTACTTCGTGCGTGATCCGCAGCACCTGATCCGGGTCATGAGCACCAACCCCAGCTACTTGCAGTCGGCGGTCGACAGCAAGGTCAAGAACCTGCGCGACTGGGGCATCCCGCTGGGGCGGCGCTTCCGTGCCTTGAAGCTGTGGTTCATGCTGCGTAGCGAAGGTATCGAGAGCCTGCAGCAGCGCTTGCGCCGCGACCTGGACAATGCCCGCTGGCTGGCTGACCAGGTACGTGGCAGCGACGAATGGGAATTGCTGGCGCCAGTGCAGTTGCAGACCTTGTGCATTTGCCATCGGCGCGAGGGCCTTGCCGGTGACGCACTGGATGCGCATACCCGGCGCTGGGCCGACCGGCTCAATGCTTCGGGCGTGGCCTACGTGACCCCGGCGACCTTGAACGGCCGCTGGATGGTGCGGGTCTCGGTGGGGGCGTTGCCGACCGAGCGTGAGCATGTGGTTGAGCTGTGGCGCAATTTGCGAGAAGTGGTTCAGTAGTGAGTTTATCGCGGGGCAAGCCCG
>NZ_JAMDGZ010000078.1 GCF_028656935.1 Pseudomonas rubra
GCGGTTGTTGTGAAGACACACAGCCGAAGATTTGTAACTCACAAACATCACATACCCGATTCGCTGGAGTGTCTTAAACAAGACCTTCTGGCAACAGAATTTCTTGACGACCATAGAGCATTGGAACCACCTGATCCCATCCCGAACTCAGTAGTGAAACGATGCATCGCCGATGGTAGTGTGGGGTTTCCCCATGTGAGAGTAGGTCATCGTCAAGATTAAATTCCGAAACCCCTATCTGCGTATGCAGGTAGGGGTTTTGTCTTTAGGGTAGAAGCATCAAGAATTCGCTGGCACGTCGCAACAGACGGACCGGCACACAGAATTTCTTGACGACCATAGAGCATTGGAACCACCTGATCCCATCCCGAACTCAGCAGTGAAACGATGCATCGCCGATGGTAGTGTGGGGTTTCCCCATGTGAGAGTAGGTCATCGTCAAGATTCATTCCGAAACCCCTGTCTGCCCTGCAGACAGGGGTTTTGTCTTTCTGGTAACTGCTAAAGCTCCTCAAGCCTACTCAATCCTTGTGGGAGCTGGTCTTGCCAGCGATGGGCTGCATAGCAGCCCCTACGATCCCTTCTAATCACCCAGCCCTGCGCACCTTCCCACTGCGCCGCGCCTGCAACTTGCGCCACCAGATGTACACCCCGGTCAACGACAGCACCGCAATCATCACCCCCAGCACTGCAATCAGCACCTGCCCGGTCATCCCGATGATGCGCCCGCCGTGTATGGGCAGCTGCAGGCGGTAAAAGCGTTCCCCCAGGCTGCCTTGCCCGGCAATCTCCTTGCCCAGCAGATGCCCGTCAGTCCCGTGAAAGAACAGCCAGGACTTACCTTGAGCATCGGTATCGTGCTGACCAAACCCTGCGCCGTAAAAGTTGTACTCGAAGCTGTAATACAGTTCGCCGATCGGTGCCGTTAGCCCCAGCCGCCGACCCTCCTGCTGCGCCAGCTGGTAGGCTTGTTGATAGTTCAGCTGGGTAGCCCCCAGTTGCTCCTTGGGCAGGGCGCCACGGGCCTCATAGACGCTTGGCTCGACCGGTGAGAGCAGCGACACCGCTGGTTTGAACACCTGAGCCGGCAGGTTCATCGCCACGCTGCTGATCGCAATCGGTAGCAGCAATAACCACAACCACAAACCGCCCGCCCTGTGGATATCCATGTTCAGCCGATAGGCATGGCCACCTTTGATCTTCCAGGCTTTCGCCCACTTGCCCCAGAACGGCCGCCCACGGGGCAAGGTCAGCAGCACGGCGATAAAGCAGTCGATCACCCACATGATCGCCACCACGCCCATCAGCAGAATCCCCCAGTTACCAGGCAGGGTCAGGCTGTAGTGCAGCTCGAGCATGAACGGCATGAAGTTCTCGCGGGAGAAACAGCATTCGCCCCAGTAGCGCTGGCCCAGGGTCAGGCCGCTGACCGGATCGAGATAGAACACGGTGTTCTTCTCGGCATAGGGCTCGCCGCTCGCAGGATCGTTGCGCGGCACCATCGCCAGCAGCGCCGCATGATTAGGTTCGTTCGGGTACTCCATGTACCAGACCTGCAGCCGCGGGTGCTCGGCCTGCAACTTATCCACAAGCACACCAGGTTGCTGTCGTTCACCCACGGCAGGGGCTTCGTAGAACGACGGGTTGAGCCACTCGTCCAGTTCGTGATGAAAGGCCAGGACGCTGCCGGTAAGGCCGGCCAGGGCCAGAAACAGCGCGGTGATCAGGCCGAGGTAGCGGTGTAGCAATACGTAAAGCTGACGCATGAGCAAAGGTCCGCAGCAAGTTGCCAGATGCAACAAAGCCAGCGCCCGGATTCAGGCGCTGGCTTTGGCGTTCATACAGGTGGGATCAGAACTGATAGCTGACCGTGGCACTGACATTGCGCTCTTCGCCCATGTAGCAGTAACTCAGGCTGGCACAGGACGCGATGTAGCTTTGGTTGGTGAGGTTGTTGGCATTGAGCCGTACATCGACACCTTTGAGCCCGACCTTGCCCAGGTCATAGCCAAGCGAAGCATCGAACAGGGTGTAGGAGGGCACCTTCATGGTGTTCTCGGCGTCGACCCAGCTTGAGCCGACATAGCGCACACCGCCACCCAGACGCAGACCATCGAGGGCGCCCTGGCGGAAGTTGTAGTCAGCCCACAGCGAGGCCATGTGCCGTGGCGCCTGGGTCGGCGAATTACCCTTGTTATCGAGGTCGCTGGCAAACAGCGTGCTTGGCATCGACTTGGCGTACTCAATATCGGTGAAGGTGTAGCTGCCGAGGACTTTGAGGTTGTCGGTGACCTGCATATGCGCTTCCAGTTCCAGGCCCTGGGAACGGACCTGGCCGACAGGGCGGTAGAATTCTTCCTGCGGCAGTTTGGAGGCAAGGTTCTCCTGCTCGATGCGGAACACCGAGGCCGTAAACAGGTTGTCGGTGCCCGGCGGCTGGTACTTGATACCGGCTTCCCACTGGGTACCGTCGGTCGGTGCCAGTGGGTTGCCCGACTGGTCGGCGTAGGAGTTGGGGTTGAACGACTCGGAGTAGCTGATATACGGCGCAATACCGTTCTCGAACAGGTACAGCACACCGGCGCGGCCTGTCAGCTTAGTGCGTTCGTCGCTGATCTTGGTACCCACTGGGCGACTGGCTTCGGCGATGCGGTTTTCATCCGAGGTCTTCACCCAGTCCTGGCGCAGGCCCAGGGAGAAACGCCACTGGTCAAGCTCGATCAGGTCCTGCAGGTACACGCCGGTCTGCTGTAGGCGACGCAGATAGCTGGTGGGGTCGAAGTAGGTAATTTCCGAGTTGCCGTACTGCGGATCGAAAGCATTGATCGGTGCCAGGGCGCCACTGCGCCAGTCGACCACGGTCTTGCGCCGCTGGTAGTCCAGGCCCAGCAGAGTGGTGTGCTTGGCACTACCGGTGAAGTATTCGGCCTGGAGCATGTTGTCGATGATGTAGGCGTGCAGTTTTTCATCGCCGCCGGTGTAGTAGCGGTTCAGTTCGTTGCTGGTCGGCGTGGTCCAGCCCCAGGCGTACACCTGGTCCATTTTCACAGTCGAATCCAGGTAGCGGAAGTTCTGCCGTGCGGTGAACACGTCGTTGAAGCGATGCTCGAACTGGTAGCCGAACGACTGCTGATCGCGCTCGTAGCGATCGATCCCCGGCTCGCCTTCGAAGAAATGATCGGAGATACGCTGGCCATTGCGTTGGTGCAGTGCGCCATCGGCTGGCACGCCGGCGTGGTAGCCGCCGTCAGGGTCGTTTTGCAGGTAAGCCTGCAGGGTCAGCGAGGTGTCTTCGCTGAAGTTGATGCTGAGGGTCGGTGCCAGGGCAAAGCGTTTTTCTTTATTGTGGTCGAACTGGGTGTCGGACTGATCGGCCAGGCCCACCAGGCGGTAGGCAATGCGCTTGTCGTCATCCAGCGGGCCGCTGAAGTCGAATCCCACGCCACGCTGGCCTTGGGTGCCAACGCTGGCCTGAACTTGATGATAGGCCTCATACAATGGCTTCTTGCTGGTCAGGGCGACCAGGCCACCGGGTGAGCTGCGGCCATAGAGCACCGAAGACGGCCCCTTGAGAATATCCACTCGCTCGAGGAAGTACGGGTCGACTTGCATGGTGCTGTAGGTGCCGCTGTCACCCATGGACTTGAGGCCGTCCAGGTAGATGTTATCCACAGAGCCGTCGTTGAAGCCGCGCATGGCCACATAGTCGTAACGGTGCGTGGCGCCATAGGGGTTGGTCAGCACGCCCGGGGTGTAGCGCATGGTCTGGGCCACGGTCTGCGAGCCCTGGTCGTCCATTTGCTGACGAGTGACCACCGATACAGATTGTGAGGTTTCCAGAATCGGCGCACTGGTCTTGGTTGCCACCTGGCTGTGGGTGGCGTTGTAGCCTTCCATGCTGCCCAGGGCGTTACCCAGGGCGAACTCGCGTACTTCGGTGCTCGGCAGCGACAGCGCGGCGTCCTGTGGCTGAGCCCGCAGCACATAGCTGCCGCCATCCTGACTGACGGCCTCCAGGCCCGACCCGTTGAGCAACTGGCGCAACGCCTGGTCGGTGGCGTAACTGCCTTGCAGGCCTGGCGACTGCAACCCCTGGGTCATTTGCGGGGTGCTCGACAAGGTGATGCCGGCCTTGCGGGCGAACTGGTTGAGCACCTCATCCAGGGAGCCTGCGGGGATGTTGTACTGCTGGCTGACACTGCCCGTTTGGGCGGCCAGCGTCACCGCCGGCACAGCAGTGATACCAAGGGCAGTGCCAAGCAGCGCGGCGCGGATGGCCTTGCCCAGCATGCTGCCGGTGGCAGAATCTAAGACAGGTTGAAAATCATTCTTTTTGTTGAGCCGCAGCAGGGGCGAAGCATTACGCATGGAGAGCATCCGTAGAGTCGGTAAGGGCAGAAGGAGTCGCTTACTGTCCTAGCCGGACTCGCTGGAAAAACCCGCCAAAAAAGTTACTTCACGCTAACCGCTCCAGACGTACCCACCAGCGCGTGCGATAGCTGACCTTCACCGGTAGCGTCTGCGGCAGCAGTTGCAACAGCTTGTCGGTATCGTCCAGGCGAAACACCCCGGACAGGCGCAAGTCGGCAATGTCTGCGGCGCAATTCACATAACCGTGGCGATAGCGCCCGACCTCGGCAAGAAAGTCGCCCAGGCGCATGTCGCGCGTGACAATCAGCCCCTCGGCCCAGGCGCCGGCATCCATGTCCTGATTCTTCAGCACGGTGGCGCCCCGGGCGTCGAGGCGATAGGCCTGGCCTGACTGCAGCCACTGCAAAGCCCCCGAGTGATGCAGGGCGACGCAGCCCTGGCTGATGCTGACGCGCGTGCAGTCATGCTCCTGGCGAACCACGAAACGAGCGTCGAACCCTTGCAGCAAGGCATCGCGGGTGCGCACCAGCAAGGGACGGCCCGGGGTGCTCGAATCCTTGGCGCAGGTCAGCATCAGCTCGCCATGTTTGAGTCGAATCAGGCGTTGGTTGGTATCGAAGGCAAGGTCGGCAGCGCTGCTGGTGTTCAGCTGCAGCAACGAGCCGTCCGGCAGGCGCAGGCTGCGTTGTTCGCCTGTGGCACTGGCAACGTCAGAGGTCCAGGGGCGCAGTGCTTCCAGGTCCTTGCCGAGCCAGGCTGCCGAGCCGAGTACCAGTACACCACTGAGCAGCTTCAAGGCCTGACGCCGTTGCAGGCGCTGGCTGCCGTTCTCCAGGGTCTGCAAGGCCACGCCTGCCCCTGGCATGGCACGCAGGTCGAGTTCCTGATGCAGCGATTGCAGCCGTTGCCAAGCCAGTTCGTGCTCCTGCTGAGCGGCGCGCCACTGTTCGCACTGCTGCTGCAAATGGAGGTTGTGGCCGTCTTCACGCAGCTGGAGCATCCAGTGGATGGCTTGCTTGACTACCCGTGGGCCAGGATTGAGGGGGGGCATGCCAATTCAGGCCTCGGCCGCGTAGCGCAGCAGGTAGCAGTGATACAGGGCATCGGCCACGTAGCGTTCGACCGAGCGCAGGGACACCCCCATGTGTTCGGCGATTTCCTGGTGGGTCATGCCTTCACATTGCGCCAGCAAGAAGGCGCGGCGGACCTTGGGCTTGAGGCCATCGAGCATCTGCGCGATGCGTTCGAGCAACTCCAGCAGCAGTTCGCGGGTTTCCAGCGATGGCACCTCCGCCTCTGGCAGGTGTGACAGGGCTTCGAGGTAAGCGCGGTGCAGTTCTTCACGCCGCCAATGGTCGATCACCAGGCCACGGGCGATGGTGCGCAAAAACGCACGGGGTGCAGTCAGCTCCAGTTGTTCGCGCCGTTGCAACAGGCGTACGAAGGTATCCTGAGCCAGGTCCGCAGCGTCGGCGGCATTGCCCAGTTTGCTACGCAGCCAGGTGTTCAGCCAGCTGTGGTGGTGGCTGTAAAGCATGTGCACGGACTCTGGAGAGGGCATGACGGTGCGCTGCTGAAGGGGTCATGAATGATAATTAGTCTCATTGTTGGCATCCTTGAACTATTTTGCAACTATTGATCAGGGCAAGCCCGCTCCTGTAGAAGCGGGCTTGCCCCGCGATCGGATTTAACTCAACAAACTCCTCACGTTGCCCATCGCCTCATCGGCAAACCCCTGCAAAAACGCCTGAAAGCCCGGCAGCGCCTCGCTGCCGCCTTCCCATGGCTCGGCCTGGATGGTCCAGGTTGCCCGCGCCTGGCGCTCGCCTAGGGCCTCGACCTGCATCGCTGCCCACAGGTTGCCGATGTTCAGGCTGGTGTAGATCAGGCTCCAGGTCATGTACATGGCCTGATCGTCACGGCTATTGAGCTGCTCGATGACCACGTTGCCGTCCTTGAACAGCTTCTTGCGCACCGACCGTACGCCGCTGCCGGTCATCTCGATGTGAGCCAGGGCCGGGATAAACACCGGGAAACCGGCGAAATTGCCAACGATGTTCCAGACGCTGGCGGCATCGCTGGCGATGTCAACACGGGCGATTACGCAGCAGCCATCAGGGTTGTGGATAAGTGTGTCGGGTTGAAGGGCTTGCATGGGGTATCTCCTGCTGGGGTGGAAAGGGGTCAGATGAACGCGATGTCGTGCAGGTACTGGCAGCCGCGCTGAAGTAACTGCGGAGTTTTTGCCGGGTACCGCGCGCCCATGCGCGCAACGCCAGCGCGCGCATTGCCGTGCTCGATTCGCGAGATGTCGCCGATGTCTTCCTCAAAGCCGTCGAGGTAGAAGCCCAGTACATCGAACAGGGCATTACTGCGGTCGACGCGCTGCAACTGCCGTTGCCACTGCTCGACGCTGACCAGCTCGAACAGTTGGCCGCTGTCGCGAAACGCCGAGACGTAGTCTCGCCAGCTCAGAGGCTCGGGGTTGTGCAGGTTGAACACCGCTTGGCCGGCCTGGTAACGGCTGCTGTGGAAAGCGATGAAGCGGGCCAGGAAGTCCACTGGCATCAGGTCGAAGTTGAGCTCCAGGGCTGGCACCTGGCCGAGCTGCAACGATCCCTTGAGCATCAGCATCAGGCGGTTGCGTTGCGGCTGGCAGACGCCGCTGCGGCTGTCGAAGGTGATATTGCCGGGGCGATACAGGTTGACCCACACCCCTTGGTTGCGAGCGCGCTGGAGGATGCGCTCGGCCACCCATTTGCTCAGGTTGTAGCCGTTGCGGATATAGATCGGCGGGGTGCTGGCCGGGTCCTGCTCCAGCACCTTGCCGTCGGCATCGATGGCGCTGCAGGCTGACAGGGTCGAGACGAAGTTGAACAGCTTCTTGCGCCGCCCTTCGCACAAGCGCAAGCACTCGAACAGCGGTTCGACGTTATCGGCGGCCAAGGTTTGGTAGTCCAGCACATGATTGACCTGCGCAGCGTTGTGCAGCAGTGCACCATATTCGCCGTCCAGGTAGCGGTACTCGGCCTCGGCAAGACCCAGGTGCGGCTGGCGCAGGTCGGCCGCGAAGACTTTCACCCGGCTCATGTCCAGGCCGTGCAAGCCATTCTCCAGCAGCGCTGCGCCAAAGCGTTGCTGCGCTGACTGGTCAGCACTGGAACGTACCAGGCATGCGACTTCGCTGGCGCCCCATTCAAGCAAGGCTTCGACCAGATGCACACCCAGGAAACTGTTGGCGCCGGTGACGATCACCTTGTGCACATCGCCCAGTTGCGCCATCGGCAGCACCTGCAGATTCAGCGGGCGGCAGGCATCGCGTTCGGCTTGCGGATCGAGGCCTTGAACCTGTGCCTGCTCACCGTCGAGCAAGGTGGCCAGGCGTTGCACCGTGGGCATCTGGATAAACTGATTGATCGGAATGCCGCGGCCGAATCGCTCACGGATCGCCAGCAACAGGCGCGAGAGCAGGATCGAATGGCCGCCGAGGCTGAAGAAACTGGCATCGGTGGAAATGTCGTCCTCGGGCAGTTCGAGCAGGTCGCGCCAGATGCTCACCAGTTGTGCCTGGACCGGCGTTACCGGGCCTACGTGCAAGGTACCTGGCGCCAACCCCAATGGCAGTGCCAGCAGCGCCTGGCGATCGATCTTGCCGTTGGCGGTGTAGGGCATCTGCGCCAGTTGCTGGTAAAAGGCCGGACGCATGTAGTCGGGCAGTTGCTGCTCGGCATGCTGGCGCAAGCCGGTTTCAGCATCGCCGGCATTGGCTTGTGCGCAGAATGCCAGGATCCGCCGCTGGCCATCGATGACCACTGCTACCTGACGAAACAGGTTGCTGCGGCGCAGGCAGTGTTCGATCTCTTCCGGTTCGACGCGAAAACCGCGAATTTTTACCTGGTTGTCACGGCGCCCGCACAGCTCGATGCCGGCGCTTGTCCATTTGCCGATGTCGCCCGTGCGGTACAGGCGCAGCGAGTTGCCGTCGGGCAGCGGCAGGCTGACGAAGCGCTCGGCGCTCAGCTGTGGGTTGTTCACATAGCCAATCCCCACGCCCGGTCCTCCCAGATACAGCTCGCCAGGGGTTTGCTCGGTGACCGGCTGCATATGCTCATCGAGAATCAGCACTCGGGCATTGCTAATCGGCTGGCCAAGGTTGCGGTTGCTGTCGCCGCTTGCAAATACCCGGGTCGTGGCGAGTACGGTGGCTTCGGTCGGGCCGTAAATGTTGTGCAACTGGCACTGGCCGGCCAGCCGCTCGATCACTTCAGGTTCGCAGACATCGCCGCCGGTGATCAGGTGGCGCAGGCCGGTCACCTGTTCACGGGGCAGGATGCTCAGCAGTGCCGGCGGCAAAAAGGCATGTGTTACGTCCTGCTCTTGCAGCAACGCCAGCAGGCGCGCCGGGTCGCGGCGTTGGTCCTGGTTGGGGATCACCAGTTCGGCACCGCACACCCAGGTCGGCAGGATGTCCAGCAAGGAGGCATCAAAGCTGATGGTCGAGAATTGCAGCACGCGGCTGCGCGGGTCCAATTGCACATGCGCGCTGTACCAGGCCTGGAAATGGCTGAGGTTACGTTGACTGAGCAGCACGCCTTTGGGTTGGCCGGTGGTGCCCGAGGTGTAGATCGCTACACAGGGGGAGTCTGGCGCCGGTCGCCGGCGTAGCAATGATGGCAACGGCTGCGTTAGCGGCTCAGGCAACTGGCGCAGGTCCAGTTTGGGCACGGTCAGGTCATCCAGTGCTATCTGCCCGTCATGCAGCAGCAAGCTGGCACCGGCATCGGCGAGGATGTAGCGCAGTCGCTCGACCGGGTGCGCCGGGTCCAGGGGCAAGTACACCGCCCCATCGCCGAGCACGGCGAGCAGGCTGGCGTAGAGCGCAACGGATTTGCCCAGGCAAATGCCGATCACCGGCGGTTCACTGCCCGCCGATGGAGCCGGCAACTGCTGCTGGATCGCGGCTGCCTGGGCGTGCAACTGAGCGTAACTGATGCGCTGGCCGTTCAGGTTCAGCGCCGGGCGGTCGGCATGAACCTGCAGGCTCTGTTGCAGCCGCTCGATCAGCGGTACCTCGGCAGCGGCGAGCAATGATTGATTGTCGCGTTGGTTGAAGCGATGAAACCAGGCCAGTTGCTCAAGCCAGCTGAGGCCTTGTTGCTGATCTTCCTGCCCAGGGTTGATGGTGGGCGTTTGCTGCAGGTACTCGGGGTTTCGCGAGAGCCGACTGACGTGCAGCGCGAGCATTTCCTGCAGGCTGGCGATGGCCTGCAGGCGCAACTGCTGACCATTGCCGGACTTCTCCGGGGCCAGGCGCTGGTGCTCGATCAGCCGCTGTGCGGTGGTACTGCCGGTCCAGCACAACAGTTCGAGTGTCGGCAGTTCGCCAGCGCTGTGCAGGTCGCTTTGCCGGTGAAGCCCCAGGCGCAGGCTCAAGTGTGTGCAGTCGCCCAGGCCGTGCCATTCGCTGGCAGACAGCGCCAGGCTGCCGTCGTCGATAAGCAACTGTGGCTGGCGCCACGGGCGTTGTTGCAAGGCCGCGGCGCTGTTGGCCAGGTGCAGGGCGTGGCCGTGGTCCAGCAGGTGTTGGTGCAGCAGGGTCAGTGCGGGGCTGGCGCCGACCATCAGGATTTCCAGGCGTCTCATGGCTGTCTCCTTGGTTCGGGCAGGTAGTGCGCCAGGGCCTGCTGTACGCACGGCGAGTCGAGCATCGCGCTGGCTTTGAACAGGCGCAGGATGTTGCCCAGCAACGGATGGCGGTGGTCGATCGGATAGGCCATGGCTGTCACCTCCTGGCGCAGCGCTTCACGCCCGGCCGCGCTGATCTGCAGGTGGTCGATCAGGGCGAAGTCAAAGTTTTTCTGGATCTCGTTGGTCAGATACTGGGCTAGAAACACCGGCAGTATTTCGGCAATGCACTGTCGGTCTGCCTCGGTTGCGCTGTGCCAGTAGATACGCACCAATCGCGCCCAGAACGTGGAATGGCGGCCTTCATCGAGCAGGTGGTCGGCCATCAGGCCTTTGATCGAGGGCTTGACCGTGTCATCCCGGGCAAACGCCGCGACATCGTCGGTCAGGGTGTTCTCGGCGATGCCCACGCAAATCAGCTCAATGGCGTCGCGCAAGTGTTCCGGTGCCAGCGCCAGGGCGGCAGGTATGGCCCGGCTCAGTTCGATTTCCCGGGGGAGGGCAATCGGTTCGACCCCGCTCAGGGCGATGGTCTGCTGCATGAAGTCCATGGCCACCAGGGCGTGGTAGTCCTCATCCACCACCACGGTCATGGCGTCGTAGCGACAGGCAAATGGAAAACGGATGGCAAAGCGGTCCTTGGCGATCCGTCGCGCCGTGTAGTCGACGATCTCAGTCTCGAAAATCACCACGTCGTTGATGAACTTGTACAAGCTTTGGATCAGGGCGAAATCGCGCTGCTGCGGGCACTCGCGCATAAAGGTCGCAGTGAGCACCAGGGGCTGGCGACTGAGCGGGTAGAACAGGCGCTGATCGTCCTCGACCAGGCGCCGCGGCCGGGTTCGTATGGTTGCCCGACTCTCCCAGGTCTCGGCGAAGGAGTGGTAGTCAAGGGCGCTCATGCACTCACCTGCGCCACGGCTTCGCGCATCGACAGGCGCAGGCGGTCCCACAGGGCGATGCGGCTGTCGACGGCAGCGATGGCGGCTTCCAGCACCTGGTTTTGTTTTACCGGATCGTCTTTTACCAGCCGTGCCAGCAGGGCTTCGGCGGCCGGGCCATGGTCCTCAGAATCGACTTCGATATGCCGTTGCAGGTAGTAGCGGAAGGTCGGCGCCTGTTCGCCAGTGATGCCCCAGTTATCGAGGATGCGCTGAAACATGCCTGGAATAACGCTTTCACGCCCATGCAGAAAGGCCGCCGCAACGCTATGGGCCGGCGCCTCAAGGGCGGTCTGCAGCGTGTTGCAGACGAAATGCCGGGCCGCCTCGCTGGCACCAGAACGCTGTAGTGCGCTGGTGTAACCAACGCCCTCACGTTGCAGGCTGACAAAGCGCTCGATGACTGTCGTGCTGGCGCCGATTTCGCGCATGGCGTCCAGGTACAACTCGAAATGGCTGTAATGCCCCTGGCTCAGGCGGTCGTCCGACTCTTCGCCGAGGACGATCTCGTTGATCAGGCGGGCTGCGCAGGGGTCAAGAGGAGGCAGCCAGGGCAATTGGATGCAGGTCAGCTCGTGCTGCAGGCGCTTGGTCAGCGACATGAAGTCCCAGACGGCAAATACATGGGTTTCCATGAATCGTTGCAATACCGGCAACGCATCTATTTCAGCAAAGATGGGGTGTGCGGCAAGTTCGGCTTTGCGGGCGGAAAGTTGCGAGGCTAATGAGTTCATGGTGTTCCCTCGTCAGAGATCAATGTCCGGTTAGAGATGCTTTATAGTTTTCAGGGCCGAGCAGGGGCCTCGATGGCTTAATTCGATAGAAAGCGCGTTGTCAGCAATATCGATGCAGTAAGCGTCAATTTTTCCGATTGTCGCCCTGCTGCAGGCTGGGATCGCCCGTGCCATTAAAAAGCTAGTTCAACTTTGAAGTGTATTGCAATAACTTTGTTAGTTATATTTTTTGGCGGGTTTATTGGGCGTAAGTGTGCTAATTAAAACTTGTAAGTTAAGTTTTATTGATAAGTAAGTGCTCCTTCCGGTCAGGGAGTGCCAGAATAGAAACAACGTGAGTGAATGCCTCACTCGAAGCACTGAAGAATGCAAGTCGGACCTGGTTGACTCTTGGGGGCAGCTGATCGATATCGGTCCTTGCCCGGCGCGAGGCTCCTTCTGCAGGTGTGCGATAGGCAGACGACCTGGCCCGCCTGGTGGCGATCAGCGGTCGCTGCGCGGGTAAGAGTGTGCCGAAAATGCGAGCACCGCCATGGCTGGCTGAAACAGCAGGAGACAATTCAGCGGTGCGAGCACACCGCTGGAGGTACTGCGTTGGGGGGAGTCAGAGGCTGAGCAGGCCCAGATGTGTGTTGATGATTTGAATCAGGCGCTGGTTGCGCTGGGGGCCGTCGACGGGTTCGTCAGGCAGTTCGATCAGCTCGATTTCTCGGGCGCTGAAGTCATGCCAGCCAAGCATCCGTGGCAGTTGCCCTGATCGGTACAGCGCGGTGACCGGGACGTTCAGTTGGTCTTGCGCATCATCAGGCGCAGGGGGGAGTGGGCTGTCGCAGTTGGAGACAAACAAGTGGCGGGTTTGCCCCGGATGCACGTGCTCGGTGTGCCGGGCCAGGGTCAGGGCCAGTTGCGCGCCCGGACCCTGGCCGAACAGGGCATGGGGTTTACCCAAGTAAACCTGCAGGCGTTCGAGCAGTGAGGCAATCAGGGGGCGATGATCTTGCAGGGGCTGGGCAACGTTCAGGTTACCGTAGGCCAGGACATTGACCGTCACCAGCTCGATCTGGTCATTGAGCTCTGCTGACCAGGCGCGGTACTGGCTCAGGTGGTCCTGACTGCAAGCGAGGCAGATCAGACGGATCCGCGGTGGCTGGGCAGAAGCCATAACGGTTCTGCGCTGAAAAGTGGGAGCGTGCACTGCCTTTCCTTTGGCTCAAGGTGTGCCCCGAGCTGACGTGCTGCCATTGACCGGGATTGCCAGCAAATGGCTGTGAATTCACTCTGCCGATTGTCTGCTCAGGTAGGCTTTGATGGCTTTTGCCCCGTTGTTCAGGTGGCGCTCAAGGATCCCGATGGCGTCTTCAACCGACTTGTCGTTTGCGGCATCCACCAGCCCGATATGGTCATCCTGAGTCAGCTTGCCCAGGCCCATGGACGACAAGTGAAAGCGTAAGAAGCGTTCTTCTTCGTTCAGTTCGTTCTCGATCAGGCGCAGCAGCTTCTGATTGCCCGCCTTGCTGTACAGGGTCATGTGAAACAGGCGGTTCAGGCGGCCGATTTCGGCATGCCGGGTTTCGTTTTCCAGCTGGGCGATATAGCTGCGTGCCAGGGCTATATCGTCGGCGTTGAGCAACGGAATCGACTGGCGCAACGCTTCGGACTCCAGAATGACCCGCAGCGCATAGGTGTCGACGGCATCCTCACCGATCAGCGGTGCGACCACCGCGCCCTTGTGTGCCACCACCTGCAGCAGTGACTGCGCCTCAAGCTGGCGCAGCGCCTCGCGCACCGGCATGCGGCTGACACCGAACAAGGTGGCCAGTTCCTGTTGGCGCAAGGCCATCCCGGGGGCCAGTCGGCCGTCGAGGATGGCACTGCGCAGCCGTTCTTCAATCACGCTACGAGCCAAGTGTGGCGGAACTTGTTCGCCACCCAGGATATCGCTCAGGAGTTTGGTTTTTTCGGCCACGCTGTCTCTGCCTGAAGTCGTATCGGGTATTGGATCCAGGATCCAATAACAGTAGTTAGGGGAGATTTACTTGTCAAACCGCGCGGACCTACCTTCAGATTGACGCTAACAAGGCACTCATCAATGGCCGCGTACTTGCTATCGTGAAGGAAGTTTTTCTTCAAGGGAAGTCAGGGGCGCAAGCCACGCCTGACAAGGGGTTGCCGGGGATCAACGGATTGATGGCTCAATGATTGTAACGTGCCATTGTCTTTTCCGGATTCAGGCCGCACCATCGACGGTTTATCACAGGTCTGCGCGGATAATTCGCATTGGCGATACGTTGGGCTGTTCAATTGACCCTGCGCCGGCTTGGCCTGGCCGTGGTGCTCGGCTGCCTGCTGCTGGGTGGCCTGCAGGCGGATTGGGACTTTTCCCAGATCAGCCGCCGCGCCCAGTCGCTGTATGGGCCGCTTGGGCCTGGCCAGGGCCGTATCGATGCCTGGCAGAACCTGTTGGCAACCCAGAAGCAGGGCAGTGAGGCCGAGCGTCTGAAAGTGGTCAACCTGTTCTTCAACCAGCAACTGCGCTACGTCGAAGACATCGATCTGTGGCGCGAAGTTGATTACTGGGCGACCCCAGTGCAGTCATTGCTCAAGGGCGCCGGTGATTGCGAAGACTACGCTATCGCCAAGTATTTCAGCCTGCGCCGGCTCGGTGTGCCCGCCGAAAAACTGCGTATTACCTACGTCAAAGCCTTGCGCCAGAATCGCGCGCACATGGTCCTGACCTATTATTCAAGCCCGGAGGCCATGCCATTGGTGCTCGACAGCCTGATCGACGCGATCAAGCCCGCCAGCCAGCGGCCTGACCTGTTGCCGGTGTATTCCTTCAATGGTGAAGGCCTGTGGCTGACCGGTGCAGGTGGCAACAAGAAAGTCGGTGACACCAAGCGCTTGTCGCGCTGGCAGGATCTATTGAAGAAGATGCAGGCCGAAGGCTTCCCCGCCGAGCCGGCTTACTGAAGGAGCACAGATGTCACTGTTCAAACAATTGCTGCTGGCCATCTGCCTGTTCCTGGTAGTCGCTTTCAGCGGCAGCTTCATGGTCAGCCTGGAGAGCTCGCGCAGCCAGTACGTCAACCAGTTGCGTTCCCACGCCCAGGATGCCGCCACGGCCCTGGCGTTGTCGCTGACGCCGAATATCGACGACCCGGCGATGGTCGAGCTGATGGTCAGCTCGATTTTCGACAGCGGTTACTATTCGAGCATCAAGGTCATCGACACGGGTTCCAACGCCTTGCTCGTCGAACGACATGCCGAGCCTGACGCCAGCGGCGTACCGGCCTGGTTCATTCGCCTGATCGGCCTGGAAGCCGCCGGTGGCGATGCCATCGTAAGCCGCGGCTGGCAGCAGGCGGCGCGGGTCGAGGTGGTCAGCCATCCGATGTTCGCCTTGGCCAAGCTCTGGCAGAGTGCCCTGGGCAGCCTCGGCTGGCTGCTGTTGTGCGGCGCCCTGAGTGCGGTACTCGGCGCATTGCTGCTGCGCCGTCAGCTCAAGCCGCTGGACTACATGGTGGCGCAGTCCCATGCCATTGCCCGCCGCGAGTTCCTCAGCCTGCCCGACCTGCCGCGCACCCCGGAGCTGCGCCGGGTGGTGCAGGCCATGAACCAGATGGTCGAGAAGCTCAAGGCGCTGTTCAAGGAACAGGCCGAACGTAGCGAGAAGCTGCGGGTCGAATCGTACCAGGACAGCCTCACCGGTCTTGCGAACCGCCGTTATTTCGAGATGCAGCTCAACGCGCTGGTCAGCAACCTTGAGGAAGCGCGGCCGGGTTATCTGTTGCTGCTACGGGTCAAGGATCTGGCCGGGCTCAACCAGCGCCTGGGCGGGCAACGTACCGATCAGTTGCTGCAGGCGGTCGGCCAGCAGTTGCAACGCACCTGCGCCAATTACCCGGAAACCAACAACCTGATCACCCGCAGCCGTGGCGGCGAGTTCGCCGTGCTGGCGCCGGGCCTGGTGCACGAAGAGGCGATCCAGCTGGCCCAGGCCCTGGAAGTGACCCTGCAAAGCCTGGCAGACACCGGAGCCAGCGATGTGACGCCGGTTGCCTGCATCGGCATGGCCCCTTACAACCCGGGCGATGAGCCGCAGGCCTTGTTGAAGCTCGCTGACGAAGCCCTGGCGCGCGCCGAGAGCCAGCAGGAACCTGGCTGGGTGTGCCTTGAGCAGGGCACCGCACCGCAGGCCGGTGACACGCACCATGCCTGGCACCACATGCTGGATGACGCGCTGCAGCAAGGGCGCTTCCAGTTGTTCTTCCAGCCGGTGGTAGCCGCTGATGCGCCGGAGCGTGTGCTGCATTACAAGGTGATTTCGCGGGTTCTCGATGCCCAGGGCCAGGCCATTGCCGCCGGACGCTTCCTGCCGTGGCTGGAGCGCTTTGGCTGGTCGGCGCGGCTTGATGTGTTGATGCTTGAACAGGTGCTCAAGCACATGCACAACCACAACGAAGCGCTGGCCCTGAACCTGTCGGCGGCGACCCTGGCCGATCCCAAGGCGTTGCAGCGGGTTTATGAGCTGCTCGGCCAGAACGCCGTGCTGGGCCCGCGCCTGACCCTGGAAATCGGTGAAGAGCAACTGCCGGAGCAGGCAGTACTCGAACAACTGACCCGGCGCCTGCGCGCCCTGGGCTTCAGCCTCAGCCTGCAGCGTTTCGGTGGCCGCTTCAGCATGATCGGCAACCTGGCACACCTGGGCCTGGCCTATCTGAAGATCGACGGAAGCTACATTCGCGCCATCGACCAAGAGCGCCACAAGCGCCTGTTCATCGAAGCGATCCAGCGCGCAGCACACAGCATCGACTTGCCGCTGATTGCCGAGCGGGTCGAAACCGAAGGTGAGCTCAAGGTCTTGCGCGAGATGGGGATTCAGGGGGTTCAGGGACGCCTGGTGGGCGAGCCGGCACCCTGGCGTTGAGGCAAGCGGCTGCAGGCCCGCAACGGGCCTGCGGCAGTCAGATCAGGCCACCGCCTTCTTCACTGTCATCGATCAGGTTGTTCAAGCCGCCCAGGGCTTCACGGGCGCTGGAGCGATTGAGCAGTTTGGCCTGAGCGCCGGGCGGCAGGTCGGTAATGCTGATCACGCCTTTGGTGGTCAGTACCTCGATCAAGTCCTCAAGTACCCGGATCATGTCCAGGTCGCTCTGCTTGAGCTGCTTCAGGCTATTTTCGACGACATCATCGGCGAACCATTCCTGGACCTCGGCATGGTCTGCCGGGAGCATCTCCGTGTATTCGGCGTAGGGTGCGGCCTCTACCCGGACCAGTTGGCCCTGTGCATTGCGTTGCACGTAGAACATGGGGTATCCCTCTGAAGATCAGTCCGTATCCGCAGTCAGCAGCATAGGCCAAGTTGGCCGGGCGTCTAGCCCCGGCCAGCGAGTATGCGCTGTGAATACGGTACAGGGAAAGTCCGAAGCATTGCGCCAGCCCTCAATGGGCTGGCGCATACCGTGGATCAGCTATTGGAGTGGTCGATCTTGATGGTCGGGTCGGCGCCGCTCACCAGCGAGTTGATCGTGGTGTTGGCCCAGTTGACCCCTTCCAGCTTGATCGTCACATCGGCATTGGCCAGGCCTCCGGAGGTGTTGAGCTTGCCTTCGGAGCTGACCTGCAGGGTCGACTCGCCGTTGACCGTGGTGATCTTCAGGAAGTTGTCGATGGTGCTGGCCTTCTCGCCCTGGAGCAGGTCGCTCAGGTCCAGACGGTCACCTTCGGTCGGCTTGAAGTCCTTGATCACGTCCTTGCCGGTGTCGCCAGCCTTCCACACGAAGGTATCGGCACCGCTACCGCCGGTCATGATGTCGTCGCCCTTGCCACCGATGAGGATGTCGTTGCCTTCGCCTCCCAGCAGGGTGTCGTTGCCGGTACCGCCGATGAGGATGTCATTGCCCTTGCCGCCATCGAGGTAGTCGTTGCCACCCTGGCCGAAGAGAATGTCATTGCCGTCGCCACCGATAAGGATGTCGTTGCCATCGTTGCTGCGCGACACATCGAACTCGCTGACGTGCTCGGTGATGTACTGGTGCAGCACGCGGCCATCGACGTCACCCAGGGTCACGCCCAGCTTGCCTGCCACGTAGGCCTGCATGGCCTCGACACCGTTGCCGGCGATCGAGTCGAAGCTGACCAAGTCGCCAAACAGAATGTCATGGCCATCGCCACCGCTGACCGTATCGTTGCCCGGCTTGGTGGCCTCGGTGTGTCCGAGGATGGCCTCGGCCAGCTTGCTCGGGTCGATGTTGGTCTGCGGTTTGCCGTCGCTGTCGAACGGCTTGAGGTCGTTGACGTTGACGCCGTTGTTCAGGCCAATGGCTTCGACGCTGGACAGGCCGCTGAGGATCTTGAAACCGTCCAGCGAGTTGTTCCAGGTGTCGTTGCTGGTTCCATTACCCCAACCGGAACGGCTGGACAGCTCAAAGGTGCCGTCACCTTCGGCTCGGATGGTGCCGGAGGTCTGGGTGTACCAGGTGCCGTAGTACTTGTACTGGGCGTTCAGGTTCCCGTCGACGTCGATGCTGACCCGGTTGTTGGCATCCAGGCTGTAGCGGTCAAGGGTATCGCCCGGCTTGTAGTTGATCGCCTTGAGGAAGCTTTCGAGGGTCCAGTTGGAGTACGCCAGCGTCGGGTTGGCCTGCTCAAAGGCCTGGTGATAGGTCGGCTGGCCATCGGTGATGAAGAACGTCTGGTTGCTACCGGTGTTGCCGGCATCCTTGAGGTTCTGGAACCAGTTGGCCGTCGTTTTGAAGGCATCCTCGTAGTTGGTACCGCCGTTGGAGTACATCGACTTCAGCGCATCCTTGAGCGCCTGCAACGAACCGGCATCGGCCAGGTTGACCGAGACGCTCTTGTTGACCTGGGTCGAGAAGTCCACCAGGAGGATGTTCACGGTACCCGACTGGGCACCCTTGACGCTGTTGGCCAGGGTGTCGAACACCGACTGCAGGGACTTCTGCGCAGCGTCCACACCGGCGGCTTTCATACTGCCGGAGGTATCGACGATGAACGCCAGGTTGTAGTTCTGGCCAGGGACCACGTGCAGGCCGTTGACGTCGGCGACGACGATGTCGTTACCGGTGCCAAGGTCGCGGTTGTCGTTTTCGGCCGTCAGGTTGCTGGTGGTATAGGTATCCGGGTAAACGGTGACCTTGATGGTGCCCTGGGTGAAGTCGGTGCTGCCGTTGGCTTTCTCGGTGGCCCGCGAGGTAACGGTCACGTCGAACTGGCCTTGGTAATAGGCTGGCGGCTTGATGCTCAGGCCGTTGAGGTTCCAGCCGGTGACATCGACTTCGCCCTTGCCGACGGTGATGGTGTGCCCGGCGCCATCGCTGAGCACCGAACCTGCCGGGATGCCGCCAAGCTTGACGTTGAGGGTTTCCGAGCCATCGGTGTCGGTGAGGTTGGTGGAGATACCGACCAGTTTGACGGTGCCGTTCTCGGCGCCTTCATTGAGCTTGTAGCCCTGGTAGTAGCCTTCGCCGTTGTTGCCGTGCAGCTCGCCGACGGTGACGCCGGCGTTGCTCAGCTCGTTCACGCCCGGGTACATCGGGATGTTGGCGTTGTTCAGGTCGACCGGGGTGCTGCCGTTGACCGACAGGTTGACGTCATAGCTGCCCGGGCCGCTCTGGTTGGCGTGGTAGATGTCCAGGGTGTAGTAGCCGCTGATGGTCGGCTTGAACGAACCACTGATCGCACCGCCTGCGCCCCAGGTCGCCTGGGCCACATTCTTGCCACCGATGGTGATCAGCAGGCTGTCATCACCCACACCGCTGAAGCTGTAGGTCTTGCCCGCTTCCAGGTAGATCAGGCCTGAAGTCTTCGAGCCCGAACCACCGACGACACTGGCGTCAGACTGCGCGTTGGTCACCAGCGAGCTGCTGTTGGCCTTGCCCGAGTTGTCGAACACGGTCTTCAACGCATCGCCGGTGATGCCGTTGCCGTTGGTACCCAGGCCGCTGAGGCTGTTCCAGGTTTCCTTGACCAGGCCGACCGAATTGACGTTGTTGCTGCCAATGTTCAGGTCAGGCTTGTCGGCCACCGGAGTGATATCGACCTTGATGGTGGCCTCGTTGCCCAGGCCCTGGCCATCGGTTGGCTTGAACTTGATCTGAGCGTAGTCGGCTTCTTTGTTGCCCACGCCGGTGCCGCCGTTGGCGTCGATGCCCGACTCGTTGCGATCCGGCACGAACTTCAACTTGCCAGCGTCAATGTCAGCCTTGCTGAAGACTTTGCCGGCATCAGCTGCGGTCAGGGTTTTCCAGACGTTGCCATCCTTGTACTGCAGCACGCCATCGGCGGGCAGCTTGGTGATGGTCAGGCCCAGGTTGGCCGCTGGGGTGTCGGCGTCGGTGATGCCAAAGTTGCTCCAGCCCAGCACCAGGTCGGTGTCTTCGGTACCGGTCACGGCACCGCCTGCGGCAACAGGTGCCTCATTGCTGACGATGGTGGTGGTGACACTGCCCGCGTTACCGCTGACCACCAGGTTCTCGAAGTTGCCGCCAGTGGCCGAGTCGATCTTCACGGTGAAGTTCTCGGCGCCTTCGGCAATGCCGTCGCGGATGATCGGCACGCTGAAGGTCCCGACGTTGCTACCCGCCTTGATCACCACGGTGGCCACACCGGTGTAGTCCGCACCATTGGTGGCGGTGCCGCTGTAGGTCAGCTTGATGACCACATCGGTTTGCGCCTTGTTGGTCAGAGTCAGGGTGTAGTTGGCCGAGTCACCTTCGGCCACCGAGGTGGTGCCGCTGATGCTGACGGTGGTGGTGTCGATGGTATCGGTCACCTGAGTGACAGCTGGCTGCTTGTTGATCGCCAGGTCTTCGAAGTTGCCACCGGTGGCACCTGTGATGCTGGCGTTGACGCTGCCGGCATCGATGTAGACATCATCCGCAGGCGCCGCGACGACCACCTTGCCTTCGGTCTTGCCAGCGTCGATGACGATGCTTGCACCGTTGCTCAGGGTCACGGTGACCGCGGTCTGCGCCTTGTTGCTCAAGGTGGCGGTGTAGGTGATGTTGCCGCCTTCAGCGACCGATGAGGTGGCACTCAGGGTCAGGTTGGTGGTGTCGATGGTGTCGGTGACGCTGGTCACGGCGGACGAGCCGTCGATCTTCAGCTCTTCGAAGTCGCCACCGGTGCTGCCAGTAATTTTCGCACTGACGCTACCGGCATCGATGTACACGTCATCGCCAGGGGCGGCGATGGTCACCTTGCCCTCGGTCTGGCCCTTGGCAATGGTGATGGTTTCACCGTTGCTCAGGGTGACTTTCATCTCGGTCCCGGCCGGATTGCTCAGCTTGGCCACGTAAGTGATCGAGCCGCCTTCGGCGACGGTCGGGGTCGCGGTCAGGATCAGGCTGGTGGAGTCCTTGGTGCCCGGGCCGTCGGTGACGCTGACGTTGGTATTGCCGGTGCCGACCAGTTTCTCGTAGTTGCCGCCAGTGGTACCGGTGATGCTGTTGGTCAGCGCCGGGTTGGTGGTGTGCACGTTGTTCGGTGCAACGTAGTCCACGGTACCGGTGCTCTGGCCGACCGGGATGATGATCTGCTGACCGTTGGCCAGGTTGATCACCAGGTCCGAACCGGTAACCGGCGCAGTGACCTTGGCGGTGTAAGTGACCACGCCACCTTCGACCACACTGTTGGTGCTGGCAGTCAGGGTCACGGTACTGGTGTCGATGGTGTCAGTGACGTCGGTCACCGCCGGCACGTTGCTCACGGTCAACTGCTCGAAGTCGCCACCGGTGGTGCCGGTGATGGTCACGCTCAGCTTGCCGGCGTCGATGTAGACATCGTCGCTTGGCGCATTGATGGTGATTTTGCCTTCGGTCTGGCCCTTGGCAATGGTGATGGTCTCACCGTTGCTCAGGGTCACCTTCATTTCGGTGCCGGCCGGGTTGGTCAGCTTGGCCACATAGGTGATCTTGCCGCCTTCAGCCACCGAGTTGGTAGCAGTCAGCGACAGGCCGGTGTTGTCCTTGGTGCCCGGGCCATCGGTGACGCTGGTGACCGGGTTGCCCGCGGTGTCCAGCTTCTCGTAGTTGCCGCCGGTAGTGCCGGTGATGCTGTTGGTCAGCGCCGGGTTGGTGGTGTGCACGTTGTTGGGTGCAACGAAGTCCACGGTGCCGGAGCTTGCGCCAACCGGGATGGTGATCTGCTGACCGTTGGCCAGGTTGATCACCAGGTCCGAACCGGTAACCGGTGCAGTGACCTTGGCGGTGTAAGTGACCACGCCACCCTCAGTTACGCTTGGAGTAGCGGTCAGAGTGACCGTCGAGGTATCGATGGTGTCTTTGACGTCGGTGATGGCTGGGGTGTTATCCACCGCCAGTTTCTCGAAGTCGCCGCCGGTGGTGCCAGTAACCGTCACGTTCAGCTTGCCGGCGTCGATGTAGACGTCGTCGCTTGGCGCAGCGATGGTGATCTTGCCTTCGGTCTGGCCCTTGGCAATGGTGATGGTCTCACCGTTGCTCAGGGTGACTTTCATCTCGGTGCCGGCCGGGTTGGTCAGCTTGGCCACGTAAGTGATCGAGCCGCCTTCGTTGACGGTTGGCGTCGCGGTCAGCTTGAGGCCGGTGGTGTCTTCGGTGCCTGGGCCGTCGGTGACGGTGGTGACCGGGTTGCCCGCAGTGTCCAGCTTCTCGTAGTTGCCGCCGGTGGTGCCGGTGATGCTGTTGGT
>NZ_JAMDGZ010000079.1 GCF_028656935.1 Pseudomonas rubra
TTGCCCAAAACCATAGAATCCCCACAGAGATCGCGCAAGCTTTTTAGATTTTCATCAAGACAGTTGCTCCCACCCAGACATCCGCATTAGCGACAACACAGGCAACCGCTGACCAGCGGCTGATCGGGGTCGCTTTCGAAAAAGGTGACCATGACTTCCATACCCGTTCGAGGAGGCGTCATTTCACAACACCAATTGGAGGCCACCCTCAGCCAGCAACTGCTCTTGTCGTCAAATCTATCGTCGCGGTCCCAGGGGAGCTTGACCTTTATCCTGCCGAGGCGCCGATCACCCCGAATCTCTTCGTCTTCCACCGCGATGACGACAGCAGTCTGGTTGCTGGTCACCTGAGGTTTGTTGTGCGCCAAAGGCGGACGATAGAAGCGGTCCCATGGAAGCGCCATAAAGCGGTTGCGGTAACCCTGTTGAAAGTCATCCTCGTTGTCAGGGGGGGCACTGGCGACGTTCCCGCCTGATACCTGCGGTTGCTTGCCTTCGTGGATGACCTGAGTCAGTAGCCATGGGGCGTTCAACGCCTGGCGCGGATGGTCTGAGATTTCCAGCACATGGCCACTGGCTAAGCGGGTCTGGTCACTGTGCCCTTCAGCCTGACGACGGGTGAGGGGCCCCACACGCAGGTTGAGTCGACTGATCAGTGGCTGGTTGGTCACCCTGTCGTGCGCCTGTCCAAAAGCCGTGGGTTGCCCAATCCGGGGGAAAGCCGCTTGATCATCCGTAAAGACCAGCACGTGGCCTTGAGCACTGTGCTGGAAGTGAAAGTGGATACCTTCTTCTTCGCACAAGCGCTGAACAAAGTGCAAATCCGTTTCGCCGTACTGGGTGCAGTGGTCACGCGCGGGGTAGGTCGACCCTAGATCAAACCGATAGGCGTCGCCCACAATCCCGTGCTCTTCCAATACCAGGGCCACGATGTTCGGCACCGAGAACTGTTGATAGATCCTTTGGTTGATTCGGTGGCGCAAGTAAGACAGGTGCGGTACGAGGGCCAGGTTGTAGCGCTGAAAATGCTGATCATCCGCGCTTTGAACGATATGGTAGACCCGTCCGTGAATGCCGTTGCCCTCCGTATCGAAGCTCAGAAAAGCCTCGAGGTCGACGAGGTCTTCGATATCCAGTTCAGAGCGCTCGCTAACAAGCGCCACATTGAAGAAGTAAGGCCTGCTGATCGCCTCCTCTCCGTTGAATGCGAGCACTTGAAAGTCGTGCTCGACGCCGTTGATGGTCAAACTGAAGTGCGACTGATGGGCTGGGCTGAACATCCGCTGCTCCCTTTTTGCGCTGTAACGATCTGAGTATCACGAGCATGGCTGCTCGACCTTCGCCGAGGTAAAAGCAAAGGCTTGCAGTGAGCACCAGGCGACACATCACTTCAGATCACACACCACTCTTCACTTTGGTCCACACCCGTGTGCGGATTCGCTCCAACTTCAATGGCAGTGGCTCGAGTGGAATAAGTGTCGCGAGCGTCTTTTTGTCTGGATAAATCCAGGGGTTGTCTCGCAGCTTCTGTTCGACAAACGCAGTGGCGTTTTTATTTGCGTTAGGGTAGAGCGTGTGGTTTGACGTCTTGGCAATGATTTCTGGTCGCAGCATATAGTTGATAAACGCCATGCCCGCCTTGGGGTGGGGAGCGTCTTTTAGCAGAACCAGGTTTTCCGACCAGACCAGCGCGCCTTCGCGAGGCAGGCTGTAGGTGATCTTGCGTCCCGTGTTGGCCTTCTCGTTTATGGCCTGTGCAGCAAGGGCACCATTGGCCCATCCCACCACCGCACAAATATTGCCGTCGGCCAGGTCGGCGTCGATTCGGGATGAGTCGAAGTAGAGGACGTAGGGGCGGATTTTTAACAGCAGGGCTTGCGCTTTCTGGTAGTCCTCCGGGTTCCTGCTGTTACTAGGAAGCCCCAGGTAATGCAACGCAATTGAAATGATCTCACTGGGTGAGTCAAGCATTGCCACGCCACACGACTGGAGCTTGCTGATGTTTTCTTCTTTGAAGATCAAATCCCAGCTGTTCACCGGTGCATGCTCACCCAATGCCGCTTTGACTTTGTCAACGTCATAGCCAATGCCGGTAGTGCCCCATAAATACGGCACAGCGTAGCGATTGCCAGGGTCATTGACCGCAAGCTGAGCCAAGATATCAGGGTCAATGTGCGACAAGTTACTCAGTTGCTCACGATCCAACGGCTGGAGTACGCCGGCCTGGATCAGGCTTGGCAACACATTGGAGGTAGCTACCACCACGTCATACCCGGTGCGCCCGGCCATTACCTTGCTCTGCATGATGTCGGCGCTATCGAACGCATCCATATGCAGCCTGGTGCCGGTTTCCTGCTCGAACGCTTTTGGCGTCTCTGGGGCGAGAAGCCCGAACCAGTTATACAGGTACATCCCGGGCTCTGCGGCCGCCACTGAGGTGCTTATCCCTGCACAGATCAGCGAGGCCGATAAAAGCGTTCGCAAATGTGATTTTTTCATGCAACATCCTTGTCTAGACACTGTACCCTTCTGGCCATCCTAGGCCGTGGCAGTGACTATACCGGCCACTAGCGAATAGTAAATACCTACGAATACTTACCTCTGACCGAGCAATCCCTAACCCAAAAGGGGTAGAAAATGCCGTTCGACCTCCATAGTCTGGCGTGGCACCGATCGATTGGGAAGCTGATCATGCAGTTGAACCGTCCAGAGTTCTGGAGTTCTCTGGTGCGTGTATTGAATGAGTACGTGCAAATCGATAATTGGGTTGTACTGATTTTCAGCAACCAGCACGTGGACGTGGTGAGTCTTCCTGAGGTGGCAGATGCCGAAGAGGTAAACGCCTTTATCCATCGCTATGTGAAGGGGCTTTATCTGCTGGATCCGTTTTATATCGCGAACCGAGAAAACCCACAGAGTGGCTTCTTCCACTTGTTGGATATCGCGCCGGAATATTTTCTTGAAACCGAATACTATCATCAGTATTTTGCACAGTATATTTCGGAGGATGAGGTGCAGTATAATGTTCAGCTCGATTCCGATAGAGCGTTATGCCTTTCTGTGGGAAGTAAGGTTCGTTTTAGTCAAGAGCAGATAACTATGCTTGATATTATCAAGCCCTGGGTGACTGCGCTCATGCACCAGCGCATGTGTTTTGAAGTTGAGGCAGAGAAAAGTCTCGCTGAACCGCCGCCCTGGCAAGAAGCGATTGCCCAGCTTGGCACACAAATAACAACGCGTGAAAGTGATGTGCTCAGGTTGTTGTTGAGTGGCTTTTCTAACAAAGAAATAGCCGGAAAGCTCTCGCTGTCGGTGGAGACGATAAAGGTTCACCGCCGTAATATTTATGGCAAATTAAGTATCAAGTCGCAATCTGAATTGTTCGCTCGGTTTTTCATGCCGAAACACGATGTTTTTTCTACACGTTGAATATACTAGAATCTTACCCATCGAAAAAAACGATACCTCATGCGCTACTCCCCTGAAGCCCTCCATGCCTTCGTAGAAGCCGCCGCCCTAGGCTCCTTCTCCGCCGCCGCCCGCAAACTGCGCAAAAGCCAATCCACCATCAGCGCTGCCATCGCCAACCTCGAGGCGGACCTGGGTGTCAGCCTGTTCGACCGTCAGGCTCGCCAGCCGGTGCTGACCGAGGCCGGGCGCAAGGTGCTGGGGCATGTACAGGAGATCCTCGCCGCCAGCGAGCGGCTGGACCAGTTGAGCATTCGCCTGGCCGACCAGGTCGAGCCGCGGTTGACCATTGTCTTGTCCGATATGCATCAGTTCAGCCCGACCCACCAGGTGCTGCAGCGCTTCGAGCAGCGTTATCAGGACATCGAGCTTGAGTGCATGCTGGCCGAGGCGGGGGATGTCTTGAACCTGCTGCAAAGTGGCCGTGCGCACCTGGGGATTCTCGCCGCGCAACCGGGTTATCCGCCGGATGTGGCCGCCACGCGCTTGGCGGCCCAGGCGATGATGGGGATTTTTGTCGCGCGCGAGCATCCGCTGGCGCAGTTGCCGCAGCCGACCCAGGCGCACCTGGCCGGGCATCGTCAGTTGTACTTGAACACCTACACCGAGAGCGAAAACAAACCCCAGGGGCGGGTGTGGTCGGCGCCGGACTACTTGGGCTTGCTGGAGATGGCCGAGCAAGGTTTTGGCTGGGCCGAGCTGCCCCATGGCCTGGTCCGGCAGTATGGCCAGGGGCGGTTGAGCGAGCTTGCGTTGCGCGGCTGGCCACGGCCGATTGCAGTGGACGTGGCCTGGTCGAAACTGAACCCGCCGGGGCCGGCGGGGTTGTGGTTGCTCGATCTGCTGGTGCAAAGCAGCTAGGCGCTGGCGCCGGCCTCGCGGGGCCTCCTGGTGGGCGATTGCTCGCAGGGTCCGGCCATGTTAAAAGTTGGGTTCGTCATTTAGAAGTTAAATAAAAACATGTCTGTCAGTGAAAAATCGAATAGACCCTTGTTCGACCTCGACCTGTTGCGCGCGGTGGTCATGGTCAGCGACTGCGGCAGTTTCACCACGGCCGCGGCGCGCCTGCACTCGACTCAGTCGACGGTGAGCCAGAAGGTCCGGCGCCTGGAGGAGATGGTCGGGCACAAGCTACTTGAACGCGGCAATCGCGACGTGCTGCCCACGGACGCCGGGCAGACCTTGCTCGGCTACGCCCGGCAGATGCTGGCCTATAACGATGAAATGCTTGAGGCGATGTCTGGCGCCACGGTGGCAGTGACGGTGCGCCTGGGGGTGCCGGAGGACTTCGCCGCCGGGCGTACCACCCACTTGCTTTCGACCTTCAACCGCAAGCACCCGCAGGTCAAGCTGGAGGTCACCAGTGGCCTGTGCCGCGACCTGAGCAGCAGTTATGACAACGGTGAGCTGGACCTGATCTTGCTCAAGCAGCGGCGCAACAGCCGTGAGGCGGTGGCGTGCTGGCCGGAGAAGCTGCAATGGATCGACAGCGCCAAGAACCCGGCCTTCGACCAGGACCCGGTGCCGCTGGTGACCTTTCCGCCACGCGGGCTGTACCGCGACGACATGATCGGCGCCATCGAGCGCATGGGCCGGCGCTGGCGCATCAGTTTTACCAGCTCCAGCCTTAGCGGCCTGCAGGCGGCGGTAGCCAACGGCATGGGCATCAGCCTGCTGCCAAGGCGGGCGGTCACCAGCGAGCATCTGCAACTGACCGCGGCCCATGGCCTGCCGTCGATCGATGCCATGGAAGTTGCGATCATCCATCGGCCGACCGCGGACGCCATGGTCAAGGAGCTGGCCGCCGAGCTGGCGCGCACCTTAGCCAGCGAATAGGGCGCAGGCTCAGGCGCTACGGGCGGGCAGTGCTGGCACCGATTCACTCGGCGGCTGATACAACTGCACGCGGTTGCGGCCCTGGTGCTTGGCCCCGTACAAGGCGCTGTCGGCCATCGACAGCAGGCGCGACAGGTCGTGCTCGGCGGGGTTGCCGCTGCTGACGATACCGACGCTGACGCTCAACAGGCCAGGCTCGAGCAGCGGCCACTGGTAGAAGTGGTTGCAGATGCGCTGGGCCACGCGCAATGCCGTTGGCTCGTCGGTGTTGGCCAGCAGGCAGGCAAACTCTTCGCCGCCGATACGGCCGAACACATCTTCCTGGCGCACGCTCTGGCGGGTCACCTGGCTGAAGGCGATCAGCGCCTGGTCGCCGGTCTGGTGGCCGTAGACATCGTTGAGGCGCTTGAAGTGATCGAGGTCGCACAGCAGCAAGGCCACCGGCTGGCCGCGGCGGGCGCAGTTGGCCAGTAGTTGCTCGCCTTGCGCCATGAAAGCGCGGCGGTTGCCGATGCCGGTCAGCGGGTCGGCGTAGGCGGCGGCCTTGAACTTGAGCTCGGTGCGCTCGCGGACCATGGCCAGAGTCACGTAGGCAATGCCGATCGCGTAGAGCATCGACTCGAACAGCATGAACGAGAAGAACCCGGTGCCACTGCCAACGCCTGCAATCGCGTGCTGCAGCGACAGGCCATGGTCGGCGAGGGCGCGCACGGCGTAGAAGGCGGTGTGTATCACTATCAGCAGCATTGCCGGCAGATAGGCGACTTCAAGGCGTTGGCGCACGCGCCACAGCTCGAACATCGACAGCCCGCCATACACGCTGACCAGCAACGAATACAGGCTCACGCGCTGGCCGAGGTCTGCATAAAAGCTTGGGGTCAGGCCCCACGCGGCCCACAGCAACGCGCCGGCAGCGATGCCCGGCACGTGCGGTGCGCGCCCGGCGAACACACGCATGGAGGTCCAGTTCAGCGCTGCCGCCAGCAACAGCACGATATTGCCCAGGACCAGGGCGACGAACTCGTAGACGATGCCGCGCAGGCTGATCAGGGTAACGCCAAGGGCGGCCAACAGCAGCATGCCGCCCAGGTAACCGAGGGTTTGCTCGCGCACGCCACGGCTCCAGGCATGCAGGGTCAGCAGGCCCATCAGGGCAAATATGAAAACCGCTACCAGCAGCAGGGTCGGGATGCTCAGCAGCACGTGTATCGTTCTCCGCAAACGGCCTTGCGGCCAACTGGCCAGCGCCGGTTTTCAGCGGCATGCTAGCGGAGCAGGTATCACTTTGCCAGTATCGTGCTGGCTTGCGGTGCGCAAGCTTGCGTCCAGACGGTGCTTGGCCTAGATTTGCACCGCTCTCTGCTGCCCATTTGGAACCCTTGCGTAATGATGCTGACCCAGCAATTTCCCGATATTTCCCTGGACGACACCCTGTTCGTTTTTGCCCTTGAGGCTGAGGCCGGCGAGCTGTTCAGCGAGATGAACACAGTGTTCACCGGCATCGGTAAGGTCAATGCCGCGATCGCTTTGACCAAGGCCATTTACCAGCGCAAGCCCAAGCTGATCGTCAACCTTGGCTCCGCGGGCAGCCGCGGCCATGGCAAGGGTGCGCTGGTCTGCTGCACGCGTTTCGTGCAGCGCGACATGGACGTCACGCCGCTGGGGTTCGCCCGGTATGAGACGCCGTTTGCGGATATCCCGGTGCTGCTCGAGCACGGTGAGCCCATCGCGGGATTGCCCCTGGGTACCTGTGGCAGCGGCGACAGTTTCGAAACCAGTCACGGTGATGCCCCGTACGACATCGTCGACATGGAGGCTTACGTGCTGGCGCTGATCGCGCGCAACGAAGGTATTGCGTTTCTGTGCCTGAAGTACATTTCCGATGACGCTGGCAGCGACGCCGCAGATGACTGGTCGGTGCAAGTGCACCTAGCCGCCGAAGCCTTCAAGCGGGTGCTGTTCAGCAGCCCGGGCTGATCAAGATGCGCGGGTGCGCCACATTGTTGCAGCCGCGCGTCGTGTCGATTGTGATGCTTTGCTGGCTGGGGTATGAGTAGCCCAACTCCCGCCGCCCAAGAGCGGGAGATCACAAGGAAAGCCCCCCGATGCTTCAGCTCAAGAATGCGATCTCCCTGGCCGCTTTGTTGCTGGCCGCCCCCCTGGTGCATGCCCAGGCGCCCGCTGGCGAACCCGCCGTTGTGCGCTCCAACCTGCTGGTCGATGCGGTGGCCTGGCGCCAGACCGCTGCGGAATTCCGCGCGCTGTACTACCAGGGTTTCAACGTCGCCAAGGCGCGCCTGGACCAGGCCCTGGCCAACCAGAAGCCCGGCGACAAGAAGCCTGCGATCATCAGTGATATCGACGACACCATTCTCAGCAGCAACACCTACTGGGGCTTTCTGATCGGCCAGGACAAGGAGTTTTTCGATGACGCGGTGTGGGACCGCTGGGTGGCCGCCAACGGCCCGACCCTGACCCCGGGGGCGCTGGAGTTTCTGGACTATGCCAAATCGCGCGGGGTGGAGATCTTCTACGTTTCCAGCCGCGACCAGGGCGACAAGACCTACGAATATGCGCTCAACAACCTGCGCGCGCTCAAGGTGCCGTACGCGGATGAGGCCCACGTCACCATCCTGCGCGAAAGCTCGAACAAGGAGCCGGCCCAGCACAAGATTGCCGAGCAGTACAACGTGCTGCTGATGCTTGGTGACAACCTCAACGACTTCGAGCGCAGCTTCTATGTCGATAACGTCGACAAGCGCGCGCAGCTGGTCGACGCCAGCCGCAGCAAGTTCGGCGGCCAGTACATCATCTTCCCCAACCCCACCGACGGCCATTGGCTCAAGGCCATCTTCGGCGAGTCGGAGCCCGCCGACACCCCGGCCAACCGGGCCAAGTTCCGTGAGGCGGCAGAGCGGGGCGCCTGGAAACCGGCCAGCTGATTGCCTGGCGCAGGCACAAAAAAAACCGCAGGCCATACGGCCTGCGGGATTTTTCATGCAACCGTGAAACTTAGCGCTGCGGGTTGAGCACCAGGTTCATGTGACGGTTTACATCCTTGTACAGCAGGTAGCGGAACGGGCCCGGGCCGCCGGAGTAGCAAGCTTGCGGGCAGAAGGCGCGCAGCCACATGAAGTCGCCGGCTTCGACCTCGACCCAGTCCTGGTTCAGGCGGTAGACGGCTTTGCCTTCGAGCACGTACAGGCCGTGCTCCATGACGTGGGTTTCAGCGAACGGAATCACGCCGCCCGGCTGGAAGGTGACGATGTTGACGTGCATGTCGTGGCGCATGTCGGCCATGTCGACGAAGCGGGTGGTGACCCAGGCGCCATCGGTGCCCGGCATCGGGATTGGCGCGATGTCTTTTTCGTTGGTGACAAAGGCTTCGGGCAGGGCCAGGCCTTCAACCACCTGGTAGTGCTTGCGGATCCAGTGGAAGGTGACGTTCTTGCCACTGTTGTTGCGCAGGCTCCACTCGGCGGCCGGTGGGATGAAAGCGTAGCCGCCTTCTTTGAGGGTGTGCGGCTTGCCTTGCAGGGTGATGTCGATTTCACCTTCGACCACGAACAGTACCGCTTCGGCGTTCTGGTCCAGCTCCGGACGTTCGCTGCCGCCTTCTGGCGCGACTTCGACGATGTACTGCGAGAAGGTTTCCGAGAAGCCGGTCAGCGGGCGGGCGATGACCCACATGCGCATCTTGTCCCAGAACGGCAGGTGGCTGGTGACGATGTCACGCATCACGCCTTTGGGGATGACCGCGTAGGCCTCGGTGAACATGGCACGGTCGGTCAGCAGTTCGGTCTGCGCCGGATGGCCGCCGTGGGGAGCGTAGTAATTGGACTTCGACATGGAACACCTTCTGTCGTTGTTGTTCTGGGGTTTTGTGTTGCATCGCCTGGGTGTTGCCCCGAGCGATTGTCTTTCTCTGCGGCGCAAGCCTGCAGAAAGGTATTCGGTCAGCCGCTGTGCACCTCGAAATGCAGCGTCGGCGCTGGTGCAATCAACTGGCCGCGGCGTACCAGGCGACGCTCAGCGGGTGCGGCGGCGACTGCGGCGGCGCCGTTGTCAGCCTTGAGCACGATAAAGGTCGCTTCATTGCCCACCTTCAGACCGTAGTCGCTTTTGCCCAGCACTGCCGCGCCCGCGGTGGTAGCCATGGCCAGGGCCACATTCAAGTCGTCATCACGGTAGAAACCTGAGCGGTAGCCGATGAGCATGGCGCGCTGGAGCATGTCGGCGTTGCCGTAGGGCCACCAGGCATCGCGAATGTTGTCGTTGCCGGCGAACAGGTTCACCCCGGCGGCGCGCAGGCGCAAAATCGGCGGGAAGTCATGATCGCCCGGGGCGTTGGTCATGATCGCCACTCCGGCTTCGGCAAGGGTGCTGGCGATGCGGGCCAGCACCTCATCGTCGACCTGGCCCAGGGCATAGGCATGGCTGACTGCGACCCGGCCATTGAGGCCTGCGGCACGTGTGCGGGCGGCGATCCGTTGCAGTTGCTCGATGCCTTGCTGGCCGGGTTCGTGCAGGTGGATATCCACTTTCACGCCATGGCGTTCGGCAATCCCGAAGACCACATTGAGCTGCCCGTCGGCGTCGCCGTCGAGGGTAGTGGGGTCGATGCCGCCGATCACGTCGGCGCCTTCACGGATCGCCGCCTCCAGTACTTCGGCGGTGCCGGGGCAGGACATCACCCCGGCTTGGGGGAAGGCCACCAGCTCGATATCGACGATGCCGCGCCACTTCTCCCGCGCCTCCAGCAGCGCCTGCAGGTGGCGCAGGCCGGTGGTGGCGTCGACGTCGACATGGCAGCGCATGGCCACGGTGCCGAACGACACCGCCTGGCGGATCAGCGCCTCGGCCCGCTCAAGCATCGGTGGGGCGCAGGCCAGTTCGCGTTTTTCGATGGTCAGGCGTTCACGCAGGCTGCCGGCAGGCTGATGCGGGTGCCAGCGGTCGCCGACAAAGCTCTTGTCCAGGTGGATGTGACCGTCAATCAAGCCTGGCAGCACCAGGTGCCCGGCCAGGTCGATGACCTCGGCACCTACACTAGCCGGCCGCTCGCGGCCCAGGCTGACAATGCGCCCGTCGGCAACCGCGAGGTTGAGCGGGCTGCCATCGGCAGCAACAGCGTTGACGAATACACGATCGATCATTTTCCAGCCCTTTGCCTGCTACTGATTCACACCCTATAGAAAGACCGTACCTATCCACAAATTAAATATTGGAATCGGTTTCAGTGGATTTATGAATGTGAAAACAGGGCTGCGGTGCTGGTTAGCCGAGCAGGTGCTTGAGTGGGTGGTAGTCGGCCTTGAGGGTTTGCGTGGCCTTGAGAATCGCTTCTTCGATGCCGCGCAAATGGGTGCACACAAGGTCGATGGCCGCGGCCTGGTCACCGGCTTCGATAAAGCCCAGCAAGCGCAGGTGCTCGTTGCCGCGGCAGGCCTCATGGCGCTCGTCATCCAGGGTCGAGGCGTACAGCGAGCCGCGTTCGATCAGTTTGCGGAACCAGTCGAGCAGCACCGGGTTGTCGAGCACCTCGGCCAGGCGCAGGTGGAACTCGCCGAGCAGGTGAACGTAGCGGGCGTGATCGCCGGCGTCGGCGGCGGCTTCTTCTTCGCTGACATGCTGGTGCAGCGGGGCGAGGATGGTGGGGTCGGCGCGTCGGCACAGTTCGGTGACGATGCCGATTTCGATCAAGCGGCGGGTTTCGAATACCGAACGGATGTCATCGTCGCTGGGCAGCGATACCCAGGCGCCCTTGTTCAGTTCGGTAGACACCAGGCCGTCGGCTTCCAGTTGCTTGAGGGCGGCGCGCACCGAGGTGCGGCTGACCTTGAACAGTTCGGCCAACGACGACTCACCCAGCTTCATGCCGGGGCGCAAGGTGCGTTTTCTGATGGCCTCGTGAACCCCTTGGTAGACGCGCTCTACCGTGGATGCGGGGTGTTTTTCCGTCATTACCAGCTCCGATATGCCTTGACCTTATAAGCATGCCGTAAATGTGGGCTATCTGCACCATTCTGTGCTTATGGGTTGTTGTATGCATCTATGCGTTGGTTGTGTGTACTTTGGTATCAGTTTAGTGTGTACATATTTATTGCGCCGTTACCAGGCTTCTCAGTTTTCCCTCTCCTGTGATTGACCGTTCGGTCAGCTAAATCAGCCTTTCAGCACCTCATCGAAAAATTTTTTCTAGATAAAAATCAATTAGATACCTGATTTAGCAGCCGGCGGAAGATTGTTCGTCGCACTCCATTTGGCATGCATATTGTTCAGCGAAAATCGTAATACAAAAATTGTATGCAATATTTGTATGCATCGGCGCAGGGCAGCGCCAACACTGCGGTCCCACTCTTCAAATCCAACAATAATTGCTGCAGCACCTTGATTCAGAGGGCTGCAGAAGGAGCTCGGGGAACATGCAATTGGACACCTCCAACCCGCTGCAAACCGCCTACCTGCCGCCGCAGGCCGTATCAGCCGAGGCAGGGGCCCTGAGCCCCCGGCTGCACAATGCCGACCTGGCGCCGACCAAGGCCGAAGGCCGCCGCTGGGGCGGTTACAGCATCTTTGCCTTGTGGACCAACGATGTGCACAACATCGCCAACTATTCCTTTGCCATGGGCCTGTTCGCCCTCGGCCTGTCCGGATGGCAGATGCTCGCGGCGCTGAGCATCGGCGCCGTGCTGGTGTACTTTTTCATGAACCTGTCCGGCTACATGGGCCAGAAAACCGGGGTGCCGTTCCCGGTGATCAGCCGCATGAGCTTTGGCATCTACGGTGCGCAGTTGCCGGCGATCATTCGCGCGGTGATCGCCATTGCCTGGTTCGGCATCCAGACCTACCTGGCCTCGGTGGTATTGCGGGTGCTGCTGGTGGCGGTGGCGCCGGACCTGGCACGCTTCGATCACGATTCAATTCTTGGCCTGTCCAGCCTTGGCTGGGCGAGCTTTGTCGCCATCTGGCTGGTGCAACTGGTGATCCTCGCCTTCGGCATGGAGATGGTGCGCAAGTACGAGTCCTTCGCCGGGCCCGTGATTCTTTCAACCGTGCTGATCCTGGCAATCTGGATGTACCTGCGGGTCGATGGCCAGCTGACCTGGTCGGTGGGGGAGCCGCTGACCGGCTGGGCGATGTGGACCCAGGTGTTTGCCGGTGGTGCGTTGTGGCTGGCGATCTACGGCACGCTGATCCTCAACTTCTGCGACTTTGCCCGTTCAGCGCCGTGCCGCAAGACCATTCGCGTTGGCAACTTCTGGGGCCTGCCGGTGAATATCCTGGTGTTTGCGGTGATCAGCTTCGTGCTCGCCGGGGCGCAGTTCAGCATCGATGGCCGGGTGATCGACAGCCCGACCCAGATCGTTGCCGCGATCCCCGACAAGACCTTCCTGGTCCTGGGTTGCCTGGCCTTTCTGATCGTTACCGTGGCGGTGAACATCATGGCCAACTTCGTGGCACCGGCCTTTGTGCTGTCGAGCCTGGCGCCGAGCCGCCTGAACTTTCGCCGCGCCGGTTTGATCAGCGCCACCCTGGCGGTGCTGATCCTGCCGTGGAACCTCTACAACAGCCCGCTGGTGATCGTTTACTTCCTCTCCGGCCTGGGCGCGCTGCTGGGGCCGCTGTACGGAATCATCATGGTCGACTACTGGCTGATCCGCAGGGCTCAGGTGCATGTGCCGGACCTGTACAGCGAAGCCGCCAGCGGCACCTACCACTACACCCGCGGGGTCAACTACAAGGCAGTGGCGGCCCTGGTGCCCTCGGCCATTGCCGCCGTGGTGCTGTCGCTGGTGCCGGCCTTCAGCGCCCTGACGCCGTTCTCCTGGTTCTTCGGCGCCGCCATTGCCGGCGGCGTGTACTACCTGATTTCCGATCGCAACAAACACTACGTGGACTGTTCCGGCGAGCACATTGCCGTCGACAGCGCCCAGCACTGAGTTCTGCACAAGGAATACCGCAATGAGAATACTGGTCGTAAACGTCAACACCACCGTGTCGATTACCGACGCCATCGCCCGCCAGGCCCGCAGCGTGGCCTCGCCCGGTACCGAGATCGTCGGCCTGACCCCGCGCTTTGGCGCAGAGTCGGTGGAGGGCAACTTCGAAAGTTACCTGGCGGCGGTGGCGGTGATGGAGCGGGTGCTCAGCTATGACCAGCCGTTCGATGCGGTGATCCAGGCCGGGTATGGCGAGCATGGCCGTGAAGGCTTGCAGGAGTTGCTCAATGTGCCGGTGGTGGATATCACCGAGGCGGCGGCCAGTGTGGCCATGTTGCTGGGCCATCGCTACTCGGTGGTCACTACCCTGGACCGCACGGTGCCGCTGATCGAGGACCGCCTGAAACTGGCCGGGCTGGACAGCCGCTGCGCCTCGGTGCGTGCCAGTGGGCTGGCAGTGCTGGAGCTGGAAGAAGACCCGCAGCGGGCCATCGAGTCGGTGGTGGCTGAGGCCGAGAAGGCGGTGCAGTTTGACAAGGCCGAAGTGATTTGCCTGGGCTGTGGCGGCATGGTCGGGCTGGAGGAGCAGATCCAGGCGCGCACCGGGGTGCCGGTGGTGGATGGGGTAACGGCGGCGGTGGCGTTGGCGGAATCGCTGGTGCGCTTGAAGTTGACTACGTCCAAAGTGCGGACCTATGCGCAGCCGCGGGCCAAGCAGATTGTGGGGTGGCCTCGGGCTTTGCTGGGATAGGGGGAAATTGGCGCTGCGTTTGGTGAGCTGTGGGAGCGGGCTTGCCCCGCGATGACGTTGTGCCAGCCCCATCGCATCGTGGGGCGTAAGCTTAACGGTGTTTGTGCCGATCAATCGTCATCATAGCGATCGCGACGGCGGTCATGGTCGTAGTTGCGGTAGCGGTCGTCATCGCGATAGCGCTTATCGTAGCGGCGATAGTCGTGGTCGTCGCGGTCATCCCAGTCGCGGGAGTAACGATGGTCACGGTCGCCACGGCCGTAATCGTGGTGGTAGCAGCCGGAGGCGGCCAGTACGCTGGTGATCACGGCGATTTGCGTCAGCTGTTTCAGCACTGAGGTCCTTGATCCGCAGGGCGGTAGGGAAGGTACAAACTCAGACTGCGTTTGCAGGATTTTGTTTCCCCGTAGGCGCCGTATTTTGCAGCAACAAAAAAGGCCCACCGAGGTGGGCCAAACGTTCTGAAGGGAGGCGTTCAGGATAGTGCTCGCTGGGTTAAGCCGTCGTTAAAGCCTTGCGCAAAGTTGACAGACATCGATGTCTAGGCCAAGTTGGCCGCCTTCAAGCCTGACCTCGGTCGGGCTTTTGTTTTTTACTGGCAGGGATGTCGATCGATCGTGAAGTTTTTCAAGAAAGCTGTGTGGTTTGTTCTGTGCATTACCTCTGGCATTGTCATGGGCACCGGGCTGTTTCAGTTCGTCGAGCCCGGTGGCAATACCGACCTGGGCGCGATGCTGGTGATGATTGCCTTTTTCATGGGCTACTTTCTGCGTCCGCAGCGAGCACGGCGAGTGGTGCACTGACCATGGACTGGAAAGCCCTGGAAAACAGCCTGATCGACTCGGCCCGGGCAACGCTTGAGGCGCTGCTTGCCGAAGGTGTCGCCCCCCTTTACGCCGCCGCTTTTCATGCCAGCTACCGCGAAGAGGAGCGGGTCATCGACTTGCCGTCGTTTGCGGCCAACAGCCTGGTGGCGCTTGATGAGGATCATCCCCGGCGCAAGCAGGAAGGTTTCTGGGGCGTGCGCTGGAACCCGGCGGACTGGCGCTGGGACTGGCAGCTGGACGATTACGCCAACGCAGCGCTGAGTGCACTGGATGAGCCGCTGCAGACCTATGCCAATCGCGCCGGGCCTGATGCCTGGCAAGCTGCCGAGCAGCGCTTTCTGAGGACCGTAGCGCGCGCCGCCAAGGCCCTGAACCGTATCTATGCTAAAGATCCACGGGTGGCGAAGGACTTCATTGTGTTTTTCCATGATGAGTACGGCGGCCCGGAGCTTGCGGCCAAAAGCCTTTCGCCACGACAGTTTCTGCAGCATTTTCCTGAGCAGGATTTCACCGAACAGGAGCGTCGACGCGTTGCAGCGCTCGCAGAAGATCAACAGGTGAGCTACTACCTCAGTTGCCTTTCGCGTCCTCAGCCTATTGACGCTGAGGAGGCGAGCCGCTGGCTGATTGCCCGTGGCGCCAGCGCAACGGCGGCGTTGCTGCACCGGCTGCAAAAGGGCCCGGACCGATGGCGGGCGGCGATGATTCTGGGCCTGGCCGGGGTGGCCGACACGGCGGCAATAGTGGCGCTGCGTGGGCAAGTGGTGGATGGCAAAGAACCCAGCACGCGCAACTGGAGTGCCAGCGCGTTGGGTTACCTCGGCGATGTTGACTGGCTGCTGGCGCAGGCGGCTGATCCGCAGTTGGCGACCTTCGCGGTGGCCGGCTGCTGCGCCAACCTCAGGGCTTTTCGCGATCAGGGCGCGCAGGGGCTGGTCGTGGATTACCGGCCCCTCGAAACCCTGCTGCAGCGCCATCCGCAGTGTGCAGGGGACGTGGAGCAGACGATCAAACCAGGCTCCAGCTACTGCACCATCAGCAACGACGATATCGAGGAAGTGGTGCGCGGTCTGGCGTCCGAGCATGTCGCCATTCGCCGCCATGCTGCCTGTGTGCTGGATAACCGTCGCCTGGGCAAGCGCAAACTGGCGCCGGCGCTGATCGCGTTGCGCGCGTGCCTCAATGATCCGGACCCGAAGGTGGTGTACCTGGCAGGCCTGACCCTGGACTCGCTGCAACGTTGAGGTGCGGTGGGCGCGGATTCATTATGCGCCTGACGCCGCACCCAGCCACCCAGGCAAACGACAACAACCACAGGTAATACCCCCAGGTATAACCGGTGACGACAAACCGGCCGTCCTCATCCTGCCAGGTCACCAGTTGCCACTGCACCGACAGCCCCGCGAGCAAGGCGAGCAGGGCGTAGATCAGGCTGCGGGTGGCGCTGCGGCTGCGATAGGCGGCCAGGAACAAGGGGTTGGCCAGCCAGGCGGGGTAGCCGTAAAGCACTGCTGGCAAGCCCAGGATCAAGGCCATGAAGCCGGAGTTGGTGCTTTGGCTGTACACCTCGAGCAGCCAGTTGTGATCGTCGTTATGTACCGCCGGGAGCACCAGGCTCAACAGGTACAGGGCCAGGCCCAAGTCGCGCAGCTCGGGCTGCCGTGGTCGCCATTTGCTCATCGTGGCAACTCGATACGTGCCCGCAGGCCACCACCCTGGCGGTTGCTCAGCAGCAACTCGCCGCCTTGCTCACGCACCGCCGAGCGCGCCGACGACAATCCCAGGCCAACGCCTCCGGTGTCGCGGTTGCGCGAGGACTCCAGGCGAAAGAACGGCATGAATACCTGTTCCAGCGAGGCTTCGGGGATACCCGGGCCGCGGTCGCTGATTTCGATGACGATGCCATGGGCACTGCTGCTCAACCGCACCTGGGGCTCGCACGCGTATTTCAGGGCATTTTCCAGCAAGTTGGTCACGGCGCGTTTCAAGCCCAGGGGCCGCCCGTTGAACACCAGGTTGGCGGGCCCGCTGAATGCCACATTGATCTGCTGGTCGCGGTAGTCGTCGATCAAGGTTTGCAGCAGCTCGGCGAGGTCGAACGGGGTGGTTTCCTCCAGCCGGGTCTCGTCACGGAAGAACCCCAGCGCCGCATTGATCATGCTCTGCATTTCATCGACGTCACGAAACAGCTTGCGCTGTTGTTCCGGGTCGTCGATGAACTCGCCACGCAGGCGCATGCGCGTCAAGGGGGCGCGCAGGTCATGGGAGATGGCTGCGAGCATTTGCGTGCGTTCGGCGACGAAGTGCTGGATTTGCGCCTGCATGGTGTTGAAGGCGGTGATCGCCTGGCGCCATTCGTGCGGGCCTTCAAGGCCAATGGGCGGTGCGCGAAAATCACTGCCAAAGCGCCGCGCCGCCCGGGCAAAACGCTGCAGCGGGCCGGCCAGCTGACGGGTGCCGACCCAGGCCACCAGCAATGCGGCAACCAGCGCCAGCACGCCGATGATGGTAAAGCGCAGGGCTGAACTCAGGCCCCAACTGCGGTAAGGCGGGGTGAAGGCCAGCCAGCTGCCGTCGTTGATCTGCATGACCAGTTTGTAATGGGCATCGGGGCTGTCCGCTGGCCAGTCGCTGGGCTGGAAGCCTTCCAGGTGGCGCGGGCTATCGGCCAGCAAGCGCTGCAGAGGCGGGGCTTGCTCCAGGGTAATGCGCGCACCAGGCCCAGGTAGTTGCAGGTCGGCGCGCTGGTGGCTCCACTGCACCTGCAGCAGCGGGTTGCTGGCCGCAGCGGCCAGCGTCGGGCGCAGCTCGGGCGGCGCGGCTTCGAGGGTGCGGGTGGTGATGGCGATCTGTTCCAGCAGGCCGGTCTGGCCCAGCGGCGGGCGCGCCCACACCCCGGCCAGTTGCACGAACAGCACGTTGAGTGCCACCGAAGTCAGCATCGCGACAATGATGGTCAGGGCGATGCGCCGGCTGATGCTGTCGCGGCGCAGGTCGAGGCGGATCATGAGCGGCTGACCTTGGCACTGAACAGGTAACCGCCGTTGCGCACCGTGCGGATCAGCTCCGGACGCTTGCTGTCGGGCTCGATCTTGCGCCGCAGGCGGCTGACCTGCACATCGATGCTGCGGTCAAAGGCTTCGTGGCCCTGGCCGCGGGCGAGGTCGATCAACTGTTCGCGGGTGAGGATGCGCTGCGGATGCTCAAGGAACACCAGCAGCAGGTCGAACTCGCCGGCCGACAACGGCACCATCACCCCTTCGGGCGTGCGCAGTTCACGCCGGGTCACGTCCAGTTGCCAGTTGTCGAAGTGGATCACCGGCCGGCTTTCTTCGCTGGCCGGCCGCAGTTGCTCCCCGGCCCGGCGCTGCACCGCCCGCAGGCGCGCGAGCAGCTCGCGGGCATCGAAGGGTTTGCCCAGGTAGTCGTCGGCGCCCAGCTCAAGGCCGACGATACGATCGCTCAGTTCATCCATGGCGGTGAGCATGACGATCGGGATGCCGGTGTTGGCCCGCAGTTTCTGGCACAGGCTCAGGCCGCCTTCGCCGGGCAGCATCAGGTCGAGGATGATGATGTCCGGGCGATTGAGTTCAATGGCGGCCCACATGGCATCGCCATTGCCGGCCAGGTCGACGTCGTAGCCGTGGCGAAGAAAGAACTTCTTCAGCAGGGCGCAAATTTCCATGTCGTCATCGACAATCAGCAGTCTGCTCACGTTGTGGTCCATGGGCGTGAAAAGTGCATATCTAAAACCATTCTGCGCTGGCGGTCATATATTTCAATCTCGCAATAATCCTGCCGGCCTGACACAAACGGGACATCTGCCAGCAAAAGCCGGAGCGCACTCTGTGGCCAGTTCAAACCAGGGAGTTCTCCATGCCGGCTACACACCCGATCGACAGCTTCGACAGCAGCCAGTACTTGACCCTCGACCTGCGCACCCAGGAGCTCTGGCGCAATGCGCTGCTCAGCTACCAGGACTCGCGGCTGGGCTTGTCCAGCGATGGCAGGCACATGGTCCTGAGCCATTATTTTGAGCGCTACAGCCCGACCAGCAACCAGTGGATGGAGTACAGCTACAAGATCCCCCTGGCTGAACTGGTGCACTGGATCATGAGCCAGGGTGAGCTGCACGTCGACCGTTCCACCACCACGCCGACCCCGGCCAACGACGGCTTTGGAGGCTGAGCATGCGCAAGCAATTGATCGTACCGCTGTTGAGTGTCTCGCTGTTGCTGGCAGGTTGCAGCCAGAACAAGGTCAGCCCCAAGGAGTACTCGGGCTTTCTGCGCAACTATGACCAGTTGAGTGAACACAAGACTGCCTCTGGGGATTCGGTGTTGCGCTGGGTCAGCCCGAGCTTGCGCATGGAGCGCTATAGCCAGGTGTACATCGCCCCCAGCCAGTTCTACCCAAAACCTGAAGCCAGCAAGCGGATCCCGGCGAGCACCCTGACAGCGGTCACCGGCTACTACGACGCGGCGCTCAAGCGCGAGCTGGGCAAAGTGTTGAATCTGGTCGAGGAGCCCGGCCCGCACACGTTGATCATCCGCCCGGCGATCACCTCGGTGGGCGCCCATACCCAGGCATTGCACTTCTATGAGTACCTGCCGGTGACGTTGGTGGCGGCCGGGGTCAGCAGCGCCGTGGGCATCCGCGACCTGGACAGCGTGATCGCCACCGAGGCGGCCTTTCTCGATGGCGGCAGCCGTACGGTGCTCGCCGAGGTGGTGCGCAAGGGCACCGGCCTGCCGCTGGAGAACGACGATCAGGTGATGACCGCCGATAACCTCAAGGTGGTGCTCGACGGTTGGGCGCGGGACTGGCGTCAGGCGGCCGAAACCCTCAAGCAACAAAAGCAAGCCGCCGTCACAGGGCAAAAATCCACGGCACCATGATCACGCTGACCACCATCACCAGCACCGTGAAGGGCACGCCGATCTTGACGAAATCGGCGAAGCGGTACTGGCCGGGGCCGAGCACCAGGGTGTTGACCGGCGATGACACCGGGGTCATGAACGCCGCGGATGCCGCCAGGGCAACGATCATCGCGAAGGGGTAGGGCGAGGCTCCCAGTTGCTCGGCGGTGCTGATCGCCACGGGCGCCATCAGCACCGCAGTGGCTGTGTTGGAGATGAACAGGCCGATGATCGCGGTAATGGTGAACAGGCTGGCGAGAATCACATAGGGCCCGGCGCTACCGAGCATCTGCACCAGGCCGTGCACGGCCAGGGCGATGCCGCCGGTTTTCTGCAGGGCCAGGGCAAAGGGCAGCATGCCGACGATCAGCACCAGGCTCTGCCAGTGGATGGCGCGGTAGGCGCTGTTCATGTCGATGCAGCGCCCGGCGCCCATCAGCAGGCAGCCGATCAAGGCGGCAATCACGTTGGGCACCACGCCGCTGACCATCAGCGCGACCATCACCGCCAGGCTGATCAGCGCGTAGGGTGCGCGGTTGCCAGCGGGCGCGACATTGTCGATTTCTGCCGGCAGGCTCAGCACCAGAAAGTCCCGAGGCTGGGTCTGCAACTGGCGAATGGCTTTCCAGGTGCCGATCACCAGCAGGGTATCGCCCAGCTTGAGCTTTTCCTCCACCAACTGCTCGTCGATGGCGTTCTGGTCGCGGCGCAGGCCGACCACGTTGAGCCCCCAGCGGCTGCGGAAGGTCAGCTCCAGCAGGCTCTTGCCGATCAGTAATGAGCCGGGTGGCACCGCCACTTCGGCCATGCCTACCTCCTGGGACTGGTCGATGAAATAGGCGGCCTTGAAGTGCAGGGGTTCCAGTTGCATGTTCTGGCACAGGCTGCGCAGGTCGTCCTTGGGCGCGAACAGGTCCAGTAGCAGCACGTCGCCTTCGTGCACCGTGGTGCTCGAATCGGGGCTGAGCACGCGGGTGGTGAACTTGTGCTGGCGCTCGATGCCGACCACGCTGGCGCCGTGTTCGGTGCGCAGTTTCAATTCGCTGAGGCTGTGGCCGATCAGCGGTGAACCAGGGCGCACGCGCAGGCGTCGTTCGCGGCCGGCGAGCTTGTAGTCGATGATCAGGTCGAGCAGGGTGCGGCGGGTTTGTGCGCTGCCGTCCTTGCGCACTTCGCCGCCCAGCCAGTGGCGGGTCAGCAGCATGTAGCCCACACCGAGCAGCAGCACCACCAGGCCGAACGGGGTAAAGCTGAAAAAACTGAAGCCGCTTTCGCCGTGGCGCACCAGCTCACTGTGCACCACCACGTTAGGCGGTGTTGCTACCAGGCTGAGCATGCCGCTGATCAGCCCGGCGAAGGCCAGCGGCATCATCAGGCGGCTGGGCGAGATGCGCATGCGCGCGGCAATGCTCAACACCACCGGGATGAAGATCGCCACCACCCCGGTGGAGCTCATCACTGAGCCCAGCCCGGCCACGCAGACCATCAGCAACACGATCAGCCGTGCTTCGCTGTTGCCGGCGCGCTCAGCCATCCACTCGCCAATGCGGTAGGCAATACCGGTGCGCACCAGGCCTTCGCCGATCACGAACAGGGCGGCAATCAGCACCACGTTGGGGTCGCTGAAACCGGCCAGGGCTTCCTGCACGCTGATGATGCCCAGCAGCGGCAAAGCGACAATCACCAACAGGGCGACCACGTCCATGCGTGGCCGGTTGGCGATGAACAGGGCCACGGCGCTGAACAGCAAGCCGAGCACCCAGAGCAGATCGTGATTCATGCAGTCATCCTGATACCTGAAGGCTGCAAGTCTGGCAGAAATTCAGCGCGCGATTGTTGATGTGCTGCAGCGCGCGGGGCATTGCGGCGGATTGGTGGTAGAGTTGCCGCCGTTTTTTATCATTCAAGGAAGAAAGGTTTGGACCAGAACACCAACAACTGGAAGGGCACCGCCTTGGCGTTTGGTTTGATTGGCTGCATCACACTGATCGGCTACATCATCGACTACACCTCCAAGATCAATGTGTTCCTGATCTGGGATAACAAGGCCTTCTCCTATATCGCCATTTGCCTGAGCCTGGTGGCCCTGTCTGTGCTGGGTACCTTCCTGCTCAATCACAAGAACGCCGATACCAATGTATTTGGCAGCCTGCTGGTGTTGGTGATGGCGGGTATTTCGCAAGCGATTTTCGGATTGGAACTGTCGGTGTTTCTGTGCCTGGCCGGGCTGTATGTGGCCGGTTTGATCGGCTTTTCCATCGGTTTTTCCAACAAGCGCGCAATCGAAGCGGCAGAGGCCGACGAGCCGCTGTAGCTCACCCCTGGCTCAATTGCTGGCGCAGTGCCTTGAGGTCGCGGGTGTCAATGACCCAGGTGCGCGCCAGCTTGTCGCCGGGCCGTTGGCAATAGCGCGACTCGGCGCACAGCCAGACCACGATCAGGCCAAAGGCCGCCTCGATCGGCCGGGTGATGCCGCGCAGCAATGCCTGCAACAAACTCGGCGGCTGGCCGGCGCGGTTGATCACCGTCAGCCCCAACAGCAGCTTGCCTGGGGTTTGCCCGCGCATCAGGTATTCAAAGACCGGGAAGTACAGCAGTTGCATCAGCAGCATGCCGTCTTCGCCGCGGCCAAGGCCCAGCAAGGCCAGGGCGAACCAGGCGCCGAGGGCGAGCAGGGTATCGAGCAGCCAGGCGCCGATGCGGCGAATGATCAAGGTGGTGCGGGAGACGTGCATGGTGACGGTGCTGATCCTGGCGGGGTGGGGCGATGGTCGCATGCCTGGCGCGGCAAAGCACGACGCGGATGGCGGCTGGGTGATACAGTCGCGTTTTTTTTGACGAGGGTGTGTCATGCGCGCAGTTTTGCTGGTAGTGGCGGCAACAGTATTGGCCGGTTGTGCGTCTTCGGCCATGGAGGCGGCACGCAGCCAGGCGCCGACCAAGGCGTTCAACTCGAGCAAGGCGGCGGATGTGGTTGCCCAGTGCATCCAGTTCGGTTGGCAGGACGAGGACGTGTTCGGGGTCGATGCCAGCGGTTACCTGGAGCCTGGCAAGCAAGGCGGTTTCACCGTGTACACCCGCGAAGCCGAGTCCTTCGCCGATATCCGCGCCCAGGGTGGCAGCACTGCCGTCAGCTACTACGCCAAGCACAACGACAACGTCGCACTGCGCCGCATGGCCGCGTTGGCGACCTGCCTGTAGCTCGTTCTAGCGAGGCATGTACCTGAGCTGCCAGCGCCGTGGGATCTTCAGCGAGATCAAGCCCAGCGTGGCCGCCAGCAGGGCGCTGAACAGCAGGGCGGCAAGCTCGAAAGCCTGCTCCAGCAGCACCCCGAGTACGGCGCCGACAAACATCCCGGTCCAGGGAATCAACTGCACCCGCCAGCCCTGACGGCGCTCACCCAGCAGCGCCCGGCCCAGGCCGCGGCCAAAGCGCGAGAGGGCGCCGGTGACGTAGGTCAGGCCGATCGGCAGGCCGTTCACTTCTTCGACCACGGCGTTGATCATGCCCATGGCGGTCACTGCCGCCACCAGGGCCGGCAGTTGCGCGGCGCCGGGCAGCAATGCCGCCAGCGCCAGCAGCGCAGCGATGATCAGCAGCAACGGGCACGGCCGGCGGCCGCTGAGGCGGGCGATCACCACCCCCAGGGCATTGCCGACGACAAAGGCCAGCAGCACGGCGGCAATGCGCAGGATCGGCGTGAGTTCGCCTGCACCCAGCGATACCGCCAGGCGTGTGGTGTTGCCGCTCATGAACGAGACGAAATCGCCGGTGGCCATGAAGCCGATGGCGTCGGTCATGCCGGCCAGCACCGACAGGGCGGCGACAAAGTACAGACCGACCTTGCCGCGCAGGCGGGCGAGTGGGGTGGCAGGGGAATTGGAACCTGGCAGCATCCTTGGCGCTCCCGACAGCAGGTAAGCAAGCGTCCCAGTATACATAAGCTGTCAGCTTCAGGTTTACGCTGAGGTTATCGCGAACCCCTGTGGGAGCTGGCTTGCCAGCGATCGAGTGCGAAGCGCTCGCAACCCGCAAATCTCACTGGTCTCATCGCTGGCAAGCCAGCTCCCACAGGTACGATGGTGCTTTAGAAGCTGTAATCCACTGTCGCAAAATACGACCGCGGCTCACCCATCAGCCACTGCTCGCCACTGTGCGCGGTGGCCGCATAACGGCGGTCCAGCAGGTTGTTCAACTGCAAGCCCAAGCGCACATCCGGCAGTACCTGCCAGCCCAGGTTGGCGTCGACCACGGTAAAGCCCGGCACGCTCTGGGAGTTGGCGGTGTTGGCATAGCGCTCATCGACATAGCGCAGGCCCATGCCGGCGTCGACGTTGTGGCTAAAACCTTTGCTGACCCACAGGTTGGCGGTACGTCGCGGCACGTTGCTCGGGCGATTGCCGGCACGGGAAACGGTCTGCCCGCCCACGGTCTGGTCGAAGTCGTCGTACTTGGCGCGGACCACCGAGGCGTTGGCCGAGACCTGCCACTGGTTGGCCAGGGCCAGTTCCAGGGTCGCCTCCAGGCCATCGGAGGTCTGCTGACCGGCCTGTTCTTTCTGGTGAGTGGTCGGGTTGTCGACCAGCAGCTTCTTCTTGACGATGTGATAGGCCGCCAGGGTCCACTCGCCACGGCCATCCCAGAACAGCTGCTTGAGGCCGAATTCGGTCTGTTTGGCTTCGGTCAGGTCGAATTTCTGCTGGCTCGGGCTCAGGGTGGCCAGGTCGCTGACGCCATCCTCACTGGTGGAGTACTGGCCGTACAGGCTCAGCGCGTCGTTGACCGCAAACACCAGCCCGGCGCGCCAGTTGCCGCCGCTCAGGCTACGGTCGCTACGGCTGTCGTTGACCAGGTTGGTGCGGTCGATATGGTTCTGGTCGCGGCGAATACCGGTCACCAGCGACCAGCGCTCTGACAGCTGGGTGCGGTTCTCGGCGAACAGGGCGAAGGTGCGGGTGGTACTGTCGGATTGCGGACGGGTCACGCTTGCGCTGTGGAAGTAGCCGGGCGCCGGGTTCCACGGGTCGATGAAGTCGCCGCCGATGTCGTTGTACGGCGAGTTGCTGTCGATGCCGAAACGGATGCGGTTGTACTCGGCGCCGACCACGGTCTTGCTGGCCAGGCCGAACAGTGAATGGTCGAAGGTAAAGCTCTGGCGGTCGCCGACCTGTTCCTGGTCGTGCTTGATCTCCAGGTAGCTGCCACGCTCCAGCTGGCCGACGCCGCTGTTCCAGGTGTAGTCCTCGGCGTTGCGCCAATGGCGGCGGCTCTTGAGGTAGTACAGCTGGTTGTTGGCGCTGATCGAGTCGCTGATGACCCAGTCGGTGTTAAAGCGGGTCCACTCATCGTGGTAGTGCTGGGCCGAGTCCTTGAGGTTGTAGTTCTTCTTGCGCAGGCTGTCGCGGTAATGGCCGTCGATCAGCGGCGTGCCGAAGTAGTTCATCGGGTCGGCGTCGCCGCGCTCGTGGGCGAGGGTGAAGCTCAGGTCGTCGCTGGCGTCAAAGCGCAGGGCCGCGCTCATGGCCAGATTTTTCGAATCACCGCGATCAATCCAGCCATTGCCTTCCTGGCGGTTGAGGGTCACCCGGTAGCTCAGTCGCTCGCTCAGCGAGCCGCCGCTGTCCAGGCCCAGTTGCTGACGATCGTAGGAATCGTAGCCCAGGCGCAGGTGGTTGCGGATCTCGCCGGCAAACGGTTTTTTCGGGATCACGTTGATCACCGCACCGGTGGCGCCTTCGCCATACAGCACCGAGGCCGGGCCACGGATCACGTCGATGCGCTCGACCATCCACGGGTCGACCGGGAAGCTCTGGGTGCCGGCGCCGGTGTACATCCGCGAGCCGTCGAACAGGGTCATCACCGAACCGTGGCCGCTGAAGCCGCGGGCCGACAGGGCGGTGTTGCCGTTGCCCGGGGTGGCCACCGAGGTGATACCCGGCGAGCGGGTCACGGCGTCCTGTACGGTGAGGTTGTTGCGCCCTTCGATGGCCTCGCGGGTGAGGCTGCTGGTGCTGGCCGGGGTGTCCATGGCGCTGAGGTTCAGGCGCGAGCCGGCGGGTAGCGGGGTGGCCAAGGTGACGGTTTCGTTGTCGCTGCTGCTGGTGATGGCCGTGGAGGGCAGGGCCAGGGCAGAGGGGCTGGGGTCTTCGGCGAAAGCCGGCAAGGCGAAGGCCAGGCAGGGGGCCAGAGCATTGGCCGCCAGGGTGTGAAGCTTGGAGTTACGGGACATGTCGTTCCACAATCAACAGGAAGAATGAATCCCGGAGGGAACAACGCATGGAGGAATGGCGCGCGCAGGCGAACGCCAACCGGCCTGCGCCCGCCCGCCGCGGGGTTGCCAAACAGAGGCTTCAGGCCGGTCTCCGGGCTTGCGAGGGTCATGAAGGCCTTCACCTTCCCATGCCAAGGCACAGTGGTGTTTCGAAGGCTTCGCTCGCTTACCGTTGCGGGGGCAGCGCCGGACTAGTCATGGACATGATGCACCGGCTTCCCGTTTCACCCTGCGCACGGCGGCGCAGGACACCTGAAACTGGCGCGCATCTGAACACCGAAAACCTTTGCAGTCAACGGCTTGCGCATTTGCCCAGATCAGTTTGTTGCTTACAGGTCTTTGAACATCGCCATGCTCAACGCCCGCGTTTGCGCGACACCACTGCCTCGATATTCTTGCGCCCGATCAACATCGGCTGTTTGGGTTCTTCCAGCCACTTGTACATCACCAGGCTGTCCACCAGCCCCAGGCGTGCGTGGCGATAGGCGTTGGGCAAGCGCCCGACAATGGCGAAACCTAGCTTCTGCCACAAGGCCACCGCGACCTCGTTGCTCGATACCACCGAGTTGAACTGCATGGCACTGAACCCCAGCTCGCGCGCCAGGCCTTGGGAGTGTTCGCACATCAACCGCGCCACACCACGGCCACGGGCAGCATCGCAGACCATGTAGCCGCAATTGCTCACATGGCTGCCGGGGCCGGCGGCATTGGCCTTGAGAAAGTAGGAGCCCAGCAGCACACCCTCCTCTTCAGCCACCAGGGTTCGCAGTGGCGTTTCCAGCCACAACTGGCGGGCCTGTTCCTGGCTCATGGCCGGGTCGAAGGCATAGGTTTCACGGGCACTGACAATGGCCTGGAAGGTTGGCCAGAAAAGCGCGAAGTCAGCGGCGGTCATGGGGCGGATGTGGATCATGGGGGCTCCTGCAAAGGGTTCGCCCGCAAGCTTATGCGAAAACGCCAGGCAGTGGGTGAGGCGCGGCGCGGCCGCGCACTCACTTGACGAGAATTACTGCCCGGCCTTGCCCACCGCGTCCATGGCTCGCGCCGAGTACACCAGCGCTGCCCCGGCGTTCATCGCCACCGCCACGCCGAGGGCTTCGGCGATTTCCTCGCGGCTGGCGCCGTGCTTGACCGCCTGGGCCGAGTGCACGGCGATGCAGCCGTCGCAGCGAGTGGTGACAGCCACGGCCAGGGAAATCAGCTCGCGGGTCTTGGCGTCCAGGTGGTTGGTCTTGGTTCCGGCGCCGCTGGCGGTCATGTAGCCGTTTACGGTATCGGGAGAGAGTTGCTTGAGATCGCCGATGCCGGCCATCAACTGCTTACGGTAGGCTTCCCAGTCCATCATGCTCATTGTCTTCACCTTGGTGTGGTTGGCAACTAAGACAGTGAAGCCAGTTTTTCCGAAGCTGTGGCGCCGTTGGTCATATCGCGGGGCAAGCCCG
>NZ_JAMDGZ010000080.1 GCF_028656935.1 Pseudomonas rubra
TCCCACATTTGTTGCAACGTACCATGGCCTGTGAGACTGGCGTTGTCAGCCTTGGCGCAAGGCGAGAGCACGTGTCGAGGCGTCAAACCCGGAGACATACACGTAATCGAGAGATGTGTAGATACCTATGCCGCGATGAGGCAAGACCGCTCCCACAATGGATCTGTGTACACCGGCTGATCAACAGCTATTTGAGGCCTTTCTATGAGCCATAGAATCCCCCAGCGCTTTACCAAAGCACCCCACCCGACAGCACTACGGCAATCCCCAACACCAGGTTGAACCCGACCATGCGCCGAATCCTGGCCATGGCTGCCGCTCCCGCCGGCCAGTCTTCGGCCTGTACCGCCTTGCTCAGTTCAGGGTACAACAACGACTGAATGCGAAAGAACACGGCGAACATCGCAATAGCACCACCGATCATCACCTGGACATGCCGCGGAGTCGTTTCGAAGCTTGCGTATCGGGAGTTGATCATGATCGCGCCGCTGATCGCCAGCAGCGCAATTGCGATCCACACCCATAAGAAAAAACGCTGAAACACTTCTACCCACAAGCGCAGGCGAGCAGGGCCGTCGAGGGCTGCAACCGCCGCCGGACGCAGGACCAGCCAGGCGAAGAACATCCCCCCGACCCACACCAGGGCGGCCAGAACATGCAGGCTATAGGTCAGGGCAAAGACGGGCATCGGGATCTCCATTCGGCGTAAAGGGCAATAGCGGGGTATGATAGCGACCCAATCGAAACACTGAAAATTTATCCAGCCCTTCGGGCGCCCCGACACCATGATCAGCAACGAACTCAAAACCACGATTCAGGGCGCCTATTCGCGTTTTCTCGAAGCCAAGAGCCTCAAGCCACGCTACGGCCAGCGCCTGATGATCGCCGAAGTGGCCAAGGTACTCGGCGACATCGATTGCGACGATGAAGGTCGGCGTGTTGGCGAACCGGCGGTGGTCGCGGTCGAGGCCGGCACCGGTACTGGCAAGACGGTGGCTTACAGCCTGGCTTCGATTCCGGCGGCCAAGGCGGCCGGCAAGCGCCTGGTGATCGCCACCGCCACGGTTGCCCTGCAAGAGCAGATTGTCTTCAAGGACCTGCCCGACCTGATGCGCAACAGCGGCCTGAACTTCAGCTTCGCCCTGGCCAAGGGCCGGGGCCGCTACCTGTGCCTGTCGAAACTCGACGTACTGCTGCAAGAAGGCCAGGCGCAATCGGCCACCGCGCAGTTGTTCGAAGAGGAAGGTTTCAAGATCGAGGTCGACGAGGCCAGCCAGAAGCTGTTCACCAGCATGATCGAGAAGCTTGCCGGTAACCGCTGGGATGGTGACCGCGACAGCTGGCCCCAGGCCCTGGAAGACCAGGACTGGGCGCGCCTGACCACTGACCATAGCCAGTGCACCGGGCGCCATTGTCCGAACTTCGGCCAATGCACCTTCTACAAAGCCCGCGAAGGCATGGGCAAGGTCGATGTGATCGTCACCAACCATGACATGGTCCTGGCTGACCTGGCCCTGGGCGGCGGCGCGGTACTGCCAGACCCGCGTGACACCATCTATGTGTTCGACGAAGGTCATCACCTTCCGGACAAGGCCATCGGCCACTTTGCCCATTACACCCGGCTGCGCTCCACCGCCGACTGGCTTGAGCAAACGGCCAAGAACCTGACCAAATTGCTGGCCCAGCATCCGCTGCCGGGCGATCTGGGCAAATTGATCGAGCAGGTGCCGGAACTGGCCCGTGAGATCAAGGCCCAGCAGCAGTTCATGTTCAGTGCCTGCGAGCAGGTTGCCGATTTCCGCCCCAGCGAAGACACGGAGGGCCGCGAGCGGCCGCGCCATCGCTTCGAAGGCGGCGTGGTGCCCGAGCACATGCGCGAGATGGGCATTGAACTGAAGAAGGGTTTCTCGCGGCTCAACGACCTGTTCACCCGGCTCACCGAACTGCTCAAGGAAGGCATGGATGCTGAGGTCAACATCGGCATCGCCAGCCACCAGGCCGAGGAATGGTACCCGCTGTTCGGCAGCTTGCTGATGCGTGCCCAAGGCAACTGGGAGCTGTGGACCGCCTTTACCGCCGAAGACCCGGAGGACAGCCCGCCGATGGCGCGATGGCTGACCCTGGCCGAGAGCGGTGCGCTGTTCGATATTGAGGTCAATGCCAGCCCGATCCTTGCCGCCGAAATGCTCCGGCGCAACTTGTGGAACGTCGCCCATGGCGCTCTGGTGACCTCGGCGACCCTCACGGCGCTGGGCAAGTTCGACCGTTTCCGCATGCGTGCCGGGCTGCCCAAGACCGCTGTCACCAGTGTCGTGCCAAGCCCGTTCCATCATGTCGACGCCGGTGTATTGCGCGTTCCGGACCTGCGTGCCGACCCGCGTGATGCTGCCGCCCACACGGCGGCGATCATCCGCGACCTGCCAGAGCTGGTGGAAGGTTCGCGCGGCTCGCTGGTGCTGTTTTCTTCACGCAAGCAGATGCAGGACGTGTTCGACGGCCTGGACCGCGACTGGCGCAAGCAGGTGTTTATCCAGGGCAACCTGTCCAAGCAGGAAACCCTCAACAAACACAAGGCGCGGGTCGATGGCGGTGATTCCAGCGTGCTGTTCGGCCTGGCCAGCTTCGCCGAAGGTGTCGACTTGCCAGGTGCCTATTGCGAGCACGTGGTGATTGCCAAGATCCCGTTCGCCGTGCCGGATGACCCGGTCGAGGCGGCCCTGGCCGAATGGATCGAGGCCCGAGGCGGTAATCCGTTCATGGAGATTGCCGTGCCGGACGCCTCGCTGCGGCTGATTCAGGCCTGCGGGCGCCTGCTGCGCACCGAAGAGGACCGAGGCACCATCACCTTGCTTGATCGCCGGGTGGTCACCCAGCGCTATGGCAAGGCTATTCTCAATGCGCTGCCGCCGTTTCGCCGGGAAATTTCCTGAAACCCGGAGCGCAATGCTCCGGGCGTTGTCTATTACTCAATTCAAGGCCCCATGGGCCCTCAAGGAGAGTTCCAGCCCTATGATTCGCCGTACCCTGCCTGCCGTCTTCGCACTGTTGTTCAGCTCGCCGCTGCTGGCCGGGCAACAGACGCTGTTCAGCTTCGTTCGCCCAGCCGCTGTGGTCAATGTGGTGACCGAGGATGCCAGCCTGCCGCAGTACAACGCAGAGCAAACGGCCGAGGGCGAGGTACTGCGTCGCGTGGTGTTCAACCCGGTGCAGCAGCCCAAGTTGCGCATGACCCCGCAAAGCGGGGCCTGGGACTGGTCCAGCGCCACGGCCATGACCTTGCGCCTGCAAAGCGCCATGGACTGGGCGCTGACCGTCGATGTGACGGTGCAGAGCAGCGATGGCAAGACCCTCACCAGCCGTATCGACCTGCCAGCGGGCCCCGCGCAAACCGTTTACGTGCCGCTCAAGGCCAGCTCGCCTTTGAGCCAGGGCATGCGTGCCGGGCCACCAATGCCCTGGGTGCATGAAGGTCAGCGGGTGCTGCTGACCAGCAGCGCGGGGGAGGTCGACCTCAAGCAGGTGGTGGCGGTGACCTTGTCGATGAACAAGCCCAACGTCGCCCAGAGCATCCTGATCGAGCGTGTCGGTACCCAGGATGACGAGCAACTGCAAAAGGCTGTGTACAGCAACTTGATCGACGGCTATGGCCAGTCCACCCGCGACCGCTGGCCGGAGAAGATCGTCACTGACGATCAGCTCAAGGCCGCCGCCGGCCGTGAACAACAGCAACTCAAAGGCTGGCTGGGCGAACGCGGCAAGCTCAAGCTGGACAAGTTCGGCGGCATCACTGAAGGTCCTACCTTCGAGGCCAAGGGCTTCTTCCGCACAGAAAAACGCGAAGGGCGCTGGTACCTGGTAACCCCCGAAGGGCATCCGTTCTACTCCCTGGGCGTCAACACCGTGGCCGCCGACGGTGGCCGGACCTATGTGGCCGGGCGCGAAAGCATGTTCAGCGCGCTGCCGCAAACCGGTGAGGCGCTGGCGCAGTTTTATGGCGAGGGCAACAACAACGACGGCAACGGCTCGGCCCGTGGCCGCAACTTCAACCAAGGGCGCTGGTTCGATTTTTATGCCGCCAATATCGAGCGCAGCCATGGCACCCCATGCACAGCGCAGGCGGCCAGCGACAAGGCCCCGGCGATTGAATGCCCGGTCGCAAGCTTCGATAGGCAACGCTGGCAGGGTCACACCCTTGACCGCCTGCAGGCCTGGGGCTTCAATACCCTGGGCAACTGGAGCGAGCCGGCGCTGGCCCAGGCTAGCCGCATGCCCTACACCTTGCCGCTGTCGATTGTCGGCGACTACACCAGCATTAGTACTGGTATGGACTGGTGGGGTGGGATGCCCGACCCGTTTGACCCGCGCTTTGCCATGGCCACCGAACGTGCGGTGGCGATTGCCGCCCGCGACCACCGCGACGACCCTTGGCTGATCGGCTATTTTGCCGACAATGAACTGGCCTGGGCTGGCCCCGGTGATGACCCCAAGGCACGCTACGCCTTGGCTTACGGCACCTTGCGCCTGACCACCGACGTGCCGGCCAAGCGTGCCTTCCTCAAGCAGTTGCGCGACAAGTACCGCAACCAGGCCGGCCTGTCCAAGGCCTGGGGTATCGACCTGCCCGCCTGGGAACTGATGGAAGACCCAGGGTTCGAACCGCCGCTGCCAAGCCCTGAACACCCGGAAATCGAGGCCGACTTCAAGTACTTCCAGAAGGTCTTCGCCGAAACCTATTTCAAGACCATTTCCGACTCACTGAACTGGCATGCGCCCAATCACCTGCTGCTCGGCGGTCGCTATGCCGTCAGCACCCCCGAAGCGGTCGCCGCCTGTGCCGAGTACTGCGATGTGATCAGCTTCAACTTCTACACGCCCAAACCCCAGGATGGTTACGATTTCAACCAGCTCAAGGCGCTGGACAAACCGGTGCTGGTTTCCGAGTTCCAGTTCGGCTCCCGTGACCGTGGCCCGTTCTGGCCAGGGCCGATGGAAGTGGCCAAAGAAGAGGGCCGGGCACCTGCCTATGGCAGTTTCCTCAAGGCTGCGCTGGATGAGCCGTCGATCGTCGGCGTGCACTGGTTCCAGTACCTCGATCAGCCAGCCAGCGGGCGCCTGCTCGATGGTGAGAACGGCCACTTCGGTCTGGTCGGCATTACCGATGTACCGTTTCAGGGCTTTGTCGACGGTGTGCGCAAGAGCAACCTGCAGACCCAGGCGCAGTTCGGAAAAACCCCTCCAACCACGGAAAAAGCCCCTGCGGCGCCCTGACTGGTGTCGCAGGCGATGGACCGCCCGGCTTCTGTCTGTTCCCAAATCGTGCGCAGGCTGAAACAATGCACCCCTTTTGAAAAGCCGGTTTCGCGGGAGTTGCTGGGTGCAGATTCAGGGTCATTACGAGCTTAAGTTCGAAGCGGTACGTGAAGCCTTTGCGGCGCTGTTTGACGATCCTCAGGAGCGTGGCGCGGCGCTGTGCATCCAGGTCGGCGGCGAGACCGTCATCGACCTGTGGGCCGGCAGTGCTGACAAAGACGGCGCCGAGGCCTGGCACAGCGACACCATCGCCAACCTGTTTTCCTGCACCAAGATGTTCACTGCCGTGACCGCCCTGCAACTGGTCGGGGAGGGCAAGCTGGCCCTGGATGCGCCGGTGGCGCGTTACTGGCCGGAATTCGCCCAGGCCGACAAGCAATCGATCACCTTGCGCCAGTTGCTCAGCCATCGCGCCGGTGTACCGGCCCTGCGTGAGTTGATGCCAGCCGAGGCCCTTTACGACTGGCAAGCCATGGTCCAGGCGCTGGCTGCCGAATCGCCGTGGTGGACCCCCGGTACCGCCCACGGCTATGCGGCCATCACCTTTGGCTGGCTGGTTGGGGAGTTGATTCGCCGCGCCGATGGCCGTGAGCCTGGCGAGTCGATCGTCGCCCGTACCGCAAAGCCGCTGGGCCTGGACTTTCATATTGGCCTGGGCGAAGAGGACTTCCCCCGGGTCGCGCATATAGCCCGCGGCAAAGGCAACATGGGTGACGAGGCTGCCCAGCGACTGCTCCAGGTCACTATGCGCGAGCCGCAAGCCCTGTCGACCCGGGCCTTTACCAACCCACCTGGCATGCTCACCAGCGTCAACAAGCCAGAGTGGCGGCGGATGCAGCAACCGGCAGCCAATGGTCATGGCAACGCCCGCAGTCTCGCTGGCTTCTATGCTGGGTTGCTTGATGGCAGCCTGCTGGAGTCGGAACTGCTGGATGAACTCACGCGAGAACACAGCTTGGGCCAGGACCAGACCTTGCTGACCTCGACCCGCTTTGGTCTTGGCTGCATGCTCGATCAGCCCAGCGTTACCAACGCCACCTTCGGCTTGGGCGCGCGCGCCTTTGGTCACCCGGGGGCGGGCGGCTCGGTGGGCTTCGCCGATCCGGAGCATGATGTTTCTTTTGGTTTTGTTACCAATACCCTGGGCCCTTATGTACTCATGGACCCTCGGGCGCAGAAGCTGGTGCGGGTATTGGCCGGCTGCCTTTGATCGGTTAACCCCGATGAGGCTTGAACCCTTTGGCTATTCTGAATTCCAAAGCCCTGCATTGCTGGGCCAAATTTCGTTCATTTTCATGGTGTATCGCTGATGTCTTCGCATAAATCCTTAGCTCTCGCCCTGTGCCTGGCCGTTACCGGCTGCGCGCAGCATCCTCAGAAAGACGGGGCCGCTGACGCCGGATTCAACTGGTGGCCGTTTGGTGCAGACCAGGTCGTCGACAAGGAAGTGAAGGACGTGGTAACCGAAAAAGTCGCCAAGGCCGACGCCAAGTCGGAAAGCGCCAGCCGCTGGTGGTGGCCGTTTGGCGACAGCGAAAAGAGCAAGGTCGCCGCCGCCCCCAAGATCGACCATAAGGCCACCCAGGCCTGGCTGGACAACTACGAGCCGAAGCTGCGCGAAGCCATCAAGGACAGCAAGTTCGAAGTGGAGCGCCGTGAAGACGTACTGGTCGTGACCGTGCCGGTGGACAGTTCCTACAACCCGGACCGCCCAGCGATGCTCCTGCCGCTGACCCTCGGCCCGATCACCCGGGTGGCCAAGGCTATCGAAACTGACAAGCAGACCGCGGTACTGGTCCTTGGCCATGCCGACACCAGTGGTGTCGCCGCCGCCAATACCAAGCTCAGCCAGGAACGTGCCCAGTCGGTCGCCGCCATCTTCCGCCTCAGCGGCTTGCAGCGCGATCGCCTGATGCTGCGTGGCATGGGCTCGGAAATGCCGCGCGCGGCTAACGACAGCCTTGAAGGACGTTCCCTGAACCGCCGTGTCGAGCTGGTGCTGACGCCGCAGAACACCATGGTCGCGCTGCTGGCCAAGTACAAGCAGCCAACTCCGGCTCCGGCCGAACTGGTTGCCGTGCAGGATGCCAAAGCTCCGGCCAAAACGGCGGCGAAACCCGCTGCCAAGCCTGCGGCCAAGGCACCCGTGAAAAAAGCCACTGCCGCCAAGAAAGCCGCACCCGCCAAAGCCGCTGTCAAGAAGCCAGCAGCCAAGCCTGCAGCGAAAAAGGCTGCGACGCCTGCGGCGAAAAAAGTCGCTGCCAACACCAGCCCTGCGAAGACCAACTGATCGTCAAGGAACGCAGTAATGACCCAGTCCCTGGCCGATATGCGCCGCGATTACACCCGTGATGGCCTGACCGAAGCCCTGGCGCCGGAACAGCCCTTCGCGTTGTTTCGTCAGTGGTTCGATGACGCCGTGAAGACCGAGCAGCCTCCGGTGGAAGCCAATGCCATGACCCTGGCGACGGTGGATGCCGACGGCCGCCCGCATAGCCGGATTGTCCTGCTCAAGGGCCTGGACGATCAGGGCTTCACCTTCTTCACCAACTACGACAGCGCCAAGGGCCAGCAACTGCTGGCCAACCCGTTCGCAGCCATGACGTTCTTCTGGCCGGCGCTGGAGCGCCAGGTGCGGATCGAAGGCCGGGTGGTCAAGGTCACCGCGCAGGAATCGGACGAGTATTACCAGGTTCGCCCGCTGGGCAGCCGCCTGGGCGCCTGGGCTTCGCCGCAAAGCCGGGTGATCGCCGACCGCGCCGAGCTCGAAGGTCTGGTCAAGGCCACCGAGCAGCGCTTTAGTGACAGCCAGCCGCACTGCCCGGAGCACTGGGGCGGTTATCGCCTGCTGCCCGAGCGCATCGAGTTCTGGCAGGGGCGTGCCAGCCGCCTGCACGACCGCCTCAACTACCGCTTGCAGCAAGGTAATTGGCTGCGTGAGCGCCTCGCGCCTTAATCGGCCTGGTAACAGGCGGCCTCGCGTTCCAGCCAGGCCGCCAGTTCACGGCGTTTGACCTTTTGCGTCTTGGCGCTGTCCAGACGTTGTAGCATGAAAGCCTTCTTGCCTTCGTCCTGGCCTGCCAGCGACAAGGCCAGGTCGCGGTCCATCCAGCGCTTGATGCGAACGTAGATCCACCAGTGGAAGTACAGGCCGGCCACGGTGGTTATGACGACGATGAAGTAATCCATGTCTATCCTTGCGCTAGAAGTTTCTACAGGCTGCCCCGATAGCGCAGGCTGTACGGAAGCTGAATGGAAGCAATTTTACCCCGCATGTGTCGTGACAGTCGTCAATGCGCGGAGTCTAATGAGCATCTGTCTTTCGGAGATCATCCAATGCGTAAATCTGTTCTGCTGCTGGCAACCCTCACCACCATGTCGATGCTGCTGGGTGGTTGTGCCTCGAGCCTGACTGGCGATTCGTATTCCCGAGATGAAGCACGCCGTGTGCAGTCCGTGCGCATGGGCACTATCGAGTCCCTGCGGCCGGTAAAAATCGAAGGTACCAAAACCCCGATCGGTGGTGGTGCCGGTGCGATCGTCGGCGGTGTCGCCGGTAGTGCGGTGGGCGGTGGTCGCGGCAGTATCGTTGCCGCTGTGATCGGTGCCGTGGCCGGTGGCTTGGCAGGTTCTGCGGCCGAAGAAGGCCTGACCCGCACCCAGGGCGTGGAAATCACCGTGCGTGAAGACGACGGTAGCATGCGCGCCTACGTGCAGGCGGTGCAGCAGAACGAGATCTTCCGTGTCGGTGAGCGTGTACGGATCATGACCGTCGACGGCACCAGCCGGGTGACTCACTGAGTTTTTCACCCCCCATTAAAAACCCCGACGCGGCAATGCCGGTCGGGGTTTTTTATTGCCGTAAGGCTCAGGCCGTGACGGGCTTGCGACTCGACAGCGCGGTGATGCCATAGCCGATCAGCGCTGCAAGGATGGAGCCGGTGAGAATGCCCATGCGGTCCATACCGGCGTATTCGCTGCTACCCGGTACAAAGGCCAGGGAGCCGACGAACAGGCTCATGGTGAAGCCGATGCCGCAGAGAATCGCCACCCCCAGCACCTGGCCCCAATTGGCGCCTGCTGGCAAGGCTGCCATGCCAGCCTTGATCATTACCCAGGCGAAGCCGAACACCCCGAGGGTCTTGCCCAGCAGCAGACCCACGGCAATACCCATCGGTACATGGTGAGTGAAGCTTTCGAGGGTAACGCCGGTGAGCGACACGCCGGCGTTGGCAAAGGCGAACAGCGGCAGGATGCCATAAGCGACCCAGGGGTGCAGGGCATGCTCCAGGCTCAGCAGCGGTGAAGGCTCGGCGTTCTTGGTGCGCAATGGAATGCACAGTGCCAGGGTGACGCCGGCCAGCGTGGCATGCACGCCACTCTTGAGCACACAGACCCAGAGGATCAGGCCGACCACCATGTACGGGCCGAGCTTGACTACGCCCATGCGGTTCATCGCGATCAACACCAACAGGCAGGCTGCCGCCAGGCCCAGCGACAGGCTCGACAAGGTGCCGGAGTAGAACAGGGCGATGACGATGATCGCACCCAGGTCGTCGATGATCGCCAGGGTCATCAGGAACAGCTTGAGTGAGACAGGTACGCGCTTACCCAGCAGGGCCAGCACGCCGAGGGCGAAAGCGATGTCGGTGGCCATGGGGATGGCCCAGCCCGCCACGGCGGCCGGGTTGTCCTTGTTGAGGAACCAGTAGATCAGCGCCGGCACCACCATGCCGCCAATGGCGGCAGCACCGGGCAGGACGATCTGCGAGGGCTTGGACAGTTGGCCGTCGACCACCTCGCGCTTGACCTCAAGGCCGATCAACAGGAAGAACAGGGCCATCAGCCCGTCGTTGATCCACAACAGCAAGGGCTTGGCGATTTTCAGTGCGCCAATCTGGGCGACCACGGGAACATCCAGCAGGCCGTTGTACAGGTACGACAGTGGCGAGTTGTTGATGATCAGGGCCAAGGCAGCTGCAGCAATCAGTAATAGACCGCTGGCAGCTTCCAACTGAAAGAAACGTGTGAAAGTGCTACGCAGGGGCAAGGGCGCTCTCCATTCTGAAGGTTCTGATAGGGGCACACCCTACCCTGAGGAGATATTCTTTAAAACAAAAACTATATTCGTCTTTGTTATAAGCTGTAACCAACTTACGCCATGCAGCCTAGCAGTTGCAGTCGATAATTCATCGTGGCTGTATCTGTGGGAACTATCAGAATTTTCCTAACATGTTCTGCTGAACTTCGACTTTTTTGCCCGAGAATCGACCATGAACGATCACCGCCAGTGGGCCCGTGAAGCCATCCGTATTATCGAAGCGGATTTTCAACGCAGTGCCGACACCCACCTGATCCCGCTGCCGTTGCCTGGCTTTCCCGCCGTCGAGCTGTATTTCAAGGACGAGTCGAGCCACCCCACCGGCAGCCTCAAGCACCGGTTGGCGCGTTCATTGTTTCTCTATGCCCTGTGTAATGGCTGGTTGCGCCCGGGAGCGCCGGTGATCGAGGCCTCCAGCGGCTCGACGGCGATTTCCGAAGCCTACTTCGCACGTTTGCTCGGGCTGCCTTTCATTGCCGTGGTACCCGCCACCACCTCGCAGGAAAAGATCGCCCAGATTGCTTTCTACGGTGGTCAGAGCCACCTGGTACAGGATCCGACGCAGATCTACGCCGAATCCGAGCGCCTGGCCCAGGAAAGCGGCGGGCACTTCATGGACCAGTTCACCTATGCCGAGCGCGCTACCGACTGGCGGGCGAACAACAACATCGCCGAGTCGATCTTTGCCCAGATGCGTTTCGAGCAGTTCCCCGAGCCGAGCTGGCTGATTTCCAGCCCGGGCACGGGTGGCACCACCGCCACCCTGGGCCGTTATGTGCGTTATCGCCAGCATGCCACACGGGTGCTGTGCGCCGATGCCGAGCGCTCGGTGTTTTTCGACTGCTACAAGAGTGGTGATCGCTCCTTGCGCCTGGACTGCGGTTCGCGCATTGAGGGCATCGGTCGGCCGCGGGTCGAGGCGTCGTTTTTGCCGCAGGTGATCGACGCCATGGTCAAGGTGCCGGACGCCTTGTCGCTGGCAGCCATGCATTACCTGGCGCAGCGCCTGGGGCGGCGGGTCGGGGGGTCGAGCGGCACCAACCTGATTGGCGCCCTGGCGGCGGCGCAGCAAATGCGCACGGCGGGGGAAGCCGGGTCGATCGTGGCGATTCTCTGCGATGGCGGCGACCGCTATGCCACCACCTATTATGACCAGGACTGGTTGAGCGGGCAGGGGTATCAGTTGGAAGGGTTGATCGAGGCGGTGACGGCTTGTGTCGAGCGTGGCGAGGCGTTGCCTGAGTCGGTGTTGCGCGAGGGCGTCTAAGAGCTATCGCGGGTCAAGCCCGCTCCCACAGAGTGTTTGCATCTCTTGTAGGAGCGGGCTTGCCCCGCGATAGTCATATCAGGCCTGCAGACCCAGCATGCTGCGCGCTACCGCTTCAGCAATACGAATCCCGTCAACACCCGCCGACAGAATCCCGCCGGCATACCCTGCACCTTCACCCGCCGGGAACAGGCCCTTGAGGTTCAGGCTCTGCAGGCTGGCGTCACGGGTGATGCGCAGCGGCGATGAGGTACGGGTTTCGATACCGGTCAATACTGCATCAGGCAGGTTGTAGCCCTTGATCTGCCGATCGAAAGCCGGTAGCGCTTCACGAATGGCTTCGATGGCAAAGTCCGGCAGGCTCGGGGCCAGGTCGCCCAGGTTGACGCCCGGCTTGTAGGACGGCTCGACACTGCCGATGGCCGTGGAAGGCCGCCCGGCAACGAAGTCACCGACCAACTGCGCCGGTGCCTGGTAGTTGCTGCCACCGAGTACGTAAGCGAGGGCTTCGAGCTTCTCCTGCAACTCAATGCCGGCCAGCGGGCCGCCCGGGTAGTCCTGTTCAGGGGTGATGCCAACGACAATACCGGAGTTGGCATTGCGCTCGTTACGCGAGTACTGGCTCATGCCGTTGGTGACCACCCGGCCCGGCTCGCTGGTCGCGGCAACCACGGTGCCACCCGGGCACATGCAGAAGCTGTAGACCGAACGGCCGTTCTTGGCGTGATACACCAGCTTGTAGTCGGCGGCACCAAGTTTCGGGTGGCCGGCGTACTTGCCCAGGCGTGCCTGGTCGATCAGCGATTGTGGGTGCTCGATACGGAAGCCAATGGAGAACGGCTTGGCCTCCATGAACACGCCGCGGGCATGCAGCATGCGGAAGGTGTCACGGGCACTGTGGCCCAGGGCCAGCGCCACATGCCGCGAATGCAGCTGCTCGCCGCTTTCCAGGACCACGCCATTGAGCTGGCCGTCGTCCATCAGCAGGTCAGTGACTTTCTGTTCGAAACGCACTTCGCCGCCCAGGCTGATGATCTCTTCACGCATCTTCTCGACCATGCTGGTCAGACGGAAGGTACCGATGTGCGGTTTGTTGATGTAGAGGATTTCGTCTGGGGCGCCGGCCTTGACGAACTCGTGCAGGACTTTGCGTCCATGGTGCTGCGGGTCCTTGATCTGGCTGTACAGCTTGCCGTCGGAGAAGGTTCCGGCACCGCCTTCACCGAACTGCACGTTCGACTCTGGGTTGAGCACGCTTTTGCGCCACAGGCCCCAGGTGTCCTTGGTGCGCTGGCGCACTTCCTTGCCACGTTCGAGGATGATCGGCTTGAAGCCCATCTGCGCCAGCAACAGGCCGGCAAAGATCCCGCACGGGCCGAAACCGACAACGATGGGACGCTCTTGCAGGTCGGCCGGGGCCTGGCCCACCACTTTGTAGCTGACATCGGGAGCGACGTTGACGTTGTGGTCGTCGGCGAACTTTTTCAGCAGTTCGGCTTCGTTGCTCGCGTTCAGGTCGATGGTGTAGATGAACAGCAGCTCGCTGTTCTTCTTGCGCGCATCGTAGCTGCGTTTGAACAGAGTGAAGTCCAGCAGTTGCTCGTCGCTGATGCCCAAGCGTTGCACGATGGCCTCGCGCAGGGCTTCATCAGGATGATCCAGCGGCAGCTTCAGTTCGGTGATTCGTAACATGGCAGGGTCCAGTATCCCGGCCATGAACGGCCGGCGGCTTTACACAAACCGCCAAGTATAAGCTGTTAGCTACCTTTGCAGGCAGGTTAAACGCAGGCGCCGATGATCAGTCGTTGCGCGAACCGCCGTAGTAGGCACAACCGCGCAGGGTCTGGCCGTCCACCCGCAACTCGGCGCTCAGGTGCTGGACGCTGCCGGTGGCGCTGTCGACGCAGCGTTGCGGGGCGACCCAGAGCTCGACTTTCTGGCCATTTGCTTCGGTGCTCAGGCTGAAGCGACCGTCGGGCAGTTGCTCTTCCAGATAGGGCACGGCCAGCGACGGTTGACCGACGCGCTCCAGGACCATGCCCTTGCCGCCGGCCTTGAGGCTCCAGTCCGGCTCATGGCCGCTGGCGCGCAGGGTCAGGCGCTTGAAGTTGGGGTCGCTGCAGGCACTGCTGGAGTGTTCGACGCGGTACAGGCGCTGTACATTCAACTGGCCGTCGTTGCCGGCCTTCTGGCTGGCCGAGAAGCTTCCGCGCACATCGGCGAACAGCGTGCCGGGGGTGGCTGCCAGTGCGCTAGCTTCCTGCAGCAGGCCGGTGTTGCCGCTGTCATTGACGGCAAAGCGGCGGGTTTCTTCGCAGGGCTTGAACAGCAGTTGTCCGCCCTGGGCTGTCAGTTCGCCCTGTAGGCGGGTCTGCCCCTCGGTGGAGGCGGCTTGCGGCTTTTCAGCCAGCAGCTGGCAGCCGGCAAACAGCGGCAACAAGGCGACAAGCAACAGCGAAGGGGCGGCACGCATCAAGCAAACTCCAGCATCTCGAGCAAAAGGTGCCGCCACGTTACGCAGGCTAACAGCCGATCACAAGCCTTAGCCCACCTGGTAGGTCTGGCCGCTCTGCAATCCTTCGACGCTCTTGGCATAAGCCAGTGCCACGTCGACAGCCGGCACTGGTTTGAATCCGCGGAAATACGGGGCATAGGCCGACATGGCTTCGACCAGTACGGTGGGGCTGATGGCATTGACCCGCAGGCCGCGAGGCAATTCGATGGCGGCGGCCTTGACGAAGGCATCGAGTGCGCCGTTGACCAGAGCGGCCGAGGCGCCGGAGCGAATCGGATCACGGTTGAGGATGCCGCTGGTAAAGGTGAACGAGCCGCCATCATTGATGAACTCGCGGCCGATCAGTAGCAGGTTGACCTGGCCCATGAGCTTGTCGTTCAGGCCCAGGGCGAAATGCTCTGCATTCATTTCTTCCAGGGGCGCGAAGGTCACGTTGCCGGCAGCGCAGACCAGGGCATCGAAGCGCCCGGTCTGTTCGAACAGGCGTCGGATCGAGGTGCTGTCGCTGATGTCGACCTGGTAGTCGCCGCTGCTGCGGCCGATGCGTAGCACCTCATGACGCTGCTCAAGTTCAGTGGCAACCGCCGAACCGATGGTACCGTTGGCGCCGATCAACAGGATTTTCATTGAGCTGTTCCTCATAAGTGAATGGAGACAAGGTTCAAGTCTAGGGTGGATTTTTCTGCAGATAAGCGTGCTAATAGGCAACCTTTGGTTTTCATGCGGAAACAATCCATGAGCGACCTCGATGACCTTTCGGCTTTTGCCGTATTGATGGATGCCGGCAGTTTTACCCAGGCTGCGCAACAACTGGGCTGGAGCAAGGGACAGTTGTCCAAGCGCATCAGCGCCCTGGAGGCCAGCCACAGCGTCAAGTTGCTGCACCGTACAACGCGCCGGCTCAGCCTGACGGCGGCCGGCGCCATGTTGCTGCCTCAGGCGCAGGCACTGGTGCGGCAGATGGAAGGGGCGCGGCAGACCCTGGCCATGCTCAAGGACGAACTGGCGGGCCCGGTGCGTATCACCGTGCCGGTGTCGTTGGGCGAGACGTTTTTTGAAGGGCTGTTGCTGGAGTTTTCCAGCCGTTACCCGGATTTGCAGGTCGAGCTTGAACTGAACAACGGTTATCGCGACCTGCTGGGAGATGGCTTCGACCTGGCGATTCGCACCGAAGTCGAGGATGACGCGCGCCTGGTTGCCCGCCCGTTGCTGGCCATGCAAGAGTTGACCTGTGCCAGTCCGGATTACCTGCAGCGTCATGGCGAGCCACGAGTGCCGGCCGAGCTGAGCAGCCATCGTTGCCTGCTCAACAGCCATTACAGCGGTCGTGAAGAGTGGCTGTACCATCAGCAGCATGAATTGTTGCGGGTGCAGGTGGCTGGCAGCTTTGCCAGCAATCATTACAGCCTGCTGAAGAAGGCGGCGCTGCTGGGCGCGGGGATCGCCCGTCTGCCCTCGTACATGCTGCACGCGGAACTGGCTGACGGCCGTTTGCAGTGGTTGCTGCGCGACTATCAGACGCGCAGCGTACCGCTGTTTCTGGTACACCCCTATCAGGGAGGGATGCCCCAGCGGGTCCAGGTACTGGTTGATTACCTGCTGAGCTGGTTCAGGCGTGGTAGTCAGGCATTGCAGACCCTGTAGGGCTTACATCTTGTCGTCGTGCTTTTCGTTTTTCATCATCTTGTCGTTCTTTTCCATTTTTTTGTCCTTGTTCATATCCTTGTTCATGTCCATCTTCTGCTCGTCGGCCATTTTCTTGTCCATTTTCATGTCCTTGTCCATGCTCGCCTCCTTACTCATCTTCATGTCATCGGCGGCGTGCACCAGGGGCAGAAAGGCCAGGCCCGAGCCCAGAGTGAGGATGAGGGCAGCGCTGCGAAAGGTCTTGTTCATGCTAAGGCTCCAGTAGAGGGAAGAGGTGAGGGCCAGTGTTCTGGCTCACCTGCAGCACTAGAGTCGCGTACCCTGGAGGCGTTACAGCGGGCAAGAAAAAAGGCCCGAAGGCCTTTTTCATGTGTTGCACAGCGGCATCAGCCGCCCAGGTAAGCGTCGCGTACCTTGGGGTCGGTGAGCAGCGCTTCGCCGGTGCCTTCCATCACCACCCGGCCGTTTTCCAGCACATAGGCGCGGTCAGCGACCTTCAATGCCTGGTTGGCATTCTGCTCGACCAGGAACACCGTCACGCCATCACGGCGCAGTTGCTCGATGATATCGAAGATCTGCTGGATGATGATCGGCGCCAGGCCCAGCGAAGGCTCGTCGAGCAGCAGCAGCTTGGGCTTGCTCATCAGCGCCCGGCCGATGGCGAGCATCTGCTGCTCGCCCCCGGACATGGTGCCGCCACGCTGGCTGAAGCGCTCCTTCAGGCGCGGGAACAACTGCAGGACCTTGTCCATCTGCTCCTGGTAGTCGCCCTTGTCGGTGAAGAAGCCGCCCATGGCCAGGTTCTCCTCCACGGTCAGGCGGGCGAACACACGGCGGCCTTCAGGGACCACGGCGATGCTCTTGCGCATGATGTGCGAGGACGACTGTCCGACCAGCTCTTCGCCCAGGTAGCGGATGCTGCCGCTGCTCGCTTGCGGCGAGCCGCAGAGGGTCATCAGCAGGGTCGACTTGCCGGCACCGTTGGCGCCGATCAGGGTGACGATCTCACCCTGGCGGATCTCGACGTTGACGCTGTGCAGTGCCTGGATCTTGCCGTAGAAGGTGGAAACGTTTTCAAACTGCAGCATTTACGCTTCCCCCAGGTAGGCTTTGATCACTTCAGGGTTGTCGCGGATCTGATCCGGCGTACCGTCTGCCAGGGGTGTACCCTGGTTGATCACCACGATGTGGTCGGAGATGCTCATCACCAGCTTCATGTCGTGCTCGATCAGCAGCACGGTGACATTGTGCTCTTCACGCAGGATGCTGATCAGCGCCTTGAGGTCCTCGGTCTCTTTCGGGTTCAGGCCGGCCGCCGGTTCGTCGAGCATGATGATCCGTGGACGGGTCATCATGCAGCGGGCGATTTCCAGGCGACGTTGCTGGCCATAGGCAAGCGTGCCAGCAGGACGGTTGGCGAACTCGAGCAGGTTGACCTTCTCCAGCCAGTACCGCGCGTACTCCTTCGCTTCGAGCTCACTGCGGCGGAAGGACGGGGTCTTGAGCAGGCCGGCGAGGAAGTTGGTGTTCAGGTGCCGGTGCTGGGCGATCAGCAGGTTCTCCAGGGCGGTCATCTCTTTGAACAGACGCACGTTCTGGAAGGTCCGCACCACGCCCTTGCGGGCGATCTCATGGCCGGCCAGGCCCTGGATCGGTTGACCATCGAGCAGGATGGTGCCGTCACTGGGCTTGTAGAAGCCGGTCAGGCAGTTGAACACCGTGGTCTTGCCTGCGCCGTTCGGGCCGATCAACGCCACCACCTGTTTTTCCTTGACGGTCAGGGCCACGCCGTTGACCGCCAACAAGCCGCCGAAGCGCATGCTCAGGCCGCTGACTTGCAGAATTTCGCGGCTCATCGACGCAGCTCCATATGTGGACGTTGCATAGGCAGCAGGCCTTGCGGACGCCAGATCATCATCAACACCATCAGCGCACCGAACATCAACATGCGGTATTCGCTGAATTCGCGCATCAGTTCAGGCAGCAGGATCATCACGATGGCCGCCAGAATCACGCCCAACTGAGAGCCCATGCCGCCCAGCACGACGATGGCCAGGATGATGGCCGATTCGATGAAGGTGAACGACTCCGGTGTCACCAGGCCTTGGCGCGCGGCGAAGAAGCTGCCGGCGAAACCGGCGAAGCAGGCACCCAGGGTGAACGCCGACAGCTTGATCACGGTGGGGTTCAGACCCAGCGCGCGGCAGGCAATCTCGTCTTCACGCAGGGCTTCCCAGGCACGACCGATCGGCATGCGCAGCAGCCGGTTGATCACGAACAGCGCCAGCAGTGCCAGCAGCAGCGCTACCAGGTAGAGGAAGATCACCTTGTTGATTGAGTTGTACTGCAGGCCGAAGAACTCGTGGAAGGTCTGCATGCCTTCGGCGGCTTTGCGTTCGAAGGTCAGGCCGAAGAAGGTCGGTTTCTCGATGTTGCTGATCCCGTTTGGACCGCCGGTAAGACCGGTGAGGTTACGCAGGAACAAGCGGATGATCTCACCGAAACCCAGGGTCACGATGGCCAGGTAGTCACCGCGCAGACGCAATACCGGGAATCCGAGCAAAAAGCCGAAGGTCGCCGCCATAAGGCCAGCGATCGGCAGGCAGATCCAGAAGCTCAGGCCGTAGTAGTGCGACAGCAGGGCGTAGCTGTAGGCGCCGACGGCGTAGAAGCCGACATAACCCAGGTCGAGCAGGCCTGCCAGACCGACCACGATGTTCAGGCCCAGGCCCAGTAACACGTAGATCAGGATCAGGGTGGCAATGTCGACCGCGCCGCGCGAGCCGAAGAACGGCCAGACCAGGGCAACCATGATCAGGCCGAGGATTACCCAGCGCTGCGTCTTGGGCAGGGTCAGGAAGTTGCTCACCGCGGGCGAGATCAGCTTGCGATCGGAGCGCCTGCGAGTAACGGTGCTCCACTGCTTGTCAAACAGCACACGCAGGAACATCAGCACCGAGCACACGGCAATCACCGTGATGGTGAACGGCCCCTGACTGTGAACGATCAGGTTGATGCCGTCGATGCTGAGTTTGAGTCCCAGTACCGGGAAGGCCACGGCCCAGACCAGCAAGGCGCTGAAGAACGCCTGTTTGAGATTTTTGTTCATACTTTTTCAACCTCCGGACGGCCGAGAATGCCGGTCGGACGGAACAACAGCACGAGAACCAACAGGCCGAACGCCACTACGTCCTTGTACTGGTCACCGAAGATATCGGCGCCAAAAGCTTCAGCCACCCCCAGCACCAGCCCTCCGAGCATGGCGCCTGGAATACTGCCGATGCCGCCCAGTACCGCTGCGGTAAAGGCCTTCAGGCCCACCAGGAAGCCGGCGTTGGGGTTGATCACGCCGTACTGCATGCTCAGCAGTACCGCCGCCACGGCGGCCAGGGCCGCACCGATGACGAAGGTCAGGGCGATGATGTTGTTGGTGTTGATGCCCAACAGGTTGGCCATCTTGATGTCTTCGGCACAGGCCCGGCAGGCCCGGCCCAGACGCGAGCGGGAGATGAACAGGGTCAAACCGGTCATGGCCACCAGGGTGACGATGAAAACCAGGATCTGCATGTAGGAGATCAGCACTTCCTCTGCGCCGCCCGGGCCGAAGGAGATACTCCCAGGGATCAGGTTGGGGATGGACTTGTCCTTGGAGTCCTGGGATAGCAATACGGTGTTTTGCAGGAAAATCGACATACCGATGGCAGAAATCAGCGGGATCAACCGGTTGCTGTTACGCAACGGACGGTAGGCGACCCGTTCGATACTGTAGCCATAGGCACTGGTTACGAAGATCGTGGCGACGAAAGCGACGGTCATCAATATCGGCAGTGAATCGATACCCATCATGGCCAGCCCGGCAAGGGCAATGAAAGCCACATAGGAACCAATCATGTACACCTCGCCATGGGCGAAGTTGATCATTCCAATGATGCCGTAAACCATTGTGTAGCCAATGGCTATCAAGGCATAGGTGCTGCCAATGGTCAGGCCATTAACCAGCTGTTGGAAGAAGTGATAGATCTCAGGCATTACAGCGCTCCTAAAAACCTGATACGCATTTCACTGGTGGGGATGCCCCCGGCCCGGTCGTGTGGTCTTGGCCACTTTGGTACAGGCACTGTCAGCGAACCGCTGGTGACGGTTTTAAGATTTTCAGGTGAACCTGCTCCCGGATCGCGGGAACAAGGTCCATGAACCTCGTAAAACAAAGCCCACTGCTCGCACAGTGGGCTTGTGGTCATGTAGTCAGACGGGGTTACTGAGGAGAAACCTCGGTTTTAGGTTTGCCGAAATGCCATTCGTAGACCACGAATTTGAAGTCTTTCAGGTCGCCTTTGGCGTCGTACGACAGGTCACCGGTCGGGGTCTTGAAGGTACCGGCGTGGATGGCCTCGGCCACCTTGGCAGTGTCTTCGGACTTGGCGGCCTTGATGCCTTCGGCGATCAGCTCAACAGCCGAGTAGGCCGGGAACACGAACGGGCCGCTAGGGTCTTTGCCATCAGCTTTGATAGCGTCGGCGATGGCCTTGTTCGCAGGGTCGGCATCGAAGGACTTGGGCAGGGTGACCAGCAGGCCTTCGGAGGCACCCTGGGCGATTTGCGAGATGGAGTCGTTGCCGACACCTTCAGGGCCCATGAACTTGGCGTTCACGCCTTTCTCTTTGGCCTGACGCAGGATCAGGCCCAGCTCTGGGTGGTAGCCGCCGTAGTAGACGAAGTCGACGTTGGCTTGCTTGAGCTTCTGGATGATCGAAGAGAAGTCCTTGTCGCCGGCGTTGAGGCCTTCGAACACGGCAACCTTGACGCCTTTGCCTTCGAGGGTGGTTTTCACGGCGCTGGCGATACCTTCACCGTACTGCTGCTTGTCGTGCAGTACCGCAACCACTTTCGGTTTGACGTGGTCGGCGATGTAGTTGCCGGCCGCCGGGCCCTGGGCGCTGTCCAGGCCGATGGTGCGGAAGATCAGTTTGTAGCCGCGAGCGGTGATTTCCGGGCTGGTGGCAGCGGGGGTGATCATGATCACGCCTTCGTCTTCGTAGATGTCGGACGCAGGCTGGGTAGAGCTGGAGCACAGGTGGCCGACCACGTACTTGACGCCGTCGTTGACCACTTTGTTGGCGACTGCCACGGCCTGTTTAGGGTCGCAGGCGTCATCGTATTCTTTGGCTTCAAGCATCTTGCCGTCGACGCCGCCCTTGGCGTTGATGTCCTTGATGGCCTGTTTTGCACCGATGAACTGCATGTCGCCGTACTGAGTGACCGGGCCGGTTTTCGGGCCGGCGATGCCGATCTTGATGGTATCGGCTGCAAACGAATGGCTGGCAACCCCGGCCAGTACCATTGCGGCAAACAGCTTGGAAATCTGCTTAGTAGCCTTACTCATAGTGCTCCACTCATTCTGTTGTAATTTTTATAGTCCTGGCGGCCAGAGCTTGAGGACCGGATCAGGTTCCATGGGAGGCCACGCCTCGCCACGGACCCGGATAACCCCCGGATCGGCCCTGGCAACTGTACCGGTACAGTGTAGAGCGCTGCTTTGTCGCTTGAAAAGCAGGCCCGCTGGGGCAAAAACCGGGGGTGTCGCCTAATCGACAGAAAGTTATAGAAAAACGCCACCGTTTTGCCAGTTTCTCTGGTCAATGCCGGGCATTTACCACCTTGTCGATCAATTACTTATTTTGAAACTGGGTTTTTCTGCAAAAATACCGACCTTTATCGCGGTCGAATTATTTCTGGTAGGAACCCATGACTGATCAACCAAGCACCCTCTATGCCAAATTGCTCGGCGAGACGGCAACAATCGAGTGGAAAGCGCTGGAGCGTTTTTGGGCCAAGGGTGACCTGATTTGGGTCGACCCGAACCTGGACCTGATTGAAGTTGCACAGGCAATGGCCGAAAACCGTAGCGATGCCTTTGCTAAGTGGCGTGATGATGGCACTGTCGGCGCGGTCACTGCGCACCAGGCGCTAGACCTTCAGAGCCGCGATCCAGAGATCTGGGCGGTGGTGGTTTCGCCGTTTATCGTGATTCAGGAAAAGACCAAAGGCTGAACATGCGCCAAATTGGTGCGTGAAAATGCACAGCGAGGAGGTTTTGGTGCGCGGGACTGTTCAGTCAGGGTGACTGTTGGTAACAGTTGGGTGTGCCGAGACAGTGCGGTAACAGTCAAATCGCGGGGCAAGCCCGCTCCTACAGATGTAGGAGCGGGCTTGCCCCGCGATGCTTTCAATCAGTAATCGATTTTCCCGGTATGACTGTTCAGCGAGATCACCCGGGTCTTGCCAATACGGTGACGGTAAATCTCACGCAGATACTTCACCGCTTTCTTCACACATTCGCGTGACAGCCGGATGTCATTGATCGAGACGAACTTGCTCTTGTCGTTGATCAACTCCCGGTACTTTTTCTCGTACATCGGTTTGATCGCGTACCAGTTGGTATCGAGGATCTTCGCCGGGTTCTCGAACTCGTTGAGCAGGTCGTCGATGCGGTCTTCATCGAAGACGTCGCTGGTGATGAACTCAAGGACGGCATTGTCCAGGGTGTCGTCGAAACGGTACGGGTTACGTGCGAAGCAGCGCTTGATGAAGGCCACGATCAAGGTCAGGAAGTCGTCTGACAGGCATGGGCTCTTGGCAATCAGGGTGGTCAGCGACAGGTTGGCCGAGGCACCGATCACCAGCGCATAGCGCTTGAGCGTGGTGTTGGGGAACAGGCTGTTCAAATGAGTCTTGAGCCGGTTCAGGTCCATGTACGACAGCTTGTAGTCCTTGGGCAGGGACACGATCGACACCACCGACGAGCAGTTCTTGAAGAAATGCAGGTCGTGCAGCGCCGCGGCGTCATAACCGGAGGCCTGGTATTGCTCAAGCGCGGCGCGGTAGCGACTGGACTCGATCGGCAGCAGGCTGATGCCTTCGATCGCCTGGGTCACCTTGTTGAAGTGCGGCAGGTCGATGGAACGGAAGAACAGATCGTCAATGTTCAGCCGTGGCTGCTCCTTCTCGAACACCTTGAACTTGTCCGAGCTTGGCGACGGCTGTTCCGGCACTACCGATTCGGCATAGGCAATCGCCACCGGGCCTGCCAGGCTCATGAACAGGTCGTTGGCATCCAGGCGGATGGTTTCGCCGATGTCGATGCCAGCACGACGGAAGTAGTTCTGGTCGTAGTCGGTGGTTACCGCCTGGGCGGTGAGGATGTTGAAGATCTGTTGGGAGATGTACTGGTTGGCGTGCTTCTCCATGGCATTGACATCAATGTTCTGGATGTTGCCGTCATCGTTCGCTTCGGCGTAGCGCATGATGTCGTTGGAAATCAGCATCATCGCGTTCCAGGGGCGGATACGGCCCATGACGCTGGCTTCGCTGCTGTCCTCGTTGTCGAAGTTGTACGAAAAGTCCCACTCTTCGGACAGGTACTTGCACAGCAGCCGTCCGGCGTTGATGTGCAGGGCTTCGGACATTTCGCTGCGGTGATCGGAGATGTTCGGCAGCACGCAGATGCCGCTGGTGAAGATCGGCTCGAAGACAAACGAATGACCGCTCTTGCCGTCGTTTTCGTCGGCCGGCTTGGTGTCGAAGGTCTTGTTCATGTACGAGTACTGCTGGGCCAGGCCGAACTCCGAGGCCATGCCCGAACCGGTACCGCCACCGGCGCTGAAGATGTAGAAGTACAGCCGCGACTGGTTGGCCTTGATCCCGCAGGAGTCGATCAGGTAGGAGTGGATCAGCTTCCAGTCGGCGCTGGAGAAGCGCTGGGTTTCCTTGTTGAGGATGATCTTGGCCAGGTACTGGCCGAGAATCGGCGCGTTACCGGCACCGCCTGCATGGACTTCGGAGAGGTCCATGATCTTCATTTTGCTGTAGTCGCGGATGAACCCGCTCTTTTCACCCTTGCGCGAAAAACGGATGCGGCCGGCGATGTCCTTGTCCAGGTCGCCGAGCATTACCAGCGGCTCTACCAGGAACACTGGCTTGGCGCTCTTGTTCTGCACCAGGCGCAGGTTGTTGCGAATCCAGCGCGCAGGGCTGTAGTTTGGTTCGCTGCTGGCGCGGTCTTCGTTGTTGAATTCGTTGAGGTAAAAGGTCCTGGCGTTGTATACAAGTTCAGCAACATCCAGGGCGATGTTCGAGCCACAGCGGCCCAGGCCGATCAGGCACACCGAAGGGAATTGCTGGTCCAGGCGCAGTTGAGTGTCGTCTTCGACATGCACGCTGGGCGGGAACACCAGGTCACGCAGGCCGTCCAGGTTATCGAGGATGCGCTGGATATCGGTTTCGGTGAAGTACAGGTACTGCTGCGGGTTAAGCGTCCGCGGGCTGTAGTAACTCGAGCCGGGAGCGCTGTACGCGGGAGTGGATGAAGTCAGCTCGGAAACCGCGTTGGCAGAAGTAGTCTTGGAGGTCATTTTGCGCCATTTGCCTGGGGGTGGGTGGCTGTTCTAGTAGGTAGCATAGAGCCATCACTGGGTAAGGTTCGCGACTGTATCAGCGCGCATTTGGCGTGAGCGATAGGGGGGCACCCTATGCCGATGTAAGAGTTTTCCTTGTCACGCCTGCAAACTGAATCGTCCGATCAGTCAACTTCTTTAATTTGTCTGGAGCTATTCATGAGCACTGCACGTCCTTTGTTGGGGTTTGCCGGTATCGGTCTGATGGGCTTGCCCATGTGCCGGCGGCTGTTGGCAGCGGGTTATCCGCTGACGGTGTGGAACCGCTCGCCGGACAAATGCGCCGAACTGATCAACGCTGGCGCACGTCAGGTGGCAACCCCGGCCGAGCTGTGTCAGCACGCTGATGTGTTGATGCTGTGCCTGGCCGATACCGCAGTGGTGCGTGAGGTGGTGTTTGGCCAGGAGGGGATTGCCGCGGGTGGCAAGGCCGGCCAGTTGCTGGTGGATTTCTCCAGCCTGGAGCCGACGGCCACTCGGGAAATGGCCAGTGAACTGGCGGCCAGCACCGGCATGGGCTGGCTCGATACACCGGTATCCGGCGGCACCCCGGGCGCCGAAGCCGGCACCCTGGCAATCATGGCCGGTGGCTCGGCGGCAGATCTTGATCGTGTGCGGCCGATCTTGCTGACCCTCGGCCAGCGGGTCACCCACATGGGGCCGGTAGGCGCAGGGCAGGTGACCAAGGCCTGCAACCAGATGATCGTCGCCTGCAATGCCTTGGTGATTGCCGAGGTGGTGGCGCTGGCCGAGCAATCGGGCGTGGACGCCCGCCTGATTTCCGAGGCCCTGGCCGGAGGTTTTGCCGATTCAAAACCCTTGCAGATTCTCGCCCCGCAAATGGCCGAAAGTCGTTTTGAACCGGTGAAGTGGCACGTGCGCACCTTGCTCAAGGACTTGGACAGCGCCGTGAAGTTCTCCCGCGAGCAGGGCTCGGCGACGCCTATCAGCGGCCTGGCCGCGCAACTGATGCGCTTGCATGGTAGTCAGGGCTATCTGCAAAAAGATCCGGCGACTTTGATTGATCTGTACCGGCAAAAGGATTGCAACGCTCCAGTGCCTGTTCATGGCGCTGATTGAGTTCGCCCAGCACCGGGCGCAGCTCGCCCAGCGGCAGCGGTCGGCTGAGCAGGTAACCCTGGAGGTAATCGCAGCCATGCTGGGCAAGGAACTGGTACTGCTCGATGGTCTCGACCCCTTCGGTGATGACTTGCAGGTGCAGGGTATGGGCCATGACGATGATTGCCTGGACGATTTCCATGTCCTGCCGGCTGCGCGGTACATCCTGAATAAATGATCGATCGATCTTCAGCGTGTCCAGCGGCAGGCGTTTGAGGTAGGCCAGTGACGAGTAGCCGGTACCGAAGTCATCAATCGACAGCGACACGCCTTGGGCACGAATACCCTTGAGCAAGGCGATGGTGTTGTGAATGTTGCCCATCAGGGCGTTTTCGGTGACTTCCAGCTCCAGTTGGCGCGCCGGGATCCCGGCCTGGCGCAGAGCGTCTTCAACTTCCCAGGCCAGTTCTTCGCGAGCCAGGGTCAGCGCCGAGCAGTTGACCGTGACTTTCAGCCCGTCATAGCCATGACGGTTGAGCTGGGCGAGGTCGGCGCAGGCATGGCGCAGCACCCACAGGTCCAGGTCAGCGATCAGGCCGTTGGCTTCGGCAATACCGATGAAACGGTCGGGGCTGAGCAAGCCGTGTTGTGGATGTTGCCAACGCACCAGCGCTTCAAGCTTGGCGACCTGGCCGGAGTGCAGGTCGAAAATCGGTTGGTAATGAATGCGCAAGCCACGCTCTTCGAGCAGGGCGATACGCAGTTCTTCCTCCAGCTGCAGCTCCAGGGTGGCCCGGGTTTTCAGGTTACTGTTGAAGAAATTGAGGATGTTGCGCCCGCAACCTTTGGATTGATACAGGGCCAAGTCGGCGTTTTTCAGCAGTTCTTCGCAGCTGCGGCCGTCATCGGGGAACACGCTGATGCCGATGCTGGTGGTCATGACCATGCGCCGCCCGGCGAGGTCAATCGGCTCTTTCATCTTCTGCATGATGCGCTGGGCCAGGTGGCGGGCCTCATCACGGCTGTGCAAGGCGGTGAGGATGCAGAACTCGTCGCCGCCAAACCGGGCGACCACATCCTGGCTGCGGGTGGCGGTCTTGATCTGTGCGGCAATCACCTTGAGCAACTCGTCGCCTGCGTCATGGCCAAGGCTGTCGTTGATGCGTTTGAAGTGGTCGATGTCGAGGAACATCACGGCCAGCATGCCGTCATTGGCCGTTTGCTCGGCGAGGCGCTCGGCGAACACCTGGTTGAAACCACGGCGATTGACCAGGTTGGTCAGTGCATCGTAATGGGCCGCCTGCTGCAGCGACACCCGTGCCTGGTCGAGTTGGCTGAGCAGTACGTTGACCCGCCGAAGGTCGTGCTCCTTGCTTTGCAGCTTTTTGTCCGACAGTGCCGCGCTGATGCTGCTGGCGCTGATCAGCAGGGTAATAAAGGCAATGGTCAGGCTCAGTTGCAGGCTGTTGTCACTGACCGGTAGCGACAATGGCGTATCGGGAGGGATCACCAGGGTCAATGCCGCCATCCCCAGCAAATGGGTGCCGACAATGCCTGCGGCGAGTATCAGGCTGGCGCCATACTTCATCACCAGGTAGAGCGTGCCGCTGCCGTTGCGAAAAAAGCGCGCGAACAACAAGGCCGCCAGGCTGGTAGCAATGGCTGCGGCAGCTGAGGCGGCGACCAGGTCCGGGCGATAGAACTGCTGGGCAGTGGAGCGCATGGCGGCCATACCGGTGTAGTGCATGGCAACGATACCCAGGCCAAAACACACTGCTGCTTGCACATAGTGGCGCGGCTGCAGTTCCTGGCGGCCCAGGGTATTCATGGCCATCCAGGCGGCCAGCAGCATGATCAGCAATGAGGTGCCGGTCAGGGTAACGTCGTAATGCACTTCCAGCGGCGTTTGCAGGGCCAGCATGCTGACGAAATGCATGGCCCAGATGCCACCGGCCAGGCAGCAGGCGCCGAGCAGGCGCCACTGACGCTGGGCCGCAGGGAGTTCGACATGGCTCAGGCGCTCGGCCATATCGAGTGTGGCGAAGCTGCCGGCGCTAGCGATCAGAAACGCAAGCAGAACCAGATACGGGTTGTGCCTGCAATCAAGTAGGATTTGTCCGGTTGCCGGAAGTTCGGCGAGCATTTGCAGCCCCAGCCACTCCATAGCATCTCTCTTGGTCTAGTGTGCACGCGTGCCCCCCATACCTCGTTCGGAGACCGTTCTGCAGGAGTATAGGAATGGATGATTAGTCCATCCTGAATAATGGCAGATTGACCCCTACGATTTGTTCATTGAGGTAATAGCGTCAGGTTCTAAAACTGCAAATGGTTACAATTACCCGGTATCAATACGGTCAATGGTGGCAGACAGATCGCGGATCGCCTTCTAGATTGAGTTCGGTGTGCTGGAAAGCCCCGAACAATAATAAAGAGGGACTGATCGATGCAGAGCTCCACTCAAGCGACGAACGCTTGGCGAATCCTGTTCCTGTTGTTTCTGGCCAACCTGTTCAACTTCTTCGACCGCACCATACCCGCCATCATCATTGAGCCGATCCGCCTCGAGTGGCATCTGAGCGACTTCCAGATCGGCCTGATCGGCACTGCTTTTACCTTGGTTTATGCGATTGCCGGGCTGCCGTTGGGGCGCCTGGCCGACAACGGTTCGCGCAGCAAATTGATGGGTTGGGGGCTGGTGGCCTGGAGCGGGCTGACGGCGGTCAACGGCATGGTTGGCAGCTTCTGGAGTTTTTTGCTGGTGCGCATGGGGGTGGGGATCGGCGAGGCCAGTTATGCGCCTGCGGCCAACTCACTGATCGGTGACCTGTTCCCGGCTGAGCGGCGGTCGCGGGCCATGGGTATTTTCATGCTCGGGCTGCCGCTGGGGTTGTTGCTGGCGTTCTTCAGCATTGGTGCGATGGTGCAGGCCTTTGACAGCTGGCGGGCGCCATTCTTTATCGCCGCAGTGCCAGGGCTGTTGCTGGCGGTGTTCATGTTCATGATTCGCGAGCCAGCACGCGGGGCAGCAGAGCCGGTGGCAATTTCCCAGGCGCCGCTGGACCGCCCCTTACGGAGGCTGCTGAGCATTCCGACCTTTTGCTGGTTGGTGCTGGCTGGCCTGACCTTCAACTTTGCCAGCTACGCGTGCAACTCATTCATGGTGCCGATGTTGCAGCGCTATTTTCTCCTTTCGCTGCAGCAGGCCGCAGTGGCTACCGGTTTGATTGTCGGCCTGACCGGTTTGGTGGGCCTGACCCTCGGCGGCTGGATTGCCGACAAGGTGCACCAGCGCTTTGCCAACGGGCGCTTGTTGTTCGGGGCCTTGAGCATGCTGGTTGCGACCGTGGCGACAGCCTGGGCGCTGCACGCCGGGCGGGTCGAGATCGGTGTGTTCGTGGCTGTGTTCGGGCTTGGCTGGCTGTTTGCCTACAACTTCTATACCTGTGTTTACACCGCCATTCAGGATGTGGTGCAGCCACGGTTGCGGGCGACTGCGATGGCGTTGTTCTTTGCCGGGCTGTATCTGTTGGGGGGTGGCCTGGGGCCAGTGGTGGTCGGCGCGCTGTCGGACCACTTTGCGGTAGCGGCGATGCAGGCGGCGGGGGCGGCGCAGATGAGCGAGGCGTTCAAGGCTGAAGGCCTGCATGGCGCGATGTACCTGATACCGATAGCGTTGATGTTGACGCTGGGGTTCCTGTTGCTGGCCTCGCGGTGCTTTAGCCGGGATGCGCAACGGATGAGGGAAGGGATGGTGGCTGATAGTGAGGCGCTGGGCGCCCAGCCTGCGGTGGCTTGAAAACATCGCGGGGCAAGTCGAATCGTCGCACCGCCGCTCCTACAGAGGTCATCAACATCCCTGTAGGAGCGGGCTTGCCCCGCGATTGATTCAACGCGAATTAACCGGCGACCAGCACCCGAATCGCTTCCAGGCGCAGCGCCGCTTTTTCCAGCATTGCCAGGCCTTGCTCACGCTGCTTGCGCAGCGCCTCGATTTCGCTGTCGCGCACGCTTGGGTTGACCGCTTGCAACGCAGTCATGCGTGCCAGTTCTTCGTCGGTTTCCGCTGCCAGGCGCCGCTGGGCCTCAGCAACGCGTTCGGCATGGCGCGGCATGATCTTGGTTTCGCCGCTGTTGATCCGTGGCGCCAGCACATCGCGCTGGGCCTGGATGAACTTGTTGGCGCTGGCCTTGGGCACGCTTTCGAGCTGGTCGTTGAGGGTCTCGAACGAGACCCGCGAAGCCAGGTCATTACCGTTGGTGTCGAGCAGGCAGCGCAAGGCCGCCGGTGGCAGGTAACGGCCCAGTTGCAGGGCACGCGGCGCCACCACTTCACTGACGTACAGCAGCTCCAGCAGGACAGTGCCCGGCTTGAGCGCCTTGTTCTTGATCAGGGCCACCGAGGTGTTGCCCATCGAGCCGGACAGCACCAGGTCCATGCCGCCCTGGACCATCGGGTGCTCCCAGGTGATGAACTGCATGTCTTCGCGCGACAGCGCCTGGTTGCGGTCGTAGGTGATGGTCACGCCTTCGTCGTCGCCCAGCGGGAAGCTGGCGTCGAGCATTTTTTCGCTCGGTTTGAGGATCAGTGCGTTTTCCGAGTGGTCTTCGCTGTCGATACCAAAGGCGTCGAACAGGGTTTCCATGTAGATGGGCAGGGCGAACTGGTCGTCCTGCTCAAGGATCGCCTCGACCAGTTCCTGGCCTTCACCGGCGCCCCCTGAGTTGAGCTCAAGCAGGCGGTCGCGGCCACTGTGCAGCTCGGCTTCCAGGCGCTCGCGCGCGGCGCGGGCTTCGTCCACCAGCGCTTGCCATTCATCGTCGTCACCGCTTTCGAGCAGCGGCAGCAGGCGCGGGCCGAACTGATGCTGCAGGGCGTTGCCGGTCGGGCAGGTGTTGAGGAAGGCGTTCAAGGCCTGGTTGTACCACTGGAACAGACGTTCCTGCGGGCTGTTCTGCAGGTGCGGAACATGCAGCTCGATGGTGTGCTTCTGGCCGATACGGTCCAGACGGCCGATACGCTGCTCAAGCAGGTCCGGGTGGGCAGGCAGGTCGAACAGCACTAGGTGATGGGCAAACTGGAAGTTGCGGCCTTCACTGCCGATTTCCGAACAGATCAACACCTGGGCGCCGAATTCTTCGTCGGCGAAGTAGGCGGCGGCGCGGTCACGCTCAAGGATGCTCATGCCTTCATGGAACACCGTGGCCGGAATGCCGGAACGCACGCGCAAGGCGTCTTCCAGGTCCATGGCGGTTTCGGCGTGGGCACAGATCACCAGGACCTTGACCCGCTTGAGCATCTTCAGGGTGTCGATCAGCCAGTCGACCCGTGGGTCGAAACGCCACCAGCGCTCTTCTTCACTGCCTTCGCCCTGGGACTGGAAGGACACTTCCGGATACAGCTCGGCGTGCTCGCCCAGTGGCAATTCCATGTACTGGTCGGGGTTGGGCAGCGGGTAGGGGTGCAGGTTGCGCTCAGGAAAGCCTTGAACCGCGGCGCGGGTGTTGCGGAACAGCACTCGGCCGGTGCCGTGGCGGTCCAGCAGTTCGCGAATCAGCCGGGCGCTGGCCTGGGTGTCGCCATCGTTGACTGCGGCCAGCAGGGCTTCGCCTTCGGCACCGAGGAAACCTTCGATGGTGGCGTGGGCCTTGGGCGACAGGCGGCCTTCGTCGAGCAGTTCCTGTACCGCTTCGGCGACCGGGCGATAGTGTTCGCTCTCGGCACGGAAGGCGGCAAGGTCGTGGAAACGGTTCGGATCAAGCAGGCGCAGGCGCGCGAAGTGGCTGTCCTGGCCCAGTTGCTCTGGGGTTGCAGTCAGTAGCAGGACACCGGGGATGATCTCGGCCAGTTGCTCGACCAAGGCGTACTCGGGGCTGACCTGCTCTTCATGCCAGACCAGGTGATGTGCCTCGTCTACCACCAGCAGGTCCCAGCCGGCGGCGAACAGTGCATCCTGGGCCTTTTCGTCTTCGGTCAGCCACTCCAGGGCGACCAGCGCCAGTTGGGCATCCTCGAACGGGTTGCTGGCGTCGCTTTCGATAAAGCGCTCGGCATCGAACAGCGCGACCTGCAGGTTGAAGCGCCGGCGCATTTCCACCAGCCATTGGTGTTGCAGGTTCTCCGGGACCAGGATCAATACGCGGCTGGCGCGGCCCGAGAGCAACTGGCGATGGATGACCAGGCCAGCCTCGATGGTCTTGCCAAGGCCCACTTCATCGGCCAGCAGTACCCGTGGGGCGATGCGGTCGGCCACTTCGCGGGCGATGTGCAACTGGTGGGCAATCGGTTGTGCGCGGGTGCCACCCAGGCCCCAGAGCGACGATTGCAGTTGACGGCTGGTGTGCTCCAAAGTGTTGTAGCGCAGGGAAAACCACGGTAGCGGGTCGATCTGCCCGGCGAACAGGCGGTCACTGGCCAGGCGGAACTGGATGAAGTTCGACAGCTGGGTTTCCGGCAGGGTGCGGGCCTGGTTCTGGGCGTCGAGGCCATGGTAGACCAGCAGGCCGTCAACATCCTCGACCTCGCGCACGGTCAGCTTCCAGCCCTCGAAGTGAATGATCTGGTCGCCAGGCGAGAAACGCACGCGGGTCAGGGGCGCATTGCGCAGGGCGTATTGGCGGGTGTCGCCAGTGGCCGGGTAGAGCACGGTCAACAAGCGGCCGTCCTGTGCCAGAACGGTCCCCAGACCTAGCTCGGCTTCGCTGTCGCTGATCCAGCGTTGCCCCGGTTGATACTGCTGCGCCATACTGCCTGACTCCCGCCATGAAAAGCCGACTATCTTAACGGATAGCTCCGTGCAGACCAAAGAGTCTAGCAACTTCATCGACGAAAACCGCTGTCGCCAATGAGGGCTCGATACAGCCATGCCGATCTCCAACCCGTGGTTCATCCGAACGCTGGCCGTGGCGGGACTGCTACTGCTGGGTGCCTGTGACAAGAAAGGTTTCGAAATACTTGCGCCGATTCCCGCGGCGCAACTGGAAGCCCTGGGCGTGCAATCGCCGGTGCAGAGCGTGCATTACCGCGACCAGGAGGGCGAAGGCCTGCTGGTGCTGAGCCGCAATGACGATCAGGTCCGCGACGAGGAAACCAATCAGGACGTCGATCGCGTGGTGCTCAGCGCAACACGCTATGAGCGGCAGGCCGATGACAGCTTCAAGCCGCACTGGAAAATCGAGAGCGAAACCACCTGCCCCGGGCTCGACCTGGATGTCGGCTTTTATACCGATGTCAGCGGCGTCAGCGACCTCGATAATGACGGCGTGGCTGAAATCACCGTTGCCAGCCATGCCTTCTGCGGCGGAGGTGTTGATCCTCATGAGTTGCGTGTCGAACTGCGCGAGGGCGAGGCCAGCTATGCGATAAACGGTCAGTCGCTGATTGCGATCGAAGGCGAAGAACCCTATGGCGGCGAGCGCGAAGACAGCCCGTCGCTGCACAGCGCGCCGCAGGTGTTGCGTGATCATTTGAACGAGGTGTGGAACAAAGTGCTCAAGCGCCCGTGGAGCGAGGCCCAGCCTGCCCCGGCAGACGAGGAAGAGGATCAGTAACGGATAACTGTGACGCCACCCTCACATTTGACCGATACTGGCTCAAGGCCCATGGCCATCAGCCGACATAATGGGCGACAGGAGAACATCCCATGCTGCCGCCCCTTATCCCGCTCAGCGCTGCACCCGTTACACAGCAACTTGACCCGGTAAAGCCGACGCCGGACATCAAGCCCGTGGTCCCGGCGCAGCCGACTTCCAGTGACAGTGCCATCGACCTCAAGCACCGCGATCCGGAGCAGGCCGCCATTCTTCTGCGTGAAGAGCAGCGTCGTCACCAGCGCCGGCGCCAGTCGAGCCAGGATCAAGAACTCTATCAAGCGTTGCCCGGCGATGAAGTCAATGCCGACAACACCGTACCGGTAGCCCCCCTGATGGGCGAACAGCCACGCCAGGGGTTGCTGGTGGACATCGAAGTCTGAGGCGGACGCAGCACTGGTCAGCGCCGCCTGCAGCCTGCATTATTGAGGTACCGCAGTCCGCTTTCCGAGCCCCCCATGAGCCAAGACGACAACCTGATCGACCTCGGTGCCGAACGAGCCCGAAGGGTCCACGACCGCAATGAAAAACGCCTGAACGAAGTTCGCCAGGCGTTCGAGCAGGCCATGCCGCTGGGCAAGGCGAAAAAGAAGCCCAAGGGCAAACCCAAGAAGCGTTGAAAACTTGATGCAGGTCAACCCTGCACCCGCCTTGCGCGCCCGGTTCCGGGCGCTATTGACCTCGGTCAATTTCCTCCCCCGCCTCATTCGTTACCTTAAGCCCATCGGACAGGTTCAGGCGAATGGAGGCCGACATGTTCTTCGATAATGTGGTTATCGCTGGAGTGGTTACAGTCGGGCTGATGTTGCTGTTCTTCGTCGGATTCGGAATTTTCATCTGGAAAGACTCGAACAAGCGCAAAGAGCGCTGACCCTTTTCAGTCACGAGCACGCAAGGCATTTAGGGCGACTTCGGTCGCCCATTTTTTTTGCCGGTGAAAAATCCGCTCAGCCCCTCTGGACTATTAATAGTTAGCTAGCTAATAATTGTGTCCTGAACTTCTCGTCTGATTCTGTCTATCTTTACAACACCGTCGTTCAAGGTGCGTCCCGTGCCCATCACGTTGCAGGCCCTGCTGGCGCCGAACAAACTCGCTGTGCAGTTTGCCCTCAAGACCCTTTTCGGTGGTGGCCTGGCCCTTTGGCTGGCGCTGCGCTGGGGGTTGGAACAACCGGCCTGGGCGCTGATGACGGCGTTCATCGTCGCCCAGCCATTGTCGGGGATGGTGGTGCAGAAGGGCCTGGCGCGCTTGCTGGGGACCTTGGTCGGCACTGTCATGTCGGTGCTGTTTATCGGCGCCTTCGCCCAGACGCCCTGGCTGTTTTTACTGGCGCTAGCCTTGTGGCTGGCGCTGTGTACTGCCTGTTCCACGTTGCTGCGCAGCGCCTGGGCCTACGCGTTCGTGCTGGCGGGTTACACGGTGGCAATTATCGCATTGCCAGCGGTCAATCATCCGCTGTTGGTGTTCGACCAAGCGGTCGCCCGTTGTACCGAGATCTGCCTGGGGATTGTCTGTGCCACTGTCACCAGCGCCTTGCTCTGGCCCATGCGTGTTGAGCAACAACTGAGCGGGCAGGCGCGCCAGGCCTGGCAAAGTGGCTTGCAGGCCGCCAGTGCAGCGTTGCTCGGTGAAGAGCAGGGGCGCAAGGGTTTGCTGGAAATCCTCGGGCGCATCGTTGCTGTTGACGCTCAACGTGAGCACGCCTGGTTCGAAGGCCGGCTGGGCCGCCAGCGGGCGCGGGCGATTCGCGGATTGAGCCAGAAGTTGCTGGTGCTGTTGCGTATTTCCCGCTCGGTACGCCGGCAGTGGCGTCAGTTGGACGAACAGCAGGCCCAACTCATGGCGCCATGGTTCGAAGAGGTCCAGGGGCTGCTGGCCCAACCCGACCAGGCTAACCTACTGTTATTACGCCAGCGGGTCTGGGATTCGGCCCATGACCAGAACATCAGTTCTGCCGAGCACTACTGCCTGGCGCGCCTGACCCTGCTGCTCGACAACGCCATGGCGGCAACCCTGGCCCTGCGTGCGGTGGAGGAGGGCAGCGCGACAGACGATGTGGCCGACAGCCTGGCGGTTCATCGTGACCTGTCGCTGGCCTTGCTGTTCGGTTCACGCAGCGCCCTGGCGTTTCTGGCGATGGCCAGTTTCTGGCTGGCCACCGCCTGGCAGGCGGCTCCCGGAGGGTTGGTACTGACCTGTGTGGTCTGCAGCTTGTTTGCCAGCCGCGAGAATGGCGCACAGATCGGCATGAGCTTTCTGCGCGGGATCCTTCTGGCCATACCGGTGGCATTTGTGGTCGGGCAGATCCTTCTGCCGGAGCTCAGCAGCTTTGCCATGCTCTGCCTGGCCATGGGCGTGCCGCTGTTCTTTGGCGCCCTGGGCATGGCCAATCCGAAGATCGGCGCCACGGCGACCTCCTACTGCCTGCACTTCATTGTGCTGGTGGCGCCGCTGAATATCATGAATTTCGATGTGGCCCTCTTTTTCAACAGTGCCCAGGCCATGTTGATGGGCGTGGGGGCAGCGGTGCTGGCGTTCAAACTGCTGGTGCTGCGCAACCCGGCCTGGCATGGCAAGCGCTTGCGCGCTGCCACCCAGAGCGACCTGGTGCGCCTGACCCGGCGTGACCTGCGCAGCGCCGACAGCTGGTTTGGCGGGCGCATGGCCGATCGCTTGCTGCAACTGGCCCGGCATTACGCAGCCTTGCCCGAGCACGAGCGCGAGCGTTGGGACGATGGTTTGCACGGCCTGGACATGGGCGATGAGCTGCTGCACTTGCGCCTGTGCCTGGCGGTTGCCGGGGCTCCGCTGGCGGCTGCCGAGCGTGAGTATCTGCACCAGCTTGAGTCAGTCCTGGCCAGCGGCCCGGCTCCAGGTCGAGGCGAACGCCTGGATGCTGCCAGTGAGCAGTTCATCGAGGCCTTGCAAGCTGTTCCGAGCAGTGACCCGTTGCGCCTGGCCGTCGGTGCGGTCCTGCAATTGCAAAAGAGCTGGGGCAAGTGGTGCCGTCGACAGGAGGAAATCCATGGGCTTGCGTGAGTGGGCGCTGGGCGGCGTATTGCTCAGCCCGTTTCTGATTTATGTGCTGTTGGCCCTGTTGCTGACTGGCGTGGTGCGCTTGTTGTTGCGCTACACCCCGCTGGGCCGCTGGGCCGCTGGGTCTGGCATGAGGCATTGTTCGACTGCGCGCTGTTCGTATGTATTTTGACCCTGGTGACCCACGTGCTGGGGCCGTTATAAGGAGTGTGTCCATGCGTGCTGCCGTACGTATCGCAGTAACCCTGTGCCTGGTGGCGGTGGCCATCTTTGCTGGCTGGAAGCTCTGGCAGTATTACATGCTCACGCCCTGGACCCGAGATGCGAAGATTCGCGCTGACGTGGTGATCATCGCCCCGGATGTGTCCGGCTGGGTGCGAGAGCTGAAGGTGTATGACAACCAGCAGGTCAAGGCTGGCGAGCTGCTCATGTCGATCGACCGCGACCGCTTCGAGGCTGCCCTGGACAAGGCCAACGCCGTGGCCGAAACCCGTCAGCAACAACTGCGCCTGCGCGAGCACGAAGCCTCGCGGCGTGCGGCGTTGGGGCCACAGGCAATCAGCGCCGAATTGCGTGAGAATGCCCAGATCAACGCCGCCGTCGCCCGTGGCCAGCTTCGCGAGGCCCAGGCCGAGGTCAAGGTGGCAGCCATCAACCTGGCCCGCAGCCAGGTCAAGGCGCCGCGCAGCGGGCACATCACCAACCTGCGCCTGGCCGAAGGCAACTACGTCAATGCCGGGCAGCCGGTGATGGCACTGGTGGATGACTCGACCTTCTATGTGCAGGCCTATTTCGAAGAAACCAAGTTGCCGCGCATCCGCGTTGGCGACCCGGTCAAGGTCTGGCTGATGAGCGCCGGCGAACCGATGCAGGGCCAGGTTGAAAGCATCAGCCGCGGCATCACCGACCGCAATGCCAACCCCGACAGCCAGTTGCTCGCCGAAGTCGAGCCGACCTTCAACTGGGTACGCCTGGCCCAGCGCATTCCGGTGAGGATCAAGCTCGACCAGATACCCGAAGGGCTCACGCTCAGCGCAGGCATGACCGCCAGTGTGCAGGTGCGCGAGGATCAGTTGCCGCGCTGATCAAGGTTGCTGGCGAGTCGCGGCCAGGACGATTTCGCGAATGCACACGTGTTGCGGTTGCCCGTAGGCATAGGCAATCGCCTGGGCAACATCCTCGGCGCTGAGCACCTGGCCGCCCATCTCGGTTTTCCAGGCCTGGTAACCTTGCTTGATCGCTTCATCGGTGGTGTGGCCGAGCAGCTCGGTCTCCACCGCGCCAGGGGCGATGGTTACCACGCGCACGTTATGGGCAGCGACTTCCTCACGCAGGTTTTCCGAAATGCCATGCACGGCAAATTTGGTGCCGACGTAGGCCACGTGGTTGGGGAAGGTCTTGCGCCCGGCCACGGAACTGACGTTGATGATCGTGCCATGGCGGCGCTCGATCATCCCGCCCACCAGCGCATGAATGCCATTGAGCAGCCCTTTTACGTTGACTTCGAGCATCTGCTCCCACTGGGCCGGATCCTGCTCGTGCATCTGCCCCAGCAGCATCACCCCAGCATTGTTGACCAGGGCATCGGCCGGGCCATACAGCGCCTGGGCGTCGTTCACGGCGCTGACGAAAGCCTGACGGTCGCTGACATCCACGGCGCGGCACAGGCAATTGGGCAGTTCCAGTGCCTGCAGGCGGTCCAGGCGGCGCGCCAGCAACAGCAACGGGTGACCGGCGCCGGACAGCAAGCGTGCGATGGCTTCGCCGATACCGGAGCTGGCGCCGGTGATGATGATCAGGGGTTTGTGCATGGTTGCCTCCAAGGCATAATCGTTTTCAATGTCTGCAGTGTATTAATGTAGATATTTTTTGAAAAACGGCTTTTTTCTAGGGTTGGCATCGGAAATAGCTATGGATATTCGTCACCTCAAGGCGTTTCTCGCGGTGTTCGAGGAGCGCAACATCACCCTGGCTGCCCAGCGCCTGTGTGTTGCCCAGCCGACCTTGTCGGTAACCATCCGCCAGCTTGAAGACGAGTTGGGCGTGGCTTTGTTCTTGCGCCAGGCTCGTGGCGTCGAGGTCAGTGAGCACGCCCGGCAGTTGTATCCGCAGGCCCGGCGCATGGTTGCCGAAGCCCAGGCCTTGAGCCGGCGCTTTCGCCAGGAAGAGCAGCGTCAGCCCTTGCAACTGGGCGTAGAGGCGGACATCGCCAGCAGCCAGGTTGAAGCCTTCGTTCGCCTGGCCACGCAGAGCGTTCCAGGTTTGCGCTTGACCCTGCTCGATGGCTGCGTAGGTGATGCGCGGCTCGGGGTTGAGGCTTTGTGCTGTGAAGATGAGCTGTTTTTGCCATTGTGGGAAGAACCCTTTGTGCTGGCCATGGCTAACGGAAGCAGCCAGCCCGAGCGCTGGATCAGTTGCCCGCAGCATTACGCTCATCAGCGTCTGCTCGGTTTCTATGCCGGGGCAGAGCAGGCCGGGCATGCCGGCTCGTTACAGCAGGCACTGCCGATGGTCGCGGCAGGGCTGGGCGCGGCGTTGCTGCCGCAATCGCTGGTCGAGCGCCACCCAGGGCTGCACTGGCGCCCCTGCCCGGGCTCGGCGCTGACCCGGCGGGTTGGCCTGTGCTTTGCGGCCCAGGCCCTGCAACTGCCGGTACTGGCGCAGTTGCATCAGGCGTTGAGCGCTTAACCAGAGTGATGTGTACGGATGTTCATGGACTGGCTGGCTGAGCTGTTGCAGGTACAACTCGATCCAGTGGCAGGCGGAAGGTGAACAGCGTTCCGGCTTCGACGCTCGATACCACCTCCATGCGTCCGCCATGCGCCAGGGCAATCTGGTTGGCAATGTACAGGCCCAGGCCCAGGCCGGGCTGTGGAGCATCGTCGCGGGGCCGCGTAAAAGGCTGAAACAGCTGTGCCATGACTTGCGGGGCAATGGGTGTGCCGAGGTTGTGCACGCCAAGGACGAACACCTGGTCGCGGATGTCGGCCGTGACCTCCACCGGTCTATCGGCCGCGCCATGGACCAGGGCGTTGGCGATCAGGTTGGACAGCAACTGGGTGACCCGCTCACGGTCGCAGTGCATGCCGCCCAGGTCGCCGATATTCAGGCGGATCAAGCGTTCCGGATGTATTCGTTGCAGCTCCGAGGCCACGTGTGTGAGGGCTTGAGCCAGGTCCGGGCAAGGCTGGACGTTGATCATGATGCCGTTGCCCAGGCGGCCTCGGGCAAAATCCAGGACATCGCGCACCAACTGGTTGGCACGCCGGCCGCAGGTCAGGATGTGCTGGGCAATGACACGGCTCTTTTCATCTTGCAGGCGTTGGCTCAGCAGCTCCGCGCCAGCGGTGATGGCAAACAGCGGGTTACGCAGGTCGTGACCGAGAACGGCAATGAACTGCTCGCGCAGCTCGGCGATGGCACGTTCTTCTATCAGTGCCTGTTCGGTTTGCTGGGCGTTCTCTTCGCTTTCCATCTGGATCGACAGCAGGCGAGCGAAGGATTCCATCATCGGCTGGATTGCACAGCCCTTGAGGTCGGCGGGCAGGGGGTCAAGGGCGCAAATGGTGCCAAAGAAACTGCCGTCGGTGCGAAACACCGGCACCGAGATGTAACTTTCGAATTTGTACAGGCGTGGCGTGGGGTGGTTGCAGTACAGCTCGTCTGTACTGGCCTTGTCGATCACGATGGTCTGGTGGCTGGCGCGGATCTCGTGGCACAGGGTAGTGATCAGGTCCAGTTCGCCACCGACCTTCAAGCCAAAGCCCAGTGAGTCGAGCACGGCGCAGGCGGTCCAGTTGCTGTCGGTGACCCGGGCAACCGCAGCAAAGCGCATGCCGGTGGTCTCGCAAATGACTTGCAAGATGGCAGGTACTGCGTTGATACGGCTGATCGTGGCGATATCGCAAGCAACAGGGGTGTTCATGAATCATCCACGTTCGCTGACTGCAGGAAGACGTTGAGAAGGGTAAGTCTAGCGAGCAACGGCTGCTGCGGCGAAAAATCCTTTACCGAATGCGATGAATTTACATTAACCTTGGCTCCCGAGTTGCCCGGCAGAGTGCAACCACTTGCGCCCAGCGTGCCAATCCCCTTTTCAAGTGAGGTTTGACATGCACATCACATCCCAGGACATCTGCGCCGCTGCAGATCAGCTCAAGGGCTTCGTCGGTTTCCACCGCAAGCTTGGCAAGCACATCGTGCGTTTTAGCGAAGACTCGTTCGGCATGGACGTGGCGGATGACAACATTGTCCCCAGCAACGAATTCGTCTGGCAGGCCGCTGATGGCGAGGTCATGACCCTGAGCCGGGCGTTGATCGAGATCTTGTTGGCGCAGAACGTCGATGAGCGGCTCAATGTTACCGAGCCGCTGCGGGTATACCTGCGTCGCAAGGATTTGCCGGAGATCGCTGCGCAGCGACGGCTGCGGGCCTGATCGCGGGGCAAGCCCGTTCCCACTACGGGAGCCGCGATGCTTTTAGCTTCGCGCCGCCCAGACCGGTGGGGTCCGTCCGCGCCAGGGCAACGCCTGCTCCAGTTGCCCGGCCAGGCTCAGCAGCAGGCGCTCACCGGCTGCCCCGGCAGTAAACTGCATGCCAATCGGCAAGCCACTGGCCGCATCCTGGTACAGCGGCACCGACATCGATGGCGTGCCGCAGATGTTGGCCAGGGCAGTGAAGGGTGAGTGGTCGAACACCCGGTGCATCCAGCCCAGGCCGTCAAGCTGTTCCTGGCCGGCGTTATAGGCCCCGATCACGGGCGGCAAGGTGCTGAGGGTCGGGCTGAGCAGCAGATCAAAGCGCTGGAAGAACCCGCCCAATCGCCGACTGACCAGATTGCGCTGGTCCATCGCGGCCAGCAGGTCGGTGGCCGATAGCACCTTGCCATAACGGTGCAGGGCCAGGGTGGCCGGTTCCAGCCAGTCACCGTTGAGCGGGCGGCCGGTCTCGGTGCTCAGGCCGTCGAGCCAGGCTGCGGTATTGCTGGCCCAGAAACGCGCGTTCATCTCGACGAAAGCCTCCCACGACAGGCCGATGTCCAGGTTCACTTGTTCGCAGCGGTGCCCCAGGCTTTCCAGGGTCCGGAGCAACTTCTCAAGTGCCTCGACCATCAGCGGATCGCTGCGTTGGCCATTGAGCGGGTGCCGCTGTACGGCGATTTTCAAGGCGCCAGGCGCTTGTGCAAGCGCGCTCAGATAACCGCCTTGTGCTGGCGCCGACGGGAACGGATCGCCAGCGTGCGCCCCGGCCATGCAGTCGAGCAGCAGGGCGCTGTCGCGCACCGAACGGCTGAGTACACCTTGCACTGCCAGGCCATTCCAGGCTTCGTCCATGAAGGGCCCCATGGAAATCAGCCCGCGACCGGGCTTGAGCCCGAACAGGCCGCAGGCCGCCGCCGGGACCCGGATCGAACCGCCACCATCGGTGGCATGGGCAACTGGCACCATGCCGCTGGCGACCGCTGCCGCCGAACCACCACTGGAGCCACCGGCGCTACGGTTCCGATCCCAGGGGTTACGGGTCGGGCCGCACAAGTGTGATTCGGTGGTAGTGCTGATGGCCAGTTCCGGGATGGTGGTGCGCCCCAGGGTGAGCAACCCGGCCCGGCGAAAACGCTGCATCAGGAATGAATCGGTAGTGCTGCCAGTACCTTGTGCCAGGCGACTGCCGAACTCATGGGCACGCCCTTGCATGCTGATTGCCAGGTCCTTGATCAGAAACGGCACGCCGTACAGGGGGCCTCCTGCCGGGGAGGGCAGAGGTTCATCGTGCCAGTGTTCGGCAAGGGCATTGACCTGTGGCTCCACGCGTGCAATTGCCTGCTGTGCGGCGGCCTGTACTTGATCGGCACTGACGTGCCCTTGGGCAATCAGTTCGGCCAGGCCGATGGCATCCAATTGCACATAATCACTCACCTTCATTACGCACTCCGGTGTCAATTGACGATAAAATACCGACGGGTATCGAGAGATACTCATTGGTATAGAATGATACTGATTGGTATAGAATGATACTGATTGGTATCGTCGTCAACTGGAGTTCACCCATGCGTTCGCAACGAATCGCCCGCTTGCCCCCACGAGAGCGGGTTCTGGATGCCGCTCACGCGCTGTTTTCCAACGAAGGCATCAGCCGTGTCACGGTCGATGCCATTGCGGCCAAGGCTGAAACCACCAAAATGACCCTGTACCGGCATTTCGAGTCCAAGGAGGTGCTGGTGCTGGAGTGGCTGCGCCTGTTGATGGCCGAGTACGACGAGCTCTGGGAGCGTCTGGTCGAGCAGTTCAGCGGCCAGCCGGCGCGGCAGATCCTCGGTTTCGCCGAGTTTCTGGTCCAGGAGCCGGTGCTTTCTTCGCACCGTGGTTGTGCTTACACCAACACTCTGGCAGAGCTGCCGGTGTGTGACAGCCCGGCGCGCGAGCTGATCGAGGCGCACAAGCGTCGCCAGGCTGCGCGTCTGGTGCGGTTGTGTGAAGAGGCAGGGTTGGCCGAGCCGCAGTTGGCCGCATTCGAGTTGACGCTGCTGCTCGAGGGGGTACAGATTGTTGCGCAGAACAAGGGCTTCGACCAGGTCGGCCCGAACCTGCTCAAGCTGGTAAGGGCCCGACTGGATTTGCCTGCGGCCTAGCACACGTCGGCGCGGCTGTTTTGCGTGGATTGCAGCAGCGCCTCGAAGGCCAGTTTGTCGATCGGCTTGCTCAGGTAGTAGCCCTGCACTTCATGGCATTGCTCCTTGCCCAGGGCCTTGAGTTGCTGCTCGGTTTCCACCCCTTCGGCGGTTACGGTCAGGCCCATGGCCTTGCCCAGGTTGATGATGGCCTGAACCACGGCGCGGTCGTTGCCGTCGCTGCTGAGCCCGGCGATAAAGCGCTTGTCGATCTTGATGCTGTCGAACGGGTAGGTGCGCAGGTAGCCCAGTGACGAGTAACCGGTGCCGAAGTCATCCATGTTCAGGCGCACCCCCAGTTCCTTGAGCGCGTTCATGGTCCCCAGTGCACCTTCGATGTCGTTGAGCATCACGTTCTCGGTGATTTCCAGCTCCAGGCGCTGGGCCGGGAAGCCGGTCTCGACCAGGATCTGGTGAACATCCTTGACCACATCGCTGCGCGAGAATTGCGCCGGTGACAGGTTGACCGAGACCAGTAGCTGCGCTGGCCAGTTGCGCGCGGTTTTGCAGGCTTCGTGCAGCACCCAGCGGCCCAGGGGTACGATCAGGTCGGTCTGCTCTGCCAGCGGAATGAAGGTATCCGGGCCCAGCAGGCCCTCGATCGGGTGCTGCCAGCGCACCAAAGCCTCGACCGAGACGATCTCGAGGGTTTCCAGGCGGTAACGTGGTTGGTAATGAAGAACGAATTCGTTGTTCTTCAGCGCCTTGCGCAGGTCGTTTTCCAACTGCCGACGGTACTGGATCTGCTCGTTCATCTCCGGGGAGAAGTAGCGCCAGGTGTTCTTGCCTTCGGCCTTGGCGTGATACAGGGCGATATCGGCGCAACGGATCAGCTCGCCGGCATCAGTACCCTGCAAGCGCGTTTGCGCAACACCCAGGCTGGCACCAATGTGCAGGGCCTGTTCTTCGTAGTAGATCGGTTGGTGCAGGTTGTCGATCAGGCGAGCACAAAAGCGGTCGATCTCGTTACGGCTGTCCATGCCATTCATCACCAGCACAAACTCGTCGCCGCCCAGACGCGCCACCAGGTCGCCGTCGCGGGTCGATTCGCGCAGGCGTGCGGCCACTTCCAGCAGCACGGCGTCGCCAGCGGGGTGGCCAAGGGAGTCGTTGATCGGCTTGAAACTGTCCAGGTCCAGCAGTAACAAGGTCAGCGGCGTGGCCTCCTGGCCCTTGAGCAGTGCCTGGTCAAGAAAGCGCGAGAGCTTGTTGCGGTTGGCAAGGCCGGTCAGTGCATCATGCATCGACAGGTGCTGGATGCGCGCATGGGCGGCCACTTCATCGGTGATGTCGCTGGCAGTGCCGCGATAACCGACCAGTTTGCCGTCGAACACAATCGAGCGCGCCGAGACCCGGCAAAAGCGCATCTGAGCGGTGTGGTCGCGGTAGGCGCAGCGCAGGTTGGCGAGCTGTGGCGAGTCGGCATCGGCCTGATTGTCGAGCCACTGGATCAGCGGCGTGGTCTCACAACTGAGTAATTGGTTAAGCGGTTGACCCAGCCAGTCCTCGCTCTGGAAACCCGTCACAGTGACAAAGCGCTGGGACAGGTAGCTCAGGCGATGATGACGGTCGGTTTCCCAGATCCAGTCCGATGCCGCCTCGGCCACGGCGCGAAACCGCTGCTCGCTGGCTTCCAGCGCCTGGTTACTGGCCTGCAAGCTGCGCAGGTTAGCGTCGATTTCTCGAGACGTGCGCAGCGCATATCGGAAGAAGTACACCATCAGCAAACCCAGTACCAGCATCGCACCGAGCAACGGTGGCAAGACCGCCCAGAGCAACTGATCGCCCGGACGTGGGGTAATCCAGTCGAGCCGGTAGCCGGTATCGCCCAGCTGCAAACTGGGTTGGTCGCCCAGTGGCGCGTCGGATTTTTCGATGTGCATGCCGGCCAGGCCGACGCCGGTACCCAGGCGCGTGAGTTTTTCCGGGGTCAGTTGATCGACAAAAAGCATGACCGAGGTGGTTTGCGGATCGATCGTCAGCACTTCGTCATCCGGGCGGATGGCCGCAGCCACCAGCACCGCCGGCCAGCCATTGAACAGTACGTGCTCGGTGATCTGCTGGCGCTCGGCAGCGACGTTGCGCGCCTTGGCAATGATCGGCGCCAACGGATTCTCTATATAGGTGCTCGCCGGCGCCTTGCTCAACTGGCCCTTGAACAAGGCGTACTTGGTGGTTTGGTCATCGACGACGAATACCCCCTCGTAGCCGCTGGCGCCATACAGCGAGTCGCCGACGTTCTTTTCTTCATAGGCCCAGTGCAGATCGGGGCTGCCATTGAGGTGGTCGTAGGCGGCGTTCCACACCGCATAGCTGGAGAGAAACTGGCGCGATGACTCCAGGCGCTGTTCCAGGGCTTTGTGGGCGTAAAAGCTGCTTTTTTCCCGCTCGTTGGTATTGAGCGTGGTGGCGATGTTGAACAGCGCCCCCAGGGCAATCAGACAGGCCAGGGCGAACAGCGCGGCGATGGCGGTGATGAGTTTGCCCGTCTGCAGGCTCGGGCGTTGGCTGGCTGGCGGCGTTTCGGCAATCCTGTCCATGCGCGGGCTGATCCTTGTTGAGCTGCATCCGGCGGCCATGCCGCGCGGACGAAGGTTCACTCAGGATAGGCCAGCTTCAGCGTGGTGAGGTCGCAATGGGCGAAATTGACCTGGTTGCGACCGGCTTTCTTGGCGCGGTAGAGCGCTTTGTCGGCTTCATTGAGCCAGGATTCGGGGTCGGGCAGGGCGTTGTTGCAGCTGGCCAGGCCGATACTCAGGCTGATGCGCAGGTCCGGTAACTGCGGATTGCGGTAACCGCCGACCCGCTCGCGCAGGCGCTCCATGCTCTGCCTTGCGCGTTCCAGGCGGGTGTCCGGGAGGATCACACAGAACTCGTCACCGCCATAACGCCCGGCCAGATCGTCCTCGCCCAGGGTGAGCTTGAGTTCATTGCTCAATTGATGCAGGACGCAATCGCCCACCACATGACCATAGGTGTCGTTGATGGTTTTGAAGTGATCGATGTCGATGATCGCAATCACCGCATCGCGCCGTTGTTGCTGGCAGATCTGGAACTTGAGCTGCAGCAAGTCTTTCCATGAGCCGTGATTGAGCAGGCCGGTCAGGCTGTCGGTGCGGCTCAGTGCACTCAAGCGACGTTTATGTTCGGCCAGCTTCATTGCCAGGCTGTAGCACACCCAGCCCACGGCCATGGGGTAAAGGGTAAGCATCGGCAGGCAGGCATAGACCTGCAGGGTGGTGGCGTGCAGTTGCAGCCCCGGGCCGAACAGGGCAACCGACAGCAGCATGCCCAGGCCCTGGATCAACAGGCCTTTGAAAAACAGGCGCTGACCACCGGCGGCGAAGTTGTTCATGGCCATCATCGCCAGGATGGTCACGCTTGGCAGTGGGTTGAACTGCAGGGTCGCGGTCCAGAACCCGCCCATCAGCGAGTCCAGTTGCAGGTTGCGGTACTCGCCGTGGTAGGGGACGTTGGCACGCAGGGCCAATTGATAGGCCAGGTGCGGCCAGACCAGGCCGTTGAACAGCAACAGGCCCCATACCCAGGAAGGCAGGGCAAGGTTGGCGATTCCGGCCATGACGCTGAGCATGCCGATCCCCAGGCCGATGATGCGCGGCAGGTAGATCCTCCTGACAAATGAAAGTCCCTTGCCGCTTCTTTTTTCCATCATGGATGCTGGTCTGTTCCGGGGGCGCCGTTTATCGCATAAATTCTGCCAATATTGTTGAACAATCGCAGGCTATTGAAAAATGGCCTTACAAGCCATTTCACGGTTGATCCAATCCCTGTGGGGTAACATGAAACTTACCTTCATCCTTGGAGTGTTTCTGCTCATGGCCCCGCTGACTCCCCAGGCCGGTGAACCGGCGCAACGCCAGGATGGGCGTTACCACAACCAGGCGCAGCTGCCGCAAGACGGCATGTTGAAAAAACTGCGCATCGGCTTGAAGTACCTGTTTCTGAAGAAGCCTGCCGATACCCGCCCCAGTGTCAGCATCGCCGTGCAACCCCTGAGCCGCCTGCAGTTGCTCGAGGCGCCGGACCACAGCGTCTGGCGCCTGGGTCATTCCACGGTACTGTTGAAACTGCGCGAGCGCTTCTTCATTACCGACCCGGTGTTCGCTGAACGCGCCTCGCCCGTGCAATGGGCCGGCCCGCAGCGCTTTCATCCGCCGCCACTGAAGCTTGACGAATTACCTCCACTCACCGCGGTGATCTTGTCCCACGACCATTTTGATCACCTCGACGAGCAGGCCATCCGCCAACTGGCAGAGCGCGCCGAGCACTTCATCGCGCCCTTGGGCGTGGGTGACATACTGATTGGCTGGGGCGTGCCGGCGGCCAAGGTCCGGCAACTGGACTGGTGGCAGGAAACCAGCGTTGAAGGCGTGCGTTTAGTCGCAACCCCCGCGCAGCATTTTTCCGGGCGCGGTCTGTTCGACAGCAATAGTACCCTGTGGGCGTCCTGGGTGATCATCGATGAGCAACTGAAGGTGTTCTTCAGTGGCGACACCGGTTACTTCGACGGTTTCAAGGCCATCGGCAAGCAGTACGGCCCCTTTGACCTGACCCTGATCGAAACCGGTGCCTACAACGTCAACTGGCCCGATGTACACATGCAGCCCGAACAGAGCCTGCAGGCGCACCTGGACTTGCGCGGGCGCTGGATGCTGCCGATCCATAATGCAACCTTTGACCTCTCCACCCACAGCTGGCATGAACCTCTCGACCGCATCCTGGCCTTGGCCAACGCAGCCCAGGTGCAATTGAGCACGCCGCAGATTGGTGAGCGGGTCAGTATCGAGCAGCCCCATAATGGGCCGGCCTGGTGGCAGTCCAAGCCCCAACGCGAACTGCGCAAGGGCGGCGAACGAGTGCTGGCGGCGCGCGAGCCTTAGGTTTTGCTGTTTGCCGACGGCGCTTTTTGCTGATCAGTGGAGGGCGGTTTGCCACTATCGCTGCGCACCTGTGCGTGGCTGATCAGGGCGAAAATAAAGCTGCCACCAATGATATTGCCGACCAGGGTCGGTACGGCGAAGTCCAGCCAGAAGGCGGCCCAGCTAACTTCTCCGGCCCATACCAGGTAGGAAACTTCCACCGAGCCGACCACGATATGGGTGAAATCACCCAAGGCCATCAGGTAAGTGATCATCAGGATGATCCAGACCATGGTGGCGATCATCCAGCCGGAGATGATGCCTTTGGCGAACATCTGGTTCAGGTCGTTCTCCATGACCTTGCGGCCGACGTCGAGGAAGGCGATGTCGGTCTTGCTGTCGAAGATCGGCAAGTTAAGCATCACGTAGGCCACCAGGATGGTGCCGGCCAGGTTGCCGAGCAGTACCACAGACCATAAACGCAGCAAGCGCCCGAAGTTACGCAGGCTCGGTTCGGTCATTACCGGCAGCACGGCGGTCAGGGTGTTTTCGGTAAACAGTTGCTGGCGGGCCAGGATCACCGCAAGGAATCCAGCCGAGTAACCGAGGCAGGCGATCACCTGGCTGCTGTCGCCTGCCGGCAAGCGTGAATAGAACAGCCCCATGGCCATCAGCGACAGGCCCATGGTCAATCCGGCGGCCAGTGCCGACCAGAACAGCGCGGCGAGGGTACGCTCAAGTTCCTGGTCACCCTGATAACGAATGATCTCGTGCAACACCGCCGCGCGGGGTGGCTGGTTATTGCTGACTTCCTGCTCTTCGTCCGCAGACAGGCCCGGGGTTTTGCCGCTTTGCGCTTCGCTCATGGCGGTGGCTCTCGTTTAGGGTGCCTTATCTACAGATCAACGCTGCTTTGATTAGTTGCCTGCCTGCAGTGTGTCGAGTGCCAGTTGCGCGACACTCAGGGGCGTGCGTGCATCCTCAAGCAGGCCATCTTCCAGGAACCAGGCTGCTGACAAGCCACCCCAGGCAATAATCCATTGCAGCATGCGCTGGCGGGGCAGGTCGGCCACTTGGCAAACAATCTGCAGGCGTTGATGAAACAGCGCGGGGTTGGTGGCGATGGCGTGGCTGGGGTCACAGAAAAGATTGGCGTAGTCGAATGTGCGCTCGCCATACAAGCGCTTGGGGTCGATGGCCAGCCAGCCTTTTTCACCGAAGTCGAGAATGTTGGCGTGGTGGATGTCGCCATGCAGGACGCATTCTTCCTGAGGGGAGTCGAGCAACTGCCGCGCAATATCGGCACTGGATTGATACATGCCACCATGTTGTTCGGCGGCGGGCCACAAACCGGCAAACCAGGGGCGTAACGCGACCAGGGGCGGCAGTGGTTTGCTTCGAGGGGCGTGCAAGCGTGCGATGGCCGCACAGAGAATGTGCGTAGCGTCGGCATCACGTCCCTGCTCGGCGTAAGCGGTCAGGGAGTTCGGGCCTTGCGCGCGCTCAAGCAACAAACCGTGATCGGCATGCTGAAGGACTACGGCGGCGCCATCACCGTCCCACCACTTCATTAACAGGGCACCGAATTGCTCCTCCGGCTCATGGGCAACCTTGAGCATTGCCGCCTTGCCTCTATAAAGGACGGGCAGCAAATGACTGCTGTGGGTGATGATGGGCTCTCCATCAGCGATCAGCTTCCAGCGTTGTACGTAAGGTTCGAACATGGCGACCTCCTTTTCCGGCGCTTCTATCTATATAAAGCGAGTGATTATGCCTTTGTTTAATGGTTTTCAAATTAGCCCTTGACGTCCGATTTAGTTTCTCTATAATTCGCCCCACTTCCGGCGCAGTCGGAACTGAAAACTCCTTTAGTTTCAATGAGTTAGCGGTTCTGGATAGTGCTGGAGGGGCTTCGATCGAAAGATCGGTAGCGGTGAAAAAGGTGGTTGACAGCGGATTGAAACGCTGTATAATTCGCCTCCCGCTAACGAGAGATCGCAGCGAGTCAAGCGGTTGAATTTGAACGAAAAGCTTCAAAATAAACGCTTGAC
>NZ_JAMDGZ010000081.1 GCF_028656935.1 Pseudomonas rubra
TCGTTAGCGGGAGGCGAATTCTACAGCGTTAAAATAGGCCGTCAACCCTCTCCTAGAAAATTTTTTCCTTACCAAAGCGCCTCGTTGCCTGTATCAACGAATTACCAGCGTTGTCGAAGTGTGTAGGATCACCGTCACCCTCATCTGCTGATCGAGTCGACCTATGCACTTGACCCACCGCCCCGTCCAGGACAAGGACATCGCCGCCATCTGCTGCTTTCCCCAGGGCCCGGACGAGCTGTTCTATATGTTTCCCAAGGCCAAGTACCCGCTGACACCCGTGCAATTGAGCGAGGCTCATCGACCAGCGCAGCGGCTCGACTGTGATTGAAGGCGATGGTGTGCTACTGGCCTTTGCCAACTTCTATAAAGCCGAGCAGGGTGGCGTCTGCGCCCTTGGCAATTTGGTGGTGGCTCCCGCCGCCCGCGGCCATGGCGTGGCGCGCTACCTGGTGCAGAGCATGATCGAGCTGGCGCGCCACCAGTTCGAGGCTCGCGAAGTGCAGGTATCGTGCTTCAACAGCAACACCGCCGGGCTTCTGCTTTATCCACAGTTGGGCTTTAAACCCTTCGCCATCGAGGAACGCCAGGGGCCCGGAGGTATTCGGGTGGCGCTGGTGCAGATGAAGCGGGCATTTGTAGTCGATGAGCTGTAATGGCGCTTGAACCCGCGGCGGTGTCCGGTCTTCTGGATCCGCTGCACGAGATTCACCGCTCCCACAAGATCAAAACCAGGGAGGATTTCCCCAGCCTGGCCGTTATCCTCAAGGTAAGCCCCTGTACCCGAGGTAACGATGTTTCAACAATGGAACGAAATGCTGCAGTTCTACAAACGCAGCCGCCCGAACTATTGGCACGCCATCCGCAACAATCCACTGGCACCACATCTGTTGCCGACCTGGCTGGTGGTGCTGGCAACCATCCTGGTGGCCAGCGCCTCGTTCAGCGTGCAACAGCACCCGCTTGGCCCAGTTACGGTCATGTTCAGTACCAGCCTGTGCATGTGGGCGCTGTTGCTGGCCCGCGAGTATTTTGTCGCCGAACACTTCAAAAGCCTCTATCAACGCCACGCCATCGCCAGCCAGCCACTGCTGCAGCGCGAGAGTTACCTGCGCTATGCGCATTTCCTGCAGATGCTGGAGCAGAACGCTGTCAGTGCGGCCCAGGCGGCCGAGATCGCGGCATTCGCGAAGATCTCCGAGAACCCGCCCAAATCCTTGAACCTGACCCAGAATGCGATGTTCGTGGCGATCATGACCTTCCTCGCTACCATTGCCGCCGAGAAGGCCAAGGTGACCGCGTTGTGGAGGTTCGGCACAGGTAACCTGGTCATCCTGCTGACCTTTGCCGTGCTGCTGGTGCTATGGCTCGGGCTGATCGTGGTGCGTGATCATCTGCATTACAAGGAACGGATCATCCGCTACCTGGAATGGGCCAGCCATGACCTGCCCAGGCCCTGATCGACACGCAGGCCTGCATTGAACAATTGCATCCGCCCTCCGGCCTCCAGTAGCATTGAGAACAATTATCAATAACACACTGGCGCCAGCACCTCCATGGATACGCCCAAGCCTTGGCAGCAGGATGTCGAACACCTTTATCTCGAGTACAACGGCTGGCTGCGCAATTGGTTGCGCAAGCGCTTGAGCGAGAAAGCCGATGCCGACGATCTGGCGCAAGACACCTTCTTGCGGGTAATGCGCACGCATCAGCCACTCAACGAGTTGCGCCAGCCCCTGGCGTACCTGGCCACCATCGCCAATGGCCTGCTGGTCAATCGCTGGCGGCGCCAGGCGGTGGAGCGAGCTTATATTGAAGCCTTGGCGGCGCAGCCCGAAGCCGTGGCCTTGTCAGCCGAAGACCAGTACCTGCTGATTGAAACCCTGATGGAAGTCGATGCGCTGCTGCATGGCCTGTCGCCGCGGGCGCGGGAGATTTTCCTGTTGTCGCAACTCGATGGCCTGACCTACAGGCAGATCGCCGTGCAACTGGGCCTGAGCATCGACCAGGTGCAAAAGTCCATGAGCAAGGCCTTTGCCTTGTGTTACGCCAGCCAGTTCGAATGAGCGCCATGCCTGCCCAGGAGCCGCCGATTCCAGCAGCCATTCGTGATCAGGCCATTGCCTGGTTCACCCTGGCCCAGTCAGGTGAAATGTCTGCGCAGGAGCAGCTGCACTTGCAGCAGTGGCGCCAGGTTGATCCGGATCACGAGCGCGCCTGGCAACGCCTGGCAGCTATTCCCCGACAGTTGCAGCAACAGGCCCAATTGCTCAACACCCCGGTCGCCCGTAATGCCCTGCAGCAAACCCGCACGGTCAACCGCGACCGTCGGCAGTTGCTCAAAGCCTTTGCCGGCCTCGGCCTGTTCGGCGCCAGTGCCTGGCAAGCCCGCGACAGCCTGTGGCTGCAAGGCGCATTGGCCGACTATCACACCGGCACCGGCGAGCGCCAACACCACACCCTGGCCGATGGCACGCAGATCTGGCTCAACACCCGTACAGCCCTTGATGTGCGCTTCAGCGCCACTGAACGGCAACTGCTGCTGCACCAGGGCGAGCTCGACATTCTCAGCAGCCAGGACACCGCCGGCAGGCCATTGCGGGTGTACACCGCCGAGGCGCGGCTGCACCCGCTGGGTACCCGCTTTATGGTGCGCAGCGATAACAATGGTAGCGGCACCCTGCTGGCAGTCAGCAGTGGCCAGGTCGCGGCCACGCCGATCAGCGACGTGGGCGAGCAGGTTATCCACAGCGGCCAGCAAACGCGCATCGACCGGTTCGGCGTAGCCACACCACAGGCCCTGGACCCGAACGCCAGTGCCTGGATCGATGGCCTGATCGTTGCCCAGCGCATGCGCCTGGGTGATTTCATTGCCCAACTGTCGCGCTACCACGTCGGTATCTTGCGCTGCGATCCGGCAGTGGCCGGCCTGTACCTGACCGGATCTTTCCCGCTCAGCGATATTGAGCGCATCTTCACCCTGCTGGAAAAGAGCCTGCCTGTGCACCTGCAACGCCGTACCCCGTACTGGATCACGGTGACCGCACGGGCCTAAAAAAACAGCCTACAAAAAAAATCAGAACAAGCGGAAGGTTTCTCATTCTCGTTTGGCTTTAGAGGAAATCCCCACCGGTTTCCGGCGGGCCCACTCCTCTGAACCCGGTATCCGTCATGATTCTGCGCCCCCATCCGCTGGCCCGTGCCATCGCTACCACCCGTGCCTCCCGGCTCAGCCTTGCACTGATCAGCGGCTTGAGCCTGAGCGCTCTTGCCATGCCCAATGCCTGGGCCAGCGAGGTGCATCAGCAAGCCGCGATAGACTTCAACATCGCCCCAGGGCCACTGGATCAGGTACTTGGCCAGTTCGGCCGGCAGGCCGGCATTGCCCTGTCCACCGATGCCCGCCTCACCGCCGGCAAAGTCAGCTCGGGATTGAGCGGGCAATTCGCGGTTGACGAAGGCCTGGCGCGCATCCTCGCTGGGAGCGGCTACCGCGCAGAGCCACAAGCCGACGGCAGCTACCTGCTGGTCCTCCAGGCTAGCTCCGGCGCGGTGCTGGAGCTGGGCGCGACGACCATTCAAGGCCAGGGCATGGGTGAGGCCACCGAGAATTCCGGCTCCTACACAACCGGCCTGACCAGCGTCGGCTCCAAGACCCCGACCAGCCTCAGGGACACGCCCCAGTCGGTCTCGGTTATCAGCCAGCAGGCCATCGAAGACCTGCGCATGACCAACCTGTCCGATGCCATGAAACGCACGCCCGGTATCACCGTGAAGAACGGTAACTTCCGCCTGCCCAAGTTTGCCTCGCGTGGCTTTGGTATCGACAACATCCAGATCGACGGCGCCGCACCGATGGATATCGGCTCAGGCATCGGCACTTTCTATGGCGACAAAATCTACGACCTGGCCGAGTTCGACCATGTCGAGATTCTGCGCGGCTCTTCCGGGCTGCTCGGCGGCACCGGCGACCCCGGTGGCATCATCAACCTGGTACGCAAGCGTCCTCTCGAGCAGTACCAGCTCAAGCTCAACACCTCGGCCGGCTCCTGGGACAACTACCGCAGCGAGGTCGACGTCACCGGCCCGATCGGCTTTGACGGCAAGCTGCGCGGGCGGATGGTCGCCGCCTATAGCGATCGCCAGTACTTCTTCGACACCCGCAGCACCGAAAAACCGCTGATCTACGGCATCCTCGAAGCAGACTTAACCGATGACACAATGATCACGGTCGGTGGCAGCTACGAAAAAACCCACGAAAACGGCACCGGCGACGGTCTGCCACGCTACAGCAGCGGGGGTGACGTCAAGTTGCCACGCCACAGTTGGTACACCACCAATCAGGCCTACATGGACGGCTACGCTCGCGAACTGTTCGCCAAACTCGACCATAGGTTCAACGATAACTGGAAGCTCAACAGCTCCTACACCTACTCCTATGACACCTCGAACACCGAAGGGATCATCCCCTACGGATCGGTGGACGAAACCACCAATACCGGCCCTTACTGGTGGGGCAGTTATGTCGAGTCGTGGAGCAAGCAGTCGGTGTTCGACGTCAACCTTTCCGGTACCTTCCAGGCCCTGGGCCGCGAGCATGAACTGCTGGTGGGTGCCGACTACCAGAAGGTCACCAGCCGCTGGCGTGCCGCCCACGGCATGCTCGGCAAGGGTGGCCTGATCGACCTCTGGGACCCGCAGTCGACGCCCTTGAGCTCGAACGCGTCCGATCATGATTTCTGGCGCGACTACAGCCCAAACTCCCGCGAGCAATATGGCCTGTACTCCACCCTGCGGCTACAGATCAGCGACCCGTTGAAACTGATCATCGGCGCCCGCGCCCAACGCTACAAGTACGAACAGGCCTACCAGTCCAAGCGTGACGATGTCTGGCGCTATGAATCACAAATCAGCCATCGAGAGCCGACCAAAGTGGTGCCCTACGGTGGCTTGATCTATGCCTTGAACGATCAGTGGTCGGCTTACGCCAGCTACGCCGAAGTGTTCAAACCCCAGGCGCAAAAGCTCAAAGGGCCTGAAGGCAACAGTTCAGCGGTCGAGGCCATGACCGGCAAGACTTACGAAACCGGACTCAAGGGCGAGCTGTTCGGCGGCGCACTGAACCTGACAACCGCACTGTTCTATACCAAGCGTGAACACGAAGCGATCAACGATCCGGCCTACCCAAGGGCTCCTTTCAGTTATAGCGGTGCTTGCTGTTTCATCGGCCAGGGCGAGGTGATCAGCAAGGGCATCGATATCGAGGCCAGCGGCGAGGTGCTGCCTGGGCTGGAAGTGATCGCCGGGTACACCTTCAACCTGATGGACAACCAGACCGAACAGAGCGACTACACCAGCATCACCCCCAAACACCTGTTCAAGCTGTGGTCGGTGTACACCCTGCCCAACGACTGGTCGGCCTGGCGGGTTGGCGGCGGGGTGAACATCCAGAGCAGCAACTTCGTCAAAGGCACCGCCTACGACTTTGATGCGAAGGGTAAAGTGATCAACGAGAAGCCCTACGACTTCACCCAGAGCGGCTATGCGGTGTACGACGCGATGGTTGAGTACAAGGTCGACGAACACTGGACCGTCGCCCTCAATGGCAACAACCTGTTCGACCGGCATTACTACGCCACGGTCGGCACCTCGGAGTACGGCAACTACTATGGTGAGCCGCGCAATTACATGCTGACGCTGCGCGGGGTGTTCTGATCAAGCCCGCACAAAGCGCTGCCGGAGCACCTCACTCAAAGCATCCACCCAGAACAGCACCAGGCCGGCAAACAGCGCCAGGGGACGTTTGAGCATGGGGATTCTCCGGTTCAATAGCGGGGAAAGGGCCGTGTGCGGGCCCGCCCGAAAATTATAAGAGGCATCGGCGCAAAGGCCAGCTTTGCTACACTCGGGCCTTCCCGATTTTTCGAGGTGCGTATGAGCGAGCCGATTCGCCTGACCCAATACAGCCATGGCGCCGGTTGTGGCTGCAAGATCTCTCCGAAGATGCTCGAGGTGATTCTCGCCGAAAGCGGTACTCAGGCGCTGGACCCGAAACTCTGGGTCGGCAACGCCTCGCGCGATGACGCGGCAGTTTACGCGCTCGATGACGAGCGCGGTGTGGTTTCGACCACCGACTTCTTCATGCCCATCGTCGACGATCCTTATGACTTCGGCCGCATCGCCGCCACCAATGCAATCAGCGACATTTATGCAATGGGCGGCGACCCGCTGATGGCCATCGCCATTCTCGGCTGGCCGATCAACGTACTGGCCCCTGAAGTCGCCCGCGAAGTGATCCGCGGCGGTCGCGCGGTATGCACCGAGGCCGGTATTCCACTGGCCGGCGGTCATTCCATCGACGCCCCCGAACCGATTTTCGGCCTCGCCGTGACCGGCGTGGTGCAAAAGCGCCACATGAAGCGCAACGACACCGCCACCGTCGGCTGCCGCCTGTACCTGACCAAGCCACTGGGCATCGGCATCCTCACCACCGCCGAGAAAAAAGCCAAGTTGCGCGAGCAGGACAAGGGCCTGGCCCGCGACTGGATGTGCACCCTGAACACCCCCGGCAGCCGCTTCGGCAAGCTGGCCGGGGTCAAGGCCATGACCGACGTCACCGGCTTCGGCCTGCTCGGCCACCTGGTGGAACTGGCAGACGGCAGCGCGCTGAGCGCCCGCCTGAACTACAGCGCGGTGCCACGCCTGCCGAGCGTCGAACACTACCTGGCCGAGGGCTGTGTGCCCGGCGGCACCCTGCGCAACTTCGACAGCTACGGCGAAAAGATTGCGCCGTTGAGCGACGAGCAAAAACACCTGCTGTGCGACCCGCAAACCAGTGGCGGCCTGCTGGTGGCGGTAACACCGGAAGGCGAAGCGGAGTTTCTCGCCGTCGCCACCGAACTGGGCCTGAGCCTGGCACCGATCGGCGAGCTGGTCGAGCGACAGAGCCATGCAGTTGAGGTGCTTTGATGCGCGACAACTGCACCGACTACCGCCAGCTGTTTCTCAACGATGTACCCATGATGGACATGCGCGCCCCGGTCGAATTTACCAAGGGCGCGTTCCCCAACGTCATCAACCTGCCACTGATGAATGACCTCGAGCGGCAGAAGGTCGGCACCTGCTACAAGCAACAGGGCCAGCAGGCCGCCATTGCCCTCGGCCATCAACTGGTCAGCGGCCAGCTCAAGGATCAACGCATTGCCGCCTGGGCCGCCTTCGCCCAGGCCAACCCCGAGGGTTACCTGTACTGTTTTCGCGGCGGCCTGCGCTCGCAGATCGCCCAGCAGTGGCTCAAGACTGACGTGGGTATCCACTACCCCAAAGTGGTCGGTGGCTACAAAGCCATGCGTAATTTCCTGCTCCATACAACCCAGCAAGCGGTGGCCGAATGTGACTTCGTGCTGATCGGCGGACTCACCGGTACCGGCAAGACCCAAGTGCTGCAACAACTGGATAACACTGTTGACCTGGAAGGCCACGCCAATCACCGCGGCTCCAGTTTCGGCAAGCGCGCCACCGGCCAGCCGGCGCAGATCGACTTCGAAAACCACCTGGCCATCGATGTGCTGAAAAAACGCGCACGCGGCGTCGAGCAGTTCGTGCTGGAAGATGAAGGCCGCATTGTCGGCAGTTGCACACTGCCGCTGGAGCTGTACCAGGGCATGCAGCGCTATCCGTTGGTGTGGCTGGAAGACAGCTTTGACAACCGGGTCGAGCGGATTCTCGGCGATTACGTCATTCACCTCAGCGCCGAGTTCGTTGCCCTGCACGGCGATGAACACGGCCTGCGACTGTTTGCCGAACGACTTACCCAGAGCATGGCCAACATCCTCAAGCGCCTCGGCGGCGAGCGCTACCAGCGGCTGTCGGCATTGCTTGAGCAAGCACTGCAAGAGCAACTGCGCAGTGCTGCGGTGGATCTGCACCGCGCCTGGATCAGCGGCCTGCTCAACGAATACTACGACCCGATGTATACCTACCACCGCGACAGCAAAGCCGAGCGTATCGAGTTTGCCGGGGATCAGCGCGAGGTGCGCGAGTACCTGCGTGCCCGGGCTACTCGCTCCTGATCAGGGTTCGAGCAATGCCTGCAATTCGTCGGCCCGCGCCTTGGTGCTGCTCAGTAGGCATCCTGCACCATTGAGCTGGTCGATAGTACCGCCGGTGAGGCTGTAGTACAGCTTGCAGTTGGCGTCACGGTACTTGATCCACGCCCGCTGGGCCTCACGCAACTGAGCTTGCTGCGGCCCTTCGAGGCCTGCCATGGCTTTTTTGTAGGCACTGTTGAGGCGGCTGTCCTGATGCTTGATCTCGGCACCGTTGCAGTTATTCATGGCCAGGGTGGATTCGGCGGTTTTCATGCAGGCGGTGTAGTCCGGGGAGTAGTCGTCCTGGGCCTGGGCAATCGAGGAACAACAGAGCAATAGGCCTATGGCCAAAAATGGGCGTTTCATGCTGCGGACTCCTTGTGATGCACTGCCATGCAATGCGAGGTGGCTGACAGAATACTATCGCGGGGCAAGCCCGCTCCTACAACGGTGCTTGCTCCGCGATCCGGCCGGCGGTGCCTGCTCCTGCACACACCTGCAGCACCTTCTCGCGCAACCAGCGATGCCCCGCCTCCCCTTCACGGCGCTGGTGCCAGGTCTGTTGAAAGGCAAACGGCTTGATCGGCAACGGCGGCTCAAACCTGCGCAGGCGTGAATCCGCCTTGCCGCTGTCCAGGCTGCGCCGGGCCACGGTAAGGATCAGATCGGTCCCGGCAATCACCTCCTGGGCCGCCGCCCAATGCGGCAAGGCCAGCACCACCCTTCGCTGGGCGCCGATCGCCTTGAGGGCCAGATCAATCTCGTTGTCGATACCCGGGCGCACCGCCACCAGCACATGCGGCCGCGCCAACCATTCCTCCAGGCTCAGCGCACCACGCGCCGGCAGGCTGCTGCGGTCGGCAATGCAAGTGAAGCGCTCCTCGAACAGGGTCTGCGCGCGCAGCTCAGCCGCCAGTTCAGGGAACACCGCCAGGGCCAGATCGGCTTCGCCATCGAACAGTTGACCGAGCATGGCCTCGCGGCTGCCCTGCGAGACGATCAGGTCAATGCCCGGCGCCTCTTCGCGCAGCATCCGCATCAAGCCCGGCAACACCACCCGGGCGCCGTAGTCCGACATCGCCAGGCGAAAACTACGCTGCGCGCGGCGCGGGTCGAAGCCTGGGCTACCCAGTAAGCCATCCAGTTGTTCCAGGGCCTGCTGCAGCGGTTCGATCAACGCCTGCGCCCGTGCGGTAACCTGCAAGCGCCCACCACGACGCACCAGCAACGGGTCGCCAAACAGTTCGCGCAGTTGCGCCAGGGCGTGGCTGACCGCCGGCTGGCTGCGGTGCAGGCGCAAGGCCGCGCGCGAAACATGCTGCTCGGCGAGCAGGGCATGCAAGGTCAGCAGCAGGTTGAGGTCGATTCGGCGCAAGTCATCCATCAGGCGAATAATTCCTGTGCAGCATTCGAATTTCCATTATTTGGATGGATAACCAAGACTTTGGCAAGCCACTTTTCAAGGAGTCTTGCCATGAACCTGCCCGCAATCAGCGCCACCCTGCTGCCGTTGACCGTCGCCTTGCTGGCCGGCGCCGCCGTGCCCTTCCAGGCGGGTAGCAACGCCGCGCTGGGGCGGCTACTCGGGCATCCGTTATGGGCGTCGCTAGTATCGCTGGTGGTCAGCGTGCTGATGGTGATCCCGGCATTGCTGGTGCTGCGTGCCCCGCTACCGCAACTGGGCGCCGTGGCTCATGCCCCTTGGTGGGCATGGCTCGGCGGCGTGGGCGGCGTCGCCTACATAACTGCCGCCCTGGTGTTGACGCCACGGCTGGGCGCCGCCGGCTTCATCGTCTGCGTGATTGCCGGCCAGGTGCTGTCTTCGTTGATCATCGACCAATGGGGTTTGATGGGTTTGCCCGAGCGCCCGGTCAACGGCTTGCGCCTGGCCGGGGTCGGGCTGATTGTGCTCGGCATGCTGGTGGTGCAGTGGGGCACCTCGACGTCGGGCCGCTAGATGGCGTCCTTGTCGATCTGCACCGGTGCCGGGGGCTCGATGACTTTCTTCAACTGAAAGTGCAGCTCAGGGCTCTGGATTGCATAGGCAATGGCCACGTTGAGTGCGATTGCCAGGCCACCATCGAGCAAGTGCCAGCCTGGCATCCGTGCGCCCTTGAACACCTGTCGACACCACCAGGCCTGCACCGCACAGAAAAAACCAACAGAGGCCAGCCAGAGGTAGTACCCGGGCCCAAAGCCGGTGACATCCAGAAAATCGTAACTGTGGTTGTTGGGCAGCCGTTCGACCAGCAACGAACTCAGGGCCAAGTACAAAGCGCCCAGGCCCAGCAGCAGCGACAGCCAGCGCCAGCGTCGATGCGCCAGGATTGCAAGGCCCAACAGCGGGTTGGCAAACCAGGCATAGATTTGCATGACCACGCCCCAGGGCCCGTACAGCATCGCCTGCAAGGCATGCAGGCGGCTACCGCCAGACAAATAGATGGCATCGAAGCACAGGCTCAGCACGAACAAGCCCAGGGTGATTGCCACATAAAAACGCGCCATCAGTTGCCTCCACACGCGACACAGGGTGTTTGTGTCTGCTCGGGGATCGAGCGAAACGGCACTTTGCTCCAGGGTGTGAACGCCAGCGGCACAGTCACGACGATCCCGGCAATCAGCACCCAGGCGGGCCAGCCCAGCAGCGGTACCCTGCCACTGCCCGCAGGCTCATGCCGATAGCGCCACTGACCGAGGATGAACACCAGCATCGCCAACAGCCACACATAGTAACCGAGCAGCAGCCCCGGCCCGTTGGCCGAATCGGGCACCGGGGTCCAGCCGAGCCAGCCCAGTGGCACCATCAGGCCACTGAGCAACAGCGCCGCGCAGCCCAGGTAGAGGGCCACCCGCGGCTTTGTCCGGTGCATCACTAGAGCTGCGAAATACAGCGGGTTGGCGTACCAGAAGGAACCCGCCAGCGCCCCCAGGGCCAGTGCGTGCATGCCGCGCATCACATCGTGCTCGCGGGCGCAGGCCTGGAGGAACAGGCAAGTGATATAGCACGCAAGACTGAGGGTCAGATAGTTCAGGGGCACCAGTAAATCCATTTGGCTGGTCGAAGAGCGCGCGACAATAACGCAGACAGCGCTGCCGCGCTTGAATATTCAACCTTCCAGCGGCGCCTGATCGAGCAGCAACCCGTATAAACCCGAGTCCGACAACTCACCGGCTACACACCAACGCTGGCGCAACAGCCCTTCGAGCACAAAGCCCTGACGTTCCAGAGTACGCGCCGAGCCGTGATTACGCGGGTCGATTTCGGCCTCCAGGCGCCGCAGGTGCAGGCCGTGGGCCAGGTAGTCGATGAAACTGGTGAGCGCCTCGTCCATGAAGCCACGGCCTTGTGCACTGCTGGCAAGGCAATAGCCAATTTCGCCACGGCGCGAGCCAGGGTCGAGGTTGAACAGCTGGGTCATGCCGATCAGTTCGCCATTGTCGCGCCGATAGATACCCAGTTTGAGCATCTGCCCGGCGGCATGGGCATTGCGGTCGTCGGCCAGTGCCGCCTGTGCCTCTGCCAGCACTTGCCAAGGGCCATGGTTCCAGTAACGCATGACCTGCGGGTCGGCCATGATGGCAAACCACGCTTGGGCATCGTCTGCCGCCATCGGCCGCAGTTGCAAACGCGGGCTTTGCAGACACAGATCAGCGGGGAAACTGTACGTGTGGGTCACGCGGGACCTCCTGTCCGATTCATGAACCGCCCAGTGTACCCCTCAACCCACGCCTCAGGCGACTTCGGCGCCCTCGTCCGGCCAGATCGGCTCGTTGGCCTCCAAAGGCGGCAATCCATAGGCGGCGCGGGCGGCATCGCAACTGGTGTTGGCTTCGCCATTGACCCAGGCTGCGTCGAACTCCCGGCACGGGGTCGAGCGCTGCTCATACAAGGTGCAGCTCACACCTTTGCCAATTTCGCCTTCGAGCCCGATGCAGCGACACGGCTTGCTGTCGGTACCGATCATCGCCACGCGGCTGGGGCTGATCTGGACCACCAACTCGTCGGGCACCACACCTCCGGCCGAGGTGCACTCACCCCAGAAGAAAGACACACGGAAATACCCGCAGCAGGCGCCGCAGTTCAAACAGGGATTATGTTCGGACATGATCAGAAGGGGGAGGTTGATTATCGTTATAGGGAGAAACCCGCCGCCATTCTATGCGTTGCCGCTTGTTTGAGAAGGGGGGTGATGCAGAAATATATCGCCGCTGACGGACGGTTGCATAGGCGCCCTGCCGGGGCTGCTACGCAGCCCATCGCCGGCAACGCCGGCTCCCACAATGGCCCTGGTGCACAGACCTTGTGGGAGCTGGCCTTGCCAGCGATGGACCGCAGCGCGGTCCCGTTACTTCTGGGTTGGCTTGGCACCTACCCCATCAGCCCGGAACATCTGCCGGATGCCGCGCACCGCCTGGCGAATGCGGTCCTGGTTCTCGATCAGGGCGAAGCGTACATGGTCGTCGCCATAATCACCAAAACCGATGCCCGGCGACACGCAGACCTTGGCCTCGGCCAGCAGTTTCTTGGCGAACTCCAGCGACCCCAGGTGTGCATACTCCTCAGGGATCTTCGCCCAGACGTACATCGAGGCCTTGGGGTTCTCAACCATCCAGCCCAGCTCGTGCAAGCCCTTGACCAGCACATTGCGACGCTGGCGATACTGCTCGGCGATGTCGCGCACGCACTGCTGATCGCCTTCGAGCGCAGCAATCGCCGCCACCTGCAACGGGGTAAAGGTGCCGTAGTCGTGGTAGCTCTTGATCCGTGCCAGGGCGTTGACCAGTTCAGGGTTGCCGACCATGAAGCCGATGCGCCAGCCCGCCATGTTGTAGCTCTTGGACAGGGTGAAGAACTCCACAGCAATGTCCTTGGCGCCTGGCACCTGCATGATCGACGGCGCTTTCCAGCCGTCATAGACGATGTCGGCGTAGGCCAGGTCGTGGATCACCAGCACATCGTATTGCTTAGCCAGGGCCACCACCCGCTCGAAGAAGTCCAGCTCGACGCACTGCGCAGTCGGATTGGAGGGGAAGCCGAGAATCATCATCTTCGGTTTCGGAATGGATTCGCGGATCGCCCGCTCCAGCTCGTTGAAGAAGTCCACACCCGGAATCAATGGCACCGAACGCACCTGGGCACCGGCAATCACCGCACCATAGATGTGAATCGGGTAGCTGGGGTTGGGCACCAGCACGGTGTCGCCATGGTCGAGGGTGGCGAGCATCAAGTGCGCCAGGCCCTCTTTGGAACCGATGGTGACAATGGCTTCGCTCTCCGGGTCGATCTCGACCTCGTAGCGCTCCTTGTACCAGCGCGAAATGGCCCGACGCAGGCGTGGAATACCGCGGGAAGTCGAGTAGCCGTGGGTGTCTTCACGCTGGGCAACCTGCACCAGCTTTTCAACGATATGCGCCGGCGTGGCCCCGTCGGGGTTGCCCATGCTCAGGTCGATGATGTCCTCGCCGCGACGGCGTGCAGCCATCTTGAGTTCGGCGGTGATGTTGAAGACGTAAGGGGGGAGACGATCAATGCGCGCAAAGCGGCGCGGCGAACCTTGGTCAGCCATGGATTCCTCGAAGACGTAAGCGCCCGGAACCGTCCGAGCGACGTTGGCCACTGCGGTGGCCGAAGCAGACGATAGAGCCTTTGCCGGCGGCGTGTCCAGTGCCTGCGGAAAAATCCCTCACCCAGGCTGAGTTTTATGTTACAACTTGACGGATCAAATGATAATCATTTGTATCATTTCTATCGTTTTCCTGGCATTCAAAGGAACTGCAATGCTGTCACCCTCCGCCAAGCGCCACCCTTTTAACCCAACACTGCTAGCCCTTGCCCTCTGCGCCGCCAGCAGCAGCCTGCAGGCAGCCTCATCCAGCGATGACACCGAAAATACCGACGACCGACATCACAGTGTATGGGAACTTGGCGAAACCCATGTCATCAGCAACCAGTTAGGTACGGTGACCGAAGGCAGCGGCGGCTACACCCCTGGCACTATCGCCACCGCCACTCGCCTGGTGCTGACCCCGAGGCAGACGCCGCAGTCAATCTCGGTAATCACCCGTCAGTTCATGGATGACTTCAACCTCAACGCCATCGACGAGGTGATGCGCCATACACCGGGCATTACCGTCTCGACGCTGGACAGCGAGCGCACCACTTACTACGCCCGTGGCTACGCGATCAGGAACTACCAGTACGACGGCATTCCTACCCTGGACAACGGTGTCAACGCTGCCGGCAATAACCTCAGCGACACCGCCATCTATGACCGCATCGAAGTGATCAAGGGCGCCAACGGCTTGCTCTCCGGGGCCGGCAGGCCCGGTGCGGCGATCAACTTCGTGCGCAAGAAACCCACCGCCGACTTCAACGCCCATCTTGGCGCCAGCGGCGGCTCATGGGACAACTATCGCAGCGAACTTGACGTTTCTGGTGCGCTTAACGAAAGTGCCAGCGTGCGGGGTCGAGCCGTGGCCGTCTTGCAGGACAAGCATTCGTTCCTGGATCACTATGAACGCAAGACCAGCGTCTATTACGGCATCGTCGAAATGGACCTGGATGACGCCACCCTGCTGACGCTCGGCGCCGATTATCAGGACAACGACCCCAGGGGTTCCAGCTGGGCGGCGATCCCCATGTTCAACAGCGACGGCAACCTGAACAAGGTCTCGCGCTCGTTCAACCCGGGGGCGCAATGGAGCCGCTGGGAGCAATACACCCGCACGGTATTTGCCAGCCTGGAACACCACTTTGCCAATGACTGGGTGAGCAAGTTCGAGCTCAGCCACAAACTCAATGGTTACCACGCAAGGCTCGGCTCGCTCAGCGGCGGCGCGCCTAATCCGCGTACAGGCAGCGGCAGCACCCTGTACTCGGGCAAGTTCACCGGCGAGACCAAGACCGACACCGCAGAACTCTACGCCACCGGCCCGTTCGAGCTGCTCGGTCGCGAGCACGAGCTGGTGGTCGGCACCAGCTATTCGCGGGCCAGGTTTGATGCCAAGGCCTACAACGCGGCAGCGGGTTACGACAACCGTGTCGACAACTTCTACACCTGGGATGGCAACATTGCCGAACCCGCCTGGGACTTGGCTCGCACCGACGACCAGACCACCCGCCAGACCGCCAGCTACATCACCGCACGCTTCAAGCCCAGCGATGACCTGGCGCTGATCCTCGGTAGCCGCTTCGCCAACTTCACGCGCTCCGGTGACAGCAACCAGAAAGAAAGCGGGCGCGCCGTGCCATACGCGGGCATTGTCTACGACCTGAATCCGACTTATTCGGTCTATGCCAGCTACACCAGCATCTTCGAACCGCAGTCCAGCGAGGACCGCTTCGGCAAAATGCTCGAGCCTAACGAGGGCGACAACTATGAGGTCGGCCTCAAGGGCGAATGGTTCGACGGGCGCCTCAACGCTAGCCTTGCGTACTTCGAGATTCACGAAGACAACCGCGCCGAACAGGACCGCAGCGGCCAGCCTTCGCTGGTGCTGAGCCCCTATATCGCCACCAAGGCCAAGTCCAAAGGTTACGAAGCGGAGATTTCCGGCGAACTGGCCCCAGGCTGGCAGGTGCAGGCCGGCTACACCCATAAAATCATTCGTGATGGCGATGGTGACAAGATCTCCACTTGGGAGCCCGAAGACCAGGTCAGTCTGTTCTCCAGCTACAAGTTGCCAGGAGCCCTGGAGCACGTGACCGTGGGCGGTGGTGCACGTTGGCAGGGCAAATCGTGGCAATCGGTGCGCAACCCGGTTCGCGGCAGTGAAGACTACACCCAAGAGGCCTACTGGCTGGTTGACCTGATGACCCGCTACCAGTTCAGCGACAACCTTTCAGGCCAGGTCAACCTGAACAACCTGTTCGACAAGAAGTACTTCACCAACGTCGGCTTCTACAACTCCTACTACTACGGTGACCCGCGCAATGTGAGTGTCAGCGCACGCTACGACTTCTAACTGCACCCTCAGCGAATCTCCTTGTAAGCACCCGCTTCCCACCTGACTGCGGCCGCCAGGCCGCGATCAGGCGCAAAGGCCGCGCCGGATACACGGGTGAAGGCCCGGCCCTCGCTGCCCAGGCTTACTGCACGCTCGCTCTTGTCCGACTCGGTGAGCACGGTGTAAGAGTAGCCACGCATCGCCTGATAGCGGCCCTCGTCCCGTACCAGCGCCTGGTGATACTGCGCAAGCGCCTGGTCGCTGAGGTTGAGCATCTTTTGCAACTTTACCCCCCAGCGGCTCAGACAGACTTCGGCGAAATGGCGCACGATCAGCCCGGGTTCGATCAGTACCTTGCCTGCGCCTGCACCGTCGGCGGAAGCGTTGCCCACCAGTGTCGCGTGCCGGCCCGGCATCGGATAGATGTGGCAGCGGGTCGAGCCATGGGTCCGCGGCACAACGCAGGCAAAGCCTTTTGAACGCTCATCACGGGAGTAGAAGCCTACGTACTGCTTGATGTTGTCGCCAAGCTGAACCCGATGAGCCTGGAAGTTCAACAAGCCCGGTACCGGATCAATGGCAAAGATATTCACCGGAATGTGCTTGAGGCTGCTGTCCCCCAACATGGCGTTGGCCAGCATATGGCAGCTCACTCCACCACGGCTCCAGCCCACCAGGTTGACCTGGGTCGGCAGCGGCCCGTTCTTGCGAAACATCTTGATGATCTGCTCTTGCAGTTGCTGCGGCGTCACCACACGATTGCCGTAGCTGTAGGTGCGCCAGAACCAGGAGCCGGTTTTCTCGACATCTTCGATCGGAATGCCGGCGGCCTTGAGCTGCTTGTACTCGGCTTCGTTGAGGACCTTGCGCCGCCAGGCAAACGATCCTTTGATGACGTGCAGGGCGTGGCTGACGTTCTCTTCCCAGCCCTTGCCGAACAAGGTACCGGAAAGCCCGTAGGCCTTGGTCTTGATGAACAGGTCATCGGCTTGCAGATTGCCACTGCCGGGGCCATCGATGGCCACCCAATGGGCAAACTCCTTGCCCTGGTCGTTGGCGGCCAGGGTCGAAACCAGTTCACCATTCCAGAAATTGGGGTTCTTGTCGTCAAAGCGGTGAGAGCCGGTGCCACAAAAGTAAACGGTCAAAATGCTCATGCCATGATCCTGTGAGGTTGAGGATCAGCACACGCTATTGCAGCCCAGCCACCACCAACAGGCGGAAAGACACCCTGACAACGGAACCCGCTGCCAGGGCATCGCTCAGTAGACCTGTACCCGCCAAAGCTCGCGCGAAGCCGATGCTGGTGACATCGGCAGACGCCCGTGCAAGGTCTGGTAGTTGTCGATCAGCACCAGGTCCCCTTCGACCCAGTCGTGGGCAATCAGGCAATCCTCGTCGTAGACGAGCGCGTCGAGCTGTTCAAGCAGCGCCTGCTGGGCCTGTTCGTCATAGCCTTGGACTTCCTGGCTCAGGGTTTGCAGGGTCGAATCGGTACCTTCCTGGTAGCGCAGGATGCGTTCGCCGGTACGTGGATGCAGGTCCACCAGACCGTAATGACGGGGCGACCCGCCGAAGTAGGTCATGCGCGTGTAGTAGGTGATGTCCACCGCCTGCCACAGCCGTGCCACCTGATTGCCTACCTTGCGCAGTGCGTTGCGGCTATCGACGATGGTGGTCTGGCCTTCGCCCGCTTGTGGCGGCGTCTTGCAATAGAGCATGAACTTGCTGGCGCAGAACTTCGGATCGCGCTGAACCTGGGCGTCGCTGTCGGGTAGCATATTCAGGTCCCAGTGCAGCGGGGTCTTCTCCAGCGAATGCACGACACCTTCGGGTTTGTCGGCCGGCTTGACCACGTGGACCTTGCCAAAGGCCCACTGATAGATAGTGCCAAAGCGCTCGCAATCGCGGGCAAAGCTGTCGCGGTCCTCGAACTGGCAGCCGCGCAGACAGACAAAGCCGAAGGTTTCCACCAGCGATTCCAGCAACTGCGTCGAGAAACGCTCGAAGCCAAGGCCCAGTGGGTCCCGTACCAGCAAGCCGAACAGTGGCAGCTTCTGCATCTGGAACTCGAAGCCTTGCAGTGCTTCGCCAGTGGTCTGATGATAGAGCCAGGGGCGGCCCTGGTATTGCACCAGCACGTGCTTGTCGATATCGACCTCGGCATGGCCGCGCAGGGTCTGGCTGCCATCCAGATGCCTCACCGGCACGGCGTGCCAAGGGCTGGAGACCCGCTCCAGGCCGTCCGCCAGGGCCAGGGTGAATTTTGGTCCGGCGTTATCGTACTGGTGCACGGACAGCCGAATGTCATCGGGGAAGAAGCGGTTGACCGCCGCATTCAGCGCCTGGCCGCGGAACATCATCTGATAGGCCTTGTAACCAATCTGCAGCAGGTGCTCATCCTCACTCTGGCCGGCTTCACGGTACAGGCGCAAGTCGTTGTAGAGGTGGCTGCAAAGCTTGTCGTGGGCGTGGCTGAGAGTTTCGTCGGTGCGGCTCTGCTCGATCAGCACCTCGACGTTCTTCCAGGGCAGGCGCGCCTGCTTGACCAGGGTCGCGCGCACGGCATCGGCGCTGCTGGCCTGGGGAAACAGGTCCTCCATGCTGACCCAGTTGATCGTGTGGGTCGTGCACAGTTCGCGCAGTGCCTGGTTGTAGGTTTTGCGTACCTCGTCGGGCACCCCGACGATGTCGTTGAAGGTGGTGCCGTCACTGAGGATCGACACCACGCAGCCTGGCGCGTGTAGCGCGGCGATGTCCTGGCCCAGTTGATCAAGACGCTCGATGGCCATGGCCTCGCCGTAGTCCGGAAGAACACCGAAGGTCTGGTCGCGGGCATTTGGCGACTTGCACGGAAAGCCAGGCAGCACCAGGCGAACGGGTGCCTGCTGCTCGTAGAAGTACGCAAGGCTCTGCGCCAGGTTGGCCCTGCCCGCCGCGTCGAAGCGATCGTCGCTGTCCTTGAGCAGATAACCCGCCAGCACGTCGCTGACTGCCTTGATCCAGGTGTCCTTGTGTTGCATGACCTATCTTCCTTGAAAGGTGGTGTTTCAGAATTGGCTGGCGAGCGTGCCAGTTTGGCAAGTGGTGTCGGCCTTGCGCAGAACATGCAGCAAATCCGCCGGTTGATCGCAGTACAGGTCCGCTGCCTGCGCCTGCAAGGCATAGAGCCGACCGTAGCCCCAGGTCACGGCCGCAGCCTGCATGCCCGCAGCGCGCGCGGTCATCAGGTCGATCACCGTGTCGCCCACGAACAGACAGCGCGCAGGCTCCACCGCAAGGTGCCGAGCAGCTTCCAGCGCTGCGTCAGGTTGCGGTTTGAGCGGCTGGCCAAAACGCTGGCCAAGCACAATCTGGAAAGTGCCTGCGGGGAACAAATGCGTTGCCACCTGCAGCGCCATGTCGTGGGCCTTATTGGTGACAATGGCCAGGGGCAGGTGCAGTTGTCGGCAACCCTTGAGTAGCTCGAGGATCCCCGCGTAAGGCTGCGAGAACTGCACCAGATGGTTCTGGTAGCAGGCGATGTAACGTTCATGCAGGGCCTTGTCGTCAGCAATGCCCAGGCGCGCAGCGACCCGCTCGAGCATCGCCCCGGTGCCGCCGCCGACATAGGCACTGATAGTCTCCAGGGGCAGCGGCGGGTAACCCTGCTCCTGCACCACCTGGTTCAGGCACCAGACGATATCCGGCAAGGTATCGACCAGCGTGCCATCAAGGTCGAAAATCACGGCGTCCGCCGTAAACGATGCTGGCATCATTGCGCGCTGGCGTAGTGGCAAGGGCGACCCTGGCGGAATACCAGGCGGCTGTAGCGCTCGTCGATGTTGCTGCGCTTGTCGAGCATCACCACGCCACGCCGCTTGATCGCCACCGAGTGCCAGGGCGTGCGCCACAGGTCGCTGGTGGGCACCAGGCGGATACCGATTTTCTGCGACACGGCCAACTGCGGGTGGATCGACAAGCGCAGGCACTGCGGATAACGCGCTTGCAGCAGCGCACTCCAGGCCTCGCTGCGCTGGATCACCCGCTGGGAGGCCGGTTTGGCGATTTTCTTCACGGCATTGAGGCTCATGCCAGAGAACTCGGCAAGGCCCGAGTAATCTTCGGACAAAAAGCGATGGATGCCGCAGTACATCAGCATCATGTGCGGCTCGTCCTGAAAACGCTGGCCGAGCGCGATCAGCGATTGGCCGTACTCGATCATCAGCTCTTCACGCATGGAGTCCAGGCAGCCCAACTGCGGGTAGGCGTCCTTGAGGTCGAACAGAGCAAAACTGTGTGGATACTGTTGTTCGGCGTAGCGCTGAATCTCGTCGGTGTAGTCCTTGACGTGGGCATCGGGCACCCGCACCAGGTCGGAAAATACATAGCCGTCGGAGCAGATGTGAATCAATGCGCCCGGCGCGTACAGGGCCTGGATTTCCGCGCACAGGTGCTGCAACTCGTCGATGGCATGGCGCTCGGCAAGATCCGGCAGGTGGCTGAGGGTCTTCTGCCGGTTAGGCGATTTACCCGGGAAGGCCGGCAGCACCATTTCGATACGCTGGCCGCTTTCGATTGCCTTGAGGACCTTGTCCAGATGCGGTTCGAGCACGTCGGTGGACAGTTCGTCATCCTGACCAGGAGCCAGGCTGCGGCGGCGGAACAGGCAGTCGAGCACCTGCAGGGCGGTATCGAGGTGCAAAGAGGTATAGCGCTCGCGCAGCGGCGCAAGGCACGCCCGTTGAGCAACGGCGTTTGGCTCGGTCATGAACAATCCCTTGTGTGGTGGATCACGGCCAGTATCCTCTGGCCATGCACAGATATTCCCTACCTGCGCGGCGATAAAATCCGGCAAACCTAGGGTACTTGTCAACAGCAGTTTCGGTCGTTATCGGATCGGTCGCGGGGCAAGCCCGCTCCTACAGGTTGTGGGAGCAGGCTTGCCCCGCGATAAGACCTTACGCACAAACAAAAACGCCCCAGACTTCGCAGCCTGGGGCGTTTTCATTACACACTGATGAATCAGTGTGCGTAGGTCAGCAACAACTCGGTCGGCACCTTGGTGTCCAGCGACATCATCACGCTCAGGGCGGTGATGGTGAAGATCGAGAACACGAACAGCTTGCGTGCCCACAGACGATCGTCCACCGCCTTGTAGCCGGTCCAGGCCATGTACAACCAGTACATGCCCATGGCCGCGGCAACGGCCATGTAGCTCATGCCAGCATAGCCACCCAAGGTCAGCATCAGGGTCGCTACCAGGAACGCCACGATGTACCAGAGGATATGCTTCTTGGCCACCAGGATCCCACGCTTGACCGGCAGCACCGGAATCGATGCGGCCAGGTAGTCGTTGAAGCGGAAGATCGCAATGGCGTAGGAATGCGGCATTTGCCACAGGCTGAACATCACCAGCAGGGTCAGTGCAGCCAGGTCGAAGCTGTTGCTCACCGCGCAGTAGCCGATCACCGGAGGCATGGCACCGGACAGGCTGCCAACCAGGGTGCCGTGCACCGATTTGCGCTTGAGGTACAGGCTGTAGAACCCGACGTAGATGACAAAGCCGATCAGGCCAAACAGCGCCGCCAAGGCATTGGCCTGCACGTACAGCAGGCCAAGGCCGGCCACCCCGAGCAGGGTGGCGTAGGCCAGCGCGACTTTCAGCGAGATCTGGCCCTGGACCATTGCACGGTTCTTGGTGCGCTCCATCTTGATGTCGATGTCACGGTCGATGCAGTTGTTGAACACGCAACCGGACGCCACCACCAGCGAAGTGCCAATCACCGTGGCCAGGAACAGCATGACGTCGACATGCCCTTGCGCGGCAAGGAAAAAACCGCCTGCCACAGAAAGCACGTTACCGAAAATGATCCCCGGTTTGGTGATTTGGATAAAGTGCTTAACGGACATGTCGTCTTACCTCACTTCGCCATCATGCTGGTGTGGATGCTGAACATGATCCACAGCGACAGGCCGACCAACAGTGCAATGACCATTACCGTGAACAGGAAGGTCGACACGTTGGAGCGCTGCTCGGCAGAACGGTCCATGTGCAGGAAGTACACCAGGTGAACCACGACCTGGATGACCGCCAGAGCCACCACGACCATGATCGTGATGTCTTTGGGCATGCTCGGGAACATCACCAGGCCGAACGGAATCGCCGTCAGGATGACCGACAGGACGAAACCGATCACATAGGACTTGACGCTACCGTGGTTGCCCTCGGCGTGGCTGTTATGTGCGTTAGCCATTTACAGAACCCCCAGCAGATACACGACGGTGAACACACAGATCCAGACCACGTCCAGGAAGTGCCAGAACAGGCTCAGGCAGCTCATGCGGGTCTTGGCGGTACCGGTGATACCGTGCTTGTTGATCTGGTACATCATGACCGCCATCCAGATCAGACCTGCGGTTACGTGCAGACCGTGGGTACCGACCAGCGCAAAGAACGCCGACAGGAAGCCACTGCGCTGTGGGCCGAAGCCCTCGGCGATCAGGTGATGGAACTCATAGACTTCCATCGCGATGAAGCCGGCACCCAGCAGGAAGGTGATGGCCAACCAGCCCAGCACGCCGCCCTTGTTGCCTTTGAACATCTGCAACATGGCGAAGCCGAAGGTGATACTCGACAGCAACAGCAGGCCGGTCTCAACCGCGACGAAGTCCAGTTGGAAAATATCGTGACCCGACGGGCCGCCGGCAAAACTGCCGGACAGCACCGCGTAGGTGGCGAAGAGCGACGCAAACAGGATGCAGTCGGTCATCAGGTACAGCCAGAAACCGAATACGGTCATCTGGCCCGAGTCGTGGTGGTGGTCGTCATGCCCATGGTCGTGACCATGAGCATGAGTATCAGCGTTAATTACATGACTGGACATTGATTAAACCCGCTCAAACGATTCGACACGTGCGCCAACCGGCGTACCGGTAGCCAGGCCCAGGGACTTCATGCGCTCACCTTCGATGCGCGCCACTTCCTCGGCTGGAACCATGTAGCCCTGGTCGTCACGAGCAGCATGGGCGACGAAGACCGCGATGGTACCGATCAGGCTTACGCCAACCAGCCACCAGATGTGCCAGATAAAGGCGAAACCGAACACGGTCAGCAGCAGGCCCATGAACACACCGGTGGAGGTGTTGTTCGGCATGTGGATCGCTTCGTACTTGGCTGGAACCTTGTACGCGATACCGGCTTTCTTGGCTTCGTGCCAGGCGTCCAGATCGACGTTCTCAGGCATGCTGGCGAAGTTGTAGAACGGCGGAGGCGACGAAGTCGACCATTCCAGGGTACGGCCGCCCCATGGGTCGCCGGTCACGTCCATGTTGTCCTTGCGGTCGCGAATCGACACGTACAGCTGGATCAGCTGGCAGGCGATACCGAACAGGATCAGCACGGCGCCGAACACGGCTACGTACAGGTAGGGTTCCCACAGAGGGTTGTCGGAGTGGTTCAGACGACGGGTCATACCCATGAAGCCCAGTGCGTACAGTGGCATGAAGGCCACGTAGAAACCGGAGATCCAGAACCAGAAGGCAGCTTTGCCCCACTTCTCGTTCAGGGTGAAACCGAAGGCTTTCGGGAACCAGAAGGCGAAGCCGGCAATGTAGCCGAATACCGCACCACCGATGATCACGTTGTGGAAGTGGGCGATCACGAACAGGCTGTTGTGCAGAACGAAGTCAGCACCTGGAACAGCCAGCAGTACGCCGGTCATACCACCGATCGAGAAGGTCACCATGAAGCCCAGGGTCCACAAGACTGGCGCGGTGAAGCGCAGACGGCCCTGGTAGATGGTGAACAGCCAGTTGAACAGCTTAACCCCGGTCGGAATCGAGATCAGCATGGTCGCCAGACCGAAGAAGGTGTTGACGCTGGCGCCCGACCCCATGGTGAAGAAGTGGTGCAGCCATACCGCAAAGCCCAGTACCGCGATCGCGCCCGAAGCGTAGATCATCGACTTGTGGCCGAACAGGCGTTTGCCAGCAAAGGTCGAGGTGACTTCCGAGAACACACCGAAGGCCGGCAGGATCAGGATGTAAACCTCAGGGTGACCCCAGGCCCAGAACAGGTTGACGTACATCATCGGATTGCCACCAAGTTCATTGGTGAAAATGTGGAAATCCATGTAACGGTCAAGCGTCAGCAGTGCCAGGGCGGCAGTCAGGATCGGGAACGAAGCGACGATCAGAACGTTGGCCCAGGTGCAGGTCCAGGTGAAGATCGGCATGTCCATCAGCTTCATGCCAGGCGCGCGCATTTTCAGCACGGTGGCGAGGAAGTTGACACCCGTCAGCGTCGTACCCAAGCCGGATAGCTGTAGCGCCCAGATGTAGTAGTCGACACCTACGCCAGGACTGTACTGAATACCCGCCAGCGGCGGATAGGCAACCCAGCCGGTCTTGGCGAACTCACCAACACCCAGGGACAGGTTGACCAGCACGACGCCGGACACCAGCAGCCAGAAGCTCAAGGAGTTCAGGAACGGGAAGGCAACGTCACGCGCACCGATCTGCAGAGGCAGGGCCAGGTTCATCAGGCCGGTGAAGAATGGCATTGCCATGAAGATGATCATGATCACACCGTGAGCGGTGAAGATCTGGTCATAGTGTTCGGGAGGCAGGTAGCCCTCAGAGCCGCCGGTGGCCATGGCCAACTGCGTACGCATCATGATGGCGTCGGCAAAGCCGCGCAGCAGCATGATCATCGCGACGATGATGTACATCACCCCGATCTTCTTGTGGTCGACCGAGGTCAGCCACTCGGACCACAGGTAGGTCCATTTCTTGAAATAGGTGATTGCACCGATCAACGCGAGGCCGCCGAGCGCGATCATGGCAATGGTCACCATGACTATCGGCTCGTGATACGGAATCGCATCCAAACTTAGTTTACCGAACATCTCTTACTCCTCTGCCCCAGCAGCTGAATGCATACTCACGTCCATCCCTTCGGTACCGGCCGCTTCTTTGCTCTGCTCTTTTTCGTGGACCGGCCGCCCGCGGTTCATGCCTTCGTACTTGTCGACGATGGACTGGAACTGCTCAGGCGAGGCCACGCTGTACAGCGCGACTGGATTGTTTTCGCTCGTTTTGGCCAATGCCGCGTATTCAGCCGCATCCAGCTGTTTCGGCGATTGCTTGACTTCGTTCACCCATGCTTCGAAATCAGCCTGGGAAGTGGCGGTTGCCTTGAACTTCATACCGGTGAAACCGGCGCCGCTGTAGTTGGCGGAGATACCGTCGAACTCACCGTTCTCGTTGGCGATCAGGTGCAGTTTGGTGGTCATGCCAGCCATTGCGTAGATCTGCCCGCCCAGGCCCGGAATGAAGAACGAGTTCATCACCGAGTCGGAGGTCACGCGGAAGTTGACCGGGGTGTTGGCCGGGAAGACGATCTTGTTGACCGTGGCAATGCCTTGTTCCGGGTAGATGAACAGCCATTTCCAGTCCAGGGCGACCACGTCGATCTGCACCGGCTTCACATCGGAAACCAGCGGACGATACGGGTCCAACTCGTGGGTGGTTTTGTAGGTCACGTAACCCAGAGCGATGATGATCAGAACCGGGATGGTCCAGACCGCCACTTCGATCTTGGTCGAGTGCGACCAGTCAGGCGTGTAGGTCGCAGCCTTGTTGGAAGCGCGGTACTTCCAGGCAAACGCCAGAGTCATGAAAATGACAGGAATCACCACCAGCAACATCAAGCCGGTAGCGATCAGGATAAGGTTCTTTTGCTCAATGCCGACCTGGCCCTTCGGGTCGAGCAGGGTCCAGTTGCACCCACTGAGTAAAAGCATGCCTAAAAAGGGCAGAATGCCAAACAGTCTGGGGTAACGCTTTTTACTCATCTCACGACCTCTAGAGCAGCTTGCTTCAATGCAATTTGTGTTTTGGTCGCCAACACTTCGTCCTGCCAAGCGTTAGCATTTATGGGATCGAATACGGTCATGCCTTGAGGCCAGCTGCGGCGGCTCGGCATAAACCAGGTATTGCGGTGTTTATTATTTTGACTTCAGTAGGCAACGGGCCTGTCTTCAGACCAATTCCATTTGGTGCGGGAAATCACGGAGGGGGGTCAGCCCGGCATCGCCGCAGGCGATGCTCGTCAGAGTCAGCGAAAAGAGCCCTGAAGCTCCTTTAATCCTGCGACTCACAAGCGGTGCCGAACGGAAATTGGGGGCGATTGTAGATAGGTAACCTATCGTTGACTATGACTTATTGAGCAACAGTCTTTTACCGTTTATGTAATAATCGCGCGCTAAAAATCAGTTTCGCGACAGTTTGTCGCACCCCTTCCAATACCCCTGAAGCGCCCGCTCTACAAGGGCTTTAACTTGATCAAAATCAAGTTTGGTGCGACAAACCTGGCAAATTTCATTGCACAATGGGCTTGCGTCAATACATGACTTTTGTCTAAGCCTGACGGCGGTTGCGGTAGATGCCCAAAGGCACCAGAACGGCGGTCAGTATAAAGGCTACAAGTGCCCATTGTGCCAGGGACAGGCCCATGACCGGTGGGTAAGGGGTGGAGCAGAAGCCATCGACCTGGAACACCAGCGGCAGCACCGAAGCCAGTGGCAGGCCGTCGACGATCGGTTGCAGGGTGTCGATGCCGCAACTGATCGCAGGATTGGCCAGGACATACACATGATTGCCGGCGGCAGCGATGCCACCAATGGCGCTGAGCACCACAAGGCCTTCGAGCAAGGTCAGGCTGCGCTTGCCGGGCATGGCCGCCCCGATGAAGGCAAACACCGCGATCAACAACAAGGCATAACGTTGCAGGATGCACAGCGGGCATGGCGCCTCGCCCAGCACCACCTGCATGTACAACGCACCACCGATAAGGGCCAGGCAGATCACCCCCAGCAGCACCAGAAAGCGCCGTTCCCGATTCAGGTGCGATGTTTGCTCGTTCATTGCTAATCCTTCGTAGACTGGATGGCTCGACTGCCGATGCGCAATTCTACACGCTGAAGCAGACCATAGAGAGCGGCAAAAGTGCCGCGCCAGGCCGCGTGGAGAGTGACGCAAAGCAGAATGTTGATTTGCCACTATCTTAGTCCTGTGGATTACCCTATCATTAACACTGTACAAATAAACAGTATCGAATACATCGATTACCAAAGGCATGTGAGGTGATGAATGGCCGTCGAAGTGGTATACCGCAGCAGCCGCGACCTGGAGCGCTTGTTTGTCGGTTTGCGGACATGGGTAGTGCCCAGTTTGGTGACCTTTCGCGACGAATTGACCTATAACTTCCACCCTATCAGTAACCTACACGCCAAGAAGGAGAAGAACGATCCTTCGAAAACACTTACCCCTGCCTAGTTTTTTTGCTGCTCCCCTGCCCAGTTAGCGTCTGGAAGCTGTGGGGCATGGTTTCACATGATGAATTGGCCAGCATTCGCGTTGAACGCATGCTCTTTACTACACACTGGACAGACGACGAGGCCAGAATGGCAGTTGAAACTCTTTATCGCAGTACCCGAGATCTGGAGACTACGTTTGTGGACCGCAAACTCGCTGATGCGCATGATCAAATGCTTGAGCTGGCGGAGCTTCTGACGGACACCTTGATAAAGCATGTGCCGGGAATTTCTGAGAAGCACGCAGAGGATGTAAGTATCTACATGGCAAAGAATCGCAGCGTGTTCGCAGCAGCCTTCAAAAATAATGCGAGTGCTTTGAGCGAGCTTTCTGAAGGCACAGGTGCCGACAACTGAGATAGGTCAGAGGCTTAGACGGTGACTGATCATCGATAGGGATAGGCGTTTTGAGCTGATACACAATGAAGCTCCAGCGTGGGATTCAGCATTGTTTCAATTTTTCACCACGTGTGGCACGGCTGCTTCCTGGCCGTGTCGAATTAGCTACACCCTCAAATCGATACCAAGCAACCGCGCCTCAACGGAGCCGCACCGGCGTGAGTATGGACGTAGGAGAGCAAACTACGACTTGCCTAGCGCTCCGTGTCAGAGCGACAAAGGTTTTGAGCTGTCACCGACTCAGGATACAGACTCACCGACACGTCCGCCTCTATCGATTCTGTGCGAAGGACTGCTCACATGTCTTCCATTACTGCTCTTGATGCTCAGGGCCAGCGGCTGCTGGCGCTCCTAGTAGCCAAACTACCCTCCGTAAGGCCTGCAAACCCGCAAACCTTCATCGGCTACAAGGAAGTGCACGACCGTCTCGGCCTACCTCAGCTGCGAGAAAAATTTGGCGAAAGCCTCAAGGTCCAAGGACTCGTTTCTCTTGCTGAATGGACGCATGAAACTGGCAAACCAGCGATCACCGGCCTGGTGATTGATCGCAGCTCATTGATGCCGGGCAAAGGCTATTTTGAGTTGTTTGGTCGACAGCCTGAGGACTTTGCCTGGTGGAGGGAAGAAATTGAAAAATCGAAAAGCTTCGATTGGTTGCCATTTCTCCCCCAGGAGACTGTTCCAGAGCCGCCTGCGGCCGTTGATATTGAAGGTTCAACTGATCGCGCAGAAGTAACAACTTATCGGATCATTCGCGACACATTGCTGGCACGGCGAGTCAAGCAACTACACGACTACCAATGCCAACTCTGCGATCACACGATCATACTGCCTGATGGGAGCCGGTACGCTGAAGCCCATCATGTTCAGCCACTGGGAGCCCCCCATAACGGACCGGATATATTGGAGAACATCGTCTGCGTATGCCCGAATCACCACGCCGAGCTTGATTACGGCGCGCGCACTCTCAACCAAACCGACCTCCGACCAGCAGAGGGGCACTCTCTTGGAGACCGCTATCTGGCATACCACAATACGAACGTCCACAAAGCGCCTTAGGCACCCGCGAACAGCGAGGACCCCGTAACATGACCACACCTACCGAATTGGATCTCCTTGCCTTTTCGTTTTTTCGTGAATTCGCACGCTGCGAGTATTGCCTCAAGGCCGTTGGGCTTCTGGAGGGCTCCCCAAATAAACCACAGGCCGACTGGGGCACCTTCGCAGCAGAGGTGATAGCAGTTTTTGACGTGCCACCGAATGCGGAAACTGAAGGCGCGATCCAGTACTACCTTACTCATCCCCCTAAAAAACAAGTGGTTTTAGACGGAGTACTCAGTTGGTCGGCGACGCTTCCCAACCATCAGAGCTAAGCAGAACTCGTTCTGCGCCTCGTGTGCAGAGTGAGGAACAACTTGTTCCATGGAGGGAAATTCAACGGCCACTGGTTTGAGCCACAAAGGAGCGAGGAGTTGCTTCATCGAGGGCTGGTAATCCTACGAGCGGTAGTCTCAGGCCACTCCAAGGTTCGCGAAGCCTATGCGAATAGGGCTGACTGATCGGCTTTGATGACCGTCCACTCTTGGCCGGTTAGCGACGGTCTGGCTTAGACCGCCGCTATGCATGATCAAACCTCGGTCTGTTCTGCCATCTCCAGAGCGTCATCGACCTCAATCCCCAAATATCGAACGGTGCTTTCCAGCTTCGTATGGCCGAGCAGCAGTTGAACCGCTCGCAGGTTCTTCGTCCTGCGATAGATAAGCGATGCCTTCGTACGTCTCATCGTATGAGTGCCATACATGGCTGGATCAAGGCCAACGGCCTTCACCCAGCCTTTGACGATGCGAGCGCACTGCTGAGTGGATAGATGGTCTGAGGTATGCAGTCGGCTAGGGAAAAGGCAGTCCTCGCTGCGTAGCTGGGCCTGATGTATCCAAGCCGCGACAGCGGACCGTGTTTGTTCAGTAATCTCGAACTGGACTGGCCGGTGCGTTTTCTGCTGCATCACCATGACTCTTGAGGACACCTGTTCGCCATGGGCAACGTCGCGCACACGGAGCTTGGTTAAGTCGCAGGCTCGAAGCTTGCTGTCTATGGCCAGATCGAAGAGAGCCAGGTCACGGGTTCTCTCTCCAATTTGAAGCCTTACTCGGATCGCCCAGATATCTCTCAGTCGGAGGGGGGCTTTCTGCCCGACCAATTTTCCTTTGTTCCAGGGCTGACGGCCGCAGGTTACGATGATGTTCATGGCAAATCCTCCACGTGTGGGAGGACAAGGATGGTTAACCAGAGCAGCGGTCGCTGACCGGCCGGAAGCGGACTGAGGAGCGGTAAATAAATCTTCCCCTTTTCGCGGCCCCTTTTCGTTGGTTTTGCGAAGCGAACCCAAAAGAAAGAATGCGGTGAGTCAGGCACTCTTCGACTGCTGGTTTTGGGGCTGCTTCGCAACCCAACGCGGGACAAGCCCGCTCGCCACAGGTTACTTGTTGCCTGTTCTACCTAAATACCTTGAAAGGGCTGCATCTAACTCGCAGCCAAAAAGCTAGGACAAATCAGCGACAGGGCTGACGCTACTGTCTCGTTCTGCGATGCTCAACACCGCCGGTAGCTGCTGCTCGACAGGTAACTCGGCGGTCTTATCAAGAAGTTCATCCAAGTCGAAAACGGCCATTTCGACATAGCGTTTTATGCACATCCGCTCATAGGAAACGCTGCGAATACCGTCCAGTACCAGCCAGTTCAAGAACAGTGCGCCCATACCCAGCACCACGATCACCGAGCCCTTGCCCCATGTGAACAAAGGCGTGGCTTTAATAATTTCCGTGCACAACGCGATCATCAGCGCGATCAGAGAGGCGAAACTCAGGTTCTGGGATAAAGCAGGCCTGGCGGGTTTTCCGGTCAGGCCAGCATAAGCTGACAACTCGCGTAGTTTCTCAACCGTGTAGCCTTCCTTGCGCAATCCCTCCAGAAAGAAGGCATAACAAAGGGTGTTTTCCCTTTCTAGGCTCGGCTGGTGGTCAATCGCGTGATCTGCAAACTGCTGCGGGTAAACCATGCGCAATGCTTTAAGGCGCGTGACATAGAGCAGAAGAGCCCAAGGAGCCAGTGCCATGTAGGTGTAAGGAATCAGCGTAGGGTTCTTGATGCCGAACATTGCGAACACAAAAAGCAATGCGGTTGACCCTATCGCTGACCACATTGGCCATAACTTGCGAGCATTGTGGAGTTTAAATATGTGTTTATTGGGTTGTTTGCGACTGATTTTATAAAGGGCCTCGAGTTGAGCCCATTCCTTGAGTTTCATTATCCATCCTTATTTTCAAAGTCGTGATAACCGAGCGATACAACGTTGCCCGCAATTGCCACTGCTGACAACCCACAGCCAAAAAAGACGATCGAAAGGCGACAGATTTATTTTTCTATCACTATCCGATTTTGGCCGATATCCGCCCTTCGCGAACGGCCGCAATGGGTCGGAAGCAGCCTTTCGGGACTGACCGCTAACGACCCAAAGCCGACTGTCAACTGGGACAGTAACGGCCAGCGCACCTCTCCTATCCAGGGAATGGTATATCCCATGGTCTTTTCCGTCTTCGGGCTGGTCCTGCTCTTCCCGGAGCTCCCTCAAACCGGCCGTGGCGCGATCCTTTCGCTTGCCAAGATCGGCTGAATCGAAGGTGTTGGAATGGCAAAGAACCCACTGATCGCATCGCTAGGACAATCCCTACGATTTGTAAGAACCCAGAAACGCCTGAAGCATGAAGATGTATGCGGGGAGACCGGACGGTGCTACCTCAGCAAACTAGAAAAATGGCTCAAATCGCCGACGCTGGATAAATTTGATCAGTTGGCGACCGCGTTAGATGTTCACCCAGTGACGCTTTTTGTCCTGACCTATACAAGCCAAAATGGACCCGATCTCACAGACATACTAGGCCAAGTCTAGGACGAGCTAGACCAACTGCACGGAGTTAGTATCGAGTACCCCTGAAGCGGCCAAGCTGCCCTCCAGCTGAATCTGACGCTCACTCCAGCCATGCTTGCGTGTATGTTACGGGCAATTCACGGTTTACCAGCCCTCCTACTTACAGATGGGGCATTCGGAGACATTTCAGTTGGCCTGCTTGTTTTCACCTTCATCTTCGTTATTTTGAAGATTGAGTTCTCAATTGATTGGAAATAAAGCAAAAGGAGAAGAAAATTAGAGTTAATAAAGTAAGCCTGAAATGCGAGTGCAATGGTGTCAATTCTCTGGGATTTAAGACGGCAGACCACTGAAAGAGGTTGGAATGCTCGCTGTAGACTTAGCGTAGTAAAAGAGACTCCCCCGCCAATTCGAAGAAGCCCCGTATCAGGGAGCTTTTTTATTCTCTGCCTACTGCTAACCAGCGCTATAAAACTGGCTCAACAGCTGCATAAATGCCCATGGGTTCTAAGACCATTACCACCTATTGTAACCATGGCCGTTTGGCGAGGTAGTCTAATATGTGGGCAATGGGTACACAGTCGACGCTGGTTTGAAATCGACCTATACGTACCACCAGGATGAAGACTATTACCCCCGGAGCGAACCCATAGTAGCACATCAGCTTTATTCAGCAGATGACGATAAGCAGCAGAGTTATGCTCGGAGCCGTGATGGGGAGCAGTTGCGATTACCGTGTTTGGTACCCCCGCAGGCCATTCCAACCAACTTTCGGCGTAATTGATACCATCGCCCAGCGGTGAATCACCAGTAAATACTATGCTGATGGGCTGTGACGACTGGCCTGAAGAAGGTGGTGAAACGAAGACCAAGCATTCTTCATTCACCGGGGTCAACCGATAGAGATATGTCAAACCAAGTGGAGGTGGTGGTGGACTAACAAGCTCTACAGAGTTAAGGGGAATTAGGACATTTTTCTCACCGCCAAAAGCTATGCCAGTTTTAGCAAACTCACCGAAGTCAAACCAGCGCACTAACGCATTGTGTCGATGCGCCTGTAAAGCTATCTTACGGATTCGCTCCGCAGTGTCTATCAAACCAACCCAAAAAACGGCAGCCTCACGAGGAACTCCTCCAGAGATATACATCGTCCAAATGTGGTGTCGACCGCGATTAAAGGCTTGATGGGCTTCTCTCCAAGTCAATTCACCCCGATACCCATCTCCGAACCATTCCTGAGGAAGACCTACGTTTTCCTTACGCTCGCTGTAATGTGGGATAAACGTGTCCCGACTAGATACTGATTCCCGATACTTGCGCCTCTGATTGCTAACAGCCTCATGCAGATGCTCGTTAAGCCGATCAACATCCATATTCCAGGTTTTTTCTGCCTCCCAGTTATCCAAGGTCTCAATTAAATCATCCACCACAGAACCAGGATCGGTGATTAAATCTGGTAATGACTCAGCCCAAGAGCCCGGCAACCAAAACTCACCAACCGTAACTCTTGAATTATCTAGAAAGTCGACGAGCCCTCCAGCATGATCCATATCTGCATGAGTACAGACCACAATATCCAAATGATCTATATCAAAATTTGCAAGCTGGTATAAAAGACGGGCACTACCGCTTCCGCCGTCGACCAGAATCTGATGCCCTGAGCGATTTAGCAAAAATGCATCACCCCCCACGGGTAGCGCGACAAGACAATCATGCATACTAAAACCTTCCGCCCATCCAAATCAGTGACACTATACGACCACTAAATTACTGTACTTTTGACAACCACATCGATCTAGCCGCATGTATTGCCAACCCGCCAACAACACCCAGCGACGCATCGCCGTGAACCACCTGAACAGTTGAGAAGTGGCGCCTCACAGCCTGTTCGATGTAGGGGGCCCTTGACATCCCACCAGTCAAGAATACGACCGTAGGTCTGCTGTGAGCAGTTTCTTTACTTACCTGACTGAGGAGGTCATCAAAAGAGCGCAGAAACCTTTCATATCCACACTCTAGATCAGATGTGGTCGCACTAGCTTGCAACCCGCTCTCAATGTAATCGAGCGAAACCCCCGCTTCTGCGTCATTGCTTAGAGCCACCTTCAGCAGTTCCACATCCCGATTCAACCTGACCGTGACGCCGTTACGTTGCAAGGTGAGCAGACGCTTTTGAAATGGTGCAGGTACCCCAGTCAGCTTTGTGTCACGGAAATCTTTTTGCCGGTTCAAGTCACTGACCATAGCGGCATTCACATAGACTGGGGCCAGCAAGCTGCACTGACCTTTACCAAAAATGGGCATCACTGTGCGCAGTGACAGACCTAGGTCCACATCCGTGCCCCCCTTGGCCAAGCCCCAAGTTTCTTCGAGATGTGGAACCTCAGTGTGCCCGCCAACCAGTCCAACCGTGATGTCGGTTGTGCCGCCCCCCACATCAACAACGAGGGTGCGGTTCGCATCTGGGGATTGGGCGTGATAGGTGATGGCCGCGGCCGCAGGCTCATGCAGAAAATCTACAAACTTGAATCCTGCTCGCGCGGCAGCTTCTTCAAGGAGCCTTACAGCTTGATTGCTCCCCTCTGGGCCCATCGAGCTGCGGAATAGAACCGGTCGACCGATGATTGCCTCTGTCACATCCACTCCTAGCTGGTCACTCGCGGCCCGCCGGATATGGCATAGAATATTCGAGACGATCTGCAAGATTGCCTCACGCTGAGGGGCTCCAAGCTTGAAACCGAGCATGGACTTTGGAGATTGAATGAGCCGTCCAGCCTCGTATGAGAAGAACTCTTCGATTGCCTCCTCACCAAATACTGCGGACTCATCTATGCTGACTGAACTGGTTCGCCCCTGGTCAAGCTGCTGTTGTACCCAATCCCGCTTGGCAGCGGCCAACGTCGCTTTCTTAATCGCCTCTGGGGATGGTGGAACGGGCTTCTTCAGAGCGGAGAGAGCAAGGGATATTTGTTCCTTGGCCCCCTCCTCTGTCAGATCGCCGTCTTTCGCCAAGGTGCGGTAGTAAACGCGAATTTTACTAGCTGCCTCTTCGTAATCTCCCATCGCCTTTGAGTGGGCAATGGAAGCACTGGCCTGGTTGCTGACCACCGCCTGATCGTAGGCAGTGTCATCAAACAGGGTAGTGTCGACTGGCTTTTCGGGCATAAATACCGCAGTCCGAAATTGGCTATTGCCGCGGAAGGAGATATGTCGCACAACCCCATCAACATAGGCGGCGGCTGCGGTGTAGCTGGTACCGAAATCAATCCCAATACGCATTCTAATCCCTTATTGTGCGGCTTTAACCCAAGGCCTGAGCCCATGAAGGCAACGTTCAGGGCAATATGCTATCACGCACGTTCGAGGCTGCTCAAAGCTCTTCAGGGATTGCCTTTCAGGCTACAGCTTTCTGTCCGTAGCAGGATTTAAAACACTGTCCGATACTGCTTGCAGCCGTCAACCTATAAGCTCGGCTAGAGCCGTTTCGGAGAATACTGGGGCATTGTTATGCAGCCGATGTTGCCATCGCCAGGAGGATTTCTCGCGAATTCTCAATGCCGATGATGCGATGCCGTGAAAACACCTCAGCCAACACTTGCTGGACGATGCGGTCGCTGGGATCGTTGAAGAGAGGCATGACGATTGCTGAGTTGCCCGTGTAACAGTTGATGTACGAGGCGCAGATTTAATCCCTGGTTGACAGTCGAAGCTTCTTTCCACTTGGTCCAATCCTTCAGCTTCAGCAGCAGTCCATTCGAGAACTTTAGGCTGAGGTAGCTTATGGATCTGAAGGGTGTTACCGCGCGCATGACGGTCGTGCCGGGCTAATGGCGAATACACCGCGGTGTCACTGACCTATAGCAATAATTAGCGGCCTATGGCTATGCTCCGCTAATTAGACTCATGCACAGCCCGATCTACGTTGAGCGGTGCATAAGGGCACAAGCATTGCGATAACTCCCAAGCGCGGGGCCCGTACCGCCCGCCTAATGCGGTTTTTTGACTACACCAGGGCAGGTTCATGAGCGATTACGACAAGTATAAAGAAGATGTGACCGACGATATAGAAACCTGTATCGAGGTCATGGGGTGCCAGCCGATACTATTTGTCGGGGCCGGGCTCACCAAACGGTACCTCCAGGGGCCCAGCTGGGAAGAGCTGCTTTTTATGCTAAGTGAAAGATGCCCTGAGATAGACAAGAAGTTCGCATATTACTTACAACGACACCCGAATCTTGTTGATATAGGAACCGTGTTTTCAGAGAAATTCAACGATTGGGCCTGGAGTGGAGGGGAGGCTGAATTTCCAGCTGAGCTGTTCGGGGCTGGCAACGAATCAGACATCTATTTCAAACACTCTGTTTGCGATATATTCAAGAAATTACTCGAAAATTCTAACTTCGACGGCAATGATGAAATCGAGCTTCTGACTAAGATACATCCTCACTCTATCATCACGACAAACTATGACTGTTTCCTAGAGCAAATTTTTCCAGATTACGCCCCCATCATAGGGCAGCAGATACTTTACGCGAACCACGCTAGTATCGGCGAAATATTCAAAATCCATGGTTGCGCGACCGACTCAAAAAGCATAGTTATCACAAGGGAAGATTACGAAAACTTCCTTAGAAAGAAAAAATACCTAAGCGCCAAAATGCTTGCTTTTTTTGCCGAGCACCCACTAGTGTTCATCGGCTACAGCGCAGAAGACCCTAATATTAGAGCAATACTCTCTGACATTGATGAGATCCTCTCCGAGAACGGTGAGTTAATCCCAAACATCTATCACTTGGAGTGGTCCAGCAAAGAAGTAATCGGCTACCCAAGACGAGAAAGGCTGATATCTGTATCAGAAAACAAAAGCATCCGTATCAAAAGTATTGTTGCGCATGACTTCAGCTGGGTCTATCAAGCATTCGGTGCTAACCAAGCCTTGGAGAATGTGAATCCAAAGCTGCTTCGAGCACTGCTAGCGAGAACCTATGAACTTGTAAGGTCTGACATCCCTAAGAACCCGATACAAGTTGACTACACAGTCCTTTCGAATGTATCAGAGTCCGAAGGAGCATTGGCCAAACTCTATGGTATAGCCGACGCGTCAGATGGATTAGCCTTCAACGCTAACTTCCCGCATACACCTTCAACCCTGGGCGTGAGCTTAGGCTTCAAAGGGTGGCATGATGCCAACAAGCTTCTCGAAATTCTCAAGACAACCACAGGTGTGGACATAAAATCATTTGATAATAAATATCACTGTGCAGTAATGAAAGGAAATGTAGTGCAGGCTCACAGGTATTCGAACCTACTGCGCATTTTGCTCGAAAAAATCAGGGATGGTGAAGAGTACACCCTAGATCTACCTGCCGCATAGCTATCGAAAATAGCACACGACCCAAGATCTTCTCCCTAAGTGGGAGAAGATCTGTGCGAGCAAAAGGACAGACTAGATATAGGGGTTATGCCGAGATAAA
>NZ_JAMDGZ010000082.1 GCF_028656935.1 Pseudomonas rubra
CGAGCGCCGCCCGCGCGGCGCATCGCCGGCAAGCCGGCTCCCACAGTGGGTCGGTGTACGCCGGACCTGGGGAGTTGGGCTTGCCAGCGATCGAGCGCAAAGCGCTCGCAAAAACACGCCTGTAAAAACCAGACTCACTCTTCCCCGCCCCAATCCGCGCCCCCCCACTACGCTTGCAGAACCGCAGGACGCGGTCTCGTCTTGATCATGGAGCGTTCATGTCCCTCGCCCTTGTCCACAGCCGTGCCCAGGTCGGTGTTTCGGCGCCGGCGGTCAGTGTGGAAGCGCATCTGGCCAACGGCCTGCCAGCACTGACCCTGGTCGGTCTGCCGGAAGCGACCGTGAAGGAAAGCAAGGATCGGGTCCGCAGCGCGATCCTCAATTCCGGCCTGGAGTTCCCTGCCCGGCGCATCACCCTCAACCTCGCACCCGCCGACCTGCCCAAGGATGGCGGGCGTTTCGACCTGGCCATCGCCCTGGGGATTCTCGCTGCCAACGGTCAGTTCCCCATCGCCGCGCTCGACGAGGTGGAATGCCTGGGCGAGCTGGCGCTGTCCGGTGCTATTCGTTCGGTACAAGGGGTGCTGCCCGCAGCCTTGGCCGCACGAGAAGCCGGCCGGGCCCTGGTGGTGCCGCAGGAAAATGCCGAGGAAGCTTGCCTGGCGTCCGGGCTGGTGGTGTTTGCCGTCGGCCATCTGCTGGAGCTGGTCGCCCACTTCAACGGTCAGATCCCGCTCAATCCTTACGCTGCCAACGGTCTGTTGCTGCAAATCCGCCCCTACCCCGACCTCAACGAAGTGCAGGGCCAACAAGCGGCCAAACGCGCCCTACTGGTCGCCGCCGCAGGCGCACACAACTTGCTGTTCAGCGGCCCGCCTGGCACCGGCAAAACCCTGCTCGCCAGCCGCCTGCCCGGCCTGTTGCCACCGCTGGATGAACGCGAAGCGCTGGAGGTGGCGGCTATCCAGTCGGTGGCCAGCCATGTACCGCTGAGCAGTTGGCCGCAGCGCCCGTTCCGTCATCCGCATCATTCGGCCTCCGGGGCTGCGCTGGTGGGCGGTGGCAGCCGACCGCAACCCGGGGAGATCACCCTGGCCCATCACGGCGTGCTGTTCCTCGATGAGTTGCCAGAGTTCGAACGGCGCGTACTGGAGGTGCTGCGCGAACCCCTGGAATCCGGCGAAATCGTCATTGCCCGGGCCAAAGACAAAATCCGCTTCCCGGCACGTTTCCAACTGGTCGCCGCTTTTGTGAGGGAACACGCATAAAGGGAATTAGGTACCGCACGGACGTTCTCAGCAATAAACCGTGGCTGTTCAGTCTTGCGGAAATGCCAGAGTTTGTGGGTGAGCGAGCACTGCTTTTTTGGTGCGGTGCAACTGCATTACTGCGTGCTCACTCCGAGAGCTTTTCTGGGATCTCCTCGCTCCCATCAGTTCGGTGCCAATGTCGATCTACTGTCGTAGTACCTATTCCGAGCTTACGAGCTACGTCGATTTTTCTAAGACCTTCCGCTTGCAATGATCGGATTGCCGTACGAGTGGCCTCGGCGCGCCTACCTCGTACACCCGTGCTTGCAGTGGTGTCTGGCTCACTTTTGAAAACTCCGGTGCGGATGTAGTTGCCAAGCAAACGATCTTGGCTTGCCTGGTAGTCTTCCAGCTTCAGCGCTGCCAAACGGGCTTCAACTGAAAAAAGAACAAGGCTTGGTGCGACGTCCAGGCACTCGCACAGAGCCTTTAGTTTGGCGACTGAAATACTCTGATGGCCTTGTTCAACACTCGCTAGGTAGTCGCGGCTCAGCGCTTGAGCGCAATCCTCCCTCCTAAGCCCGGTAGCGACTCGAATCTCTTTGAGGACCTGCCCTAGGGCTTTCAGATATTCCATCTCTCTTCCGGGTTATTACAAGAGAGAGAATCAGGCCACGCTTTGACACCCCGCATCGCGGAGCTATAACATGTATATGCGGGCTGTTTTCTTCAGCTGGTTATCAGCTCTTCAATCTGAATTCTAGTATCGCGGCCCTTCACCTTGAGAGGGACTGCGGCAAGTGCTGGCGATCTATTCAACCTTAAGCCGAGCCGGCTCACTCGCAATGGTGTAACTAGTGATTTACGTGTTTGATCATAAGAGCCGCGATGTACGCGTAGGGATAAATTGTGAGGTAGAAGGCTTATGCTTCCTCGCAACGATTACTTCAATTCACACAGGCAAGCGCGACCGAGGTGCCCTGATTCGCTGCGCCTACGAGCTTCAGCACTATCTCACCCTCGCTCAGGATGTCGCCGTTGAGGCAGTGCAGATGTTATGCCCACCAACCCTGACTGGTCGGGAGCACTGGAGCTTGGAAGAACTCGTTCAAATAATTTGCTATCGAGGGATCGAAACGGATGAGGGAGCAGTGGTCTACAAAACGTCGATGGGCACCTATAAGCTTGGTGATCTCGATCTGCGGAAGAGGAAAACGCGCCGGGTCTGGTACTCAGAGCAGCGCCTTCGTGCTCACACTCCTCGAGTATCCAATCGCGTTTTGGATTTGAACGAGCCATACCTATATGCGGCCGTGCCCTAATGCTGGTGGTACCGTCGTCATCTGAATTAGAGAAGCGACCGATGGCCTTGGCTGCCGCACCCATATCAGGGGACGACGACAATTGGCATTAACACCCTACATCACACAGGATAGAGCTCCGGGCGACCTGAAGGACGCCGCTCTCGAGCTCATACAGCTCGACGCTTCGTTGAATGCGAATATCCTTGATCCGCTGCGCACCCCGATGATTCACCTGCAACGCCTGGTGAACTCGCATTACAGCAACAAGATCGAGGGGAACTCGGCGTCGCCGGCCGACTTGCTGCTTGCTCAGGAGACTCCAGTAGGCGGTGAAGCAGCACCGGATTTCCTGGAAGTCAAACACCACATCGAAGCTCAAATTCGTTTGTCTATCGATCCAATCGACGCGGCTTCAATCTGCACCCGCGAATCAATCGCGTGCATACATCGCGAGCTTTACAAGGGGCTGCCCGAGAAACACTTGCGTCTCAAGGTTGAGGCGGGCGACGAAAGAGTTCCACTTGTACCGGGCGAAATTCGTAAGCGCGGCGTAAAGGTGGGTCATCACATTCCCCCGCCCGCCGAAGAGATCGGCTCTTACCTTACGTGGTTCGAAAACGCTTATCGGCTAGGTCGTCTACATGGGCTGGCTCCGCTTTTGGCAGCTGCGGGGGGGCACCATCGTTTACTGTGGATCCACCCGTTCACCGACGGCAATGGACGGGCTGGCCGCCTGTTCACTGATCGGTATCTAAAGGACGGCGGCTTGGGTGGTTACGGCCTCTGGTCAGTGAGCCGGGGTTTTGGTCGAGATATTGATGCGTATTATGCCGCCCTGAGAGCTGCCGACCGCGTCCGTAAAGGCAATCTAGACGGCCGTGGTGAGCTATCCGACAGTGGCCTGCTCAAATTCACCGAGTACTTCATCACGACGGCACTGGAACAGGTGCGTTTCGTAAGCTCGCTCCTAGAGCCTCACATACTTAACCATCGCATCGATCATTACTTTCAGATGCGTACATGTTGCGCGCTGCTGATGACGAACGGCAGTGCGCTGCCGATTCTGCGTATTGAAGCGCTTCACCTCTATCGCGACCTGCTTGAGTTCGGGCCTATGCAATATTCAGAGATCCAAGCCAGACTGGGTCTTGGTGAATCCACAACGCGCAATTTGCTCGGCCAGATGTTGACTGAAGGCTTAATCGATATTGACGACGAGAGGCAGGTATCGATGAGGTTATCTGGGTACTCCATCACGACCCTATTTCCTGATTTGTTCTGATCCCAGCCAATTTGAAAAGCCGACTAAAGCGTTGGTTGAGTAGACTGCTTAGCGCTGTGCTATCGCTATAGATTGAGCTGTTCGATGCATCATCGGCCTGTTAACCTTAACGGCTCTGCGATCTAGGGCAAGCACGCACAAGCATGCTTCATCAGCCTTGAACCCATCATGAGCAGAAGCCGACGCAAGACACCTATCTGCGGCATAACCACAGCCGTTAGCGAGCATTTCGACAAGCAAATTTGGCACAGACGCTACCGCAACGCTGTACGGCGACGGCTCGCAAAAGATCCAAATTCAGAGCTCCCTCACTTACGCGAATTCTTCGATCCTTGGTGCATGGGGAAAGACGGCAAACGTTACTACGGAGTGAACCGTCTCGATGAGAAGTTTCTGAGGAAGTAATGCCTGAGGCGATGGTGTATACCGATGCGCGAGTAATGGCCATGCATGACGGTGTTCGATGCTGATATGGCCCACCGTCTGCTTGATCGTAAGCGTCCGGCGAACTC
>NZ_JAMDGZ010000083.1 GCF_028656935.1 Pseudomonas rubra
GGTTCATGGAGCCCTTACAAAACACCAATCACGATCACCGCTACGCCAATGACGAAGAGGAAGCTACTGCTGATCCATGTGGGGTCGATGTTTGTTCTCAACGCAGATAAACCTCAGTGATTTCCGGTCGGAAGTGGCCCATTTCCTGCGAAACCACTGCCAGTGCCTGTTTTCGCGTTAAATGACTCTGCAATGTCGTCATGCGCTCCTGGGCGTAGGTATGCCGCAGTCCATGTGCGCCGTTCGACCACCCGAGTGCTACTTTGGAGGCTGCGCTAACGCTTTTGCTCCACGGCTGACCACCGCCAATCTCGTAAAACTGTTGGTAGTTGATTCCTCGATCTTTGACAGTTCGTGGCTCTGTCAGCCGGGTTCTCTCCAGTCGCTGGGCTAGGGGGATTGGAATACGGACTTCGCGGATCAGCCCACCTTTGCCGTGAACGGTGTAGCTGATGGTCGATTCGCGAATTCCTGAAAACTTCATTCCATGCGCAGGACGTTGATCCGGTACGCGTTGGTGCGTTCTGCGAAGGCCGAGTAATTCATGGGCACGGAGGCCTGCGGCATACGCAATCTCTGTCGCCAGCGCGTTGTGAGGAGCTTGACGAGCTGCAATCAATGACATTTGCTCGCCGTTGTAGGCTCTCGTTTGATCGGCCAGCCTGCGGCCCAATGCAGGATGGTTTGTCGTTCCTGTGCGACCTATTGCGGTGCTCTTGATGACTTCAAGGGTCTGGCCCGGTGTTAGCTGGTGAGTGACATGCTGCATCATGGCTTGCAGAGCCTGGCGCTCCATATCCAAGGTTTTCTGGCCAACGATGGTCGCCCTATGGCGGAGGTACTCAAGGGCGCGGGCGGGGGTCATTTCACGGAGGCTGCCGAGTCGATGCTCCTGAAGGTAAGCGGTAATGCGGACCAAGCGTTGCTCATAATTGCGAACGGTGCCCACTGAGCGGATGTGAGTGCCCTGGAGGCTTTTCATCACGGACGCGGCTTGTTTTGCAGGCTTGGCGAACTTAGCCACTCAGGCGATTCCGATGTAGCCATCGGTGCACTGTCGAACGCTGAATCTTGATGCCTTTTTCTGCTATCCAGCGTTGCAATTCGGTGCCATTGCAGCCTGCTGAATCAAGCTGCAACAGCTCGTACTTGTAGTTATCCAGCAATGAGCGACGTTGGGCATAGGTTCGGGGCTTTCTCCGAATCCTAGATTCGGCCTTGAGGCGTGCAGTAATGCTCTGCGCATCGAATTCGCTCATGGGATTCTCTCTATCTGGTGTAAGAACTCCTGACCGTTGCCGGTTCAGCGACACACCATCCGTGGATGGTTCGTTGTGTGCCTGTTCGCCCCCCTTTGCATGAGATGCAGGCGGGGACTGTTCACGCCTACTCGGATTCTCCGAGTGAGTTCCTAAGTGTCCGCTCAGGTTCGGTTGCCATTGGGTCTGGCTGACCATGCTGGGTTGTCTTCTCTCCTCAAGTGGTTGGTTGTTGATGGTCCCGACACGTAGTCGGCGTTGGGCCGGGCACACATGCGATGACGCGGGTGTGACCGATGGGCTAGTGCCCGCGATGACGCAGGCCGAGCCCCCTGCCACTGTCTCAACCCGTGAATCACACGGGTAACGAAACTGCCGGGCAGTGCGGTTTGGTTCCCAACCAGCTTACGAAAATGAGGATGGGCAGACAACGCAATGTCGCTGCGTTGTATTTGTTGCGTCAAATCGGAATGGTCGAGTGTGCCCGCTATGTAGAGCGCCATTTAGGCGCGTTACATAGCGGGCACATAGGCGCCGAAATCGAGACGGTAGTAACTACATCGAGTTGAGTGGAGACGCAGGAAGGGGAGCGATAGGCTGGAGGTCGTTCTGCCTTTTTACCGGAGAGATGTGAGCATGAAACTTGGGATTTTTCTGGATTCAATGCACCTGCGGATGCCTTTTGCCACAAAGTGGGTTGGTAGGGCTGGCATCGTCCTCGGGCCAGTTCTTGGCCTGCTGCACTTGTTCGCTGGGGCAGTTATGCGGCCATATGGTCAGCATGTGGTGGAACAGTATGATGCCGTTCAACGCACGGGCAATTTGTTAGCTGCACCTGCGGCCCAGTATTTCATCCTGCTCGGTTTTGCACTGTGTCTGATTTGGTTTGGTTTGTGGGCCGCTAGGATTTGTTTGGCCCTTCGGAGCTGGATAATTCGGCGGCGGGCTGTTTGATGAGTGTCGCGTCGGCTGAGGATTTTGCCGGGTTCAACTGGGTATTCGGTCTATGGGAGAACGTCGCTTTGACGATCATGACCGCTACCGAACCACTGTTCGTTGCGCTCAATGAGACGAGCACTGAACTGATCGTAGTGGTGGGGATTGGCTGGCTACTGCTGGTTGTGCTGCGGTTGGGTGAAGGTGCAGGCCGTACGTTTTTTGCCGGTGTCCTAATTTTCCTGCTGTTGGCGTATGGAATGAGACCGGCGACTGTGACGCTTCCAAGTGGCGCGTCAGTACGAATGATCGAGGTCCAAGCGGTTCCGCTTAAAGTTGTCATGGCGATACACGTGATGTACCGGCAGGCATTTGACCAGGTTTTGAGCGACCAAACTGTGGCCGGGACAATCGTCCCAGCGCAGGCGGCAATCGACAATATGGTTGGGCGCTCAGCGGATGTGTTTGCGGGTAGTGATCTCGCCCGGCTGATCAGGGATTACAACGCCAGTTGTGCCCCAGCACCGGCTGAGCTAGCAGGGCCTGAGCATGCAGCCAAAGTGGAGGCGTTGCATGCCATTGGCCTGTTGGGCGGCGGCGGGCTTGGGATTCCAGATAAAGAAGTTGGTCTCATTGCGCAGGCGCGTACCGGCCTCGGAGGTGCATGGACATATGTTTTTGGCTCCGCTGAAGAAAATGGCGGTTGGGGGGCCTACTTGCTGGGAGGAGGGGCTGCTCGTACAGGTTTGGAGCATGTGCTCGATCAGAGAGCTATCCAGTCACGCCGAGAAGCGGGTATACGAGCTTTGGAATCGGCAGGCCCCTTCATGGGGAGCAGCTATGCGTTGCCAACTCAGTCACATTGGGCTGCAAGGCTTGCAGGTCAAGATGATGCGACGCCGTCCTATTTGCCAATCAGCAAAATGCCTAATCAGAAATCGACAATCGTCGGGGATGATCAGGGAATCATGTTTCGGCCATCCAGCTGCGTAGAGGCGTACCAGATCGCGCAGATGGGGGCAGAGCAGGCCTACCAAGCGCTGCGCGACTCAGGTCAGGTCATTGCGGGTGGGCAGCGAGTTAGCGCGGAGGTTGGAGCGGTCAGTACCGCCGTGGCGTGGCAACGATTCATGGCTCGTTCTCTAGAGAGAACGACGGGCATGTCGGCTGGGGACACCGAGGTCGCCGGTGGAATCTTGGCCGCTGCGCAGATGTTCAAAAACTTCAGTAGCTGGCTGGATCTGCAAACGCTGTTGCCGGGATATGTCATCATGTCGGCATGGTTGTTCTGGATTGTCTTGATCCTTGCCCCGCTTTTCCTGCTGCTCGCGCCACTGCGGGGGGCTACGATACTCGTTAATTGGCTATCTCTACTCCTTCTGCCGGTCATCGCGGTTATGACCGCCCAGATGATCACCGTTGCGATCTCACAAACTATGGCTGCTGTAGCCGTAGCGCAGGCGGGAGCCGCAAGTGGATGGACTGGAGTAGGGGCTGATTACGATGGTCTTCGTGGATTGATGTCAGCCGTAGCTGCCGTATCGCTTGGCCTTTCCACTTGGATCACTTCGAGTATGCTTGGTGTTTCGTTGGGAGGTCTGGCGGGCAGCCTGTCAGGCGCCGTGGCTACAGCCAGTGATGCGGGTCGCTTCGCTATGAAAGCAGTTGGCGTTGCCATGTTAGGATCTAAATTGGCGGGGATAGGTGCTGCGGCTTCATCACGAGGCGGAGGTGGTTCGAGCCCACAGAACGGTGCTGGAACGCCTCCATCGGCCCCACGGTCTGCCAATCCGGTCGGGCCTAGCTCGATTCCACCACCTCGGCCAAGTAGTCAAGGTGCGGGGCGGTCGCTAAACCCCCCGAAACCTAACAAGTAGAGTTTGGGTAGGAGGGGCGGCGTTGACCGCCCTGGTGCAGATGATGACGCCACGTTCAGTGGGGCGCGTCTGCACAAGCCCCCCAATTCGCAGGAGCTCTCGCGCTGCTGCATGCCCCCGGCATAAATCTCAAGTTTCGTCCTGCCCTGGTATCAGGCCGCACCGCTTCACCATCGGCATGACAGTGAGTCACCTTTAGGCTGCCCGTCAACGATCCCCTCGAAACCTAGCGCTACCATCGACATGGATTCGTGCCAACTAATGGCGCCTCTGCCGCACCAGTGAGAGGCCGTTAGGATTCATCTTCATGCCCTGTGGCACCTTGTTATTTCCTTGGCGCACCTCGCGGCCTCTCAAGAAATCGTTACGGCATCCCCAAATCCCACTGGGGGAACTTAGCATTTTTTCTAGAGCGCAATGACACACCCTGAGATGGAGGTAACTTCGGCTTCAAATGAGGCTGGAGGTCGGTATGAAGAAGTTTTGGGTCACAGTTGTGTGTGCCGGCGCGGGTTTTTGGCTAGGGGCTCACCGCGTGGTTCCCCTATGGTTGATCGTCGTTCTGGCAGTGCTAGGCGCGGGGTTGTGGGGAGTCGCCGAGTGGATTGAGCGCCAAGAAGCGAATGGCGAGGGCAAACCATGATGCGAGCCGATCTGCAGGAGCTTCTGGTGCTCTCTGCGATGTTCCCCACTTGGTCTTGGAGGCAGACGGCGGCGCGTCGGGTCATCGTGGCCACGGAGGGCTCCGTCATCCGCCTGTACTGGATGCCGGCGCTTTTATGTCTGGACGAATTACGCTGCCAACTGTTTGTGCAGCAACTCAATGCTGTAGGCGTATGCCGTAGCTTTGGCGAGAGGTAAATGGAACAAATGGCACATTGTCATCAAGGAGCGTGCGGGGTGAAGCAATGGAAATTGGCGTTACTGGCTATGGTATCTGTGTCTGTGTCTGTAGCTGGATGTTGGCAGGGCGATTATGCGTTCGAGGGAAAGTATTTCGCCACTGAGGGTGAGGACTGTACGACGCCGTCTAGCGCCACGGATCGGGAGCAGTACTTTCTGGAGATAACCAAGCAGGTACACAACGGCACTGCACTTTACTCGGCTAAGTTTCCAATCGCTGCGCGGGCAGGAGCCCCGATTGTCGCCGCTCAAAGCGTCCCGGCAACGGACGATGATGAACTCACTTTTAACTTCACCAAGCCAGAGGTGTCGGGGGCGTTTTCAGGGAGTCCGGCAGTAGATATCGTCATCACTGTCATTCCCAACGAGAGCAAGGCAGGTCATCTTTGGCTCAAAAAGGCAGAGCTCACAAGCGTTCGAAATGGAAAGGTGAGTGAAGCTGATCTTCTTATGAACCTGAGAAGAGCTACCACTATAGGAAAGACGGGGGCTTGCTTGAAAAAAGGCAGTGATATCCACCGACTATGACCACGACTTCACTGTCAGTACGTTTTGGTTTTCTCATCCATTGATGGCACCCAAAAGTTTGCCATTTGCTACATCGGGTCATTGACCCTCACCTGTCCACCTTTCTGATGATGCTGCGGGTAGAAAATGAGCTGAGCTTACGGATGGGGAGCATCTGAGCATTAGATGCCCTCCACGTGATCATTGTTGGAGGGCTACTTGAGAGGGGTATCAATCACCTGGCTTGTGCTTGTGAATGGGCAGAGTCGGGTGTTTCTTATCGTTAGGCGGATTAACGTGCCGCCTGCGGTCGTCGTTACCGTCTTCACGCTTTGGTTTCGGACCTGGCTTGATTTCAGTAAACATGTGTACTCCCTTGAGCATGTATAGATGAGAGGCTAAGAAAAGGTAGCACATAGCCATGGTTTCTCCGTGGTTTTTCGGGGATGGTGGAATGGGAGCTGCGCTGTCCTTCACTGCGACCCGACGAAAAATTAAAAGCGCATCACTTGCTTCGTGCGTATGCATCCTGACGGAGTCGCTCCTGGAGCCGTTACTCCTGAACGTTGTGGCAGGTTTTCGGAGTCGTAAGGTAAGGGTGTCGCCGGTGGGCTTCTTTGCACAGAGCTGTAGCGGTCTCAAAACTGGGCTACTAGTTTTCTGGCAGTGGAGAGCGATGCAGTCAGTAGCGCACCAGCCGGGATGCTTGCCTGTGTCCGGAGTAGCTTCGGTCAAGCTGGTAGCTATGTGCTGATGAAGCATTTTGCTGTACATCCATACAGAAAAATCACCTCGTTCGTCGCCACTCCCTTGTAGCTACGCAGTCACGATGGGATAATGACACCTAGTCCACATCAAAGTGCTTTAAAATCAGGGGTTTACGTAAAAAATGGACGAGTTCAGCGACGTCGTCACAAAATTAGTCCAGATTGCCAAAATTGGTGCGCTGGGCGATGGCGAGAAGGTGCGGATTCAAGCTTTACGCTTGGTGCGGAGCCTTCGAGAGGCCGGGAATCCTATAGCTGAACTCATCCAGAATGAGGTGTTTTCCCAGCGTTTTGACCAGTCCGCAGCTAGTGCTATACGCCGAGTAAAGGACACTGGTCTGACATCTCCCGTACCTGCTGATAATGAAACAAATAGTGAGCTTCTTAACGTCGAAGATCCGGTAACTCTTCCGAACGGATTTGTTAGTTCTGAAGAAATCAAAGGTCCATTAAATCTAATAATCTCGGAGCGAAAGAATACTAAGCGGCTTATCGAGGCCGGTATAATGCCCACGAGCAAAATTTTGTTTACCGGTCCACCTGGCGTTGGAAAAACTGTTTGTGCGAAGTACTTGGCTCTGAAGCTGAAGGTGCCGTTGCTAACGCTGGATTTGGCGACTGTAGTGAGCAGCTATCTAGGTAAGACGGGGAATAATATAAAACGATCCCTTGAGTACGCACGCTCACGTCCGTGTGTATTATTACTTGATGAGCTTGATGCGATTGCCAAAAAACGGGACGATCATTCAGATGTAGGTGAAACTAAGCGGCTAGTTACCGTTCTGCTTCAGGAGCTAGATCAGTGGCAAGGAAATAACTTGCTGGTAGCCGCGACAAATCATTACCATCTCCTTGATCCTGCAGTGCAGCGTAGGTTTGATCAAGTTGTTGAGTTTAAGCGACCTAGCACAGAGGATCTGATGCGGGTCGGTGGGGCATTGACGGCAGGAAGTGATTTACCGAAAGATTGGATGTATTTCGTATCCGCGCTCATGCAGGAAACTTCCTATAGTGACTTCCAGCGAGAGATAAATAATCTGCGGAAAGCTCAGTTGCTAGAAGGTGAAGTTGGTGCTACCAATTTTTTAAAAATGCTTTTAGAACGACAGTGCCCAGATGACCGTGCACATAGGAAGCAATTGGCATTGCTGTTGGTGACCAAGGGCAAGGCGTCACAGCGAACGGCCAGCAAAATTACCGGCGTTTCAAGAGACACACTTAGATCAGCATTGTCAGCAGGAGCTAAATAATGGCCGAGAAAGAACGATTTCTATTTGGACGCGGGGAAAAGCTGGCAGACCATGTGCCATTCAAATCTGGGTTTGGAGAGCCGGTGCCACCCTATACATTGGATGAGCAGGTTGAGCGTATAGGACCAATGCTAGATGATGTTATAAATGACATCGCTCTGACTCCTAGGGATTCTCCGAT
>NZ_JAMDGZ010000084.1 GCF_028656935.1 Pseudomonas rubra
TTGATCGGAGAATCCCTAGGGCTTGACACATGAAAATCGAAGTTGCTTATTGGATTTTTTGTTTCTAGATATAGATACCGCCAATAACTTAACTCTATTAAAGTTAGGATTCGCCCTACGACTCTTACAGAACATTCCCACATTCATGGCGACGAGCAATACTAGCTTTTAAACAACGACGTTTCTGCATCACACCCAAATAGCGAGGACTGGCAATTCATCGTCAAACCAGCTAAACATATTTAGCGATGCACTCATGAGCGTTTCGTTTAGTTATAAATTGGAGAACACATGGCAACTACCTACCGAGCACTTCTCACCACCCCCGGCGTCGTGGGATTAGTGATTGCAGGTTCCATTGCCCGTCTGCCACAGGCAATGATCGGTATCGGCATCATTACCATGCTGGTGCAGCAGACAGGGCTTTATTGGCTGGCCGGCTCGGTCGCAGGTGTATTCACCTTGGCTAATGCGATTATAGGCCCGCATATATCGAGGCTCGTAGACCAGCGTGGTCAACGTCAGGTTTTGCCCTGGGTGACTGCGTTCAGTACGGGCATGTTGTTAGCGCTAATAATGGCTGTTTATAGTGGAGCGCCTACCCTGGTGCTTTTTATTCTAGCGGCATTGGCAGGTTCGATGCCAAGCATGCCCGCCATGATAAGAGCACGCTGGACGCATCTTTTCCGTGGCACGTCGAAATTGCACACGGCCTTCTCACTAGACACGGTTCTAACTGAACTTACCTACATTATCGGTCCGCCACTTGCTATTGGTCTGAGCACACATTTTTTCGCTGAAGCGGGCCCTCTTGTTGCCGTCTTGCTGTTGGTCATCGGCGTGACTGCTTTTCTGCAGCAGCGCCAGACTGAGCCGACGGTAGTCGTAGCTAGCAAGAGAGCCGCGAGCTCGGTCTTGCTTATCCCCGGTCTTCGCACCATCGTTCTGGCACTTTTGGCATTGGGTGTGATTGGTGGATCAGTCGATGTAGCGGTTGTTGCCTTCGCCAATGCGCAAGGGTGGCCAGCGTCCGCTACCTTCATCCTCGCAGCCTATGCGCTCGGCTCAATGATCGCTGGCCTGACTTTCGGCACGCTAAGGGTTTCCTTACCGATGGAACAACAATTCTTCGTCGGAGTATTGATAACAACCGTAACCGCGCTTCTACCCTTACTTTCTCCAGACGTTTACATTCTTTCTGGAATGTTGTTCGTGGCAGGTATGTCATTCGCACCTACGATGGTCATCGTTATGAACCTCGGCACAATCATTGTCCCACCCTCGAAGATCACCGAAGGACTGACGTGGATGACGACGGGTATCAGCGTCGGCGTTGCGCTCGGCGGTGTAGTTTCGGGTCTGCTCATTGATATCTACGGCGCACAGGCAGGTTTCTGCGTGGCTATCGGTGCGGGTCTTGTGATGGTGATGACTGTGTTTATGGGCCAACGTACACTTCGTGATGCATCCGTAACTGTTTCGGAAGGCATAGCATGACTAGCTAGCCGAAGTAAAAAACGCCCCCTTCTACTCAAGGGGGCGTTTTATTCTTAAGTAATCAAAAATCCCAGCGAGTGGTCAGCATCAAATTGCGCGGGTCACCATACGACATCGAGTTATAGAAACCGATGTTGGTGTAATAGCGCTTGTCGAACAGGTTGTTGGCATTGACCGTTGCCGAAAGGCTGTCGGTGATCTGGTAACGGGCCATCAGGTCCACCAGCCAGAACGGATCCTGGGCGAACTCCTGGTCTATGTCCTTGGGCCGGTTGTGCAGCACCTGCCAACCCTTGCCCTGCCAGCGCGCACCGCCACCGACGGTCAGGCGCTCCAGCGCACCCGTAAGCTGGTAGCTGGTGAAGAAGCTGACCTGATCTTCCGGCTCCCAGGTCGACACTTTCTTGCCGTCGTCATCGCGGATTACCTTGTGGGTGTAACCGGCCTGCAGCTGCCAGCCTGGCGCCAGCTCACCCGAGACTTCGGCCTCGAAGCCCTTGGTCTTGGCTTTCACGCCCATCCAGGCAAAGCCCACTGCGGGGTTGGTCGGGTCGCCGTTGTACTGGTTGTCTTCGACGGTGCGGTTGCTCTGGTGAATCTCGAAATAGGCAAGGCTGGCGTTGACCCGGCCGTCGAGGAATTCGCCCTTGAGGCCCACTTCGTAGTTCTGCCCTTCGTCCGGGTCCAGCAGGCGGTCGTTGCGGTCGCGGAACCAGGCGTCCTGGGGCATGAAGATATCGGTGTAGCTGGCATACAGCGAGTAGGTGTCATTGAGGTCATAAACCGCGCCAAGGTAGGGGATCAGGCGATCGTTTTCCTTGTTGTTGGCGTCGATCCCGTCGTAGCTGTAGTTGACCAGGCGCCCGCCGAGCAGCAGGGTCAGGTCGTCGGTCGGGTGCAGGCGTGCGGTGAGGTAGGTGCCGTTCTGCCGTACCTTGTCGTCGGTGCGCGCCGCCACCGGGCCCCAGTCGGGCTCACCAATGTCACCGTTCCAGTTGGGGAAGTCTTCGATGATGTCATCGGCGTAGGTGACATCGCGGTAGTCTTTGCCCTTCCAGCGCGAAGCCGTATAGGAGTTGCCGATCACCAGTTCATGCTCACGGCCGAACAACTGGAAAGGTCCGCTCAGGTACAGGTCCAGGGAGTTGCTGACGGTTTCACCGGTGTACTTCTGCGCATAGATATCGGCGGTACCGTCCTTGCCTGGCTGGTAGCCCTGGATCGAGCCGAGCGGCGCGTGGTAGCCGTTGATCTTGTGATCAAGCTGGGCCTTGGCCACCCAGCCGTTGTCCAAGTGATGTTCAAGGCTTGCGAACACGGTGCGGGTGTACTGCTCCCAGGTGCTCCATTTTGCCGCGTTGTTGAAATGGTGCGAGACATTGTTGGTGTCGCCATAGCCATTGTACAGCGGCACGGTGCCCGACCAGCTGGAGCCTTTGGGGTTGTTGTCCTGGTAGTCGGCGCCAACGGTCAGCAGGGTATCGGGGTCGAGGTCGAACTCGAGGATGCCGTAGTAGACGCTGGTCTTGCGCTCGTAGTGATCGAGGAACGAGTGTTTGTCTTGATAGGCGGCCACCGCCCGGCCGCGCACATTGCCGCTGTCGGTCAACGGGCCGCTGACGTCCAGTTCGCTGCGGTAGTTGTCCCAACTGCCGGCGCCGAGGGCGAAGTGGCCCTTGAACTCGGCGGTCGGCTTTTTGCGCACCAGGTTGATGGTCGCCCCGAGCGAGCCTGCGCCGGTCAGCAAGCCGGTGGCGCCCTTGAGCACTTCGACGCGGTCGTAGATGGCCATGTCGCTGAGGCTGTTACCGGCTGAGTAGCCGACATTGCGCGAGGTCGAAGGAATGCCGTCGTACTGGAAGTTGCTGATGGCAAAGCCGCGCGCGTAGTAGCTGTTGCGCTCGGTGTCATAGGCCGAGACGGTGATGCCCGGGGTGTGGCGCATCACGTCGTCGATGTTGTTGAGGCCAAAGTCATCCATGTGCTGACGGGTCACCACGGTGATCGACTGCGGCGTCTCGCGCGGGGTCAGTACCAGACGGGTGGCGGTGGCAATGGTGCCGGGGGTGTAGGAACGGCTCTCTTCGGTGATGGTGCCCAACTGGTTGCTGGTGACCTCGGTGGCACTGAGGTTGATCGCGCCCGCCTCGTTCACTTCACGCACCAGGCTGTAGCGCCCGTCCGCCTCCTTGATCAGCGCCAGCCCCTTGCTGGCGAGCAAGGCGCGCAGGCCCTCTTCGACCCCGTACTGGCCGTGCAGGCCTTCGCTGTGTTGGCCCTGGGTCAACGCCGGATCAAACGACAACACCACCCCGGCTTCAGCGGCAAAGCGGGTCAGCACCTGGCCCAGATCGTCCTGCGCCAGGTCGTAGGTACGCATGGCCGCTTCGGCCTGGGCCAGGCTCAAGGGCAACAACAGCGCGCAACAGCGCAGGGCGTGGTGAATCCGGCGAGTTCTCATTCGATGCGTTCTCTTCTGGTTGGCATTCAGGCAGTGGGCCTGCCTTCCATGAGTCGAACGACAAGACGAATTAATATCATTTACATGAAAAATTCTTTCGTTAACGTGCCTGCACGGTCACCCAGTACGGTGTGTGCTGGCTGATGCGCACCGGCAGCGTGCTTTCCAAGGCGCGGAAGATCTGCGCCTGGTCATCGAGCCTGAAGGTGCCGCTGATGCGCAGCCCGACCACCTCTGGCGCGCAGCGCAACCAACCGCGGCGGTAACGCGAAAGCTCGGCGATAAAGGCCCCCAGGTACTGTTCGTTAGCAATCAGCAGGCCTTTGCTCCAGGCGTCCAGATTGCCTTCCAGTGGCGAACTGAGCACCAGCGCCGGGTTGGCAAAACGGCATTGCTCACCGGCCTCCAGCAGCGCCCCGCCACCCTGCTCGCCCGGCAGCACCAGTACCTGGTTTTCAAACACGGCCAGGCGAGAAGTGTTTTCGCCGGCCAGCACCGAGAAGCGCGTGCCCAGCGCCTGCAACGTGCCGTGGCGGGTTTGTACCAGGAAGGGTCGATTGGCCGGGTCCTTGGCGGTCGTGATCAGCACCTCGCCGTCGCGCAGCACCAGCAAACGCTGCTGCGGGTCGAAACGTACATCCAGGGCACTGGCGGTGTTGAGCTGGACCTGGCTGCCGTCCTCAAGGGTCAGGCTACGGCGCTCGCCGGTGCGGGTCTGATAGTCGGCAAACCAGACGTCTGGCCGGGCTTGCTGATAGCCGGCCCAGCCCAGGCCACCGGCACCGGCCACCAGCACCAGGCCCTTGAGTGCGCTGCGGCGGCTCATCGCCGACAGCGCCAGGGTGCGCCCGGCCAGGCCTGCGGGCATCTGCTGCAGGCGTTGCTGGACCTGTTCGACCTGCTGCCAGGCCCAGGGATGTTGCTCATCAGCCTGCATCCAGGCGTGCCAGGCAGCGTGTTCGGCGGCGCCTGCGCTTTCATCGCCCAGACGGGCGCGCCAGGCGGCGGCCTGTTCGAGGGCGGCAAGCTGGCGCGGATTCAGTGCGGGCATCAGTCGGCCTCGTGTTGCAGGCTGTACAGCGTGCAGTGGTGCAAGGCCTTGGCGACGTCGCGGTTGACCGTGACCACCGAGATGCCGAGGGTGGCGGCAATGGCCTTGTAGGTCATGCCATCGAGCTGCGAGAGCAGAAAGGCCTTGCGCACCCGAGCACCTAAGCCTGCGAGCATGGCGTCCAGTTCACAGAGGGATTCCAGCAGGATGGCCCGGGCTTCGGCCGAGATGTCCAGCGCTTCGGGTTGCTCGGCCAGGGCTTGCAACCAGGCGCGTTCGAGCCGGGCGCGGCGAAAGTGATCGATCATCAGCCGACGGGCAATGGTCGCCAGGTAGCCCCGGGGTTCGCGCACATTGCGTAGCCGGTCGCTGGCGTCGGCGGCGCTGAGTACGCGCACAAACACGTCCTGCATCAGGTCGGCCGCCAGGGCATGACACGCCACCCGCGGGCGCAGCCAGGCAGTGAGCCAGCGGTGATGAGACTGGTACAGATGGCTGACCTGCTGGTGCAGGGCGGGGTTGGAGTCGGGCATGGTGACTTGAAGATTAAATGAGAATTTCTATCATTCTATGCGAATGAGGGAAGTGCTTGGAAGTGCAGTGGTGGCTTGCCCCGCGATAGCGAATGCAGCCATTACCCATTCAGGGTTACTCCATCAACGTAATTACCACCTCCACTGCCGCACCGCATACTCGCTTGCAGCCCCCCGCCAGGAATCTTTGATGAAAATCGAACTGATACAGCTCGCCGGCCGCGACGGCGATACCGCCTACAACCTGCAACGCACCCTCGAGGCCATCGCCAGTTGCGCGCCCGACACCGACTTGCTGGTGTTCCCGGAAACCCAGCTGATGGGCTTTGCCAGTGCCGAGCAATTGCCCAAAGTTGCCGAAGCAGTGGACGGCCCGAGCGTTACGGCCGTGCTGCAGGCGCTGCGCGAACGTGATGTGGCGGTGGTGATCGGCCTGGCCGAGAAAGCCGACGGCCATTACTACAACACCTCTCTGTTGCTGACTCCCGAAGGCATCGCCCTGCACTATCGCAAGACTCACCTGTGGCCGTCGGAACGCGGCCTGTTCACCCCTGGTGATCGCTACGCCACAACCTGCTGGAAAGGCCTGCGTATCGGCCTGCTGATTTGCTACGACATCGAGCTGCCGGAAAGCAGCCGCGCCCTGGCGCAACTGGGTGTCGATTTGATCGTGGTCAGCAACGGCAACATGGACCCCTACGGCCCGGTGCACCGCACCGCGATCATGGCCCGCGCCCAGGAGAACCAGGCCTTCGCCCTGATGGTCAACCGCGTCGGCGCTGGCGATGACAACCTGGTATTTGCCGGTGGCAGCGCCGTGGTCGACCCCCATGGGCGCCTGCTGTTCGAGGCCGGGCGCGAGGCCTGTCGGCAGGTCATCGAACTGGACCTTGCGCAACTCGACCAGGCTCGCCGCGCCTACGACTACCTGGCCGACCGCCGCCTGCAACTGCCCGGCCAGCGCCTCGAACACGCCGATGGCCGCCGCGAACTGCTGATTCCCCGAGCGCTGCCTCTTACAACAACAAGATCCCGGAGTGCCCCATGAAGTCGATCCGCCTGCCCCTGGCCCTGGCCGCGCTACTGAACCTCGCCGCCGCCCAGGCCGCCGCGCCCAGCGTGCACATCTACAACTGGTATGACTACATCGCCCCCAACACCACCAAGGAGTTCCAGCAGGCTTCGGGGATCGCCCCGGTGTATGACGTGTTCGACAACAGCGATGTGATGCAGAGCAAGCTGATGGCCGGACGCAGCGGCTATGACGTGGTCTTCGCCAGTGGCGACCTGTTGCCCAACCTGATCAAGGCCGGGGTACTGGCCGAACTCGACCGCAGCCAGTTGCCCAACCTGCCGCACCTGGACCCGCAGATCCTCGCCAAGCTGCAAGTCAATGACCCAGGTAACCGCTTCGCCGCGCCGTACTTGTGGGGCACCACGGGCCTGGGCTACGACGTCGACAAGGTCAAAGCGCGCCTGGGCAGCGATGCACCTCTCAATTCCTGGGACCTGATCTTCAAGGAGGAAAACATCGCCAAGCTGGCCGACTGTGGCGTGGCCATGCTCGATGCGCCCAACGAGATCATCCCCATCGCCCTGCACTACCTGGGCCTGCCCTACAACAGCAAGAACCCCGAGGACTACCGCAAGGCCGAGGCACTGCTGCTCAAGGTGCGCCCGCACATCGCCTACTTCGACTCTTCGCGCTTTATCTCGGACCTGGCCAACGGCAACGTCTGTGTGGTGCTGGGCTGGTCGGGTGGCGTGTTCGACGCAAGGCTCGCCGCCGACAACGCCAACAACGGTCGCGACATCCGCTACAGCATCCCCCGCGAAGGTGCACCGTTCTGGCTTGAAAGCATGGTCCTGCTCAAGGATGCGCCCAACCCGCAACAAGGCCTGGCCTTTATCGACTACATGCTGCGCCCCGAGGTGATCGCCGCCTCGACCAACTACCTGGGCTACCCCAACGCCAACAAGGACGCCGCCCCACTGGTGAATGCGAAGATCCGCGACAACCCCTCGGTGTACCCGCCCCAGGCGGTGCTTGATACGCTGTTCGCCCTGGAGCCGTTACCGCTCAAGTACGAACGCATCCGCACCCGGGTGTGGAGCAAGGTCAAAACCGGAAGTTAGTCGCTCAATCTTCCAGGGGCTTGGGTGGTGGCAGGGGCTTGGCGGGTTTTGCCGGCTTGGCTGGTTTGCCATCCTTGCCTGGCTTGGCCTCATTGCCCTTCGCCGGCTCACTCTTCAAGTCGGCTACGGTCGGCGCCACGATGGCTTTCTCTGCGGCTGGCAATTGGTCGACTGCTTCGAAAATCGCCTTGGGTTCAAGCGTACCGGTATGCTCAAGGCGGTGCTGCTCACCATCCTTGCCTACCAGTACCACCAAGGTGGCCACCGTATCCTTGGCGCTTAACTTGAACTGGCGGATCAGGGCCATGGTCGCCTGTTGGTCCAGGAACTTGTCATCGCGTTTGCCGATCATGCCGGCAACGCTATAGATCACCAGCTTGCGCTCTTCAAAGGCAGCCTTGGTGGCCGGATCTTTCAAGGCCTCGTTCAATCCACGCAAGGTCGGGTCGGCGGTGCTGGGGGCAATGATAACCAAGGGACGAGCCTTGTTCAGGTCCAGGGCCAAGGGGTCGTCGCTATCAGCAGCGAGGGCAGGACCGGCAACAACGGCCAGCAAGGCGGCGAGGGTCAGTGACCGAACAAGCATGCGCATCTCCTTTCTATTTCCATGCATCAAAGACTACATATCGCGACGAAAGATCCGGGTTGCGAGCCTAAACTACAGGGCCAGATGAGTGGGCAAGGCAAAGGTAACTTCCGATTACCAAGTGCGACCTTGGAGACATGCCGAAAGGCCTGTCATCCGAATCTGAGGATAGCTGAAGGCCGCCAGCCATGCCCGTCGACCACCCTGTAAAAAGGCCTTGACCATGAGCGTTGCCGACACCTTGCTGTTACTGCTGATCCTTGTCACTGCCCTGGGCTGCGGGTTGATGGGCGGGTTGTTCTTCGCCTTTTCCAACTTCGTCATGCAGGCCCTGGAACGCATCCCGGCGCAAAGCGCGGTCAGCGCCATGCAATCGATCAACCAGGTGGTGCTCAACCGCCTGTTCCTTGCGCTGTTTCTGGGCACCGGCGTGACGTGCGCCATTCTGCTGAGCTGGGCCTGGCTGCGCTGGCCTCTGCCCGGCAGCCTGTGCATTGGCATCGGCAGCGCGCTGTACCTGCTCGGCAATGTGCTGGTGACCCTGCTCTTCAACGTGCCGCGCAATCAGACCCTGGCGCGCCTGGACCCGGCCAGCAGCGAGGCGGCCAGCGCCTGGCCCAGTTATGCGCGGGTGTGGAAGCGCTGGAACCATGTGCGCACCATTACCGCGCTGGCGGCGACGGCGTGGTTGATGGTGGCGTTGTTGCGGGTGGTGTGGGCTCAATGAGACATGGGGCTGCTGTGCAGAAACCCTGTGGGAGATTCTATGGTTT
>NZ_JAMDGZ010000086.1 GCF_028656935.1 Pseudomonas rubra
GGTTGGTTAAGAGCTTTTCGCCTCAACCGAGGCGCGCATTCTACGCTTTCCTCAGGGCCTGTCAAGCGTTTATTTTGAAGTTTTTCGTTCAAATTCAACCGCTTGACTCGCTGCGATCTCTCGTTAGCGGGAGGCGAATTCTACAGCGTTTCAATTCGCTGTCAACCACCTTTTTCACCGCTACCGACCTTTCGATCGAAGCCCCTCCAACACCATCCTGAACCGCTAACTCTTTGAAACTCAAGGAGTTTTCAGTTCCGACTGCGCCGGAAGTGGGGCGAATTATAGAGAGATTAAATCGAGCGTCAAGGGCTAATTTCAAACCTCTTAAAATCAGCCCCGAAACACTGTTTGCCTATATATAGAAGAACGCTGCTTACTCAGCCTTCAACGTTATCCGGGCAAATGCCTTCTTGCCCGCCTGACACACATGGGTAACGCCAAGTGCAAACATGAAGTCGCGATCAACCACCACACCGTCGACTTTCACGGCGCCGCCATTGAGCAGATCCCGCGCCATCGCCGAGTTTTTCACCAGGCCCGCCCGGTTCAACACGGCAGCGATCGGCAAGCCTTCAGCCGCAGCGACCTCGATATCAGGCAGATTCTCCGGCAACTCGCCCTCTTTCATACGGTTACCTGCCGCGCGGTGAGCATTGGTGGCAGCCTCCTCACCATGGAAGCGCGCAACGATCTCTTCCGCCAGCTTGATCTTGATGTCACGCGGGTTCGCGCCATTGGCGACATCGGCACGGAACTGCTCGATCTCTTCCATGGAACGGAAGCTCAGCAGCTCGAAGTAACGCCACATCAAGGTGTCAGGAATCGACACGAGCTTGCTGTACATCACCCCCGGGGCTTCCTGGATGCCGACATAATTGCCCAGTGACTTGGACATCTTCTTCACGCCGTCAAGCCCTTCGAGCAGCGGCATGGTCACGATGTTCTGCGCTTCCTGGCCGTAGGCACGCTGCAACTCGCGCCCCATCAGCAGGTTGAATTTCTGGTCCGTACCACCCAGCTCGACATCGCACTTCAGTGCCACCGAGTCATACCCCTGCACCAACGGGTAGAGGAACTCATGGATCGCGATCGGCTGGTTGGTGGTGTAGCGCTTGTCGAAGTCGTCGCGCTCGAGCATGCGCGCCACGGTGTACTGCGACGCCAGTCGAATGAAGTCGGCAGGGCTGAGCTTGTCCATCCAGGTAGAGTTGAACGCGACCTCGGTCTTGGCCGGGTCGAGAATCTTGAACACCTGCTGTTTATAGGTCTCAGCGTTATCCAGCACCTGCTCGCGAGTCAGCGGCGGGCGGGTAGCGCTCTTGCCGCTCGGGTCACCGATCATGCCGGTGAAGTCACCGATCAGGAAGATCACCTGGTGGCCCAGATCCTGGAACTGGCGCAGCTTGTTGATCAGGACGGTATGCCCCAGGTGCAGGTCAGGCGCTGTCGGGTCAAAACCCGCCTTGATCCGCAACGGTTGCCCGCGCTTGAGCCTCTCGACCAACTCGGACTCGACCAGTACCTCTTCCGCTCCACGCTTGATCAGCGCTAGCTGCTCTTCAACCGACTTCATAACAGACCCGCAAGGCTCAGATTCAAAGGGACCCAACCATACAAGATCAGCCATCAAATACAAGTTTTTGCCCCGCGTGTGACCTCGAAGCCGACTGATGACGTCTGCGCGCTTGCGCTGGAGGGGATTTGGTTATATTTTATACAGTTATTTCATCTTCATCATGTCATTCATCTTTTCTACTTCATCTATTTCAAAGTCAATTCATCTATGACCAACGAACCGCCTAAAGCGCCCCCGCTTTATCCGAAGAGCCACCTGTTGGCCGCCAGCGGCATCGCCGCCTTACTCAGCCTGGCCTTGCTGGTGTTCCCATCCAGTGAGGTCGAAGCCAAGAAAACCACCCTGAACCTGGAGCTGGAAAGCCCGGCCGAACAACTCAAGCAGGAACAAGAAGCCCCCCTTACCCAGAACACCGACGCTGCGCCTTCACCGTTTGCGCAAATCGACAACAGCACCACCAAAGCCGAGGAAACCGCCAAGGCCGAGCCTGCTCCAGCCGCAACCCAAGCCGCGCCAGCGAGCAAAGACCCGAGCCACCGCGAAGTCACCGTGAGCCGTGGCGACACCCTCTCGACCCTGTTCGCCAAGGTCGGCTTGCCCGCCAACGCAGTACATGAGGTGCTGGCCAGCAACAAGCAGGCCAAGCAATTCAGCCAGCTCAAGCATGGCCAGGTGCTGCAGATCGAACTGGACAAGGACGGCCAACTGGCCAGCCTGCACAGCAAGCTCAGCGACCTGGAGACCATTCGCCTGACCAAGAGCGCAAACGGTTACGCGTTCAACCGTGAGGTCAGCAAGCCTGTGATGCGCACCGCCTATGTGCACGGTGTGATCAAGAGCTCGCTGTCGGCCTCGGCGCAACGTGCCGGACTCAATCACAACCTGACCATGGATATGGCGCGCATCTTCGGATACGACATCGACTTCGCCCAGGATATCCGCCAGGGCGACGAGTTCGACGTGGTCTACGAACAGAAGGTCATGAACGACAAGGTCGTCGGTACCGGTAATATCCTGTCCGCGCGCTTTACCAACCGCGGCAAGACCTTTACCGCCGTGCGCTACACCAACAAGCAGGGCAATACCAACTACTACACGGCTGACGGCAATAGCATGCGCAAGGCGTTCATCCGTACCCCGGTTGATTTCGCCCGTATCAGCTCGCGCTTCTCAGCAGGCCGCAAGCACCCGATCCTGAACAAGATCCGCGCACACAAAGGTGTCGACTACGCCGCGCCGCGAGGCACGCCGATCAAGGCAGCCGGTGACGGCAAGGTCCTGCTGGCGGGGCGCCGGGGCGGTTACGGCAACACCGTGATCATCCAGCACGGCAACCGCTACCAGACGCTCTACGGGCACATGCAGGGCTTCGCCAAGGGCGTCAAGACCGGCGGCAGCGTCAAGCAAGGGCAGATCATCGGCTACATCGGCACCACCGGCCTGTCCACTGGCCCGCACCTGCACTACGAGTTCCAGGTCAACGGCGTGCACGTCGACCCGCTCGGGCAGAAGCTACCAATGGCCGACCCGATCGCCAAGGCCGAACGCCAGCGCTTCCAGCAGCAGAGCCAGCCGCTGGTTGCCCGCATGGACCAGGAAAAGGCCACTCTGCTCGCCTCGAGCAAGCGCTAAGCAATGCCGCTCTATCTGGGTGTGATGTCCGGGACCAGCCTCGATGGCCTGGACATCGCCTTGATCGAACAGGAGCAGCAACTAAAGCTGCTCGCCACCCATTACATTCCCATGCCCGCCAGCCTGCGCCAGGACCTGCTGAACCTGTGCGCCAGCGGGCTTGACGAAATTGCCCGTGCCGCCCTGGCGGAGAATCAGTGGGTGCGTCTTGCCGCCGAAGGTATCCAGCACCTGCTGGCCGCCCATCACCTCACGCCTGACGCCATTCGCGCCATCGGTAGCCATGGTCAGACCATTCGCCACGAACCGGCACGCGGCTTCACCGTACAGATCGGCAACCCGGCGCTGCTGGCCGAACTCACCGGCATCAGCGTGATCAGCGACTTTCGTCGCCGTGACGTTGCCGCTGGTGGCCAGGGTGCGCCGCTGGTTCCGGCCTTTCACGAAGCGCTGTTCGCCCAACAGAGCGAACGCCTGGCGGTGCTCAACATCGGCGGCTTCAGCAACCTGAGCCTGATCGAGCAGGACAAACCGGTCAGTGGCTTCGATTGCGGGCCAGGCAATGTGTTGCTCGACGCCTGGATCGAGCACAAGCTGGGACACAGCTATGACGCCAACGGCGCCTGGGCCAGCAAGGGCCAGGTGATCCCCACTCTGCTCGCCTCGCTGCTCAGCGATCCGTTCTTCGCAGGCCTGGGACCAAAAAGCACCGGCCGTGAGGTGTTCAACCTGCCCTGGCTGCAGTCGCACCTGGCGGCACAGTCGAGCCACCGGGATGAAGACGTCCAGGCCACCCTGCTGGAACTGACTGCCCGCAGTATCGTCAGCTCGTTGCAAGCGGCGCAAGACGACACCCAGGCGGTGCTGGTCTGCGGTGGCGGCGCGCACAACAGCGTGCTGATGCAGCGACTGGCCACATTGCTGCCCAACGCCCGGGTCAGCAGCACAGCCGCGTGCGGCGTCGACCCGGACTGGGTCGAGGCCATGGCCTTCGCCTGGCTGGCCCACTGCTGCCTGGAGCACATCCCCGCCAATCGCCCCAGCGTTACCGCTGCCCGCGGCCTGCGGGTGCTGGGCGCAATTTACCCGGCCTAAACCGCAGACAGCAAAACGCCGCGCATGGGCGCGGCGCTTGCGGTACTACCTTTTGATCAGATCGAGAACGAAGAACCACAACCACAAGTTGTGGTGGCGTTCGGGTTCTTGATGACGAAACGCGAGCCTTCCAGGCCTTCCTGGTAATCCACCTCGGCTCCTGCCAGGTACTGGAAGCTCATCGGATCGACCACCAGGGCCACGCCTTCGCGCTCAATGATGGTGTCGTCTTCGGACACGTCTTCATCGAAAGTGAAACCGTACTGAAAACCCGAGCAACCGCCGCCGGTCACGAACACTCGCAACTTCAGGCGATCATTGCCTTCTTCATCGACCAGGCTCTTCACCTTGTGCGCTGCACCCTCAGTGAACTGCAAGGCCAGAGGGGTGAAGGATTCGACGCTCATGCTGACTATCTCCCGGCGCTGTGCCGCCATAATGCGTGATGACGCGCATTATCCGCTTCTCCGAGAAAAGCGGTCAACAATACAAAAGCTGCAAGGGGTTGGCGGCAAGCTATAAACGGACCGCCTCCATCTTTGACGTGCAGCTTGAAACCTACCGCTTACGGCAACAGGCCAGCGTGGGAAAGCCCCATGCGCTCGTCCAGGCCAAAGAGGATGTTGAGGTTCTGTACCGCCTGCCCCGACGCGCCCTTGACCAGGTTATCGATCACCGACAGCACCACCACCAGGTCACCGCCTTGCGGGCGATGCACGGCAATCCGGCAGACGTTGGCACCGCGCACGCTACGAGTTTCCGGGTGGCTACCCGCCGGCATTACGTCGACAAACGGTTCATCAGCGTAGCGTTTTTCGAATAGCGCCTGCAGATCGACTGACGTATCGGCGACGGTAGCGTACAGGGTCGAATGGATACCGCGGATCATTGGCGTCAGGTGCGGTACAAAGGTCAGGCCGACATCACTACCGGCAGCCCGACGCAGGCCCTGGGTAATTTCCGGCAGGTGACGGTGCCCCTTGACAGCATAAGCCTTCATGCTCTCGCCCGCCTCACAGAACAGCGAGCCCACCGCCGCACCACGACCGGCGCCGCTGACACCGGACTTGCAGTCGGCGATCAGGCGCGAGGCATCGGCGATACCGGCCTCGAGCAGCGGCAGGAACCCCAACTGGGTGGCGGTAGGGTAGCAACCCGGCACGGCAATCAGACGCGCCTGGCGAATCTGCTCACGATTGACCTCTGGCAGGCCATAGACCGCGTCCTTGAGCAGCTCTGGCGCGCCGTGAGGCTGGCCATACCACTTGGCCCATTCGTCAGCATCCTGCAGACGGAAGTCGGCGGACAGGTCGATGACCTTGGTGCCCGCGGCCAGCAACTCGCCTGCCAGGGCGTGAGCGACACCGTGCGGGGTGGCGAAGAACACCACATCGCAAGCCGCCAGGGTCTTCACATCCGGAACACTGAAGGCCAGGCCGTCGTAGTGGCCGCGCAGGTTCGGGTACATGTCGGCAACGGCCAGGCCAGCTTCGGAGCGCGAGGTGATCACCGCCACCTCGGCCTGCGGATGCTGCGCCAACAGACGCAGCAGCTCGACCCCGGTATAACCCGTGCCGCCAACGATACCGACCTTGACCATAACGCGTGCCCCTTATCAACGAACCAACAGGAAAGCCCACGATAATAGGGGGGCTGAAACACGCCCACAACTGTTGCGATGGCTCGCAGCGGCCCCAGCCTCTACTATCTGACCACCGTGAACCCTGAAGGAACTTTACCCCATGCTTTTTCTCTGGATCAAAGCGCTGCATATCGTCAGCGTGGTCTGCTGGTTCGCCGGCCTGTTCTACTTGCCGCGCTTGTTCGTTTACCACGCGCAAAGTCAGGACAGCATCAGCCAGGAACGCTTCGTGGTCATGGAGCGCAAGCTGTACCGCGGCATCATGCTGCCAGCAATGATCGCCAGCCTGGTCTTCGGTCTCTGGCTGCTGAGCCTGACCCCGGGCTTCATGAGCCAGGGCTGGATGCACGCCAAGCTCACCCTGGTGGTGTTGCTGATCGGTTACCACCATATGTGCGGCGCACAGCTCAAGCGCTTTGCCCGCGGTGAAAACAAACGTAGCCACGTGTTCTACCGCTGGTTCAATGAAGTGCCGGTGCTGGTCTTGCTGGCGGTGGTAATTCTGGTGGTGGTCAAACCGTTCTAACCTAAGCCCTTACACAGCCTCGGGAAACCTGCCATGTCATTGCCTGCCCTGCTCGAACAACGCTTGCGCCTGCCGGTTGTAGCGGCACCGATGTTCCTGATTTCCAACCCGCAACTGGTGCTGGCCTGCTGTGCCAATGGCGTGGTCGGGAGCTTCCCGGCGCTGAACCAGCGAGACAGCGCCGGGTTCAAAACCTGGCTCGAAGAAATCGAAGCAGGCCTTGCGGCCCTCGATAACCCTGCGCCCTATGCGGTCAACTTGATCGTGCACCAAAGCAACCCGCGCCTGCAGGCGGACCTGGCACTGTGCGTCGAACACAAGGTGCCGATCGTCATCACCAGCCTCGGGGCAGTGAAGGAACTGGTCGATGCCGTGCATGGCTACGGCGGCCTGGTGTTCCATGATGTGACCACCCGCCGGCATGCCGAGAAAGCCGCTGAAGCCGGTGTTGACGGTCTGATTGCCGTGGCCGCCGGTGCCGGTGGCCATGCCGGCACCTGGAGTCCGTTCGCACTGGTCGCCGAGATCCGTCAGTTCTTCGACAAGACCCTGCTGCTGGCTGGATGCATCAACCACGGCCACGAAGTCCTCGCCGCCCAGGTGCTGGGCGCCGACCTCGCGTACCTGGGCACTCGTTTTATCGCCACCCATGAAAGCCATGCGCCAGGCCCCTACAAACAAATGATGCTTGAAGCCAAGGCAGCCGATATTATCCACACCGCTGCGGTTTCCGGGGTGCCTGCCAGCTTCATGCGCCAGAGCCTGGAAAACGCCGGTTTCGACATGGCGGCCCTGCGCAGCCACACCGAAACCAAGCTCAAACCCATTCACGACGAGGCCAAAGCCTGGAAGACCGTCTGGTCTGCCGGCCAAGGCGTCGGCGCCATCGACCAGCTGTGCTCGGTGGAACAACTGATCGCCCGCCTGGATGCCGAGTACCACCTGGCACAAGCCAAGGCCTCCACCCAGGGCCCACGACCAGGCTGATCCACGATTCAAGACGGCAAAGGAAGCCTGCATGAACCAAACAATGATCTTCGCAGACCAGGTAATGAGCCCAAAAGGCCGGATCGGCCGGATCCGTCTGCTGGCCTGGAGCCTGGCGCTGCTCGGGGCAATGATAGCCGGCACGTTGCTGGTGAGCTTGCTGGTCAGTTGGGTGTGGGATGACCTGGCCGCCCTGGTCCTGGTTGGCGCCCTCATTGCACGGATCATGAGCATGATCTTCTTTGTCAAACGCCTGCACGACCTGAACTGGAGCGGCTGGCTCTGCTGGCTGGTGCTACTGCCCTGGGTCGGCAACATCCTGCTTTTGCTGTTGCTGGTGATGCCTGGCAATCGCGGCGAAAACCGCTTTGGGCCGGCGCCACCACCCAACAGCAAGGCCATGGTCATCCTCGCCTCGTTGTGGTTGGTACTGATCGTCGCCGGGGTGGTATTGACCGTGTTCAGGCCCGGCATTTGAATCACGTCAGCAGCACCTCAGGCCCGCTACCTGTAAACTGAGCACTTTGGCCACCCTTCCCGACTGGAGAACTGCATGACCCGTTACGCCATGATCACCGGGGCCTCCAGTGGCCTGGGCCTGGCACTGGCCGAGGCGTTGGCACGTCGGGGACGCAATCTGATCCTGGTGGCCCGCCAGCGTGACCCGCTGGAAAGCATCGCCATCGAGTTGACCCAGCGTTTTGGCGTAGAAGTGCTGTTTCGCGCCTGTGACCTGGGCGAGCCCTTGCGCCTGTCGGGGTTCCTGCTGGAGCTGGAAGAAAGCGAACGGCACATCGACCTGCTGGTCAATTGCGCCGGTATTCGCTCCTATGGGCATTTTCTGGCCCAGGAGTGGAGCGATGAGCAGGACCTGATCGAGGTGAATATTCTTGCCCTGACCCGCCTGTGCCATGCCCTGGGCAATGCTATGGCGGTCCAGGGTGGCGGGCAGATACTCAACGTCGCCTCCCTCTGCGCCTTCGCCCCCGGCCCCTGGATGAGCAGCTATGCGGCAAGCAAGGCTTATGTGCTGCACTTCTCCGAAGGCCTGCGCGAAGAACTCAAACGAACCGGCATCAAGGTTTCGGTGCTCTGCCCCGGTCCCGTACGCTCGCCGTTGCGGCGTATCCCGCGCCTGGAAAAAGGCCAACGCTGCCTGAGCCCGGAAGAAGTTGCGCTGTACACCGTGCGCGCGCTGGACAAGAACCGCGCGCTGATCATTCCCGGGCGCCGTAACCGCTGGCTGGCCTTCAGCCCGCGCCTGTTGTCGCGCTGGGTCAGCCGCAAGCTGGCCGGCGCCATCAACCAGGCCTATTGCCCACGCTAATGGCACAGGGCTGGGCGCACGCGCCTGGCCTGCGTACACTCGAGTCCGATTACCCTCATGGAGCAGCCGTAGTGGATACTCTGTTTACCAAGATCATCAACCGGGAAATCCCGGCCAAGATCATCTACGAGGACGACCAGGTTCTGGCCTTCCACGATATCGCCCCACAGGCCCCGGTACATTTTCTGGTCATCCCGAAAAAACCGATCCGCACCCTCAACGACCTGACCGAAGAAGACAAAGGGCTGGCCGGACACATCCTGTTTACCGCTCAGCGGCTGGCCAAGGAACTGGGCTGCGAAGATGGCTTTCGCGTGGTCATGAACTGCAATGAGCTGGGTGGGCAGACCGTCTACCACATTCATATGCACGTGCTTGGCCAGCGTCAGATGCACTGGCCTCCGGGCTGATCCAGGGCAAGCCTGGACCTCGCGATTGGGGTAAACTGTCGGGCACATTCTTGCGGAGGTGCCCGATGGCTACCGAACGTCACTATTCCCCGCTCGACCGCTTGTTGCTGCAGGCCGACACAGCCATGCGCACCTTGCTGCCCTTCAGCGGCCAACCTTCCCGGCCGTCGCCGGCAATCATCCAGCCGGATGTCACCCTCGACGAAACCCAGACCCGCCATGTGGCCGGGCTCATGCGCATCAATCACACCGGTGAAGTCTGTGCCCAGGCGCTGTACCAGGGCCAGGCCCTGACCGCCAAGCTGCCCCAGGTACGCAAGGCCATGGAGCATGCCGCCGAAGAAGAAATCGACCACCTGGCTTGGTGCGAGCAGCGTATTCGCCAGCTCGGCAGCCATCCCAGCGTGCTCAACCCGTTGTTCTATGGCATGTCCTTCGGCATTGGCGCCCTGGCGGGCCTGGTCAGCGACAAGGTCAGCCTGGGTTTCGTCGCCGCCACCGAGCACCAGGTGTGCAAACACCTGGACGAGCACCTGGAGCAGATTCCGGCCGAGGATGAAAAGTCCCGGGCGATTCTCGAGCAGATGCGCGTCGACGAAGAGCAGCATGCCGAGTTGGCCCTGGACGCTGGAGGCTTCCGCTTCCCGGCACCGGTCAAGTTCGGCATGAGCCTGATGGCCAAGGTCATGACTAAAAGCACTTATCGCATCTAGGACTGCCGATGACAGAACGCTTCGACGCCAAGGACCTGGCCCGCGCAGTCAGCGCCGGCGTTCTGAACCCGGGCCAGGATCAGGCCCTGCTTGAGTTTCTCAAGCGCCAGCCGCAAACCCAGGCCAGTTTTCAGCTGGCCCACGTGGCCTTTTACTTCGGCGCCCTGCTGATCATGGCTGCCATGGGCTGGCTGCTCAGTGAAGCCTGGATGCGCATCGGTGACAGCGCCCTGCTGGCCGTCGCACTGGCGTACATCGGCGCGCTGACCTTGGGCGGTTTATTCATGCAACGCCGCGGGCAAATCATACCTGCAGGGGTACTTGCCGCGGTGGCGGTGAGTATCGTGCCGCTGGCGGTGTTCGCCGTGGAGCGCATCAGCGGTTTCTGGCCACTGGACGATGCCCAGGGCAATTACCACAACTACTACACCTACGTGCAGGGCGGCTGGTTGCTGATGGAGCTGGCAACGGTGCTGGCCGGCTTGCTGATGCTGCGCCTGATCCCTTTCCCGTTCATCGTCATGCCAATTGCGGCGGCCTTGTGGTTCATGTCCATGGACCTGAGCGAATGGTTCTACGGCGAAGCCTTCGACTGGAATCAACGGCGCACGGTGTCGCTGTGGTTTGGCCTGGCGACGCTACTGGTATTCCTGGTGATCGATGGCCGCACTCGCCAGGACTATGCGTTCTGGGGTTACCTGGCCGGATTGCTGGCATTCTGGCTCGGTTTGCCGCTGCTGGACACCGACAGCGAATGGGACAAAGCCCTGTACGGCCTGATCAATCTGAGCCTGATGGGTATTGCGCTGCCGCTGCGCCGGCCGCTGTTCATGGTCTTTGGCGGCATGGGGGTGGCGATGTACCTGGGTTATCTGTCTTATGAGGTGTTTGCCCAATCGCTGCTGTTCCCGGTGGTGCTGACCCTGATCGGGCTGGGCGTGATTGGCCTGGGCCTGCTGTACCAGAAACACCGCGAGCATCTGAGCAGTCGGCTACGTGCACAGCTGCCGGAGGGTTTACTCAATATGCTGCCAGGGCTGCGTCGCTGATGATCAGGCTGTTTCCTATTCGTTTGCTGCAAAGCCTGGGGTTGGCACCAGTGGCTTACCTGTTCGTGTGCCTGATGACCGCTGGCATGAGCGGGGAAGCCTTGAGCCTGACGCTGCCAGATGTATCCCAACCCGATGGCAACAGCATATTCGACCTGCTGCTGTTCTCCCTGCCCGGGCAACTGCTGTTCTTGCTCGTCGGCTGTTTTATCCACAGGCAGCGCCTGCTCAGCAGTGTCTTCATGCTGTTCGCAGCGCTGATTGCCTTGCTGCAGTGCCTGTTGTTTTCACAGGCGTTTGGCAATACCTGGAGCACAGCAGAAATCTTCGGCTTGCTTGGCTTCAACCTGCATTGGTTGTTACTGGCACTGGTTCCAGGGTTGGCCTGGCTTATCGGGCTGGAGCGCTTGCGCGGTTAACCTGATCGCGGGGCAAGCCCGCTCCTACAGAAGCGGGCTTAACTCACTATTAGCCGAGCTCGACGATCTCGTAGCTGTGGGTGATCTCGACGCCGGCCCGGCCGAGCATGATCGACGCAGAGCAGTACTTCTCTGCCGACAGCTCGACCGCACGCTTGACCTGGGCTTCTTTCAGGCCACGACCCTTGACCACGAAATTCAGGTGGATCTTGGTGAATACCTTGGGGTCTTCACTGGCGCGCTCAGCTTCAAGGAATGCTTCGCAGCTCTCCACCGCCTGGCGGGATTTTTTCAGAATGCTCACCACATCGAAGTTACTGCAGCCGCCCAGGCCCAGCAGCAACATCTCCATAGGCCGCACCCCCAGGTTACGCCCTCCAGCCTCAGGCGGGCCGTCCATCACGACCACATGGCCGCTGCCTGATTCGCCCAGAAACATGGCTTCACCTGCCCACTGGATACGCACCTTCATTACCTGGACTCCCTTGTTGGAAAAAAGGCTGCCAGCTTAGACCCTGCGGGCCCTGGGGAAAAGCTCAAGCGCATGGCTAAATCTGCCGATAGATGAACACGCGTCTGATAAGCTGACGCCAAATCACTGGCACATATCGCCAGACAACCTATAAAAGTAATTCAAGCGTCGCCTCCTGACCGGGATCCAGCCATGGTTGCATCAGCCCTTCCAGCCAAGATCAAGAACATCGACAAGCTGCTGGTCCATTGCCAGCGCCGCCGCTATGCGGCCAAGAGCAACATCATCTGCGCCGGTGACAAGGCCGACACCCTGTCATTCATTGTCAAGGGTTCGGTGACCATTCTCATTGAAGACGACGATGGCCACGAAATGATCATCGCTTACCTCAACAGCGGCGATTTCTTCGGGGAGCTGGGGCTTTTTGAACCGGCAGGGCAAGAGCAGCAACGCAGTGCCTGGGTCCGGGCCAAGAGTGAATGTGAAGTCGCCGAGATCAGCTACGAGAAATTCCGCGAACTGGCCCGCCACGACCCGGACATTCTCTACGCCCTCGGCGGTCAGATGGCCCAGCGCCTGCGCAATACCACACGCAAGGTCGGTGACCTGGCATTCTTCGACGTCACCGGCAGGGTCGCCCGCTGCTTGCTGGAGTTGTGCAAACAGCCAGATGCCATGACCCACCCGGACGGTATGCAGATCAAGATCACTCGCCAGGAGATCGGCCGGATTGTCGGTTGTTCGCGGGAAATGGTCGGCCGCGTGCTCAAGGATCTTGAAGAGCGCAGCCTGGTGCACGTCAAGGGCAAGACCATGGTGGTCTTCGGTACCCGTTAGTCGCGCGCGATACCCTTGATCACCTCGGCGTAGGCCTGGCCGAGGCGTTCGAGCAGCGGTGCATCGGGCACCACTTCGTGCAAGGCAATGTGGCTGTCAGCCAGGCAACGTTGCTCCAGCTCGCAACATTCATTGAAACGATTGACCGCGGCCACCATCGACTCACGCTCGTTATCCAGCAGCAGCGCGCCATGCACCAGCACCACCGGACGCTTACCGCCCAGGCCCTGGCGCCAGCGCTGGGCAGTGCCGACCAGTTTGCGGCCATTGAGGTTGACGTTGTAGCGTCCATCACAGAACGCCCCCTCGATTTCCCCCACCGATGCCAGACCGCCCCATTCGCGCAGCACCTCACACAACGGCAGGCACAGGCGCTCGTAGGCATTTTCGATGCGGCCGTGATCGCCTTCGCTTTTCGGCGCGACATACACCAAGGCGATATTGATCACCGCAGACGACTGCGGCACCGGCTCACCACCGGTTTCGCGCAACAGCACCGGCCAGCCGGTAATCGCCAGCTCCGCGCAGGCCGCCTCGAAACCATCCAGGCGGCTCATGCGCCGGGGCATGACCAAGGCCCGGTCAGTCGGACGCCAGAACAACAGGCCATAATCCTTTTCACCTTTGCACACCGCTGCCAGCAGCTCCTGCTCGGCGTGCAGCCCAGCCTCGACAGTGACATCAACTACTCGATCAGTCATCGCATTAACCTTGTAGGTACAAAAAAGCCGGCATTGCCGGCTTCAGAGTTGAATCAGTCCAGGCCTTGCACCGGGTTCTACACCGCGCGCTCCGGGAAGAACAGACGCTGCAGCTCCAGCCCCGGATGCTCGGCACGCATGAAAGCTTCGCCGACCAGGAAGGAGTACACCTCGTTGATTTCCATGAGCTCGACGTCGGCACGGTTGAGGATACCGCTCTCGGTGATGGCCAGGCGATCACGGGGGATGCGCGGCAGCAGGTCGAGGGTGGTTTCCAGGCTGACTTCGAAGCTGTGCAGGTTACGGTTATTGACCCCGACCAGTGGTGTATCGAGGGTCTTGAGTGCCCGCTCCAGCTCATCGCCATCGTGCACTTCGACCAGTACATCGAGGCCGATGCTTTTTGCCGTGGCAGCCAATTCGGCCATCTTCACGTCATCCAGCGCCGCGACAATCAACAGTACACAGTCAGCGCCCAGGGCCCGAGCCTCGACGATCTGATACGGATCGATCATGAAATCCTTGCGGATCACCGGCAACTTGCACGCGGCACGCGCTTGCTGCAGGTAGACATCAGCGCCCTGGAAGTAATCGACATCGGTCAGCACCGACAGGCAGGTCGCCCCGCCCTTCTCGTAGCTGACCGCGATCTCTGCCGGAACGAAGTTTTCGCGGATCACGCCTTTGCTGGGCGAGGCCTTCTTGATTTCGGCAATCACTGCCGGCTGCTTGCGCTTGGCCTGCTCGACCAAGGCATTGGCAAATCCCCGCGGCGCGTCAGCAGCTTTGGCCAGACGCTCAAGCTCCGCCAGGCTGACCCGGGCGCTGCGCTCGGCCACCTCCTCGACCTTGCGGGCGAGGATTTTTTCCAAAACCGTCGGCACACTCATCCTTCATTCTCCTGCTTGAACACCGCGGTAAAGGCACCGAGTTCTTCGAGTTTTTCCCGGGCAAGGCCGGTGTGCAATGCATCATGTGCAAGCTCCACGCCCTGCTTGAGGCTCATGGCGTGGTCGGCGGCGTACAGCGCGGCGCCGGCGTTAAGTACGATCATTTCCGCCGCCTTCTGGCCGTTTTCGGTCTTGCGTCGGCCCAGGGCATCGCGGATCAGCTCCAGCGACTTGGCCGGGCTCTCCACAGCAAGGCCGTGCAGGCTCTGGCTTTTCATACCGAGGTCTTCGGGCTCGACCCAGTATTCGGTGATCTGGTCGTTCTTGAGTTCTGCAACAAAGGTCGGCGCGGCCAGGCTGAATTCGTCCAGGCCGTCCTTGGAGTGCACCACCAGCACATGCTTGCTGCCCAGGCGCTGCAGCACTTCAGCCAGCGGGCGGCACAGTGCCTGGGTGAACACGCCGACGACCTGGTGCTTGACCCCGGCCGGATTCGTAAGCGGGCCGAGCATGTTGAACAGAGTGCGCAGCCCCAAGTCACGACGTGGGCCGGCAGCGAACTTCATCGCCTTGTGGTGGGTCTGGGCAAACATGAAGCCGATGCCGACGCTGTCGATGCAGCGCGCTACCTGTACCGGCGTCAGGTTCAGGTAGATACCGGCCGCTTCCAGCAGGTCGGCACTGCCGCTCTTGCCCGAAACCGCACGGTTGCCATGCTTGGCCACGGTGCAGCCGGCGGCGGCAACGACGAAGGCCGAGGCGGTGGAAACGTTGAAGATGTTGGCCCCATCGCCGCCAGTGCCAACCACATCGACCACCTGGTCGAGGGTGTTGAGTTCGACCTTGTCAGCCAGCTCGCGCATCACGGAAACGGCACCGACGATTTCATCGATGCTCTCGCTCTTCATGCGCATGCCCATCAGGAAAGCGCCAATCTGTGCCTCGCTGCATTGGCCTGTCATGATTTCGCGCATGACATCGCGCATTTCTTCTGTGCTCAGGTCCAGATGACCGACGATGCGGCTCAGCGCGTTCTTGATATCCATGTTCGATCCTTAACGGCGACCGCCGGTCTGCTTGAGGAAGTTGGCGAACAGCTCGTGGCCCTGCTCGGTGAGGATCGACTCGGGGTGGAACTGCACCCCTTCGATGTTCAGCTCTTTATGGCGCAGGCCCATGATCTCGTCCACCGAGCCGTCCTCAAGGGCGGTCCAGGCAGTCAGTTCCAGGCAATCGGGCAAGGTTTCGCGCTTGACCACCAGCGAGTGATAGCGGGTCACGGTCAGCGGGTTATTGAGGCCTGCGAACACACCCAGGTCCTTGTGGTACACGGGGCTGGTCTTGCCATGCATCACCTGGCGGGCGCGCACCACATCACCACCGAAAGCCTGACCGATGGACTGGTGGCCCAGGCAGACGCCGAGGATCGGCAGCTTGCCGGCGAAATGCTTGATGGCCGCAAGCGACACTCCGGCTTCGGTCGGGGTGCAGGGACCAGGAGAAACGACAATGCGCTCGGGGTTCAGGGCTTCGATCTGGGCGATGGTCAGTTCGTCATTGCGAATGACCTTGACCTCTGCGCCCAACTCGCCGAGGTATTGCACGACGTTGTAGGTGAAGGAGTCATAGTTGTCGATCATCAGTAACATCTGGGTTCAACCTCTTGCATCTACTGACTTTGAATACATGCCTTTCGAAGTGCCTGTGCACTGAGCAACAGGTGCGAGCTTCCCTGTGTGCACCAGCAAGAGCCGGCTACAGCAGGTAAAGCGTTCAGAAAGGCAAAGCGGTACAGGGCCGGCTAACCGGCAAGAGATAAAGTCAGGCGCGCCAACGCCAACGGGCGTGGGCCTTGATAACGCGCATCAAGAGTTTGCTGACGATCAACACGGGGTAGGTCTCGTTCATACGTTCCCGCACAGTAGCCTACCGGCGCGGTCCACGCAATATGACCGAGGCATGGCGAAACGCTTTAGCGATGGAAGACGCGCCGAATGTTTTGCTAACGTCGTAAGGCGTCATCCGATAACAACAACGAAAAAGGATCTTTGCGATGTTGAATGCGCGTTCCCTGTTGCCCTGTGCATTTTCCCTTCTGGCCCTGGCCTGCTCCAGCGCCTATGCAGCCCCCTCCCCTTACTCGACCTTGATCGTCTTCGGCGACAGCCTTGCCGATGCCGGACAGTTCCCTGATTCAGGCGGGCCAGCAGGCGCTACCCAGCGCTTTACCAACCGGGTTGGGCCGACCTATGGCAACGGCGAGGCTTTCGGCGCGGTTTCGCCCATGTTGCTCGGCGCACAGCTGGGCATCGCGCCAACCGACCTGGGCGCGTCCACCTCCCCGGTCAATGCCGCGCTCGGCCGCCCCGACGGCAACAACTGGGCCGTGGGCGGCTACCGCACAGATCAGATTCTCGACTCGATCACCGGCACCTCCGATGTGATCATCCCACCGGGTAATCCTGGTGCCGGCACCGTTCTGCGCGAACGCCCGGGATACCTGGCCGGCGGGCTGCGTGCCGATCCCAACGCGCTTTACTACCTCACCGGTGGCGGCAACGATTTCCTCCAAGGCCAGATCACCAGCCCGGCAACCGCCGCCGCTGCCGCCAATCGCCTGGCCGCCAGCGCCCAGGCCCTGCAACAGGGCGGCGCGCAGTACATCATGGTCTGGCTGCTGCCTGACCTGGGCCTGACCCCGGCAATCAACGGCACGCCAATGCAGGGCCCGGCTTCGCAGTTGAGCAGCATCTTCAACCAGCAACTGGTTGGCCAACTGCGCCAGATTGACGCCCAAATCATTCCGCTCAACGTGCCGCTGCTACTGCAGGAGGCCCTGGCCTCCCCGGCGCAGTTCGGCCTGGCCACCGGTCAAAACCTGGTCGGCACCTGTTTCAGCGGCAATGGCTGCGTGCAAAACCCCACGTACGGCCTCAACAGCGCCACGCCCGACCCGAGCAAACTGCTGTTCAACGACTCGGTCCACCCCACCACTGCCGGGCAAGAACTGATCGCCGACTACGCCTTCTCGATCCTCTCTGCACCTTGGGAGCTAACGCTACTGCCGGAAATGGCCCACGCCAGCCTGCGCGCGCACCAGGATGAACTGCGCAACCAATGGCAAGGCAACTGGCAACCGGTTGGCCAATGGCAGGCCATCGTTGCCGCCGGTGGGCAAAACCTGGATATCGACAGTCAACGCAGCTCCGCAAGTGCCGATGGCCATGGCTATAACCTGACCCTGGGCGGCAGCTATCGCCTGGATGATGCCTGGCGCATTGGCGTTGCTACCGGCGTTTACCAGCAAAAGCTCGAAGCTGGCCAGCAGGACTCCGACTACAAGCTCGACAGTTACCTGGCGACCGCCTTCGTCCAGTTTCAGCAGAACCAATGGTGGGCTGATGCCACCCTGACCGGCGGTCACCTGGACTACAGCGATCTGAAGCGCACCTTCGCCCTGGGCGTGAACGATCGTAGCGAGAAAGGTGATACCGATGGCGAACTGTGGGCCTTTGCCGCGCGGCTGGGCTATGACCTGGCGGCTCCCGGCAGCCGGTGGAGCCTGTCGCCCTTCGTCAGCGCCGACTATGCGCGGGTGAAAGTCGATGGCTATGCGGAGAAAGGCACCCGCGCCACCGCCTTGAGCTTCGACGATCAGGAGCGAGAATCGCGGCGCCTGGGCCTGGGTTTGCAGGGCAAGTATCAAGCTGGGCCAAGCACCTTGCTGTTCGCCGAAGTGGCTCACGAGCACGAGTTCGAAGACGACCGCCAGGACCTGACCATCCACCTCAACAGCCTACCGGGCAACGACTTCACCCTGACCGGCTACACCCCACAGAGCAATCTGAATCGGGCAACTCTGGGTTTGAGCCAGAGCCTGGCACCGGGGCTAGCCCTGCGCGGCAGCTACAACTGGCGCAAAAGTGACGAGTTGACCCAACAGGGGATCAACCTGGCACTGAGTCTGGATTTCTAGGGAAGGAAAACGGCGCCTGTTACAAGCAGGCGCCGTGGATCAGGCTCAGCTACGCGGAGCCTGCTCGGCCAGCGCCACTGCGCGGAACATCGCCCGGCGCTTGTTGATGGTTTCTTCCCATTCAAGCGCAGGCACCGAATCGGCAACGATCCCGCCACCGGCCTGCACATGCAGCTCGCCGTCCTTGATCACTGCAGTACGGATGGCAATTGCCGTGTCCATGTTGCCGTTCCAGGCGAAGTAACCCACCGCTCCGCCGTAAACGCCACGCTTGACCGGTTCCAGCTCGTCGATGATTTCCATGGCACGAATTTTCGGTGCGCCGGACAAGGTACCGGCCGGCAGGATGGCGCGTAGGGCATCCATGGCGCTCAGGCCCTGTTTCAGCTCACCGGTGACGTTGGAAACGATGTGCATGACGTTGGAATAACGCTCGATCACCATCTTCTCGGTGACTTTGACCGAGCCGGTTTCCGATACCCGGCCAGCGTCGTTACGGCCAAGGTCGATGAGCATCAGGTGCTCGGCGATTTCCTTGTCGTCGGACAGCAGGTCTTCTTCCAGCGCGCGGTCAGCCTCTTCGCTGGCACCACGTGGCCGGGTACCGGCGATCGGGCGCACGGTGACCAGGTTGTCCTCAACCCGCACCAGCACTTCCGGCGAACTGCCCACGACGTGGAAGTCGCCAAAGTTGAAGAAGTACATGTATGGCGTCGGGTTGAAGCAGCGCAGCGCCCGGTACAGATCGATCGGCGCGGCCTTGAAGTCGATGGACATGCGCTGCGACGGCACCACCTGCATGCAGTCGCCAGCAAGGATGTACTCCTTGATGGTATCGACCGCACGCTCGTAGTCACTCTGGGTAAAGCTTGAGCGGAATTCAGGTTCTGCCGGCAATGGCCCGCCAAGGTCCAGACCGCGACGCGGGGCCAGGGGCTGGCGCAGTTGCTCAAGCAGGCTCTCAAGGCGTGCCAGGCCGTTTTCGTAGGCGTGCTCCTGCGCCGGATCGGCCAGCACGATCGCATGCATCTTGCCAGCCAGGTTGTCGAACACCACCACGGCATCGGACACCATCAGCAGGATGTCCGGCACGCCCAGCGGATCAGGATTCGGGCACTTGCCCAGGCGCCGCTCGACATAACGCACGCAGTCATAACCGAAGTAGCCCACCAGGCCACCATTGAAGCGCGGCAGACCGGTGATGGTCGGTACCTGGTAGCGCTCCTTGAAGGCTTCGACAAACGCCAGCGGGTCTTCCACTTCATGCGTTTCGATCAGCTCACCGTCGTGGGTGATCCGCACCTGATGATCATGCACGCGCAACACGGTGCGGCACGGCAGGCCGATGATCGAGTAACGCCCCCACTTCTCGCCGCCCTGCACCGATTCGAGCAGGTAGGAATTGGGCTGGTCAGCCAGTTTCAGGTAGATCGACAGCGGGGTGTCGAAGTCGGCCAGGGTCTCACAGGCCAGGGGGATGCGGTTGTAGCCGGCAGCAGCCAGGCGCAGGAATTCTTCGCGGGTCATGATAGCCTCGTGGCAAGCAGCAGATGGGTCAGGCAGGCAAGCAGGCCGGTATAGACCGGCAGACGGCAGTCAGGCGCGCCAACGCCAGCGGGCCAGGGCCTTGATGACTTTCATCCAGAGTTTGCCGGTAGCCGCCACGATGGAATCTCGATCAGAGGAGGATGGAACGTCCGCCAACGTTATCCCAGTGGCCGGATCTAAGCAACCAGGCAACAGCGCTCGCAGGTCATCGATGACCAGGCACGGCGCTTCTTCACTGATCGGCCGGCCGTGGTTGTAGCCATAGCTCAGGCCGACACACTTGACTCCGGCGGCCTTGGCCGCCAGCACATCGCTGCGCGAGTCGCCGACAAACAGGGCCTGCTCAGGCAAGACGCTGGCCATCTTCATGACAAACAGCAACGCGGCCGGATCGGGCTTTTTCTGCGGCAGGGTGTCGCCACCGATGATCCAGCGGAAGTAACGACCGATCTTCATCTGGTCGAGCAAAGGCGCAACGAAGCGCTCGGGCTTGTTGGTGATCAGGGCCATTTCCACGCCCTGCTTGTGCAACCACTTGAGGGTGTCGCGCACCCCCGGATAGACCACCGTCAGCTCATGGCTTTCGGCGTAGGCCTGCATGAACAGCTCCAGGCCACGCTCGGCCTCGTCGGCATCGACCGCTTCGTGGTCGAGGCCGCCGGCCAGGGCACGGCGCACCAGCACCGGCGCACCATTGCCGACCCAGTGGCGTACTGCTTCAAGGCCGGCGGGCTGACGGCCCATTGCGAGCAGCATGTTATCCACCGCCGCTGCCAAGTCAGGTACCGAATCGATCAGAGTACCATCCAGATCAAACATCACCAGTTTGGGCAGGGCGCCGGGGAACAGCTGCTCGAAGCCACTCATGGGCGGGCCAGGGCCAGTTCGGCGCGCATCTTGGCGATCACCTCACGGTAGTCCGGAGTATTGAAGATCGCGGAACCGGCAACGAAGGTGTCGGCGCCTGCGGCAGCGATTTCACGGATGTTGTTGACGTTCACCCCGCCGTCGATCTCCAGGCGGATGTCACGGCCGCTGGCATCGATCAAGGCGCGGGCTTCGCGCAGCTTGTCGAGGGTGCCGGGGATGAACTTCTGGCCACCGAAGCCGGGGTTGACGCTCATCAACAGGATCATATCGACCTTGTCCATCACGTATTTGAGGGTGTCGAGCGGGGTTGCCGGGTTGAACACCAGGCCGGCTTTGCAACCGCCGTCGCGAATCAACTGTAGCGAACGATCGATGTGCAGGGTGGCTTCCGGATGGAAGGTGATGTAACTGGCTCCCGCTTCGATGAAGTCGCCAATGATGCGGTCGACCGGGCTGACCATCAGGTGCACGTCGATCGGTGCAGTGACGCCATACTTGCGCAGGGCCGTGCAGACCATCGGGCCGATGGTCAGGTTGGGCACGTAGTGGTTGTCCATCACATCGAAGTGAACTATGTCGGCACCGGCGGCCAGAACATTGTCGACTTCCTCGCCCAGGCGGGCGAAGTCGGCAGAGAGAATCGAGGGGGCAATAGCGTAGGGCTGCATGGCGCACCTGAAGGCAGAATCACAGTGGCGCGCATTGTACCTCAGGCAAACGCTCCAGGGCTGACCGGTATCAAGGCGGTCGACGGGTGCTCATCGCGGGCAAGCCCGCTCCTACAAACTTGTGGGTGCGGGCTTGCCCCCCGAAAGGCCTCAACCCGGTTGCTGGGTACGCAACTTCTCGCTGCGCCCTCGCAGCCACTCCAGAGTCAGCAACAGCACCACCGAGAAGGCGATCAGCAAGGTTGCCGCAGCCGCAATGGTCGGGCTGAGGTTCTCGCGGATACCGCTGAACATCTGCCTTGGCAAGGTGGCCTGCTCGGGGCCTGCAAGGAACAGGGTGACCACCACTTCGTCGAACGAGGTGGCGAAGGCGAACAGCGCCCCGGAGATCACCCCCGGCGCAATCAACGGCAGGGTCACCCGACGGAAGGTCGTCAGCGGCGAGGCACCAAGGCTCGCAGCAGCGCGTACCAGGTTGTGGTTGAAACCCTGCAAGGTCGCCGACACGGTGATGATGACGAAAGGTACCCCCAACACCGCATGCACCAGGATCAGCGAGATGAAGCTGTTACCCATCCCCAAAGGCGCAAAGAACAGGTAGCTGGCCACACCAATGATCACCACCGGCACGACCATGGGCGAAATCACCAGGGCCATGATCAGCGACTTGCCCGGGAAATCGCCGCGAGTCAGGCCGATCGAGGCCAGGGTGCCGAAGACCATGGCCAGCGCCGTAGCTGCCGGGGCAACGATGATGCTGTTCTTAAGCGCCCGCATCCATTCGGCGGAGGCGAAGAAGTCCTGGTACCACTGCAGCGAGAAGCCCTGTAACGGATAGACCAGGAAGCTGCCAGAGTTGAACGACAGCGGAATGATCACCAGCACCGGCAACACCAGGAACAACAGGATCAGCCCGCAAAGGATGCGCAAGCTGTAGAACCAGACCCGCTCGACGGGCGACATGTAGGGGCTCAGCATGACAACGCTCCTCAGCTCAGGCGCAGGCGGCTGGCGCCGACCAGCCAGCTATAGATCAGGTAAAGCAGCACGGTGGCCAGCAACAGCAAGCCGCCCAGCGCGGTTGCCATGCCCCAGTTGATGCTGGTGTTGGTGTAGAAGGCCACGAAGTAGCTGACCATCTGGTCATTGGGGCTGCCGAGCAGCGCCGGGGTGATGTAGTAGCCGATGGCAAGGATGAACACCAGCAGGCAGCCCGCGCCTACACCCGCGTAGGTTTGCGGGAAGTACACCCGCCAGAAGCTGGCAAACGGATGACAGCCCAAGGAAATCGCCGCACGCATATAGGTGGGCGAGATACCCTTCATCACGCTGTAGATCGGCAAGATCATGAACGGCAGCAGGATGTGCACCATGGAGATGTACACCCCGGTGCGGTTGAACACCAGTTCCAACGGCTTGTCGATAATACCCATGGCCATCAGCGCGCTGTTGATCAGCCCGCCTGACTGCAGCAGCACGATCCAGGCCGCGACCCGCACCAGGATCGAGGTCCAGAACGGCAGCAGCACCAGAATCATCAGCAGGTTGCTCTGCCGGGTTGGCAGGTTGGCCAGTAAGTAGGCCAATGGATAAGCCAATACCAGGCAGATGGCGGTGATGACAAAACCCATCCACAGGGTGCGGGTGAAGATATCCAGGTAAATGGCCTGGTCCGGGGTGGCCTTGGCCAGCTCGCCGAGGTCATCGATACGATGGTCCAAGGCCGCCAGCAGGTAGAACGGGGTGACGCTACTGGTGTTACGGCGGATCGCCTGCCAGTAGGCCGGATCCCCCCAACGCTCGTCCAGTTCCTGCAAGGCTTCTTTATAGGAAGCCGGCTCGGTCTTGAACGGTAGCGCCCGGGCAGTTTTGGCCAGCAGGCTGCGATAGCCGGCCAGCTCCATATTCAGGCGCTTGGAGGTATCGCCCAGGGTCTGGTTCTTGCGCGCCTGGGCGAGGTCTTCGCTCAGCGCCTTGTACACAGGCTCCCCTGGCAAGCCCTTGCCATCCCACTGGGCCACGGCGGTCACAGTCTGCGGCAAGCCGCCGACCACTTCCGGGTTGCCCACGCTCTTGTACAACAGCGCAGCAATCGGCACGAGGAACACCAGCAGCAGGAACAGCGCCAGCGGCGCGATCAGCGCTTGCGCCTTCCAGCGGTTGACCCGCTCGGCACGCTTGAGGCGCTGCTTGAGGTTGGAACCGGCGCCTTCATTCAGGGGCACTGCGATGGCCATAGCGAACTCCGAAATCTTGAGAACAAGGAGCGTCGGCGGCAAGCCGACGCCCCATCAGCAGCCCTTACTTGGCAGCCCAGGCGTTAAAGCGTTGTTCCAGCTGCTCGCTGTTGTCGGCCCAGAACGCTACGTCGATCTGTACTTGGTTGGCGATGTTCTCCGGGGTCGTCGGCATGTCTTTCTTGATCTCGTCAGACAGCAGCGCAACGGCTTTGGAGTTGGCCGGGCCGTAGGCAATGTTTTCGGAATAGATCTTCTGCTGCTCGGGCTTGACCGAGTAGGCGATGAACTTCTTCGCCTCTTCGGCGTTCTTGGCGCCCTTAGGGATGGCCCAGGCGTCGAAGTCGTAGATACCGCCATTCCAGACGACTTTCAGGTTGCTTTCTTTTTGCACGGCGGCAATACGGCCGTTGTAGGCCGAACTCATGACCACATCACCCGAGGCCAGGTACTGCGGTGGTTGCGCACCGGCTTCCCACCACTGGATGCTGGGCTTGAGTTCGTCGAGTTTCTTGAAGGCGCGATCCTGACCTTCCTTGGTGCCAAGCACTTTGTAAACGTCCTTGGGCGCAACGCCGTCGGCCATCAGGGCAAACTCGAGGGTGTACTTGGCGCCCTTGCGCAGGCCACGCTTACCGGGGAATTGCTTGGTGTCCCAGAAGTCCGCCCAACTGGTCGGTGCGCTCTTCAGCTTGTCGGCGTTGTAGGCCATAACCGTGGACCAGACGAAGAAACCAACGCCGCAAGGCTGGATAGCACCGGGAACGTAGTCGGACTCGTTACCGAACAATGCAGGGTCAAGCTCTTCGAACATGCCTTCGTCGCAGCCGCGGGCCAGCTCCGGCGACTCGACCTCCACCAGGTTCCACGACACGCTCTTGGTGTCGACCATGGCTTTGACCTTGGCCATTTCACCGTTGTACTCGCCAGCGACGATCTTGCCGTTGCCCGCCTTTTCCCATGGCTCGTAGAACGCCTTGACCTGGGCTGCCTTGTTGGCGCCACCGAAGGAAATCACGGTCAGGTCGGCCGCCGCCATGGCCTGGGTTGCGGCAAAAAGGCCCAGGGTCAGGGCGGTCAACTTCAAGTGCTTGAGCATTATTATTCTCTCCACAGTACAGGGTTGGTGAAGCAAACCTTCAATGGGCTTCGAGCAGAGGGTCGAGCGCGCGGGCGTGCTCCACCTGCCAGCCAAGCGGTACCACATCGCCCACAGCCAGGGCCGGGTCGAGTTCGGCAATTGGCTGCTTCACGAAGAAATCGGCCTTGCCGCAGACTTCCAGGCGCACCCGCACGTGGTCGCCCAGGTAAATGAACTCGGCCACCCGCCCAGAGAATCGATTGACGCAGCTTTCGCTGTGGCCATTGAGACGCACGCGCTCGGGGCGGATCGACAGGGTCACCGGATCGCCGCTCTGGCCAACGTTCACCGCCAGGGCCTCGACTTTCTCGCCACGCGCCAGTTGCACCTGGCAACGCTCGCCGTCCTGACTGATCAAGCGGCCATTGATGCGGTTGTTTTCACCGATGAAGTTGGCCACAAAGGTGTTCTTCGGCTCTTCATAAAGGGTACGCGGGTCGGCGATCTGCTGGATCTCGCCCTGGTGGAACACCGCCACGCGGTCGGACATGGTCAGTGCTTCACCCTGGTCGTGGGTGACGTACACCACGGTGACGCCCAGGCGCTGGTGCAGGTGCTTGATTTCCATCTGCATGTGTTCGCGCAGCTGCTTGTCGAGGGCACCCAGCGGTTCGTCCATCAACACCAGTTGCGGCTCGAACACCAACGCGCGTGCCAGTGCCACCCGCTGCTGCTGGCCACCGGAAAGCTGGCCGGGGTAACGCTGGGCGAAGGCGTCGAGCTGGACCATGTTGAGCACGCGCTTGACCCGCTCGCTGATGTCGGTCTTGCTCAGGTTGCGCACACTCAGGGGGAAGGCCAGGTTCTCGGCCACGGTCATGTGCGGGAACAGCGCATAATTCTGGAAAACCATTCCGATGTCGCGCTTGTGCGGCGGCACGTTGTTGATCGAGCGGCCGGCCAGCTGGATTTCACCGGCGGTCGGCGTTTCAAAGCCGGCGAGCATCATCAGGCTGGTGGTCTTGCCGGATCCGGACGGGCCGAGCAAGGTGAGGAACTCTCCCTTGCGGATATCCAGGTTGAGGTCCTTGACGATCAGCGATTCGCCGTCGTAGCTCTTCTGCACACCACGGAAGCTGACCAGCACTTCGCCGGCTGCAGCGCTCGAATTCACCTCACTCATACCCGCACCTTTTTGTTGGATGACTGCTGTATCCAAGCCTAGTGAAGGCGCAGAGCGGCGCAAATCGGGGGTGGAGAGAGATTGATATCAGCGTGTTGGAAGGCTTGGGGTAGGGATTGCCCTACAAGGATGGCGTTTTTGGATATGTGCTTGGCAGGTTAGTCGTCATCGCGGGGCAAGCCCGCTCCCACAGGATTGGCGTTGTGGGAGATTCTATGGTT
>NZ_JAMDGZ010000087.1 GCF_028656935.1 Pseudomonas rubra
GAGCAAACCAGGATCGCGCCATCCATCTGGGCAGCACCGGTGATCATGTTCTTCACGTAGTCAGCGTGACCTGGGCAGTCAACGTGAGCGTAGTGACGAATGGTCGAGTTATACTCAACGTGTGCGGTGTTAATGGTGATACCGCGAGCTTTTTCTTCTGGAGCGCTGTCGATCTTGTCGAAGTCGACGATTGCCGAACCGAAAACTTCGGAGCAAACGCGGGTCAGCGCTGCGGTCAGCGTGGTCTTGCCATGGTCAACGTGACCAATGGTGCCGACGTTCACGTGCGGCAGACTACGATCAAACTTTTCCTTAGCCATCGAGACAACCCTCAGCGAGAAGAAATAAGCAAGTCAATACGACCATTAAAACAAAGGCAGATATTTTCATATCTGCCTTGTTTTGTATGGAGCTCTTGAGCGGATTTGAACCGCTGACCTCACCCTTACCAAGGGTGTGCTCTACCAACTGAGCTACAAGAGCGTAACACTTTGCAAAAGAAGCAAACTTGGAGCGGGTAGCGGGAATCGAACCCGCATCATCAGCTTGGAAGGCTGAGGTTCTACCACTAAACTATACCCGCGGAGCTTGCGGCTCTCGCTAAACTGGTGGAGGGAGAAGGATTCGAACCTTCGAAGCTCTCGCAACGGATTTACAGTCCGTCCCCTTTGGCCGCTCGGGAATCCCTCCAGATTTGGCCGGCATTCTATGCAGATGCCAATCTGGTGTCAAGCGTTTTTTCAAATTTTTTCAATCAAATCTGAAACTTAGCTACTTTGACACCGCTTCCAGCTCTACCACCTGAGTGGTGTTCCCTGTGAAGCGGGCGCCATTCTATCAAGCTATTCGCCAGTTGCAATACCCTCGCACAACATTATTTTATGTTTTAAGTCTTTGAAATCATGGGAAAGTGTCCCGAGCACAGTTTGGTCCAGCAAACGCTGGCTCTGAGGCGCAATCTGCAGCCACAAACCAGTGCTGTCACCCAGGCGACCGGTCACCGGAACAGCGGCAATATCGAGGCTCAGCAAGCGCTGACGCAATGCTTTTAACTGTTCCTGCTCCATCAACCCACCTACATAGAGGCATTCCTGACCCCGCTGAGGTGCAATTTTACCCCCGCTCGACTCACTCAACAGTCGAATATCCTGCTGATTACCCTTGTACAGCGACAACGGCGCCACTTCCTTGGCCTTCAAAGGCGCTTCCTGCTGGTGCCAGACGTAATAAAAGACATTTAGCACCACCAACAACAGAAACAACCAACGCATAGGCACCTCAATCCAGGGGACAAGCCATGGCCAAGCCGACGAACACCAGGTCCGGTACCACCCTGGCCTGTGGCGCGGCCTGCTGCACCAGCAGCGCATCGCCCCCGGTCAGTAATACAGTGAAATTTTCACCCCATAATCCGTGAGCATGCTCCAACTGAGAGCGCACGAACCCCTGCAGCATGTGCACGCAGCCGCGCTCGACGGCCTCAACGGTAGAGCGCCCAGGTGCCAGGCTCGACAATGCACGCTCAGCCGAGGCATCGTCGTAGCGAATGCGTCGGGTATGGGTGCGCAGCTGGCTACGCATCAGCGGCATGCCAGGGCAGATGAACCCTCCAAGATGCTCGCCATCAGCAGTAACGAAGTCAGCCTTGGCGGCCGTGCCAAAATCCATGACCAGACACGCACCACGGGCCAGATGAAAGCCACCCAGCACCGCCAGCCAGCGATCCAGACCGAGGCGCTGATAGTCGTCATAGCCATTACGTACGCCACTAACTTCCCTGGCCGGCTGGGCCACTACAACGTCCAGAGCGAAGTGCTGGGCGAGCCGCGCCGAAAGGCTGGCGGTCTCCTCTTCGCTTCTGACACTGACCAACCGGCAGCGCCGCGGCGCCTCAGGGAGCGTGGCGACAGCGGCCACCAGGGCCTGGTCGGAATCCACTATGCCACCGGCTACAACGGCACCCTCAGTGGCGTTGATGACCCGCCACTTGATAAAGCTGTTGCCGCAATCAAGCTCAAGAATCATCACGCAACCTCAGGCTGAGCTCACCACCGCTAAAACTCTTTTCAACTCCGTCGACCTCCAGGCGTAGCGCCCCTTGGCGATCAATACCCAGCACGACCCCATCGATCCGGCTAACACCGGCAATCAAGGATACCGCAGCCCCCTGCCACAGATGGGCTTGCTCCCACTCGACCTGGAACGCGGCGAAACCAGCTTGCCGATGACGCAGCAGGTCCTGCTGCAGGTTCTGACTGAGCGTTGCTACCAGCTGATTACGATCGACCGCCACACCTGTCTCACGACGCACCGACGTCCACAACTGATCGATCTGCTCATTGGCCTGCATATTGACGTTAATACCAATTCCCAGCACCACATGACAGACGTCTGCGGGATCGCCGACCAGCTCCAGGAGGATGCCGGCGATCTTCTGATTGCTTACCAGAACGTCGTTCGGCCATTTAAGCCCCGCTCCACTCACGCCAAAAGCCTGCAGTGTGCGCATTACCGCCAGACCAACCACCAGGCTCAAACCTTCCAACTGACGCATGCCGCCCTCGATACGCAGCACCAGGCTGTAGTAGAGGTTCTCGGCAAACGGGCTAACCCACTGACGACCACGTCGACCGCGCCCTGCCGCTTGGCGCTCAGCCAGCACCAGAAACGGCGCCGCCTGCCCCTCGCTGATCGAGCGCAGGGCCTGGGCATTGGTCGAGTCGATGGATTCAAATATCAATACTGGCCACTGTTCGCCCCGGGAAAATTCGGCAATGGCCGACTCCTCCAGCAGCGACAACGGCGTAGCCAACTGATAACCACGGCCACGAACCTTATGGATGGTCAGGTTCAACTCTGCTTCAAGAAGCTGCAATTGCTTCCAGACAGCGGCGCGACTGACGCCCAATGCCGCACCCAGGTCTTGCCCGGAATGGAACCGGCCATCCTTGAGGAGCTTCAACAACTTCAGCATGCCAATCTCGACTCACAATGAGGAGGGCATGATAGCCATGCAGGTGGGGATTGCATAGAAAACTGAGGGCGCACACTGGATCTGTGCACTGCGGATCTGTAGAAGCGGGCTTGCCCCGCGATGCGATGTGGCTGACAGAATGCTATCGCGGGGCAAGCCCGCTCCCACAAGACAAAACCCCTACCTGC
>NZ_JAMDGZ010000088.1 GCF_028656935.1 Pseudomonas rubra
CTTGTTCGGAGCATCCCTAACAGGGCATAAACCAGAAACCATGGGAGTAACATGAGCAACAAACAACTCAACGAAACCAGCAAGTTCCTTAGCTATGTTCTCAGGCATGAGCCACAAGCTATCGGCCTGCAGCTAGACAGCGAAGGCTGGGCAGATATCCATTCTTTGATTGCTGGCGCTGCTAAAGACGGGCGACCCTTAGATATCGCACTCATTCAAGCGGTCGTCAGCAGCAGCGATAAAAAGCGCTTCAGCATCTCGGATGATGGGCAACGCATTCGCGCCGTGCAGGGCCACTCAACATCCAACGTCAGCCTTCAGCACATAGAGAAAGAACCACCGGAATTTCTCTACCATGGCACAGCAACACGCTTCCTGGAGTCGATTCACCAACAAGGGCTGATTGCTGGCTCACGCCACCACGTGCACCTGTCGCAGGACAGACCAACAGCTATTGCTGTCGGACAGCGCTATGGAAAGCCTGTGGTACTAAAAATTGAAGCCCTACGAATGTACCAAGAGGGCTTAAAGTTCTTTCAAGCGGAAAACGGAGTTTGGCTAACCAACCATGTTCCAGAAAAATTCTTGCACAATAAATAGCCTACCCGCAATCCAAAGAAACAACTTCTAGATAAGACTCGACAATGAATAGCACTCTGAAAATCAGCCTTTAGGGATGCTCCGAACA
>NZ_JAMDGZ010000089.1 GCF_028656935.1 Pseudomonas rubra
CTTGTTCGGAGCATCCTTAGGCACCCTGTTTCTGACCTGCCTGACAACCCTCGCTCTCGCTGACGAGAGCCCTGTCGGCTTCTATTCTTCGACATTGTCGGCCTCGCCCAATGAGCGAGCACTGGAGATGGTCGTTTGGTACCCAAGTGCAACCACCGCGGCCCCGCAGCTGATCGCCGACAATGTGGTGTTTGTCGGTGCTTCTGCCGTTCCTGACGCCCCGCCCACTGCGGGCGAGCACCCCTTGGTAGTGCTCTCCCACGGATACCGGGGTAACTGGGGTAACCAGGCCTGGCTTGCCAGTGCTTTGGCGCAGAGAGGTTACATCGTCGCTGCGGTCAACCACCCCGGCTCCACAACCCATGACCGCAGCCCTCAAGCAGCGGCGCAGCTATGGCAGCGCCCCGTCGATCTGCGTCGCACCATCGAGGCGGTCACCACTCAACCTGAAAAATTTGGTGTGGTCGCCAAGCAGCGAATTGCTGTCGTGGGGCATTCCCTGGGCGGCTGGACCGCCCTGGAGATCGGCGGTGCGCGCTTCGACCCGGATCGCTTCGCCCAGGACTGCAAAACCCAGCCGCAGTTGGCCAGTTGCAGCGTTTACAAGCAGATGAACCCCGCGAGCACCCCAGAGGCAAAAGCCGCGCTGGCCGCCGACTTGCGCGATACACGTGTCACTGCAGTGGTGGCATTGGACCTGGGTCTTTCCCGCGGCCTGACCGATGAAAGCCTCGCGGCGCTGCCGGTCCCTGCGCTGGTGATCGCGGCCGGCGTGCCCTCCCAGGAGCTTCCCGCCCAGTTGGAGTCCGCCAACCTGGCGAAACGCCTGCCTCCGGTGTCAAGCCAGTACGTTGAGATCAGCGACGCAAGCCATTTCAGCTTCATGTCGGTGTGCAAACCTGGCGCGCAGGCGTTGCTCGAAGAAGACGTGCCGGGCGATGGCATCATTTGCACGGATGGTGACCGCGGTCGCCCCCGTGAGGTGATCCAACAACAGATTACGGCGCTGATCACCGAGTTTCTGGCGCGCTCATCAGCCAATGAAGAAGGAAGCACTCAGGCGCTGACGACACAACGCGAGTGAGATTGTCAGCGTTCAGGAGCGACAAGTGCTCGTGTATCAGGATCGACATCGAATGCTGCCTCTAGCAGTAGCCAGCCTGGCGCAGTGTTCGTATCGATCAGTGCCTTTACGGCCTGCTTGCGGCAAGTCGAACAGGGCGAATGTTCATAAACATACAGAAGACAATCAAGCGCCTGGTTGCCAGGGTTCGCCTCACATAGCCGCAGAAGTTGGCCGACGGCACGGTGCAGTTCGTCAGGGTTCTCAAGCCGTGCCAGCTGTTCCAGGCAGGTTGAAAAGTCGCCCTCCACGAAGTTTTTCACCAACAGCGCAATCCCATTGGTGATATCCCCGCCTGCCATCAGGTGTTTTGCCGTTTTACGCAACTCGGGATGCTTGACCGTCGCGAGGGCAGTCACTGCCGCCCATCTCAGTGACTTGTCAGGCTGATCAACCCATCTGAGAAGTCGCTGCTCGAATCGCGGAGCGCCCGTTTTCGCAAAGCATTTGAACAGCCTCTTGGCATGCTCCGGCTGCTCCGTCTTCATTAGCGCCATGAAGATTGCCTCGCGTTGATCGCCGCTGGCTTGCGCGCCCCATCCGCGAAACCAGTGACATGGATCTGCTGGCTTGTTGTGAAGATGCGCCACGATGTCACTGGCGGTATAGGCCGCTAGTGAAGCGTCGGGTGTGCAGCCTGTGACGCTCTCGCGTGTCTTGCGAACCTCTGCAAGATAGCGCGCGATATCAGCATCGGAGGCAGCGGCACGCGCTAGCAGGGCAAGCCCTTGCTCAGCGCCAGGGGCGGCGGCGAACTGCCCGTATAGAGTCTCATCTACCCAGAAATCAGCATCGGCTTGCAGCCACTGTCCCAGTTGTCTGGCGACATGTATCAAACCCTCCACGCCATCGAGGGTGACAATATCGTCAGCAGCGATGACATCGGCGGTATCCGGCATACGCGCAAGGGATGCATACAAAAGCGTCTTCGCGTTATCCATACCCGCAACGGCAAGCGCTTTCAGGAGAGCGCTGCGCTGATTGAGGTCGTGCCGGTCTTCGCAGGATGGGGCCAGGCCTTTGGCTTTGATTGCCTCAAAGACCATTTCCTGTAGCTGGGCACGCTCGATGATCGAGAACAACCACGGCGCACGCTCAGCCTCTACCTGTGGGTCATGAGCAAGACAGGTCAGGCACGCTTCGATAATCAGGTCTTCAAACCCGCTGCAACCCTGCTGCTCGATCTGCTGCGCAACGCGACCATGGCCTGTTCGCAGTGCGGCAGCGAAAGCGCTGCGGGTGATGGGCAAAGTGACGGGTGCTATAAGCATAAGGTGTCCGGTAATAGGGCTCGAAGCGACTCCCGTGGGGCTCACGGTTGTTGGCTAGTGCGGTACTTGCGACAACGCATCAAGGACATCCGCAACGATTGTTTCAGGACGGCTCGTCCCGTCAATCCGCAAGACCGGCGCCGTCTGCGCTGATATCCACGCCTCGTGCCAGCCGCGGTTGCGTCCTGAAAAGTTCGGGTCGTCATACTGCGAGGCCCACTCCCGAAAGGCCACATGGATCTCATGCATGTCGCCACCGGGTGCGATCCGATCGCCAAAACGTGCCTTTTCACGGGCGGCCAGGCGTTCAAGGCGAACGGGCGTCGCGGTCGCGACGAACACGATCAGATCGGCATGGGCAATTAGCTCATCGCCCCAACCAATACAGGAACCGCTCAGCACCCACTCCTGGTCACCAAGCGCTTGCTGGATCAATGGTACGCGCTCACTGACAGGTCGCTTGGTGGTAAAAGGCGGGTTCGTCGGCATCCAGAAAAAGTCATCGACATCGACCTGGCGTGCGTCGAGCTCAGTTGCGAGGTTCTGGCCCAAGGTGGTTACGCCCGCGCACGAAGCACCTGTAATGTAGATCCGCAATGTTTCCTCCATGAATTCGAGCCGGTTTTGAGGCCCGCAAGATAGCCCATGCCGGCTTGAAACTCACCTTTTTCTGGGCGGTAAATGATCGAACCTGGCCTCGCCAGCGGGTCGTGTTGGCGACGATGGAGGCGCAGCGTATCCTGCAAGTTGTTCAGCACGGGAGGGCAAGAGCAATGCACAGGGAAATGGCGCTGAAAATCGAGGCAGCGGAAAGAGATTACCTTCAGTCTCGCGTGGAAAATCTGATGCAAGTAGAAGGCAACCCCTACGGGGCGCGTATCTTGATGAGCGCGACCACGAGATGTCTTCAAGTACAGGCTTCATCCAGTCCGATGTTCAATCGAGTCTATGGTGATCAGGTAACGGAGCCGCAAGCCATTGTGGATCTGTTGACAGCGTCCCTGCCCGCAGCCGTCACGCCGCTCATTGGCACAGTTTCGTCGCTTGAACAGTCCCCGCTCTTGGCCAACCGCAGGCTTGAGCGTTTGAAGGGATGGGCGCATGTGCAGTTGGCCTGTGCGATTGAGCAGGCGCAACTGATACCGCATGGCTACGCCATAGAAGAGGTCACACCGCTGACGTTATCGGCATTCACAGACGTTCATGGGCAAGGCTTTCACTCCACGCCAGCCCAGCGTGAAATGACCCAGGCGTCGTTCGGGGTGCCAGACCCGAACGACAGCCTGAAAATTTTCGTGATCAAAGAGGCGGGCGAGGTCGTTGCGGGCGCGGTGATGTACCTTGCGGCCAATGGTGTCGCCTATCTGGGGACGGCGGCCACGCGCAAAACCGCACGAGGCCGCGGCTACCACGGGGCCCTGATTGCCCATCGCGTGGAACAAGCCAGAGCGCTGGGCAGCACATGGGTAGCCGCTACGGCCCTGGCAAACTCGCAAAGCCGGCGAAACCTGCAGCGTGCCGGGCTCAAGGTATCTCACGCGCAAGGTCTGTACCGCTTGGCAGGCAACTGATTACCGCCAGGCGCCTCGTGGCTCACTCGGTGGCGTCGAAAGAGTTGTGGTACTGCACAGTGCCCTCTGGCACATCAGCGCCGAAGGGAAGCGCCTGGAAGTAGGCTTGCGGCACCCCGGGCAACTCCAGACCTGCGTGAGCCTGGAAGCCGAAGCGAGCATAGTAACCAGGATCACCCAGTAGTACGCAGCCAGCGGCCCCTTGCTCCCGCAACCTGGCCAGGGCGGCGTTCATCAGGGCGCAGCCTATACCTTGGCCCTGCCGGTCCGGCCACACGCAGATGGGCCCAAGCCCATACCAGCCGGTAGCGCCAGACGACACCGTGACCGGAGAAACAGCGACATGGCCAAGGATTTCATCATGCTCCACTGCAACCAGCGAAACAGTTAACTGCCCGGCGCGACGCAGGGCATCGACAATAAAGTGTTCGGTATGGCTGGAATGTTCTTCCTGTGCAAAAGCGGCGATGGTCAGCGCGGTAATGTGCTTGATGTCTTCAGGTTGTTCGTTGCGGATGTTCAGCGTCATAGTGAGTTTTCTCTAATGTCTTGGTCGATCAGGCTTAGCAAAGTGTTGATTAAGAGTCAGCGCGCTCTTTTTGCAGGACGAACAGTTGGTAGCCGTAGTCATCCAGGAAGCGCTGGTGGATATCGAGCTCATCCTCGAGGTCAACCAGGGCCTTTGAAGAGATGCTGTCGGCGGACAGCCCTGCAACTTTTTCACGCAGCGGTGCCAGGTAGTTTTCCCACGCCTGACGGCTTAATGGAAAACTCTGCAAGACCCGGTACCCCTGTGCACGAATGCTGGACACTCGATTTTCCAGCGTTGTCATGCCTGGGTAGTTTTTCTGCCAGAACGACGCTGCTTGTGCGCGGGGCTTGTCGGTTCGCCATATCAGGTCACTGACCACCAGGAACCCCTGGGGTTTGAGCAATCGCCTCCAGCTGTCCAGCGCGTTGGTAAACCCCATGATGTAGGCACTGCCCTCGGCCCAGAGGGCATCGAATGAGGCATTTTCAAAGGGCAGCGCGGTCATGCTGGCGCACACCAGGCTGACGCGCTGTTGCAACGCATTGGCAACCACGGTTTGCCTCAGGCGAGCCAGGTTGTACTCGTCGTTGTCCACGGCGGTGACCAGCCCTTGCGTATGCCTGGCCAGTAGCACAGTGCCTACGCCGCGGCCGCAGCCAATATCCAGCAGTGTCTGGGGTTCAACTGGTAACGCGCGCAGTGCTTGCAAGGTATCCTCGGCAGACCCAGGCCCCAGCCGGTCCAAACCGTCGAAGATGCGCTCGAAATCGGCCATGTAGTGGTCGTGTTCGTTCATATCCTTTGATAACCACTTCAAGCGTAACGCCTGCTTTTCATCGAAACCTTGCTTCAATAACCAGGCCAGGTGCGCACCCGGCGCCTGGTTCTCCAGGGCCTGGTGCCAGCCGCGCATGGAAGCCATCCCCAGCATGGCGGCGAGCAGATCCCTGGACTGTTGTTTTTCCTCGATCTCGTGCTCCAGAGCTTGCAGGCGCTCAAGCAACAACGAGCGGTCTATACGCGTTTCCAGGCATGCCTGGCACTCTTTCAAGGTCAATCCGCCAGCCTGGAGCTGCTGCAGCAACCTGAGCTGTTGCAGGTCATGCTCTGAATACGAGCGGTAGCCGTTGGCCTGGCGCGTGGATGAGATGAGCCCCAGCTTTTCGTAGTACAGCAAGGTGGAACGGCTTAACGCCACCTTTTGCGCAAGCTCGGAGATGCGATACATGGCCTGTTCTCTCGCTTCATGGCCTATCACCATAAACTATGAAGTTATAGACAGGTAAAGAGGGGAGCGTTCCGGGTGTTGTGGGAGCGGGCTTGCCCCGCGAAGAGGCGGGCCCATGAGCCCTAGAATCTCCCACAGAGACAGCATTTCGCCAGGTGCCTCACATCGATCATGAGCAAAACTAACGTTGTGTACAAAAAAAATGAGTTTGTCACATGACCGTTTACTCCGGACAATCGCCTCAAAAGAAACTTGGAAAGTACTGAAAAGCAAAAAGTACATTCAGGTTTATCTCAGGGATTAGGGTGTCAGATCACAATGAACAAAGAGTTTTCATTTGCTATCAAACGCATGTGTTTTGATGAAGGCTATCAGCCCTCGGGCAGTACACGCACCACCACCAATTTTGCTAACTTGGCGAGAGGGAAGAATCGCCAGGAAAACTTGCGCAATACGTTGAGGATGATTGACAATCGTTTCAATGCCCTGGCGCATTGGGATAATCCTAAAGGCGATCGTTATGCTGTCGAGCTTGAGATTATTTCTGTCGAGATGAATCTCGATGTTGAAAGCAGTGGCGATGCCTTGCCTTTAATTGAAATATTGAAAACAACTATTCTTGATCGGCAAACGAACGAGCGCATTGAGGGTGTTGCAGGAAATAATTTTTCCTCTTACGTGCGGGATTATGACTTCAGTGTGCTGCTGTTAAAGCACAACAAGGATCAGGCCGGGTTCAGTACGCCAGAGGGTTTCGGCGATCTGCATGGTAAGCTGTTTAAATGCTTCGTGAATTCAAGCGCCTACACAGATAATTTTAACAAGCCCCCTGTCATATGCTTGAGTGTTTCGAGTAGCAAGACCTACTACCGGACTGAATATCAGCATCCTGTGTTGGGTGTTGAGTACCTGCAAGATGAATATTCATTGACCGATGAGTATTTCGCTAAAATGGGCTTGAAAGTACGCTATTTTATGCCGCCGAATAGCGTTGCACCGTTGGCTTTTTACTGTGCTGGCGATGTGCTTGGTGATTATACCGATCTTGAGCTTATCAGCACCATCAGCACCATGGATACCTTTCAGAAAATTTACCGGCCTGAGATCTACAACGCGAACTCTGCTGCAGGCAAATCCTATCAGCCCAGTTTGCAACATCAGGATTATTCATTGACTCGAATTGTTTATGATCGAGACGAGCGTGGCCGGCTGGCGGTTGAGCAGGGGGCATTTGTTGAGGAGCACTTTATCAAGCCCTACCACGCGGTGCTTGAACAGTGGTCCGCGCATTACGCCCTTTGACTAATCGAATAAGCACAAGGTCATCCATGATGAAAAAATTACTACCTACTTCAACTGCCGGCAGCCTGCCTAAACCCGCTTGGCTGGCACAGCCTGAGACACTCTGGTCGCCCTGGAAGTTGCAGGGTGATGAACTGATCGAGGGCAAACAAGATGCGTTGCGGCTGTCGTTGCACGAACAGCAACAGGCCGGTATCGATATTGTCAGCGATGGTGAACAAACACGCCAACATTTTGTCACTACCTTTATTGAGCACCTCAGCGGTGTTGATTTCGAGAAGCGTGAGACCGTCAGGATTCGTGACCGCTACGATGCGAGTGTGCCAACGGTGGTGGGGGCGGTTGCTCGGCAAAAGCCAGTGTTTGTTGAAGATGCCAAGTTCTTGCGTCAACAAACCAGGCAACCCATAAAATGGGCGCTGCCAGGCCCCATGACGATGATCGACACACTGTATGACAACCACTATAAAAGTCGCGAAAAACTGGCTTGGGAATTCGCCAAGATTCTCAATCAGGAAGCCAGAGAGTTGGAGGCTGCCGGTGTTGATATCATCCAGTTCGATGAGCCGGCATTCAATGTGTTCTTCGACGAGGTGAATGACTGGGGTGTTGCCACCTTGGAGCGGGCCATTGAAGGCCTCAAGTGTGAAACGGCCGTGCATATTTGTTATGGCTATGGCATCAAAGCCAATACCGATTGGAAAAAGACGCTGGGGTCGGAGTGGCGACAGTACGAAGAGGCTTTCCCCAAGCTGCAAAAATCCAGTATCGATATCGTCTCGCTGGAATGCCACAACTCTCATGTACCGATGGATCTGATTGAACTCATTCGAGGCAAGAAAGTGATGGTCGGGGCCATTGACGTGGCAAACCATGCGATCGAAACACCCGAGGAAGTCGCCAACACCCTGCGAAAAGCGCTCCAGTTTGTCGATGCCGACAAGCTCTATCCTTGCACCAACTGTGGCATGGCGCCTTTGCCTCGTCGCGTCGCAAACGGCAAGCTCAGTGCATTGAGTGCAGGTGCAGACATCGTCCGCAGAGAACTTTCCAACGCGTACTGAGCTCACCGCGCAAGCGGTGTGCGGGAAGGCCTGAAGCGGTCGCTCGAAGGCGCTGCCGCTTCAGGCCTTCCTTAGCATTTTCGGGCTGCACTTGATATTCAGGACCTCCCATGTCACTTCCCCGTACGGCCATCGAGCCACTGTGCTTTCGCGAGGCCATCGGGCACTACGCATCCGGTATCACGGTGATTACCTCATACACGAATGACGAGCCGATTGGCTTTACTTGCCAGTCGTTCTATAGCGTCTCGATGAACCCGCCGCTGGTGTCCTTTAGCGTGATGTCCAGCTCGGCCAGCTATCCCAAAATTCGCCAGGCAGGTCGATTTGCAGTCAATATCCTGTCGGGTGAGCAGGTCAAGATTTCCAACCAGTTCGCTCGGCGCGGCACGGACAAGTGGCACGGTGTTGAATGGCAGGCGTCAACGCTTGGCAATCCGATCATTTCCGGCAGCCTGCACTGGCTTGATTGCGAAATTCACGCCGAACACACCGCAGGTGATCACCTGATCGTCATTGGTGAAGTGAAAGCGTTAAACCTGCAAGAAGTGGCTGCTACGCAACCGTTGCTGTATTTCAAAGGGCAATATTGCAACCTCGCCACGCTGAGCGCGGTTTGAGCGCTTACAATCGAACGAAACTGCCTGTGCATGTGAAGATACGGCAAGCCCGGGGCATATCAATTATGCCCGCAGGCCTGACAGTTTCGGCCACCGGCTCACTTGTTGAGGAATGCCACAACAGCACTGGCGAACAGTTCCGACTGATCCAGCATGACGAAGTGAAAACTGCCGTCGATGCGCCTGAAAGTGACGTTCGGTGTCGAGGCATAAGCGTTACGGAACAACGCATCGACGTTGGCGGCAGGCAGGCCGTAAAGGGCGTCATAGGCATAGACGACTTCGACCGGCACTTTGATACGACTGAGCTCAGGGCGCAGATCGGTGACCATCAGTTCATGCACGGCATCGGCCACGGTCTTGCGATCCGAGCGTATCGCCACTTCTACCAGGCCTGGCCTGAGCGCTTCGGTTTTAGCAAGGCGGGCGATGGAGGCATGCTGCATGGCTTGGGTCTGTTCAGGCGATGCCTTGAGCATTGCATCGCGCATCGCCGCCGCATGTGGGGTGGCGGTTTCGCTGGTCGCTGAAGGGTCAACCAGCAGCGTATAAAAGGGCAGCGCATCGACGATCATCAGGCGCCCCACTTGGTCGGGATAGCGAGCGCCCAGCATCAGTGCCACCTCGCCACCTAGCGAATGACCGATGATTACCGGTGCCCCGATGCGCTGGCTGCGGATGTATTCAGCTATCGCCTCGGCTGTCGGCGCAACTACCTTGCCCTCTGGGTCGGACACGGCCGGCGCGCCGGCAAAGCCTGCGACTTGTACAAGGTGAAGGCGGTGGCTCTGGCGCAATCTGGAGGCTAGGTCTGCCCATACTTCACGGGACGATGCCAACCCTGGAATCAATATGATGTCTGTGCCCGAGCCTTCGACCTGCACCGAGATACGCTGCTGGCTCATGGGCACTGGCGGCAGTGCTGCAGGTTGGGCAGGTGATGCCAATATCGACGGCGACATCAACGACAATGTGCTTCCGATCACCGCAAGGATCATTGCTGCTCGCATGAAGTCCTCCCTTTGACTGCGAAGAAATAGCCACTATACGGTGCAGCAAGGCGTTATGAAATCATTCCGGCGTTTGTCTGTAGAGCTGCGAAAGTGGTCTGGCATCTGATCAAGAACTGGAGGGGCGATCCAGACCATTACCGCGCTATAAATCTGTCACCCCGTGCACTGATAGCACGCGGGGCCGACGCCATTAAGGATTGAGCATGACAGCACTACAACAGGTTTTATCGGTTCGCCCCGTAGAGCAAAAAGACTTCGAGCAGTGGTGCGAGTACTGGGCCAAGTATCAGGAATTCTACAAGGTAGATGTCGGCATGCAGACCACCCAGCTTACCTGGGCCCGCTTCTTTGACGGCAGCGAGCCTGTGCATTGCGCGGTAGCCTCGGACGGTGAGCAGATCTACGGATTCGTCAACTTCGTCTTCCACCGCTCAACCTGGGGTCGCAATGACTTCTGCTACCTGGAAGACTTGTACGTCTGCCCAAGCGTGCGAGGCCAGATGATCGGCAAGAAACTGATCGAATACGTGCAAGGCCAGGCACGGGAGAAAAACTGCGACCGACTGTACTGGCACACTCAAGAGACCAACCACACCGCCCAACGGCTTTATGACTGGATTGCCAAAAAGCCTGGCGTTATCGAGTACAGAATGGCGTTGGATGCAACTGCATAACGTTACGCAGGCGATGTTAGCGGCTGGCCAGATATGCCAGGCTGGTTTTGCTACCTCGTCACTGTCCGCCAGGTCACCAGCCCATCCAGGCCATGGTTGGATTTCAGGTACTTGAACACGTTGTGTGCTTCGGCTTTTTCTTCAAACGGGCCGGCGAAAACGTGAGGCGCCTCATCGAGAATCGTTGGTATGTCAATCAGCGCCATCTGGGCTGCCAACGGTTCAAATTCTTCATCGGTTTGGGCAGTAAAGCGTACTACCCAGCCGCTGCGATCTCTGACCGCAATAGGCTCCACGTCGGCTGCGCAGTGTTTGCAGCGTGAGGCTGCTGCGTTGATGGCTTGGGCGCAGGCAGGGCAGGGGCGCAGGTCTTCGTGCACCAGGGCGTCAACGCCGGTTTTAGCCAGGCGTGGCATTAACAACAGGGCAATCAGGGCTACCCCGGGAAGGAACAGCCCGATTGCAAACCATCTTGGCCCTGATCGTCCGCGGGTACTTGCAATGTAAGCGGTCACGCCCGTGAGAATAAGCCAGAGGGGGAGTGGGATACCCATTGCACGTCCTTGTTCTAACATTCGAGTGAGAGCCCGGCTGGTAGGGCTCGTCAAATTATCTACTGTTTTTCAGCAACGCCGCAAACAGGGAACAAGGGCTGCAATCGATCGCGCTGGATGGGGTTCACCATCCAGCGCCCTCGACGCGACACACAACCTACAACGCCACCAATACATCACACTGAGACTCGTTCAGCACGTGCTTGGTGACACTGCCAATCAGCAACTCCTCCAGCGCGCTTTCCCCCTGCTTGCCGATCACGATCAGATCGCAGTCCAATTCCTGTTCCTGCTCCAGGATCCGCCAGGAAGGGTCGCCGTGCACCACGATCTGCCGAGCATCGGCCACTCCGGCGGCTTGGCTCAAGGCCGCGAGCTGTTCCACGGCGTCCTTCTTGATGACATTTCGGTAGTGAGTGAGCGTGTCCTGATCGATGTGTGCGAAGCGCATGCTGCTTTCGAAAGGTGCTTCGTACACATGCAGTAGAATGATCTCGGCCTGCGGGGCAACGGCTTTTGCCAGTTCGATGGCGCGCAGCGATGAGGGCGAAAAATCAACCGGCACCAGCAAGCTGCGGTACGCCTCCCGGGGTGCCTGCTTGACCACCAGCAAAGGGCAGGGCATGCGGTTGAGCATTCGTTGCACGGTCGAGCCCAGCAACAGGCGCCGCGCCAGGTTCTGCCCCTTGGCCCCGCACACCAGCAGATCGGTGCGTTTGTCTTGCACCACACGGGTAATTTCCGTGGCAACCGTGCCGGGCGCGACCTGTACGCCAGGGGCAATGGCATAGTGGGCGAACAGCATGGCCGCCAGCGCGTGAAGCTTCTCGCCCGCGGTCTCCAGCACGCGTTCGAGCAAGGCTTCATCCGGTGCCACAACCTGCTTGAGACGCTCGAAAGGGGCCGGATTGGCAACGTAGAGCAAATCCAGCGCTGCCTGCTGCGCCTTGCTCAACAGTGCAGCGCGTTCTGCGGCGTTGCGGGCCGGGGTGGACAAGTCGGTGGCAACCAGTACGTGGTTCAGCGAGGTCATAACGGGCTCCTTATGCAATGCTGCGCACATGGATCGATGGCGTTGGCTGCTGATCGATCCGCTCCATGCTTTGGGTCATCGTCTCGCGAACCCGGGCTGGCGGCTTGATTTGGGTCAAAGGAGTGGGGTAACGAGGCGGGGGTAGGCTTACAGCACTGGATGAGTGGGCCGCATCGGCGGCCCACACCAATCGCTGGTGATCACTCCACCACAGATTGGCCTGCTTGCAGCGAGCGCCGCAACAACGCGGCGGTGGCCGAGCGTGCTTCGACCTCGTCCAGCAATGACTCGACCAGGGCGAGGCACATCTCCAGTGATTGCTCTGTCGCCCAGAGCAACCCGCGCACCTCGGTACTGACCTTTTCACAGGCGTGGGCGTTGGTCTGGTAGGCGCTTTTGAGCAGGATGGAGGTGTGGATCAGGGCATCTTCGGACGAGACACCGGCGCGCACAGCGAACAGCGGGTCGTGGCTGCCGTTGCAGGAACCGAAGGTGGTGCTGGTTTGGGTAGTGAGGGGTGGATCGGGAACGGGTTTGGTCATGGTGGTGCTCCTTCGTAGAAAGGATCCGCCACCGACTGCCGCCAAGCAGGTATGGGTGACGGACTACGCAAGGTTGGCGGACCGGTACGAAGGAACCCGGCACTTCCGAAGAAGTCCATGCGCAGCCCGCCATAAAGCATCATCGCAGGCACAAAAAAAGCGCCTGCAAGGGTGATTGTGCGGCGCTTTGCGCCTTCGTGTCGGACCGCCAAGCCCGAGTCGCTGAATTTGCAGCGACTGGGAGAGGTTAGCGGGGTTGGGGTGGGGATTCAAGGGGGGATTTTATGTGGGGGCTTTCGACCCTAAGCGGTCGCGACAGGCTGCTTTCGGCCAGAAGCGATCACTTCCTTTTAGCTGAAGATATGGAGGCCGCGCGCCTGGTAGCTCAGGAGCGCAGAGGGGGCGAATGTGTACCCAGGTGTATCGGCAAGCACTTGGGGCAACGGTATCGTCAGATATTCGTTCGATATCGTACGACCAATTTGGCTTCGTCGAACCCTTGGACTTCGAGTGTATTAGTTACAGGCGAAAGCTTGGTGACAGTTAGGCTTGCTTGTCCGTTCTGCACATCTACCGACTGTATTGGACGACCATCTAAGTAAACATCGAGACGAGTAACTTCTTGAGTAGTCACAATTGCGCTCCATTGGGCTGGGGAAATAGAGCTCACTGAAATGGTAAATGCCTTCGCTGGCTGTCGCGCGGCAAGGAGTGATCCAGCTTTGTTGATAAGGTCAACGTTATCGCTCAACAGATCATTTTTCGTCATGAAGTGGCGCTCGTCTGGAAGGATACCGAGATCTTCCACTGGTAGTCCGGCTCGTCGACCGACTCTTAACCCCCTTCGCATTGAAACTCGCATCCCTGCCCCCGCTGGTAGTGGTTGGTAAACGGAACCAGCTCCAGGAAGAAGCTCGCGGAGCAGATCATGCGTCCATACGTTCGCTCCACCTGCGCCTGTGTTTCCATCCGCCCCTAACACCGGACCTATCTCGTGATCTTGGAACCCAGCAGCAAAGAAGTCTGTTGTGCTGTAGCAGAGGGCGTCGGTAACGAGAACAGCCGGGCCAAAATACTTCTGACCAATTAAATTGCATTCTTCCGGATCGCTGATTGGAAATGCGGCGGAAAAGATGGCTCCCGTTTGCAATGCTTGCTGCATTGACTCAACCCACGCACTCAAATCCACAACTGGAGAGTTTGCTCTATTCTGGAGACAGATTTGGAGGTTTAGCGGGGTGTTGATGAACTGGACAGGCTCGGGCTCGATTCGCCGAGGGGTAAGCACTTGGAGAATAAGCTCGCCGTTCATAATGGTTCCACCACCATTCCCGCGGACATCAATAATCAAGCCATTCTGTGGGAGGGCGGTGACGAGGCGAATGAACTCCTCAACGAATGCGGTAACTGGGGCTGCAAACGTGCGGATGCGGAGGTATCCGAAAGTTCCATTAAGCGTAGTAACTGAACGAGCCTCGAACACACCCGGCATTGTGCTTTCAAGGGCTTTGAAGTTTCCCCCGCGCCTCACTTTCTCGGAGGCCTTCTTTTCTGCGGCTACAACCTTTGGAGAGAATAGGGCTTTGCGCATCCGCTGGATAAGGTGCTGCTCAAGATCTAGCCCAATGGAGTGAGCGAACTTCGGATCATCCGCCACGTCACCTGTCCGGCCCTCGCCCGATGGAAGTGTAGGGTTGACCATCCAGTCGATGCGGACTTCGGCGAATTTACCGGTTACCGTCTGATAGCCGACGATAACCCAACCCTCATCCGGTGGTAACGTCATTTTCAGCACGCGGGTAGTCAAAGTAGATACACCACGGGAGTGCTGGGCTTCCCGGTTGCTACCTGCATACCGCTGGGCATTGTTCAAAACGGCACGTTCAATCGGAATTCCGTTCCAAGAAACTAGTTCGACTCCACTGACAAAGGTTGGGTGGCTGAATCCCTGCGCAACATGAGAGACAAGATACCTCCGCCGACCATTCTGAAAGTAGTCTTCCACTAGGAAAGGCAAAAAGGCTGTCATTTTGTTGAACGGGGCAGGTAGCAGGTAGTTGGTGTGCAAATCTCGAGTCAATGTGAAAATTTCTGTCAACTCACGATGAAACAAGGTCTCAGGAGGAAGTGACAAGGGAGGTGTGATTTCCAGTTCTTGAAGGAGAAGCTTGAGCCGCTGAACCGGCTCGACGGCGTGCATAGCCCGCTTCAAGGGGAGGTGAACATAATTCTGCTCGATTAGAATTAAGGCCTGCCGAACCAGAAGCTTTCGTTCGTCTAGACTAAGATTTCCTGCGGCACCCAAGAACGTTGTCAAGTCGACAGCACCCGCGAATAAGTCTCGGACAGAGACGCTCATTCTTTTCAAATAAGCTGACGATTTGCGATGCTCAGAGCCAATTTTGCTATTTTTGGAGTTGCCCGCTACTTTTGCTTTAGCCATAACTGCTCGAACTCCATTTCTTGAGCTGTGCATATGTCGCCCCTAGCAGAGGTCACACTTTTCACTAGAGGAGTCATTTAGATATTTCCGTGCTTGAGATCGCCTAAACTTTAATTCAGCGGCCGCTGCAAGAGAGCCACTGAATTAAAGTTCGGGTGTCAGCGAATAATTATATCCCCAGGCATGCTGTTGAAGAACCCACAGAAATTGTTGTATGGACCACGATCACAGTTTCGAGGGTCAGAGATTAACCTCCCCGAGTTATCAGTATTCCTAGCCGCTGTTTGACCTGGTTTGTGAGACCACATCCCATTGCTATCACGCCTATACCAATGGTAGTCGAAAAAGCCTGGGGTGGTTGATACAACTAAAGCAACTAGATGACCTTCTGTCGGGGTGGTATCGGGGTTTGGTATCGACTTGAGGCCATCTCTTACTGCGGCTGCACTGGTGTCTTTACATGTTGGCGGATAAGGGCCTTCTTGCCCTGCTCCCCTGCCCGGCTGCGCGAAAGTATTTGTTATTGTGTCGTTGCCATAATTGTAGCAATTGTTATTGCGCAAGACGGTTGGATTGTTGTTCCACTTACCAGGGTCGTACGGCGGAATAGCCATAATCTCAAAATCTTTTATGCTATTTGCTACTCCGCCGGATACGTTTTTTTGTATTTCCTGCTCAATGAACTGCCTCTCTTCATCTTTCAGGGCAACACCAGCAGTTCCTAACAGAAACTCTTCGATTTCGCTGTCGCTATCGAGATAATTTGGGAAGTCCAGGCTGGCAACCTCCAAAACTCCGTCAAACGCCCTCATGGTTTTTATTGCTGAAGGATCTTCAACAGACGAAACCAGTAGACCTCTATAACCCAATAGGCCTATCGACCCTGGCGATGAGACACTTGAGATAGCTCTCTTCTTGCTGAGAAGCTTCCTTAATTTCTTGGCATCACTTTCGGAAACTTCCCATGAGGGATTCGGGCGTCCTGAATACATATCCAAAGTCACGACCATTCGCATTTTTTGCTCCTTTTAGACCGATTATGGACACGGAGGGCAGCTTGATACCCGGCAGTTAGCGTAGGGGCACATGTTGCTTAATTATTTCCCTCCTGTGTCTGAGTGCGCTCCTTGCCAATGTGTAACTCACTGTTCTGATGAGTGTCGCGCCAGAAATACCACATACAGCGAGGAAGAAAGCAATATGGCTTTGGGCCACACCACTCAGCTTAGCAGCGTATCTATAGTCCGCTATCGGCCGATAGCTACCATTCCACAAAAGTCGCAATCAGCCCCGAGCAATCTTGTCATTTGCCAAGGCTTAGGGCAGGGTCGATACCACTGACATCTCTGCCAAAGGAGTCACCCCATGTCAAAGCTATACCCCAGTATTGATCCTGAGGGGCTGGTCGAGTACTCGGTGGTCTACACCGACCGCTCGCTCAACCACATGTCGCAGTCATTTCAAGGCGTGATGAACAACATTTCCAGGACCCTGAAACAGGTCTACAACGCCCAGGCTGTTGCGGTAGTCCCGGGCAGCGGCACATTCGGCATGGAAGCGGTAGCGCGACAGTTCGCCACCGACCAGCAATGCCTGGTGATACGCAACGGTTGGTTCAGTTATCGCTGGAGCCAGATACTTGATATGGGCAACATCCCGGCGGCCACCACGGTGCTCAAAGCCCGACCGGTCGACACCGGGCGCCAGGCTGCCTACGCACCACCGCCTCTGGACGAAGTGCTGGCAGCCATTGAGGCTTCCAGGCCGCAGATTGTCTTCGCCCCCCACGTTGAAACCTCATCAGGGATTATCCTGCCCGATGACTACCTGCAGGCCGTCGGCGACGCCGTGCATGCGGTGGGTGGCTTGTTTGTGCTGGACTGCATCGCCTCAGGCACGCTTTGGGTTGATATGCACAAGTGCGCAGTCGACCTGCTGATCAGCGCGCCGCAAAAAGGCTGGAGTGCCTCGCCTTGTTGCGCCCTGGTGATGTTCAGTGATTTGGCCCTCAAGCGCATCGAGCAGACGCAGAGCAGCAGCTTTGCCTGCGACCTGAAAAAGTGGCTGCAGATAATGCAGGCCTACGAGCAGGGCGGACATGCCTACCATGCAACGATGCCCAGCGATTCTCTCGCACGGTTTAACGACGTGATGAAAGAGATGCAAGCTTACGGTTTCGACAAGGTCCGTAGCGAACAGCAGGCGCTGGGCGATCGGGTGCGCGCAATGTTGACTGGAAAAGGCATCAAAAGCGTGGCCGCAGCCGGCTATCAGGCCCCTGGCGTAGTGGTGAGCTACACCGATGATGCCGACATCAAGAGCGGCAAGAAATTTGCCGACCGGGGCCTGCAGATCGCCGCCGGCGTGCCGCTGCAATGCGACGAACCGGCCGACTTCCAGACCTTCCGCATCGGTCTGTTCGGCCTCGAAAAACTGCACAATATCGAGCGCACGGTCAGCACCCTCGAGCAGGCACTGGACGAAGTGATGGTGAACTAAGCCGTCGTCTTGCCTGCAGCACATGCCGACTTGTGAGTTCTAGGAAGGCATCCTGTTGTCTCTGTGGGAGCGGGCTTGCCCCGCGAACAGGCCGGCCCAGAAATTGAGTTGCCTGGCACGGGCTGCGCCCGTGTTCGCGGGGCAAGCCCGCTTGTATGGTAAGAC
>NZ_JAMDGZ010000090.1 GCF_028656935.1 Pseudomonas rubra
CTTGTTCGGAGCATCCCTAGGATTGCTGACACTGGTTCAGGGCCTTTTAGGTTCGTTGGAGCTTTACGAATGAGCATGATGCAGAACGCTGTCACATCCATTCAGCTTGGCGTGGAGGATTTCCATAACGACGATCCGAGGCGGGGGCTCTCGGCAATTCGCAACCTCTATGCGGGCTTGCTGCTGCTATTCAAATGTAAGCTGCAGCAACTCAGCCCACCCGGGTCGGATGAGGTTTTGTTGAAAACGGATATCAACCCTGTCATCGACCCTGAGACCCAGGCGGTGATCTGGAAGGGCAAGGGTAAAAAGACCGTTGACTACATGGATATCCAAAATCGTCTTACATCGCTCGGCATTGCGGGGGTTGAGTGGAAGCTGTTGGAAAATCTTCAGAAAATTCGGAATTCAACTGAGCACTATTACAGCCTGGTATCCCACTCCCAGATGCAGGAGGCTATTGCTAATTCGTTGCAGCTCATCGTCCAGTTTTGCCAGCCCCACTTGGGCGAAGATCCTGCGAAGCTATTGGGGCGATCATGCTGGCAATCCCTGGTGGAGGTTGAGCAGGTCTACGCACAGCAATACAAAGCGTGCTTAGAGTCGTTGGAGCAAGTTGAATGGGTTTTTCCCGAGCTTGCTGATGCTGTTGACGAAGTTCGTTGCCCTCAGTGCGACTCTCAGCTGGTGAGGGTCGACGATCCGACGCTCGATCCTGAGGGCTTGGAATTCGTCTGCATGGTATGCCTGGAATCCAGCAGCTACGAGGCGGTTATGGTGCCTGCCCTAGTGGAATCGCTAGCCGGCATTAATTATGTAAACGTAAAAGATGGTGGGGATGCGTGCAGCGAAACTTGCCACGAGTGCGGTAACGACACTTTTCTCGTGGAGCATGGGCGATGTGCAATCTGCTTTGCCGAACTGGACTACACGGGGTGCGCTTTGTGCAGCAGTAGCCTAGGCGTCCATGACCAAGATTTTGGCGGCCTATGTAGCTACCACCATCACCTTGCCCACAAGGACGACTGAGCCCGCTACCGGGCTTTCTTGAACGGTTTGAAAAGCTTGTCGTGAACGATGTAGAGGTCGCCATTTGCGCGCGAGCAAGCCACGTACAGCCTGTTCCGAGTCTGAGGATTGGCTTCGTGTAAATTGCCATTCCGGTATCGTTTCCAGGTGTCGGCGCCTAAAACGACACAGACGTGCTCGAAGTGATCCATGCCTTTGCTCGCTCCCCAGTTGAGCGAGTGGCAATCGTATTTGTCGTGTTCTTTCAAGAAGAGCTTCACGACGTTTGGATCGGCGTGAAGGGTTGCGGCTTGTTCAGGCTCTTCGATCGTAATGATCTCACTGACCCGCTCGTGCTGCGCGCCCATGGTGATCTGCAGCTTCGCATTGATGAAATCGCAGACGGTTGTAGAGCACCGCCAGCTGTGCCCCAGAGTGGTTTTGTCTACCTTGATTCCTGCGTCACGGAATCGTTTCTCGTACTTGATGATGTCGTCATGCAGCGATTTATTAACCGAACCGTCCCGGCTAGTGTCGTAAGTATGCTGATAGAAGTCACCAACAAAGGTCATACCCGCCTTTGCTTTCGAGATGTCCAGCAGTAGGTTGAAGTCGTGGCCGGCGAAATCCTGCACCTCGTCGACGTAGACACAGTCATAGAAACGCTCGATCCGCGCGCGTATGGCCGGTATGCATTTTCTCATTTCCAGCAATTTAGCCAGGCGGTTGTAGTAGAGCCTTCGACTGCCATCCCTGAAGCGCGCCATGTCGCTGAGCGGTGTCCGGGGGTTGGTTGGCAGTCGGAAGTTCATGCCCCGGGTATCCAGCTCTAACTGCAGCAGTGGGCGGTAACAAAAACCGTGCAAAAAGGAGAAGTACGTCATGACGGTGATGTTGGGCGGAATCGTCCCGAATTTTTGGATGATGCGATGTCGAAGGTGGCGATAGTTGTTCTCGGTATAGGTGACGATCAGAGCGCGCAGGTCAAGGCTCAGCCGATCAATCACCAGGCTGGTTTTCCCGGATCCGGCAACCGCGAAAATCACGCTCTTATCCACTTGATCGCCTCCTGGATATAGGCAGGTGCGACGAGTTCTTCTGGCTTCTTCGTAAGGAGCTCGAACGCCACATCCGCCTTGTTTTTGAGCATGTAATCCTGAACCGTTAGGGTCTTGCGTGCTCCCCCGAATAGGCCGTCACAGATTTTCTGGTTATCGAGGTAAAGGCCGATCTCGAACGTAGAGCGCTCATTGCTCTCGTCAGCGAAAATCCGGGCACCGTCGTACAGGCTGGCCTTGTAATTCTCGACGCAATTCTGCTGGTGATCATGGTCGTTGTCCCGAATTGCCGCGACTTTGATCCCAAGGAGCTTGCCGAGCTCTAGATAGCGTTTGAAGCTGGTACCACCGATCGAGATGATGTGGACGTTGTCTGACTGCGGAGTGGTTCCCGCGTGCTTGTTGTAGAAGTGTTCCAGAAGGATGAATTCGGCATCCCCCTCGACCAAAATGACCCTGTTCGACAACGCAAACTCAAGCACATTGTTGTCCGGGGCCTTCATGAAGAATTCGGCAGTGGACTCCGTCAGATCCTTGAGCCGGCCTGCCTTTTGTTCGGTTCCCAAGAGTAGAGCTCGACGAAGATCGAGTCGTGAGCAAATGTGACTACTGTGGGTGGCGATGAAGAGTTGAGTTCCCTGGGTGCGGGTCAGACGCTCTACCAGGCGCTTCATGTTCGTGTGGCTCAGATGGTTCTCGGGCTCTTCGAGCAACAAGGCGTGTAGGCTACCTCTGGCATCATGTTTCTGCAGCGCAAAATTGGTCTTGATGAAACACTGCTCGCCCTTGCCACGGTTTTCGATTGGGATTCCTTCCTTGGTGATCACCAAGTCGGTTTCCAGGTTCGAACGCACGCTGGTTCGCAAAGCGAACTGGTACTCGACCAGCGTGGCATTCAGCTCCTTGAGATTGTCTCTTTGGAAGCCTTCCTTGCCCTGACGGTATTGGTTTTCGAGCCGATGGCGGTCTGGCACCTGGGTGTGGAAGCCGAACACCGTCCGTGTGTATTCGCGCGCGGCGTACTCAGTGTCGATTCGAGAGCTGTCGATGAGCAGGTGCCTCACAGGCCTTCGATAACTGACGTGGGGTGCCCCGGAGAAGGTGGAGAACTGCACCGCATAGTATTCGTATGGAAAGCTCTCTTTGTTATCCCGAAGCAGTTCAAGAATGGTTCCGCCGAAATCCTCCACCAAGGGAACGATGGCCATGCGCAGGCCATCACTGTCTGCCCCCGTCGAGTTCTGGCGTCCGTACAGGCCTTGGTCATCACCCGCCTCAAGAAAAATGTCCACTATCACCTCTGGCAGCAAATCGAGGCGAGCTGGGCCTGCCAGAAATTTCCTTACTGCAGATTGGTTCAGTAGTGCTTCGTAGCCAATGGTTTCGACCCGGCTGCGACTCGCACTCAATGCGAGATCAAGGGCCAGTAGGACGCTACTCTTGCCCGTCTCATTGTCCCCGATCAGTACGTTGGTGCCGGCATCAAACTGAAGAGTCAGATCGCCAAAGCTTTTGAAGTTGTGCAGCACGAGTTTGGTGATGGCCGGCATGAGCGTTTCCTGTTTGACCTTAGGCAGGGGGGTAAGCGTTCATCAGTCGATTTTGGAGACCTGGGCTTTCAGAACCATGGTCAACGTCAATCTGCGTTTAGTGAGGGTTTTGAAGCGTCCCTCCCTAGGGGCTTTTTCGGGTGCGGTTGTGGAGTGTTTCCACATGCCCAGAACTACGACCTCATCGTCCTTTTCAATACCTTTGAGCCATGCTGGATCCCTGGCCCAAATGCTCACCTCCAGGCCAATGCCATTTTCTGCGTCATCCGGATCGACTCGGAACTTGTTCATCTGCAGGTTGATAACGTTCTTGGTTTTGTCACCCCTGATTTCAGTCCTGACGCTGCTCACCGCACCCTGAATCGCGACGGGATGTTGAACGGCGTTGTGCGACACTGCGTAATACGCTTCCGCATGGCGCTCCGGTTCGAAATAGAACTGATTCCAGGCGACCTTCATATTGCCCTCAAACACCAGCTCCAGATGTTGTTCGATGTCCTGGTCTTTGTCACAGAGCGCGCGGAGCTTCAGGGCTCGCTTGGCAGAGTTGATGTACGCAGGAAGAAGATTTGGGTTGTGGGTGTAAGTCCGACCCGCTGTCGCCCGAGTTCCCCCATCATCCTTGAAATCACGACCACCTTTTTCCAGGGCTTCCTTGATCATGACCAGGCGCATCCGGTAACGATTGTGTTGGATGCTCTCGATCAGGTCTTCGGAGGTGCTGGCAATCTCGTTAATTTCCTCGTCCACACCGAATCGACAATTCGCGGCATGAGCACCTTTGGGATAGAGGCGAAAATAGCCTTGGACGAAAACAGACTTGTCATACATTTCACGGGTGTACGGCGGGTTGTGAGCGACTGGCGTACCGCATTTGCATTGAAGAGGCTCGGCACCTGTGCCTTTGGTGTATGTGTCTGCTTCCCATCTATCGCCGTTCTGGTCGAAGGCGTGATCCATTTTGATGCCCATACTCACTCCTCATATCAAAGCCGGATCCGATTCCATTTCATATCGAGCCTGAAGCGGTGGTCGCCCTGCTGGCGACTGCGTGGTATCCGATACGGTTGCGCTCCTGATCTCAGCGTCCAGGTGCCCAGTTTTATGGCTATAGGCCATCAGTGTGCTGATCGAGGACTAGCCTGCAAGCATGGGTTTTCCGCATTCTAAGCCGCTGTCTATCCCCGAAAGTTTTAGCTTGGTGGCATCAAGATGGGGCCGCGTCCGGGCATGTTTTCGGCTGATTGGTTTTTCAGTGCCACCAGCTTCGCCTCGCACTGTGCCCCCCACCCGGTCGTTTCCATCCGCCTAATCCCGTCATGAGTCAGCTCAATGTGTGTGGGCTTCAAGCGTTGTGGTGGCACTATGGCATAGAGCCTCTGATAAACTCGCTGTTTTTTGCGGTGTAGTTGGCGGATGACAATGGAGTGGCAACCTTCTTTTCTATCGCGTCTATTCAGAAAAGCTGCTTCTTGGCGTCTGACGATCGAGAATGATGAGCTGAGCGTCACGCTTGGCGACCAAACGTATTCGATACCTCTCGAAGCGTTCTCCTCACTGCGTTTTCATCGCCGGATACTGTGGACGAATGTCTCTGTCTGGATCGGTCATGAGATTCAGCTCATTGGCTTGGCCCATTCAGCGCGTAGCACCCTGGATCACCAGCTTCGGGCGGTAACGAGCAAGCAGCATTTTCGCGCTTACTACGCCAAGATCATGGGCTGGCTGAAGGAGGTCGAACAGGTCGTGGCTACAGCTGATGCAGAGCATCGCTGGTTGACGCACGACATGCAGCAGGAGCTTCTCTTTAAAAGGGATGCCCTAGGAATCGACGCTGCAAAGCTTAAGGCCTTGTTTGATTCTCCAGTTATCCAGGCAGCGATGGGAGATAACAAGACGCGCGTGCAAGGACGGTTGCGTCAATGGTCTCAGGACTGGACTGAGCATTGGAAAGCTCGTAATCAAGTACACATGATCCGGGAGCTCGATGCTTGCTCAGATCTTCTGGATAACGTCGAATCCCGAGAGCTCAATGATGAGCAAGCAAAAGCCGTGGTTTGCTTCGACAACCGGGTTCAGCTTATTGCCTCTGCCGGCTCCGGCAAGACTTCTACGATGGTTGCCAAGGCCATTTACGCTGTTCATCGCGGTTTCGTGGCCCCATCCGAGATCATCATGCTGGCCTTCAACAAGGATGCGGCTCAGGAGCTGCAGGAAAGGGGTGCTCAGTCTCTCGCACGGCTAGGCATGACCGGTGTCACGATCAATGCGCTTACTTTTCACTCACTAGGCCTCAAAATCATTGGCGGCGCTACAGGCAAAAAGCCAAGCGTCCCGAAGTGGGCTACCAAGACGGATCTCGGGCTGGAAAAGCTTGGGGTGATTGTCGATACGCTTAAAGACAGGTCAGATGAGTTTCGCACGAAGTGGGATCTTTTCCGTTTGGTCTTTGGGCGGGATCACTCCACTGCGCCGTTGAGAGATGTGGCGGAGGCCTTTGACAGGGAAGGGGAGGCTCGGCTAATCACACTCAATGGCGAGCACGTCGCGAGCCAGGAAGAGCGTTTGATTGCCAACTGGCTCTTCTACAATGGTGTTGAGTACGCCTATGAGCGACCCTACGAGCACGACACTGCAACCGCTGATCACCGTCAGTATGTGCCCGACTTTTATTACCCGCAGCTGAATCTCTATCACGAGCATTTTGCCTTCGACGCAGATGGCCAAGCGCCCGCGCATTTCGTGAATTATGCAGAAGGGGCCGATTGGAAGCGGAAGACGCACGTCAGCTACGGCACGCAACTGATCGAGTCGACGTCACACCAATTGTGGACGGGTGAAGTCTTCGCTCTTCTCGCCCACGAGCTGACGTCGCGGGGTGTGGAGCTAGATCCAGATCCCGACCGTCCTATCCCGGACTCAGGCTTGGTACCGCTGGATCATATTGACTTGGTAAAGGTGCTCAGATCTTTCATCTCGCACTACAAAAGCAATAGCCTGACAGCGGCGATGCTGTACGAACGGTACGACGCTCTTCCGATCAGCGTCTTCAAGTTCCGGTACAAAATGTTCCTGGAGCTCGCGATTCCGGTGATCGAAGGGTGGGATGCCGCCCTGAAGGAAGACCGTGGGATCGACTTTGAGGACATGATTAACATGGCCGCAGATTGTCTAGAGCGTGGCTACCAGTCGCCTTACCGCTTGGTCATGGCTGATGAGTACCAAGACGCCTCGCGCGCGCGTGCGAGGCTATGCCGAGCGTTGGTTCAAGTGCCTCACAGTCACCTGTTCGCAGTGGGAGATGACTGGCAGTCGATCAACCGGTTCGCAGGCGCCGATGTGAGTGTCATGACAGGCTTCGTCGAGTGGTACGGCCACGGCGAGGTATTCCGACTTGAGAAAACGTACCGGTGCCCACAGGCCATCTGTGACGCCTCCAGTCAGTTTGTGGCTAAAAACCCGGCTCAATTGCAGAAGACCGTGATTTCTGTGACTGAGCCCATTGGGCCCTCATTCCAGGCGTTTCAGTTGTCCAGTAGAGACCAAGTTCGGGATGGTCTGCGACAGTACCTGGATGACCTCTACCAGCAACTGTCGACTGGCGTGATCCCTGGAGCCAGCGGTAGGTTGATCTCAGTCTTCGTCCTAGGGCGCTACAAATCCGATGCGCAGTTCATACCCCAGGGATGGGAGCGGCGCTACGGCAACAAGCTTGAAATCAGATTCAAAACCATCCACACCTCAAAGGGCGACCAAGCCGACTATGTTCTGCTGCCAGGGATGATGGTTGGAGGGTTCCCGAGCCTGAAAGGGGATGATCCTGTATTCAGCCTGGTGATGCCGGAGGGTGACACCTACCTGCATGGAGAAGAGCGCCGGCTTTTCTACGTTGCGTTGACTCGGGCGCGCAGGTCGGTCGCCATGTTCACCGTGACTGCCAGAAACTCGCCGTTCTTGGCCGAGCTGGCGAAAGACGGTGTGGTCATGGTCACGGACATGAAGGGTGAACCAATCCAAGAGGAACGATGCCCAGTCTGTCAGCATGGGGTCGTGCTTCAGCGCACGGGTAAGTTCGGTGATTTCAAATCCTGCTCGGGCTTTCCTCGCTGCAAATACAAACCCGATAAGCCGAAACTTCAAGGAACTCGACAGCCAAAGCTGACCCGTCGTCCATATTGATTCAATTGGCCTGGATCTGGGCGCGATCGCATCCCGCAGCCAACGATCCATAACCCAAGCCCGCCGATCAGTTGTACAACGGTGCGGCACATCTGCTGATTGGTGTCGTCTGCCGCTAACTTGACCCTGAGGAAGTGACACATGCGTATTACAGGACGTAGTGAGTCCGAGGTGTTCGCCGACCTTGGCCTGCTTACTGCCAAACCGGGTTACGTTCACGCGATCGCGTACATCTGCCATCGCGATAACATGGTCGCGTTTCGAGATGAGTACACAGCTTCTGATCTGAGTGAACTATACGATCCCAATCGACTTCTCAGAACGGAAATCAACACCCTACTAGGACTGATGGTGCGCCAGCCGCTGGATCTGACGCTCCCGGAGCTTGGTCAAATCCAAGCTTATGTAGAGAAAACCGATGAGCTGATGGCTGAACTCCATGGCTCAATGAATAGCGTCATCTTCGAGGCGCTGAAGCGCAAATCTGCGAGCGCGACAGATCGCATGTCTATTTGGGAAGGGGCGGCGCTGAGGGAGCCAATCTTCTACGGCCCGGAATCCGCTTACAGTTTCCAGTACCGAGATTTTTTCGTCGACAAGCACGAGGACGATGACGCTTGGCTTCAGCAGAACAAGGGCTTCACGAGTCGTCAGGCACAAACAGTTGCCCGTGCGATGTGTTCGCTCATGGACTTACATGCAACCCAGCTGCATCAAAATGGTAAAAAAGCGCTGGAAGCTGTGGGTTCACCTCTGGCTCACTTCGAGTTCACCACTGAGGAAGTCGCTCGAAAAACAGGGCTGGACATTGGCGTCGTACAGGCTGTGTTTGAGGCATTGACGTTCACTGGTCAGAACGTGGAATTCCGGGAGCTCGGAGATTACAACAGCGTGGTCGGGACGCCGCTGTTGCCGACTGATCGCGGGTCGGTGCTTCTCTTCATGCACTACGCAATTTACGAATCACTCTACGAGTCACCGTTCTTTTGGATGAAAGACGACCCCGTCTATCGCCGACAGGCCTCTGACAACCGTGGCGCTTTCGTTGAGCGTTTTGCTCACAAACGATTAGCTGCGGTCTTTGGAAGAGCCAACGTTTACACCAACGTCAACATTCTTGACGGCAAGAACAGGGCCGGAGAGGCTGACGTGCTGGTGATCTTCGGTGACCGCATGATCATTGTTCAAGCCAAAGCGAAGAAGCTAACACTGGCCGCACGAAAGGGGAACGATGGTCAGCTCAAGGCTGACTTCGCTGCGGCTATTCAGAAGGCATCTGATCAAGCCTGGGACTGCGCTGAGGCGATTCTCTCGGGAAGGTGCCGGATGATCGATGAGGCAGGGCATGAGATCGCCATGCCTAATTCGATTAAAGAGGTCTTCCCGTTCTGCGTGGTATCTGATCACTATCCCGCGCTCGCGCTCCAGGCGAGCCAATACCTTGAGTTCGAAACTACGGAGATCGTCCGGGCCCCATTGGTGATGGACGTTTTCCTACTGGACGTCCTGACGGAAATGTTGGACTCCCCCCTGCGACTCCTCAGCTACGTACGCTTGCGGGCGATCGCAGGTGACAAACTCAGAGTTAGCCATGAGCTGACAGCACTGGGTTATCACCTGAATCAAAATCTCTGGCTCGACCCAACCTACAGCATGGCATCGGTGGATGACTCATTCGCAGGTGATGTGGATGTCGCGATGACGGTGCGTCGGGAAGGATTCCCAGGGAAAAGAACACCGCCAGGTATTCTGACGCACATGCTAGGTACTCAGTATGAGCAGTTGATTGCCCAGATTGAGCGAGCAGCAGATCCTGCAATGCTTGAACTTGGTTTCGTGCTGCTGTCGCTGGATAGCAGGGCGTGTCAGCACATCCACCAGGGTATAGCCGGTATTACGGGTATGGCCATGAGAGATGGACGCCCTCACGACTTCACCTTTGCCGTTGATGGAGGGGAGGCGGGGATTACGTTCCATTGCTACCCAGCTCCAGATCCTCACGCGGTTGAACACCTGAAACGGCATTGTGAAAAACGCAAGTACGTGGAGCGAGCTGCCACATGGTTCGGCGTTTCCGTCAATACGCAGGGAAAAATTCAATTCGGCATGATGTACAACCTACCCTGGGTTCAATCCGACGTAATGGACGAGCTGACTAAGGGAATGCGAAAGCCTGTAGCCATGGGCGCAGCGATGAAAATCTTGGAAAGAGGCATGCGTCACGTGGAGCCGGGCCGCAATGACGCATGCCCATGCGGTAGTGGAAAAAAATATAAGAAGTGCTGTCGCTCTTGAGTTTACTGCGCCCGCTTTGCGCTGTGCACCAGTAGGGCAATTCGCAGAATGTAGTGGCCTGTGGCTCAAGGTGCCGGAAAGAAGATCTCTGTTTGCTGAATGCATAGGGTGGGAAATCCGCGCTTTGCGAGGCGACGGAGCAGCAATCCCCCGAGTAGCTTGTTCCAGCCCTGGAACACCTCCACTGCGCTCCAAGCCTTCAATCTCGGATCGTAGGTGATCAGTGAGCTCTACGGTAGGTTTGTCGAATTCGAGGCTCAGCATCAGTATCGCCAGTGGGCTTAGTTCCAGCCGCTGGCTGACCTGGTCGAGTTTGTCGAAGGTAATGCTGCATCTACCGCTTTCAAGCTTACTTAGGTAGGCGGCTCGTGTCACCGAAGCAACGCTGGGAGATTTGTCGCATGCTGCGAAGCGTTCTGAGTACAGTGGCGAACGACGACTTCAATGACATAGATGGCTCCTCCGTTTGTGCTTTTGTGCAGAGATATCCATCCTGAAACCTCTGTTCTAGATAGGTCTGCACTCTTCACTCCGGAAGCTTGTAGCGAAGCGACCGGCAGGAAGCGTTATGTCGGAAAACTTTTCGTGCGTGCAGTTTATCCGGATAAACACGCAAGGAGAACATTGGTACTCCTTTTGGCGGCGAGGTCTATGGAAGTCGTTGATGACCGCTTTGTCTTCTTCTTGCAGTAGGAGCTGTTGCAGCAGCACTGCCTTCTGCTTTAGATCGATGTAGTGGTCAACTCATTCCGGAC
>NZ_JAMDGZ010000091.1 GCF_028656935.1 Pseudomonas rubra
CATAGAATCTCCCACAGGCTTTGCATTGCCTCTGTGGGAGCGGGCTTGCCCCGCGATGAATTCAACGCGCAGCCCAGGCGTTAAAGCGCTGCTCCAGCTCCTCACCATGGTCCACCCAGAACCCGGCATCCACCGCCCGCGCCCCGGCCAGGTTGTTTTCAGCTGTCGGCAGTTGTTGCTGAACCGTGCTGGGCAACAGCTTCAACGCCTCCCGGTGCACCGGCCCATAGGGAATCTCTTCGGAGAACACCTTCTGGGTCTGCGGCTGGCTGGCAAAGGCGATGAAGTCCTCGGCCAAGGCCTTGTTCGGCGTGCCCTTGACCACCGCCCAGTATTCCGGGTCGTACAGGCTTTGCGGCCAGACGATGCCGAGCTTCATGCCCTCCTTCTGCGCCGAGGCGATCCGGCCGTTGTAGGCCGCGCTCATGACCACGTCACCGGCTACCAGCCACTGCGCTGGTTGCGCGCCGGCTTCCCACCACTGGATATTGCCCTTGATCTGGTCCAGCTTGGCAAAGGCCCGGGTTACCCCTTCTGGTGTACCGAGCACGTCATACAGCTGTTCGGGCTTGATCCCATCAGCAAGCAGGGCGATTTCCAGGGTGTATTTGGCACCCTTGCGCAAGCCACGCTTGCCGGGAAAGTCGGCAACATTCCAGAAATCAGCCCAGGAGTTCGGCGCTTTGGCCAGTTTGCCCTGGTCATAGGCCATGACCATCGACCAGACATAGGTGGCCACCCCGCATTCACTCAAGGTGCCCGGCACGAACTGCGCCGGGTCGCCGAAGCGCGCCGGGTCCAGGCGTTCGAACAGGCCTTCGTCGCAGCCGCGCAGCAACTCCGGACTTTCGACTTCGACCACGTCCCAACTGGTGTGGCCGACATCTACCATGGCCTTGATTTTCGACAATTCGCCGTTGTATTCGCCAGCAACCACGCGTCCTGCGCCGCTGGCATTGAAGGGTTGGAAGTAGGCCTTGTCCTGGGCCTGCTTGGTGGCACCGCCAAAGGAGATGACGGTGAGGTTCTGCGGCGCAGCCGATACCGCGCTGCACAGCACAACCAGGGCAAAGGGAACACAGCAACGCAAGGATCTGGACATGAAGCGGTTCCTCTAATAGGCCGGCACGCCCGCGCGCACCGGCCGCTTGTGGGCTTACAGGCGACCGAATTCGCGGGCGGTACGGTCTACGGCGGTACGGGTCTTGTCGACCAGTTCATCGATGTCGGCGTGGCTGGCCACCAGGGCCGGGGCCATGATCATCCGGCCCAGGGTCGAGCGGATGATCAGCCCCTCTTCAAAACCAATGGTGCGGCAACGCCAGGCCATGTCGTTCTCGTTGGCAAAGCGCTTGCGGCTGGCCTTGTCTTCGGCGAACTGCAAGGCGGCGACCAAGCCTGTGCCCTGCACCTCACCAATCAACGGGTGGTTGCCGAACACCTCGCGCAGGCAGCGCTGCAGGTACGGGCCGGTCTGGTGCTTGACCCGGCTGACGATGCCTTCGTCGCGCAGGGCCTTGAGGTTGGCAATCGCCACCGCCGCCGCCACCGGGTGGCCGGAATAGGTCAGGCCGTGAGCGAACACCCCGCCCTGTTCCACCAACACCTGGGCCATGCGCTTGGACAGGATCAGGCCGCCCATGGGGATGTAGCCGCTGGTCAGGCCCTTGGCGATCGACAGGGTGTCGGGTTCGAAACCGAAATGCTGGTGGGCGAACCATTCGCCGGTGCGGCCAAAGCCACCGATCACTTCATCGGCGCACAGCAGCACATCATATTGACGGCAGATGCGCTGGATTTCTGGCCAGTAGCTTTCTGGCGGGAAGATCATGCCGCCGGCGCCCTGGAAGGGTTCGGCGACAAAGGCGGCGACGTTTTCGGCGCCCAGTTCGAGGATTTTCTCTTCCAGCTGGCGCGCCGCACGCAGGCCGAACTCGGCCGGGGTCAGGTTGCCTTCGTGGGCGAACCAGTACGGCTCGTCGATGTGCGCAACGTCCGGGATTACCCCGCCCATGTCGTGCATGAACTTCATCCCACCCAGCGCCGTGGCGCCCAGGGTCGAGCCGTGGTAGCCGTTCCAGCGCCCGATCATGATCTTCTTCTGCGGCTTGCCGAGGATCTGCCAGTAGCGGCGCACGGTGCGAATCAACACCTCGTTGGCTTCGGAGCCGGAGTTGGTGTAGATCGCGTGGCTGTAGTGCGCCGGCAGCAGGCTGAACAGCAACTCCGACAGCTCGACCACCGCCGGGTGGGTGGTGTGGAAGAACATGTTGTAGTACGGCAGTTGCTCAAGCTGCTGGCTGGCGGCCGCGGCCAGGTCCTTGCGGCCATAACCCAGGTTGGTGCACCACAGCCCCGACATGCCGTCCAGGTAGCGCTTGCCGTCGTTGTCCCACAGGGCCAGGCCTTCGCCACGGACGATCACCCGCGGGCCCTCGGCGTTCAGTGCCTTCTGGTCGAGGAAGGCATGAATGTGGTGCGCGGCATCCGCTGCCTGGTAATCGCCGGTGCTACGGACAGGTTTCTCTTGAGCGGTCATTGCGAGTCTCCTTGCGGGTTTTTATCGTGTTGAGTGCCCAGCACGCTTTCCAGCGGCTCGGGCTTGAACAGTGGCTTGCCCATCACGCCCTTGATCCACAGCACGGCAATGATCGAGACGATCAGCAGCACCAGGCCTGCGTAGGCAAAAATCGAAAAGGTCATGTCGGGGCTGGGCGAGACGTTCCAGATCGCAAACAGCATGCCGGCGATGCCGAACAGCTGCGGCAACGGGTAGAACGGTGTGCGGAACGGCCGCGCCACCTGCGGGTAACGCCGGCGCAGGGCAATGACGTTGACGTGGGTGATGATGTAGGCCAGCAACCAGGCCAAGGCTGCCGACAGCAACAGCTGGTTGATCGCGTCGGCATGGTCGTGCATCAGCAACAACGGCAGGCCGGTGACCGCAGCGATGAACAGCACTGCCACCCAGGGTGCACCGGTGCGTTTGCCTTGGCGTTTGAACACGCCGAACGCCTGGCCATTGCGGGCCATGCCAAACAGCATGCGCGGGATCGCCGCCAGGGAACTGTTGAGAGTGCTGCAGGTGGCGGTGATCGCCGCCGTAACCAGAAACACCTTGCCGGCCTCGCCGAACACCGTGGTGGCGAACAGGTAATGCGGCAGACCGTTACTGGCCAGTTCCGCCTGCGGCACGGTGAGCAAAGCGCCCAGGGCATACAGGCTGATGATCACGAAAATGATGGTCAGGCCGAGCATCATCGAGCCGGGGATGTTGCGCTCCGGGCGGCGGGTTTCCTCTACCAGCGGGCAGACGAACTCGGCGCCGACAAAGCCCCACACCGCCATTGCCGTCAGGGCAATCACGCCCAGGCCCAGCGGGTTCCAGTGGGCGCTGTCGAACAGCGTCGGGTTGGGCGCGACGATGTTACTGTTCATCGCACTCAGGCCCATCACCAGCAAGACCACGGTCATCACCACTGCCAGCACCGTTTGCAAACGGGCGAAGATGTCGATGTTGAACAGGTTGAGCACGGTGAACAGCGCCAGCACCCCTAGGGCTACGGTCAGGGGCGGCATGCTGTGCGGGTAGACCTTGTCGATGATGAACTCCATCAGCAGCAGCTCGGCCGACAGGGCGAACATCGCCACCACGATGTAGCCGGAAAAAGTCGCGAGGATCGCCGGGAACTGGCCGATGGCGACTTCGGTGTAGGTGCTCAGGCTGCCGGCCCGGGGAATCATCAGTGCCAGTTCCGAGAACGAACAGGCATAACTCAGGGCCAGCAGGTAGGCCAGGCTCAGCGGCACGATAAAGCCCAGGCCGGCGATACCGACGCCTTGCAGCATCAGCACCATCACGCCCTGGGATACCACCAGGCCGATGGCCACGGCCAGCAGTGCGGTGAGGCCGAGTTTCTTGCGGTTTGCAGGTGGCGCCAGGGCGCCGGTTTGCACGCTTGCATTGCTGTTCATCGGTTGCTCCGAGTTTTTGTTATTGGAGTGCCTGTGCCGGCCTCATCGCGGGGCAAGCCCGCTCCCACAAATGCACTCAGCTACGCAGCTGAATCCAGGTGGTTTTAAGTTGCGTGTACTTGTCGAACGAATGCAGCGACAGGTCGCGGCCAAAGCCCGACTGCTTGCCACCGCCAAAAGGCACGGTGACGTCCAGGGCATCGACGGTATTGACCGACACCGTCCCAGCATTCAGACGCGGTGGGCGCGGTTGAGGTCGTCGGTCCACAGCGATGCTGCCAGCCCGTAGATGTGATCGTTGGCCATGGCCACTGCCTGGTCTTCGTCATCGAAGATGCTGACGGCCAGCACCGGGCCGAACACCTCTTCACGGGCCAGGGTCATGTCGGCGGTGACGCCGGTGAAAATCGTCGGTTCGATGAAGTTGCTGGAACCGTCGATGCTCAGTTGCCGTCCGCCACACTTCAATTGCGCGCCCTCGGCCTGGGCCTGCTCGATGTAGGCCATGATCCGCTGCGTCTGGCGGCTGTCGACAATGGCTCCGGCCCGGCTCGCCGGCTCCAGCGGATTGCCCGGCTGCCACTGGCGCGCCTTGTCGATCAGGCGCTCGATGAACGCATCGGCAATCGAGCGCTGCAGCAACAGCCGCGAGTTGGCCGAGCAGACTTCGCCCTGGTTGAAGAAGATGCCGAATGCGGCCTTCTCGGCTGCCAGGTCCAGGTCCTGGCAGTCGGCGAACACCAGGTTCGGGCTCTTGCCACCGCATTCGAGCCACACCTGCTTGAGGTTCGATTGCGCGGCGTATTGCATAAAATACTTGCCGACCTCGGTGGAGCCGGTGAACGCCAGGGCATCGACGTCCATGTGCAGACCCAGGGCGCGACCGGCCTCTTCGCCCAGGCCCGGCACGACGTTGAGCACGCCCTTGGGAATGCCGGCTTCGATGGCCAGCTCTGCCAGGCGCAGGGCCGAAAACGGTGACTGTTCGGCAGGCTTGAGCACCACGCTGTTACCCGCGGCCAAAGCCGGGGCCAGCTTCCAGGCGGCCATGTCCAGCGGGAAGTTCCACGGCACCACCGCAGCAATCACGCCCAGCGGCACGCGGGTGATGGTTGCCAGTATATTGCTGGCGGTCGGCGCCACCTGGTCATAAAGCTTGTCGAGGCTTTCGCCGTACCAGGCGAACACTTGGGCAGCGCCCGGCACGTCGATGGTCCAGGCATCCATGACTGGCTTGCCCATGCTCAACGAGTCGAGCAGGGCCAACTCGTCACGGTGCTCGAGCATCAATTGCGCAAGGCGCAGCAGCACGGCTTTACGCTCACCGGGCGCCATCTTCGCCCAGGGGCCTTGTTCGAAAGCGTGGCGGGCGCTGCACACCGCCTGGTCAATTTCGCTTTGGCCACAGGCGGCGACCTTGGCCAGCAACGTGCCGGTGGCCGGGTTGATCACCTCGAATCGCGCGCCGCTGGCGGCCTGACAGGCTTCGCCTTCGATAAAGGGGTTATGCCGAGATAAA
>NZ_JAMDGZ010000092.1 GCF_028656935.1 Pseudomonas rubra
GTAAGCGTCCGGCGAACTCACCTTGCGTAAGTCAGGCCGGCATCCATTGATGCGGCAGCAACCGCCCGATCTCACTGGCCCGTTGGGTCGGCAGCCGCGTCAGCACATCTTTGAGGTAGGCATATGGATCATGCCCATTCATGCGCGCCGATTGGATCAAACTCATGATGGCCGCAGCCCGCTTACCGCTGCGCAGCGATCCAGCAAATAACCAGTTCGAGCGCCCGAGGGCCCATGGCCGTATCTGGTTCTCGACCTGGTTGTTGTCGATGGGCACAGCCCCATCGTCCAAGTAGCGCGTCAGCGCTACCCAGCGTTTCAGGCTGTAATCGAGTGCTTTGGCCGTGGCTGATCCATTGGGCACCAAGTCGCGCTGGGCCAACATCCAGTCATGCAGTTTTTTGAGGATCGGCACCGCCATTTCCTGACGTATTCGCCAACGATCATCGTCACTCATGTCCCGCGCTTGACGCTCGACCTCGTACAAGCCGCTGATCGAGTGCAGCGCTTGTTCGGCCAGCTGACTTTTGTTCGCCACGTGCAGATCGAAAAACTTGCGACGGGCGTGAGCCATGCACCCGATTTCAGTGATGCCCTGCTCAAAACCAGCTTTGTAGCCAGCGAAGTCATCGCAAACCAGCTTGCCGTTCCAGTCGCCCAGGAAGTTGCGTGCATGTTCGCCAGCACGGCTTGGGCTGAAGTCGTAGACCACTGCTTTGAGCGCCGAAAACGGCGTCGTGCTGTAAGCCCAGACGTAGGCCCGGTGGGTTTTCTTCTCGCCTGGCGCAAGCATTTGAACCGGTGTTTCGTCGGCGTGAATCACGCCCTGGTTCAGCACCGCTTCACGCAGTGCATCGACTAGCGGTTGAAGTCTCACGCCAGTTTGTCCGACCCATTGGGCCAAGGTCGAACGAGCAATTGCCAGTCCGGCGCGACCAAAGATTTTCTCCTGCCGGTACAGCGGCAAGTGATCGGCAAACTTGGCCACCATCACGTGAGCCAGCAGGCCTGCAGTTGGAATACCTTTGTCGATGACCTGCGCTGGCACCGGCGCCTGGATCAGTGTTTCGCACTGGCGGCAGGCCCATTTACCACGTACATGTTGCTCGACGGTAAACACGCCCGGCGTGTAATCCAGCTTCTCGCTGACGTCTTCGCCGATGCGTTGAAGTTGGCAGCCACAGGCGCACTGGGTGTTTTCGGGTTCGTGACGAATCACCGTGCGTGGAAACTGCGGCGGCAAGGGCGCACGTTTCGGGGATTGCCGTGGTTCGGCCTGTGGCGCAGCTGGGAGGAGCTGTTTCAGCTCGGCCTCGATAGCTTCAAGGTCTGTGTCGAGCAGGTCATCCAGCAAGCTGCTTTGCGCCGGGCTGATTTGCTCGCTGCGCTTGGCAAACTTGTGGCGTTTGAGCAGGGCAATTTCGTAAGTGAGCTGCTCAATGACGGTTTGATCGTTCTGGATCTTTCTGCTCATCGCCTCGACCTGGGACTGCAACTGCAACGCCTGTGCCGCCAAGGCACGAAGCTGTTCAGGGGTCATCTGGTCGAGGTTGGGCGAGAAAGTCATGCCGCCGATTGTGCCAGAGCGGAAGCGGGACGACGATAAGTAGACCGGCCAAATGGCCGGCGGTTAAAGCACGGTAATCACACCGCCTGCGCCAACGCGTTGCCACGGCAGACCCAGTACCAACGCCTGGAGTTGTTCGCTGTCGAGTTCGACCTCGTCGCCATGGCGAATGCCCGGCCAGTGGAACTTGCCTTGGTTCAGTCGTCTCGCTGCGAGCCAGACGCCCACGCCGTCGTGTACCAGCACTTTCATCCGGTTAGCCCGGCGATTAGCGAACAGATAAGCGCAGTGCGGCTTCGCCGCACCGAACACCGCGATCACCCGGGCCAATGCCGTTTCGGTGCCGGCGCGCATGTCCATCGGCTCGGTGGCCAGCCAGATCGCATCGATGCGGATCATTGAGCGACAGCCCGAATAAACTGCGCACAACCCTCAGGATCCGAGGCTGGCCATTTCACCGTGATCACTTGCCCGGCCATGGGTAACTCGATGATCACTGACGCTTCGGCTGACCGTTTAGGTGCGGCTTTTAGCGGGACGAATGCCGGTAGTGAAGCTGCTACGGGCTGATCTCGATAGAGCGGCATCCATTTGCGGATGACGTTGGCATTGATGCCGTGGCTGATGGCGACACTGGACACCGTCGCGCCAGGTTGCAGGCATTCCTGAACGACCTGAGCTTTGAATGGTTTCGGATAAGAGCTTCGTTGGCGCATGGAAATCCTGGCGATAAGGGTGATCGCGTCCGCTTAAAAATACGCGGACACCATCGCCCTTAAAGCTGGAGTTCGGAAGGTGAGTTCGCCGGACGCTTAC
>NZ_JAMDGZ010000093.1 GCF_028656935.1 Pseudomonas rubra
TTTTCGGCGAATGTTGTCTTCACAGTATAACCAGATTGCTTGGGGTTATATGGTCAAGTGAAGAAGCGCATACGGTGGATGCCTTGGCAGTCAGAGGCGATGAAAGACGTGGTAGCCTGCGATAAGCTTCGGGGAGTCGGCAAACAGACTTTGATCCGGAGATCTCTGAATGGGGGAACCCACTCAGCATAAGCTGAGTATCTTGTACTGAATACATAGGTGCAAGAGGCGAACCAGGGGAACTGAAACATCTAAGTACCCTGAGGAAAAGAAATCAACCGAGATTCCCTTAGTAGTGGCGAGCGAACGGGGACTAGCCCTTAAGTGGCTTTGAGATTAGCGGAACGCTCTGGAAAGTGCGGCCATAGTGGGTGATAGCCCTGTACGCGAAAATCTCTTGGTCATGAAATCGAGTAGGACGGAGCACGAGAAACTTTGTCTGAATATGGGGGGACCATCCTCCAAGGCTAAATACTACTGACTGACCGATAGTGAACCAGTACCGTGAGGGAAAGGCGAAAAGAACCCCGGAGAGGGGAGTGAAATAGATCCTGAAACCGTATGCGTACAAGCAGTGGGAGCCTACTTGTTAGGTGACTGCGTACCTTTTGTATAATGGGTCAGCGACTTATATTCAGTGGCGAGCTTAACCGAATAGGGGAGGCGTAGCGAAAGCGAGTGTTAATAGCGCGTTTAGTCGCTGGGTATAGACCCGAAACCGGGCGATCTATCCATGGGCAGGTTGAAGGTTAGGTAACACTGACTGGAGGACCGAACCGACTACCGTTGAAAAGTTAGCGGATGACCTGTGGATCGGAGTGAAAGGCTAATCAAGCTCGGAGATAGCTGGTTCTCCTCGAAAGCTATTTAGGTAGCGCCTCATGTATCACTGTAGGGGGTAGAGCACTGTTTCGGCTAGGGGGTCATCCCGACTTACCAAACCGATGCAAACTCCGAATACCTACAAGTGCCGAGCATGGGAGACACACGGCGGGTGCTAACGTCCGTCGTGAAAAGGGAAACAACCCAGACCGTCAGCTAAGGTCCCAAAGTTATGGTTAAGTGGGAAACGATGTGGGAAGGCTTAGACAGCTAGGAGGTTGGCTTAGAAGCAGCCACCCTTTAAAGAAAGCGTAATAGCTCACTAGTCGAGTCGGCCTGCGCGGAAGATGTAACGGGGCTCAAACCATACACCGAAGCTACGGGTGTCACTTAGGTGACGCGGTAGAGGAGCGTTCTGTAAGCCTGTGAAGGTGAGTTGAGAAGCTTGCTGGAGGTATCAGAAGTGCGAATGCTGACATGAGTAACGACAATGGGAGTGAAAAACTCCCACGCCGAAAGACCAAGGTTTCCTGCGCAACGTTAATCGACGCAGGGTTAGTCGGTCCCTAAGGCGAGGCTGAAAAGCGTAGTCGATGGAAAACAGGTTAATATTCCTGTACTTCTGGTTATTGCGATGGAGGGACGGAGAAGGCTAGGCCAGCTTGGCGTTGGTTGTCCAAGTTTAAGGTGGTAGGCTGAGATCTTAGGTAAATCCGGGATCTTAAGGCCGAGAGCTGATGACGAGTTGCCATTAGGCGACGAAGTGGTTGATGCCATGCTTCCAAGAAAAGCTTCTAAGCTTCAGGTAACCAGGAACCGTACCCCAAACCGACACAGGTGGTTGGGTAGAGAATACCAAGGCGCTTGAGAGAACTCGGGTGAAGGAACTAGGCAAAATGGCACCGTAACTTCGGGAGAAGGTGCGCCGGTGAGGGTGAAGGACTTGCTCCGTAAGCCCATGCCGGTCGAAGATACCAGGCCGCTGCGACTGTTTATTAAAAACACAGCACTCTGCAAACACGAAAGTGGACGTATAGGGTGTGACGCCTGCCCGGTGCCGGAAGGTTAATTGATGGGGTTAGCTAACGCGAAGCTCTTGATCGAAGCCCCGGTAAACGGCGGCCGTAACTATAACGGTCCTAAGGTAGCGAAATTCCTTGTCGGGTAAGTTCCGACCTGCACGAATGGCGTAACGATGGCGGCGCTGTCTCCACCCGAGACTCAGTGAAATTGAAATCGCTGTGAAGATGCAGTGTATCCGCGGCTAGACGGAAAGACCCCGTGAACCTTTACTATAGCTTTGCACTGGACTTTGAATTTGCTTGTGTAGGATAGGTGGGAGGCTTTGAAGCGTGGACGCCAGTTCGCGTGGAGCCATCCTTGAAATACCACCCTGGCAACTTTGAGGTTCTAACTCAGGTCCGTTATCCGGATCGAGGACAGTGTATGGTGGGTAGTTTGACTGGGGCGGTCTCCTCCTAAAGAGTAACGGAGGAGTACGAAGGTGCGCTCAGACCGGTCGGAAATCGGTCGTAGAGTATAAAGGCAAAAGCGCGCTTGACTGCGAGACAGACACGTCGAGCAGGTACGAAAGTAGGTCTTAGTGATCCGGTGGTTCTGTATGGAAGGGCCATCGCTCAACGGATAAAAGGTACTCCGGGGATAACAGGCTGATACCGCCCAAGAGTTCATATCGACGGCGGTGTTTGGCACCTCGATGTCGGCTCATCACATCCTGGGGCTGAAGCCGGTCCCAAGGGTATGGCTGTTCGCCATTTAAAGTGGTACGCGAGCTGGGTTTAGAACGTCGTGAGACAGTTCGGTCCCTATCTGCCGTGGACGTTTGAGATTTGAGAGGGGCTGCTCCTAGTACGAGAGGACCGGAGTGGACGAACCTCTGGTGTTCCGGTTGTCACGCCAGTGGCATTGCCGGGTAGCTATGTTCGGAAGAGATAACCGCTGAAAGCATCTAAGCGGGAAACTTGCCTCAAGATGAGATCTCACTGGAGCCTTGAGCTCCCTGAAGGGCCGTCGAAGACTACGACGTTGATAGGTTGGGTGTGTAAGCGCTGTGAGGCGTTGAGCTAACCAATACTAATTGCCCGTGAGGCTTGACCATATAACACCCAAGCAATTTGCGTCGAATGACCAGATTGCGGTTGTTGTGAAGACACACAGCCGAAGATTTGTAACTCACAAACATCACATACCCGATTCGCTGGAGTGTCTTAAACAAGACCTTCTGGCAACAGAATTTCT
>NZ_JAMDGZ010000094.1 GCF_028656935.1 Pseudomonas rubra
CCGGTATCATAACCGTGACACGACCATTGACAGTCCAAAAATCCAGATTTTGCTGGTCGAAACCGCACCTATCCATTCCTTAGGTTGACAGTCAACCATCATTGAATCTGTTGACTGCATTATGTCAATAAGGCCATACATTGACAAACATCGAGAGGAATTCTGGTTGAAGATAAACGCTGAGCATTGACAAAAAGGTCCTTGGTGGATAATTGCACTGATTTGACCACCCGTTTGCATTCGATTTGACCACTCATTTGCATCGGACTTGACCAGAGCGCTTCGTACCCTTGACCGGCAGAAGTCGACCCAGAGCAGTTCTTCGTGAGGGGGGCAAACCAGCCAGCCAGCCAGTTCCACTGATCTGCTATAGAGCATTCCAAGTAGGGGAAAAATCGGCTACAAGAAACCAAAATCCACCAAGGTAGGTATGGACCAGTGATCACTCAGATAGACATCGCAAGCTTCGGCAGCTTTTCAGGCCTTGAGTGGAAGAAGACCGTCCGGGATAGCGGAAAAAATGTTAAAACTTTCCAGCGCTTGAATATTCTTTACGGGCGCAACTACTCGGGCAAGACGACCCTCTCGCGTATTTTCCGTGCACTGGAAACCGGCAAGCTCCCGACAAACTACACAGGCTCGTCCTTCACTGTTACAGGCGACCAGGGCGCGGTCACCTGTTCGGGACTACTGACTCATAATTATGACGTGAGAGTCTACAACCGCGATTTTGTGGCTGAGAACTTGAGTTTCCTAGTCAACCAAGATGTCGGTGGGGAGATCAAAACTTTCGCCATCGTCGGCGAACAGAACAAGGAGATTGATGAGGCTATTGCTGCCATCGAGGCCAAGCTGGGCAGCGTTGAGGCCAAATCCGGTCTTCGTTTTGACCTTGAAGCAAGAAAAAAAGAGCGGGATCGCACTAAGGCCAGCCACAGTACAGCTCAAAGCGCACTGGAAGGGAAGCTGCGCTCACACGCTGCTGAAAAGATTAAGAAGAATCTTCAATATGGCGTTCCAGTTTACAACATTGAAAATATTAAACGCGACATTGCGACTACCCAAAAGTCCGGATTTGCTCCACTGACACTTCAGGAGCAAGCTGGAAAGCTTGCGCTGCTCAAGCAAGAGGCGTTGCCTGATATCACAAGCACGCTTGCGATTGCACTAAACTATGACTCTCTGAAAAGCCAAGCTGATCCACTTCTGTCCAAAGCAATCACTCCGACCAAGCCTATCCAGGAACTACTCAACGACAGTGTACTGCAGCTGTGGGTTAAGCAAGGTATCACTCATCACCGTGATAAGCGGGACGTATGTGCCTTTTGCCGACAGAGCTTGCCTGATGATATATGGCAAGTACTCGACGAGCATTTCAGCAAAGAATCAGGCGATCTCGAAACAGATCTGGAGAGTGTAATCACCGCTGTGAAAGGCGAGATTGCAGCTCTGGCTGGCTTAGTCACGCTGAGAAGCGATGACCTCTACGCAGAGGAACGCTCCACCTTTAACGTAAGCAGCCAGGCGCTTGCGAACGAGTTAGGTACCTATAAGAAAGATTTGGAGACTCTCAAGAAGTCACTAGAATCACGAAAAAACAATCTTTTCCAACCCGTGGCCCTGCCGCCTTCACTGCATAACCCCAAAGAAATTCAGCAGCATGTGGACGCTATCAATGATTTAATTACCACTAACAACAGCAAAACAAAAACTCTGGAAAAAGATAAGGCTACCGCCAGAGATTTGCTTCGCCTGGCTGACGTATCTACATTTGCGGATGCAATTACCTATGATGCGGAACTTAAAAAAATAGCAAATCTCAAAACTGAAGCTGATGCCGCAGACACGACCTATACAGATTCCGCAAAAAAAATTGGCGACGCCGAAGTCGAAGTCCAAAACTTGCGAAATAAGCAGAGAGATGAGCGCAAGGGGGCTGGACGTGTCAACTCCCTGCTAAATAACTTCTTTGGCCATGACGGCCTCAAGCTTGAACCTCGTGACAGTGCAGATAAGGCAACCGTCAAATTTGAGATCACACGAGATGGAAAGGCAGCGTACAACCTGAGCGAAGGCGAATGTAGCTTGATTGCGTTTTGCTATTTTATCGCAAAGCTAGATGCACCCGAGAGCAAAGGTAAAGAATTAATAATCTACATCGATGATCCAATCTCGAGCCTCGACAGCAACCATATATTTTTCATGTTCAGCTTAATTGAGAGCTTGATTGCCAAGCCTGTAAAAAAATCCGACGGCTCAAACACCTATCGATACAAACAGCTTTTTATTTCTACACACAACTTGGACTTTTTGAAATATCTTAAGCGACTATCCATTCCATCGAAGAAAATAGATGCTGGTGGCGGTAAGCAAAAAAACAGCCATGATCACGAGCACTTCATGGTTGAGCGCAATGGAGCCGCGAGTAGTATTTTGCTTATGCCGTCTTATCTCAGAGACTACATCACCGAATTCCATTATTTATTCCATCAGATCTACAAGTGCAGAGATCAGTCGACTGCACACATTAGCCACGAGCCGTTCTTTGGCTTCGGCAACAACTTGAGAAAATTCCTTGAGGCTTTCCTTTTCTTCAAGTACCCCCACCACGACAACAAAAGCGACAGCCTTGAGCGAATAAAAAAATTCTTCGGGGAAGAAGAAGACGCGGCTATTGCCCTTGTCAACCGGCTCAATAATGAGTTCTCTCATCTGGAGGAAGTACCAGACAGAAGCTTCAAGCCAGTTGAAGTTCCCGAGATCGCTAGGGTAGCAAACTACGTCTTAGACAAAATATACGCTTCTGACGCAATTCAGTATAACGCCCTATTGAAAAGCATAGGAGAGCCCGAGCGGACGGATTGAGACAAGACTTCCGGGGAAGCGACAATTCAATTAATTGTTTATAGCTGGCAAATATATTTCGCTGCTGACCCAAAGCTTGCCTTTGCCAAGGGCTGCTATGGGTCGGCTACAGTCGGTCGAGGGCGCGAACTGTGCTGGTCAATGCCGATGCAAACGCCTGGTCAGCACACAATTGACCGATCAGTGACAATGCAAACGGATGGTCATTTCGCACCTTGGCGCACTCGTTCCTAGATGCTCACAACCTTCCCCTTTGCCTGCTTTGCCAGTTCAGATTCAAGCTCACGCACGCGTTCGACCAATTGCAGATTTTGCGTTAGCACCTCGTAGAGTTGCTTTTGCATCTGCTCCAGCTCAGTCTCAACCTTGGCGACTTTGTTTCGGGCACGACGCACCTCATTAGCTTTCGAGTCCCTAGCTAACTCAGATTGAAGGCGGAAAGCTTCAATCTGAGCTATCAGTGCCAGATGCGCTGACCGAGATTTTTTGAGGTAACCTCGATCAAAGCCTGCCTCAAAGCTCACCACTCCAGGTGTGATTTTCCCTGGAAGCAGTCCCACGTGAGCAGCAACGATAGGCTTACCCGTCTTAAGCCTGTCAAATGCGTCGTAACAAGCAGCCAAACCCTTTTTGGGGTTACTTGGCAAATCAATAGTCATTCGACCTCCGCAACAGGTATCAGCCGCTGATTGAATTTTTGAAGGCGCTTCAGCTCGCTACGGGTGACCTCGTACTCACCTGTACCAGGTTCATATCCACTCAACTCTATCTCCGCCTCTTCAATTGCATCAGAAACTTTTTCGGGCTTGATGATCGCACCTTCGCAAGAAAGACACGCCGTGAAATCTCCCAGCATGTATTCGTCACACTGACCCGATTTGGTACACCCACCAAGCAACGTTGGACGATACCAGAGATGCCCATTTTTAATCTGCTTTGCTGTTTCTGAACGAACATCAGCAATCGACACTTCGCCATTGTCAAGTCGCTGCCGCTGCTTATCAGCGTACCCACCGACTCCACCGAACAGAGGGCTATCAGTACCTAGCAGTTCAACCACGAGATCGTAGGCGACGCTCATAGGCATCCCCATCTGAAACTCAAATGCAATGTGGTTTTTGGGGAGGATGAACTTCCCTTTTTCGGAATCGTAGAACCCAAAAATCGTTTTGAGATTTTCAAAATGGTTCGCGTAATAGCGAGTCATCAGGCTCGTCAGATGCTTGAACTGTTTCTTAAGGCTGGGAAGAGAAACGAAACCACTACTGCTAGCGTAGAACGCCAAGGACCGTCGAAATTGGTGAGAAGTCAAAGGCCAAGGACTACCAACTTTAAACTTTATTTCCGCCATGAAGTTGCGAGTTGGGTCTGTGGCGCAAAGTTCCTCATGATCAGCTGTGTCAATCAGAATTCTCTGTATCAGACGCAGCGGCTTTGACTCCTCGTTCCAAAGCGATACCCCTAGTAGTGTGGCTGATCGGCTAATAATCGCTGGATTGAGAAACAACGGCATCGTTTTTGGATCGGTGCCATACAGCGCCGAAATGCCCCGACATATGGCCTGAGCGATTTCCACGGCCTTTATCACTTCCTCAGATGCCAGCCATGACTCGCTCTTTCGATATCCCGTGAATTTGGTGGTTGTCGATATCAGGCTAACCATTCTAGCGTTGTCCCTAACAACACCAGCGTCGTCAACGGTTTCAGCTATTGCTTTATCCTGTGAAATGCAGTCGTAAGGCAGACGCAAGACCTCCTGATCTCGCATGCCTGTGTAGGCGTGGATCATTGTCTTGAGAGCCCACTGCATCTTGAGGATGGCCGAGGACAAGACCCCACGACCTTTACACTCGAAATCTCCAGAGAACACCGACTGCAAGCCATGATCTGTTATTACTTCCGCAAGCGTCCCCTGCACATCTGCATGAGAAATTCCCAGAACACGAAGCTGGTGCAGACGTGTCATGCCATAACCTGGATGCTTAAACGAGGCGAGAAACGCTTCAATTGACCCCACCCCCTCATAGAGCTGGTGAACGTAATCACCCAGAAGATTGATGAGCTCTAAATAAATTCTAGTAGGGATAACTGGATGCTGATTGCTCTGTCTGGGGTCTCCATAATCAAGGTCGAAAACTCCGTGGACTCGATACCCTAATCGTTCTTCGCCTAGCGTTACCAGATGGCTAATTAGCGAGCGTAGGAGCTTACGCTGGCTAGTGCCGATCCCCCTGTTTGCCTTTAGGAAAGCAGCAAGGTAAACCGGCGTCGTGAATAGGTCCTGGAGGGAGAGAACACCGACCATTTTGTTTGATTTTTGGCTCAAACAGAAACGTGCAAGCGACCTTAAAACTAAAACATACTGGTTAATCGAGCCCGCACTGAGCCTTCCGATATGACCGGCGCCAATGAACATCATGAGGCAGAATACCAGGTACTTTACCTCGTTTATCAGGCTTTCCTCATCGGGCCCATCATTCTCAAAGAACAGATCGAATCGAATTAAAGCGATTCGATTTGCCCTTAGACGAAGAGGGTTCAGATCCCATTTCAATTCGCCATAAACAGCAGTGGGATTCCTATCGGCGCCTCGACACAATACGAAATCGTCTGGAGGAGGGCCAAAGCCGTCACCATATGAGTTCAGCACCTTTAAAGAAACGCCCTCAGCACTATTGCTCAACGTACTGAAAAAATTCTCGCTCAAAATACGACCCCTAGCTTTTCATAGCGGTGCAATCGCTTTTCCCAAAAAGGGGTCAAAATACCCAGGTCATCTACTCTGCGCTTTACCTGCTCGACCAACAATGCACTTTCAGCTGACCTCTTGGCCACAGCCTCCACGATTACATCAATTCTGATGGATAACTCGCGAAAAAGCCTCTCGGCATGACTAATGTCCTTGGCGGTGTCTCGGATGGAATTGATTACGTAACTCAGGCTGAGCAACTTATGTAAATCCTCATCATCTGCATGACAAAGATAATTCTTACAAAAAAGGCACCCATACTGTGTCGTACAGCTGGGTTCAATTGGCACTGTTTCCAATATGCGTACTGGATGCTCCATCTCTTCGCAGTGACCAACTACAGTAGACATGCTCTCCTGTGATATTCGATCTCGCACGACGTCCGCAGCTTTTCGAATGGCTTGCCAGTACGCTGAGAATTCATCTTGCTGCTTCTCGACGGACGTTTCCGTATAGCTCGCTATGTTCACCGCTTCGGTATGATTGAGGGTGTCAGCTACCAGCGAAACTGAAACTCTTAACTCATGTAAAATCGAGCTTTTGAATTTCCGCACCGATCCGGGAGGGATGTTTTTAGCATCTTTTGGTAGAAAAATACCGCGCAGACGTTGAAAAAATCTGGTTGAAAAATTGTTAGCGAGCTGCTGATATTCACCCAAGTAGACGCCACTTTTCCTCATCGTAAAAAAAAGGTATTCCATTTCCTTGCCATCCAACACCCACTCCCTGAGCTTTAAATAGCTGCGAAGAAGTGCTCGACCGTGCCCCCTACCGATTGCATAGCGAGTAGTCACCCCGCGAGCTCTAAACTTAACCGCAGTAAGCTCTTTTTTTACTAGCGATTTTTCAATATCGATAGCTTCATCGTACTCGAACTGGATGAATTCGCTGGCTCCTGCACCTGTTATCAAGCTAAAAATGCAGGCGTAGGCGTTGATTGCCATCGAAGCAAGCCACATGCGGTGCTCACACCTAAGGTCGGTATTTGCTGCTTCAATGATGCGATGTGCGTAATCAATGCAACGGTTAGCTACTGATGGGTATGCCTGAGTCGCCTCTATATATTCTTGAACTGTGGAGACCCTCTTACCGTCAGGGGACAAGGTGTTCGAAATTCTACCAGGTGAATACGGCGTCACCTGGGCTCCAGCAAAGGGCAAAATAGACGTTTCATAGTCACTAAATTTCACCACTAAAGGATAGGGCTTTCCATCAAGTAAGAAATTGCTGAACTGAGTTGCAATTCTGATGCAGGTATCCAGATACCTACGCACATCAGACTCTTGAGGAGGGCTTCGGCCTTCCCTAACTACCTTTATCGGTACGACTCCTCGGATAATGTAAGCGGAATCGTCACGGTGTACGATTTCTATCAACGTTCGCATAGCCCGCTGACGATTAATGCACGTAAGGGGCTTCAACTCTCCAGTAACAAGCAGCTGGCGTCGAAGGTGCTCTGTATACTGAATGTACGCATCCCTACTGGTGTCGGGCGACAGAAATAACCCTGAATGCCCGTTGGCATCACACCAGCGCATCACAGCTTCAAAGGTTTTGATAAAGATCTGAATGCTTGTTTCACTCATTCCCGACACATACAGGTAATCGAGAATTACACGCAGAATTTCTCGGCGCCCCACTAAAAGCGTGGACAAATCAACCGCGTACCCATCAGCTCCACGCAGTTCTCGAACAGTGTAAGCGAACGCGCCGAAGTCCACTGGACTTACTCGAAGTCTAGAGTCAAGCTGGATTCGCAGTTTTTCCGGGTAGAGAAACTCCTGGCCGTTTCCAATATCAGAAATCGTTATAGTTTCAGTGGCTCGAACCTCAAGCTTTCCAGCATCAAGCATCAGCACCACCCAGAATCAGATCCTCATACCCAGAAAACTTGAAAAGGCGGTTTTCGTAACTCTCCTGCGCAGCCAGCTTGTCCGAGTGCATACTGAACAGTTTGAGATAGTTCTCAGTCGTTTCCCTGTCGGCATGATGCAGACGCGTTTGGATGTACGAGATCTCCTCCCCAGGCTGCAAGCTGCCGTTTTTCATGAGAGGAATCAGATGCTGATAAAGCTGGTAGGCGTAGGTTGCCCGAAGCCAGTGATACGTAAAAGAAGTAGGGAATTTTTTCGAAACGTGCTTCGTGAGCTTACGCTTTATGGTTTCTGTTACCTGTCCTGTCGGCCTGGATTTTACGACTGGGTAGCGTGGATCATCTTCCGCCATGTAGTAGCAATTCCCCTGATCAGACATGAAAAGGTAAAGATCTTCTTCATCCAACGGCGGAAGCTCTGAGAAATCCCGTTCCATAGCCTGCAAGAACATCCAACGTCGTTTTTTTGCAAGAGGGCTCTTGGCCCAGAGCGTCAGATCAGCAGCCAATTGCCTAGGAAAACGCAGTACCTGCGGCTTATCAAACTTCGTATCGATACCAGTATCAGGGCCGGCATAAACCAAGTACGTTCCATCGTTTTGAAGATTCGTTTCTGTGAAGGCTCGCAAATGCCGTACACGCAGTGTAAGCACGCTTTGCTTACGAGCACCGGTCATAAGCGCAGTTAGCAAAATCATTCGCTCTTGCATCGACCAATCGTCAGCTTCGATAACTTGCAACATTTCAGAAAGTTGCTGATTTGTTAAAGGCCGTAAATCCTCACCATCATCACGAACGAAGCCTATCGGCACTGGACTTTTCCTAGGCACAGGTCGAGTCTGGCCACGCTTTTCAACAGACATGGTGCGCGTTCCAGTAGCCGTTTGCAGCATGAGCTTGATCTGCTTTACGTTGTCCACCCGAGACAAGTCGATCGGGTGCCATTTTTCCGAGACAAACTTGTAAAATTCATACACCACTCCTGTGTACTGGTTAACCACCGCTGGCCCTTTTCCCCCTTTATTAAGGAGGTGGCGGTAGTACCGAAAGGTTGGCCTGTGGCTTGGCCGCTTCCCAGAAAAATCGAGCCAATTAATACTGTTAGCCTCGCAGAACATTAGATAATCCAAGAGGCGGCTGGCCCTTCGCCGCGCGTCGTCGGTTGGTCTCGAATTATTGTGTTTATGCTGGACGAGGCTCAGGAGATATGAGTTAGCTTCAACCCAAGGCCGACCGTCACGATGGAAGAGAAACGGGAAGTTGAAGACATCCCGCTCCCCCTTGTCGCCGCCTATTTCATTTATCCTGAACAGCTCCACGGGCGGATCTGCTTGCGCCAGCAGGATAGGAATGGCATGCGTAGGTGGGGCGGCGACATGCAGCTCTGCGAATGCTTCGCGCAATCGAGGGATGATCACCAACCTACCCGCATGCCCGGCGTTTCGGTAAGACGACATAGGAATCCTTTGGCCTAAAGATTCCTGTCAATGCTAATGTTACGGGATACGACGTCAACCCTTTTTTGTCAATGACTGATTGTTAAGCGATTCAACCCACGGATCTAACTTATTGAATAG
>NZ_JAMDGZ010000095.1 GCF_028656935.1 Pseudomonas rubra
CGGTGCGTGTCAATGTACCTGTCGCTTTGCTCTTGTTTCAGCAGCCCTGCATGGCCTCGGCCTCAGGGCGTTCTGGGTTCAAGTAAACAGCGGGTGCCAACTGCCAGTTACGTGTTTTTCCGCTCCAGCGCTTTGGGTTCGCTGCTTTGGCGGTTTTGTAAAGCGTGTCACGTGCGGTGAGCAACGCGCTTGCCTTCCCCTCGTGGCGCTCATTCGGTGTCACGTACTTCAAAGCGCTATGGCGATGCTCTTCGTTGTACCAATCAACGAATTTCTGCACCCAAAGCCTTGCTTCAGTCAGTCCTTCAAACGGGCGTTCCGGCCATAGCGGGCAGTACTTGGCAGTCCGGAAAAGTGCCTCGGCGTAAGCGTTATCATTGCTGACCCGAGGCCGGCTGAACGATGGCGCTATGCCCAGAGCCAACATGCTTTCACGAAGCAGAGAGCCTTTCATCACGGTTCCATTGTCCGAGTGGAGCACCAATGGCCGGCCAGCAGTCCGCTCGCGCAGGCAACCCTTTTCCATTAATTCGCACGCATACTCTGCACGTTCGGACTCATGTACTTCATTGACCACCAGTTTGCGGCTGTAAACATCTTTCACCATGTACCAGTAGTAGAAGCGGCCTCTGATCGTGCTCGGCATCCAGGTGATATCCCAACACCACAACTGGTTGGGTCCATCCGCTCGATGCGTAGTCAGAGCGCGGCGTTTTGGTGCCTTGGCACGGCCCCGGTGCGCGTTCTGATTTGCCTCTTTTAGCACCCTGTAAAACGTGGCCTCCGAGGCCAGATAAATGCCTGCATCTGCCAGTTTGGGAACTATCTGATGCGGTGTAAGGCTGGCATAGCCAGGCTGGTTAGCCGCCTCAAGAACCGCTTGGCGCTCTGCTTCACTGAGCTTGTTCGGCGGGGGCCGCGATACGAGTTGGCGCCTGTCTGTCGCGCTGTGCTGCCAGCGCTGCACAGTTCGTAGACTGAGGCCCAACTCGGAACACGCCCGATATCGACGCGCCCCACGTTGAGTGGCTTCGGCAATCAGCTGCAGTGCCTCTACACGATCTGAGGCGCTGATCAGTCTTCCTTGTCCTTGCCCCAGATCGCGTTGGCTTTTTTTCTGAGTTCCAGCAACGCCACCGCCTCCACTCGCTCAGCCTCTACACGCTTGAGTTGGCGCTCTAACTCAGCGATCCGTTTCTGATCAGGCGTTTTGTTCACTTTGGTATTGCCGGTGACAGCAGGGTTAGCGTCTTGGCAAGCCAGTCGCCATTCCTGAATCTGTTCGGGATAAATCCCCTTCATCCGGCAGTATTGGGAAAGTTCCACCTCACTCAAACAGGCGCTTTCCATCACCGCATTGAATTTATCAATACTGCTCCACCGATCAGCAGTTTTGTTATCTCCCGGCACGATCATTCCCTCTTCTCTTGCCGCCTGTCTCCAATTTCGCAGCGACTGAGTCGTCACTCCCGTTTCAGCCGCAAGCTCCACTACAGAGCGTCTGAAAGGCGGCAGCATTTGCTGAACAGCCCAGGCTTTAAACTTGTCGTCATAGTACGCCATTGCCAAATACCTTCGCCCCCCGTTGAGTAAGTAGGTCAATCAAGCGAGGCGACAAGTAGCCTGACACGGGGGG
>NZ_JAMDGZ010000096.1 GCF_028656935.1 Pseudomonas rubra
GGCTTGCCCCGCGATGACGCGCACCTATAACGGCCACTGCGCCAACGGCCAGTACTGCCCCTTGCGCGATTCGAACAGGGTGAAGTGCCGCGCACGCAGCGCGAACGCTGCCGGCACCAGGGCTTCAGGCTCACCGCCCTGGTGGTCACGGGCCAGGGTCAGGTGCGCGCGGTAGTCCCGTGACTCCTGGGTAAAACCCAGCGCCAGCATTGCCTGCTGCAACCCATAAACCAGCTGGCGCAACGCCACGGGCGTCTGGCTGGGCACCAGCACCAGGGCCTTGGCCGAGCGCCACGCCTCGAGTCGGTCGAGCATCAGCGTCAGCGGCTCACCCGCCACCTTCACTGCCGCAGCGGCTGCCACAATCGCCGGCAACTGCACCGTCGGCACCGCCCCGACAAACACCAGGGTCAAATGAAAATTCGCCGACGGCACCGGCCTGCCTGTGCCCAGCGCCAGTTCGCTGCGCCAGCGGGCAATGGCCCGGCGTTGCTCTGGCACGCAGTCGAGGGCGAAGAACAGCCGCTTGAACGGCTCAGCGGTTTCGCCAGTTACTGGGTCCATGCCACACGCTCCTTGGGTCGATTGGCCGAGTCTAGCGCCTACAGGAAGGTGCCGTCAGTCGCCGTTTTGATATTTTTATTTTCATTAAATTGATTTATGAAATAAATCGTGTCATTTCTATGCGCACCCCACCCATCGGAGTCAAGAATATGAACAAGACCGGACTTCTTTTAGGCGCCCTGACAATCAGCGCTTGCAGCGCAATGGCCCAGGCCGAGCAGGACAGCCTGCGCATTGGCATCGAGGCCGCCTACCCGCCTTTCTCCTACCGTACGCCGCAAGGTGAGCTGGCAGGCTTTGACTACGACATCGGCAACGCCCTGTGCGCGCAGATGCAGGTCAAGTGCCAGTGGGTGATCCAGGAGTTCGATGGCATGATTCCGTCGCTGAAGGTGCGCAAGATCGACGCGGTGCTGTCGTCGATGTCGATCACCGAGGACAGGCTGAAGTCGGTCGACTTCAGCGACAAGTACTACCACACCCCCGGCAAGTTCGCGATGAAGGCCGGCAGCCAGCTCAATGACCCGGTCACCGACCTCAAGCGCAAGCGGGTCGGCGTACAGCGCGCCTCGACCTACGACCGCTTCGCTACCGAAAAACTGGAACCGGCCGGCGTCGAAGTGGTGCGCTACGCCTCGCAGAACGAAGCCTTCCTCGACCTTGTCGCCGGGCGCCTGGACGCAACCCTGGCCGACATCGTCAACACCACCGAAAGCTTCATCAAGACCCCGGCCGGGCAAGGCTTTGCCCTGGCCGGCCCGGATATCAGCGACCCGCAGTACTTCGGCCGCGGCGCCGGGATTGCCGTGCGCAAGGGCGACAGTGCCAACCTGGCCAGGCTCAACGCCGCCATCGCCGCGATCCGCGCCAACGGCACCTACCAACAGGTGCAAGGCAAGTACTTTCCGTTCGATATCTACGGCCAGTAAACCTGGCTGGCGAGGACTTTCATCATGCTTCATGGCTACGGATCGAGCATTCTCGATGGCGCCTGGCTGACCATCAACCTGGCCTTGCTGGCCATGGCACTGGCCATCAGCCTCGGCCTGATCGGCGCCGCCTGCCGGTTGTCGCCACTTACCTGGCTGGCACGCCTGGGCGAGCTGTACACCACGGTGGTGCGTGGCATTCCCGACCTGGTGCTGATCCTGCTGATCTTTTATGGCGGCCAGGACCTGGTCAACCGCCTGGCGCTGGCCCTGGGTTACCAGCAATACATCGACATCAACCCGTTCATTGCCGGGGTCTGCACCATGGGCTTCATCTTCGGCGCCTACCTGTCGGAGACTTTCCGTGGCGCGTTTCTGGCCATCCCCAAGGGCCAGGCTGAAGCCGGCATGGCCTACGGCATGAGCGCCCTGCAAGTGTTCTGGCGCATCAGCGTGCCGCAGATGGTGCGCCTGGCACTGCCGGGCTTTACCAACAACTGGCTGGTGCTGACCAAGTCCACCGCGCTGATCTCGGTCATCGGCCTGCAAGACATGATGTTCAAGGCCAAGAACGCGGCCGATGCCACCCATCAGCCGTTCACCTTCTTTCTTGCCGTGGCCGGCCTGTACCTGCTGCTGACCAGCCTGTCGCTACTGCTGTTGCGCGGCGTCGAGAAACGCTACTCGGTCGGCTGCAAAGCCGCCGAACTGTGAAAGGAGTTGCCTGATGCTCGACTATCAGTTGATCTGGCAGAACCTGCCGCTGTACCTCAACGGCATTTTGCTGACCTTGAAAGTGCTGTTGATCTCCCTGGCCTGCGGCCTGACGCTGGCGATTCCGCTGGCGCTGATGCGGGTCGCGCGCAGTTGCCTGCTGCGCTACCCGGCCTGGCTCTACACCTATGTGATTCGCGGCACGCCGATGCTGGTGCAGCTGTTCCTGATCTACTACGGCCTGGCCCAGTTCGAAGCCGTACGCCAGAGCGTGCTGTGGCCCTACCTGTCCAGCGCGACCTTCTGTACCTGCCTGGCCTTTGCCATCAATACCAGCGCCTACAGCGCCGAGTTGCTGGCCGGCAGCCTGCGGGCCACCGCCCGTGGCGAGGTCGAGGCTGCGCGGGCCATGGGCATGTCGCGCCTGACGCTGTACCGGCGCATCCTTCTGCCCTCGGCCCTGCGCCGGGCCCTGCCGCAGTACAGCAACGAAGTGCTGATGATGCTGCAGACCACAAGCCTTGCCTCGATCGTCACCCTGGTGGATATCACTGGCGCTGCGAAAACCTTCAATGCCCGTTACTACCTGCCCTTCGAGGCCTTCATTACTGCCGGGCTGATCTACCTGGCCCTGACCTTCATGCTGGTGCGCCTGTTCAAGCTGGCCGAGCGCCGCTGGCTGGCCTACCTCGCCCCGCGCAAGCACTAAGGAGCTTTCATGCAGCAAATTGACCATGTTCTGCCCTGGAGCGCCTGTGGCACCCAGCGCACCCTGCGTCTGTTCCGCTTCGGCAAAGGTGCGCGCAAGGCCTATATCCAGGCTTCGCTGCACGCCGATGAACTGCCCGGCATGCGGGTGGCGATCGAACTCAAACGGCGCCTGGGCGAGCTCGAAGCCCAGGGCCGACTCAACGGGGTGATCGAGCTGGTGCCGCTGGCCAACCCGATCGGCATCGGCCAGATGTTCCAGGCCACCCACCAGGGCCGCTTCGAGTTCAACAGTGGCAAGAACTTCAACCGCGACTTCCCGCCTTTGACCGAAGCCTTGGTCGCGCGCCTGGAGGGACGCCTGGGCAGTGATGGCGCCGCCAACGTGGCGACGATTCGCCAGGCCATGGCCGCCACCCTCGCCGAGCTGCCCGCAGCGCGCAGCGAGCTCGACGGCCTGCGCCGCCTGTTGCTGCAGAGCGCCTGCGACGCCGACCTGGTGCTGGACCTGCACTGTGATTTCGAGTCGGTGATGCTCCTATACGCCCTGCCGCAGAACTGGCCAAGCCTGCGCTCGCTGGCAGCGCGCCTGGGCGCCGAAGCCGTGCTGCTGGCCGAAGATGCCGGCGGCGACGCCTTCGACGAAGCCTGCGCGGTGCCCTGGCTGCGCCTGCGTGAGTACTTCCCCGAGGCCGACATTCCCCTGGCCTGCGTGGCCACCACAGTCGAACTGCGCGGCATGGCCGACACCGAGCGTGAACCCTGCCAGGCCAGCGCCGAGCAGATTCTTGGCTACCTCGCCGAGCAGGGCCTGATCAGCGGCGACTGGCCGCCAGCGCCAGACCAATGCTGCGCGGCCACGCCCTTTGCCGGCGCCCAGTACGCCTATGCCGAGCACCCTGGGGTGGTCAGCTACCTGCAGCCATTGGGCGCGCGAGTGACGGTCGGTGACCCATTGTTCGAAGTGATCGACCCGCTGACCGATCGCCACAGCGTGGTCAGGGCCAGCACCGACGGCGTCCTCTATGCCCGTGAGCGCCTGCGCTTTGCCCAGCCTGGCCTGTGGCTGGCCAAGGTCGCCGGCAACACACCGATTCGCCAGGGCCGCCTGCTCACCGACTGACACCACCGAGTACTGACTGATGAACAAACTGCAAATCAACGACCTGCATAAAAGCTACGGCAACCATCAGGTGCTCAAAGGTGTCTCGCTGCAAGCCCAGGCCGGTGATGTGATCAGCATCATCGGCTCCAGCGGCTCGGGCAAGAGCACATTTTTGCGTTGCATCAACTTGCTCGAACAACCCAACGCCGGAGAGATCCTGGTCAACGGCGAACAGCTCAAGCTGCGCAATTGCCCCCGCGGCGGGCTCCGGGCCGCCGACCCGCGTCAGCTGCAACGCCTGCGCGCAAGGCTGAGCATGGTCTTTCAGCACTTCAACCTGTGGTCGCACATGAGCGCCCTGGATAACGTCATGGAGGCCCCGGTGCAGGTGCTGGGCATCAACCGTAAAGAGGCCCGCGACAAGGCCGAGCACTACCTGAACAAGGTCGGCGTCAGCCATCGGCGCGACGCCTATCCCGCGCACATGTCCGGTGGCGAGCAGCAGCGGGTGGCCATCGCCCGCGCCCTGGCCATGGAACCGGAAGTGATGCTGTTCGACGAGCCAACCTCGGCGCTCGACCCGGAGCTGGTCGGCGAGGTGCTCAAGGTCATGCAGGACCTGGCCAGCGAAGGCCGGACCATGGTGGTGGTGACCCATGAAATGGGCTTTGCCCGGGAAGTGTCCAACCAACTGCTGTTCCTGCACCAGGGCATTGCCGAAGAACGCGGCCACCCGCGCGAAGTGCTGGCCCGGCCGCAGTCCGAGCGCCTGCGCCAGTTTCTCGCCGGTAGCCTCAAGTAAACCCGTGCCTTGCCTCGGCTGCGCGCCGGGGCAAGGCATGGGATACACTGCGAGCCATCATTCAGGGAGCCTTGCAACGGATGTCGAGCACGCCGAAGAACACCACCGTCTATGCCTCGCCGGTCATGCGCAAGCTGTCGCAAAGCCTCGCCGAACTGCAACCGTCGTTGCGCAAGGTGGCCGACTACATTCTGCGTCACCCGCTCAAGGCGGCCACCCTGACCATCGAGGAAATGGCCCAGGCCACCGCCACCTCGCCCGCCGCGGTCAACCGCCTGGCCAAGGCCCTGGACCTGGGCGGCTACAGCGGCATGAAGGCGGAGCTGGTGAGCACCTTGCAACAGATGGTCTCGCCGGTAGACAAACTGCGCAACGAACTGGCCCAGCGCCCCGGCGGCGAGTTCGGCCTGCACGAGCAGATCCACAGCGCCAGCAGCAACCTGGACACCACCCGCAGCATCAACCAGAGCGAAACCTTCGAGGCGTTCATCAGCAGCCTGAGCCAGGCCCGCAAGGTCTATGTGCTGGGCTTTGGCAACAGCGTCTACCTGGCCGGGCTGGCGGCCTCGACCCTGGTGCCGTTCTGCGCCGACACCTGCGCCATCAGCATGGAGGGCGGCAACGAAAACGCCGCCTACCGCCTGGCGGCGATCACCGACCAGGACGTGCTGCTGGCCATCTCATTGCCGCGCTACTCCCAAGACACACTGCAACTGGCGCGTTTTGCCCATGAGCGTGGCGCCGCGGTGCTGGCGATTACCGACTCCCCGGCCTCGCCGCTGACGCCCATTGCTCGCCACACGCTGTTCGCCGCGGCCGACCATCCGGTGCTGACCAGTTCGAGCATTGCCGTGCTGGCATTGATCGAAGGCCTTGTCGCCGGCGTGATGGCGCGCAATAAGGAGGCGGTGAAGCTGGCCACCGAACTGACCGAGAGCGTGATGTCTTACCTGCATGTGCCGGGCGGCAAAATCCCGCGCAAGTGAGGCGGCAAAAACGCGGCAGGTGGATTAGGCTGTGTACGCGCCTTCGCGCCATCACCTTCCCAGGAGCTGAACGACAATGGATTGTTTTTCACCCAGCGATAAGCTGTTCATGCACCAGGCCTTGAGCGAAGGCCGCCGCGCCCTGCCCGCCTGTCTGCCAAACCCGCCGGTAGGCTGTGTACTGGTGCGCAATGGCCAGATCATCGCACGCGGCTTTACCCAGGCACCTGGGCAACCTCATGCCGAAGCCATGGCCATGACCCGCTTCTCCGGTGATGCCGATGGTGTGACCGCCTATGTGACACTCGAGCCCTGCTCCTTTCATGGCCGCACCCCCTCCTGCGCCAACGCCTTGATCGAACGCGGCATCCAGCGCGTGTTCGTGGCCATGCTCGACCCTGACCCGCGCAATGCCGGCGCGGGCATCAAGCGGCTCGAAGAGGCCGGTATCGAGGTGCACCTGGGCCTGCTGCAAGCACAAGCTGCGGGTGACCTTGGGCGCTACCTGAACCAGAGCGCAGGTGCTGAATCGTTAACGCCCAGCCTCGGCGCCTAGCACTATGGTCGAGCCCCTTGGCCGTAACATTTAGTACAAACCCCAGTCACGATTGTTTATGCTGGCGGGCTTATGCCATGGCGCATCGCCACATTCACAAGTATTCGTCCATGAAAATCTTCCTCGTACTACTGTTTGTTTTCTCGATTGCCTACGTCCATTTCCGTGGCCGGGTGCGGCACAAAGTCACCCGCCAGTTGGGTGATCACTCAAGCTTCCTGGCCCCAGTCAACGTGTTCCTGTACCTGTTCTCCAAGCTGCCGGCCAAGCCTTACCTGCCGGTCGAGTCCTTCCCCGAGCTCAAGCCGTTGCAGGACAACTGGCAGGAAATCCGCGCCGAGGCCCAGCAGTTGCTGCACGTTGGCGAGATCAAGAGTTCGCAGAACTACGACGACGTCGGTTTCAACTCGTTCTTCAAGAGCGGCTGGAAACGCTTCTACCTCAAGTGGTACGGCGAAAGTCACCCCTCGGCCATGAAGCTGTGCCCGCGCACCACCGAACTGCTGCAAGGCATCGGCACGGTCAAGGCGGCGATGTTCGCCACCCTGCCGCCGGGCTCCAAGCTGGTTCGCCACCGCGACCCCTACGCCGGCTCCTACCGCTACCACCTGGGCCTGGACACGCCCAACGATGATGGCTGCTACATCTGCGTCGATGGTGAAAACTATGCCTGGCGCGATGGCGAGGGCGTGATTTTCGATGAGACCTACATCCACTACGCCTCGAACCAGACCGAGCACAACCGCATCATCCTCTTCTGTGATGTCGAACGCCCGCTCAAGTACCGCTGGGCCACCGCGTTCAACCGCTGGTTCAGCAAGAATGTGATGGCGGCGGCAGCAGCGCCCAACGATGCCGGCGACAAGACCGGCGGCATCAACCGCCTGTTCACCCGCATCTACAAGATCCGTGAGCGCGGCAAGGCGCTGAAGAAGCGCAATCGTACCCGTTACTACCTGGAGAAGTGGGCAGTGGTGGCGGCGCTTGTGCTGGTGTTTGTTTACATCTGATCTGTCGCTATCGCGGGGCAAGCCCGCTCCCACAGGCTCCACTCTGTGGGAGATTCTATGGT
>NZ_JAMDGZ010000097.1 GCF_028656935.1 Pseudomonas rubra
ACTTGTTCGGAGCATCCTTAATGGGCGGCTTTGCCGCCTTGACTGTTTGCTCTGCCAGCCTTGCCTCTGTTGGTACTGACACCGCCACCATGCTGACAGAATACTTCAACAGGACAGTCGAGCATTGCGACACGCCCTCAACACCAGCGTTTTCCTGCTCAGGTATTTTGCTCAGAAGCACCCTGCCCCCCACCACGGCGCAGGCTACTTGGGCCAGTTGGTATTCAAGCCCGAATGCAAAGAAGAAAGGCGGCATGGCCTTTTCTTACTTGCGCGCCGACACTCAAGTCACCCGCCTGGCCGGCCGGGGCTTGAACGGTTATACGCTGTACCCTACCCAAGACATACCAAGCGGCAAGAAACAGTACGAAGTCCTTTGTGCCTACCCTTCCGACGGCGACACCGGCACCCGCACACAACAAGGCTGCGGCGATAACAGCAAGACCCGCGACGAGGAGCAACTCTGCGAAACAACAGGCATCGACAACGCAGCACAATGGGTCGTATGCGATCCATGAACCC
>NZ_JAMDGZ010000098.1 GCF_028656935.1 Pseudomonas rubra
TGTAGTGGTCAACTCATTCCGGACACGGTTTTGAGTTTTTCTTCAGCTTTCGCCGGAGCCAGTCCATCGTTGAATTGATGGGGTCGGATCCAGTTGTAGTGATTCATCAGGTATCGGCTAATGTCTCGTTGAGCTTGCTGCCCGGTCAGGTAGCCTGTGGTCGGTATCCACTCTGATTTCAAGCTGCGAAATACTCGCTCCATCGGCGCATTATCCCAGCAGTTGCCTCGGCGGCTCATGCTCTGCCGCATGCGGTAGCGCCACAGTCTCTGGCGGAACTGACGGCTGCCATATTGCGACCCCTGGTCGGAGTGGAACAGCAGCCCTTGAGGCTTTCCGCGTTGTTCGTAAGCCACGTCCAGCGCTTTGACCACGAGGTCTGCGTCCGGCTTTTCTGATAAGGCCCAGCCCACCACTCTGCGTGCATAGAGATCCAGGACAACTGCCAGATAGTGCCATTTGCCCTGCGCCCAAACGTAAGTGATGTCGCCACACCAGACCTGATTTGGCGCTTTGACATCAAACGCTCGGTTCAAGATATTCGGAATATCTGGCCGCTCCACTGTGGCCTTTTTGTACGCATGTGATCCTGGCTGCTTGCTGACCAACGCCAGCTCACGCATCAGGCTGCGTACCTTGAATCTTCCGATTTGCTCACCCTCTTCTTGCATCATTGCCTTGATGCTACGGCTGCCGGGCGCACTTCGCCCTCGCGTGAACAGCTCATTCACTCGACTGCGCAACCGCAGTCGTTCAACGTCCGGAGTTCGCCTTCTATGACGATGTGCGTAGTAACTTGAGCGAGTGACTTCGAACACTTCGCACAAACAATCAACGGGCTCATGGTCGCTGAGCTGGCGGATCAGCGCGTACGCTCGAGATCTTCCGACATCAAGAGCGCGGTAGCCTTTTTTAGTATCGACTTCTCGCGTTCAAGGCGCGTGATCCGAGCTTCCAGCTCTTGGATTTTTTGCTGCTCTGGCGTCAACGCTTTGCTGGCCGGCGTGATGCCGCCGCGCTCTTGCTGAAGCTGATTGACCCACCGGCGCAGGGCCGACTCGACCAAGCCGAGCGAGCGTGCAGCTTCGGCGTGGCTATAGCCTTGGTCGAGCACCAGGCAGGCAGCTTCGCGCTTGAACTCAGGGGTAAAGGTACGGCGTTGCTTGGTCATCAGACACCTCTCTGTGGCGAGCATTCTCGCCTAAATGGGTGTCCGGGGTTAGTAGACCACTAC
>NZ_JAMDGZ010000099.1 GCF_028656935.1 Pseudomonas rubra
TGATCGGAGAATCCCTAAAGGATGTAACCTTATCAGCTCTACCCTTGCATGAGTTTTTGGATGACCTCCTCCATGATGCAACTCACCTCGGCTTCAGAGACCCATTGAGCGTTAGAGCCAATTTCACATCTCAGGTCAGCCAAATGCGGTTTGGCGTCACTTGCGATGAAGTAGTCCATGGAGCAGCGAGCAATCTCCCTCGGCATGTCATAGGTTGGGTGGCCCTGATAACCATCAGCGGTGCCGAGGAGGAACAAATTGGATGCGAGGGGAAGAACGACGTGTATGAGCTCGTCACCCTTGTCGAGAAACGGACTGAATGCCCTTTGCGCCTTCACATGGAAGAGCACGATGGAGTCACCTAGTGGAAGATCACCAGGTGCATAGTTCTCCAAGCTATAGCTCAATGCCCTGAAGCGATCCGCTCGCTTTTCGGGGGCAACCGATTCGGACATCACATTGATGTGGCATTGCCTCACCGCTTGTGAGACATGATTCTTGGTACTTGGCAGCAATGCCGCAATCTGTGCTGCTGCCATCGGAACCACTGCATCGAAGAACCCTGCTAGCAAATCTGGACGCTCCGCCAGTACCTGCTTGACCTGATCGGCGTTGGGCATCTCTCTGATGACTTGATCGATAGCTGGGGACTCAATGTGCAGATGGGGCCTGAGTAGCTGAGCAAGAGTGCCTGGATCAGCCATGCGTTTTAGAATGCTGCTGATGCACGCATCCCCGGCAAACTCCATATTGTGCCGCACATGACGGCTGCGAATTTCAAAGTGGGCTAGCAGATCTGGTATGGCGCTAACGCTTTGACCATCGAGCTCACCTCGCCGAAGCCGGTCGATCAAAGGGGCATAAACTTTCTCCTCGACCATCGTGATTTTGTCATCAAGGTCTGGCTCGGTTTCTACCGCATAAAAATGCCCTTCCATCCCGATAGCTTTGAGGTTCGTTTTCCTAGGCTCTCGACGCCGGTCGTACAGCCAGCTGCGCACCTCCCCACCAGTGCCTGGGGCTCGGAATCCTTTTGTAAGCGTCCGGCGAACT
>NZ_JAMDGZ010000100.1 GCF_028656935.1 Pseudomonas rubra
GAGTTCGCCGGACGCTTACTCTCGGGCAGCAGGCACTGCATACTCGAGTAGTTCTAAAGGAACGTCGCGCTCGAAGAGCGTTACCTCGAACCTCAAGGTTTCATCGTTGCGGAAAATCTCGAAAATAATCTGACTTCCGCGAATGCACTCCAGAGCAAGACCGTCATGGCCCAGAGTGACGCTGGAGGCTCTGCCGAACCTGTACTCGATTCCATGAACTATCACGCGGGCTCCTCCTAAAACGATGAAAAGTACCCGGAAACCTTCGAGTTGTAATCCCTACTCTCCATTCACTGCCGCGATATGACAGCGAGGTATCCCCATGCCCACAGAAAACCGATCCAGCAACACCGAACAGATGGTCAGCGTGCCGCGTGATGAAGTTGAGCGACTGGTGAAGCTGCTGCAGTACCAAGCCCATCCATACCCCTCGCCTCATGCTGAGTTCTGGCAGGGCCTGCTTGATGCGCCAGTCGCCCAGTATCAGGGCGAGCCGGCGTTATCTATCCCCGACGGGTACTGCATCATGCCCAGGCAGCTCAACGCCGAGAACGGCGCCAAAGCTCTGTTGCTTGGTGAGTTCAAGCTGGAGGTCACTCGCGAATGCCCGGAATGCCTTGATCTTGAGGAGCCAGCAGAAGGCTGCGAGATATGCGATGGCGAAGGTGAATACGGGCAGAGCCACACGATCCCGTGGGATCAGATCAAATTCATCTATAGCGAGGCCGTGAAGGGTCTCGCTCTCCAGCCGAACGCCGCCCGGTAGCGAAAGCGCTGCCAGGAGCGCATTTGTACTCCACCCCGCTTTAACCCCTCTCCCCTCTATTGAACAGCCGCGATATGGCGGCCAAGGAACCTGCATGCCTGCAAAACAGCATCCGCTCGACGTGCAGAGCGTTGGTGTAGTGGTCTACTAACCC
>NZ_JAMDGZ010000101.1 GCF_028656935.1 Pseudomonas rubra
GGGCTTGCCCCGCGATAACGTCTATAGAAACCAGCGATACTCCCGCGCACTCACCTCATGCATGAAGGCCAGATGGTCCTGGCGCTTGTTTTCGCAGTAGACCATGATGAACTCGCTGCCCAGCCGCTCGTTGACCACCGGGTGATGACGCATGGCCGCCACCGCCGCGAGCATGTCCTTGGGAAAGTCGATTCCACTGCTGCGGTCTTCATTGAGCGGGGAAATGGGCTCCTTGCCGGCCTCCAGGCCATGCTCCATGCCGCTGAGAATCGCCGCCAGCACCAGGTAGGGGTTGGCGTCGGCACCGGCCAGGCGATGCTCGATGCGCAGGTTGCGCGGGTCTGACTCGGGGATGCGAATACACGCGTCGCGGTCTTCAAAGCCCCAGCTGGCGCGGCTGGCGGCATTGACCATGGCGCCGTAGCGGCGCATGGCGTTGTGGTTGGCGGCGAAGATCGGCATGCACTGCGGCAACAGCTCCAGGCAACCGGCCACGGCGTGGCGCAACGGCCGCTGCTCATCGGCGGCCAGCAGGTTGTTGCCTTGCTGATCGTAGAGGCTGACGTGTACGTGCATGCCGCTGCCCGGTGCGTCCAGGTACGGCTTGCTCATGAAGCTTGCGCGCATGCCGTGCTTGAGCGCCACGCCGCGGGTGCTGCGGCAGAACAACGCGGCCCAGTCGGCGGCGCGCAGGCCATCGTCGCAGTGGCCGAAATTGATCTCGAACTGGCCGGGGCCGAGTTCTGCGGTGATCACATTGGCGTCCACACCTTGCTCGTTGGCCGCCTCGACCATCTCCCGCAGCACGTCAGAGTAGCGCGACAGGCGCTCGATGTGCATGTTCGGCTGGTCGTCCGGGTCATCGCTGAAGGGGTCGCGGGGGAACTGTGGCAGGCCGTCCTTCAAGGTGCGGTCGAACAGGTAGAACTCCAGCTCAAAGGCCACCACCGGACGAATGCCGCGGCGTTCCAGGCGCTGTAGCACCCGCGCCAGCACTTCGCGGGGCTCGAACTCGATCGGTGCGGCGGTGCCGTCGGAGCTGATCAGCATCTGCCCCAGAGGCTGGTTCTCCCAGCGTACCGGCTTGAGGGTGCCGGGGATCAGGCGTCGGGGGGCGTCCGGGTCACCGTCGTTGAAACAGTAGTCGCCGATCGGGTGCAGGCCGCCCTGAACCCCTAGCAGCACGCAGTTCTGCGGCAGCTTCAGGGCGCTGCCGGCGGCGACCTTTTCGAGCATGTCGATGGGGTAGCGCTTGCCATAGAAATGCCCGGGAATATCCAGGCTGATCAAGTCGACATAACGCACCTGAGGATGCTCGGCGCGAAAGGCGCGTACTTCACTAAGCAGATCAGGGCAGTCATTTATTGTTGTCATTACATGCGATCCTGCGCTTGGTTTCAACGGAATACCCAGAGTACCCGGGTAGTGTGTTCGGTCAGATTGGCGTATCGAAACTGGCTGTGCGGCGGCAGTTGAAAGCTGTCGTTGGCCTGCAGGGTAACCGGCACCTCAGCGTCATCGAGCCAGAGGCTCAACTCGCCTTCAAGCACAAAGCCACCTTGCTCGGAGCTGTCGTCCAGGTGCCCGTCACCGCTGCTGGCGCCTGGCGCCAGGTGGCTTTCGAGCATGGAAAAGCCGCCGGTGAGCTTGGGCGATACCAGCACGTCGGTGATTCCGGCGGCGTAGTACAGGGTGCGTCGCTCCCCAGGGCGGGTGACCCAATCCACTTGTCGAGGCTTGCTCAGGTTGTAGAAGTAGGTGGTCGGCACGCACAGGGTTTCGCTGATGGCAGTCAGGTCGGCCACGGTCGGCCGTGACAGACCGCGTTCGACCTGGGACAAAAAGCCCACCGAGCGATCGATGCGTTCGGCCAGTTCGCCAAGGGTCAGGTTGCGGTGCTTGCGCAGGTCGCGGATGAGGATTGCCAGGCTTTCGATTTCTTCCTGCATGTCCATCGGATGTTCCTCTCAAAGAGTGTCGCGCAGGCGGTACCAGGCCTTGGCGGCGGCTTCCAGCGGGGCGGCGAACAGGTCGCCGCCGGGGAAGCGGCCTTTGTCGATGGCCTGGTACAACGCCAATAAATCGTGGTCGCCGAGGATCGCATCACTGACCGCCCGGGCGCCGGCCAGGGTCGGCAGCACGCCATGGCCAGAAAAACCTTGCAGCCAGTAGCGCTGACCCTGGCGGCCGATGTCCGGGGTGCGGCGCAGGCTGCAGTCGATATGGCCGCCCCAGGCGTAATCGATGGCCACGCCTTGCAGTTGTGGAAAAGCCCGCTCCATGACGGGCCGGGTGGCCGCGGCGACGTCCTTGGGAATGCCGCCCAGGTAGGTGCAGCCGCCACCGAACAACAGGCGATGGTCCGGGGTCAGGCGAAAGTAGTCGGGGACAAACTGGTTATCGATCACACAGCTGTTGTGCGGCAGCAGCGAGCGGGCCAGGGCCGGGTCCAGCGGCGCGGTGGCGACCTGGTAAGAGCCTACCGGCAGCAGGCGCTGCGACAGCGGGCGGTCGAGCTGATCGATATAGGCGTTACAGGCCAGCACCAGCACCTCGCTGCGCACCTCGCCCTGGTCGGTGCGGGCAACAAAACCGGCCGGGGTGTTACGGTAACTGAGCACCCGGCTCTGCTCGAAGATGCGCCCGCCGGCCGCTTCGATGGCAGTGGCCAGGCCCTGGGCCAGTTTCAGCGGGTTGAGGTGGGCGCCTTCGGCGTCATGCAGCGCCGCCTGGTAGCGCGGGCTGCCAATCCATTCCGGCAGTTCGTCGCGTTCGATCACCCGCAACTGGTCATAGCCCCATTTGTCCTCGGCCTCGCGCACGGCTTCATGCAGCATCGCTACGCGCCTGGGCAGCACCGCGGCCCACAGGCTGCCACGCCGGTAGTCGACCTCGAAGCCGTGACGCACCGGCAGTTCGCGCATCTCACTGGCCGCCCAGCGCATGCTGTCCCACAGCCGCCGCGCACGCTCCTGGCCAAGCGACTTTTCCAGCGGCGCCATGTCGCACGACCAACCCAGCAATGCCTGCCCGCCGTTACGCCCCGAGGCCGCCCAGGCCACGCGACTGGCCTCAAGCAACGTCACCCGCTTGCCAGCCAAGGCCAGGCGCAGGGCCGTGTGCAGGCCACTGAAGCCAGCGCCAATGATCAGCACCTCGGTGTCCAGGCGCTCCTTTAGGGTAGGCCGCAAGGGGATTGGGGCAGGGTAGGTCTGGGCGTAGACGCTTGCGACATGCTGGGCGGACTGCTTGAACATGACGGACCTCGTGAATTTTTATTGGTATTTTTTCATGAAAAACTACCAGATAAATTTCACGTGGCCAAGCGGTGTCCGAACGTGGTTGGCGCGGCGTGTCTAGACCGCAGGTTTGCGCTGGTGCTTGAGGCTGATGATCTCATCGGCCAGGCGTGGGCTGTAGCTGCGCGTGGGAATACCGGTCAATTGCTCGAACATCAGCGCGAACTTGACGTCCAGTGCGCGCTTGCCGGTCATGTAGGCATTAAGGGTGGTCACGCTGACCCCAAGCTCGGCGGCCATGCGTCGCTGGGAAACCCGCTCGGTCTGGCGTTGCCTGGCCTTGAGTGCGGCAAATGCCTTGCGCAAGGCCAGCAGCTCTTCTTCTTCCCACACCCACAGATTACCGCTCATGATTCGATCTCAGTCACACGGAGTAAGTCGAGCCATCCGTTGCTGGAATCGCTGCATCCTACATCTGCTACTTGTTACTTACCCAACCTATGCGGTCGGCCGTATTGCCATCATACGCTTCGTGCGCTCCAAACCAGTAGTACGCTGCCATGAATATGGGTTACTGCGCCCGGACCAGGCTTGCCGGAGCGCTCACCAGGCGCTGACGCAGGGTATCGTAGGCCCAGTTGTAGGCCATGGTGTAGGGCAGCATGAAGGCGAAGAAGCCGATCTCCAGCACAAACGCCTGCACCAGCGACACATCGAGCATCAGCGCCGCGATCGGCACGCCGATCACCACGAAACCGGTTTCAAAGCCGCCGGCATGCAGGGCGCGAACCTTGATCGTGCGCGCAACCCGGCTGGCAGGCCAGAAACGGTCGAAGGCGGCGTTGTAGAGCATGTTCCAGACCATCGCCACGGTCGACAACACCACCGCCAAGGCACCGACCTCAAGCATCGAGCGATCCAGCAACCAGGCGCCGATCGGCGCGCAGATCAGCACGGCGATGACTTCAAAGCCGACGGCATGGACGATGCGCTCAGCGAAGGATTTTTGGGTGGCTTGCAGTTTCATGACGTCACCTGAAGGTGTGTTTTGGTGAGGTCATTGTCATCGCTTTTTTGCCTATATAAAAAATAGATACCATCGTAAAAAGCGATAGTATTTTCACCCTGTAGGATCTTGTTTGGGCAAGCAGCGCAGCCTGGATTATCCTGCGCGGCCTGTCATGAGGTTAACAAGGACGTCCATGATCCCTATCGATCCATTCGCCATGATCGTCGGCTACATGATCTTCATGGCGTCCGCCGTTTCTCTCTGGCTGCTGCTTGCCTGCCTGCTGGCCTTACTGGTTCCGCGGTGCAGGCGCTATATGCTGGGGCGGCCTTGGCGGTTCGGTTTTCTGGGCGTGGGCCTGGCGGTTGCTGGCGTGCCCTACGCCAAGATCGAGGTTAGCCATTGGCTTGATTGGCGTGCGCACAACCCGCGCCTGGAGCGCGAGGAGGTGCTGGGTGACCTGGTGCTGCCTGCGGGCACGCGGGTCCGGCTGGAGTACCTGGAACCTTTCAACGACCTCAGTGGCAATCCCGTCCCTTATGGTATGCACAGCCTCGAACAAGCCGACTTCGAGCGTACGTTGGGTAATATCATGGGTATAGGCGTGCGTCGCCTGGAGCTATGGCAACACCATGGCTCGGCGACGCTGGAGACGGTGGCGGCTACCGACGTGCAGGGCTTCAGGTGTGAGCCAGGCAAGGTCGAGTTCCACTTCCCGTTCGGTGCCCATTTCCGATTCTCCGAGTGGCGCCTGGAAGGCTGCATGCTGGCGCCCGGTAGCGAGCTGGGAGGCATTGTCTGGCCGGGGCCGGTCAGGGTGTTTTCCATCGAGGGCGATGGATGGGAGGCGAGGGCCGAAGACACACCGACCCAGCTGCTGGGGTTGGAACTGGGCTCGCTGAGCATGCGCCTGAGCGGGCCTCACGGTGATGTGCTCAGTTGGCACGGCGTATTGACCCGTGCCGTCGATTTCGGCCCTGTGCACTATCGCACCGGCATTGAGGTCCGCAGTTTTCAAGGCAATCTGCTGTTCAGTCCGCCCGCGCAAATACCGGCCTTGGATCGGCGTACAGGAACACCCATCGAGGCCGACCACTCGGTCGTGCAGAGTATGGCTGGGGAGGTACTGGCGGTGCGCCCGAACCACGAGGTTGGTGTGCACTTTTTCGATGAGATCGTGATTCCCTGACGTATACCTCCAGGCTCGTGTGGGAAACCTGATGTGAACAGTGAAGTTGCCAATTTTTGCCGATGGAGACGCACATGACTGCAACTGGACAGGCCCCGGTGATTTTCATCAATGGCCTTATTGGTACATTGAAGTGTCAACTGATCGAACAGGCACTGGCCGGCAGGCCCTGTGAGGCGCCAGACCTGCTGGGGTATGGCAGCCTGACCGGTGTGGGCGCGGACAGCATCGGCATTGCCGCGCAGGTCGAACACATCGAACAGTGGATCGGGCAACGCTTCGGCCCGCGCCAGGTGCATGTGGTCGGGCACTCAGTGGGGGGGGTGGTGGCTTACCTGTTTGCCTTATGCCACCCGCAACGGGTGCTGAGCCTGATCAGCGTCGAAGGCAATTTCAGCCTCAAGGACGCCTTCTGGTCCTCGTCAGTGGCACGTTCCCCTGCCCATGAAGTGGCGGCCTTGCTCACCGGCTACCAGGCCCAGCCTCGGACTTGGCTGGCGCGCTCCGGTCTGGAGGGTGAACCGGCGTTGCTGGACCGTGCGGCGCGGTGGCTCGGGCATCAGCCGGCCAGCACCCTTCAGGCCATGGCCCGGTCGGTGGTGGCGGTCACAGCCAGCCCGGACTACCCGCAGCAACTGCAGGCCCTGTTCAAACAAGTGCCAGTACACCTTCTGGCAGGCGAGCAATCGCTGGCCGGTTGGGATGTGCCCGCCTGGGCCCGGGAAATGGCTGAGGGCGTGACGGTGATGCCTGGCTGCGGGCACTTGATGATGCTCGAAGACCCGCTCGGTTTTGGTCAGCAGGTGGCTGCGATCCTGGAACGGCTTGAGGAGCGCAAACACGTGGCACTCTAACGCTGCGCAGCAGGCCAGGCTAACCGTGCGCACAACAGATGGAAAAGCACGGCAGTGTGGAAATGGGCTTTAATACCTGCGCAACTTATCGGCACCCGCATTGGATTTCGACCACGTACGAAAGATGGATCTAACGGCGAGCCCTGCACTCCACTTGCTTTGTTCATCACCCCCCCGTGTCAGGCTACTTGTC
>NZ_JAMDGZ010000102.1 GCF_028656935.1 Pseudomonas rubra
GCGCCGACGGTACGACCGCCTTCACGGATAGCGAAACGCAGACCGTCTTCCATCGCGATGGTCTTGATCAGGGTAACTTCCATCTGGATGTTGTCACCCGGCATTACCATTTCAACGCCTTCTGGCAGCTGGCAGTTACCAGTCACGTCAGTAGTACGGAAGTAGAACTGTGGACGGTAGCCTTTGAAGAACGGAGTGTGACGACCGCCTTCTTCTTTCGACAGAACGTAGACTTCTGCGGTGAACTTGGTGTGCGGCTTGACCGAACCTGGCTTGACCAGAACCTGGCCACGCTCAACGTCGTCACGCTTGGTACCACGCAGCAGAACGCCACAGTTCTCGCCAGCACGACCTTCGTCCAGCAGCTTGCGGAACATCTCAACACCGGTGCAGGTGGTGGTTTGAGTGTCACGCAGACCAACGATTTCCAGCGGCTCTTGAACCTTGACGATACCGCGCTCGATACGACCGGTAACAACGGTACCACGACCCGAGATCGAGAATACGTCTTCGATTGGCATCAGGAACGGCTTGTCGATAGCGCGCTCAGGCTCTGGGATGTAGCTGTCCAGAGTCTCAACCAGCTTACGAACGGCAGTGGTGCCCATTTCGTTGTCGTCTTTGCCTTCCAGCGCCATACGAGCCGAACCGATGATGATCGGAGTGTCATCGCCTGGGAAGTCGTAGGTGGACAGCAGGTCGCGAACTTCCATCTCGACCAGTTCCAGCAGCTCAGCGTCGTCTACCAGGTCAGCCTTGTTCAGGAAGACCACGATGTACGGAACGCCTACCTGACGGGACAGCAGGATGTGCTCACGGGTTTGTGGCATCGGACCATCGGCGGCCGAGCAAACCAGGATCGCGCAC
>NZ_JAMDGZ010000103.1 GCF_028656935.1 Pseudomonas rubra
CAGTGTAGTATAGTCATCGAGCCTTTGAGCGCGTAGGACAGTGATGTCCGCGTCGTGACAGGCAAGGATTTCTTCACCCTTGAAGTAACCTCGGTCAGCCACCACCGCCAGCGCTTCTGACGCCATGGCATCGCGAGCCTGCTTCGCCACCGAGCTGAGTTGATCGCGGTCGGAAACGAAGTTGGTGACCTCATGAGCAACGATCAAGTGGTTCTGGGTATCGACCGCTGTTTGCACGTTGTAGCCGACGATTCCTGTGCCGCGCGTCATCATGGAGCGGGTGTCTGGATCAGTCAGTGAGACCTGTTTATCCGGCGATTCGTTGAGTTGGATTTCGATCGCTTGAAGCTCTTTCATTTGCGTCTTCAGCTTGGCGATTTTCTCTTCCAGCCGTACGGTACTGGGCTCGGAAGCTGCTGGTTCTTGCCGATCGGCAGCATCGAGTGCCGTCAGGTAACGGTTGATACTCGATTCAATTTCTTCCATTCGCCGCTTCAGTTTGGCGCTGGTGAAATTGCGGTCGCGGTTGTTGACTGCTTTGAATTTGCTGCCATCGATGGCGACCAGATGTTCTCCGAACAGTCCCAACTGCTGACACAGCACGACGAACTGGCGACAGACGCCTCGGATGGCCTTGCTGTTGTCTTTTCGGAAGTTGGCGATAGTCTTGAAGTCCGGCATCAAACGCCCGGTCAACCACATCAGTTCGACGTTGCGCTGGGCTTCTCGCTCCAAACGCTGGCTCGACTGGATGCGGTTGAGATAGCCGTAAATGTAGATCTTCAGCAGGATCGCGGGGTGGTAAGCAGGCCGGCCAGTATCGGCGGGAATGGCACCGTCAAAACCCAGATTGACCAGGTCCAGTTCGTCGACGAAGACGTCGACTATGCGCACCGGATTGGTATCGCTGACGTAATCGTCGAGGCTCTCGGGAAGTAAGGTGCCTTGGCCTCGATGTTCACCTTGGATAAAGCGCTTCATGGGCGATCCCTGCGATGAAATCCTCAGAAATCATAGCAAGGGTTCGCGGAGGTGTTTTTACACACTCTGGGCCAAGAGCGGCCATTGCT
>NZ_JAMDGZ010000104.1 GCF_028656935.1 Pseudomonas rubra
TTGATCGGAGAATCCCTAAAAGGCAAGAACTCTACGAAAAATCAGGCCGCCACGGGCCATGACGAGATTTCAAAGGTTTTCATACAGAACCTAGTCACAACCGCTTTAACAGGGTTGTCGATTGCAGACTGTATAGAGCTTTCCGTCCAGCCTCGCTTGCCCATTTGATCGGCGATCTTTGGCTCAATCGTTGTTGATATTCCTTTGGGACCTTATAAAGGATGATCCTTGAGAAAGGCACTCAGGTCTTCGCTGGAAATCCCTGGCGCCCCAGCCTGAAGCCACTGATCAAACGCATCAGGAAAGGCAGCATAATGCTTTCCATCTTTATGCTCTCCTGAAGAAGGAACACCGAACTCCGAGACAAATCTTAAATGGTGCACTACAAGAATCCACAAACGACGAAATTCCGGTTCTTGAGGGGCACCTAAAGAACCCTCAGAAATATAAGAAGACTCCCCCTCAACAAGATCCAATACATCTTTAGCACGCCCAACAGCAACTAGTTTCCTAATGGCTTCTACCTTTCCCATGTCACACCTCACTTTCAAGGCGAAAAAATCACTCCTTCACCCATACCGGAAATCTCAACCTTCTTAAATCCTAGCAAACTCATTGACTTCCCTATCGGCGTGCTCCAGACAGCTTCTTCTTTAGAGAGCCCTGACATTGTTGCAGTTCTAAAAAACTGTAAATTTGTGTCACCTAGCTTTGCCGAAACAACTTTCACATTTCCAGGACCGACAGACTCAATTGTAGTGGTCTACTAACCCCGGACACCCATTTAGGCGAGAATGCTCGCCACAGAGAGGTGTCTGATGACCAAGCAACGCCGTAAGCGTCCGGCGAACTCACCTTGCGTAAGTC
>NZ_JAMDGZ010000105.1 GCF_028656935.1 Pseudomonas rubra
AGTAGCCTGACACGGGGGGGAAAATAGCAAAGCAATGTAGCACCGCGTGCCGACGCTACCGATACCGACGACTTTTAGTGCAGCATCCACCAGGCGATAGCGATCGAGTAACACGCGGCGTTCGTCGGAAAGACTTTGGCGATAGTCAATCAGGCCCTGTTGGGCGCGCGCCATGAAGTCTGGGTCGCTAACGTGCTGAATGACCGGCGGTTGATCGACAATACGCGGGTGCCCTCCAACCACTCCTGCGATCTTCGGGAAGACACTTTCCATCACTCGCTCGCGGGCACGATCGAATAACTGCTGACGGAACTTACGCGCCTTCACGTCGGGTGCTGCATCTAGCAATGTCTGCGCGTCAAGGCGCGAGTACCAGACTTCCAGAGGATTCATCTTCGAATAACGGCGCAGATTTTCGCGGTATGCACGTACGCAGGCAACGGCAACCTCGCGTGCACGGGCATCGGAAGCGCCACCGTCGCGTGCGGCAACGGCGAAGCTCACGGTCAGGCGCTTGATGTCCCACTCCCAGGGTGCAGGAAGGGTTTCATCGAAATCGTTGAGGTCGAACACCAGGTTGCGCTCGGGTGTTGCGAACAGGCCAAAGTTGAGCAAGTGACAGTCACCGCAGGCCTGTACCTGCACGCGGATATTCGGTCCGCTAGCCAAATCATGCGCCATCAGCGCGGCCGACCCGCGCAGGAAGGTGAAAGGGCTACGAAGCATCCGCCCGTAGCGGATGGGTACTAAATCCTGAAGGCGGTCACGGTTGGATTTCTCCAGTATGGAGATGACATCGCGCTGCCGGGGTGATTTCCACTTGGCGTGCTCCTCGCGAGGGATCTGTTCACGCAGTCGCTTACCGTTGGCGACACGCTCCTCTCGGGAACGAAACGCCGAAGTCGATGCGTTGTTGTCTGCCTCCTCGCGGGAAAAACCTTTCTGAGATGCCATGATGCTGTCGTCACCTGTGGCGTGGGTAAAGGACATCAGGAGCATTGCCCCTGGCCAAACCTTCAAACTCAAGTCTTCTTCCTGCTACTTCGCGGACCTGTCGCACTCGGCCTGTCCCATCGCCATACAACACCTCGTTCAATTCGCTGGGCGGCAAATGAACATGCAACTGCCGGCGGCGCTGCTGAGTGATCTTCTGGAGGCGTCTCATGGGCGGCATACCTCGATTGGCGTCTTCTGCGTAGAGCCAGAGGGCATGACCTCTAGTAGACGCCTGTTTCCACCATGTATGCCTCAAAGCTGACCAGTGGACGTGGTCAGCGCCATCCTTGGGGTGCCCTCGCCGCACATTGCGTAGCTTGGAAGTTCAAATCAGCAAACCTGGCTCGACCCAGGGTTCACGGTCACCGCCGAGGAGAAAACCTATACCTTCGATGACGGTGCACTCATCAAGCGGCTGGCGGAGCAGGACAACTTCGCCAGCGACGCGGTCTGTGCTGAATGCTGGATCAGCTTTAACAGTGCATGCCGGGAAGCCTATTGGCTCCGGTATTTCTGCGACTAGCCGCCGATAAGTAGGCGCGCGGCTACAGTTCTTCCGGCACCTCAAAGAACCCCAATCGGCCCTTCATGGGAATGAAGTCACAAGGGCGAGGAGAGCGCAGCACTGTCTCTTGATAGGCGTTTGTGATGTGTAAATGAGAATCGTCTGTTCGGTGGCGCTTTCACACCTCCCCTTGTTGATTAGTCCGCAGGGAGAATTGTTGGTGCGGCAGATTTTCAATCAGTGCAACATATCACCTTACACCTTCCTTTTGGGGGTATGTCTTAGCGTTGATGCTTCGAGTATTCCTCACTAGGCTGGAGATTGGCTTTTCAATGACGTGGAAACTAAAAGCAGAAACAATAAAAATCCCGAGTATGGCCCCAGTGAGTGTGACAGTAGGATCTAAGTGGAAGATGCTACCTGCCTTTACCATTGCACATATGATCAAGATGTGACACAAGTAGGTGGAGTAAGACCAGTCGCCAAGACGAGTGAGTAGGCTGGACTTGGGGAAGGCTCGTTCTTGAGAAAGTGCGCATAGAACAAGAATTGCGCAGGGGATTCCAGACTTGATTGGGTGGTGTGTTACTTGTCCATTATAAATGATAAGGCCTAATGCACAGCCAGTAGCCACCCATGCGATGGCAGGCTTGATATTACCTACCCATCCTCGCTGGTAGACCCAGGCGATGGCAACGCCAAGCAGGAACTCAAATATAATAGGATTTCCGTAAAATTCCAGCGCTCCGCCGAGTGACGGGGCCAGCCAATAAAGCAGGCCTATTCCAACCACCAATGCAGGGAGGCGCAGGTTTTGTGGGGAGAACAGGGAAATTAAAAATACCGCATAGAATGCCATCTCATAGTTTAATGTCCAGCCCACAGTCATCATTGGGAAGAAGCCGATGCCGGTAGGGTTCTGGGTTGGGATGAATAGCAGACTTTTCAACAAAAACATTGGCTCGAAAAGAGTGTACGGGACCATGCCGGGAACAAAGGCTATAGTCGCCGCGGTCGCGAGCGTGAATATCCAATAAGCGGGCGCTACACGCGCCAGTCGATGGGCGGAAAACATCAGGGGAGTAATCTTTCTGCCAGTTGAAGACAGGTAGATGACGAAGCCGCTGATGACGAAGAAAAGGTCGACTCCAATCGCTCCATATCTGTGCAGCGCGACGGAGATCGGGTCAGTGAGCTGGAAGTTGTAGGCCACCTGCATGTAGTGATGGAGGACAACGAGCCATGCTGCTAGGGATGCTCCGAACAA